>NZ_JBQFUX010000001.1:0-1604553 GCF_056539405.1 Ruegeria sp. BB5 | reverse complement strand
GGCTGCCCGAGTTCGGCTGCACGTTGGCGAAGTCACACCCAAACAGCTGCTTGGCGCGGTCGATGGCCAGGTTTTCAGCGATATCAACGAATTGGCAGCCGCCATAATAGCGCCGACCAGGATAGCCTTCGGCGTATTTGTTGGTCATCACCGAGCCCTGCGCCTCCATCACAGCGGCAGAGACGATGTTCTCGGACGCAATCAACTCGATCTCATCGCGCTGGCGGCCCAGCTCAGATGTGATCGAACCAAAAAGCTCAGGGTCACGGTCGGATAGGGATTGGGTGAAAAAACCGGTGTCACGAAGATTAGCGTTCATGGGGGCTCCACAGGGCTGGGTAAGAATCTTGCGGATTTCCTATCGGAAACGATTCATATGCAAAAGCTGTAAAGCGACGATTTGGCCCGCTACGGCGTCAAGTCTGGCCTATTGGGGAAAGGTATGTTTGTTTCGGAACCAAATGTACAACACCGGAAACCGGAAAAGATGACAAAGAGAATCGCCTTTCTCGCAAGCGACGTCGAAGTGGCGCAATCTGCACGGGAAAGCCTTGTGAAACGGTATGGCAATGCAGCGCCCCGAGATGCGGATGTAGTGGTCGCGTTGGGGGGCGATGGATTCATGTTGCACACGCTGCACAACATGCAGCATCTGGACACGCCCGTTTATGGCATGAATCGCGGCACCATCGGGTTCTTGATGAATGAATTCCACGAGGACGATCTGTTGGATCGTTTGGCAGCGGCTGAGGAAGAGGTGATCAACCCGCTGACGATGCAGGCCATGGATCAATCCGGTAAGATGCACGAGGCGCTTGCGATCAACGAGGTATCGCTGCTGCGGGCCGGTCCGCAGGCCGCGCGTTTGAAGATCAGTGTCGATGGTCGGGTGCGGATGGATGAGTTGGTCTGCGATGGGGCCTTGCTGTCTACGCCCGCCGGATCAACGGCTTACAACTATTCGGCGCACGGGCCGATATTGCCTATTGGGTCGGATGTTCTGGCCTTGACGGCGATTGCCGCGTTCCGTCCACGCCGTTGGCGAGGGGCCCTGTTGCCCAAGATCGCGAAGGTTCGTTTCGACGTGCTGGACGCGGATAAACGTCCAGTCATGGCTGACGCGGATTCTGTTTCCTTTCCGGATATAGACTGGGTTGAGATTCGCTCGGAACCCACGATCCAACACCGTATTCTTTTCGATCCCGGGCACGGATTAGAGGAGCGCTTGATCTCGGAGCAGTTCACCTGATCTCTCAAAAGTGAACTTTTTCGAACTTGTGTGATCCAGTTCACAGGCGTTTGACTCACCCTTTGGTAATCTTAACTTGCCCGGAGAACACGCCAAGGTGGGAGTGAGTGGCCACCAGACGGCGTTTTCGAATGATTGCGCAGTTTTCGCGCCGGCGAGGGTAGGTGGTGCTACGCTCGTTGTCAGATTTCCGGGCTTATTTAAGCAAGCGGACCTCGGGTACAAGAACCCGAGGTCTATTTTTGTGATTGAGCGTATTCAATCGCGTTCTTCCATATTTTGCCATAGCGGCAGGCACATATGACCCACGCGGGCTTCGATCGCGGCGGCGGCGTCAACGGCCATGTCCTCGCGCCACTGACGCGCGGCGATCTGGATATTGATCGGTTGCGGCCCTTGCGGCAATTCGGCCAGACGCGCGGGCACACTAGCGGCAGGAAGCCCCAGGAAGTTCATCGCGTAGGAATAGACCGCACAACCCAGAACCTCGTGCACGCCTTCGGGCCCTTCGGTGTCCCGGTCAGGTTTGAAGAAGGGCTGCGGCAGGAAGGGTGACAGGACCAAAGGGTAATCCTGCATGAACAACGACCATTCCCGCGCATAGTGGCTGCGTTTTGCCATTACTTGCAGCAGTTCGGTGCCGAGAATGGGCGGAAACTCCTGAAAATAAACGTCAAAGATATTACGTATGGTTTCAGATCCGGCGGCCTCGATATCGCTTTTCAAAAGGGTCAGAACTTCGCCCATCAGCGCACGGTACCCGGTTCGGCCACAGTCGAATACGTCCGGCGGCGAGACCTCTTCCACCTGATAGCCCGCGTCATTCAGCGCATCGCGCGCGGTGTCCAGGGCCCTGTCGACCTCGGGATGCAGCGCATAGCCAAAGGTGTCTTTGGTGAAGGCTACCTTGATAGGGCCATCCATCGGCGCACCGCGCCAAGGCATCGGGACGTGAAACGGATCACGCGGGTCTGCTGCAATCAGGCTGGGCATCGACAGGTGAAGGTCGGCAGCAGAGCGAGTGATCAGCCCTTGTACTGACATGGATTGCGCCAATAATCCGCGCTCGGTTTGTTGGCTTGGGTTCCAGGCAGGCACGCGGCCCAGGCCGGGCTTTACGGTAACTGCACCGTTGGCGGCGGCTGGAAACCGCAAGCTGCCGCCAATGTCGTTGCCATGCGCCAACGCCCCGATCCCGGCCATTACGGCAGCCCCTGCGCCCCCTGACGAGCCGCCGGGCGAGATGTGCCGACCCCAGGGGTTCTGCGTGCGCCCATGCAGCGGGTTGTCTGTGTCAGCGCGAAACGAGAACTCGGGCGTGTTGGTGCGCCCGATCACCACCGCCCCGGCGTTTTGCAGGTTACGGACAATCGGCGCATCATCAGGCGCAATCACGTCTTTCAAGGCCACAACGCCATTTGAGGTGGCATGGCCCTTTTGATCGACATTGATTTTTATTGTGACTGGCACCCCGTGCAGCGGACCGGTTTGTGCGCCCTGTGTCCGCTTCTGATCAAGGGCGCGTGCGCGCTCCAACGCCTCGGCGCTCAAGTCCTCGACCACTGCGTTCAGGCCGGGGTTGGCCTGATGCATTCTGTCAACGGCGCTTTGCACCGCGTCCTCGGCGCTTAGATCCCCACTGCGGGTCAGGGCGGTCAAGTCGGTGGCGGTCAGACGCCAGATGTCTGTATGTGTCATGGGGCCTCACTGTCTTGAGCAGACAGTAGGGGCCTTGTGTCCGGTTGCAAGGGAAAGCCGTGCAGCGGGCGACCAAAGGCCGCCCGAGGCTTGGCTACTGCGCAAAGCCGATGGATTTCAAAGCCACGGTGATTTCGTCCAGAATGGCCGGATCATCGATAGTTGCGGGCATTTTGAATTCCTTGCTGTCGGCAATCGACACCATAGTCCCGCGCAGAATTTTTCCGGATCGGGTCTTGGGCAGGCGATCCACCACAACGGCTTGTTTAAATGCAGCCACCGGGCCGATCTTTTCACGCACCAGCTTGACCACATCCTGCACCACCTCGCCGTGGTCGCGATCGCAACCCGCGTTGAGACACAAGAAGCCTACTGGCATCTGACCCTTGAGTTGATCTGAAACACCGATCACTGCGCATTCGGCGACGTCAGGGTGGGCGGCCAGAACCTCTTCCATCCCGCCAGTAGACAGGCGGTGACCGGCCACGTTAATCACGTCATCGGTGCGCGCCATGATGTAGAGGTATCCTTCCTCATCAATCATGCCCGCATCGCCGGTTTCATAGTAGCCGGGGAATTGGTTGAGGTACGAGCTTTTGAACCGCTCTTTCGCATTCCACAGGGTTGGTAGTGTACCCGGGGGTAGCGGCAGCTTCACAGCAATCGCACCCAGTTCGCCGGGCTTCATCGGATGGCCACCTTCGTCCAGAATCTGCACGTCATAACCCGGCATCGGCTTGGCGGGGGACCCTAGCTTGACCGGCAATTCTTCGATCCCCAGCGGGTTTCCGGCAATAGTCCAGCCAGTTTCGGTTTGCCACCAGTGGTCGATCACCGGCACTTTCAGCGCGTCCTGTGCCCACTCGATCGTATCGGGGTCGGCGCGTTCACCGGCCAGAAACAAGGCGCGCAGGTTGGACAGGTCGTATTTTGCGATCAACTCACCCGAGGGATCCTCGCGCTTGACAGCGCGAATGGCGGTGGGGGCGGTGAAGAAGCTTTTGACCTTGTGTTCGGAAATCACCCGCCAGAAGGTGCCCGCATCGGGGGTGCCGACAGGTTTGCCTTCGAATACAATCGTGGTGTTGCCATGGATCAGCGGGGCATAGCAGATATAGGAGTGCCCCACGACCCAACCCACATCCGACGCCGCCCAAAAGACGTCTCCGGGGTCGACGTCATAGATGTTTTTCATAGTCCAGTTCAGTGCCACCAAATGACCAGCGGTGGGGCGCACGACGCCTTTTGGTGCTCCGGTAGTGCCCGAGGTATAGAGGATATAGGCCGGATCGTTGCCATCAACAGGCACACATTCCGCAGGTTCGACCCCGTATTGGAAGCCATGCCAGTTAAAGTCACGCCCCTCGATCAGTTGCGCTACTTCCTGCTCACGCTGGAAGATCACGCAGAAATCGGGTTTGTGGCTGGCCATGTCGATAGCACCGTCCAGCAACGGTTTGTAGTGAACCACGCGGCCCGGCTCCATCCCGCAGGACGCGGCGATAATTGCTTTGGGCTTGGAATCGTCGATCCGCACCGCCAACTCGTTGCTGGCAAAGCCGCCGAACACCACTGAATGCACGGCCCCCAAACGGGCGCAGGCCAGCATCGCCTCAAGCGCTTCGGGGATCATCGGCATGTAGATGATGACCCGGTCGCCTTTTTCGATACCCTTAGCTCGCAGCGCCCCTGCCAAAGTGGCCACGCGGTTGCGCAGCTCAACATATGAAATCTCGCGCTTGGTGTGGGTAATCGGACTGTCATAGATGATGGCCGTTTGCTCGCCTCGGCCACTTTCGACATGGCGGTCTACTGCATTCCAGCAGGTGTTGACCTTGGCATCGCAGAACCATTCATAAAGCGGCGCGTTCTCGTCAAACAGAGCCTTGGTCGGAGGTTGAACCCAATCGATCCCTTTGGCGGCCTCCATCCAGAACCCTTCTGGGTCGTTCTTCCAGCTTTCATATACGTCCTGATAGGCCATGGCGCCCTCCTCCAACACAGCTTTTGGAATGTGTTAGGCATCCTTAGCAAACCGGGCAAGCCGTGCAGCAGATGGCGCGTCAGTTTATCGCAAAAATATTTGCAACTTCGGTCAAATTGCTATGCAAATTTTTGCAAAATTCGTGCTTTTGAAAGGTTTTGTGGCAGGCGTGCAGCGGTTTTGCAAATGTGCAAACTCTACCATGCAAATCATGCGTTACGCAGGAATCAACTTGGCTGGCGTTTTGACGGGGCATAGGGTCGTGCCCCTTGGGCCGTCTCTGGCAAGTACCTAGTATAAAAGACACGGCGACACAGCATCAAGCGACGCGATGGCATCTGCAACACTGGTCGCAATACCATAACGTTTCCTGTGCACCGCGTAGCAATGACAGGGCTCTTTAGTCCTGTTCTACAGTTCGACCGGGGGGCGAACTAGCCGTAATGCGTGACCGGAGTGCCGCCAATCGCGGCCATGTTCAGCAATCCACGCGCGGTGATGGACGGGGTCACGATATGCGCCTTGTTCCCCATGCCCATCAGAATCGGCCCGACCTCAAGCCCGTCGGCTTTCATCTTCAGAATATTGCGCACGCCACTGGCCGCATCCGCATGAGCAAATATCAAAACGTTTGCGGCACCTTCCAGACGGGAGTTCGGGAAGATCCGCTCGCGCAGTTCCGGATCCAAAGCGGTGTCCAGGTTCATCTCGCCCTCATAGATGAAATCGCGGGGTTCGCTGTCCAGGATCGCAATGGCATCGCGCAGTCGCCTGCCGGACCCTTCGGCCTGATTGCCGAATTGCGATTGTGAGCAGAAGGCGATCTTGGGCTCGATTCCGAAACGGCGCACATGGCGGGCCGCGCCTATTGTGGTCTCGGCCAGTTCTTCAGGGGTGGGCAGTTGCCGCACATGGGTGTCGGCGATGAACAGGGGGCCATCTTCCAGGATCATCAGCGACAGGGCGCCATGGGGGCGCAAGTCGCCATCGTTGAGAACCTGCTCCACGTAGTTCAAATGCCAGCGGAATTCGCCGAACGTGCCGCAGATCATGCTGTCGGCTTCGTCGCGATGCACCATGATGGCACCGATGGCCGTGTTGTTGGTGCGCATGATCGCCTTGGCCTGGTCTGGGGTGACGCCGCGGCGTTGCATGATCTGGTGGTACGAAGACCAATAGTCGTAATAGCGCGGGTCGTCATGTGGGTTGACGATCTGAAAGTCTTGACCCGGACGTACCGCCAGCCCCAGCCGTTCACAACGAGTCTCGATCACTTCGGGGCGGCCAATCAGGATCGGGGTTTCGGTGGTTTCCTCAAGAATGGCCTGGGCCGCGCGCAGCACCCGCTCGTCCTCGCCCTCGGCAAAGACGATCCGGCGCGAGGCGACCGATGCGGCCTCAAAAACCGGGCGCATCAGCAAGGCGGATTTGAACACGGATTGGTTCAGACGCTCTTTGTACGCCTCGAGATCGGCGATCGGGCGCTTGGCCACGCCACTTTCCATCGCAGCTTTGGCAACGGCCGAAGAGACCACACCAACAAGGCGGGGGTCAAAGGGCTTTGGGATCAGGTAATCCGGCCCGAATGTCAGTTGCTCACCCTTGTAAGCGGCGGCGGCTTCGGCGCTGGTGGTAGCGCGGGCCATTTCCGCGATACCCTCTACGCAGGCAATTTGCATCTCGTCATTGATCTCGGTCGCGCCTACATCCAAGGCACCGCGGAAGATGAATGGGAAACACAGAACATTGTTGACCTGATTGGGAAAGTCGCTGCGCCCGGTGGCGATGATGGCATCCGGGGCCACCTCGCGCGCGGCTTGTGGCAAGATTTCCGGTGTCGGGTTCGCCAATGCGAAAATGATCGGGCGCTTGGCCATTTTTCCGACCATTTCAGGCTTAAGGACGTTAGGGCCGCTAAGGCCAAGGAACAGGTCGGCGTCACCGATCACGTCGTCCAGAGTGCGCAGGTCGGATTTCTGGGCGAATTGATCCTTATGCGGATTCATATCTTCGGCGCGGCCCTCATAGACCAGCCCATGAATGTCACACAGCCAGATGTTCTCGCGCTTTACGCCCAGTTTGACCAGCATGCTAAGGCACGCGATCCCTGCCGCTCCACCGCCGGTCGAGACAACCTTGATGTCCTCGAATTTCTTCCCTGAAACGTGCAGTGCGTTTCTGGCAGCGGCGCCTACCACGATGGCGGTGCCGTGCTGATCGTCGTGAAAGACCGGAATGTTCATCCGCTCACGGCACAGCTTCTCGACGGTAAAGCAATCGGGTGCCTTGATATCTTCCAGATTGATGGCGCCAAAGGTCGGTTCCAGCGCGCAAACGATATCGGCCAGCTTTTCAGGGTCGGGCTGATCGACCTCAATATCAAAACAGTCGATCCCGGCAAATTTCTTGAACAGAACGGCCTTGCCTTCCATCACCGGCTTGGATGCCAGCGCGCCGATATTGCCCAACCCCAGAACCGCTGTCCCGTTCGAGACGACCGCCACCAGATTGCCGCGTGCCGTATAGTGTTCGGCCTCAGCCGCGTCAGCCTTAATCTCAAGGCAGGCCTCGGCCACGCCAGGGGAATACGCGCGGGCCAAATCACGGCCGTTTGCCATGGGTTTTGTCGCCTTGATCTCCAACTTTCCGGGCTTTGGATAGGCATGGTAATCAAGCGCGGCCTGCCGCAGGCTGGGTGTGTCGGACATGGCGTCTCAGCTCCGTTTTCAAATTTGATTTAGCCTTAAACTATTTTTTTCTGCTTGGCTACGTTGTGCGACTTAATTCGGCAAACAAGGCCGTTTTGTCGCTGAGGTTGCTTTCCGTGGCAAAAGACTTAAACTCCCGCGACTTTCGAACACACCCCCTTCTGGACCGAGAATAACAGCATGCGCTCTAAAGAAAACGGCGAGGTTGATAAGACCCTATCGCTGAATACCGGCAAGTTTGGAACTGAACATTTTGCGTTTCGCACAGCCCTTGTTCTGGCCATGTTGGTATTGTGTGCGATTTCAGTGTGGCCGATGCAGGCCGAGGCATTCAACCAGGAAGGCGGTCTGATCGAAACGGGCTCGGCCGCGGCATTGCTGGTGGCTGGTATCGCCGCATTGGTACGGTATCGCGGGATCAGCCGGTTATACATCGGCGTGGTTCTGCTGCTGTTGGCGGAACGAGAGCTTGAGGCTGATATTTATGCCGTAGACAGTGTTCCGTACTTCATTCTGCACGGGATGGATGTTCTTCTGGATATGA
Source organism: Ruegeria sp. BB5 (assembly GCF_056539405.1). Lineage (NCBI taxonomy): Bacteria > Pseudomonadati > Pseudomonadota > Alphaproteobacteria > Rhodobacterales > Roseobacteraceae > Ruegeria > Ruegeria sp. BB5. Next base: position 1,596,370 of record NZ_JBQFUX010000001.1, on the reverse strand, counting down.
CGATTGTGCGTGTAATTCTGGCGGTTATCGTGCTGGGCGGGGTCGTCTGGCATGGAGTGCCAAATGGGTGGCGGGCACTAAAAGAACGGGCGCCATTTCTGCTGGTGTTCTTTCTGGCGGGTATGTGTGCCGTCGTGGCGCAGGGTCTGGAAGAGGTCAGCAGCGCCTTGGGTGACCAGATGACGACCATCATGGCAACTCGCCTATTCGTGCTGGAAGAAACGCTGGAGATGTTCTTTTCGATTGGCATTTTGGCCGCCGTTCTGATCGGATGGCCAAAATCCAAACCCGATGGAACATCAGATGAGCAAATCCCAAACTCGGACATGCGCTGAAATCCGCCTGCCCACGCAGGAACTGCGCAATGACATCCCGTTTTATACAAAGGTTCTGGGGATGCGGATGGACATGATCTATCCCGCCGACGATCCGCGCACCGCCGTGTTTTCCGGCCACGGCCTGCGTGTGCGGATCGAAAAAGACGCGCCCGAGTCCCCCGGCACGTTGCGCATCCTGACAGACAACCCGGATGAATTTGCAGGTGGCCAGCGCAATCTGGTGGCCCCCAACGGCACACGGATCGAGATTGATGAGTTGAACCCGCCAATGGTCATGCCGGAAACGGTGCATTCTTTCGTGGTGCGCCGGCTCAAGGATCAGGCCCCGTGGATCATCGGGCGGGCCGGAATGCATTACCGTGATTTGGTGCCAGACCGGTTGGGCGGATCGATCATCGCCAGCCATATCCGCATTCCTGACGGCGGGCCGGTGCCGGACATGGTGCATTTTCACAAGGTCGGTTTTCAGCTGATTTTCTGCATCCACGGATGGGTGGATGTGGTTTATGAGGATCAAGGCGACAAGATGCGCCTGACCGCGGGCGATTGCTTTATCCAGCCGCCTGAAATCCGCCACCGCGTGCTTGAGGCCTCGGACAATGTGCAGGTGATCGAAATTGGTGTCCCCGCAGAACACGTCACCGAAATTGATCATGAAATGGACCTGCCCACGCCCCATTACCGCCCTGACCGGGAATGGCAGGGTCAACGGTTTGTCTTCAATCAGGCCGAAGGGGCCGAATGGGCCCCGTTCCGCCTGCCGGGTTATATCTGCCGCGACACAACGATTGCCGAGAACACCAAAGGCATCGCCGGGGTGCAGGTCGTGCGCAAGGGGCAGGGTGATCCGGTTTGGGCTGCACACAACACCGATATCCATTTTACCTTTGTCATGGGGGGCGAGGTCACGTTGGAGGGCGAAGGCCGTAATCCCTATCGGCTGGAGCAGGGCGACGCCTTTGTCATCCCACCCGGCATGCGCACACGTCTGTCCGACCCGTCCGAGGATATTGAACTGCTCGAGGTCACCTTGCCCGGTACGTTCAACACAACGCTGGACTAAGAGGATTTTGGCCCAGGAATCTGCTGTCCGGGGCTTCAACTCCCCGGTCGGTTTCATTTAGGGTATGACTTTCTGACCAGATGATCAAAAATTGGGGAATCGCCATGACTTTGAAAGATGCAGCACTGTCTGTCCGGGAAAAAGCCTATGCGCCCTATTCCAATTTCAAGGTTGGGGCAGCGATCCGAGCAGCGTCGGGCCAGGTATTTGCAGGCTGTAACGTCGAAAACGTAGCCTATCCCGAAGGCACCTGCGCCGAGGCTGGTGCCATCGCTGCTATGGTCGCGGCAGGCGAACAGGAATTGACCGAAGTCTACGTGATTGCCTCCTCGCCGCAGCCGGTACCGCCCTGTGGGGGGTGCCGACAGAAACTGGCCGAGTTCGGCAAGCGTGACGTCAAGGTGACCTTGGCCAGCGTCGATGGCGCCGAACTGGAAACCACCATCGGTGACCTTCTGCCGGGTGCATTTGACGCCTCGCACATGGCGGATGTCTGAGGCTATGGACGCCCGTTCGATCATTGCCAAGTTGCGCCGCGAACAAGTGCCCAGCGCGGAGGAACTGACCTGGTTCGCGCAGGGCCTTGCCGACGGTGGTGTCAGCGACGCCCAGGCCGGGGCCTTTGCCATGGCCGTCTGCATGGGTGGGCTGGGCGCGCAGGGCCGCGCCGATCTGACGGTGGCGATGCGGGACAGCGGAGACGTTCTAAGCTGGGATTTCGATGGCCCGGTAATCGACAAACACTCGACCGGAGGGGTCGGCGACAGCGTCAGTTTGGTGCTGGCCCCAGCGCTGGCCGAATTGGGGGCTTATGTCCCGATGATCTCAGGCCGTGGGTTGGGTCATACCGGCGGTACGCTGGACAAGCTTGAGGCCATTCCGGGCGTCAGTACCCAGATCGGGCAGGATCGTCTGACCCAGATCCTGCGCGATACCGGTGCGGCCATTGTCGGGGCGACCGGGCAGATCGCGCCTGCGGACAAGCGGCTTTATGCGATCCGCGACGTAACGGCGACGGTGGAAAGCCTGGACCTGATCACCGCGTCGATCTTGTCCAAGAAACTGGCGGCGAGCCCCGAAGCTTTGGTGCTGGACGTCAAGGTGGGCAGCGGCGCGTTCATGAAAACGCTGGAAGACGCCCGCAAGCTGGCAAAGGCCCTGACGGAAACTGCAAATGCAGCAGGGTGCCGGACGTCGGCGGTGATTACGGACATGCACCAACCATTGGCTCCGGCGCTGGGCAATGCGTTGGAAGTGGCCGAGGTGATGAATGTCCTGACCCACGACCATTACGCTCCATTGGCTGAAATTTCGGCGGAACTGGGCGGGGTTTTGCTGGCCGATGCCGGTATGTTCGCAAACGCCGATGAGGGGCGCGACAAGATCACCGGTGTGATCCGCGATGGCCGTGCGGCGGAACGGTTCGGCCGTATGATGGCCGCCGTGGGCGGGCCGCTACAGTTTGTAGACAACTGGTCACGCTACCTGCCCGAAGCAAGCGTGATCCTTGAAGTTCCGGCACCGGATGCGGGCTACATTGCGGCAATCGACGGTGAGGCGCTGGGCCTCGCTGTGGTCGCCTTGGGTGGTGGGCGGCAGGTCGAAGACGACGTCATCGACCCCGCGGTTGGCCTGTCGGGCATTGTTCGTCTGGGGGACAAGGTCGACAAAGGCACCCCCTTGGCCGTGGTCCACGCAGCCCGCGAAGACGCGGCACGACAGGCGGCCGACACGGTCCTGCGGGCCATCACGATAGGCAAAGACACAGCCATGACCCCAACGCTTGTGCATGAAAGGATCAGGCCGTGACCCGTGCCTTTCTGGTGGTGATGGACTCGGTGGGCATCGGCGGCGCGCCGGATGCGGACCGCTTTTTTAACGGAGAAACCCCCGATACCGGGACCAACACGCTGGCCCATATAGCTCAGGCCTGCGCTGACGGGCGGGCGGAAGAGGGGCGCTCAGGACCTCTGCACCTGCCCAATCTGGATGCGCTGGGATTGGGGGCCGCGGCGCGCCTGGCCTCGGGCGCAGAAACGCCCGGATTGCAGGTCACTCCCGCAGGTCTATGGGGCTGCGCGCGCGAGCATTCACCGGGCAAGGATACGCCTTCGGGACATTGGGAACTGGCCGGGCTGCCGGTGCCGTGGGATTGGTACTATTTCCCGGATAAAACGCCGTCCTTCCCGCCTGATTTAGCGCGTGCCGCCGCCGAGGCCGCCGGAACCGGCGGCATTCTGGGTGATTGTCACGCATCGGGTACAGCGATTATCGCCGAACTGGGGGTCGAGCATATGCGGACCGGGTGGCCGATCTGCTACACCTCGGCCGACAGCGTGTTTCAGATTGCGGCGCATGAGGAAAGCTTTGGCCTCGACCGTTTGCTGCAGATGTGTAAGGCGCTGGCACCCCGTCTGCACGAAATGAAAGTTGGGCGCGTTATCGCGCGACCCTTCGTCGGATCGCCAGAAGACGGGTTCACTCGCACCACTAACCGCAAGGATTTCGCCATCCTACCACCCGCGCCAGTTCTGACCAACTGGGCACAAGATGCCGGTCGGCGCGTGCATGCGGTGGGCAAGATAGGTGACATTTTCTCGATGCAGGGGATCGACACTTTACATAAGGGCTCGGATGCCGAATTGATGGGGCATTTGTCCGATCTGGTTGATGACGCCGAAGAGGGCAGCCTGACCTTCGCCAATTTCGTCGAGTTCGACAGCCTTTACGGCCACCGTCGCGACATCAGCGGCTATGCCCGCGCGCTTGAATGGTTCGATCGTGAAATCGGCTTGATCCTGCAAAAGCTGCGCCCCGGAGATCTGATGCTGCTGACCGCTGATCACGGTAATGATCCCAGTTGGATCGGCACGGACCACACACGCGAACAAGTGCCTGTTCTGATCGCAGGGCAAGGTGCAGGCCAGATTGGTGCGATCAATTTCGCCGACGTCGCCGCCAGCATCGCACACCACCTGAATATTCCGGCACAGGGGCCAGGGAAGAGTTTTCTATGACCGTCGCAGACTTGCCAAAGATCGAGCTACACCTGCATCACGAAGGCGCGGCCCCGCCCGCCTTTATCCGCCAGTTGGCGCATGAAAAGCGCATTGACCTGAGCGGAATTTTCAAACCGGACGGTAGCTATGACTTCCGCGATTTCGCCCATTTTCTCAGCGTCTATGAGGCCGCTTGCGAAGTATTGAAAACCCCCGAGGATTTCCGCCGTCTCACCCTCGCGATCCTCGAAGAAAGTGCGGCGAATGGTGTAGTGTATTCCGAAACCTTCCTAAGTCCTGATTTCTGCGGTGGCGGGGATTTGGATGCTTGGCGCGATTACCTGAGTGCTATTCAGGACGCGGCGGACGAGGCTGAGCGCAAGTTCGACATCACCTTGCGTGGCGTCGTCACCTGTGTCCGCCATTTTGGGCCGGAGCAGGCCAAGATCAGCGCCCATTGCGCTGCAGAAACCGCCGGAGATTGGATTACGGGTTTCGGCATGGGCGGTAATGAGTCTATTGGCACGCAGAGCGATTACAAATGGGCCTTTGACTGCGCGCGCGAGGCCGGGTTGCGCCTGACCACCCACGCCGGAGAGTTCGGCGGCCCCAAAAGCGTGCGCGATGCGATCCGCGATCTGGGGGTGGAACGGATCGGTCACGGTGTCCGTGCCATCGAAGACCCGGACCTGATCCGCGAGTTGGTCGACCGTGAAATCACGCTCGAGGTTTGCCCCGGATCAAATGTGGTTCTGGGCTTGTTTCCCAATTTCGACGTCCACCCGATTGCGAAACTGCGCGATGCAGGTGTCAAAGTCACCGTTTCCACCGATGACCCGCCGTTTTTCCATACCACCATGCGGCGTGAATATGAGATGCTGGGCAAAGCCTTCGGTTGGGAGGCCGAGGACTTTGCCGCCCTGAACGACACGGCCCTTGCGGCTGCCTTTTGCGATGATGACACCCGCGCGCGGGTCAAGAAAAGACTGGAGAGATCATGAGCGAACACCTGACCGTCGTTGACCACCCGCTGGTGCAGCATAAACTGACGCTCATGCGGGACAAGGGCACGTCCACTGCCGTTTTCCGGCAGTTGCTGCGCGAGATCACGCTGCTGCTGGCCTATGAGGTCACGCGCGAGCTGAAGTTGACCACACGCCACATCGAAACCCCGATGGAGGAGATGGACGCCCCCATTCTGGCCGGCAAGAAACTGGCGCTGGTGTCGATCCTGCGCGCCGGGAACGGGATGCTGGACGGGGTGTTGGAATTGATTCCCTCGGCCCGCGTTGGGTTTGTTGGTCTCTACCGGGATGAGGAAACGCTGAAACCGGTACAGTACTACTTCAAAGCCCCCGAAGGGCTGAAGGACCGTCTGGTCATCGCCGTTGACCCGATGCTGGCTACCGGCAACAGCTCGGCCGCAGCGATTGATTTGCTGAAAGAGGCCGGGGCCACCGATATCCGGTTCCTGTGCCTGCTGGCCGCACCCGAAGGCGTGGAGCGCATGAAAGAAGCCCACCCGGATGTCAAAATCGTCACCGCGGCATTGGATCGGGAATTGAATTCAAAAGGCTATATCATGCCTGGTCTCGGCGATGCGGGTGACCGGATGTTCGGCACCAAGTAAGCTATTCGCCGCAGATATTTTGCAGCCGGACCCAATCGCGGTCCGGCAGTACCTGTTGCAAGGGTCGGCCCGCCATCGGGTCGGCCTCGATCAGGCCCAGAACCGTCTCACCCGTGACATCCACGGCATAGGCGTATGGTGTCGACGGTAGCGCGGCCTGGGCGAACACTTCTAACAGATCATCCTCGGGCAGGGACGGGCGGGGTTCGGACAGAACCTGTTCGGTGTAAGCGTCGATATTCGCCGGCGTCAGCTCTCCGGTCGTCAACAAGCGGAAAGCCGTTGTGGCGCCGGTGCTGTCCAGCAGATCATCCAACGGGTCCTGCGCTTGCGTGCGGGCACGTTCGGCGATGACGTAGCCAGCTGCGACCGATGGGTCCTCGTGATCTTCGACCAGCGCCCGGTTCAGCAAAACGATCCCACCCGGCAGGCTAAGGCTTGTCTGCACGCCTGCGGGCAGAATGACGATTTTCCGAACGCCGGTGCGCGCGGCCAACTGATCAAGCGCTGCCTGCGCATCTTCGGACGTACAGGCCCGCCCCGAGACCCGCTCGATCCGCTGCAGGATGGTATTCCCGATATCCGCGCGTTTGATGTCAGGCACAACCGAGACGACATGGTTTTGCAGCGCAGCCGGCATCCACAGCAGCAACAGCGCGGCAACGGCGGCCACCACACCCGCAACACTGAGCCAACGCAACCGGCCGGGATGCGGTCGCGCCCGGTCGATGGCGCGCTGCAGGCGGTCGATGGCCTCGATCATCGTGGTCTCAGTTTCCTCCAGCTCCAGCGTTTCGTCCGGGTCACCGTCGGGGTTGAACAGGGCCGGAAAATCGCCGGGGTTCTGGCGCACCAACGCGGCCAGGGACCAATGAGTCAGCGCCTGTTCGTTGAAGTCCGAGATCGTCAGCGTGGCCTCACCAATCGACACCACCACCTCGCGCCGCTGCACATCGGGCGAGGGACGCCACAGACCGGTCGCTTCGATCCGCTGGTACTGTTTAAGTGCTGTCTTCAAGGTGAGGAATGCTCGTACTTATTTTGTTTCAGCTTAGCATGGTAAAATCCAAAGGCGCAAACCTGTTGCGCGCCGATTTGTAATTGTGCTGTATATCGCGACGCGCGGCAGATCAGAGTGTCACGCACCACTTTGCTACTGGGGTGCAAAATGCAGGCAGATACTCAGACCTCACCGATATTGGCCTCGGTCCTGATGGTCGGCGCCATGGCGATCCTTGGGGTCATCGACAACGTGGTGATCTTATTGGCCGAAACGATCGGACTGTGGCAGTTTCACCTGATCCGCGCCCTGATGATGTTGCCTCTGATCGTCGTCCTGTCTTTGTTGGGAATGGGCAGCTTGCGCCCGCGGCGGTTGGGGCCAGTTTTTCTGCGCAGTGTTCTGATTACACTGGCTATGCTGTTCTATTTTGCCTCACTGGCGCTGATGCCGATTGCGCAGGCACTGGCGGGCCTGTTCACATCCCCGATTTTTGTGATGTTGATCTCGGCACTGGCAATGGGGCAGAGGATCGGCCCCTGGCGCATTCTGGCAGTTGTAATCGGGTTCTCGGGGACCTTGTGCGTATTGCAACTCAACCCTTATGAGTTTGACGCCAAGACGCTGCTACCAGTGGCCGGAGGGTTATTTTATGCCCTCAGTTCCCTCGTCACACGCAGCCACTGCGCACAGGAAAGCACAGTCGCCCTGTTGGCGGCCATGATTATCACGCTTGGGCTTGCTGGGGCGATTGGGTTGGCTGTGTTCTCGTTCGTGCCACATTCCTTCCCCGACGGGTTCGTAACGCGCGGTATGGTCTGGCAGATGCAACCCGCGTTGATCTGGGTCGTCATACAGGCGGTCGGCTCAACCATTGCAGTCTTCATGTTGATCAAATCCTATCAGATCGGTGAGACCTCTTACGTAGCTGTGTTCGAATATTCGGTGATGATTTTCGGCCCGCTATTCGCCTGGGTGGCACTGAGTCAGACGATTGGTGTCATGCAAATTTTGGGGATTGGCTTGATCGCGGCAGCGGGTGCGTTGCTGGGCTGGCGCTCAAAGCGCGCGGCCGCGCTGGGAGAGGCGGCGTGATCATCTCGCCTGGGCGCGGCTATGTGTTCGTTCATATTCCCAAAACCGGCGGCACGTCTTTGGCGCAGGCGCTGGAAGCACGGGCGATGAAGGATGACATCCTGATTGGGGATACTCCCAAAGCTGTGAGGCGCCGCAATCGGGCCAAGGCGCTGAAGGGCAGGGGAAGGTTATGGAAACACTCGACCCTGACCGATATTGACGGAGTTCTGTCGGTCCCTGAATTGCAGGCTCTGACCACTTTCACTATGGTGCGCAACCCGTGGGATCGGATCGTCAGCTATTTTCACTGGCTGCGAGTGCAAGGCTTTGACCACCCGGCGGTTTCGCTGGCAAAGGCTCTGACTTTTGACCAGTTTGTCTTGCACCCCGATACGACACAGTCATTCCGACGGAACCCGGCGCGGCACTATATGACCCGTGCGGATGGAGTCGAACAATGCCGGTTCTACATTCGGCTGGAATACTTCGATCAGGACGCGGCCCCATTGTTCGACCATTTGGGTTTTCACCTAAGCTTACCCAGGCTCAATCGATCCGAGCGATTGGAAGATTACCGCGAGTATTATTCGGATCAGACCGCCAATGCTGTGGCCGAGGCCTGTGCTGAAGACATCGTTAGATTCGGCTATGCATTTGATGCAATTGGCCGCGCATAGTTTCCAATTCGAGCCCAATTTTGTTAATTTTCGCGGTGTTGTTTGGGTGTAGGTCGTATATCGACCCCGAAATGGCCCAAATCTGGCCGTAATATGTCAAAAATAAGTCATCCTACTTAATCCTGTGTTAATCATCGAACGTAGTTGTAGTGAGTAAAGAGTGGGTTCGGTTCTTGTTGAAAGTAGAGAGTGTCATTGATTTTGCAGAGCGTTCTGAGTACCAGGGCACCGCTGAACCGCAGGCCGCGTTGAACGCACGCCGGGGCGGTCTGGTACATGGAACCAAGGTTGCAACCAAAGGTGGATGGAAACTGGTAGAAGAGCTTCAGGTTGGCGACCTCATTCGTACATTGGACAATGGTTTCAAGGCGATAAATCGCATTGCGACGGATTGCATTACGGTGCCGCCCGATGAAACCAATGCTGATAGCATGCCGGTGCGCATACCTTCACATGCGGCCTATAATGGTCGGCCGGTCTGGCTGATGCCGGAACAGGGCGTGGCGTTGGATAACACCAAGCTGGACCATGATCCGATCGCGCTGCCGGTCAGCCTGCCTGTTGTTTCGGCAAGGTTGCTGAGCGGCATGTTTCGCATCACTTCGAATGTGCCTGCGTCCTGTTTCGATATCAGCACCCTGTTCTTCGATCAGGATGAGGTGATCTATATCGAGGGCGGCTTCCGGGCCTTCTGCCCCTCGGGGCGTTTTGGATCACGTAATGTCCCTGGTAGGGCGTCATATAAGGTTGTCTCGGCCGAGGCCGCTGCGGATTTGATCTATCTGACCGGAAGACGCCGGGATATTGCCGTTCTGGCCAATTCACTGGGCTCGCTGCCTGCACCGATCTTTGATCACCCGATTGTACCGACCAGACCGGCCAGAGGCGCACGTCGTCCTGGGCGCCCGGGACGGCCCGTCATGATGATCTGACTGGGAAGCTGTATCTGAGACTGCAAAGTAACGCTGGCGCATGGGGGCATGCGCCAGCGTTTTTCTTTAGGCGGCTTTTGCTTCGGGGTTGAAGCGGCCGTAGAAGGATTGGCCTTTCTCAGCCATCTCACGCAGCAGCGGTGGGCAGGCGAAACGTTCGCCATAGGCCTGGGCCAACTGATCACAGCGCTCGGCCGCGTACGGCGTGCCGATGATGTCCAACCAGCTGAGCGGACCACCCGACCAAGGCGCAAAGCCCCAACCAAGGATCGCGCCCACGTCACCTTCGCGAATGTCTTCCAGAACACCTTCTTCCAGCGCGCGGACCGCTTCCAGAACCTGTGCGAACATCAGACGTTCCTGCACTTCGATCAGGTCAGGCTGGTCTTCCGCATGGGGATATTTCTCTTGCAGGCCTTTCCAGTATTCGACGCGCTTTCCCTTGTCGTCATAGTCGAAGAAGCCCGCATTTGCCTTGCGACCCAGACGACCCTGTTCTTCCATCCAGAAGATCAGATCGTCCGAGGGGCTTTCCGGGTAGGCATCGCCCATCGCCGCCTTGGTCGCGCGGGCAATCTTGGCCCCCAGATCGATCGAGGTCTCATCGGTCAGCTGGATTGGCCCCACCGGGAAGCCCAACTGACGTGCGGCATTGTCGATCAGCACAGGGTTTACACCCTCAGCGATCATCCGAACCCCTTCGTTGATGTAAGGAATGATGCACCGGTTGGCATAGAAGAAGCGCGCATCATTGACCACGATCGGCGTCTTCTTGATCTGACGTACATAATCCAGCGCCTTGGCCACCGCGCGATCCCCGGTTTCCTTGCCCTTGATGATTTCGACCAGGAACATCTTCTCGACCGGTGAGAAGAAGTGGATACCGATGAACTGTTCAGGCCGCGAGGATGCTTTGGCCAGATCGGTGATCGGCAGAGTCGAGGTGTTCGAGGCAAAGATACAATCCTCGGGGATGATCGCCTCGACCTTCTGGGTCATCTCGGCCTTCACGCCCGGGTCTTCGAAGACAGCTTCGATGATAAGATCGCAGCCCTTCAGGTGATCAAGATCCGGGGTCGCGGTGATGCGATCCAGCATGGCCTCTTTCTTTTCAGCCGTGACCTTGCCGCGCTTCATACCCTTGTCCAGATAGCTCTCCGTATAGGCCTTGCCCTTTTCAGCGGCTTCCTGATCGCGGTCGACCAGAACCACTTCCATACCTGCTTGAGCGCTGACCAGTGCGATACCAGCCCCCATCATACCAGCGCCCAGAACACCGACCTTATTCACGCGCTGATCGGGCACATCCTTGGGACGCACCGCGCCTTTCTCCAGTGCCTCTTTGTTCAGGAACAGCGACCGGATCATTGCCGACGATGACGGGTTCATCAGGATCGAAGTGAACCACCGCGCCTCGATCCGCAGGGCGGTGTCGAAATCGACCAGTGCACCTTCGTAGATCGAACTCAGCAATGCTTTGGCTGCCGGGAAAGCACCCTGAGTCTTGCCGTTCACCATGGCGTTGGCACCGACGAATGTCATGAACCCGGCAGGGTGATAGGGCGCACCACCGGGCATTTTGTAGCCCTTGGCATCCCAAGGCTTGACCAGATCGGCGTCCTTGGCGTTCAGAACCCACTCTTTCGCCGCAGCAACCGGGTCGTCCGACACAGCGTCGATCAGCTGCGCGCCTTTGGCCTTGGCCGGGTCCATCATCTTGCCTTCCAGCAGGACCGGGGCCGCTGCCATCGCGCCAACCATACGGCTGAAACGCATGGTGCCGCCGCCACCGGGGAAGATGCCAAGCATGATTTCCGGCAGACCAATCTTGGCCTTGGGGTTCGAGGTCATGACGCGGTGGTGACAGGCCAGCGCGATCTCGGTCCCGATACCGGCGCAGGTGCCGTTGATGGCACAGGCGATCGGCTTGCCGCCCTTCTTGGTCTTGGGGTCCATGCCCGCCAATTCCATCTTGCGCAGGATGTGGTGGCCGCCCATGACGAAGTCGAACAACGCTTGCGCTGGTTCCTCGCCCGCTTCCTGACGGATGGTGGCCAGCGTGTTCAGGTCCATACCGCCCGCGAATGAGCCTTCTTTGCCCGAGGTGATGACGATACCTTTGATCTCGTCATCGTTCAGGGCCTGATCGATCAGTTGGCTGACCTCCTGAAAGGCCTCGCGCGTCAGCACGTTCATGGATTTGCCCTGGGCATCCCAGGTAACAAAGGCGACGCCGTCCGCGTCTTTGCTCAGAGTGAAATCAGTCATTGTCATCTCCAATCTGGTCAGCCGTCAGCGGGCTGCCATCCTTGCGGGTGAAGGCGAATCCGTTCTCGTCATCCTTCACCATCATGTCTATGTCGCTGTAATAGCCGGTCTCGGTCGGGGTCCGTGTGCCCACCACCAGAAAGGTCGCGGGCGCACCGGTTTTGTTCACAAGGTGGTGGCCGTTGGCCTCACCTGCTGGCCAAGCGGCGCAATCGCCTGGCTGCAAGTCATGCTCGCCATCGTCGTCGATCAGTGTGCAACTGCCACTGAGGATGATGGCAAACTCGTCCTGCTCCATATGGTAATGGCGCAGCGAGGACATACCCTGCGGTTCCAGCCGCACGATGTTGACACCGTATTGGGTCAGCCCGCCCGCATCGCCCACACGCTGCACAAAACGACCGGCGGTCGCCTGCGCCAGTTTGCCGGGATAAGACGAGCCCCCCTGGAACGGGATCTGTGAGAGGTCCAGCTTGGGCATCAGACACGCTCGATAATGGTTGCCGCACCCATGCCGGATGCAATGCAGAGCGTGGCCAGACCGGTTTCCTTGTCCTGACGCTCCAACTCATCCAGCAACGTGCCGATGATCATTGCACCGGTCGCGCCCAGCGGGTGACCCATCGCGATTGAGCCGCCGTTTGGATTAACCAGAGCAGGGTCAACGTCAAATGCCTGCTGGAACCTCAACACGACCGAAGCGAAGGCTTCGTTCACTTCGAACAGGTCCAGATCGCTGATCTTCATGCCGTTATCGGCCAGGATCTTTTCGGTCACCGGAACCGGGCCGGTCAGCATGATGGTCGGGTCGGTGCCGATCTTTGCGGTCGCCTTGATCCGGGCGCGCGGTTTCAGGCCGTACTTATCACCGAATTCCTTGTTGCCGATCAGTACAGCGGCAGCGCCGTCCACAATGCCCGAGCTGTTGCCCGCGTGGTGGATGTGGTTGATCCGCTCAAGATGCGGGTATTTCAGCATCGCCACTTTGTCGAAGCCGGGCATCTGCTCACCCATCATCGCGAAGGATGGGTTCAGCGAGCCGAGGCTTTGCATATCGGTTCCGGGGCGCATGTACTCGTCGCGGTCCAGAATGGTCAGGCCGTTCTGGTCCTTGATGGTGATGACCGATTTCTCGAACCGGTTGTCTACCCATGCCTCTGCTGCACGTCTCTGCGATTCCACCGCCAGCGCGTCGGCGTCGTCGCGGCTGAAACCATACTCGGTCGCGATGATATCGGCCGAGATACCCTGCGGCACGAAATAGGTGTCCATCGCCAGCGTCGGATCAACGGCAATCGCGGCACCGTCACTGCCCATGGCCACACGGCCCATCATCTCAACACCGCCTGCGATATAGGCTTCGCCAGCGCCGCCCTTGACCTGGTTTGCCGCCAGGTTCACGGCTTCCATCCCCGAGGCACAGAAACGGTTGATCGCCAAGCCGGGAATCGATTGATCCAGATCGGAGGCCAGCACGGCCGATCGCGCTAAACAGCCGCCCTGTTCCATCACCTGTGTGACGTTGCCCCAGATCACGTCCTCGACGGCGTGACCTTCGAGGTTGTTACGCTCTTTCATCGCGTTCAGGGTCAGGGCGGACAGGCGCACCGAGGTAACCTCGTGCAGGCTGCCATCCTTGCGGCCCTTGCCGCGCGGGGTGCGCAGGGCATCATAGATATAAGCTTCGGTCATGGGTCTTCTCCTTAAGCTCGATCCGACGGGTTGCCGGGCATCAGGTCATAGGGGTGTTTCCAGCCGGGCTGCTCGCTAAGGCGCGTCAGCCAGGCGTCGATATGGGGCCAGTCGGCGCGGTCAAAGCCGAATGGTTCGGGGTAATAGAGGTAGCCGCAGCAGCTGATGTCGGCGTTGGTCACGCCATCACCGACGATCCAATCACGGCCGTCCAAATGGTCGTTCAGGATTTGATAGGCCGCTTTCAACCGACCTTGGTTAAAGGCGATGACATCCGGGTTGCGGTGCTGTTCAGGCAAGAAGTTGATCAGAAAGCGGGTCATCCCGGCCATCGAACTGAGCTTGTGATTGTCCCACAGAACCCAACGGAAAATCTCGTAATTCTCGTCGCGATCGTTGCCGCCGAACTTGCCAGATTTCTCGGTCACATAGGCCTGAATGGCACCGGATTGCGTGGTGCGGAAATCGCCATCGATCAGAACGGGTGCTTCGCCCATCTCGTTGACGTCGGCACGGTATTCGGGTGTGCGGGTCTGGCCGTTGAAGAAATCGACAAAGACAGGCTCCCAGTCCAGTCCCGACATCTCAAGCGCCAGCGCGGCCTTATAGGAATTTCCGCTTTCGCCGAAACAGTGCAGTTTGATAGTCATGCGATCACCCCTCCCGTGGTGTGCGTGGTCAGGTCGGATTCGAGTATTTTTGAAAAGATGAAGACTTCGCGTTCACTATTTATCAACCTTGTTCCTTTGATATGGCCGAGCGGTACAGGCTGGAGAGCCGATGACCGTAAAAGGTGAAGTCGTCCCTGTCCTGAAGGTGAGTGCGCCCGGTGGCAGGGACGCATCACATTTTCATCTTTTCAAAAATACTCCCGCCGGAGACGCCCAACCTCGAGTTGAGCGCGAGCAAATATCTGTTGCGCCTTGATCATCGCTTGCGCGCCTCAAGCTCGGAATTGAATTCGCGCAGCCTTTGGGTCAGCTTGTCCTCATTGATCACACTGTTGAAATTCTCGAACAGAAAGGATAACGCCTCACCTTCGTCCAACCCGGCATCGCGCGCAAAGCCGCGCAGTTTGCGATAGCTGTCCTCGGTCATAGCGACCGGAAAGCGGCGGGTCAGGCGAAAACGTTTTGGCATTGTCTCTCTTTCGAAAGTCCGGCCTCGGGGGTAGGACCCCAAGGCCGGGTTATGTTCAGAAGTTAGCGGCCTCCAGCGCCATGACCGTTTCCGCGCCGGTCTGGATGCGCGCCAGATGCATGCCCGTGGCGGGCAGGCGGCGCGCCATGTAGAATCGACCGGTGTTGAGCTTGGTCTCGTAGAACTCTTTGTCCGACGCACCACCATCCAGCGCGTCCTGCGCCGCCTTGGCCATCTGCGCCCACATCAGGCCCAGGCAGACATGGCCGAACATGTGCATGAAGTCGTACGAACCGGACAGAGCGTTATTGGGGTTCTTCATCCCTTCCTGCATAAAATACATGCCGGCAGCCTGAAGGTCCTTGGACGCGGCCTTCAGCGGTTCGATGAAGGCCTTATCATAAGCCTCATCCTTGCCGCCGTTTTCCTTGCAGAAGGATTTGACCATCTCGAAAAACGCCATGACGTGCTTGCCGCCGTCCTGTGCCAGCTTGCGACCGACAAGGTCCAGCGCCTGAACGCCATTGGCGCCTTCGTAGATCATCGCGATGCGGGCGTCGCGGGTGTATTGCGACATGCCCCATTCTTCGATGTAACCGTGGCCGCCATAGACCTGCTGCGCCTGAACGGTCATGTCGTAGCCTTCATCCGTCAGGAAGCCCTTGATGACCGGCGTCAGCAGCGAGATCAGCCCGTCCGCGTCCTTGTCACCTGAGCGGTGCGCCTTGTCGATCATCGTCGCGCCCCAAAGGATGAACGCGCGGGCCCCTTCGGTGAAGCTTTTCTGATCCATCAAATTGCGGCGGATATCGGGATGAACGATCAGCGGATCGGCGGGACCGTCCGGGTTCTTCACCCCGGTGACATCACGACCCTGCAGGCGGTCCTTGGCGTATTCCAAGGCGTTCTGGAATGCAGCCTCGGCCTGAGACAGACCCTGCATGCCGACACCCAAACGCGCCTCGTTCATCATGGTGAACATGGCGCGCATGCCCTTGTGTTCTTCGCCCAGCAACCAGCCGGTGGCTTCGTCATAATTCATGACGCAGGTCGAATTGCCGTGGATGCCCATCTTCTCTTCGATCTTGCCGACCGAGACGCCGTTGCGCTCACCCAGTGACCCGCCTTCGTTCACGATGAACTTGGGCACGATGAACAGCGACACGCCCTTGATACCCTCGGGACCGCCGGGAATCTTGGCCAGCACCAGATGGATGATGTTGTCGGCCATGTCGTGATCGCCGGCCGAGATAAAGATTTTCTGGCCGGAAATCTTATAGCTGCCGTCACTCTGCGGTTCCGCTTTGGTGCGCATCAGGCCCAGATCGGTGCCGCAATGCGGTTCGGTCAGGTTCATGGTGCCGGTCCATTCGCAGCTGACCATGTTGGGCAGGTACTTGTTCTTCTGCTCGTCCGAGCCATGCGCCAGAATGGCCGAGGCCGCGCCATGGGTCAGGCCCTGATACATCGTAAAGGCTTGGTTCGCGCCCGAGAACATCTCGCCCACAGCCGTGCCGATGACGTAGGGCATGTTCTGACCGCCATACTCTTCGGGCATGTCGAGGCCGGTCCAGCCGCCTTCTTTCATCTGCTCGAACGCGTCCTTGAAGCCTGTGGGCGTGTACACGATGCCATTTTCCAACCGGCACCCTTCGGTGTCACCCACCACGTTCAGCGGGTGCAATACGTTGGTCGCGACCTTGCCGGCCTCTTCCAGAACGGCGCCGGTGAATTCGGCTTCCAGCTCACTATAACCCGGAATATCCGAGTCTGAGATTTTCAGAACATCGTGCAGAATGAACTGAGTGTCTTTTGTAGGCGCGTTATAGACGGGCATTTGAAGCTCCCTTAAATTCAGATGTCCGGGGATTGGTCCGCCAGAGTTACTCGGCGGCTTTGTTCTCGTTCTTCATCGAGGCGATGACTTTTTCGCCCCAGCGCAGCTGTTCTTTCAGATCGTCAATGGCTTGCGTCAGCTCTTCGCGGCGGGCTTCCATATCTGCCAGACGTTCCCGTGCGATTTCAAACGTACGGGTCATCTGGGTCATTTGCTGGTCGCCCACATGGTACAGGTCCAGTAGCTGCCGGATCTCTTCCAGGCTAAAGCCAAAGCGCTTGCCGCGCAGGATCAGTTTCAGGCGCGCCCGGTCACGTTTGGTGAACAGACGTTTCTGGCCCTCGCGGATCGGAAACAAAAGTTCCTTGGCCTCGTAAAATCGCAAAGTGCGCGGCGTGACATCATATGTCTCGCACATTTCACGGATGGTCATCAGATCTTCGGTCATGGTTTCAGCACTCTTGTCACTGGCGTCTATCAAAGTCAGTTGCGCAGTTGATGCGCACGTTACAACACGTAGATGACGTTCACGTAATGCAAACGCTACGTCACTATGAAAGTTGACGTAGCATCCTCTCGCGTCAAGGTGCGGATAACGCCCAATTGAAAACGTTACGTAACGGAATTTAGCTGTGGAGCGGGGGCTGACGCCTAACGGTCAGACAGTAATTCTGACGCAGCGCTGCGCTTGCAGAATGTTCTAAAGGTCAAGAGAGGCCAGTTGATCCTGTCGAAGATCAACCCAGAGATTTAGCGGTCTGGTCGCGCAGGCGTTGGAGTTCTTCCATCGCCTCGTCCAGTTGCTGACGCTGTTTTTGCAGTTCAGGCATCTGCCGGTCGGCCAGTTTTATAAACTCGGCCATTTGTGCCTGATCTCCCTGATCTTCATAGATCAGCAGCCACTGGCGAATCTCTTCCAGCGAGAATCCAAACAGGCGCCCACGCATGATCAGTTTCATCCGCGCGCATTCCCGCGGCCCATAATAACGCGAGCGGCCTTCGCGTTCGGGCTGCAGCAGTTCGATATATTCGTAATAACGCAAAGTGCGCTTGGTTACGTCGAACTCTTCGCACATCTCGTTTAATGACAAACGGTTGTCAGTCATTTGTTGTCTCCTCAGCAGCAAACTAGGGCGTCGTGGCGGCAAGCGCAACAGGCGGTCTTGCTCTTTTGCAAAGCGCAGGCTCATAAAGGACGGAATCCAAAGGACACGCATACATGGTCGACAAAGTAGAGATTGCCCGCCAGTTCATTGAGGCGATTCCGCATGCCAAAGCGCTTGGTCTGAAACTGACGACCATCAGCGATGGCGAGGCTGAAATTTCAATGCCGTATAATGCGGATCTGATCGGAGACCCCAGAACTGGCGTTATCCATGGCGGCGCTGTGTTTGCCGCCCTGGACACATGCTGTGGGGCGGCCGTTATGTCCCATCCGTCCGCTCCGGGCGGGACGGCCACAATTGACCTGAGAATTGACTATATGCGCGCAGCGACGCCGGGGCAGAGCATTACGGCGCGTGCGACCTGCTACCACATCACGCGCAATGTTGCTTTTGTTCGGGCAACCGCGATGGACGACGATCAAGAACGCCCGGTCGCAACAGCGGCAGGCGCCTTTACGGTGGAGGGATTGTAATGGTGCGTCCCCGACCCGAACCCATGCAGGTGGTCAAGCAACGTCGCGACGCGGCCCTGAAGGCGATTGTCGACGGAGTTCCTTACATCCGCTTTCTCAATATCACCTTCGACCGACGCGGCGATGAGCTGACTGGGGTGCTGAACTTTGACGACAAGCTGATCGGAAATCCATTGCTGCCCGCGCTGCATGGCGGGGTTACAGCCGCATTTCTTGAGGTGACGGCCGTCATCACGCTGAGTTGGGAACACTTCTTTCCCCGCATCGAAAGCGGTGAGATCGAGGCCGAAGATTTGTTCAAAGCCGATGCGGTGAGATTTCCAAAAACCGTTGATTTCACGGTTGACTACTTACGCTCTGGCTTGCCGCGGGATGCTTATGCGCGCGCCTTTGTCAGCCGGTCCGGCAGGCGCTATGCCTCGGTCCGGGTCGAGGCCTGGCAGGACAATCACGCACGACCCATCGCCCAGGCCACGGGGCATTTCCTGATGCCGCAGCCGAAAGCGGAAAGAGAGTAACCCGTGACGCAGCACGCCTCGGCACCCCTGACACATACGCGGGTGTTGAAAATCGCCGTTCCGATTGTGCTGTCGAATGCCACGGTTCCGATACTTGGCGCTGTGGATACCGGAGTAGTCGGTCAGATGGGGTTGGCTGCGCCCATCGGGGCCGTCGGTATGGGCGCGGTTATCCTGTCCGCGATCTATTGGATCTTTGGCTTTCTGCGCATGGGCACGACCGGTCTGGCGGCGCAGGCGCGCGGGGCAGGGGATGCGGCGGAAACCGGTGCGCTATTGATGCGCGGGCTGCTGTTGGGCGGCGCAGCGGGGCTGTTCTTTATTCTCACGCAAGTCGGGCTGTTCTGGGGGGCGTTTGCCCTGTCACCCGCCAGCCCCGAGGTTGAGGCGCTGACGCAGGATTACCTGCAAATCCGCATTTGGGGTGCCCCGGCAACCATCGCGCTTTTTGCCGTTACGGGTTGGCTGATCGCAATAGAGCAGACACGGGGCGTGTTCCTACTGCAGGTTTGGATGAACGGGTTGAACATCTTGCTGGACTTGTGGTTCGTGCTTGGGTTGGGCTGGGGCGTCGAAGGTGTGGCCATTGCTACCCTGATCGCGGAATGGACCGGGCTGGCGCTGGGCCTGTATCTGTGCCGCGAAGCGTTCACAGGGAATCAATGGCGCGACTGGCCACGTATTTTCGACACAGCGCGATTGCGCCGGATGATGCAGGTGAACGCTGACATCATGATCCGATCTGTTCTGCTGACGGGCGCGTTCACGACATTTCTGTTCGTTGGGTCCGATCTGGGAGACGTTAACCTGGCTGCCAATCAGGTCTTGCTGCAATTTCTTGAGATCACCGCATTTGCCTTGGACGGCTTCGCCTTTTCCGCCGAGGCTCTGGTCGGCAGTGCCGTGGGCGCGCGGAACCGGTCTCAGGTCCGGCGGGCGTCAATCATGGCGTCCCAATGGGGCGTAGGTGGGGCGTTCCTGCTGGGGGCTGTGTTCTATTTGGCTGGGCCTGCGCTGATCGATCTGATGTCAACCTCGGCCGAGGTGCGCGCGGCGGCGCGGGACTATCTGATCTGGGCCGCGCTGGCCCCGGCAATCGGGGTGGCAAGCTGGATGTTCGACGGCATCTATATTGGGGCCACCTGGACGCGTGCGATGCGCAACGCGATGGTTCAATCAGTTGCGATCTATGTGGCGGCCCTCTTCATACTGGTGCCGGCCTTTGGTAACCACGGCTTGTGGGCCGCGCTGATGGTACTGAACATCGCGCGCGGCGTCACCATGGGCTGGCGCTATCCTAGGCTTGAGGCGCAAGTGGCCTAAATCAGCGTAAGTAGGTTTTCGGGTGGGCGTCCGATGGCAGCCTTGTCACCTGCGATTGCCAGAGGGCGCTCGATCAAGATGGGGTTCTCTGCCATTGCGGTGATCAATTCATTAGCAGGGGTTGCTTTGGTCAGACCCAGTTCTTTGAACTTTTTCTCACCCGTGCGCATCATGTCTATGGCGTTGACGCCGAGTTTGCCCAGCACCGTACGCAGCTCATCGGTCGAGGGTGCGTCTTCCAGGTATTTCCGAACCTCGACCTGCGCGCCATTCTCTTCCAGCAGAGCCAGACCGGCGCGGGATTTCGAACAGCGCGGGTTGTGCCAATATGAAATCAAAGCCAATCCTTTCGTTTACTTCCAACTGCTTGCGCGACGTTGTTGAATCCATCTCGTTCCAGCAATTTATCGAGACCTTGCGCGATATCTGCGGCCAGAGAAATACCGCCATACACCAACGCGGTATAAAGTTGCACGGCAGATGCCCCGGCGCAGATCTTGGCATACGCCTGTTCCGCGCTGCTGATACCGCCCACGCCAATCAGCGGGATTTTGCTCTCGGTCAGCTGGCTCAGCTGTGCCAGAACACGGGTCGATTTTTCGAATAAGGGCGCGCCGGACAGGCCGCCGGTTTGACTCTTATGCCCACTGCGCAGCCCATCGCGGGACAGTGTAGTGTTGGTTGCAATCACCGCGTCAACGCCTGTTTCCTGCGCCACATCGGCGATGTCCTGCAATTCGGCCTCGGTCAGGTCAGGGGCAATTTTCAGGAAAATGGGTAAAGGCCGGGACAGGCCGTTGCGGGTTTCGATCACGCCGCCCAGCAATGCGCCAAGCGCGGCCTTGCCCTGCAGGTCCCTCAGTTTCTCGGTGTTGGGGGAAGAGACATTGACCGTGGCGAAATCCAGATGCTCGGCGCAATGGGCCAACACCTTGGCAAAGTCTCCGGGGCGGTCGTCACTGTCCTTGTTCGCGCCTAGGTTCAGCCCGATGATCGCATTCTTGGGACGGTCGGCCAGACGGCGCGCCATGACCTCCATGCCTTCGTTGTTGAAGCCAAAGCGGTTGATTGCGGCCTTATCTTCGGTCAGGCGGAACAGGCGAGGTTTGGGGTTGCCGGGCTGCGGGCGTGGTGTAACAGCGCCCACTTCGATAAAGCCAAAGCCTGTGCGTGAGAGGGGGGTCAAAACCTCTCCATTCTTGTCAAACCCCGCAGCTAGACCCACCGGGTTGGGTAGGTCCAGTCCAGCTACGTGAGTTTTCAGCCGCGGCGATGTGACCGGCCCGGGCATCGGGGCAAGCCCGGCCTTCAACGCCTTGATCGACATGCCATGGGCGGCTTCGGGGTCCATCTTGTGCAGGACCGCCAGCCCCAGTTTCTCGGTCAGTTTCATCCGAAAGTCTCTCCACCTTTGGCAGGGGCGCAGCGGATCAGGCGCGAAGTTGCAACCGCCGCCTGCCTGTGAATAACCGCAGCCTGATAATCCGGGTCGGTCACCATTTCCAAAAACGCATGTGCAGTCGGATAGCGGGCGATAAATACCTCATCCCAATCTTCTTCCTGCGGGCCGATCAGAGTGGTCTGAAACGCGCCGCGCCACAGGATCGACGCCCCAAGGCGCGCGATAATCGGGGCGGTTTCCGCGCCGTAATTTCGATAAGCCTGCGCGCCGGTCAGCCCGGCATCCGCCAGTTCGTGGCCCGTCGGGTATTCGGCCATGTCGCGAAACTTGACCAGATTCAACATCTCGATCGGATGATCACGGTCCAGCGCCTTGAACGCTTCAAACTGGGTGCGGTCAGGGTCGACAAAAGACCTCATTCCATCCCCTCGGGGAATTGGTGGGCTTGCCCGTCAAAAGGCAGGGGGCGCGACCAGACGACATCTGTCATGCGGATCTGCCGGTAAAGATGCGGGAACAAGGCGTCACCGCGCGAGATCTCCCATTTCAGATCATCGTCCATGGCATCGGCATCGCAGGCCAACAAGGTCAAACCTTCGACACCGGCAAAGTGTTTGGCTGCGGTCTCAGCCGCCTGTTGGGCGGTCGAGAAATGGACATATCCGTCAGACACATCAATCGGTGCGCCGTCCGAGGCACCCTGATCCTGCAGTGCGGCCCATTCCTCGGCCCTGAATATCTTGTAAATCAGCATGAGGTGGTGATGCCCCGCGTGACGGGCAGAATCAAGACGGATTTCCCCCTTTGACTCTTCTTGTTGGCGAGCGCACCATCACGCCAAACAAAAAACAAGGAGTATGAAGATGTTCACCCGCTTTTTGGCGTCTGCTGCAGTTCTGGGCCTGACCGCAGGTATGGCCGCAGCCGATTATAAATTGACGATTCTGCATACAAACGATTTCCACGCGCGTTTTGAGCCGATCAACAAATATGACAGCGCCTGTGACGAGGAAGATCAGGTCGAAGGCAAGTGTTTCGGTGGCTCTGCCCGGCTGGTTACTGCGGTGAATGACGCGCGGGCGCGGGCCGAGAACTCGATCCTCGTGGATGGCGGCGATCAGTTCCAGGGCTCTCTGTTCTACACTTACTACAAGGGCAAGGTCGCGGCTGAGTTTATGAACAAGCTGGGCTATGACGCGATGACCGTGGGCAACCACGAATTTGACGACGGCCCCGAAGTGCTGCGCGGTTTTATTGATGCGGTGGATTTTCCGGTTTTGATGTCAAACGCGGATATTGCCGACGAAGAGTTGCTGATCGACAAGATCAAGAAATCGACTGTCATCGAAGTGAGCGGGGAAAAGATCGGCCTGATTGGCCTGACACCGGAAGACACGCATGATCTTGCCTCTCCTGGTCCAAATATCAGCTTTTCTGATCCGGCCCCCGCAGTGCAGGCCGAAGTGGACAAGTTGACCGGCGAAGGCGTTAATAAAATCATCGTTCTCAGCCATTCTGGCTATGGTGTTGATCAACGCGTAGCGCAGGAAACCAGCGGGGTGGACGTAATTGTCGGCGGTCATTCGAACACTTACCTGTCGAACGTGTCCGACAAGGCAGCGGGTCCGTACCCGACCGTGGTCAACGGTGTCCAGATCGTCCAGGCCTATGCTTATGGTAAGTTTCTGGGTGAGTTGAACGTAACCTTCGACGATGACGGCAACGTGCTTGAGGCGGTTGGCGAGCCATTGATCATGGACAATACCGTGACCGAGGATCAGTCCGCGTTGGACCGTATCGCCGAACTGGCCGTACCGCTGGACGAAATCCGCAATAAGGTAGTGGCGAATGCAGCGGACGCCATCGAGGGGGACCGTTCTGTCTGTCGTGTTCAGGAATGTGAGATGGGCAACCTGGTCGCTGACGCCATGTTGGCACGTGTTGCCGATCAAGGCGTGCAGATTGCGATTGCCAACTCAGGCGGGCTGCGGGCCTCAATCGACCCGGGCGAAGTAACCATGGGCGAGGTGCTGACGGTGCTACCATTCCAGAATACCCTGTCTACCTTCGAGATCAGTGGTCAGGGGGTGATCGATGCGCTGGAGAACGGCGTAAGCCAGGTCGAAGATGTAAAGGGCCGCTTTCCGCAGGTTGCGGGTCTGACATTCATCTGGGATCCAATGGTTGCCCCGAACGAAGGGCGCGTGTCCGAGGTCATGGTTGCCGAGGGTGATGGTTTTGCGCCAATTGACCCGGCAGCGACATATCTGGTTGTGACCAACAATTATGTCCGCAACGGCGGCGACGGGTACAACATGTTCGAAGGCGACGACAAGAATGCCTATGACTTTGGTCCGGACCTGGCAGATGTCACGGCTGAGTACTTGGCTGAAAATGCGCCCTATCAGCCTTATCTGGACGGCCGTATCAAGCAGAAGTAACTCTGCGACATAGCAAAGAAAAAGGCCGCATCCCTGATGCGGCCTTTCGTGTTTCGGGCGCACTCAGCCCAAATCGTATTCGGGCCAGAGCGCGGGATCGAACCCGTCAAGCATGGGGCGTAGATGTTCGGACACGCTCTGCCATCCACCAATGGATTTGGTCGAGATCTTATTGCGGACCTGATCGATACTGGCCGTTCTGACCTGCTTGGTGTTTTTCTCGGGATGCATCATGGTTTCGTTCCATTCGATATCGCAGAACGCAGCAACCTGTTGGCTGTAGGTTTTCGGATCGGCCACTAATTTTTCATAAGGAACGGTCAGTATGCGATCACCGAACACGGTATCCCAATGTGCCATATAGCGGCGGTACATATTCGCCGAATGAGCAATGGCTGTCAGGTTCGACGCATAACGCATCCCACCAGCCGGGAACCGCCGGATCCATTTCGACAACCCCACATCACGGGGGTCACGTAGCATGTTGATGATCTTTGCATTGGGAAAGGCCGCCAACAAGAAACCAACAAGCTGATAGTTGTGTGGCATTTTGTCAACGAACGCGACCGATCCGTCAGGAATCGGTGGCATCAGTTCGCGGAATTGCTGCGCAAATTCAGTGGCTTTTTCAGCGTCAAAACGCTGATTGCCCAATTGGAATTCATGCGACAGGTCGGACGCCAACGTCAACTCACCACACCCGGCGATATCGGGCGCCGAACTTAGCATCATCTCCATCAACGTGGTGCCCGAACGGGGCTGACCCAGAACGAAGATCGGAACCGGCCCATCGCTTAGTCCGGCTGCCCGTAAATCGGTTCCAATGGGGAACAGACCGGTGATCTGGTTCAGCTTTTTCTCTTCCTCAGCGGCGTCGTACGGGTTGCTATCGTGTTGTACCTTGTTGGCTCGCACAAATTGAGGCATGGCGGCATTTAGATCGTCAATTACCGAGATCAGGTGTGCCTTGGCGAACTCCAACTCTTGATAGTCTTCGTCCTTGTTGGCGATTGCGGTCTCGACCGCCTCCATCAGTTTCGGGCCGTCATCCTTGGAGGTTACAAGGGACAACTGCAGCAAAGCGCTCATGTTTTCGGGATCTGTTTCCAGAATACGCTGCAAGATTTCCTTTGACCCGTTTTTGTCACCGCTTTGGTGCAAGTTCACGGCCTTTGCGAAAGCAATCTTTATGTTTTCCGGTTCCAACTCAAAGGCGCGAGAAACATCGCGCGAGTGGTCCTCGACAAATCCAATTTTCGAATAGGCACGGGCCCGTTTGCCCAGAAGGTTCACATCGTCGGGTTCGGCTTGCAGCTTCTTGCTCGCATGTTCAATGACCAGGCGCCAGTTGCTGCCTTTTAGGTGAATCTCATCCAGGACGCGGTTCAGTTCTTTGTTGTTTGGGAACTGTTCCAGCTTTTGTTCAGTATATTCCAGCGCCCTGGGGATCTGTCCGGTCTGCATAAGCGCATTTGCCAGGTTCTCCACGAATTGAGGGTCGTCTGGCTTTATTCGTGACGCTTCGACGAAATGCGGAATAGATTTCTTGTATTGCTTCATTTCGGTCAGCACAAAGCCCGAGATGGCGTGGAAATCAGAATCCTTGGGGAATTTCTTAACGCCCAACTGTGCCTTCTTCAGCGCCTGTTGCAGCTTGCCTGCTTCCAAAGCAGCCACCGCCTTGCCTTTGAGGGTATTCGCTGTTTGATTTTGCATGTGACCCCGTGACACCCTGTGCCTGTATGAAACGATTATTGATGGTTCTTTACCCATGTGCGGACGGTTTGCAATAACCCTTCCAAATGACGCAATGGCGCAGCTGTTTTCAGCACGGCCTGCAAACACGTTGCCTGCTGTGCCGAACTTCAATGTTTGCCCGACAAATCAAGTGCATGTGGTGCGCGTTGGCGAAGGCGGACGCCAGTTGGATTCGCTGCGCTGGGGGTTCCTGCCGCATTGGTACAAGACTGAAACCGCCGGTCCTTTGCTGATCAATGCGCGTGCCGAAACTCTGGCCGAAAAGCCTGCATTTCGCGCCGCCTGCCGCGAACGACGCTGCCTGATCGTGGCAACGGGGTTCTATGAATGGACCAAAACTGAACAGGGAACACGTCTGCCATGGTACATCCACCGCAAAGATAGCGCACCGATTGCATTTGCCGGGGTCTGGCAGGATTGGGGCAATGAGGGTACGCAGCAGGGCACTTGCGCCATCGTAACAACACCGGCAAATCGCCACCTCAGCGCCATTCATCATCGGATGCCACTGATCCTTGAGCCTGACGATTGGCCTTTGTGGTTAGGGCAGGCGGGGAAAGGCGCGGCACGTTTGATGCAACCCGGGGCCGAGGGAGTCTTGGAGTTCTACCGCGTTGATCCAGCAGTGAATTCGAACCGGGCCAACGGGCCGGACCTGATTGAACCTGTCCCGGCGTGACTGGGCGGCTTTTCATTTCAAGGTTCGCAGGATAGACCGTTGGCATGGCTCTGAAATTTACTGATCTGCCCGGCCTTTATGCGCATGATTTTGACACTGTGATCGACGTGCGCAGCCCTGCTGAATTTGCCGAAGATCACCTACCCGGCGCCATCAACCTGCCGGTGCTTAACAATGAAGAACGCGCGCAGGTGGGTACGATCTATGTGCAGGAAAGTCCGTTTCTGGCCCGCAAGCTTGGCGCAGCGCTGGTGTTTCGGAACGCGGCAAATCACATCGAACACAGCCTGTCGCACCACGAGGGCGGCTGGAAACCTTTGGTCTATTGCTGGCGTGGGGGTCAGAGGTCGGGGTCATTCACATGGATGTTACAACAGATCGGCTGGCGGGCCGAAGTGGTCGATGGCGGATACCGAGCCTATCGCCGATTGGTGAATCGCTACCTCTATGACGATCCATTGCCGCACCGGTTGGTGGCCCTCGATGGATATACGGGCACAGCCAAGACTGACCTGCTGCTGCATTTGAAGGCGCGCGGCGTTCAGGTTCTGGACCTCGAAGACATAGCCAACCACCGGGGATCTTTGCTAGGTGAAATGCCGGGCGGGCAGCCCAGCCAGAAAGCCTTCGAGTCCGCTCTATCCGCCGCATTGTGCGGCTTGGACCCAGCGCGCTCGGTGGTTGTAGAGGCTGAATCCTCCAAGATCGGGTCGCTGATCCTGCCGCCAAGCTTGTGGACTGCGTTGCGGACGGCTCCGCGGATTCAGGTGTCCGCTTCCCTTAAGGCGCGTACCGCGTATCTGGTCAAGGCTTACGACGATATCCTCTCGGATACCGAGCGCTTGCGCGATCGCCTGTCTCCGCTACGGTTCCATCGAGGACACGATGTGGTGGATGGATGGCTAGCGCTGATCGATGCGGGGGATAAACGGGCGCTGACGCGGGCGTTGATGGAACAGCATTATGACCCGGCCTATGCCAAATCCTCCAAAACACGCGCCGTCAAGATTATCGCGCAAATCGACGTGGCGGCGCTGGACGATGCGGGCCTGAACGCCGCAGCCGCTCGGGTTGAAGAAATTCTGGGTCAGCTCTAAAGCCGCAAACCCGGAGTGTCAGTCAGATGCCCGATGATGACCGCCGGATAGCACGCGTGCCTTAGCTGTTCGCACAATTCGTGCGCCTGATCGGATGCGACGGCGGCCAGTAATCCCCCAGCAGTTTGCGGGTCAAACAGCAGGTCGGCCTTGTCCGAGAATGGAATGCCCGGAACGATTGCGCGGTTGTCCTCGAAGATTGTCGACCGGACACCTTGAGCGGCCAATTCCAGCGCGCCAATCATCAGAGGGATCGTGCCCAGATCCAAAACTGCACCACAATCCGAGGCTTCGCACATGCCCATCAGATGCCCGGCTAGTCCAAATCCGGTTACATCCGTCATCGCATGTGCCCCGGCCAGAATGCGCGATGCCGCGCCTTGCGGCTGAACCATTTGCCGCAAGGCATCGGCCACCCAACTGCCATCAGCTTGCCCCGCCATTTCAGCGGCCATCAACACCCCGCTGCCCAGGGGTTTTGTCAGGATCAATGCATCCCCAGGACGTGCCCCGGACAAAGTGATCGGGTCTTTGTCGCACAGTCCGGTCAGAGTGAAGCCGATGGTCATCTCATCCCCGAGCGAGCTGTGACCGCCCACGATTTCTGCCCCGGCGTGGCGGATGACCTCGGTGGCCGTCGTCATGATCTCGGACAAGGTGCGGTGCTGCAATTGCGGGGACATACGCGGCAGGATGATCGTTGCCGTCGCCGCCTGTGGGTTGGCCCCCATGGCCCAGATATCTCCCAGTGCGTGAACAGCGGCGATGCGCGTCATCAGCACTGGGTCATCCGTGAAGCCGCGCAGGTGGTCCGAGGTTATCACTTGGCGCGCTCTGCCGGTTGTCAGCAGGGCGGCGTCGTCCCCGGGCAAGGGGGTGATGTCGTCCCGGTTCGGCTTTGGCAGGCCACTCAGAACTGTTTGCAACGCGCCGCGCCCAACCTTGGCTCCACAGCCGCCGCACATGGGTTTTTCCCCCAGGGCTTCTTGCATGCCCGCCGCATGGTGGCGCGGTAGGGGGGGGCGTGCCATCTGGGGTAGGTTGCGGAATTTATTCATGAAGCTCTGGTCGATATGGTTCTTCCATCGCCACATCACTGGCCCGCTGAACGAGGTTCCAAGACGTTCGGCCAGTGCCGATTTACCACCCAAAGAGATCAGTTTTAGGTAGTCTTTCTGCGGCAGATATCGCCGCATCTTCCCGGCCCCCAGAGCGACCCGCAGATTGTTGAACAGGACCGGAGCCTCTCGGACCGCATAGACACCGGCCTTGGGACGAGGGTTATCGGCAAGATGGGCGCAATCTCCGGCGGCAAAGATCGCCGGATCGCTGGATTGCAGATGGGCGTCCACGCGGATGTAGCCGTCATGCAGATCAAGGCCCGTCTGGGTGATCCAGTCATAGGGGCGGGCACCGGCAGCCCCGGTTATAAATTCGGCGGGAACCTTGCGGCCATCCTCTAGCAGAACATGATCCTGTTCGATGCGTGAAATCGCGGCATGCTCGATCAGCTCAATCCCCAGATCGGCCACCGCCTTACGAATGGTCGCGCCCGCCTTGGTCCCCGTCGCCGCCAAGGCCCGGGCATTGTCGATCAGTGTCACCTGCGCTGTGCGGGTTTTGGCTCGAAGGGCATGAGCCATGGCCATAACCAGTTCTACCCCCGCGACCCCACCGCCGATCACGGCGACTGAGGCGGGGCCGCTGCCATCCAGATACTCCGCCCACCTGGAGGCAAACGGTCCCAGCGGCTTGGCGGGAACTGCATGGTCAGCAAATCCGGGCAGGGCCGGCATTTCCGAGGTGATCCCCACATTGACCGACGCCACATCGAAGGCCACGGGTGGTCGGCCAGGCACGTGTATCTGACGCCGGTTGATGTCGATACCATCAACCGGGCTCAGGATCACGCGCGCACCGGCAAATCGGGCAAGGCGCACCAAATCAATGTCCAGCTCCCAACGCTGGTAATGTCCGGCGACGAAGCCTGGTAGCATACCGGAATAGGGGGCATTGGCACCGGGGTTGATCACCGTCACCCGCGCACCGGGCAAAGGGTTCATGCCCCATTTCCGCAGTACAAGCGCGTGGGTATGCCCGCCGCCTATCAGAACCAGATCACGGGTCAGGGGCAGCGGAGGGTGATGCATGGAATTCAGGTCTTTGTGTGGTCTGGTACGTCTTCGACCTGCTCAACCGCGTGAGTGGCCCAAAGCTCATCCTCACCCGCATCTGGCAGATCATCGGGCTTTTCATGGCGATGAATATGCCATTTGGCAATGAACAGGGCCGTGATCGGCGCAGTCAGGAACAGGAAAAGGGTGATCAGCAGCTCGTGCAGGGAAATATGCTGCTCGATTACTGCCGAATGAAAGATCGACGCCAGCAGCACACCACCCACACCTAACGTCGTTGCTTTGGTTGGGGCATGAAGACGCGACATCGGGTCCTTCAACTTTATCATCCCATACGAGCCGACAAAACCGAATATGCCGGATACGATCAAAAAGAAGGCGACTAGAAACTCGATTATGAACATTGGGCGCCCTCACTCGATGATATTGCCGCGCAGCATAAAGCGCGCATAGGCTACGGTTGAGACAAAACCCAGCATGGCGATGATCATGGCGGCCTCGAAAAAGATCTCGGTACCCAGAGCCAACCCGTAAAGAATCATCAGCGCAATTGTGTTGATGACCATCGTGTCCAGCGCCAGAACACGTGTGCCCACACCCTCGGCCGAGATGATCCGATACAGGCACAGCATGATGGCCGCCCCGAAACAGGCGAAGGCAAACCAGATCGCAATCTCGATCATTCGAAAATCTCCTTCAGACGGCGCTCATAGCGTTGTTTGATCTGGTCGCGCACCTCATCCACGTTGGGCGCATCCAGGCAGTGAACCAGCAGGTTGTGGCCTTGCGCCGACAGATCGCAACTGACCGTTCCGGGGGTCATGGTGATGGTTCCGGCCAATACAGTGATCGCTTCGGGGGTGCGCAGTTCAAGTGGGATACAGACCCAGTTGGGCTGTCGGTCGGCATCGCGTTTGAACAGGATGATACGGGCCACGGTGATATTGGCCATCACGATATCCCACAGCACCACCAGCATATACTCGATGATCATCGGCCAGTTGCGCAGTTTGGGTCTGTCGGGCCAGTAGGGCTGAGTAATGAAGGGAATGATAATCCCAAGCAGCAACCCGAACACCAGAGAGTTCAGCGAAGGCGAATTCGCCAGAAGCATCCACACCAGCGTTAGCAGGATCGTCAGATGCGGGTGGGGGAAAATTCGATGCAGAAGTCTCATTATTCCTCTCCCCCCAGAACGGCTGAGATGTAGTTTTCGGGTGTGAACAACTGTTCGGCTGTTTTGCCAGCGTAAGTCAGGGCAGGGCCCGCGAACAAGGTCAGCATCACAAGCCCCATGACCATGCCAAAAATGGCGGTGAAGGCCAGTCCGGGGTTTGGTTCGGGTGCGGGCAGGGCTGGTGCTTCCTCGTCATCTTCCACCTCGGGCGCCGGGTTGTGTTGTGCGTCATGGCTTTTCCAGAAGATCAGCGTGCCTGCGCGCGCCAACCCGACGATCGTGACGAACGACCCGATCAGGATCACGGCCCAGATTGCGTTTGCATCCGGTGCGTCGCGCGCCGCATCCAGCACTAGGAGCTTGCCGATGAAACCCGACAGTGGGGGCATTCCCGCCATCGCGATTGCCCCAACAAAGAACAGGGCCGAGACCAGCCCGCTTTGCGCCATCGGGGCCGTTGGCGCGATGGCCCCGCCCCGGCGTTCCATCACTAGGTCAGCCACCAGGAACATCAGCGCCGTGGCAAGGGTCGAATGAAAGATGTAGTACAGCGCGGCAGTTGTGGCCGTTTCGGTAAACAGTGAAATTGCGATCAACAATGTGCCCATTGATGCGATGGCACAAAAGGCCGTCATCCGTGCGATGTGCTGCGAGCCCAGAATACCAATGGCACCCACGGCCAGCGTCAGAAGCGCGGCAGGTTGCAGCCAGTCGCCCAGCAATCCTTGCGTTACAGCCACATCGGGCCCAAAGACCAGCGTATCGACGCGCAGGATTGAATAGGCACCCACCTTGGTCATGATCGCAAACAGTGCGGCGACGGGCAAAGGTGCATTGGCGTAACTGGCAGGCAACCAGAAATGCAGTGGCAAGACGGCCGCCTTGATACAAAAGACCAACAGCAACAAAACCGCTCCAACCCGCAATAGGGCGGTATCCTCGGGCGGAATTTCGGCGACTCGAACAGCCAGATCGGCCATGTTAAGCGTTCCGGTCACGGCATAAAGCGTGCCGAGCGCAAACAGGAACAAGGTCGAGCCCAACAGGTTATAGGCCACATATTGCACCCCGGCCTTCAGCCGGACCGACCCGCCCCCATGCGTCATCAAGCCGTAGGAAGCGATCAGCAGCACCTCGAAGAAAACGAACAGGTTGAAGGCATCGCCCGTCAGGAAGGCACCGCAGACGCCCATAAGCTGAAAGTGGAACAGCGCGTGAAAGTGTTTACCCCTGTCGTCCCACCCGGACGCGATGGCGTATAGCACAATGGGCAAGGCGAGCAGGGCGGTCAGCAAGACCATCATCGCAGACAGGCGGTCTAGCACCAGCACGATGCCGAAGGGCGCAGGCCAATCGCCCAGCTCATAGACCAGAATATCGCCACCTGCGGCCTGCGCGGTGATGGTCAGGGCAATCCCCAGCAACGCCACTACACCGGCGACCGAGAAGATGCGCTGCAGGTCCAGGTGATATCGCAGGACCATGATGATGAACGGGGCCAGGATCGCGGGCAGGACGATCGGCGCTACGATCCAGTGGTTCATGCGTCTTCTCCCGCGCCGTCGACGCTGTCTTGTGCGGTCATGTCGATATGGTCATCCTTCGACGACAGATAAGCGGACAGCGCGATCATCACGATCACCGCCGTCATACCAAAGGAAATCACGATGGCCGTCAGCACCAGCGCTTGTGGCAACGGGTCGGTATAAGGAACCTCTTCGTATTTGTTCAGAACCGCAGGCGCATCCAGCGCCAGCCGCCCGGTGGCGAACAGGAACACGTTCACCGCGTAGGTGATCAGCGACAGCCCCAGAATGACAGGGAATGTGCGGCGGCGCAGGATCAGGAAAATCCCGGCGGCGGTCATGATGCCTACGGCTGAGGCTACGAGCGCTTCCATCAGGCCTGCTCCTTCTTATCTTCGTCTTTCGAGTCGTCCCGTAGCGGGTTGATATCCATCGGGAACTCTTGCGCCATGCCCGGCTGCCACGCGAACCGCGACAGGCTGTCCAGCGCCAGCATCACCGCACCCAGCACGGCCAGGAACACGCCGGTGTCAAACAGGATGGCGGTGGCCCATTCGAACTCTTCCAGGGGTGGCCAATGGAGATAGCCGAAGTCGCTGGTCAGGAACGGGCGTTCGTTGAACCATGCTCCGATCCCGGTGGCGGCAGCGATCAGAACACCCCAGCCGATGGTGCCGTGATAGTAGAACCGCTGTCGTTCGATGGCCCATGTGTAGCCACTGGCCATGTATTGCATCAGGAAGGCAATCGCGACGATCAGACCGGCAATGAACCCGCCCCCCGGCTGGTTGTGACCGCGGAAAAAGATGTAGGCCCCAACCATCAGGGCAATCGGCATCATCACGCGGGTTGCCACAACCATCATCAGCGGATGTGAATCCCCTGATTGCGGCCAGTGCGGCTTGCGGTTCAACAGATAGCTGCGGACGTTGGTGCCCAGAACGGCCTCGGTCAGGGCAAAGATGATCAGGGCGGCGATGCCTAGAACGATGATCTCGCCAAAGGTATCAAAGCCCCGGAAGTCCACCAGGATCACGTTGACCACGTTGGTACCGCCACCGCCTTTGTACGAGTTGGCCAAGTGGAACTCGGAAATCGTGGGAAAGGCAAAATCCCGCAGCATCAGCGCATAGATCAGTGCGCCGGTGCCAAGGCCGGCCACCACTGAGATCGCCGCATCCCGCCAGCGTCGCGCCGCGCTGCTGTCCCACGGTGTATCCGTGGGCAGGAAGTTCAGCGACAGCAGCAACAGGATCATCGTCACCACCTCGACCGAGATCTGCGTCAGCGCCAGATCCGGGGCCGAGAGGTAGTTGAACGCCATCGAAACGATCAGGCCAACCACGCCGATCAGCACCAGCGACAGCAGGCGGTTGCGGTGGAACCACATGATCGCCAGCGTGGCGCCGACCAAGCAAATCCAACCGATGAACGGAATGATCTGAATGGGCAGGGGCTCGCGCGTTATGGGGCCTATCGTGCCGGTTGAATAGGCGTAGTAGCCAAGCCCGACAGTGAACGCGACAAGGATGATGGCATAGCGGCTGATCACTCCGTTGTGCAGCGTGTCGGTGATCCAACGGCTGAGTGTGGTAAACGCGCCGATGACAGCCTCGAAGATGACCTTCGCTTCGGGGCGGGGCAGGGCGTTCCACAGCTGTTCGCCACGACGGTGTAGCGCCAGCAGGAACAGACCGCCTAATGTGGCTACGGCCGACATGTAAAGCGCGGGCGTAAAGCCATGCCAGAGCTTCAGTGAGTAGTAGGGCAGCTTCTCTCCGCCGATTACGGCGCTGGATACTACCGCGACCAGAGGCCCAACGAGCGCGGCCGAATTCAGACCGATCAGCACGACCAGCACCACAAGGAAGGCCGGGGCCAGCCACATACCGACAGGCGGATCATGCGGGTGGTGCGGATAATCGTTGCGCTGCGGGCCAAGGAAGACATGTCCGACAAAGCGGAAGGAATAGGCAGCCGAGAACAGTGCCGCCAGCAGCGCCAAACCCGGTACCAGATAGTGCGAGTGCAGCCAGGTGGTGTGGACTGTCTCCTCAAGCATCATTTCTTTGGACAGGAAGCCATTCAGCGGAGGCAGACCGGCCATGGACAGCGCGGCAATCGTTCCGATGGTAAATGTAATCGGCATCAACTGACGCAACCCGCCCAGACGTTTGATGTCTCGGGTTCCGGTTTCGTGGTCCACGATCCCGGCGGTCATGAACAGAGCGCATTTGAAAGTGGCGTGATTGATAATGTGGAATATCGCCGCCACAGCTGCGATCTTGGTGCCAAAGCCCAGCAGCATCGTCACCAAACCCAGATGCGACACGGTCGAAAACGCCAGCAGTGCCTTAAGATCGTCTTTGAACAAGGCAATGCAGGCCCCGATCAACATGGTCACCAAACCTGTGGTCGCCACGATATAAAACCACGCATCCGTCCCTGCCAAAACCGGCCACATCCGGGCCATAAGGAACAACCCGGCCTTCACCATCGTGGCTGAATGCAGATAGGCAGAAACCGGCGTCGGCGCGGCCATCGCATGCGGAAGCCAGAAATGGAACGGGAACTGCGCCGACTTGGTGAAACAGCCCAGCAGGATCAGGACCAGCGCGGGCATGTAATACGGTGAGGCTTGGATCAGCTCTTTGTTCTGCAGGATGACGCTTAGGTCATATGAGCCCACGATATTGCCCAGAATCAGCATACCCGCGATCATCGCCAACCCGCCACCGCCGGTTACGGCCAGCGCCATGCGCGCGCCCTGACGTCCCTCGGGCAGATGTTTCCAATACCCGATCAGCAAGAATGAGCTTAGCGAAGTAAGCTCCCAGAAAATAAGCAAAAGAAGGATATTGTCTGAGAGAACGATCCCGACCATCGCGCCCTGAAACAGCAGCAGATAGGTATAGAACTGCCCCATTGGATCTTCGCGTGACAGGTAAAACCGCGCATACAGGATGATCAGCAATCCGATCCCCAGGATCAGCAGGGCAAACAGAAACCCAAGACCGTCCAGCATGAAATTCGCGTTCAGCCCCAGCGCCGGTATCCAGTCGAACCGCGCCGTGACAACCTCTCCGCGCATGACCGACGGAATGTGAATCAACAGCCCCATGAGCGCCAGAAAGGTGGTCAGCCCGGCGGCTGATGCTGCTGCGTTTCGTCCTGCCCGGATCAGAAGGGCTGGGAATACAGCTCCGAGGAAGGGAAGGGCCGCGATGAGGAATAGGGACAAGTGCGATACTCCGATCTGGGCGGTCAAATGTAGTACTGGTTTTTAAGGATAATTTTCTAACTGTCCAGCTATTGCAAGTTTTACCCGCAGTCCTATCGCCATCGATTGGGGTGCGAAACAATGACGCGATCTTGATCTGCCGGTTGAAATTCAACGCGGATTCGAAATTCGGGCTGTGATAAGCACATCCCATCGGATCAGGAGAGAGCTGCGTGGCAGACAAAGCAAACCGAACACGCCGATGGGTTCTGTTGGGCGGTGGCGCCGCCATCGTTGCTGGCTTTGCTGTTCGGGAATATCGTTTGATCCCGCAAGATTACGCGGGTGACAGGCTGAGTGTTCAGGACGCGCATCAGCAAGCGGTGTCTGGGGATGTGTTGTTGGTCGACATTCGCACGCCGCGGGAATGGCAGACCACGGGCGTTGGCCAGGGAGCGCATCCGTTGGATATGCGCCGCGATGATTTCGAACAGGCGCTGGCACAGCTGACCGGCGGTGATCGGAACGCGCCTGTTGCATTGATTTGCGCGCGTGGGGTCAGGTCGGCTCGGCTGAGCAACAGATTGACCGAGGCAGGGTTCACAAACATCATTGACGTACCAGAGGGTATGCTGGGGTCCGCCGCAGGGCCGGGATGGGTACGGGCTGGTTTGCCGGTTGAACACAATACAGGAGAGACAGGATGATCCGGGCATTCACCTTGGCAGCGGGTTTGACATTCGCCGGGCAGGCAGGGTTGGCGGCCTGTGCCGATCAGGAAGGCATGTGTGAGACGGCTTCGGGTGGGTACCACATCGAATTGCCCGAGGCGGATAACCCACCGTTGGTTGTCTTTCTGCATGGCTATGGGGGTTCGGCTACCGGTACTTTGAAAAACCGCAGCATGGTCGAGCCTTTGCTGGCGCGCGGTTATGCGGTCATGGCCCCCGAGGGGTCAGAACGAAATGGCCGCCAAAGCTGGAACTTCTTTCCCGGTTGGGAAGGGCGGGACGAAACCGCCTTTCTGACCGAAGCGGTACAGGATGCCTCGGACCGTTTCGGTGTGGATGCGGATCGCGTGGTTCTGGGCGGTTTCTCGGCCGGGGCGTTCATGGTGTATTACCTGGCCTGCGCGGCACCCGATACGTTTTCGGCCTATGTTCCGGTGTCTGGCGGTTTCTGGCGACCGCATCCCGAAAGCTGCGAAGGTCCGGTACGGATGTTCCACACCCACGGCTGGACCGACAATGTGGTGCCGTTAGAAGGACGCATTCTGGGCGGTGGCCGGTTCCATCAAGGCGATATCTTTGCCGGGCTGGAAATCTGGCGGGTTGCCAATGAATGCGTCGATACCAAGCCCAGCGGTTTTTCAACCACCGGCCAGTTCATGCGACGCAGATGGAGTGGGTGTGCCGAAGGCGGCATGCTGGAATTCGCGCTGTTTCCCGGTGGCCACTCAGTGCCCAAGGGTTGGGCGGACATGATGGTGGACTGGTACGAAGGCCTGCCGGGCGGCTAATCACTCGGCAGGGGTCATGACCGTCTTACCCTCAATCAGGCGCTTCAGCTCGTTGCGATGACGCCGGGCGGATCGCGTGATGGCGGGCTCGTGAAAATCCTCTTTCATCCCGACCATGCGCCGCGCGGTACCAGCCGACACACCGCTGAGTGCGGACAGGGGGATCGCCAGCGCAAGGCTGACGGCAATCGGGGCTAGCCAGATCGACACCAGACCGGACAGGATACCCACACTCAATGCGATGCCGCTGATGGTTTCCAGCATGTGGCACAGGACCAGCGTTTGCAGGCTATAGCTGCCACCATCCCGCGCCTGCGGGGACCAACCTTTTTGCAGACCAAGCGCCGTCCGGAATACTGCGATCATCTGTTGCACCATCAGGATCGGAGCGTAAAGGATCGACAGGATGACCTCGGCCAGAAACGACGTCAGGAATTTGGAACCACCGCCGAAATCCGCATAGCGCACTCCGCTGAGGGGCAGCGCCAGAACGCCCAGCACCTTGGGGGCCAGCAACATCGCATACATTACCAGAATGATCAGCACATGGCGGGTTTCCGACATCTCGGGCCATTGCGGGAACAGCGGGTTGTCGGGGCTGAAATAATGCAGGACCGAGGCATCCTCGCCCTGACCGATCAGCGCCCACATTACCAGCAAGGCGAACCACAGCGGCGACATTAGATAGCCCACCGCCCCGTGGAACATGTGGAACCGCGACACTGCCCGGAACCCGGCAGACCCCAGCAGCTTCAGGTGCTGCAGGTTGCCCTGGCACCAGCGACGGTCGCGCAGCGCATGGTCGATCAGTGTGGGCGGTGTTTCCTCGTACGAGCCGCGGATGCGCGGCAGGAACCGCACGCCCCAACCGGCGCGACGCATCAGACCGGCCTCGACGAAATCGTGGCTCATGATCAGTGTTTCCTGACCATTCAGGCTGAGCAGTTTCGGTAGACCAGCGCAATTGGCGAAGGCCTTGGTGCGGATAATCGCGTTGTGACCCCAATAGTTGCCCTCTTGTCCACACCAGCGCGCCAGACCTTCGGCGAATGCAATGCCATACACGCCGTTGGCAAACTGCTGCATCCGGGCAAAGACCGATTGCGCGCCGATCAGTTGCGGATAACTTTGGATCAGGCCCGCGCCAGAATCGCGCGCCAGTGAATCCGTCAGGCGCAGGATGGCACGGCCCGTCATCAGACTGTCGGCATCCAGCACCAACATCGCATCCCAATCCGCGCCCCAACGGCTGACCCAGTCGGCGATGTTACCGACCTTGCGGTCCGTGTTTTCTTCGCGACGGCGGTAATACAGTTCCAGACCCGGGGCCAGCGTCGTTCGCAGCGCCTCGATACTGGCCTGTTCCTGTGCTGCGATCTCGGGGTCGCGGGTGTCGGACAGGATGAACATGGCATAGTGGTGTTGACCACCCCGCGCCTGCAAATCCTCGAGCATCGTGCGGGCATTGCCCAGTACGTTCCACGGCACCTCGTTATAAACCGGCATCAACAGCGCCACGCGCAAGGGCTGTGGACGGCCCTCGCGTTTGGGCTGTTCCTGCCGCGACAGGGAAACCATGCCTAGCAGCACGGTGCAGACCGTGAAGGAAATCCAGAAGAAGTTGAACGAGATCAGCGCCAGTAGGATGGCTTCGATCAGGTTGATCCCTTCGGCCCCAAACCAGTCGCTCATTACCCACAGCAGGCCTAAAGTCGCGGCCATCGCAGGCGAAAACGCCAAGGCGCGCCAAAACCCGGCCGAGGGGCGCTGACCCTCGGGCACTTGCGCGTCACGGAAGCCCGCGCTGAAATCTTGCGCGGGCATGGCCAGCGGTGCCTCGGGCGGCATGATATGCAAGTCTTCGGTCATACGGTCCAACGGTAGAGCCAGACCTCAGAGGCAGGCTGTTTGTCTTTCAGCAACTGCGCGCGCAGTTCCACGTGGTTCCTGTCACCCGGCTGGAAGGAAAAGGCCAGTCGCAGCCCGCCGGTATCGGGGTTGCGTTGCAGCACACCCTCGGATGTTTCGGCATGGGGTGAGTTGACAAAGATCGTCATCGCCTCGGGGTCTTCGAACAACTCAGAGGGTTCAAAATCGATGACGGCCAGACGTCCTTCGCCAAAGGTGTTTTCACCCATCGCAGTGTTGATCACGCGCGGCATCGGCGTGCGCTGCGGCTCGTCCCCCCAGATCAGACGGTAGGACAGGTCGACCTGGCTGCCCGCTGCGTATGGCTCCATCGGGCGCCAATAGGCGACGATGTTGTCATAGATTTCCTGATCTGCCGGAATCTCAACCAGCGTTACAGTACCTTTGCCCCAGTCGCCCTTCGGTTCGACCCAAAGGCCGGGGCGTTTGTGGTAATTCGCCTCAAGATCCGCGTAGTCCGAGAACTCGCGTTTCCGCTGCATCAGGCCGAACCCGCGTGGGTTCATGTCAACGAAGGACGAAATCTGCAGACGCGTCGGGTTAGCCAACGGTCGCCACAAAACTTCTCCGGCACCGTTGCGGATCAGCAGACCGTCGCTGTCGTGGACGGCGGGGCGGAAATCGTCGAACCGGCTGTGATTGGTCTGGTCGAACAAGAACATCGAAGTGCCCGGCGCGATACCGACATGGGTCAGTTCTTCGCGCGGGAACAGAGTGGCCTCGATATCCATGACGCAATCCGCGCCTGCGGTGACATTGAATCTGTAGGCACCGGTCACGCTGGGGCTGTCCATCAGCGCGTGAACCACCATGTCACGCTGGCCGGGTTTTGGGCGTTCCAACCAGAAGCGGATGAATTCGGGGAATTCCTCACCATCTGGATCACCGGTTTTCAGGGCCAGACCGCGGGCGGACAGGCCATACACCTCGTGCAGGCCGATGGCGCGGAAATAGCTGGCACCCTGCCAGACGCAGAACTCGTCGGTTTTGCCGGGGCGGTGCATCTCGGTGCGTAGGCGCAAACCGGAAAAGCCCAGCGTGTCGTCGATCGGAAGTTCAGGCACATCCTCGGATTTGTCGAACATGCTCAGATCAAACGCGACCGGCGTTGCGAAACCATCCTCGACCGTCGACACCTTGACGGTGCGCGGGAAGTATAAGCCGGGTGTGAAGAAATCGACGTTAAAGGGCGTCTCGGTTTCAAACCACAGCGCCCGGTCCAGGCGGAACCGGATCGAGCGGTATTGCTGATAGGTCAGGTCCTGCCATTCCTGGGGCACCATTTCGCGTTCCGAATAGGGGCGGCTGGCAAGATCCCGGGCCATCGCGATGACGTCATTGCGGTCAAAGGGGGTTTCCCCGCCGGTGGCAAATGTGGCAGGCGCAAAGGCAAGCGCCGAAGTCGAGGCCAGAAATGCACGACGTGTAAAATTCATTTCTTTGACTTCCAAGGTTGTGATTTGAACCAAGCGGCCATGTATGCCACCCCGATGATCATCGCAAAGCCAATCATGTTAGCGATGAACACACTGGCAACATCCCGCCCACTCAGGTCCAGTCCGACGCCGATAAGCCGTGCTGCTGCCATGGAAAAAACGAATACTGCCAGCGATTGCTGCCCGACTTTGGTGATCACGGTCAGCAGCAATTGCCAAATTTTGGCCGCCGCGCCGTGACCGGTGGCGATCAGGCGGTGACCGTGCTCACCAGCAGCAACCCAGCCCAGATAGGCCAGCGACAGGAAGTGCAGATACCGGAACAGGCCAAAATCGGTCTTGTCGCGGAACTCTTTCGTAACGGGCCAGACCTTGCGGATTTCATCCGACAGATCAGGGGCAACTGCGTTGATCCAGGTGAACACTTTCCATGAGCCAAACGGCATCGAGAAGATCAGGAACAGCGCCGCTGCCCAGATCAGCGTTTTCGAGACCGGGGGGGCGGGAATCCAGCCGCGCATGAATGCAAAGCCGGTAAAGAACAGCAATTGCCAACCGAAGGGGTTGAAGAACCACTGTCGATCCGACCACGGCTCGGCGGGCAAGTCCAGAACGTCGGTCTGCGCCACGAGCCACAGCGTGACTGAGGCCAAGGCAACCGCCCAGAACCCAATCCGCGACAGGCCCATGACCAGCGGCATCATCGCCAGAACCACCAGATACATCGGCAGGATATCGAAGTAATTAGGCACGTAGGTCAGGGTGAACAGCCCGACAATCTGCGGCGCAGGATCGTTAAAGAAATGCTGCAGATTCAGCGAAGAGATATAGTTTTTCTCGAACAATCCGCTTTCATTCAGCGCGGCCATGGACATGGCGACAAAGAAGAACAGTGCGATATGTGCCCAGTAGACCTGCCAGATGCGGAACGCCACGCGGGCGGTGCCCAACCACCAGCCCTTGCGCAGGAACGCCCCGCCAAAAGCGATGGCCGAGGCCATGCCGGAACAGAACACGAAAATTTCGGTCGCGTCGGAAAAGCCGAACCGCGCGGGGATCCATTTGGCCCAGGGGTCATTGGGGATATGTGCGATCAGGATGATGAACATCGCGATGCCGCGGTAAAAATCCAGGCGCGGATCACGCACACGGGCAGGGGCGGCCGCCGAGGCGGCCACAGGCGCAAAATCAGAAGCGGGCGATGCAGTCGCCATACGTGTTCTGTCCTTCTTGGTCTTTGTTTTTGTTATTCAGCCGGGACGCTTTGTGCGTCTCCGTTGTCGCGGGCCGCGTCGATCAATGCGCGGCGCGCAAGTGCGTAATTGTCCTCGCCTCCGGCCCGTTTGGCGCGGCGATCGTCCAAGATGCGCTCGACAGCATCCAGACGGCCCGCGCGCAGGCCCGAATCAATGGTGATGCGCTCGAATACATCACGTTGGGCGTGGCTGCCACCTACCAGTTGCATGCCATTGCGCGCGCTCGACAAAAAGTCGAATGCGGCGGCGTACTGCCCCTCACCAAAAGCCTCAAGCCCTTTGGAGGCTGCAATACCCGGGTCGGACATGCGGACCGGAGTATCGCCTTGATTGCGTTGCGCGTCTTTCTGGATGCGCTGCAACATCTTGCTGGTCGCTTCGTTGCGGTTATCACCAGTCAATGCCAGCAGATAGTGAAGGTCGGCGAAGACCACGCAGCCATCCTCGGTCCGGGCCGCGCTGAGATCGGCCAGCTCTTCCCAGCGATTGCCTACGTCGACGCCTTCCAGCTCTAGGCGCGACAGCAGTGAGGTCGCGTTCGAGATATCGCGGTAATCGTCCGTTTTGTCCTGGCGAACGTGGGTATCGTACAGCTCCATCACCTGGTCGACCTGACCGAGGTCCAGATGCATCAGTGCCTTGTGCCACCAGACGTGATAGCGGAAGTTGTTGCAATGGGTCCAAGCGTCCTCGCGTCCGGCCAACCAGTCCAGACCCAATTGCGCATTGCCCTGCATCTCGTGCACGTGGGCCACCGCATGCAGACCCCAGGCATCATCCGAAACCATCCAAAGGGCTTGGCGTCCGGCAATCTCGGCCTTTTGGTATTCGCCCGTTTCCTCCAACGCGAAAGCATGACAGCCCAGAAGATAGCCACGCCCTGGGTGATCCGGTTCATAAGCGGCCAAGACCCGCTCGATTGACCGGCGCATACCGGTCGGGTCACCCAGAACGAACCGGGTTGCGTGGCTGAGTTTCATCGCCAGAGTATCCTGCGGATGGAAGCGCAGAATCTGCTCAAATTTTTGAATCGCCTGCGAGGGCAGATCTTCCAGA
This sequence comes from Ruegeria sp. BB5, assembly GCF_056539405.1. Lineage (NCBI taxonomy): Bacteria > Pseudomonadati > Pseudomonadota > Alphaproteobacteria > Rhodobacterales > Roseobacteraceae > Ruegeria > Ruegeria sp. BB5. The sequence goes on along the minus strand of NZ_JBQFUX010000001.1, from coordinate 1,553,606 downwards.
TACAGGCCAAGCGCCTCGACATACATGCGCTCACGTTCAGAGATCGGTTGCCGTTCCATCGCGGCTTTGGCCTCTGACAAGGCCTCGACCGCGACCGCCGTCATCTCACGCCGGCCCAGCAGAACCATGAACAGCCCCTTGATGGCGTGACCCAGGGCAAAGTCGGGCTCAAGCTCCAGCACCTTGCCCAGATGTTGCGGAGTAATGGCCGCATGCGCCATGAACCCAAGCAGAACACCGTTCCACGCCTCGACGCTTGCCGAATGGCTGAGGGTGTTCATCTGTCCGAAAACATCCTGTTTCATGCGATTGGTCCGATCCAATTTTAATTTTCTACACTATTCGATGTAGCAGAGACTCTGACGGCGTCGTATCAGTATCGCCTCTGCTCTCGAATTGGTGAAAAGCCGTGTGTGTAAAACGTGAAAAAAACCGCCGATTCAACGGCATGTTTCAGCAACATGCCGCCTAAATGGGCGCAGTGTTTCAATCTTCGAATGGATTTTTGGCGTTCAAAACGGCCTGAGTGTCCGCCCCGAATTCGGGCGGGGCAGCGCGATAGGTGACCGGAGTGCGTGACAATTTCAGCGGATTCCCGATCAGCTGCACCGACCCCGGTGCCGCCTGCATGGCGATCTGCATTTGCCGAGCCGCGACCTGATCCGAGGCAAAAACCTGATCCAAAGTCCGCACCGGGCCGACGGGTACTTTGCGGTCTTCCAGCTCGGCGATGACGGTGGCAGTGTCATGGGCTTGAACCGCCGGGCGCAGAACTGCGTTCAAAGCGTCGCGATTTTCCAGGCGCGCTGGGTTGGTCGCAAAGCGCGGATCATTGGCCAGCTCGGGCCGCCCGATAAAGTCGCAGAAACGGCGGAACTGTCCGTCATTGCCCACGGCCAGAATCACATGGCCATCCGAAGTTTCGTAAACGTCATAAGGCACAATGTTGGGATGCCCGTTGCCCCGCCGTTGCGGAACATTGCCCGAGGTCAGGTAATTGACGCCCTCGTTGATCAACCAGGCAACTTGTGAGTCGACCAATGCCAGGTCGATCTGCTGGCCTTTGCCGGTTTGATCCCGGTGGCGCAGAGCGGCTAGAATGCCAACGCAGGCATACATTCCGCACATCACATCAGCGATGCCAACACCCACCTTCATCGGTGCGCCTTCGGGGTCGCCGGTCAGCGACATGATCCCGCCATAACCTTGCGCCATCAGGTCATAGCCGGGCTTGGACGCATTCGGTCCGGTCTGGCCATAGCCCGAGATCGAGCAATAGACGAGGCTCGGGAACTCCGGCGATAGCGTGGCGTAATCCAGCCCGTATTTCGCCAGCCCGCCGGGTTTGAAATTCTCGATCAGGATATCGGCATGCGATGCCAGCCGTTTGATTTCAGCCTGGCCTCCGGGCGTAGTGATGTCGATGGCGACGGATTTCTTGTTGCGGTTGGCCGACATGAAATACGCGCTCAGGTCCGAGCGGTTGCCCTGAGCGTCTTCAACGTAAGGAGGGCCCCATTGCCGGGTATCATCGCCGCCACTGGCCGGGTTTTCGATCTTGATTACGTTGGCGCCCAAATCGCCCAGCAGCTGCGTACAGGTTGGCCCAGCCAGAATGCGGCTGAGATCCAGCACCTTGACGCCTTTCAGCGGTCCCTCAGATCCGGCCATCATATCCTCCACGCTCGATTTCTGCAGCGATGACGGTAAAGCGGTCGGCTTTGACCGCCTGCTCCAGCGCCGACCGCAGTTCTGCGCGGTTGCGGACGGTATGTCCATAGCCACCAAAGACTTGCCCCATGGCGGCAAAGTCGTGGCGGTCGAAATCCACGCCCATATTGCCCATCTGACGCTGGCGCTGTTTCAACTCGATCAGCGCAAGACTGGCGTCGACAAAGACCAGAAAAATCGGATTGCAGCCCATCTCGGCTGCGGTCGACAGCTCTCCGGCAACCATCAGAAAACCAGCATCGCCCGAGAAACTGATGACCGGGCGGTCAGGCTCAGCCAGTTTCAGGCCAATGGCCATCGGTACGGCGCAGCCCATGGTACACAGGGCCGAGGATTGGATCAGCCCGCGTTCTTCGTGGCACTCCCACATCTGGCTCAGCAGGATGCGATGCGCGCCGCTGTCGGCGGTGGCCAGCGTATCAGCGGGCAGGGCGGCGCGGGATTCGGCGATCACGGCCGCCGGGCCCCAGTCATCATCCGCGGGGAAGGCCTGCGCCAGCGCGGCCTTAACCTGCGCGGGTTCACCACCCGGCCACGTCGCGCGGGCGGGGTTCCCCTTGGCGATGGCTTCTAGCGTGGCGCCCGTGTGGGCGACCAGATTCAACCCGGCTTGATGCATGTAATGATCGTTGACGACGGCCGAGATATCGATGACGCGCTTTTCCTCGGGGTCCCAGATCTCGCGCCAGCCAGGGCGCATTTCGATCGGGTCATACCCCAGACACAACACCAGATCGGATTGTTTGACCAACGGCACCAGATGCTTGTCGGCCAAGGGCGACAAACCTGCGCCGCCCAGGCACAAAGGATGATCCTCGGGCACGACGCCCTTAGCTTTGTAGGTGGTCACGAAGGGGATGTTGAAATGTTCCAGAAACGCCTGAACCACATTGCGCGAGTCGTCATAAAGAACGTCCAGACCCAAGATCGCGATGGGGCGTTCGGCCTCGGTCACCCAGCGGCGGGCTTTCTCAACACAGTTTCCTTCGGGCGCGACCGCAGCGGGTTTGACCAGACGGCGGCGTTTGCTCCCGGATACGCGCATATCCGCAACCGAGATCGGCACGTCAATATGAACCGGACCGGGGCGGGGCTGGTTGGCTAGTGATACCGCCTTGTCTGCGACCACATCTGCGCCCTGCGCCGTCAGTGTAAATGTCCCCTTGGTGATTGAGCGGTAAACCTGCGCGTGATCCATCACCTGATGGGTGTAGGTCAGCGCCTCATCCGCATCGACGCAGCCGGTCAGAACAATCATCGGCACCCGGTCCTGCAGCGCGTTGGCCACAACGTTGATCCCGTTCATCGCGCCGGGGCCCAGAGTGGCCACCAGAATAGCAGGCGCGCCATCACGGTGGTGAACCGCCTCGGCCATGAAGCCGGCAGCGTTTTCGTGTTTGGTTAGGTGAAAGGTGATCCCAGCCTGTTCCAGAGCATCCACCAGCGTCAGAACCTCTCCGCCTGGCATGCCAAAAGCGTGGCGGCATCCGGCCTCGTATAGTCTTTGGGCCAAAAGGTCAGCCGCGCGGGGGGAGAGGTCCTGCATTCGTTATGCTCCGAAGTTTTCGTTGCTCAGCAGATTGCGGAGGACGTAGCCAGACGCAAGCAGGTTCACGTCAGTGTGACTATTTGGCTGCGGATTCCGCCACTGACTGAAACTTTGTGTCAAGTTCTTGGGCAATATCGCGCAAAGGCTCTCCGCCCTCGTACACATAGGGGGCAAAGACAAAGCTGGGCGTTTTGTAGGACAGGGTGGCGGTGCCGTCGTCGTTCTCAGTCACGTAAAAGCGAATCGGCGCTTCGATCATTGCACTGACAGAGGTTTCCAGAACGCGCACGGCATAGTCGTTGTTGAAGGCACCGATCACCAGATTGCCGGGTATAGTGATGCCACGGGCTGCAGCCGCCTTGGTCGGACCAGCCTGCGTGACCACGATCAACCCGTTTTCCTTCACCGCAGCCTTCGTATCCGCGACCAGTTCTTCATAGCTTTTGACGGTTGGATACACTGCCCAACCCGACAATGGTTCCTCGGCCCGGACAGGCAGGGCGAGAAGACAGAGCAAACCCAAAAGCGTGCGCATGACGGTGCCTCGTTCAATGTGACTGTCTGAGTGATGCCAGAAATCCGAGTTCCGCGCACGCACATTTCCGTACGTATTCAGGATTGCGCCGACGTCCAGAAAGCCGCAGAAACATGCAAACCATCAAACACGAGGCCACACGTGGACCCGATACGCCTATTGATTTGCAGCAGTTGTGCGGGAACGCGTGACCGAGTGGCCGAGAGGCAGGCCGTGGATGACGCGCTGGTGCGTGCAGGGCTGAATGGTCGGGTCGTCATCTCGGATCACGCCTGTTTCAGTGGCTGCGCTGAGCCGACCGCATTGGCATTGCAGGCCGCAGGACGGGCGTCTTACGTGTTTTCGGGGGTCGATATCGTTACCGATGCCGAAGACATCGTCGCGACCTGCAAAGCCTATTTGGACAGTCCCGCAGGTTGGATCGAAGACGCCCGACCCTGCGGGCGACTTCGGATGTGTTTGCGCGCGCGGATACCGGCGCTTTAATCGACCTGAACGGTCACGGCAGCGCTGACCGGTACGTTGTCGACCGTCAGTGCGCTGTGGCTGTTTGCGTTCAGCGAAACCGAAACCTCGACCTCTCCCTTCGGAAGGTCGGGGATGTGTATCCAGTTGCCGTAGAGCCGGGCTAGTTTCTCGCCATTGACGTAAACATGCGCGTGGCCTTCGCCGTCTACGTCGGCTGTTGACGCGTTTTCCGGGGCAAACCGGAAATTCTGCGGCATGACGTGCAGGTTCCACCCGGCCATCGGGTCCTGGGTCAGCGCGATTGCAACGCTGGGCGCGTCCGCCCCTGCGGGCAGGTTTACCGTGGTCGAATGGTCATGGGCCATCGCTTCGGCATGCGCGCCGCCGTGATGGGACGGATCGCCATGATCGTGGCCGTCAAACGTGACGCCATTGGCGGCCGCCAGCACAAAACCAGCACCACCACCGAACACAAGGCCGATTGCAAAAAGGGCAAGTGAGCGTGCCATTTTTCTTTCCTTTAGGGCAAAAAGAAACGCGCCGGGCAGAACCCGGCGCGTAATTATATGAGAGGATCAGGCCGCTGCTTCGACGCGTTTGCCTTCGCTTTGCCAGAAATACCCGGCAAAGGCACCGACCAGAACCCAGGCCACCAGACCGATGCCAAAGGCGCGAGCGGCGAACAGAGCGCCGATCTCGGTCGGGACGGGGCCGGTGAACACATCCGGTTCGGGCGCTCCGATCAGATGGGGTGCCAGCAACAGGGCTGCTGCGATCACATAGCTGATCAGGTTGCCGCCAAACGCAATCAACCACAGCGCAACAAGCGCAGCACCAACCGTGGCAAACCACCAGACCTGTCGGGCATAGACGTCAGCCGCCGCTACACCAGGCACCTCTGGTGCCAGGGTAAAGCCAGGCGCCAGATGAAAGGCGATGAACCCAGCCAGACCCCAAAGCACGCCGGTACGGCCATCAATCGTGTGGCCCTGGCCTTCGGCCACGGACATCAGGGCAACCATCAGCAGCGCGTAACCGGTATAGGTCAGCATGGTGAAGATGACGCTCAGCGCGTCACGGGTCAGTTCCGAGAACATGCCCGGCAATTCGGGATGCGCCGAAACGGCTTCGGCTCCGAAATGCACCAGCTCACCGGATTCGTACAGCTCTGCGTGCAGCAAAACAGGTTGCACAAAGACCAACTGCAGCAAGGCGGCTATCAGCCCCGCTGCAGCACCAGCGAACAACGCGCTGGTCAGTATACGACTGAACATGGTCTTAGTGGCAGGGGAAGCCGGTCGCGTGGCGCACGTCGTGTGCTGCGTCATGCAGCGCCGCGGCCTGTACGTGACCGGTCAGGGTGATGATACCCAGACCCAGAACCACCGCGAACATGACCGGAAGGATACCGGCGCGCGAGGCGGATGCTGTTTGCGTTTGTGTTGCCATCTTTTAATCTCCTTTGCCGCCGCACCCGACGGCCGGTGTTTCAATTGTCGCCTGGCAGGTCTCCTGGCTTGCGGGTCGATGCCTCTGTTCGCCTTCCCCCTGAGAACAGGAGTGGCTGGTTGAACAGGGGCTCTCCGCTTACAGTCGCGGGGGCGGCTGTGGATTTGGCTGCCATGGCAGTCGCACCACATTCCCTCTTAGCATCCGGATGTCTCCGGCAGGACCAGACGCGTTCATTTAGCCTCTATGGTGCCGCTGGTGCAATCGTCATTTGCGACCTTTTAGGTCAGATCACGCGCTTTTTCAGCAAATAGATATCCATGATCCAGCCATGATCGGCACGTGCCTTGGCGCGGGTGTCCAGAATCTCCTGCGCCACATCGGTCAAAGCGCCTTTGATCAGGATTTCCTCTTTCATGCCGACATAGGCACCCCACCAGATGTCATAATCGGCCATGTCCAGGGATTGAAACGAACACTCGCCATCCAGCATTACCGCTACTTTCGAGGCATTTGCCGGCCAGCCTTCATCCCTGATCCGCCGTCCGGTGGTCACAACAAAAGGCGCGCCCAGATCATTGATCGGAATGGCGTGGGCGGCCGTCAATGCCTGCAGCGCGGTGATGCCAGGGATCACCCGTGTCGAGGGCTGAGGGTCCAGCCGCGACGCGATTCGCAGCGAGCTGTCATAAAGCGACGGGTCGCCCCAGATCAGCAGCGCCACTTGTCGCGCATCTGGATGGGCAGCAATCGCCTCGTGCCAGCGCAGGGCAATGGCATCATGCCATTCGTCGACCCCACGTAGATAGCCATTATCAGCCCGGCGCTTGGGAATGTTGAAATAGGCGATCTGCGTCGGAGTGCCAGTCACAGCTGCAATGATCTCTTCGCGCAACCCGGCCAGATCAGCCTTGTTCTCACCCTTGTGCGGGATCAGGATCAGGTCTGCATCGCGGATGGCATTTGCTCCTTGCAAGGTCACGTGATCCGGGTTGCCAGTGCCAATTCCGATCAGAGACAATTCAAACATCGTCGAACTCTGCCAACGGGCCATACAGGATCAGCGCCGGGGCTGTGCCGATCTCGGCCTCCAGCTTTTGCGACAGCGCGCCAATTGTTGCACGGTGCAGGCTCTGGTCGGGAGTCGATACGGATTCGGCTATCAGGGCTGGTGTTTCCAGCGGCAGGCCATGCTCATGCAGTGCATTTACCAACAGGGGAAAGGTCCGTTTGCCCATGAACACCACAGTCGTTGCATCCGGATCGGCCAGCGCGGGCAGGTTCAGATCTTCGGGCAGTTTGCCACTGACATCGTGGCCAGTGACAAATTGCACCCGCCGCGCAGTCAGGCGTCGTGTCAGGGGTATTCCTGCTGCTGCCGCCGCCGCAACCGCCGAAGGGATACCAGGGATGATTTCGTATTCGATCCCGGCCGCACGCAGGGCAACCAGTTCTTCCTCCAGCCGGCCAAACAGCCCGCCATCACCGGATTTCAATCGCACTACGCGAGCACCGGTCTTGGCGTAATCCACCAACAGGCGGCTCACGTGATCCTGCTTGGGTGAGGGTCGCCCGGCCCGTTTGCCCACGCCCACCAGATCTGCATCGTCATGCGCATGACTTAGGATCGGGCCGCTGCTGAGGTCATCAAACAGCACCGCATCTGCTTTTTGCATCCGGTCGACCGCCTTCAGGGTCAAAAGCTCAGGATCGCCGGGGCCGGAACCTATGAAGGATACGAAACCGCTCATGCCGAGGCCTCGGCGATCAGGTGAAAGAACGTACCGGTGACGTTCCCGCGCACCGAACCTGTTTGCGGCCCTTCAGCACCTTCAGCATCAAACACCCGCGCCAGCGGTGCGTCCGGCTGTTCTACGATCGAAGAATAATGGAATTCATGCCCCCGCAGAGCCGTGTCGGCTGCAAAACCGGGCATCGGGGCCAGCAATTCTGCGCGCCGATACCCCAGATTGAACTTGCGCTTTTCATACGAGGTCACCAGCCCCAGCAGGCCTGCCATCTGATGTCGCTCGCCGTCTTTGTCGATTAAGGCCTGTCCCAGCGCCATGTATCCACCGCATTCCCCATGCACGGGTTTGGATTCAGCGTGTTTGCGCAGTCCGGTCTGGAACGTGTCGGCGGCAGCCAGTGTGCCTGCATGCAATTCCGGATAGCCACCGGGCAGCCAGACCAGATCGGCATCGGCAGCAGGTGCCTCGTTCGCCAGAGGTGAAAACGGCAGAATTTCTGCACCCGCCGCGCGCCAGCCTTCCAGCAAATGCGGATAGGTAAAGGAAAACGCGGCATCGCGGGCCAGCGCAATCCGTTGCGCCGGAGGGCGCGGCAGCGCGGCTGACGATGGCCCATTGGGGCCTGAGGAGGCCGCCACCTTAATCGCCTCAAGATCCACATGTTCGCGCAGAAACGCGGCATAGCCGACAATTGCGCTTTCCAGATCAGGATGCTCGACCGCCTGTATCAGGCCCAGATGGCGTTCCGGCAGGGTCAGATCACCGCGCCGGGGCAAAACGCCCAGAACCGGCAGACCGGCGCGCTCCATACCCAGACGCGTCAGACGCTCGTGCCGGGGGCTTGCGCAACGGTTCAGGATCACACCGGCAAAGGGCAGATCGGGGTTGTACATCCGAAACCCCAGTGCAGTTGCCGCCGCTGATTGCGCCTGACCGCCCACATCCAGCACCAGCACCACAGGCCAGCCCATGCGCTGGGCGGTTTCGGCGCTGGACCCGTGCCCCAGCTCGCCCGGCTTGGCCACGCCGTCAAACAGCCCCATTGATCCCTCGGCGACCACGATATCCGCACCCTCAGCCTGCGCCGAAATCGCACTCAGTAAGGGGTCACCCATAGCCCAACTGTCCAAATTGAACGAGGAGCGCCCGGCAGCAGCCTTATGAAAGGCAGGGTCGATATAGTCCGGGCCGCTTTTGAACGGTTGCACGGTCATCCCATCCTCGGCCAAGGCCCGCAACAGGCCCAGCATGACCGTTGTTTTACCAGTACCCGACGATGGGGCCGAAATCAGAAGACCCGGGGGGTTAGTCATCACCGTGGCTCCAGCTTGACCACGGGCTATCGGCACTTTGCGGACGATAGCGGCGGTCGTAATCCTTTGAATACAGGCAGCTTTCATCGAACCCTTCGCCTGCCAGCGCCGGGCCCACCATGATCAGTGCGGTGCGCGAGATGCTTTCATCCAGCGCCTCTTTCAAGGTGTCCAGCGTGGCGCGGATGATCCTCTCATCCGGCCAACTGGCACGATACACCACGGCCACCGGGCAGTCCGCGCCATAGGCGGGGGTCAGATCGGCAATCACCTTGTCCAGATTGCCGATCGACAGGTGAATGGCCAAAGTCGCACCGGTGCGGGCAAAATTCTCCAGCGTCTCACCTTCGGGCATCGAGGATGCACGGCCCGGCGTCCGGGTCAGCACCACGGATTGTGCCAGTCCAGGCAGGGTCAGCTCGGTTCCCAGTGAAGCCGCCGCAGCAGCAAAGGACGGCACGCCCGGCGTCACGCTGACCGGGATGCCCATCTCTTTCAGCCGTCTGATTTGTTCACCCATCGCTGACCAGACCGACAGGTCGCCGGAATGCAGGCGCGCCACATCCTGACCAGCCTGATGTGCGGTCTCGATCTCGGCCATGATCTGATCCAGATCCATCGACGCGGTGTTTACGATCTTTGCGTCCTCGGGACAGTGACCAAGGATTTCCTCGGGCACCAGCGACCCGGCGTAAAGGCATACCGGGCAAGACGCGATGATATCACGTCCGCGCAGGGTCAGCAGGTCGGCAGCGCCCGGTCCGGCGCCAATGAAATGAACAGTCATGTTTGTCCTCCGATGGCTATGGCGCAGGTGGCCAGCCGGTCGTCTGAGATTTGTCTGGGTGAGGTCAGCCGCGCGCCGGATCCGGCAGCGGCAAGGGCGGATGCTTCGGCCACGCTGCCGGTGCCATACGTGGCGCGGCTGCGGTCCGAGCAGGTGAGCGTGCGCTGCCCGGCCAGATCGGCAGGGGCGACGAAATGCAAGGGCAGTGCGATGGCCGAGGCGAATTCGATCAACGCAGGATGTCCGTCTTTGTCCGCCACCGTGGCCAGCGCATCCACGCGCTGCCCGTCGCTGGCCCGGTCAAAGGCCGCGCGCAGGCTGTCCAACGTGGCCGTAGATGAAAATCCCAATCCCGCGACGATCATAGGGTGACGCTCCACTGCACCACCGGATAAGCGGACTTCCAGCCGCGCCGGGGGCCAAGTGCCGAGGCTTGCGCCAGTTCGATCCGCAACAGCTCGCCGCCCAGCTTATCTTGCCACTGCGCGAGCAAAGCTTCGCTTTCCAACGTCACCGCGTTGGCGACCAGCCTTGTGCCTTTGGGTAGGGCGGCTTGCAGCCATTCCATCAGTTCGGTGCTGAGACCACCGCCGATGAAAACCACGTCCGGCAAGGTCAGACCACCCAGTGAGCCCGGAGCAGTGCCGTGCACAACATTTAATCGGTCCTGGCCCAGCGTATCAGCGTTGCGCCGAATGCGCTCGGCGCGATCTGCGCGGGGTTCGATGGTTGTGGCCGTCAGGGTCGGGTCACACATCAGCCATTCGATGCTGATCGAACCCGTGCCGCCGCCGATATCCCAAAGGTGTTCGCCCCGCTGCGGCGCCAGTGCCGACAGAGTTAACGCCCGCACGGGGCGCTTGGTGATTTGGCCATCGGTTTCAAATATTTCGTCCGGCTTGCCCGACGCTTTTGGAAAGGCGCGGCCTTCGCCTGCAACCTCAAGCCCAACGCAGACCGGGTGGTCGAATCCGCCCAGCAGCGCTTCGGTCAGCGATACACTGCGCGCCCGTTCTCGAGGGCCGCCCAGAGCCTCCATCACATGCAGGCGGGTGTCAGGAAATCCAGTTTCGGTTAGGTAGGTCGCCAGTTCTGCCACTGCCTTGCCGTCCCGCAACAGAAGGATAGCGCGTACTCCGGGTGCCAGATCAGGACGCAACCGGGTCAGCGGGGCCGCGTGCAGGCCAAAGGTCAGCGTGGTCTCTAGCGGCCAGCCCAATCGCGCAGCGGCCAGCGAAAAGGTCGATTGGCCGGGCATGGCAGTCCATTCGCCAGCCTCGAAATTGCGCGCGATAACTGAACCTGCACCAAACCAGAAGGGATCGCCCGAGGCGAGAACCACAGTCGGACGGCCCCTAAAGCCGGCCAGCATCGGAAGGCCATCGGAGAAAGGCACAGGCCACTCAACCCTCTGCGCGCCGGTTTCTGGAATCAGCGACAGGTGCCGCGGCGGGCCCATGACGATTTCGGCGCGTTCCAGCACTTGACGGCTTGCCGGTGGCAGGCCATCCAGTCCATCTTCGCCCAAGCCCAGAACGGTCAGCCACGGAGCTTTAAGCATGACACACCTCCTGATCCTTGGCGGTACGACCGAGGCCAACGCGCTGGCTAAGGCCGTGGCCGAGCAGGGCGTTCCGGCAACCTATTCCTATGCCGGACGGGTCGATAACCCCCGCCCGCAACCCTTGCCTGTGCGTGTCGGTGGTTTTGGCGGCGCGCAGGGGTTGGCGCAGTACCTTTGGGATCACGCGATCACCCACGTGATCGATGCCACTCATCCCTTTGCCGCACAAATGAGCCTGAACGCCATTGCCGCCTGCCGCGATACCGGGCTGCCGCTGGCTGCGCTGACCCGTCCGGCCTGGACGTCGCAAGACGGGGATCGCTGGCAGCACGTTCCCGATATCGGCGGCGCAGTGGCTGCCCTGTCCGGCCTGGCGCAACGTGTCTTTCTGGCGGTAGGGCGGATGCACCTTGAGGACTTCGCCGCCCAGCCCCAACACCACTACCTGCTGCGGCTGGTGGATGAACCCGGTGAATTGCCCTTGCCGAATTGCGATGTGGTTGTGTCGCGCGGGCCGTTTACCGAAACGGATGACCGGGCGCTGATGCAACGCCATGACATCGAATTGGTCGTGTCCAAGAACGCAGGCGGCAGCGGCGCACGCGCCAAGATTGATGCCGCGCGGGCGTTGGGCCTGCCTGTACTGATGATCGACCGTCCGATCCTGCCACAACGACACGAACTGAACAGCGTAACGCAGGTTTTGGACTGGCTGGCTCATTCCGGTGTGAACCTCGGGGTGTAGACGATCGGGGCGCTGTTGCGATCAATCACACGAGTCAGGGATGATCCCACGATAACCACCGTCTGCATGTCCGCCATATCCGGCGTTGCCTCGGCCAGTGTCGAAACCCGGATCGCCTCATCCGCGCGGGATACGGCGCGGGCGAACAGGATCAGGCGTTCGGGCTCACATTCCTGGCGCAGGATTTCCAGCGTCTTAACAAAGCCCTCGGGGCGGGATTTTGAGCGCGGGTTGTAAAACGCCATCGCGAAATCACCCTGCGCCGCCAATCGCAGCCGTTTCTCGATCAGCGACCAGGGTTTCAGATTGTCGCTGAGGTTGATGGCACAGAAATCATGCCCCAAAGGTGCCCCCGCACGCGCCGATGCGGCCAGCATCGCGGTGATGCCCGGCAGCACGTCGATGGGAATTTCGCGCCATTCAACAGGGCCATTTTCCAGCGCCTCAAACACGGCGGCCGCCATGGCAAACACGCCTGGATCGCCCGAGGACACAACGACCACACGTTTCCCCTCGGCCGCCATCTGCAACGCGTGCTGCGACCTGTCAATCTCGACCCGGTTGTCGCTGGCGTGCAGCGTCAGGCCGGGGCGTTCGGCCACGCGCGCGACGTAAGGGATATAGCCGACGATATCCGTGGCCTCGGCCAATGCGGCGGAAACTTCGGGCGTTACAAGGTCCTCGTTTCCGGGGCCGAGTCCCGCGATCTTGACCCAACCGCTCATGGCCGCCGCCCCTGACCATGCACGATGATGATCGAGAAGTAGGGGGTGACCTTGTCACATGCCTCGGACAGTTTCGTCACGGTCTGGTTCGGCATCTGAGCGTATTCGACGATCCATGCTCGATCATACAGGCCAGCCGTTTTCAGGGCCCGTTTCACCTTTTCGATGTTGCGCCCGATCTTCATCACCACCAAAGCATCGGTCTGCGCCATGCGTTCCGCCAGAGTATCTTCGGGGAGTGTACCGACCAGAACGGTCAGGACATCATCGCCCCACGTGATCGGGTCACCGGTTGCCGTCCACGCGCCGGACATACCGGTGATGGCGGGAACAACCTCGACGTCAGCTTCGTCACGCAAGCGGCTGTAAAGATGCATGAAAGACCCATAAAAAAATGGGTCACCTTCACACAAAACCACCACATCCTCACCTTCATCCGACAGGGTTTTCAAATGCGCGGCGCAATCTTTGTAAAAGGCAGACAGCAGCTCGTTATAACGCGGATCGGTTAGGGGGATTTCGGTGGTGACGGGATATTCCATCGGAAATTCCACAGCATCGCCGGGGATCATGCCATTGACGATCTTGCGTGCCTGACCGCTGCGGCCAGGTTTGCGGAAAAACGCCACGTGGCGCGCATTGCGCAGTAGACGGTCGGCCCGAACGCTCATCAGGTCCGGGTCGCCGGGGCCAAGGCCGACGCCGTATATCTTGCCCGCGCTCATTCCGCGCGGCTCGCGATGGCGTTGACGGCGGCGACGGTGATGGCGCTGCCGCCCAGACGACCTTTGACGATACAGGATGGCACCGGTTGCGCCGCCCACAGTGCGTCCTTGGATTCGACCGCGCCGACAAAGCCCACCGGGCAACCGATGATGGCTGCAGGACGCGGGCAGTCGGGATCTTCCAGCATGTTCAACAGGTGGAACAGGGCAGTCGGAGCATTGCCGATGGCCACAACAGCACCTTCAAGATGCGGGCGCCACAATTCCAGCGCAGCGGCCGAACGGGTGTTGCTCATCTCGGCGGCCAGCGGACGTACGCGTTCGTCATGCAGAGTGCAGATCACCTCATTGTCGGCGGGCAGGCGGAACCTGGTCACGCCCTCGCTGACCATGCGCGCGTCACACAGGATTGGCGCGCCGTTTTCCAGTGCCGTGCGGGCAGCGGTCACAAAACCGGGTGAGAAATGCACGAACTCTTCCAGCCCAACCATCCCGGCGGCATGGATCATGCGGACGGCAACCTGCTCTTCGTCGGCGTCGAACCGGGCCAGATCGGCCTCGGACCGAATGGTGGCAAAGCTTTCCTTATAGATCGCTGCGCCATCGGTTTCATATTCATAGGGCATCAGGTCAGGTCCATGGTCATAAGTGTTTCGGGGGTCAGCCCGCGTTGGCAGGGCTCATCCCCTGCGCGGCCGTGTTTGACAAGGTCAAATCGCCCATCGCGACCGACCAAAGTGACATCCGCTGTTCCCATTCGGGCGCATCCTTTTGAGCAGCCCGACACATGCAGGCTGCCTTCCACATGCGGTGCCAGCGCTCGGGCGACAGCACGGGTTTCTACCTGCGCCTGCGGGCAGAACGGTGCACCGGGGCAGGCGTCGGTGGTCATCTGCGGATCGGTGCCATCTGTGACAAAGGCCGGGGCCGGGATCGCCGCCCCGCCTTCCAGCAGGAACAGCCGCCAGGGGGTCACCCGCATGGCGGAAGCGCCTGTGTCCTCGATCAAGCTGAACAGACGCCGCGCAGGCAGTTGCCCGAATGCTGCACCATAAAGTGTGCCCAGTTCACAAATGCCAGGTTGGAGCGGTGAGCCAACAGCGTTGGCTGGGCTGCCTTGCCATTCTAAAGGCAAAGCTTGTGCTGCGACCACGCGGGCCATGCGGCGATTGTCCGAGGTTTGGTTTTCGGCAAACCATTCAGCCAACGCGATAAGCTGGTCTATGGCTTCGACCTCTGAGACGGCGCGCCCTGTCTCGCAGCCATCGGCGCGCAGTATCAGGCCATCTTCGCCATTCTCCAGCCGGATATCCGCAGAATCCGCGGCCATCAGACGGGCCGGGCCAGTGTCGATGGCAAAACCGAATTTCGCAGGCAAGTCGGGCAGGTCTGCCAGTCGATGGATCAAAGATTGCGTCAGCCGCGCGGTCAGATCGCCCGTTTCGTAAAGCGGTGAAACCAGAATGTTGCGGCGTACTTCAATGCCCTGCTCGGCGTCCAAAAGATCCAGCGCGGAAAGTTCGGCAAGTAGCGCTTGATGATCGGCCTCTTTCACGCCACGTAATTGCAGGTTGGCTCGGTTGGTCAGGTCGATGGTGCCATTGCCATACCGCTCGGCCAACTCGCACAAGCCCAAAGCCTGCGTCGCATTCAGACGTGCCAACCGGGGGCGCACCCGCACCACCAGCCCGTCGCCCGACATCATCGGACGATGGGCGCCGGGGCACCAGCCTTGAACAACAGGTTTTGAGGTGGGGGCGCTCATCCCAACCCCTCCAGATCCGCGCGGATCGAGTTCCGGCGAGTGTTCCACAACCCCGCGTCAAGCAATGCGCGGAACCGGTCCTGCATGGCTTGATGTGCTTGCGGATTGGCCTCTTGCAGGAAGGCGTCAACCTCGGCGTCACCCAGCGTGGCATCGTGGTACAGATCGAACAGGTGCGGAGCGACTGTGCCGGACAGGTGGGCAAAAGACGCCATATGGTCCAGCGTCGCCGCGATCTCTGCGGCCCCGCGGAACCCGTGCCGTTGCATCCCTGCAATCCAGCCGGGATTGGCAGCGCGGGCATGAACCACGCGGCTGATTTCTTCGGACAGGGTACGAGCACGGGGAGTGTCGGGGTTGGTATTGTCGAGGTGGTACAATTGCGCGCTGCCGCCGGTGACGGTCTTGGCAGCGGCAAACCCGGCCTCGTGCGTGGCATAGTCGTTGGCCAGCAGCAGGTCGGTCTCGGTCAGGTCCTGCAGGTGGACAAAGCTGTCGGCATTGGCGACGCGTTCGGTGATGCCGGTGACATCCTGCGCGATATGGTCGCCCTCCAATGCAAAAGAGCTTGCCTGCAGCCATGCTTCACCCGCCTGCGCGCGGGCTTCATCGGTATAGATTTCAGACAGTTGCGTCATATTCACGCCATAGCTGCCGGGCGCGGGGCCAAAGACTCGCGCGGCAGGGGTTTGCCCGGCATAGGGGTTCCAATCCGGGGCTTCATCACGGTCAGACAAGGCACGGACGGCCTGACCGAACAGTGCCGAAAGCGTCGGGAACACGTCGCGGAACAGGCCCGATACGCGCAGGGTCACATCTAGGCGAGGGCGGCTGAGATCGGTGATCGGCAGCACTTCGATGCCTGACACTCGCTCGGACCCCTTGTCCCAGACTGGCTTGACGCCCAACAGGTGCAGCGCCATGGCGAATTCTTCGCCTGCCGTGCGCATGGTGGCCGAGCCCCATAAGTCGACGATCAGGCCCTTGGGATAATCACCTTCCTCTTGCAAATGCCGCCGCACCAGCTCTTCGGCCAGCTTCACTCCTTGGGTATAGGCGGCGCGGGTAGGAACCGAACGCGGATCGGTGGTATAGAGGTTCCGACCGGTAGGCAGCACATCCGACCGCCCACGATAGGGTGAACCGGACGGTCCGGCCTCGATCCGTTTTCCCGCCAGCACGTCAAGCAGAGCCCTGCGTTCCGCACGGGCGGAAGGAGCGGGGTCGAAATTACCGGTGACCTCAGGCGTGCGACCAAAGATGTGCAACCCGTCACCGAACTGGCTTTCCTTGATATCACAGACAAACCTGTCGATGCGGGTGATTGCCTCGGCGGTGCAGGTGGCCTGATCCAGACCCAGATCGCTTTCCAACCCGATGGCCTGCGCCTCATCGCGGATATCTTCTTGCAGGCGGTCCCGGCGCTTGGGGTCCAGCCCGTCGGCGTTCGAAAACTCGTCCAGCAGGGATTCCAGCCGCACCATCCGGTCGGGCGTGCCGCTTTCCTTCATCGGGGGGGGGATATGACCCAGCGTGACCGCCCCAATCCGGCGCTTGGCCTGCGCGGCCTCGCCGGGGTCATTGACGATGAAGGGGTAGATCACCGGCAGATCGCGGATCAGCGCCTCGGGCCAGCAATTCGCCGACAGGGCGACCGATTTGCCGGGCAGCCATTCCAGCGTGCCATGCGCGCCGATATGGATCAGCGCATCCGCACCCAACCCTCTGCGCAGCCACAGATAAAAGGCCACATAGCCGTGGCGTGGGGTGCGTGAGAGGTCGTGGTAATCATCCTCGCGCAACTCGGGCGTGCCGCGTTCGGGTTGCAGCGCGATCAGGGCCTTGCCACGACGCAAAGCGGTGAAATTGAAAGCGCCGTCTGCTAATGCTGGATCATCCTCGGGCCGTCCCCAAACGGTTTCGAGGTCCCTGCGCAATTCATCCGGCAGATCGGCCAGCGCCGCCAGATAATCCGCAAGCGGCCACGATACCCTTGCATCCATAAGGGTTTCGGTAATGGGTTGGGCGGGGGCGGTGTCGTACCCTTCGTCCTGCAGATCGGCCAACATCGCCTCGGCAGAGGCCAGCGCGTCCAGCCCCACAGCATGGGCCATCTGCCAGGCCTTACCAGGGTAAGTGGACAGCACCAGCACTGGGGTTTGATCGGCCTTGGGCTTGTCATGCAAAGCCAGCCACCCGGTCACCCGGTCGATGATGGCTTCGATCCGTTCATCTTCGGCCCGGTGGGCAAATCGCGAGTATTCCAGATGTGGGTCGCGTTTCCCGGGTTCTTTGAATGAGGCGATGCCCGCCGAAATCCGCC
Source organism: Ruegeria sp. BB5 (assembly GCF_056539405.1). Taxonomy (NCBI): domain Bacteria; kingdom Pseudomonadati; phylum Pseudomonadota; class Alphaproteobacteria; order Rhodobacterales; family Roseobacteraceae; genus Ruegeria; species Ruegeria sp. BB5. Next base: position 1,536,176 of record NZ_JBQFUX010000001.1, on the reverse strand, counting down.
CGTCCACCTCGGGCAACACCACATGCATGGCAAGGTCGGCGGGCGAGAGGCCACGTTCCGCCTCGGCCCAGGCCTTGCGGCGTGCAGTTGACAAAGCGACCTGAAACACAGGGACATTGGCCGCGTCCAGCGGAGATGTGCCAGACGCGCCCTTGCCCGAGAATGAAGTGGCGTTGATGATGGCCGACGGCTGCATTGCTACGATATTTCCGCGCAACCATTCGGCGGCGGTTGGGGCTTTCAACGACGGCGCGAACAGGCCCACAGCCTCGAACCCGCGCGCGCGTAGGTTACGGATCAGGGCCGCGACCGGGGCGGTGTCCGCCGAGGTCAGGTAAGCGCGGTAGAAACTCACGAGAATGCGTTTTGCATCGCCCGTGAACGCCTTTTCCACTGGGATCACGCCACGATCCGGGCACCAGGCGCCGCATTCGGGGATGGTTTTGGCCCCCATCACAGGGCCTGCATAAAGCCCCGCCGCCAGCGCCATCTGTGCCAGCGCGGCCTGCGCTGCAACTTCGCCGCCGGTATCGCACAGATGCGCCAGCCGCCGCAGGGTTGAAACGGGTAGGGTGGAAAAGTCGTCCAACCGCGTATCTTCGCGCCCATCCGCTGGCAGGACAGCCAGCGCGATGCCCTTGTCCTGCGCCAGCGCCAGAACCTGCTGCAGGCCATAGGACCAATAAGGCACGCCGCCGATCAGGCGGATCAGGATGCCTCTCGCACCTTCCAGAGTTTGTTCGACGTAGGTGTCGACGGACAGAGGGTGTTTCAACGCCGTCAGATTGGCCAACCGCATCGTGGGCATCCGCCCCTCAGCCCCGCCACCGCGATGCCAGCCTGCCGCGAAAGCTCCGAGGTCGCTGTCCGAAAAGGACAGCACCACCAGATCCGCCGGGCTTTGGCCCAGATCGGTCGGGGTCTCGGTTTCCTCGAGCCCGTGGCTTTCGCGGAAGACGACGTGCATGGCTTACTCGGCGGCCTCGGTCACACCCACGAGGATCTCGCGGATCGCGGCCTCTTTGATGTCGTCATGTTCGGCAATCACCACCAGACGCGAGCGGCGCTCTTCGCCGGGTTCCCATGGGCGGTCGTACTGATGTCGCACGCGTGCGCCAACCGCCTGGACCAACAAGCGCATCGGTTTGCCTTGGACAGCGGCGTAACCTTTGACCCGCAGGATGTTCAGCTCATTTGCCAAGCGTTCGATATTAGCAACCAGTGCTGCCGGATCGGTCTGTTCCGGCAACTCGACGATAATGCTTTCGAAATCGTCATGTTCATGATCGTGGTGGCCATCGTGGTGCGACGGGCGTGCATCCATGTCATCCTCGGCGGCAGCCTCAAGCCCCAGTACGACGCGCACGTCCACAGCGCCTTCGGCAACTTCGACGACGGGCAGGGGGCGCGGAGCCTCGGCTGCGATCACTTCTTTGGCCTTTGCCACGCCTTCCGGACCAGCCAGATCGGGCTTGGTAAGCAGGATGATGTCGGCGCAGGAAATTTGATCCTCGAAAACCTCGGACAGGGGTGTTTCGTGGTCGATCGAGTCATCGGCCAGGCGCTGGGCGTCCACAGCCTCGACATTCGGGGCGAAGCGACCGGCGGCGACAGCCTCGGCATCGGCCAGAGCGATCACGCCATCCACGGTGATTTTCGAGCGGATATCGGGCCAGTCAAACGCTTTCAACAGCGGCTTTGGCAGAGCCAGACCGGACGTTTCGATCAGGATGTGATCAGGGCGCGGCTCCAGTGCCATCAGCGCCTCGATGGTCGGAATGAAATCATCGGCCACGGTGCAGCAGATGCAGCCATTGGCCAGTTCCATGATATTTTCCGCCGGGCAATCGGGAATGGCGCAGGATTTCAGAATGTCGCCATCCACACCCACATCGCCAAATTCATTGACGACAACGGCCAGACGCTTGCCCTGCGGGTTCTGCATTAGATGTTTGACCAGCGTGGTTTTGCCCGAACCCAGAAAGCCGGTGATCACAGTGACGGGGAGTTTTTCGAGGTTGCTCATTTCAGGGCTCCAATCGGGGGAATGCGGGCCGCACAGTTTTTGCGGAAATGTTCGGGACGTTCGCGCCATTTGACCAGACCGTCTTCGGCGGAGAGGTACTTGGTGACGCCTTCGACGATGGTGTCGACATGGTCGGTTTCGTTCAGGTTTTCGTACACAAAGGTCCAGCGGGTTGGTCCGCCGCGCAGCACTATGGAGCAACCCTGATCGCAATTTGACAGGCACTCGACCGGCTTCAGCACGATACCTTCGGGCAAATCGGCGTCTTCCAGTGCTTTGTGCAGCAGGGCACCTGGACGTTGCGCATCGTCTTCAATCGGCAGGCCACGCCGACAGGTCGTGCAGACCAGCAGCTCGACTGGTGCAGTCTCGGTCACGTCTCTCATCCCCCCAAATCCTCTTTGCAGGGGACGGGGTTTCATGCGGGCCACGTCTGCACATGGACCCGACACCGGATCACCCCGTCCGGTTTCAACTTCGGGCGCTGGCAGGTCTCCCGGCTTGCGGATGTCGGGGCGTTTGCCCCGGCAGATGTCCCGCCTTCCCGGCCTTGCGGGCCAGTGGCATTGGGCACCCTCTCCGGTCACGGTCGCGGGGGCGGCTGCGTTTGACGGTTGCCCGCTGACGCATTCCCTTTTCATCCATCCGAAGATGGACACCAACGCATGCGACATGCGGCACGGGCAGGGGGCTTGTCAAGCACGAGGCGCATGGTGAAATCGTTCAAACCGAAAAAGCGACCAGCCTGTGTCAATCCGCGGCATGCGCGGCCAGCCTCTCGCGCAGCCAAGCGCAAAACAACCCTGCCGCAGCGGTCGATTGCGCAGCGCCTTGTGTACTGATCAGGTAATGCGACTGGGCAAAGGGAATCGCAGGGCCCGCAATTGCAATCGGCGCGGCCTGCCGGATCGCATTCCTGGCGAACCGTTCCAGAACCGTTGCATAGCCCGCCCCGGCCATCACAAGTTGCAGTGCTGCGACCGAGGTGTCCACCGAATGTCGGGGCGGCTGGTCCGGAAGCGAGAGCCCGTTGGCCTGAAAGTACCGCGCCCAGTTGTCTTCGTATCCAAGGATATGAATCAGAGGGCCTTGCCGCAGTACGTTCAGGGTCGCGGGCGAGTCCCCGGCCCGGCATACCGGTACCAGCATTTCGTCTGTCAGCTTTTCGGACTGAACGCCGGGCCAATCGCCATAACCCAACCGGATTTCCACATCCACATCGCCGGGGGCCACGCTGTCATTCCAGATGTGCGAGACAAGGCGTACGGGGATCTCGGGGTGGCGAGCGGTAAAGTCGGGCAGTTCCGCCGCGACCCAATAGGTGGCTGTCGATATCGCCGCACGGATTGTCAGGGTCTGGCGAGAGGCAGGGCCGAACAGGCTGTTGGTGGACAGGGCGATGTCACCAAGCGCACGCCGCACAGTCAACGAATAAGACTGCCCCAGCTCAGTCAGTTCCAACCGCCGGGCATTCCGGGTGAACAGCTTTTGCCCAAGCTCGGCCTCAAGCGACCGGATATGCAATGAGACCGCCGTCTGCGTCAGGCCCAGCTCTTTTGCTGTGGTGGTAAAATTCAGATGCCGCGCGGCGGTTTCAAAGCTGCGCAACCATGTGGGGTTTGGAAGGCGGTCCATATATCACCAAATTATTTTGACCATAATTGGCATTATTAATCATTTTCGTTTCTAACAGACAACACTGATACTCGGCCCGAATACGACCGTCAGGAGGGAAACATGAAAGTCGGATTTATCGGTTTAGGAAATGTGGGCGGCAAACTGTCCGGCTCGCTTCTGCGCAACGGGATTGACCTGACGGTTCACGACCTTAACCCCGATTTGGTGGCCGAGTTTGTGGCCAAGGGGGCCGAAGCCGCGGAAAGCCCGGCGCAGATGATGCGGGACTGCGATGCCGTTATAACCTGCCTGCCGTCCCCGGCGGCCTCGGACGCAGTGATGCAAGATTTGCTGCCCGAGGTCGGGCCGGGCAAGATCTGGATGGAGATGTCGACCACCGACGAAGCCGAGGTTAAACGACTGGGCGCCATGGTGATCGAGCGTGGAGGCGCGGCGGTGGATTGCCCGGTTTCGGGCGGGTGCCACCGGGCGGCTACTGGCAATATCTCGATTTTCGCCGGATGTGATCGCGAAACCTTTGAGCGGATTCTGCCGTTTTTAACCACGATGGGGCGGCGCGTGCTGCACACGGGGGAGTTGGGCTCAGCCTCGGTCCTAAAAGTTCTGACCAACTATCTGGCGACGGCCAACCTGATCACCTGTGCCGAAGCGCTGGTAACGGCCAAAGCGGCCGGGATGGATTTGAACACCACTTATGAGGCGATAAAGATTTCGTCGGGCACTTCATTCGTGCATGAAACGGAAAGCCAAGTCATTCTGAACGGGTCCCGCGATATCTCTTTCACCATGGACCTTGTCAAAAAGGACATCGGACTGTTCCAAGACGTCGCTGACCGCGCCGGAGTGCCCTTGGAAATCAACCCGGTAATGATCCGCATCTTCGACGACGGTATCGCCCGCTATGGTGAACGCGAACTGTCCCCGAATATTATCAAGCGGTTGGAGGACGCGACAGGGTTGGATATCACGGCGCCCGGTTTCCCGACCGAGATGCACGATGATGAACCGGAGGAGCCGGGTTATGAAGTTATCCCACAGAGAGGTCAGGCCGAATAGCGCAGACTGCGCGCATTTGAAAACTTGTTAGATAATCAAAGAAGTGGAGGCGAGTACCACAAGGTGATCTCCGTCGCATTTCGTCGCATTTCGTTTAATTTCAAAAACTTGTCCAAGACCTCTTGTCCGCTCTCGTCACATGAAATAGCACTGTGTCACTTTTTCTTGGATGGGTAGGAGAGGGATAGAGTCTTGAAGCCCCAAAAATCGCCGAGTACGATTCCCAGTTTGAACAGGTGGACTTCCCGTGCCTAAGCGAGCCAAGGAACTGGGCCCGCTGGAGGTGAAACGCCTCGCCAAGCCCGGGGTGCATGCCGTGGGTGGCGTTGCCGGTCTCGCGTTGCAGGTGACGGCCACCGGCGCGCGTTCCTGGGTGTTTCGCTACCGGCACAACGGGCGGCGTCGCGAGGCTGGCCTTGGGCCTTATCCAGACGTCTCATTGGCCAAGGCGCGCGAGTATGCGCGCGAGGCCCGGGACCTGCTGAGGCAAGGCCGGGACCCCATCGCGGAAAGGCAGGCTGCCCGTCGCAGGCTCCTGACGTTTCGCCAGGCCGTGGAAGCCTACGATGCGGAAAAAACCGTCGAGTTCAACAGTGCCTTGCATCGCAAGCAATGGCGTGCATCGCTCGAAAAGCACGCCGTCCCGGTTCTCGGCGACATGGCCGTCACGGATATTAGGCTTCAGGATGTGCTCGAGGTGCTCCGGCCGATCTGGCTCGAGAAAACCGAGACGGCCTCCAAGGTCCGGCAGCGCGTCGAGCGCGTACTTGATTATACGACAGTGACCGGGCACCGAAGCGGTGAGAACCCCGCGCGCTGGCGCGGGAATCTTGACATGGTCTTGCCCGCTCCAACCAAGCTCACGGGGGGGCGAAACTACCCAGCCTTGAGGCTCGACGACACGGCGAGATGGTTCGCCGCGCTTCGGGTTCGATCAGGCAACAGCGCCCGGGCCTTGGAATTCCAAGCCCTGACCGCTGCCAGGACCGGGGCTGTCCGCTTCGCAACTTGGGACGAGTTCGACTTGGACCGCGGTACTTGGACGATCCAACCCGGGAGGGAGTTTTCGAAGATCCCGCCCTCGGGCCGGCCACACCGGGTGCCGCTGCCAAGCAGCGCGATGGACCTCCTTGCCGCATTGCCTCGCGCCCAGGGAAACGCACTTGTCTTCTGGGCGCCACGCGGCGGGGCATTTTCCGATGCGTCGATTGCCGCCGTCATGCGCAAGCTCCACGAAACAGACTTGCGGGCTGGAGGGAAAGGGTATCTCGACGCCCGGATTGATAAGCCCGCTGTACCGCACGGGCTTCGGTCAACGTTTCGAACTTGGGTAGCGGAACGAACCCGGTTCGACGGCGACATGGCCGAGATCGCCTTGGCCCACAAGGTGGGAACGAAGGTTCAACAGGCTTACGATCGCTCAGACCAGCTTGAGAAGCGCAGAAAGATGATGGCGGCATGGAGTGACTTCTTAACCAGAGGGCAGGCGAAGGGGCGTGCCCGACATGGATAAATCTCTGCTTCCGAGAGCGAGGCTTGGCAATCACGAGCATCTGAAAAACAGGGAATACTATGTCGCTTGGATGGACGAGCTAGATATCGAGGCGGCGCTGTTGCACCGGTTGGAAAACAGTGGCGCGCAAATCAAGGAGGATCCTGTTGCGAGCGCAATGCGTGAAGCGCTAACGGAGATTGACAAGTTGAAAGTCAATGACCGCCTCGATGCAGAGAGAACACGCTTGCAGCAGCTGCCGGAAATCAAGGGACTAAGCCGCACATTCGATAGGATGATAACGAGAGTTTTACGGGACGACTCCGACTTTCTCAAAAACTGGACCAACTTGAGAGAGGGCATGGACAGCCCGGACCCGGACCAGGCGGAGAGGTTCAACAGGTTTTATGAAACCGCCGGGCTCGGCCCGAAGGCACCACGGGAGATTGTGGACTTAATCGCGGTTCTCGAGCCTGCAAAGACAAGAAAGAAACCCGGTAGAAAGCCTATCGCGATCCCGAAATGGCGAAACGATACCGCTTCGCTCGACGAGATGTTAGTCTTGGTGAACGGTGGCTTGAGCGTTAAAGCTGCCTCGGAAAAAGTTGCCGAAACGGAGGCTTCAGGCCGGGAAAATAGCCGTGCAAAAAGGCTCGCGAATTTTTACGGCGAACGACAGAAGTTGAGGTAATTATATCATTTCGATTCATTTACTTTGCAGGACGCGCGCGTGATCGACATCTTGGTTTCAGCAATAACAAAGGGTGAAACCAATGAACGAAACGTTTCTTTCCGACACCGATCTCGCCGTGCGTTTCGGTGTAACACGGCAGACTGTGTGGCGCTGGCACAGATCAAACTTGGGATTTCCCCGCGCGGTTGGCCTATCACCCGGGTGTACGCGTTGGAAACTCTCGGAAATCGAGACCTGGGAGAAGGGGCTCGCCGAAGCCGCCTAACCACGCCCCGGGGTAACCCTTAGGTGGCACTTACGACAGCCCGGTACCTTCGCCGCAAGCCGTAGCTCAGTAAGCCGGAGAATGCTCGAGCCAAATGTGGCTCAGTACTAGAAAAAATTGGAGAGTAGAAATGCTGGCTTCAAAGTCGAGCAAATGGGAAAGGCGTACGCAAGGCAGGCCAGTTGATCCCACCCCTCTGTTCGGAGAATTGCGGGAAGCGGATCCAATTCCGAAGCAGGCACTTGGACCATTTGCAAATGCCGTGCAAGCCATAGCGATGCTTACGCAGGCGCCTGAAGCCATCGCCATGCAGAGTGTCTTGACAGTTGCAAGCGTTGCGGCACAAGCGCATGTCAACGTGCAAACGCTTCACGGCTACGCGCCAACGAGTTGCTTCTTCTTGACCGTGGCGCAATCCGGGGAACGTAAGTCGGCGTGCGACACGCTGGCCACGGCCTCGATCGACCGGTTCGACCAGGAACGAGTGCGCAAGTACCAGCTTGAAAAGAGAGAATACGAGGCCGAAAAGCTAGAGTACCAGAAACGACGTCGCCGGTCTGCTCCTAACTACTTTGACGTCGTCGAAACTGATCTTGATGACGAAGACATGGACCTGCCTCCTGAACCGCCGCTGTTCCCGGCCATCAGGATCAGTGACCCGACAATCGAGGGGCTGTTCCGCCAACTCGAGAACGGGTGTCCGTCCGTCGCAGTCATGACCGACGAAGGTGGGCAGTTTTTTGGTGGGCATAGCATGAAACGGGAGAATACCCTGAAGACTGCCGCCGGGTTCTCGAAGCTATGGGATGGAGCGCCCTTGAGCAGAAGCCGGGCATCTGCTGAGCCCGCTTGGCTTTGCGGGAAACGCGTTTCGCTTCACTTGATGATCCAGCCGGGCGTTGCGCAACAAGTAATTGGCGACCCGACCATGAAAGACCAGGGCTTGCTCTCACGAGTGTTGGTTGCTTGGCCTAGCAGCAAGATCGGCTCTCGAGTTATCCAAAACGGGATCGCCCACCAAGAATTGCAGGACTTGGCGAAACTGTATCTGGATGAGTTTCACGCCCGCGTTTCCAATTTGTTGCGGCTTGACCTTCCTTTGCACGATGGGACCCGGGCGGAGCTAAACCCAAGGCGCCTCGCGCTCTCCGGCGAGGCCCAGGACCTGCTCGAGGCATTCTACAACCGGGTCGAAGTTGCGTCGGGAAAAGGGGGCGCGTTTGAATACATGTCCGGCTTCGCGGCGAAAGCACCCGAAATGGCAGCACGTGTCGCGGGCATCCAATCGGTATTTTCCGACGAGCAGGTGCGTGAAGTCTCGGCGCAAGTCATGGGAAACGGTATCTCGATGATGGAATGGTACTTGTCGGAGATGCTGCGGATCACTGACACCGGGAGGCCCGCCCAAGCCCTATGTGAGGCTGAAACCATCCGCCTTTGGCTCAGGGAAAACTGGGCAGAAGAGTATATCGATAAACGCACGCTGATGAAAAAGGGTCCAGGGCATTTGCGTGACGGGAACACGCTTTCACGTTGTATTCAGGAGCTCGAAGCGTATGGCTGGCTAACTCGAGGGAAGGGCAAGCAAATTGTTGATGGGACAAACAGCAAAACCTTTTGGCGCGTCTTACGCGAAAAGGGGGGGAGGTGAGCGACCCAAAATACGCACTCGTCCGGGCTTGTTTCGAAAACATGGAAGAAGTTTTTCCCGCCGGCGATCCGCGTGAGCGCAAGGCCCATAGCCGAACGAACCGTGGACATGGTTTGCCGCAATTGCCGCAAATGCCGCAAGCAGGCTCACCCGCAATAAAGCCTCCGTCTCTCGAGGAGGATCGGTTCGAGGAGCGGGCCGCCATCATTGAATATGATGGCGGTCTACCACGTGCATTGGCGGAGTTTCTCGCGAGCTCGGGGGCTTGAGCGGTAGTCTCGTACCCAATTGCGAATGCACATTATGCAATGGAACTCCAAAGACCTATTCAGCGATTGAGACACCGGCTACTTGGTTCACTACGAGGCCATGATTTCCTTGGAAGGAGGAGTGGTCTTTTTTTGTGAACGTCTAGTACACTTTCAAGTCTGGGCACGGGCGCGTTTTGGGCGATCCATTCAACTTTTGAAACTAACTTACCGCTGCTGGCCTTATCATTTCCAGCAATTCCTTCACCTTGTGGCTGCAAGTGAACGCGCGTTCAATGTCGGTCTCGGCTTTGGAAGAAAACTCGGTGCCCGTTATGTTTTTTGCGTAAAGGTCCAGACACGCTTCAATATCTGCCAGATGTTCTAGGGTCGTATCGATGTCGTTAGTAGTGAGCCTTGGTTTTCCGTGAACTTGCTCCTGGGGAGACAACTTGATCCTGATCTCTGTGCGACTGTAGCCACGTCCAAGGGATGGATTGCGATGGATCTCCAAGGGTTCGCTTTCCGTTTTCTGATCTCCGTCGACGTCGATGGTCGGCAAGCCATACATCAGGCCGCGTATTGCGCTTTCCAGACCGCGTAGCTCATTTAAGATGCTTTTTTTGTATCGATACGAGCCGCCTAGGGCTACGATAAGCTGTGTAGTCAGGCCTAGGGCGTTGGCAAGTTTTATGCCAAGTTCTGAGTGGCTTATGGACGGGGGCATTATTTTTCTTTCTATCTTTAGTGGAATTTTTAATCCTTTACTCTGTTTTGGATGTTCGCAAGCAAGATCTCCTGCGCGGGCACGTCTGGGGAGTAGCGCCTGCAGAAAGTCGAACTTGCACCGGAGTGACCAAGCCCTTGGGTCCTTCCTTGGAAGCGGGCGCATGCGGGTAGTTCGCGCCGCATGGCCTCCACGTGTGGCGGAGCTAATGAAGTTGAGATTTAGGTTGTTGTTGTTGCTAGATAAGTAGTCGCGCCCAAGGTCGGTAGCGTGAAAGGACAAAGCTAGTTTGGCCCTTTTCCAAAACTCGTACCGTTGGAGTCCAGAAATGACACAAAATAAAAACAGATTGGCAAGAAATCCCAAGCTTTTCCTTAAATGTGCAACCACCTGATGAGAGTGAGATCGCTTATTTTCAAAGTCCGTGTGACGGCCTCTGGAGGTTAAGCGGTTTGCATCAATATGTCGGCCTGTGATTTGACCACCCCAATACTCAGGCGTAAAAACGGCCTTCATATCACTTCAGGGTTGAATTTGGACAATGAATTGAGCGAGATCAAACCATTGCGGCAACGTCCCCTGTTAAATGCACGGGAATTTCCACGCTAAGCCACGGTTGGAGTGAATCGCATAACTCCAGCGAGCAAACAAAGAATTTGGAACGACAAGACAACGTATGAAATTAGTACCAAGCACGATCCTTAACTCACAAAGCACGGCGGAAAAGCGTGTTTTCGAATTGCTCAAGCAGGTAAATCTTGGGCCAAACGACGTCGCTTTACATTCGCTAAACCTCGGGAATCACGAATATAAACGGTGGGGCGAAGCCGATTTTGTCATCGTTTCTACGAAAGGCTTGCTCCTTCTGGAAGTGAAAGGTGGGCGCGTAGCGTGCAGGAACGGTGTTTGGGAATTTAAGAACCGCGATGGCAGGGTCACACGAAAGCGTGAAAGCCCTGCGGCCCAAGCGGGGTCGGCTTTTTTCTCGCTGGAGAAAAACTACCTACGGCCCCGGTTTCGGCAGGAGTTGAACGGAGTCCCAATGGGATGGGGTGTCCTGTTCGAGGGTATTGAAAGGGTGGTGACCCCGGGATCTTCTGCGCTTCCGGAACTGCCAGACGAGATCACGGGCTACCGGTCGGATTGTGCCGGCCACAATACGCTTCGCTCGTTTCTCGAAAGACTGTTTTCCCATTGGCACGAGAACGTTCATGGAAAGCCCCGGTCATTGCCAAATCACATGGTCGCGGACGTGGTGTCTTTCTTGCGGCCCAACTTCGAGCAGGTTCCGCCGCTCAACAGCCAGTTGAACGAGTTTCAGACCGAGTTGTGCACCTTAACCCAAGAGCAATGCGATCGGTTGGACGAAGTTCAAGAAAACGACCGCATAATGATTCTTGGGGGCGCCGGTTCAGGCAAGACTTTTCTCGCGATGGCAGGCGCACGCTACGATGCGGCCAATGGCCTAAACGTTCTTTTCGTGACGCGAAGCCCATTCTTGGCCGAGATGTTAAACGCACATTCAGTTCCCAGTAATGTGACGGTTTGCAGCCTCGGGGAATTGGATTCACGTGTTGCCGAACATGGACCATGGGACACGTTGATCGTCGACGAGGGGCAGGACATGTGCCAGATGGAAACCCTTGACGCGCTAGACGCCTCGGTTTCTGGAGGTTGGGAAAAAGGCCGTTGGCGTTGGTTCGGAGATCCCAATAACCAGATTTCTTCGGCTTATCCATTCGACCCAGATGCGCTGGGTTATCTTCGTGGACTTTCCTTCCAGCGAAAGCTTTCAGAGAATATTAGGAATGCTCCACCGATTGTGGACACCTTGCTCAAGATTGCCCCGGTCGATGTTGGGAAGCCAAGGTCACGTGGCTTGGGGAGCGAGGTTAGGGTCCACAGGGTTAATTGCGTCGGCGAGATCCCTGCACGAGTCCGAAATGTTGTTTCCAGCTGGGTATCGTCTTCGGAGAATAACGTAGAGCGGTCTGACGTGGCGGTTTTGTGCCCGGACGAAGACCGCTGTGAAGTGGTTGTCGATAGCCTCAAATCAGCTGGCGTTCGAGCGGAAAGGTTATCCAAGCGAGCGCTCGGGGGGCGCCGCCGCAACTGCGTTCTCGTCGCCACGATCGACGAGTTCAAAGGGCTCGAAAAGCCTGTGGTCTGTGTTGCTGGACTTGATGCATCAGGCGATGACGCGCGATTCTCACTCATGGCCTACGCGGCGTTTTCAAGGGCAAACCACACGCTGGTCTTCGTTTGCTTGGAGCAGGAGGCCCAAATAATGATCGAGTTAGAAAAAAAACGGGTTTTGGAAAGCTCGGGGACAGGAGTACCAGATGCAGGCTAGAGACAAGCTCGTTTCATACTTGGAAGAAAAGCTTGTGGGCCCAGGGCTTGGGCTCCCCCACGACGAAGACGGCTACGAACGTGAGACCATCGAGGGGCGGATGAGCCTCGCCTACATGCAGGGGATGCTATACCCGCGCCGGGCCGTTGCCGATGAAGATACGGGGGGAGACGAAGGCCAGGAAGTTGATGACGACGCAGGAGGTTTTGCAGATGCCGACGACCCGTTGGGAATGGCGAGCGAGTTGTTGCCTGCTTCCATGGGTCTCACGTTTTGCATCGAAAAAAACGGTGCCGTCGAGTTGACCATAAACGCCGCGATTTACGAAAGATCGAAAGAAGAAGGTGAGGAGACTTGGCAACGCGTTCCGCTCGAGCCCCAGACAAAGGTCGTTGAAGCAAGCACGCCAGCGGATGGTGAACTGCTGTTTGACAAGCGCGCAGCGCTGTCAATCCTGACGCGGCGCCTGAAAGATGGCAATTGCCTAGTAACCGTGAGCCTAAGTAACAACGTCGAGGACAAGCATCCTAACCCAGCAAAGACTCTCTACCAAGTACAGATATCGGCCGTTCCCAAGTCAGGCAGGATCCTTAGGTACCCGTCGTCAAGCTATCGTCCCCCTACCGAAGAGGAGCGCGAGCTGCGCGTCATCTATGGGCAACAAAGGGAATTCGCTGTTGGACACGGGGTCTCATGCGACTGGGAACTCGACGCAAACGGCGAATGCAAAAAAGTTTGCACTGCTTCAATTCCAACTGCGCATGTGTGGCGCCCCGTTTTTGATAGCCTCAAGATTGGAGATGGCCCGGAAGCTAAGCTATTTCCCGACGAAAGCTTGTTTCAAGTTGCGTACCTCGGATCTGCAGACACGGATGCAAAGGAGCTTACCAATCGGCTCCGGAAGTTCATTGGGTTCTACCAAGAGTGGATCGCTCACCAAGCGATTAACCCGGTTGAAGAGGCGTTTGAGGCAGACGCCGGTAGGATCGTCGGGAGGTGCGAGAGGAGCGCCTCGAGAATGCTGGAGGGCATTCAAATACTAGAAAGTGATCCGGTGGCTATGCGTTCTTTCCGGTTGGCCAACCAAGCCATGCTAATGTCGATGTGCCACCATGCACGGGCGACCGGCAGAAACCGTGACGATGGACTTCAAGGCCCCTTCGATCTTGGAGTAGCGGAAACTGACCCTATCGATTACATGGCGTTTACCGGCGCGAATTGGCGCCCGTTCCAGTTGGCCTTCCTTCTTTTGTTAATTCCTTCGCTGTGCAGCGAGGAACACCCCGACCGAGACCTTGTCGACGTTATTTGGTTTGCAACGGGAGGCGGTAAGACGGAAGCCTACCTACTTGCGTCTGCATTCGAACTGGTGCGGCGGCGGCTTGTACACGGCGAAGCGGGTGCGGGAACTGGTATTATCAACCGCTATACCTACAGGTTCCTGACGTCGGATCAGTTCCAGCGGACAGCCGGGATGATATGCGCACTCGAGCTTCTTCGGCGTGAGCTTGCGCAAGGAGGAGACGAAAGCCTTTGTTCCGCAGAATTTTCAATCGGGCTGTTCGCGGGCGGAGAAGTTTCACCTAACCGCTTTTCAACTACCTACGGAAAGGGTGGCGCTCACCAGTGGCGATTGCAGATCGAGGAATCTAGAACACCCCGCGCAGAAAACCCGTTCCCGATTGAGAGCTGCCCTTGTTGTGGCACGCTGCTGGTTCCGAACAAGGAAATGCGCTTGGACGATGGTAGCGTTGACCGGGACTACTATGGATTCAAGAGCTCCGAAAACGGCTTTGGCATCCACTGCCCAGAGGAAGACTGCGAGTTTCACGGAGGATTGCCGACATATCTTGTCGACGAGGCGCTTTTCGAGAACCCACCGTCTTTCCTTCTCGGGACCATCGACAAGTTTGCAATGATCCCTTGGAAGGAGGAGGGCGGCAGCCTGTTTGGAGCTGGGAAAGGCGTTGAAGCGCCATCTCTAATTATCCAGGACGAACTTCACCTCATCTCAGGTCCGCTAGGAACCTTGGCAGGCGTCTACGAGGCGGCCTTCGAAACCGTGATGAAACAGGTTTCCCCCAGCGGCCCAAAGGTAATCGCAGCAACCGCGACGATCAGAAACGCGGCAACGCAATGCCAGAGAATCTACGGGCGCGAGGGCGTGGTTTTTCCATCTCCTGGGGTAAATGCCGATGACTCCTTCTTCTCAAAGATGGATGCTGGCAATAAGAACAGGTCGCGGCTTTACGTGGGGTTGATGGGGCAAGGCTTGAGGTCGACCGTCGCCGTTAGCTGGGCGATGTCAGCAATCCTACAAGGTGTAAACGAGCTTGACCTGAGTTCCCAGCTGACGGGTGCGGAGCTTGATAGTTACTGGACCTTGGTGGCTTATCATAACAGTAAAAGGGAATTGGGGCGGATTTCGAACGCAACCCGGGACGAGATCCCGTCTCGGCTCAAGGTCTATGCCTCCTCGGAGGATTCTGAGCGGGGACCCAGCTTCGACGTGCTGGAGCTTAAAGCGCACTCGGACACGCCTATTCCGGTAGCGAGGCAGGAGTTAACGCGGCGGCATACAAAAAAGGAAAACGCCGTCGATATCGTGCCCTGTACCAACATCATTTCCGTCGGTGTCGATATCGATAGGCTCGGCCTGATGCTCATCAATGGTCAGCCGAAACTTACTGCGGAATACATTCAGGCATCTAGCCGCGTGGGTCGGGGAGAAATCCCGGGAATAGTTGTAACATGTTTCTCGCCGAGTAAGCCACGGGACCGTTCCCACTATGAAGCCTTCCGGGGGTTCCACGAGAAATTTTACAGTTTCGTAGAACCCACGAGTGTTACGCCCGGCTCAATTCCGGCAATCGAACGTGCCTTGCACGCGGCTCTCGTTACCGTTGTG
Source organism: Ruegeria sp. BB5 (assembly GCF_056539405.1). Classification (NCBI taxonomy): domain Bacteria; kingdom Pseudomonadati; phylum Pseudomonadota; class Alphaproteobacteria; order Rhodobacterales; family Roseobacteraceae; genus Ruegeria; species Ruegeria sp. BB5. The sequence goes on along the minus strand of NZ_JBQFUX010000001.1, from coordinate 1,521,118 downwards.
AGACACGGTGCTGGGCTTAGAAGGGTCGAGAACGCGAACAAGTTCGACCCTGCTTTGCCAAAGTTTTCTAGCGTGGTCGAACAGCTTCGCGACAGGTTGAAACGGGCCTACCCCAACGCTTTGGAAGAACGTGTCCGAAATAGGCTCTCTAGTCAGTTAGACGAGCGGGTCCGGGAATGGAAAGATTGGTGTGACGGGGGGGAGAATATTCGCTACGTCGCACAAAGGGGGGAGCAGCAGGCCGCGTTGCTCGTTAGGTTCGAAGACAAAACATGGGCAGGCATCGGTTGGCACACCCTTCAGTCGATGCGTCACGTTGATACAGAAATAGACTTAAAGGTTTAATCCGATGGGAAAGCTAAGCTTGCGCCGTGCCCAGCTCGTGTCCCCTTTCGGGGTGGGAGCCCTATGCGAGGTAGATGGCCAATCCTTCTTTATTAAGAGTACCGCGCGTTGGCCAGGAGGAAACAACCTAGCTGAAATCGAGATCCCGTCCTTGGTTACTAAGTTGCCGGGTATCCAGTCTTTAAAAAAGCCCGAGTACTTCGTTTCAGCAGATCGCTTCCCGCGTTGGCATTTTTGTCCAAGTTGCAGAGAAATGATTAACTGGACGTATCACAAGGACAAGCGCGAAGATGAAAAAGACCCGCTTCCTACTCCACGCTGCGAAAAGACCAAGTGCAAAAAGCGCCAACTGGTTCCTATGAGGTTCATTGCCGTTTGCGACCAAGGGCACATAGATGAGATTGATTGGTATTTCTGGGCGCACCGAGGTGCGAAGACTGCCGAAACGGGCCAATGCGATCGAAAAACCGCCAAGCTAAAGTTCCTGGTAAGCGGAAAAAGCGGTGGTGATTTTAAAAGCATGAAAATTGAGTGTAATTGTGGCGCCAAGCGCTCCTTGGAAGGGATTAGTGATCGGGCCTTGCCTCAAACATGCAAGGGGTACTTTCCGGGCGAGGGTGTCACTGGGTGTGCTGGTCAGGGGAAACACAAAACAGCTTCCCAGATGTGGATGGAGCCCCGGGGTTCGAGTGCGCTCCACTATGCTTCGGTCATTTCTGCGTTGGACATCGCGAGGAAAGGAGAAACAAGTGACTTGTCTGCCGTCCTTTTGACAGATCAGGTTTTTTCAAACTTTGTCGACGTTGCCCGGAACCAGCTCCAGAGCGGGTTGGTCGACATGGATGGTCTAGAGATATCGTACGGTGCTATTATTCGAGGACTTTCGGTCCAACATGGAGTAGAGCCTGAAGAATGCTGGGCGACATTTGTCGAACTGGTGGCCAGAGAAGAAGTTGACGAGCCGGAAGTCGAAGCGGCTGGCTCGTTCGATCAGGGAGACGTACTAGGAAACGAGTTTCCAGTATTGTCGTCTCCGTCCGGCTTTGAAGGCGTCTCGCTTCGCTGTGTGGCACATTCTCCGCCGGATTTGTTTTCCCTGAGAGAGCTTTTTGAACGCGTGGTGCAAGTAGAAAAACTCCGCGAAGTCAGGGTCTTTCGTGGCTTCCAAAGGCGAGACGTCAAAAAAGAAAACGCGTTGGTACCCCCGGACCTCGGCATTGGTGGGGTCAATTGGCTTCCTGCGGTCGAGGTGTCGGGAGAAGGCATCTTCATCGAATTCAAGAAGAGTGCATTGAAAACGTGGTTGGCCGAAAACGACGTAGCGATCCGCGAGTTTTCTCGCTCGCAGCTAGAAGCGGCTGAGCGAGACGGGTTGCACTCGCGGATGGGGTTCAATGCCAACCCCGTCTTCGTGATGGTGCACACTTTTGCACACCTGCTGATGAACCAACTTTCTTTCGACTGTGGCTATTCTTCAACCTCCTTGAGAGAGAGGATTTATTGCGGACCGCTGGATGACTTGCACGCCGGCGTTCTCATATACACCGCGGACTCGGATGCGGAGGGTTCCATGGGAGGGCTCGTGGAGATGGGCGGCACCGACAACATTGCGGAAGTGGTGTACAGGGCGGTTTCTAGAAGCGAATGGTGCTCTAGTGACCCGGTTTGCCGCGAAATCGAAAGCCAAGGTCTCGGGGGAATGAATCGTGCGGCTTGCCATGCCTGTTCGCTGGTTGCCGAAACAAGTTGTACCTTCTCGAATATTCTTCTCAACCGGGTATTGGTCTCTGGTGACGGGAGACAGAATGGTCGCGGTAAGATCGAGCCTAGCGGTTTTTTTCAACCTTTGCTCAAAGGCGTTTGAGACATGAAATTTCCATCGTTAAATGATCTCGATCGAGAGCAAAGGCGTGTTTATGGTAATGCCCCGAATGACGGCGCTATTCTGGTTATTGGTCCTCCCGGTACAGGAAAGACCGTCATGGCCATGCATAGGGCACAGAAGTGTATTCATCTCCAACAATCTCCCCGAGTAATCATGTTCAATCGCGTTCTACGCAGATATTCGAGCGCTTGGGCGAAGGTAGATGAAAAAATCGAAGTCACAACAATGCTCAGTTGGGCTCAGAAATGGTGGCGAGGTGCCGGGATGGGCACGATCCCCAAGATTGACAGGTGGACCGTGGATTGGAGGGAAGTGTTGAACCGCGTTCTTGCTGTCGGCCAGAATGAGGAAACGCTTAGCAAGTTGAACTGGGGCCATTTGATCATTGACGAAGGACAGGACTTTCCAGAGGTCATGTACATGTGTTTGGGTCAAGTTCTCGGGCACTTCGCGCGCAACGGCCTTGAAGCGCAGATCACGGTCTTTGCAGACGACAATCAACGGCTACAAGCCGAAATGAATTGTACCGTCGATAATATCGCTAAGTACCTCGGAATATTCCATCAAAAAGAGCGGAAATTTTACTTGAGCAAGAACTACCGAAATACGCTCGAGGTCGCCAAGTTCGCCCAATACTTCCAAGTCGGTAAAACGAGCGGTGCAGCCAAGTTGCCGTCGAGTAGCGGTGAGATTCCTAGTGTCGATTTTTTTGTCGACGACAAAGAACGTTCAGATTTCGTAGTTCGCAAGCTCAAGATATCAGCGGGAAAGCAAGTAGGGGTGATTGTCAACGGCGCTCAACACGACGTCACGAGGGCGAAGAACCAGCTTGAATCGCGGCTTAAAGAAACCAACTGGAATGTCCAATTTTATACCAGTAAGCATTGGAAAAAAGTCGACGAGCTAGATTTTGAAACCAAGAACATGGTCACGGTTCTCCATCAGAACTCCGCGAAGGGATTAGAGTTCGACCTAGTCTTTTACGTCGGCCTAGAGAAAACAGATTTAGACGCCTCTGGTGGGATGAACGAGAGGATGGCAATCTACGTCATGGCCAGCAGGGCGAGAGAGGAATTGCGCGTTAGCCTGACGGGAGTGGATTTCTCTGAACGACAACCAGACGGCTTAAAGCTTCTGCCTAGTCCTGATCGAGGTTTGTGCCGTTTCGAGAGTTTTGGAGAATTACACAGGCCTGATGTTCTTGAATATTTAGAAAAAACCGAGTGGCGAGAGCCAGAGGAAGGTTCTCCATTTTGGGAGGAGGTCGCATAGATGTCTGGAAAAGGATCGAACGCTCAAAGTTCGAAAAAGGCTACTGGCTCGAAGCGATTCTACGTTCCGATGCACAGTGAAAACTGGGCACTGGCCCTTTCGCGTGGGTACCTAGGTATTTCCCCCACCGAGGATGCGATCAGAGACATACAAGTGAAGCATCCTGGAGGAGTCGTCGGTTTTGGGTCCATGCCACCTGCCTGGGCGCTTAGGTGCGAAGAGCCAGGCGCCATGGTTGTATTGGTTGTTGCCGTCGCCGGAGAAAGTCCCGCGAAAAACAACATGCCCATGTTCTTGCCGGGGGTTTTAAGAGTGTCGAAGGTAGAGGAAGCAAGGTTTTCAAGCCAAGCAGAGCTCGATAATTTTTTTGCCTCCTACTCTGCCTTCCCAGACGTTCCCACTGACCTTATCGAGGCAGTTGTTTTTGAGCAAGACGATGACCTATTCGACGCCGCACAGGATATCGAACCGATTTTCAACTCTGAGGGCCAAGTTTCAATTGACCCAAGCTCGCGCGATTTTTTCTGTGGTTGGAGCGCGGGGTTGCTCAAGGTTCTGGAGAGCGGCGAATTCGATCAAGAGGTGGAAAAGTACTTTTTAGATGTTGGAAACATCTCTGCCATCGACCGTGTTGAAGCCCATGCAAACGGGTTGTTAAAAGCGTTTGATTCAGGGGCCAAGGAGACCGACCAAGCGATCTGGGCTGCGATGGTTCTGCTTGTAAAGGAAACGAGAGGCGATCACGGGTTCGATCGCCTCGACTTGATCGATCGAATTGATAATCGCCTCTCTTCGCACGGCCTAAGAAACGAGAGCGCTACAACTTGGCTAGCGGTTGCCAGAGACGTTGTTTCAGCTCGCCGTGATCCAACACCGCTTGATGACAATGGTTCACTGGGCCAACGAGCAAGCCTTGCGTTCCTTCTTGCTCACGAAACAGATTCAATCGCGTACTTGGAAGCAGGTGCGAAAATAACGGCTCTCGTTTCGGTTCTCGCGGCGGCATATCAAGGGTACGCGCGTGCAGATGTTGATCTGAAACGCCCAACTTCAAAGATGGACGCGGTTCTGACCGCGGCTGAGGCATTGGAAGCTGGTAACACCGGCGCGTTCCGCGCTGAAATCGGTCGTTTGGACGCCGAGATGAATGAGCAAGATTTATTCTACCTTGGCGAAACGATTTTCGCTAGGCGTGGGCGGAACGTTTCTCCCTATAGGCTCATGCTTCGCGCGAGGGCGCTCGAGGCAGGAATGGAACTTTTGGTCGATGAAAAGCGCGGCCTCTTGTACGTGGAACCTTCGGGTCGAGAAGAATTGAAAATCTTTATTGAAGAGGATCCTTCCTCCAGGCGCGAACAACCCATTGTGCGGTTTTGGGCGCCAGTTGTCGAAATGAAGGCGAAAAAGCCAAATGCCGGAGAGATCAGAAAGTTTCTGGAGAGATCATGGGAGACAGGGTGCGCCTTAGGCGTACACTCTTTTGACGGCAAGCAACACCTGTGCGCGTTTGTTACCCAACTAACCAATACTTTAGACAGGGACGAATTCGACGCACACGTTGAGAAAATTGGTCGGATGGCAGCATCAATGTAAAAGCGGCTATGCGACTTTGACTTAAAGGCTCCGGCTAAATCCGCCGCCAATCGGCGGATGGTCGTGATGGCTAATTCTAACAACCTCAATCTAGAGCAAACGAACTCAACTTCATCTTTTGGAGAAAAAAGTGCCTATCGACTATCCTGAAGTTTTTAGAAATATACTCGATCCCGAGCGTCCAATTTCGTTACGTGAGGTTCTAGCGCATCCGGAATTAGCTTCTGTTACCGATACTACAAAAAGGAAGCACTTGAAGAGATTTATCGACAATAATCGTGTATATTCTTCTGCTGTAGAAGGATTTCCTCCAATTAACTATCCTGAAGTTTTTAGAAATATACTCGATCCCGAGCGTCCAATTTCCTTACGTGAGATATTGGAACACCCCGATTTGAAGTCCGTCTCTGACAATACAAAAAAGGCGCAGTTGAAGAAATTTATCAGCAACGACAGTGTATATTTTTCTGCTGTAGAAGGTTTTCTTCCAAATGCTGAAGCCTTGCTTGAAATGATAGTTGAAAGGCTTGAAGCCCCTATAAGCGGTAATAACGTAGTCCACGCTAACCGAATTTGTGCGGAGTTTGTGGAATCTAAAACTAAACCCGCTTTACATAATTACGTTAGTGAGAAGTTGGAGCAATACTCGTTTGGAGATAATGTTGAAATTCCAGTCTCGGAGTTGATTGATTTTCTTCTTGGTGAGTACACGGCGTTTTCTCGCGGAGAAGGAAATAGTCTAGTATCGATCGCAGGTCGCATGAATGAAAAGCTCTTAATGGCGTGTTTAATGAACGAAGGCTTGGAGGAAGGTCATGATTTTTCATGGACGGGTAAAAAATCTGACGCCGACATTGTAATTCACTCGAATGCAACAGCAAAGCAGCGTCTAGGGGTAGAGGTAAAGAGCTATCATGCAAGGGAGCGACTGTTGCGAGGATTAAGAGATATAGCAGGACTGAAAGTGGGGGCTGGGTACTTTGTTGACGAAACCGAATTCACTGAAAGTCACACACATGCACTAATTCGAGCAGAGGCGGCCGCTGTCTACTTACCAGCAGATACATTGAGGAGAATCGACATGAACATCCAAAATTTGATCGCCAACGCCCCCATTTCGCTGGGCAGTAGATTTTATCGCCCGATTGAGCAATTTGCGCAAGATATGAAGCATTTTTGTCAGTATGGAAAGCTTCCTGAAACGATCTAAGAGGATCTTGGCTGAGGGTTAAAGAAAAAGATTTTGAACGGATTGGCCGAAATTGGTTTGGGAAACCTTACCCGGCCAATCTTGACAGACGCGAACCCAGTGATTTAGCCCTGAACCGGGTATAAAAGCTAGATATAGCGGTTAAAGTACCTGAGTTTCGGTTTCGAGAACGTAACAGCCCAACGATTACGTAAACCACAAGAAAAATCTGCGTTCTTTTTTTGTTTGGCGTGCAGGTCAGTCGTTCTTGGCGAGTTTCCCGAAGTTGCACCATTTGTTAAGAACGCAGTTCGCGCACTTTGGCTTTCTTGATCGACAAAATGCATGAGCGAGATCCAATGTAGCCCAGTTGACGCGAACCGGATCCTGCCCGCGTACCAGCCAGCCGGACGCGGCTTGCAACCATGGGTCATGTCGAATATCCGCCATCGTTCTTGGACGTAGATAGCGTTCGATAACGCGGGCCATATTTGAGTCAATGAGTGGCCGGGACTGTCCGTGCTGAAACAACAAGATCGCATTGCCTACGTACTGGCCCACCGCAGGTATGTGCGTCAATTCATCTAGGTTGCTGGGAAAAATGCCGGCGCGATCGGCAGCGTAAATAGCCAAAGCCTTTATTGATTTTGCTCTGCGTCGCCACAGCCCGATAGGCTTAAATGCCTGCTCTAGATCGTTGATGTCGGCGTCGGCAATTGCCTGCCAGCTTGTGAAACGGCCAAAGAAGCGTGGGTAGATCATAGCCACGTTTTCAGCACGAGTACGTTGTAGAAGAACCTCGACACATATTTTTTCATATGTGTTAGCTGCGGGATCACGCCAGGGCAATGCGCGACCGTTAGTGGCATACCAGTCTAGTAGACGGAAACTTAATTTGGTTAGACGAAGCTTGTCGCTGCGACTTAGTTGGTCACGTGAAAACATAGGTATCAGAGGGAGGGAAAAGCGCAGGGAAGTCGGCCGAATGCATTTTGAACAAGTAGCCGTGATCCCGAACACTCTGGGGCCCTTTTTGGGACATTAGATAATCTACGGAAATTACGCCTCCCTCGATCAGCGCGTCAAAGTTTCGAACCTTGGGTAGCCTTGTATGCTCGACTTGGGTGTAGTGGAATTCTTCCTCCGAACCTTTGCCGCGCGCTTTGGCGCCTACCCAAAACGTCTGAGGGTGTTTCTCCTTTAGTCGTTCTCGCAGTTTTTTCATTTCCCAAGTAGTGACATGACGGGTCATGTTTGTTTCAGGGTCAAAATGGTTCTGCTTGAGCCAGTCGCGATTTGAATCTACTTCCAACACGAAACCGATGGAATTTGGGGAAGTAGCATTTATTTCATGGTTTAGGCGAAGCTTGCCGTTACGGTGATATCCATAGTCAGAAAGAAGGTTCCATGCAGACCCAATTGGGCTTAGTTTCCAATTTGGCACCTGCGAAAAAAGTGTCACTCGATTAGCTTTGCCTTTGCGGACGCGTTTAGCCTTTAACTCGATTCCCTTGTAGTCTGGTGCCTTGCTGGTGTTAGCGGCGATGCCCAACATTGTCTCCAATGTCATCCCGATGCCGGTGTCACCTGAGCGCAATGTGCGCACGAAACCCAAAGCCGCTACACCGCGGATCTTTTCTAAAAGCTCGTCAACTACCGGGTTTGTATTTGGTTTTGACGCGGCAGCGATTGCTCCAAGCGGAGTTTCTGGGCGATGAATTGACTCTAAAACGGTGTAATCACTGCAATTCACGACGTAAACTACGTCTCTTTGGACCAATAATGCTAAGAGGTTATAAGGCTCCGCATACCCTTTCAGTTTTCTGAACCATATCCGCGGATCTCCCGATTTGGTCTCAGGGCGATAAAGAGATGCACTCGCAGGTTCTAAAGTTGATGAACGTACGAAATAGGCTTCTTTTACAACCTTCGCTTCCGGTCCTTGCGGTTGCGTCTCATAGTCATGAAAGCCGGTTTCAAAGAAGTAATCTCTTATGCCCGCGGTGGCGTCCATAATCGATTTTTGCAGACCAGTTTTGGTCGGTACGAGTAAACCAACATCGAGGTTGTAGCGGTTAAAAACTGCTAGGGTGTCAGAAATGCTCGTGTCACTTTGTTCAAGCATCCATTGCCTTGTCTAATATCAATCTAAAGTGTTTTCCGACGCGCTCGGCCAACCCAACGGGGACGGCGTTGCCAATCTGGGTATATTTCGGAACTTCTCGATCGAAAATTCCCTCTGTAGGCTTGCCAGCGCGGCGTAATCCACCTGTAGTGCGCTTGCCAGAGAACTGGTACCAGTCTGGGAAAAGCTGGAGGCGCGCCCATTCTCGAACCGTTAAGATACGCGGCTGGCTGTAGTGAACGTAATCGTCGGGCAAAGAAGTGGCGGTTATGTTGGGCTCACCGTTACCCCAGTGCTCTTTTAGCACCCGTTGCGAAAACTTTCGGGTTTTGTAGTGCTCTGGAATTTGACCGTGGTTCTTGAGCATGTAGTCAAACTTATCAACTACGGCCCACTTGTGCTTACTATATTCCTGTTCGGTCAGTTGCACACTTTGGTGCGGATACCATTTCGGCGTCTTCCGAAGAATTTCCTGAATTGTGTTTTTCTTTGGTGGACGCGGATAGCCCTTAGTTTCAAAGGGTCCAGGAGCAAAGGACTGACTAAGTAAAATGTCTTCAACGGATGGGTCTAGTAGATCTCCCAGCAAGTCACTGAGATGAGGAAACTCTCCCGGGCGCCCTTTAGGGAGGAACCCACATTTGACAGCATCTTCTCCGTCTGGATCCGCCTCAAGGTCGATTAAACCTTTTAGGTTTGGACTTGCCAGAATATCGTTACGGATCCCTACCAGCAGGACACGTGGTCTGTTTTGCGGAACGCCATAGTTCTTGGCATGCACTAGAGACCATCGAACTTTGTAACCCGGTATTTTGCCGAACTCTTTTTTGACATCTGGCCAAATCGGATCTCCGCCTTCCCGCGTCCATTTCGCATTCAGCAGGCCACGCACATTTTCAAACAAAAAGATTCGAGGACGCAGGCGTCGAATAATTTGAGCCATTCGGCCATAGAGGTGATTGGATGGGATTTCCCTTCGATCTACGGCGTAAGAACGACGGATCCCTATGCCCGAATAACCTTGGCACGGTGGGCCTCCGGTGAGCACGTCTAGTGTGCTCCCAGATCCGCTACGAGCCTTTGAGTTCTTTTCGAAACGGAAATCAATTTCTTCAAGACAAGACAAGTCAGAAATTAACTGTTCTAGCCGTTTCCCTTTCAGCTGTTGTGCATCGTTCCAATGAAGTGCTGCGTTGTCGGCAAATCGCTCACCTCCTAGTTTGTGATGGCGATTCATTAGGTATGTATCTAGCGCATCGTTGTGCAGCTCATTAACGAAAACTGGTGTAAAGTGGGCATTCTCAAACCCCTGCGACAAGCCTCCGCAGCCTGCAAAAAGATCCACCATCGAATACAGGCGTTTGGGGTTTGAGCGGGTAGAGGGACGGCTTGGCTCGATTGCCGTTTCGTCAGGGCTTACTTCTTCTTCTAGCAAGTCGCGATTCCCTTGTCGGCGCGTTAGGTGAGTTGAATAGCATGGTTAGATATGCATGTCCAGGTGTTCACTATATGTTGTCGCTTATTCCCAGCTTGGGTGCGAGTTGAATTAAGGCGAGCTGTCTTGCTGGTCCTATTCGCGCTGCTCATGCTCGGCGAAGCTGCTGATATGTTTCACTTGCAGTGGGGCATGTTTGTTCTTTGAGTTGTTCGACCAGATCGCGTTGCGATCCGTCGAGCTGCGCTCAGAGAAAGTTGATTTATTTGATTGGTTCGACTTGGTTTTTTTTGGCTGGGATGTTGAGGGTTGTCTACTGGAGCAGAAGCGCTTTCGGCAGTTCCCCATGCGTGCGATTTGGATGGGTAGGTGGGAAATAGGCTCCCGACACATAGATAAAATCATTTAAATACAATAGGTTGATTGGATATATTGGAGGCGAGTACCGGAATCGAACCGGTGTACACGGATTTGCAATCCGCTGCGTCACCACTCCGCCAACTCGCCTTTTCAAGTAAAATCAAATACTTGCTGTGGTGTGGCAGGCGTTTTAACACCTTTCGCCAGGGGCGTCCAGTGGGTTGATTGCAAAAATCCACCTCCATGTGTTGCGGCATGGCGCAGCGCGACACCAAGTCTCTGCGATCTGGTGAAACTTTCGACGTTGCAGCCGTTGCCGGTTTCTTCTGGATGTGGCAAAAGCCGGGAACACTAGGGAAAAACATGGGCGATCCAATGACAGATTTCGCAACCCGGCGCCGAACGATGGTCGATACGCAGATCCGACCTTCGGATGTAACGAAATTCCCCATCATTGACGCCATGCTGACCGTTCAGAGAGAGAATTTTGTACCTGACGCTCAGCGTGAAGCGGCTTACGCCGAAGGCGTGATCGACCTTGGTGGCGACCGTTGCTTGCCCGAACCGCGGACATTGGCCAAAATGCTGGATGCGCTGAATATCTCGAATGACGAGGCTGTTTTGGATATCGCCCCGGCTCTGGGCTATTCCACTGCGGTTGCCGCGCGTATGGCGCAGTTGGTGGTTGCCGTGGAAGAAGATGAAGATATGGCCGCCGAAGCGCAAACGATCTTGATGGAAGCAGACGCCGACAACGCGATTGTACATGTTGGGCCGCTGGCGCAGGGCGCGACCGAACACGGCCCCTATGACGTCATCATGATACAAGGCGGGGTTGAGCAGGTTCCCGAGGCATTGATCGCCCAGTTGAAGGATCACGGACGCATTGCCTGCCTGTTCGTCGAAGGAGAGCTTGGAACCGTTCGGATCGGGCATAAATCCGGCGGTCGGGTGACGTGGCGTCATGCATTCAACGCCAATGCCCCGGTTTTGCAGGCATTTTCCGCCGAGTGTGCATTTTCGCTATAATTTCATCGCTTATTTTTCTGCGACCTTGATTAGTTGAAAACATCGGCGCAAACTACGCTCAGGGCAGCGTAATTTTGATTTGAGAAGGATTTCGACATGCGTTCAAGGACAGGGGGAAAGCTAACAAAGGCGATGGCGCTGACGGCGGGACTCGCGCTCAGTGTTGTACCAGGGCGTGCGGTATGGGCTGATAACCTGACCGACGCGTTTATCGGGGCTTACAATACAAGTGGGCTGCTGGAACAGAACCGCGCCTTGTTGCGCGCGGCTGATGAAGACGTCGCAATCGCGCTGTCAGCGCTGCGCCCGATCATCAACTGGGCGGTCGAGGTCAGTCAGAATTACAATCGCAACAGCACGAGCGCTGGTGTTGTGCGGGATGAGCCAGCCAACTTTTTCACCGGCCTCACCCTGAGCCAGCTGATCTATGATGGCGGCTTCTCGGTTCTGGGCAAGCAATCGGCGCAGGAAACGGTGCTGGCCACACGGCAAACCTTGCTGGACGTCGAACAGGACGTCCTGTTTCGCGGCCTGAACGCGTATTTGGGTGTTCTGCTGCAAGAAGAAACCGTTCAGATTCGCCTGAACAACGTGGATGTGTCTGCCGAAGAATTGCGCGCCTCTCAGGACCGCTTTGATGTGGGTGAGGTGACCCGGACGGACGTCGCGCTGTCCGAAGCACAGCTGGCTAGCTCGCAAGCGGATCTAGCGGTTGCGCGCGGTAACCTGAGCATTGCGCAGGCGGAATATGTGAACGCCGTGGGCAAGGCGCCAGGCCGTACTGCCGGTCAACCAAGCCTGCCGAACCTGCCGCGATCCGAAGGTGAAGCCGTTAGTCTTGCACAGCGCAACCATCCGGCTATTCAGTCAGCGCAACATCAGGTGCGGGCGCTGGATTTGTTCGTTCAACAGCAGCGTGCCAACCTTGGTCCGAATGTCAGACTGAATGCGGATGCGGGCCTGCGCGAAAGCTATGACAACGATGACAGCCTCGAAGATGCGACTGTCGCGTTGCGCTTTGAACAGCCGATCTATGCCGGTGGCCGTCTGGCCGCCACGGTCCGTCGGGCAATGGCAACTCGCGACGCATCGCGCGCCAATTTGCTGAACGTGCAAAAGGATATCACCCAGGGGGTCGCGGACGCCTATGCCGCTTACCAGGCCGCCAGTGCTAGCCTAAGGGCGTCTACGGAACGGGTCCGGGCCTCGCAAGTGGCGTTTGACGGTATCCGCGAAGAAGCAACCTTGGGTGCGCGGACTACGTTGGACGTGCTGAACGCGCAGCAGGATCTATTGGACGCGCAATTGGCCGAGGTTGCATCGCGCACCGAACGGTCGCGTGCCGCTTATCAACTGCTGGATGCGCAGGGTTTGCTGACGGCTGAACGTCTGGGTCTGGCTGTCCAGATTTATGATCCAACCCTGTATTACAACTTGGTTAAAAAGGCTCCGGCGCAGATCAGCAGGCAAAGCCGGGACCTGGATCGCGTCCTCAAAGCGTTGCGTCGCGACTAAGGGCCAATACTACCTGTTGTTAGGACCGGTTTGTTTAGCTACACTCGATCCCGAGGATAGAGCGGTAGAGAACAATGACGGATAAAGTCGTAAAAGCGGGAATCGAGGACGTCTTGTCCTCGATTAAGCGTCTGGTCACCGAAGAAGATCGTAAAATTCCGGGTGTTATGGCGTCATCCAACACGCGAAAGCCCGGCAGGCTGGTTCTGACCGACGCATTGCGAGTCGGTGAAGTGGCCGTGAAAGAGAAGCCTCAGCCAGAAAAAGCGGAACCGATTTACAAGGCCGAAGATTCTGTCAAACCGATGCTTCTGCGGGCTTGTGATATCGTGAAACATGCCGAACCCGCGGTCGAACAGCAAACCACGACTGAGCCAGAGGACGGCCTGACCGGCAGTCTGAGCGCTAAGATCGAAGCGCTGGAAACCGCAATTGCGCGAACCGAAGATCAGTGGGAGCCGGACGGCGACAGCGAAGATGCTTATTCCGGCACGCCGACAAAGCCGCTGGAGTGGGCGGCGGAGGTCGAGACACCGGCAAAACCGCTGGAGTGGGCCGCAGAAGATGAGTTCAACATCACCTACTCGGCAAAGATCAGCCAAGCTGAAACGATACACGAAGACGTTGACACAGCCACAAAGGCAACCTTCGTCCGGGACCCTGCGGTCGTGGCGTCTGCGCAGGCGGTGAAATCAGAAGCAAAAGAACTGCACGTGCGGCCAACTGGCAAAAATGCGCAGACTGCAGGCAAAGACTTGCCAGTGATGAACACAGCTCCTCTGGCTACCGGACAAAGCGCGCTGACCTTGGACGAAGACGCAATGCGGGGTCTGATCGCACAGGTCGTTCGGGAAGAGCTGCAGGGCGTTCTAGGCCAGCGTATCACTCGCAACGTTCGCAAGATGGTGCGGCGTGAGATTTACCGCGCACTGGCCGAGCGCGAGGTCGATTAACCCTTAGGGCCGCTTCGGCGGCCGGGCCATACCCAGCAGGCGATCCAGGTCCATATGCTGTTCCAGATGGTCCGCCAGCGCGTCCAGCGTATCCTCGACCCCATCCTCATATGACAGGTCCGATTCTGCGCCCAACTGCTGCAGGTAGCGGGCGCGGAAAGCGTCAGAAGAAAAGATGCCGTGCAGGTAGCTCCCGCGGATGCGGCCTGTGCTGTCAGCAGCACCTTCCGGCCGCTCTTCGATCTCAAGCCAGGCGCGATCGCAATCGGGACCTTCGGTTCGGCCCATGTGAATTTCATACCCGGTGACTGGCTCATGCCCCGGAATGGTGCGTGCCGTGCGCAGTGTGACCTGCTTTTGGCCTGCCATGAGGGTGGTCACGTCCAACAAGCCCAGCCCGTCAACAGTGCCGGGTCGGCCATCGACGCCATCGGGATCGGCGATGGTTTTGCCCAGCATCTGATAGCCACCGCACAGGCCCAGCACATGGCCACCCCGGCGAACATGGGCATATAGGTCGATATCCCAGCCCTGCGCCCGGAAATAGGCCAGATCGCCGATGGTGGATTTGCTGCCGGGTAACAGCACCAGATCGGCATCACCCGGCAAAGGACGCCCGGCTGGGATGATTTCAACGCTGACCCCCGGTTCGGCGGACAGCGGATCAAGATCGTCGAAATTCGCCATGCGTTCCAATTGTGGGACAACCACTTTGCAGGCCCCGCCACTGTGCGAGCGAATGTCCATCATATCCTCAGCGGGTAATTTCCAGGCGTCATGAAACCACGGAACTACGCCCATGCATGGCCATCCTGTACGGGTGGCGATGTCGTCACGTCCCTCATCAAACAGGGAGACGTCGCCTTTGAACCGGTTGACGGCGAAACCTGTGATCATCTCAAGATCACCGGCATCCAAAACCGCCTGCGTGCCGACGATTTGCGCAATGACTCCGCCTCGGTGGATATCGCCCACCAGAACGACCGGTACATCAGCGGCACAGGCAAAGCCCATATTAGCAATATCGCCCTTGCGCAGGTTGGTTTCAGCCGGGCTGCCGGCACCTTCGATCAGCACCAGATCGGCATCGCTGCACAGCCGGTCAAAACTTTCAAGCGCGGCATCCAACAGCTTGGACTTGTCCTTGCGATAGTCGCCCGCCTTCATCGTACCCGAACGCTGGCCTTGAACGATGATTTGAGCGCCGGTGTCCGTTTCCGGTTTCAACAGAATCGGGTTCATATCCGTATGGGTCGGACGCTTGGCAGCACGTGCCTGCAGGGCCTGGGCGCGGCCAATCTCGCCACCATTCTCGGTCACGGCGGCGTTGTTGGACATGTTCTGCGGCTTGAACGGCGCCACTTTCAGCCCGCGCCGCGTATAAGCGCGCGCAAGCCCGGCCACCAAAACTGATTTTCCGACATTGCTGCCGGTGCCCTGAATCATGATGGCGCGAACCATGGTCGTCTCCTATACGTTAGGGCGCAGATGACCTGATTTGACACCAAAGGGAAAGCCCTGGATGAACACGCCCGCGCATCTTTTGATCGGCGCTGCCGCTTTTGCGCGGCCTGCGCGGGGGGCCATTCTGTGGGCTGCGGTGCTGGGCTCGGTTCTGCCCGATCTGTCGCTGTACGTCATGGCTGGGGTGTCCTTGCACGTCTTGGGCATCCCGCCGCAGATCGTCTTTGACGAACTATACTTCTCACCAGCCTGGCAGACGGTGTTTGCCATCGACAATTCGTTCATCCTATGGGGGCTGGCGTTGATGCTTGGGCACTGGCGAGGATGGCGGTTTGTGACTGTTACTGCATCCGCAGGGCTGCTGCATCTGTCGATGGATTTCCTGCTGCATGCCGGTGACGGTCGGCCGCAATTCTGGCCACTGAGCGATTGGGTCTTTCACAGCCCGGTCAGCTATTGGGACAGTGCGTATCACGCGCTTTTGGTAGCGCCTGTTTCTGTTGTTATATGTGCTGGTTCTTATGTGGTGCTATGGAACAGGGGGCTGTCAGCGCCCGCCAAGCTATTCTTTGCCGCATTGTTGGGGGCCGAGATTTGGGTTGCTCGCCAATGGCTGCTGTTTTTCTGACCCGGAAATAGAAAAACGCGCCCGGAAAGTGGGCGCGCTTTTTCCTGCAGATGTCGCCTTGGTTTAAGCGGCTTCTGCCTGTTGAGCGGCATTACGACGCTCGCTTTCTTCACGCGACAGCGCGACCGAGGTACGCACGCCACGACCAACGAACTCCATCAACCCGCCGACAACCCGCTCGTTGGGGTCGATACCTGCGCAGGACAGAACCTCGCGGCCATCGCGCGAGCGGGCCCAACGGGCGATCTGTTCCGGGCCGTTGCCGTATTTCTTGTCATCGGCAATAGCGTCGTCCAGTGCAGCCAGCACAACGGCTGCGAAAAGTTTGCGTGCACGATTGCCTTGCTCATTGTTAAAGGCAGTGCCGTCAACGAAATCTCTCATCTCGTCTTCCTTGTTGTTCTTGCTCTTGCATTTTCGGCGTGACGGTCCTTATGACCTATTAGATGTGATTCGGATACAGCTAAAATGCATAGTTGCGTTGCGTCATTTGCATAGCTTGCTGCAAGTGCAGCACTAGGTCTCGTTGTCTTGTCAGGTGTGGTTACGCCAGATATAGGGACGGGAACTGACGCATCAACCGTTTGTGAAGGATTTATGTCATGCCCAAGATAAATGGGAACGAAATTCGCCCCGGCAACGTGCTTGAGCATAACGATGGGCTGTGGGCTGCTGTTAAGGTCGACCATGTAAAGCCCGGTAAAGGCGGTGCTTTTGCGCAAGTCGAACTGCGCAACCTGCGCAATGGTTCGAAATTGAACGAACGTTTCCGTTCGGCAGACAAGGTCGAACGTGTGCGCCTTGAACAGAAAGATCAGCAGTTCCTGTACGAATCTGACGGCATGCTGGTGTTCATGGATTCTGAGACCTATGAGCAGATCGAACTGCCCGCCGAATTGCTGGGCGAACGTCGCCCGTTTCTGCAGGACGGCATGACCATCGTGGTCGAATTCTATGAAAGCGAAGCACTGAACGCCACATTGCCGCAAAAAGTGACCTGCAAGATCGTCGAGACCGAGCCGGTGGTCAAAGGTCAAACTGCTGCAAACTCGTTCAAGCCAGCCATTCTGGATAACGGCGTCAAGGTCATGGTACCGCCCTTCATCGGTCAGGATGAGATGATCGTGGTGAACACCGAAAGCATGGAATATTCCGAACGCGCGTAAATCGGTGCTTTGGCGAAACACGAAAAGACCGCGACGGCAGGGGCCGCGCGGTCTTTTTTTAGTGCAGTTTTCTGGGTCGGCGATACCGTTCGGGATTGGGGCCGAACAGTTCCAGCATCAATTCATATTTGATGCGGTTGGCACTGACTTGTCGGTAAAAGGCGATCAAAAAGGCCGTGGGGCCCTGAATGCGGCCAAGACCGCTGGTGGCGGCAACCACGGTGCCCACATCCGTTTTGCCATTCAGAACCAGGTACCCGCCCAGCATCAGAACACCGACCGTGCCTGCGCCATTAATTACGCTCAGCAGAAATTTGGCGGACAGCTTCCACAGGAACATGCGGCGGCGCGTGTTGTAGATATCGTCGAACTGAGCCTCGATATCGCGCGCCACGGCGTCAATGTCTTCGGTCGTCAATCTGTCGGTAGAGCTGCGCAATATGCGGACCCGCTCGGCCACGAAGACGTTCACCTTTCGCTGTGAGACCAGTACGATAATGATCTGCGGTACGATCATTGAAAAGGCAATCATGCCCAGACCCGGTTGCGTTGATGAGATGTAACCAATGACGCTGATCAGCGTGCCGATCTGCACAACCGGGTCTGAAAAGGCGCCACCGGCGAACTTTCCCAACTCCTCGGCCTCGGCTGAAATAGCCGTGGTCATGGTTCCCGAGCGCATTTTCTCACCGGTTTCACTCAGGTCCGATGAGCGCATCAAAAGCCGCTGGCGGATCATGCGGATCAGATCCTCGCCCAGCGTCCCGGCGCGATAGCCCAGCAGCCACTTTAAGGCGAGGCTCAGCAGGATGACCGACATCATACCTGCACCCAGATATAGCAATCGTTCGGTGCTGATATCGTTCGAGGTCAGATGGTTAACGATATCGCGCTGAAACTCCAGCGGCACCGCAGCAAGGCCTGCGATGGCGATGGACAGGACAATAAGAATGATTTGCCGTCCGGCGCTGGCACGCCAGATTGCAGCGTATAACTTAAGCATATGCGCATCCGTTCAGTGGACTGACCGCAGTGTGGCAGCGCCCCGAATGGGTTCAAAGGGTACCGGGCCGCGCAACGGTTCAGCCGTGCCGGAATGGCAACATGTTAGGCGTCAAGCGTGACGGTGGCCTTGGCGGCCTGCATATCGTCGTTGGCGCGGTCAAACCTCAGATAGGCGATCCCCTGACCGTTCGATTGGGTGAACAAGGTACCGGCCGGTTTGCCGCCAGATGTAATTTCGGTCCCAACGGGCGCGGTGCCATTAACCCGAACGCTACGCAGCCCTTTGCGCAACTCGGTCTTATGCTTCATCCGGGCGGTGACTTCCTGCCCGACATAGCACCCTTTTCTAAAATCGACGCCGTTCAGGCCCTCGAATCCAGATTCAAGGATATAGCTGTCGGGGGTCAGCTCGATACCGGTTTCCGGTATGCAGTGTCGCACGCGGATGGCGTCCCAATCCGTACCATCGTCGCCTTCGGCCTCGACCGTATACGCCCGCCACCCCATATCCGGATGGCGCGGGTCGGGCAGGGCGCCTGCGGGTGCCGGGCCGGTGCCGCGTTGCAGATTCAGGCCGCTATCTTCGATCGAAACATCGGCGCGCAGCTTGTACATGCCCAGCCGCTTGACGAACCCGTCGGCGATATCCTCGGCGACATCCAGTAGCACCGTATTGCCGTCACGTTTCAGAAAGAAATCCGCCAGATACTTGCCCTGCGGGGTCAGCAGTGCGGCATAAACCAGTCCCTGATCCAGCCCGGAAATATCATTGGTGACCAGCCCTTGAAGAAAGCTGTCAGTGTCCGACCCGCTAAGGCGCAGAATACGGCGATTGGGCATGGGGTGGTCCTCGTCTTTTCCCTTGGCCCCGTGATATAGGAGATCGCGTCGCCATGACCAGAGGATATCCGCCTTGCCAGCACCAATCAGCATCGTCATCCCGACCCTGAACGCGGCAGAGGCTTTGTTGGACTCCTTGCCCGCTTTGATGGAGGGTTTGCACACGGGGTTGGTCCGAGAGCTGATCGTTACCGATGGCGGTTCAACCGACCAGACCCTTGAAATTGCAGAAGAGGCAGGGGCAGAGATTGTGACCGGGCCGCCCTCACGCGGGGGGCAGTTGCTGCGGGGCTGCGCGGTAGCCAAAGGTGAATGGCTTTTGGTCCTGCACGCCGATACCGTCCTGCAAGAAGGGTGGAGCAAGGACGTGGGAGAGCATCTGCCCACGGGCAACCCCGCGGCTTTTCGTCTGACCTTTCAGGCCAGCGGGTTCTGGCCAGCCTGGGTTGCGGGCTGGGCCAACATGCGCAGCCGGGTGTTTAGCTTACCTTATGGTGATCAGGGGCTTCTGGTGTCACGTCGCGCCTATGACAAAGCCGCAGGCTACCCGGACCAGCCGTTGATGGAGGACGTGGCGCTGGTGCGCGCCTTGCCCCACATCACCCTGCTGAGCACCCGCGCGGTTACGAGCGCGGACCGCTATGCACGGGCGGGGTGGGTGCGTCGGGGGGCACGGAATCTGTGGACCCTGACACGATATTTTCTTGGGGCTGATCCGGAACGCTTGGCGCAGGCGTACCGACGCTGAGCGTAGTGCGTAGTTCGACAATGGATTTGCCCAACCGGAAGGGCGCGGCAAAGCTGACCAGACACAGGGCGACGATTTGCAACACCAGTATATGCGCGTTTTCCTGCAGGTATTCCCATTCGTCTTTTAGCTTTCCGACCTGTTCAACCAGGTCATCATAGCTTTGGGCAAGGATCAGATAATCCCCGGCAATGGCGGGCACTTTCCGGCGCATGTTGTCGATCGCAACCTGTGTTGCATCGTCCAGCGTTGTGAAAACAAGGAACTGATCGATGCTGAACGCATCGGCCTTGGCGGCCATAGCGCGAATTTCCTCCTGCTCGTCTCTTGCTTGTCCGCCTAACAGGAAATGCAATCCTTGCAAGGGCGCGACCTCATTGGTCACGGCGATGAACAAGGGCAGGTCAGCATTGCTGGCGGTTGAGGCCGAAAGGAATTCAACCTTATCGCACAAAACGGCGGTGTCCGGGTCGTAGGCCGGATCGCAGAACCGCAGTCGGAACCGCGCGGCGTCGCGGTCAAAAGCAAGCGTCGCGGCATAAGCCACATCGATTTGCCGGTCCAACCGCGAACTGTCCGAGGTGTAGAGCCCGGCCAGAACCGCCACCAGTGCGCCGATCCCGCCCAGAACGACCCAGACAAGGTCGGCCAGCTTCCATGCCCGGTGCCCGGCCGGTTTGCGAAATAGAAACGCGGTGCCAACCGAGCCAATAATAAAGAACAATATCAGCAGGGGCAGTTGATTTTCGGTCACAAATGTCATGACACCAAAGTGACCGCGCGCCAGCGCGCTGGCAACACTCCTCACGTTCAGTTGTAGAGATTTCGCATCAATAGGGCTTGGCCTGCAGGGCAGCTATCTTGCGCTGGTCAACGGCACAATCACCGCTTCCTCCTGCGGTGGAAACCCAAACAGACTCACCGAAAACATTCTCAAAACACTGATCGAAGCTGCGTTGTGATCGGCCTCAACCTGTGCAAATAACTTAGCCGGTCCGATTTGCAGGACAGTTTCTTCCTTTACGAAAGGTTCGGATGTGACCCTGTTTGTCATTGCCATCATTTTGACGGCGGCGGTGTTGCACGCGGTTTGGAATGCGATTGTCAAAACCGCGGCTGATCGGACCACCACTCTGGGTCTGGTGGCGTTGGGGCATGTCATTCCAGCAACGGTAATGATCCTGTTGCTGCCACTGCCCAGTGCCGCAAGCTTTCTATACATCCTGATCTCAACCGTGGTGCATTTCGGCTATTATTTCATGCTCGGCAAAGCCTATCAGCACGGAGACTTAAGTGTCGTATATCCAATTGCCCGCGGTATCGTTCCGGCGCTTGTATCGCTGTGGGCGATGCTGTTGGTGGGCGAGGTGCTGCCGCTGCAAGCGTGGGGTGGGATCGCGCTGATCGCGGTTGGTATCCAGCTCAGCAGTTGGAAGGCATTGCGCTCTGGTGTGGGCCGTTGGGCCCTTGGATTTGCGCTGGGTACGGGCTTTTGCATCTCGATTTATTCGGTCGTGGACGGTATTGGCGTGCGCTTGTCCGGCAATACGCTTAGCTACTGGGCCTGGGGTGCGTTTCTGCATCTGTTTATCGCGGGGTTTGTTGGTATCCGTCGACGGAAGACCCTGGCTGAATTGCCTGCCAAAGTCTGGATGATCGGCATTCTGGGCGGGCTTGTTTCGATGACAGCCTATGGTCTGGTGCTTTATGCCAAGAACTTCGCACCGCTTGGTGCAGTTTCGGCGCTACGGGAAACCTCGGTAATATTCGCGGCGCTGATCGGGTTTGTTTTCCTGAAAGAGGGGAACTGGATGCGGCGGCTTGGTGCAGCGGTTCTTATGGCTGTCGGAGTGGCGCTGATAGGCCTGTCCGTCTGATAGGCCTGCGACACAGCCTTGCTGAAGTCGCCTCCGATCTCTCATAGTAGCGAGAGAAAAGGGAGCGTTTTCATGACCAAAGAGATTGTTCTGATCCACGGTGCCTTTGCAGGGCCATGGTGTATGCAGGATTATTCCGGGTTTTTCCGCGACCGGGGCTGGACCGTTCACATCCCCGCGCTGCGCTATCACGGTGGGGACTCAAAGGCCGAACCCGACCCGCGCCTGACCGATATCAGCGTAATGGACTATGCCAACGACATAGCAGAGTTCGTGCAGGGGTTGGACAGCAAACCGGTTCTGTTGGGCCATGCCATCGCCGGAGTTGTGGCGCAGCAGGTGGCCTCACGTGGGTTGGCCAGTGCGATTGTCCTGATCAACCCGAACGCGCCTTGGGGCACCTTGCCCGAAACCGATGACGAACGTGCCATCCCGCGTGCGTTGATGGAGGGCGGGGCGTTCTGGAAACAGCCCATGCGGGTCGAGTTCGACCTGATGGCCCCCTTCGCGCTGAACAAAATGCCCGAGGCGCAACAGCACGCGGTGTTCGACCGTTTGGGCGCCGAAAGCGGGCGGGTGATGTTCGAGATGTTTTTTTGGATGTTCGACGATCACCACGCGATGAAGGTCGATATCGACAAGGTCGACTGCCCGGTGCTGGTCGTATCAGGGACTGAGGACAGGGCGGTGAACCCCAACACCTGCCGCGCCCTGGCCGATTTGTATGGTGACCGAGCGACTTTCATGCCCGTCGAGAACCACGCGCATTTCTTGTTTATGGAGCCCGGCTGGGAAAAGCCCGCCGCGCAGATCGCGGAATGGCTGGAGCAGAAGGTGGGCTAGCCCGCCCACCTTAAGCGTTCAGTTATTGGTCGAGAACGTGCTCTGCGGTTTCCACTTCATCGTGCCGTCGTCCTCACGGTGACAACGCAGCAGGCGTTCCTGGATCGTGCTGACCGTCTGGGTAACGGTGTTGTCGCCGACCAGCAGAACAAAGGCGTCCTGCGAATAGGCCATGCCGTTGTAGTAGCAGAACTTGGTCTCGGCCCCGTCCGGAATGGGGGATGCGGTGGTCAATGTCTGCTGCGCGGACGCTTGACTGGCCAGCAGCGCAACGGCCAGCCCAAGGGTTAGTGTTTTCATGTCGTCCTCCCGTTCGAAAATCTATTGTTGGTTTCATTGCGTCTTGGACGCTCGGAACCTCAATTGTCGTTCTTGAATGACGGTTTGAGAGTAAGTGTGAACGAGATCAACAGGTTAGGCAAGGGGGGTGTTTGGGAGCTGTTTGAGGAGGATCTCACGCCATCCACCCAATGCTTGATGCGACGCATCAAGCACGCGCCCGACTCGCCCCCATAGGCGGGGCACGAGGCTCGTCAGGTTACTATCAGATTTACGACCGTCCGGTTTTTTTTTTGATTTCTCTTAAACAGGCCCGCTGGAGGTCAGGGAAACCCT
Organism: Ruegeria sp. BB5; assembly: GCF_056539405.1. Classification (NCBI taxonomy): domain Bacteria; kingdom Pseudomonadati; phylum Pseudomonadota; class Alphaproteobacteria; order Rhodobacterales; family Roseobacteraceae; genus Ruegeria; species Ruegeria sp. BB5. The sequence goes on along the minus strand of NZ_JBQFUX010000001.1, from coordinate 1,498,231 downwards.
ACTTGGCGAAGCCTGTTAGCTAAGCTCAACTTCTTAGAGAACAAATGCGCACCCAAAGTTTTTGCGTGAAATGAAAGATAGTTCAATTACCAAATTTTTGATTCTTGCAGTTGCAATTTTTGCCGCTTCTATGCCTTTGGCGGCGGAAGGGCCTGAGGCTGATGTATGGACGGACTGCAGACCGACGGATACGTGTGAGATCGAATATGATCATCTTTCCAACCAATCCGCCGAGCCATTTTTATTCTTGGGTTACGTTATGGATAGTGAACAGGCGCGATGGAAACAGTTCCGAAAAGCTATTCGTAACTATCCAGATGTACAAAGCTGTTTGATCAAAGAGGAACAGAAGAAAGAAAGCCCAAACTTGCTGAAGCTGGATTGGAAAAGAGTAGGTTACGGGAGTGGCGTAGAGGTTTGCATTTTCCGTATTTCGCGAAGTCTGGGTACTCTAGATAGAATTCAAAGCTGGATGAGTTATCACGACTTCCGAGTGGTGGGATACAGCAGATACAGAAGTGAGAACTTTGTTCCTACTAGAATAGACCAACCTGTCGGGAATGTCGCAGGCTATTGGACCGTAGAACAGTATAGGGAAAGAAATCCTACGCTATTTTGGCGTTTATTTGAGTTTGACCTGATATATAGCTACGAAATTGTTTTGGGCATATCAGATGAGTTCAAAGTAGTGGGAACTCATGTCATCACGCCAACAAAATAGACTCACGCAATAGGCCTAAGCCAAATTGTCGTCCAAAACGTGGAGTGTTGGAGGCTCTTTAGGTCAAACATCCAGCTCCTCCACAAACCGCGCGTTCTCCTGAATGTACTGGACCGCATTTCGGGCTTTTCGCTCATCAGGCGCTTGCTCTTCAGTGTGGTCAATTTTGATCTCACCTATTCGATTTATTGAACTCATACAACGCGTTATGCAGCGACACAAATGCACTATTGGGCTCAACAGGTGAGGCGTTGAACAACACGACAACAGTCTCTCCGTCCGAAAATCGAAAGACGGTTGTGAAGATGCCTCGGACCCCGCCCCAATGGGTCAGGTGCTGGCCGTTCTCTTCCGGCCAGACATGCCAGCCCGACGCGTAGAAATCACTTTTGTCGTCCTGTGATGCCGTCGCCTCGAAAAACGGTTGGGGCGCTGAGGCCATGGTCCAGACCGCCTCGGCCGTGCCGATTGCCCCACCAGCGATACCCAAGCCTGAAAGCCAGCCTTGATCGTCCTTAGAACTCAGCACACGGGTCCAACCGTCGCTGCGAAGTTCCCAATTGGCCCCGGCGGGCCCCTCCAGATGGATATCGGCAACCTGCTGCAGGGCGTCTTCAGCTTCCGCCCCCAGCAGATCGGTCAGAAGGCAGAAGCCAACATTCGAGTACGCCGTCTTGCTGCCCGGCGTGTGATCCAACGGCATGGTTTGCCACACGGTCCGGGCCACTTTGGCGCAACTGGCCGACCAGTCAAGGCCAAGCCGATCGGGCGCGAAGATCGGATCAAAACTGATAGTTCTATCGAACCCACCCGTATGCGCCAAAAGCTGCCGCGCCGATACTTGTGCGGCCCGCGGGTCATGCGGCGGGGGCAGGTCGGCAAGCTCGGCTATGGGACGATCCAGGTCGATTTGGTCACGTTCCTCGGCTTTGATCAGTGCTCTGGCTGCGATGGGTTTTGTGACCGAGGCCAGGCGAAATGGCTGGTCGGTCGACATGGGCGTGTTCTCAATCGGGTCTGACACGCCAAACGCCACGACTTTGGGCTCTGCATCCGAGGGGCCGTAGGCCAGCACAGCCCCCGGAATATTATGTGTCTGAAGAAAGGACTCGACGATGTCTTCAACAGTGGCCGGTTCGCGGTAGCGACCCGCGAACATCACAATCACACCAGCGAGAACAAGAATACCAGTTGACCAGCACAGTCTTGCCTTACGTGATTTGAACATTTGGCCTCTGCACTGATTGATGTCTTTCGCGTTCGATCGTCTTAGACGTCCAACTCCTCCACAAACCGCGCGTTTTCCTGAATGTACTGGAACCGCAGTTCGGGTTTTTTGCCCATCAGGCGCTCGACCAGATCGCCGGTCTCGCCGGGTTCGTCCTCGTCGATGGTGACGCGGATTAGCTTGCGCGAGGCCGGGTCCATCGTAGTTTCTTTCAGGTCCTTGGCGTCCATTTCGCCCAGACCCTTGAAGCGTGACACGTCGATCTTGCCCTTGCCGCCCAGACCTTTCTCAAGCCATTCGTCGCGCTCGGCCTCGTCCAGACAATAGACGCGTTTTGCGCCTTGGGTCAGGCGGTAGAGGGGCGGGCAGGCCAGATACAGGTGTCCCGCGTCGATCATCGGACGCATCTGGGTGAAGAAGAACGTCATCAGCAGCGAGGCGATATGCGCCCCGTCCACATCTGCGTCGGTCATGATGATGACCTTGTCATAGCGCAGGTCGTCGACGTTGAATTTGGTGCCAAGCCCCACTCCCAAAGCCTGCGTCAGATCGTTGATCTCGGCATTGGTGCCCAGCTTGGAACTGGCCGCGCCCAACACGTTCAGGATTTTGCCGCGCAGGGGCAGCAGGGCCTGTGTTTTGCGGTCACGGCCCATCTTGGCGGACCCACCGGCCGAGTCGCCCTCGACGATGAATAATTCCGTGCCGTCGCGTGTTGAACTAGAGCAGTCCACCAGCTTGCCGGGAAGACGAAGTTTCTTAGTGGCGGACTTGCGTTGTGTTTCCTTCTCGGCCCGTCGGCGCAGGCGTTCCTCAGCCCGCAGGATGAGGAAGTCCAGAATGGCGCCGGCGGATTTCGTGTCGGCAGCCAGCCAGTTGTCGAAATGGTCGCGGACCGAGTTTTCGACCAGCCGCTGCGCCTCGACCGTAGCCAGACGGTCCTTGGTCTGGCCGACGAATTCCGGTTCACTGATGAAACACGACACCAGCGCGCAGCCGCCGGTGATCAGGTCGTCGCGGGTGATCTGACCGGCTTTCTTGTTGTTGATCAACTCGCCATAGGCTTTAATCCCCTTAAGGACCGCAGCCCAGAAGCCTGCCACATGGGTGCCACCTTCGGGGGTGGGGACGGTGTTACAGTAGGACTGGATGAACCCGTCGCGTGAAGGCGTCCAGTTGATCGCCCATTCGACCTTGCCGGGAGTGCCGAATTTCTCGTTAAAGTCCACGGTACCGGCAAAGGGTTGCTCAGCATAGGTGGACGAGCCATTCATCGTCTCTTTCAGGTAATCCGACAGGCCACCGGGGAAGTGGAAGGTCGCTTCGGTCGGGGTCTCGCCATCGTCGATGGCGGACTTCCAACGGATTTCGACGCCCGAGAACAGATAGGCCTTGGATCGGATGGATTTGAACAGCCGCGCCGGTTTGAATTTGTGATGGCCGAAGATCTCGGCATCAGCGTGGAAAGTGACTGTGGTGCCGCGTCGGTTCGGGGCCGCGCCGACCTTTTCCACCGGGCCTAAAGGAATACCGCGTGAGAACCGTTGTTCGAACAGCGTTTTATCTCGCGCCACCTGCACGACCATCGAATCCGACAATGCGTTTACCACAGATGCGCCCACGCCATGCAGACCGCCCGAGGTCTGGTACGCCTTGCCCGAGAATTTGCCACCCGCGTGGAGGGTACACAGGATTACCTCCAACGCTGATTTGTCGGGAAATTTCGGATGCGGGTCGATCGGAATGCCACGTCCGTTGTCGCGTACGGTCAGGGCGTAGTCGGCGTGCAGTTCAACTTCGATCCGGTTGGCATGGCCCGCGACGGCTTCGTCCATCGAGTTGTCGAGGATTTCGGCCACCATATGGTGCAAAGCGCGCTCATCAGTGCCGCCGATATACATACCGGGGCGTTTTCGGACCGGCTCAAGACCTTCCAGTACCTCAATCGAAGAGGCGTCGTAAGTGGTGGTCGCGCTTGGCGTCAACAGATCGTCGGGCATCGGGGCTGCTCTTGTTTTTAGGTTGAGACCCATTATGGCAGGTGATGTGGTCCGGGGGAAGAGGGGCGCGAGGTGTTGTGGGCGATTGGCTGTGATCTTGATGGGTGACACCTCTGCACGAAGCCGAAGTTATTAAGGTTTTTCCGCCGTCAATCGTACCCCGCCGATCCTTCTTTGTTTCACGTCGCTGACAAATTGCGCGTACATTTTCAGGAAAGTATCCCCCTTGGACGGGTTGCCAGCGCGTTCGGCCTCGGCATCCAAGGTTTGATACATGCTAAGCCGACGCGCCAGGATTTCGCCCCAGGACGCCGTTACATCGTTGGCCGAGGCAACCGAAAATCCAGTTTTTTTCAACACAGTTTCGTATTCGGGAATGCTCAGCAGGGACTGGCAGGCAAAACGTTGGTGGTACAATTCCATCTCATCATCGGGCAGGGGCTCATGCATCACCCAATCGGTAAAGGCGAACCGTCCGCCAGTGCGCAGAACGCGGAACACTTCGGATAGGGCTTTGAGCTTGTCGGGGATATGCAAGAAGGATTCCTGACTGACCGCCGCATCGAAATGCGCATCGTCAAAGGGTATATCCATCGCACTGCCCAGAATTGGATGCACCTGATCCTGTAGTCCGACAAGCGCGTTCAGTTCCTTGGCACCGTCGACGCGGTTGGGGCTGATATCGAGACCAGTGACGTCAACGTCATGCTCAGAGGCGTACCATCGCGCAGGTCCACAAAGCCCGGCACAAACATCCAAAACGCGATCACCAGATTTCATCCGGACCTTGTCCGCCAGTCGGGCGTTGGCATTCAGGCCGTCATAGTGATCCTGATCATAAGGGTAGAGCTCTTGCGGGGTCACATCCTCAAGCGATCCGCGAAGGCTTGTTAGCTTGGTCAGAATATGCGGCGCGGAAATTGGGTGGTTGGCATAGAACTCAGTGACAGTTTTCTCCGCCATTTCCATGAGATACTCCCTTACTTGCGTTTCGTCAGCTTAGCCTGACATGGTGGGGCGATCCAGTTTTGTCTCAGAAGGATACGAGTGCGAAACTGGGAGGCGAAGACGCGACACGACAACAGGGCGAGGACCATATGAGCTGGATTAAGACTGTTCCATTTGACGAAGCCACCGGCAAGCTGAGAAAGCTTTACGAGCGGGTCACCGGGCCTGACAACAACGTGGACAACATAATGATGGTGCATTCTTTGCGGCCGCATTCGATGGAAGGTCACATGGCGCTGTACAAGAACGTCCTGCATCACTCGGCCAATAAAGTCCCGAAGTGGTTTCTTGAGGTGCTGGGGGTTTGGGTCAGTTCCCTGAACCAGTGCAACTATTGCGTCGAGCATCACTTTAGCGGGTTGCAGCGGTTGTTGGCAGACGCGGAACGGGGCGATGCCATCCGCGCCGCGATTGAGGCCGGAACGCCGGATTCTGCACCGCTGGACAACGCCCAGATCGCTGCTATGTGCTATGCGCGCAAGCTAACCGAAGCACCTGCGCAGATGGTTCAGGCTGATGTTCGCGCCCTGCGGGACGCCGGGTGGGACGATGGCGAGATCCTCGAGATCAATCAGGTCTGCGCGTATTTCTCATACGCGAACAGAACGGTTCTTGGGCTTGGATGTTCTACCACAGGCGACGTTCTGGGTCTTTCACCCAACAACTCGGATGATCCGGCGGATTGGGGGCATAGCTAGAAATCTGCCGCAGCGTGTTGAACTTCATTAGTGGAAAATTTCCCACGCTACGGCTCAAAAATTTGACCCGTGTCAAAGCGAAAATCTGCGCCTTTTGCTAGACGTTCCTGCGGATAGTGAAAAAGGAAAAATTGAATGGAAGCAGCGGCACAAATTGAACAAAAACAATCCTCTGTCAAAATTGTCCCAACACCCAATCCTGAGCCATCGCAACCCAGCCCCGAGCGTATTCGCCAAGCGTTCGAAAGCGGCAAATATCCCTATGATCGCAAGATGGCGCGGGGCAAGTACGAGGCGCAAAAGGCACAGTTGCAGGCCGAATTGCTTAAGGTGCAGCTTTGGGCACAAGAGACCGGGCAGCGCTTTGTTCTACTGTTCGAAGGACGCGATGCGGCGGGCAAGGGCGGTACGATCAAGCGGTTTATGGAACACCTGAACCCAAGGCAAGCCCGCGTCGTGGCCTTGAACAAGCCGACCTGGGAAGAGAAAGGCCAGTGGTATTATCAGCGCTATGTTCAGGAGCTACCTACGGTCGGTGAAATGGTGTTCTACGACCGCTCTTGGTACAACCGTGCGGGCGTTGAGAGGGTCATGGGCTTTTGTTCGCCCAACGAGTACCTTGAGTTCATGCGACAGACGCCCGAGTTGGAGCGGATGTTGGTCCGCTCGGGTATTCAGCTCTACAAATATTGGTTCTCGGTCACGCAGCCGGAACAACAGCGCCGCTTCAAAAGCCGGGAAACCGACCCGTTGAAGCAATGGAAGCTGTCGCCCATCGATAAGGCGAGCCTGGATAAATGGGACGACTATACTGAAGCGAAAGAGGCGATGTTCTTCTATACCGACACCGCCGACGCGCCTTGGACCATCGTCAAGTCGAACGACAAGAAACGTGCGCGTCTGAACTGTATGCGCCACTTTTTGTCGACGCTGGATTACCCGGACAAGGACCACAATATCGTGGGCCAGCCCGATCCCATGATCGTAGGGCAGGCGCATCACGTCATTCATCAGTCCGAGCATATTCTGGGCACTTCCCTGCATCCTGACGCGCGATGAACCAAATGGCCAATTGCCGGCAGAACTAGTCTCACCTTGAAATTTCACTGATCACCTCTTGTCCCGGCCTCTGGCCGGGCATAAGGCTGGTGAAATGAATAAGGTAATGACATATCGCGATCACTTCCGGGCCATTGCAGTTCTGGGCCTGCCGCTGGTCGGCGGGCATCTGGCGCAGTTTGCCATTGGTTTGACCGACACGATCATGCTGGGCTGGTACGGGGTGGAAGCATTGGCCGCAGTGACGCTGGCCAGTAGCTTTTATTTCGTGCTGTTCCTGTTTGGCGGCGGTTTCGGACTGGCGGTGATGCCCATGGTGGCGACTGCGGCCGCCGAAGAGGATGAGACCAGCATTCGCCGCTCGACCCGTATGGGGGTGTGGCTGTCCTTGTTATACGCGGTGCTGGTTATACCTTTGCTGTGGTGGTCCCACCCGATTTTGATTGCTGCAGGGCAAGATCCGCAGGTGGCTGAAACCGCATCGCAATATCTGCGTGTTGCGGGATGGGGGCTGTTCCCAGCGCTGGTGGTCATGGTGCTGAAATCTTATCTGGCTGCTTTGGAGCGCACGCAGATCGTTTTGTGGATCACTGTGACGGCCGCTGTCGTCAACGCACTGACCAACTATGCGCTGATCTTCGGCAATTGGGGTGCGCCCGAACTGGGCGTTATGGGGGCAGCAATTGCCTCGGTGGTGACGCAGATGGTGTCGCTGGTTGCGGTCGTGGTCTACGCCGTGCGGGTATTGCCCGAACATAACCTGTTCCAGCGGTTCTGGCGCCCGGATTGGGAGATGCTGTACAGCGTGCTGCGTCTTGGCATTCCCATTGGATTTACATTGCTTGCCGAGGTGTCGCTGTTTGCCATGTCCGCCTTCATGATGGGTTGGATCGGGCCGGTGCCGCTGGCGGCGCATGGGATTGCGCTGAATCTGGCCTCGGCCACGTTCATGGTGCATCTGGGGCTGTCTAACGCGGCCACGATCCGTGCGGGGAACGCCCTTGGGCGCAAGGATCGACCGCATCTGGAAAAAGGTGCAAAGGCGGTGACCGTGATGTCTCTGCTGGTGTCTGTTCTGACCATTATCTTGTTTGTGACCTGCGCCGAGCCGCTGATTTCTGTATTTGTCGAACCCGACGATCCGCAGCGCCCGCAAATCCTGGCCATCGGAACGGGCCTGCTGGCCATGGCCGCTTTGTTCCAGTTGGTCGACGGGGCACAGGTGATTGCACTGGGCCTGTTGCGCGGATTGCAAGATGCCAAGGTGCCGATGGTTATGGCCGGGCTCAGCTATTGGGTGGTTGGGATACCGGCGTCCTATTACTTTGGATTTGTGCAGGGGATGGACGGGATCGGCATCTGGATGGGTCTTGTACTTGGGCTTGCCTGCGCGGCCGTCTTGCTGATGGCCCGTTTCTGGATGCGCTCGGTTCAGACCGTAGGGGTGCCTGCGGAATAGCCGCGGCTTCAGCCTTTGCTTAGGCGATCTGCCTTTTTGCGCACCAGAACGCTACGCAGGTCGTGCATCGCCAGCAACAACCGGTCGGTGACATCCTCAAGCTGTTCGTCCGACGCCTTGGATTGTGCCCATTGCGTGGTCAGATTCAGATAGTCGACCGCGCGGTGTATGTCGTCGATATCCCGTTGCGCCAGCAGGGCTTTGCGCGCGTCCATCCATCGTGCGATTTCCACCTGATCCGCCGCTGTCAGGGTGCGCTGGCCCTGTGGCTTGACCTCGCCATTGCGGATGTTGATGACCGCGATCTGATCCATCTCGATCCGCCGTTGACGGTTTTCGGTATCGATCCGAAAAACCGCCGCGCCATTCTCGCGGACACGAAAGTAGTATTCAGGCAGTTCTGCGGTCATCAGGGGCCTCCGGATCAAGTCAGGGACGCGCAAAAGCGCTGGATACGGGTGCAGGCCTCGGTCAGGGCTTCGTCCGAGGTCGCATAGCTGACCCGGAAATTCGGTGACAGGCCAAAGGCCGCGCCAAATACAACGGCCACGTCGGCCTCTTCCAGCAGGGCGGTGGCAAAGGCCTCATCCGAGTCAATTCTGGTGCCGGCCGGAGTGGACTTGCCGATCAGTCCTGCGATCGACGGGTAGACATAAAACGCGCCCTCGGGCGTGGGGCAGGTGATACCGTCGATCTGGTTCAGCATGTCAACCACCAGATTGCGGCGACGTTTGAACGTCTCGTTGTTCGGGGCCAGGAACGCTTGCGTTCCGTTCAGCGCCTCGACCGCCGCCCATTGGCTGACCGAGCATGGGTTCGAGGTCGACTGTGATTGAATCTTGCGCATGGCGGCGATGATCTCGACCGGTCCCGCCGCATAGCCAATGCGCCAGCCGGTCATAGCATAGGCTTTCGATACGCCGTTGCAGGTCAAGGTACGGTCATAGAGGCCCGGTTCGATCTCGGCCGGAGTGCAGAATTCGAACCCGTCATAGGCCAGATGCTCGTACATGTCGTCGGACATGATCCACACATGCGGGTGGCGCATCAGTACATCTGTCAGGGCCTTCAATTCCGAACGGCTATAGCCCGCCCCCGTAGGGTTTGACGGCGAGTTGAAGATGAACCACTTGGTCTTGGGCGTGATCGCCGCCTCAAGCTGTTCGGCGGTCAGTTTGTAGCTGTTTTCCAGCGTCGTCTCGACCACGACTGGCGTACCTCCGGCCAGCAGAACCATGTCCGGGTAGCTGACCCAATATGGCGCGGGGATAACAACCTCGTCCCCGTCGTTCATTGTCGCCATCAACGCGTTATACAACGTCTGCTTGCCGCCAGTCCCGACCGAGATCTGTGCGGGCGTGTAATCCAGCCCATGATCACGCTTCATCTTGGCGCAGGCGGCTTGTTTCAATTCGGGAATTCCGTCAGGGGCGGTATACTTTGTCTTGCCCGCTGCAATGGCTGCAACAGCCGCGTCCTTGATGTTCTGTGGCGTGTCGAAATCGGGTTCACCCGCGCTCAGGCCGATCACATCACGCCCCGCCGCCTTCAACTCGGCTGCTTTGGCGGTCATCGCGATGGTTGGTGATGGTTTTACGCGTGACAGTGTCGCAGACAGGAAAGTCATGATGGCCTCAGTTTGTATGTTCAACCTGTCTGTCATAGGGTGCGCCCGAATGACGATCAAGCAGTATGAGGCCGAGACATGGAGACCCTGATGACCGACGAAAATGACTGGTATAGCCCAGAGGCAGCGACATTTGGGGACCGGCTGGCAGGCGCGCGCGAGGCCGCTGGTATGACCCAAACCCAACTGGCGCGTCGGCTGGGTGTCAAAAAAGCGACTATTGTGGCCTGGGAAAACGATCTGTCCGAACCGCGTGCCAACCGTTTGTCGATGATGGCGGGTATGATCAACGTTTCGATCATGTGGTTGCTGACCGGCGAAGGCGAAGGTATGGACGCCCCCGTCGAAGACGGCGAGGCCAATATCGAGCTGGCGGATGCGGTGGCCGAGCTACGCGCAATCCGGGGCGAGATGCGCGCCAGCGCCGAACGGGCCGCGCGGCTTGAGAAGAAGCTGCGCTTGATGTCGGAGCAGGGAAAGTGACCGAAACACGGGAAGTCAGGATCAAACGCATGAAAATGCGGTCCATGCGACGCGGGATCAAAGAGATGGATTTGATCCTTTCGGCCTATGCCGAACGTAATCTCGACGCGATGGATACAGCGGGTCTGGATCAGTTCGACGCGCTGCTACACGAAAATGATCAGGATCTGTATCAGTGGGTCACCGGGCAGGCCCAGCCGCCCGAGGGGTTTGTCCATCTGGTTTCGGATATCGCGCAGACCTTTCAAAAATAAAGAAAATCCAGCTTAACCGATTCTTGGGGATTTCGATTCATGCTGCCTGAAACAGCGCGACTGAATCGGAGGATCGAATGAGTATGGAAATGCAGGTCTCCGCGCCGGAAACCAAGGGTTTCATGACCAGCTATCTTGAAGCGCTCGCTTTGGTCGAGCGGCTGCACCGTCTGCTACTGGACGTTATAAAGGATGAGTTCGAGCGGGTGGGCGTGTTGGAAATCAACGCCGTTCAGGCCCTGCTTCTGTTCAATATCGGCGATCATGAGGTGACGGCGGGTGAGTTGAAAAGCCGTGGCTATTATCAGGGCAGCAACGTCAGCTACAACCTCAAGAAGTTGGTCGAAATGGGCTATATGCACCACCAAAGGTGTGAGATCGACAGACGCTCGGTCCGGGTTCGGTTAACACCACGAGGACGCGAGATTCGGGATATCGTGACCGAGCTGTTCTCGCGCCATGCCGAGGGGCTGCAAACCCGTGGTGTGCTTGGACTGGAGGGGATAGACGACATCACAACCTCTTTGCGCCGGGTGGAACGGTATTGGACGGACCAGATCCGATATATCTACTGATCAGGGGCGCGCATCGGACAGGATCAGCCCTTCAAGCTCTCGGATCAGTTTTCGGGTCATGGCGTCCTCATAAGCGTCAAACCCCAGGGCAACCTCGACAAAGGCATCTGGCCCCAGGATGACCCAGGCGGTGTAATAGGCAGACAGCTCTCCAACCTGCACATAGCGTTTGTCGCCGTGGCTGGGATCATCCGCGCCGATGACCAGGCCGTTGATGGTGATGCCCGAAGCTTCAAGCGCGCTTTTGGCGTCGCGCGGGTGAGTGCCCAGATTGTGTTTGCCGTCGCCGGACAGATCGAGTGTTCGTTTCCAGCAACTTGTTTGGTTGGACAGCAGGTCAGCCCCAAACAGCATCGCTGAGCCAACAGCCGTACCTTGCGGGGCGGCACTGCGCTTGGTCCGGTTCAGTAATAGGGCGATCCGGTCAAGATCGCTGCCCGAACGTATGGCGATCCAGTCTTGCAACAGACGTTGATGGCCCGGCTCGCTCCACTCAAAAATCGCCAGCCGCACAGGGGCAGCAGGGTTTGACAGCAATAGCTGCACCACTTCAGGACGCTGCAAAGCGGCTGCCACACCGTCAAGTTGCAGCCGGTATTCGTGACTGTCCACCGAACCAGAAACATCCAGCCCCAGCGCCAGCGCTTGTCGGCACTCTGCCGTGGCCGAACCAGCGATCAAACTAATGACAAATGCCAATAGCCGCGTCATCTGGGCGCGAAGTCCTGCAGCACGCCGATTTGCAAGCTTGTCAGTTCACGTTCCAGCTTCCGCCGCATGGCGCGTTCGAAATCCTCGAACCCCTGTGCGACTTCTAGAAATGCGCCAGGCCCGTACAGAACATTGTTTTTGAAGTAGGAAATCAGATGAACTTCGCCCTCGAAATCGGCAGCATTGATAACCAGCCCGTTGACCACAATGCCCTCGAACGGAAAGTGGCGATAAGCGGATGCAGGTTGGAAGCCGTCATTATTTGCGCCGTCCCCAGACAGGTCGATGGTCTGAAACAAACATGGTGGTGCTTGCTGCATCAGGGTCGCTCCAAAAGCCAAAGCTTGCCCCATGGCAGTGGCCGAGTCACCGTCAGATCGGACTGAACGCTGTATGGTCTCTGCCGCTGTAAGCAAATCAGCATGCGTGTTGATCATCGTCCAGTTCAGGATCATGCGCTGGGTCGAGCGGCTGCCCCACTCATACACAGCCAATGCCACGGGCAAAGGAGAGGAAAAGAACGCCTCGGTCACCTCAGGGGCGATCAGGGCAGCGGCCAGGCCCTGCCGCTGCAGGGTATCCTCGGTTGCATCCACCGAGCTTGAGATATCCATAGCCAACGCCAGGGCCAGGCGACAGGTTTCGGCCCGAAGCGGGCTGGCCAGTCCGGCCAGTCCCAGTGCTGTCAGCCAGCGGATCACCAGTGTCCGGTGCTTTCCATGCTGACCCAGGGTTCGGCGGCTTCCAGCGCGTCACCGTTCTGTAGCAACTCGACCGAGATATTGTCGGGCGACCGTACAAACGCCATACGGCCGTCGCGGGGCGGGCGGTTGATCACCACACCATTGTCCTGCAAGTGCTGGCAGACCTCGTAAATATTGTCGACGCCATAGGCCAAATGCCCGAAATGCCGACTGTCGCTGGGCAGCGCATCGTCACCATCCCAATTGTGGGTCAGCTCAATTGGGCGATCCTCTTGCCCCGGGGGCGCCATGAAGATCAGCGAAAACCGCCCCGCCTCGCTGTCATAGCGGCGGGTTTCCTTCAGGCCCAGCAACTCAAAAAACGCCATCGACTTTTCCAGATCCTTCACGCGGATCATGGTGTGAAGATATCTCAGCCCCATTGTGGCTTCCTTTCCGTTCAGGTGATGGGCTGCAGCTTAGCGCGCGGAAAATGCGTGTCGAGGGGCAGGGCGGACACAATTTTGAAAATGCGCCGCTGGGTGTACATGTCGCGGTTCCGGTCGGGGAATTGCCGATATATAGTGGTGGGCGACTCATTGCTGGAAAGGAACTTTTATGCCGCTGTCCTCTGACCAACTGGCCGAGATCGAAGCGCAACGGGCGCAATCGCATCCAACACGCCGCGTTGTGGCTGCGGGTATGGAAGATCACCTTTATACCGCTCATCAGGTGCTGGACCACGGCTTTGTGCGCGTGATCGACTATATGGGTGACGACGCGGCGATCTGTCAGGCGGCGCGGGTGTCTTATGGCAAAGGCACAAAATCGGTGCAGAACGATGAGGGTCTGATCCGCTATCTGATGCGTCACTGGCATTCGACCCCGTTCGAGATGTGCGAGATCAAGCTGCACGTCAAGCTACCTGTCTTTGTCGCCCGGCAGTGGATTCGTCACCGCACGGCAAATGTGAACGAGTATTCCGCGCGCTATTCGATTCTGGACCGCGAGTTCTATATCCCCGCACCCGATCACGTTGCCGCGCAGTCCGAGGTAAACAACCAAGGCCGGGGTGATGCGCTGCAAGGGGAAGAGGCCGCGCGAGTTCTGGATATCCTCAAGGCCGATAGCGCCCGATGCTATGACAACTATGAATCGATGATCAACCAAGACGGCCAACAGGGTCTGGCGCGTGAACTGGCGCGGATGAACCTGCCCGCGAATATCTATACGCAGTGGTATTGGAAGGTTGATCTGCACAACCTGTTCCACTTCTTGCGCCTGCGTGCCGACCCGCATGCGCAGTACGAGATCCGGGTCTATGCGGATACCATGTGCAAGATCGTCGCCGACTGGGTGCCCTTCGCCTACAAAGCGTTCGAGGATTATCGGCTGGGTGCGGTGAACCTTTCGGCTCAGATGGTCGACAGCCTGCGCCGGATGCTGGCCGGGGAAAATGTCACGCAGGAAAACTCGGGCATGACCGCTCGGGAATGGCGCGAGTTCGAAGCGGTCATTCGCAAAAGCTGATCTCGCGTATTGCGCATTATTGTGACGGAAAAAGCTAATACTCTCGCGCCTAAGCCGACCCGGCGCGAGGGTAAGGTTTCTAACCTTTGAATATTGGTCAACGGCCGGAAATTGGCCGTTGGCCTGTTTTGATCACCCGCAGCATGCGGGACTGTTTTACAGTGGCTTTAAATCAGATGCCATTTGTCGGCCGTCGCGTCCGTCTTCCAACTCATACGAGACTTTCTGATTGTCAGCGAGCCCGGTCAGACCGGACCGTTCAACGGCCGAGATATGAACAAATACGTCCTTGCCGCCCTCATCAGGGGCAATAAACCCGTAGCCTTTCGTGGTATTAAACCATTTCACGGTGCCAGTTGGCATTTCCCGTGTCTCCTTCTACTTACGCGTTGTCCCACATAATTGGTGGGGGCAGTGATTGACGTCGCCGCAATTGATTACCGTATCGCCGTAACGATACAGCGCGAATTGCGAGTTTCGTCTTTTTCAACATTGCATGGTGAAGTAAAAAATCAAGAATTTCTGAAACGTGCAGGCAAATTTGCTGAAAATTGAACCAGATACAGGAGACACCCGAAATGCGCCTTTATGGTCTGAAAAACTGTGACACGTGCCGCAAGGCTTTGAAATCACTTCCAGATACTGAGTTTGTCGACGTTCGGACCGATGGCGTACCCAAAGCGATGCTGACGCAGGCGCTGGATCGCTTCGGCGAGGCTTTGCTCAATACCCGTTCGACAACCTGGCGTGGATTAGACGATGCACAACGCGCGCGGCCTCCGCTGGAACTGCTGACAGATCACCCGACCCTGATGAAGCGCCCCCTGATCGAGCAAGACGGAACCCTGTATCTGGGATGGACGGCGGAAACGAAGGCAGGGCTTGGCGTTGCGTGACCTGATGACTATCTGAATTGACGCAAGTTAGAGGATTTTGAATGCGTAACGCTGCTATGATTTTGGGTGTCATCGCCGGTTTGATCGGGATGATCGTGGGCTTTTTCGGCTATGGCTATGTCGAACTGATTGATCGGTTTGGTGAGATCGACGGGCTGGCCGAGCAGGTGGACAACGCGCAACTCATACAGTTCGCGTCGATCATTGCGCCGCTATTGGCGATTGCTGGCGGTGCAATGGCCCATGCACGGGCCCTGATCGGAGGGGTCTTGTTGCTGATCTCAGCGGCCGGGATGTATTACGCCTTTGGTTTTAACGTGTTCACTATGTTCCCGGTGGCATTTGCGGGTGTTGCGGGCCTCCTTGGACTGGCCGCGGGTAAACCGGACGAGCCCAAGGCGCATTTCTAGATCACTTGATGTGCAGGATGCGATCAACGGACAGCGGCCCTGCGCCGTTGATCACGATCACTGCCAGCAGGAAGGACCAGAGTGTCCGATCATCCAGCAGGCTTACGGCGTTGGTGAAGTAGCTGCCCAATTCCGTGCCGTGGCCCGTGACATCTACGATCGTCTGAACCCAGACAAATGCCAGCATACCCAATGCTGCGAACCGCGACAGAAGGCCGATCACGATCAGCGTAGGTAGAAGAAACTCAGCCCAGGTCCCCGCAACAGCAATGGCCCAATGCATGATCCCCAATTGCGAGCTGTCATAGCTGACGGCTTCCATGGCTTTGGGGAAAATCTGCACATAGGCACCGTCGGACGGGAACAGGAACCCAAAGAATCCGCTACCCAGTTTGGTGGTCGCCGAATTCCAATAATACACCAGCAATGTTGCCGCAAAGACCAGCCTGGCCAAGGTCGGTGTCAACCAGCCAGAGGTCATCTCTAACCGTCCCAGGGTGTTGTTGTGCAATGAGATCAGGGCAGTCATGTTGCCAGCCTTTCGATAGTCACAGAGGTTATTGCGCCGCCTTGTAAAAGCAGCGCCAGAGTGGCCCCAAGGTCAAATTCGGGGAAATGGTTTACAGTATCTTCAAACGCGCCACCAATGGTTTGCCCGGCCTGAAGGCCCGCAATCCAGTGCGCGCCGCCTTCGGGCAGCAGATGTGGAACCGGGTCATACTCGGCCCGGGTGATCAGAACGTCTTGGGCGGTGGGATCGGGTTTGGGGGCGTCGACTTCGGTGTTGAAACGCCAGATCGAATAAATCGGCCAGTCCGAGTGCAGAACCCGCATCGACGGGGCAAATCCCAGCTGTGCCCGCATGATGTCTTCGGGCGGAACAGCCAGTGCGTCCGCCGGGGCTGGTTCGCTGTCAGCGGCGTGGTAGGAACGGCGCAAGGCAAGCTCCAATTGCGCCACGTCAGGCAGGTATCCAATATGCGAGAGCTGCTCCATTCCGGCAAGAAATTCGGGGAATTCTTCACCGTAAAACATCATCAACGGCGATGAGGGGGGATGTTTGCGCAGGAAAATACCCGACAGCCCATCCATGTTCTGAGCCCCCAGCAATTTGGTGATGACCGGAAATGCCTGATGCATCGCTTCGGTCAGCGACACCGCCACGTTGTTGCGATACACACTGAACCGCCGCCCGGCAGGTTGTGCGACCGCGTCCAGCAGTCCTTTGGGGATGGCGGCTGACGGGTTCATCAGCGCGGCGTGAAAACTCTCTTGCGAAACGCTCATGCCGGGACGCGGTCCAAGGCCGCCTGCGCACGGTCTGCTTCGGCCCGCAGCACGGGCCATTCTGGAACGTCCGTGTCCCATTCGACCAACACGGGTTTGGGACCAGATCGCTCTAGAACGTAGTCCAGCAGCGCCCAAACCGGATCAACGACTTCGCGCCCATGGCTGTCAATCAGCAGGGGGCGACCATGGTCGTCCTCATCCTCATCATGCCCGCCTAGATGGATTTCCCCCACCTTCTCAAGAGGGTAGGCATCGATATAGCCCTGCGGAGAGAATTCCAGATTGGTGGCTGAGACAAAGACGTTGTTCACATCCAGCAGCAGGCCGCACCCAGTGCGACGTGCAACTTCGCGCAGAAAATCGGGCTCGGACCAGGTGCTTTCTTCGAAGGCCAGATAGCTGGACGGATTCTCCAACAACATTTGGCGACCGACGGTTTCCTGTACCTGATCGATATGCTCGCAAATGCGTGCAAGCGAGGCATTAGTATAGGGCAGGGGTAGTAGGTCGTTCAGGAAATGGCTGTCATGGGTCGACCATGCCAGATGTTCCGAGAAACTGGCCGGTTTCAGCCAGCCAACCAGGTGTTTCAATCGTGCCAGATGGTCGGCATCCAGCGGGCCTTCGCTGCCGATGGACAGGCCAACCCCATGGACCGAGATCGGAAACTTTTCCGAGAGATGGCGCAATTGCGCCAGCGGACGACCACCGTCACCCATGTAGTTCTCGGCGTGAATTTCCAGCCAGGCAACTGGCTGTGCGTGTTCAAGGATCTGTGCGAAATGCTGCGGCTTGTACCCGACGCCGGGTGCCAGAGGCAGGCGGTTCGAACGGAGTGTGTCATCCAACATTTGGCAGCTCCTTGTTCTAGAAGTAAGGGGCGGGCGAAGTCGCCCGCCCCCTGACTAGCTTAGGCCGGACTTATGCCGGCAGATCGCGGTCCTGAGCTTCCAGCGAGCCTTTGCGCGGTGTGCCGTCAGCCTCGGCCGGCAGTTCGATATCGGCGCAGGTACCTGCATCGACCAGAGTCCAGGCGTTGCCCTGATAGTCTACGGTCGAGGTGCCCGCGCAGGTTGTGCCGGGGCCCGCGGCGCAGTCGTTCTGACCGGCCAGCGAAATGCCATAGCATTTCTCTTTGGCTTGTGCGGTGGCAGTTGTGGCTGCGCCCGAAACGGCGGCTGCGACTGCGGTTGCGATAACCAGTGATTTTGCGGTGTTCGACATCTCGGTAATCCCTTTTGATGACTGCGTATGTCTGCTTGTGACAATGACAAAGGTAGTGGCTTGCGGCCCAGAGTTGAATTCACGAGCCCGTGTCTCACAAGCCCGTCAGGGCGCACAATGCCCCCTTGTAAGTTAATATACTGTTTTTGAATAAGAAAAGAGGAAATATTTCAATTCGGCCCCAAAAGCGGGGCCGAATTCATGGCAATTCCATGCCGAATGTTACAACAGATCCGGCGGTGTCGCGGCCTGTGAAAGCTCATTTGTTACAGCTTCAAGCGATTGAACCTGCGTTTGTTTTTCGCCCAGCCGGCGAACGCTGACGGTGCGTTCGTCAACTTCGCGATGACCGACGGCCAGAATGACCGGAACCTTGCCGACCGAATGTTCGCGAACCTTGTAGTTGATCTTTTCGTTGCGGATGTCTGCCTCGGCGCGGACACCGGCGGCCTTGAGCGTCTCAACCACTTCGGCCACATAATCATCGGCTTCTGACGTGATCGAGGCGACGACGACCTGACGCGGGGCCAGCCAGAACGGCAGCTTGCCTGCGTGTTCTTCGATAAGAATGCCGATGAAGCGTTCGAACGAACCCAGCGTAGCCCTGTGCAGCATGAACGGGCGGTGCTTGGCGCCGTCGGCACCGATAAAGCTGGCATCCAGCCGCTCGGGCAGGTTGGGGTCCACCTGCAGGGTCCCGCATTGCCATGTCCTGCCAATCGCGTCGGTCAGAGTGAACTCCAGCTTGGGTCCATAAAACGCGCCTTCGCCTTCTAGCAGCTCATACTCATATCCGGCGGCCTTGCAGGCATCGCCCAGCGCCTTTTCGACCAGATCCCAGCTTTCATCCGACCCGATCCGTTTTTCCGGACGAGTAGACAGTTTGATCGTCCAGTCATGGAAGCCCAGATCGGCATAGACCTTAGACAGAAAGGCAATGAACTTGGCGGTCTCGGATTCGATCTGATCCTCGGCACAGAAGATGTGACCATCATCCTGTGTGAATCCACGCACGCGCATGATTCCGTGCAGCGCGCCCGAAGGCTCATAACGGGCACAAGACCCGAATTCAGCCATCCGCAAGGGCAGATCACGATAGGATTTCAGGCCCTGATTGAACACCTGCACGTGACAGGGGCAGTTCATCGGTTTCAGCGCGTTGATTGCCTTTTCGCGGGCATGTTCCTCGTCGACTTCGACGATGAACATGTTTTCCTGATACTTGTCCCAGTGGCCCGAGGCCTCCCACAGTTTGCGGTCGACAACCTGAGGCGTGTTCACCTCGACATATCCATCGCGCTCCTGCATCCGGCGCATATAGTCCTGCAGGGTGGTGTAGATTTTCCAGCCGTTCGGATGCCAGAAGATTTGGCCGGGGGCCTCTTCCTGCATGTGGAACAAGTTCATCTCGCGGCCCAGCTTGCGGTGGTCGCGCTTGGCGGCCTCTTCCAGCATGTGTAGGTGAGCTTTCAGCTTTTCCTTGCCGGTAAAGGCCACGCCATAGATACGCTGCAGCATCGCGCGGTCGCTGTCACCGCGCCAATAGGCTCCGGCGATGGACATCAGCTTGAACGCATCGCCTGGAACCTGACCGGTATGCTGCAGATGCGGGCCGCGGCACAGGTCCTGCCAGTCGCCATGCCAATACATGCGCAGCGGCTCGTCGCCCGGAATGGCGTCGATCAGTTCGACCTTATAGGGCTCGTCATTGGCGGTGTAGAAATCGATCGCACGCTGACGGTCCCAGACTTCGGTGGTCACGGGGTCGCGCTTGTTGATGATTTCCTTCATCTTTTTTTCGATCAGGCCAAGGTCTTCGGGCGTGAAAGGTTCCGCCCGATCAAAGTCATAATACCAGCCATTTTCGATGACGGGGCCGATGGTGACCTTAGTATCGGGCCAGATTTCCTGCACTGCGCGAGCCATGATGTGCGCCAGGTCGTGGCGGATCAGTTCATTAGCCTGAACCTCATCCTTCATGGTGTGAATGGCGATATCGGAATCGGATTCGATGGGCCATTGCAGGTCCCAGTGCTGGCCATTCACCGTGGCCGAGATGGCCTTTTTCGCCAGCGAAGTCGAGATATCGGCAGCCACCTGCGCGGGTGTTACGCCTGCGTCATAAGAACGTGCATTGCCATCGGGAAAGGTGAGTGAGACGGATTTTGCATCCAGGGCCATATCGGCTCTCCTCGTCGGTTTGGCGCCCACTGAACGCCCGGTTGCGGGTTATGGTGTCCGGCTCATGTGGCAGGTGCAGCAAAACCTGTCAAGTGTCGAAGGAAGCAGGACTGACGCTGCGAAACTGCAAAAATCGGGAATTGCGACCACTGGTCTGCCGTGCATGATGTGATGCAAATGGAAAGAGGGTTTCATGGCAGCTACGGAATTTCTGATCACCGCAAAAGACCGGCGGTTGGCCTATCACAAAAGTGAGGGCCATGGCCCGACCGTCGTTTTTCTGGGCGGGCTCAAATCGGACATGGAAGGCACCAAAGCGGTGCACCTGGAAGACTGGGCACAGGCGCGCGGGCAGGCGTTTTTGCGGTTCGACTATTCCGGTCATGGTGAAAGTTCCGAGAAATTCACCGATGGCTGTATCGGCGATTGGCACGAAGATACGATTGAGGCTGTGGCAGCCTTGACCGAAGGGCCGTTAATCGTTGTCGGATCATCCATGGGCGGGTGGCAGGCGCTGTTGCTTGCCAGAACTATACCCGAACGGATCGCTGGTATGGTGACCATTGCCGCCGCGCCTGATTTCACTGAGGACGGCTATTGGGCGTCGTTCAGCGCCGAACAAAAGGCTGCGCTGGATAGTGTTGGGCATGTGGAACTGCCCTCGGATTATATGGAACCCTACATCATCACCAAGCGGATGATCGAAGACGGGCGGCAACGGTTGGTGCTGCGCGACGCGCTAGACCTGCCTTTCCCGGTACGCTTTCTGCAGGGCACGGCGGATACGGCGGTGTCCACCGAAACGGCTGTGCGGTTGCTGGAACACGCCAGTGGGCCAGATATGCGTTTATTGCTGGTCAAAGACGCAGATCACCGGTTCTCGGACGGTCCCTGTCTGGGGTTGATCGAAAATGCGGTGCTTGAGGTGATGGAGGCCAGCTGATGCAGCGCTTTGGGTGGTTTCTTGGGCGTCTGCTGCTGGCACTGATTGTTGTCGGTGGCCTGATCTATTGGTTCGGGCCGCGTGAACAGGTCGACCTGCATCCCCGCTTTGATCCGCGCAAATTCGGCGAAGGGGTTCAGGTCTACTTTGAAAGCACAGAATCCGCCTATGACGACATCGTGCCCGGAGTGGAAAAGCGCGTGGTCTGGCAGGACGGGTTCAAAGAACAACGCACGCCTGTTTCGGTTCTCTATGTGCATGGCTTTTCGGCCTCGTCCGAGGAAATCCGTCCGGTGCCGGATAAGGTGGCCGACGCGCTGGGGGCCAATCTGGTCTATACGCGCCTGAAGGGACATGGTCGCGATGGCCCGGCAATGGCCGGAGGGACGGCTACGGGCTGGATACAGGATATGGCCGAGGGGTTGGCCGCGGCGCGGGCCGTTGGCGACAAGGTTGTTGTCATCTCAACCTCGACCGGCGGAACGCTGGCCGCAGCAGCAGCGTTGGATGAAGAACTGAGCCAAGACGTGGCGGCTTTGGTCTTTGTGTCTCCGAATTTCGGGGTGAACACACCGGGCGCGTGGATTCCCGGCTTGCCCTGGGCGCGGAAGTGGCTGCCCTTGGTGATGGGGGAGGAACGGGATGTCTCTGGCCCGGACCCGGAGGTAAACACCTATTGGACCTCGGTTTACCCGTGGGAGGCTGTGGTGCCGATGACCCTGTTGGTCGAGGCTGTCTATGCGTTGGACTTCTCGAGCGCGCAGATTCCGGCGCTGTTTTGGTTTTCGGATGACGATCAAGTCGTGCGGCCCGAACTGACGCATAAAGTGGCCGAAAGATGGGGTGGACCGAAGACGGTCAATCTGGTGACAATGGGGCCAGGGGATGATCCAGCGTCGCATGTGATCGCGGGTCGGCTGATGTCCCCGGGGCAGACGGACGCGACTGTTGCAGGTATTCTGGACTGGCTGAGTGAGCAGGGGATCGAATAGTGGACCAGCGAGTAAGCTTGATCACAGTTGGGGTGGATGACCCCGAGCTTGCCGCCGGGTTCTATGAGGACATGGGTTGGAAACGGGTCAGCAGCCCCGACGGGGTAATTGCCTTTGACCTTATCGGCCAGACTTTAGGTTTGTACCCGTTGTCTGCATTGGCTGAAGAGATCGGAGTTGACGTTGACACTCTGGGCCATGGTGCGATGACGCTCAGCTACAATTGCCGGTCAAAGGGCGAGGTTGCGCAGGTGTTGGACAAGGCCGGGGGAGCCGGAGCCGAGATATTGAAACCGGCATCTGATGTTTTCTGGGGCGGGCATCACGGGTATTTCCGCGCCCCCGATGGGACGATCTGGGAAGTGGCCTTCAATCCCTTCTCTGCGCTTGCACCGGACGGTGCCTTTTGCTGGAACGGGTATGGGTAATGCGCAAGCCGGGCAGCATGTGGAGCCTTGAAACGCTTGGGCGTGTACGTCTGTCCCGGCATTTCTTCATGCGGGAATTCCTGTATTCTGAGATTGGAAATTTCCATGAAAAGCAAAACCTCCCAGACAATCCTGACCTTGCCATCGAAACGGGGCGCGCCTTTTGCCAGACCCTGCTGGACCCGCTTGAGGAAACCTTTGGACGTATCGCGGTCCGGTCCGGTTATCGGTCACCCTCGTTGAATCAATTCGGGAATGAGAACCGATTGAACTGCGCCCGCAACGACAACCCGTTGGAATGCCATATCTGGGATCGGGGCGAAGGGGATGCCCGGATCGCCGGGGCGTCAATCGTCATCCCTTGGTTCGCCGATCAATACGACGCGGGACGTGATTGGCGTGATTTGGCGTGGTGGATGCACGATCATCTGGACTATTCCGAAATCTGGTTCTTTCCCAAGCTCTGCGCCTTTAATCTGGTGTGGAGGCCACACCCCCATCGCCGGATCGACAGCTATATTGCACCGCGCGGGTGTTTGCTGCGCCCCGGGGCTGAGCCGGGCGAAGACCTGAAAACCCGTCGCAACCGATATGCAGATTTCCCGCCTTTCCGGGACATCAAATATCCCTGAAGTTTAACTTGCCCGAACCTGCAAAACCCCTCATCCTGAGTGCAATGAGCATTGCTTATAAAGTTGAAGTGCTGCGAGGCCCCGCGTGATTGAGCCGCTGGTTTTACTGCCTGAAATGATGTGCGACGCACGGTTGTTTGAACCCCAGATCAACAGCTTGTCGCGGCAGCGCGCGGTTACGGTTGCACCGATTTCACTGGGCGAACGTATCGAAGAGATTGCGTCGTCCCTTCTGGACCAACTGCCGCGACGATTTGCGCTGGCTGGGTCGGGTATGGGGGGCGTGGTTGCGCTGGAGCTGGTTCGGCGCGCGCCGGATCGGGTGTCGCGTCTTTGCCTGATGGCGACGGATGCGCAGGCCGATACACCTCAGACCGCGGCGGCGCGCGAAGAGTTGTTGGTCGCCACGAAAATGGGTCGGCTGGAAGAGGTGATGCGTCGGATAATCAGCTCGAACACGTTGGCACCGGGACCGCGGCGCATACCCATTCTGAACGATTTGGTCGCAATGGCGCTGGATCTGGGGCCCGAGGTGTTCGAATGTCAGATTCGCGCTCTGCAACGGCGTCCCGATCAGCAAAGTGAGCTGAGGCGCATCAAGGTGCCAACACTGGTTCTGTCCGGCGCGCATGACACCCTTACACCGCTACGCAAACATACCTTTATGTCCGAACTGATACCGGGTGCCGATTTGAAAGTTATTGACGAGGCCGGGCACCTGCCGACGCTCGAAGCGCCAGATTTCGTGAATGACGCGCTGACACAATGGCTAAGCGCACCCGCTCGCGCAGCTTACGTGTAGAATTTCGCGCGCTCAGTCTTGCTGAGTATCGTCGGTGCGACCACAGGTTTGCCGTCGCCTAGGTCAAAAAACGGCGTGTTTCTCCATCTTCCGGACAGCCACGATTTGCTGAGGCGCGTCAGCATCCCAACCGCTGCATAGCGCAGTTTTTCATGCGATTGCTTACCGTTCGGCTGCGGAACAAAGCCACGGGTTGTGATCGGACCAAGCCCGCTAGGGTCAGCAATGCGTTTGACATCGAACCCGGCAAAAGGAAACTTCGCGGTCCGCGCGGTAGTCGCCAGCGGCGCATTGCAGCAACTGGAATACCACCGCAACATCCCTTTGGGGCTTAGCTGCATCAGCGCAAGTTTTTCCGAGCCCCCTTCGAAGCAGATCTCCTCTGGGCTCATCTGTAGGATGTTGACAGGGCCGGGGGCTGGATCGGGTTGACCGAAGTACAGCTGTGCTGCGCGGCAGTCGCGGCAAAAGCAACCGACATGGGTGCCCGAATGCACTCCTTCAGCGGTGATATGCCCGTGCAAAGTACCGCATTCGCAGGAGAAGGACATTGGGTGGGCCGCTCTCCTGCGCATTTTTGTCAGGCGATCTTGTTCTTATTGGCGGCCCGGCGTTGTGGTTTGCGGGCGTTGGCGGTCATGAAGTCGATCACCAGTGGCCGGATATTGTCACGCCAGCTGCGTCCGGCGAAAATGCCATAGTGCCCGGCTGCTTGTTCAACATGACTGGCCTTTTTCGATGCGGGCAAACCGGTGCAAAGGTCCAACGCTGCGATACACTGGCCGGGGGCCGAGATATCGTCATTTGCGCCTTCAACCGTCTTGACCGCAACATTGGTGATTTTGCCGATGTCCACCTTGTGGCCCGCGACGACGAATTCGTTCCGCGCAATTTCGCGGTTCTTGAACACACGCTCAACCGTCGACAGATAGAATTCGGCGGTCATGTCCATAACGGCCAGATATTCATCGTAGAAACGGTTATGCGCATCATGGTCCGAAGCTTCGTCTTGCATAACGCGCTGAATCTGCTCTGAGAACGCTTTGGAATGACGCTCTGCGTTCATCGACATAAAAGACGCTAGCTGCAACAGGCCGGGGTAGACCATGCGGCCAACGCCTTTGTACTTGAAGCCGACACGCTGGATCATGGTCTCTTCCAGCTGCCCCATGGTGACGCGGCGGCCAAAATCGGTCACATCGGTTGGGGTGGCATCGGGGTCTACCGGTCCACCTATCAAGGTCAGCGTGCTGGGTTGCGCTTGGGGCTCAACCTCGGCCAGATAGGCCGTGGCGGCCAGAGTCAGCGGTGCAGGTTGACAAATCGCCACCACATGAGTGTCGGGACCAAGTTCTTTCATGAAATCGACAAGATAGAGTGTATAGTCCTCTACATCGAACTTGCCTTCGGAAACAGGAATGTCGCGCGCGTTATGCCAATCAGTGATATAGACTTCGCAATTCACCAGCAGGCTTTTCACCGTCGAGCGCAACAACGTCGCATAGTGCCCGGACATCGGCGCCACCAGCAACACCTTGAGGGGCTGTTCCTCGCGCCCATTGACCCGGAAATGCACCAGATCACCAAAGGGACGTTCGACAACGGTCGTAATATCGACCAGATGGTCTTTGCCATCCTCGCATGTAAAAGTGCGGATGCCCCAGTCCGGTTTGACGATCATCCGTTGGAAAGTACGTTCGGTGACATCACCCCAGGCAGCCATCATACTAATTGCGGGGTTGGGAATCATGGAAAACGCGGGGTAGGATGCGATTGCGCTGGCAGTTGCGCCCATCCATTGGTTGGTGTTGCGCATCGTTTCCATCAGGTCGTATGTCATCATGTAGCGCATGGAAAAAGGGGCCTCCTAGATGTCAGCCAATAAGATTGGACCATTCGCCGCTTTGCCCCCCGACACCCACGACGTTATTCTGCGTAGCAGCGAGGTTAGGGGGGAATTGTTAAAATGACAACAAGTGAAGATCAGATGCCAGAACTGACCGAAGAAAACGTTGAACGCCTTAAAGAAAATATGGAAAAGGTCGAGGCGCTTTCGAAGCGGCTGATCGAAGTCATGTCGGCCAAAAAGCCTCATACCCCCGCTTTGGATGGCCCGAATCAAGAGCTTTTCGCACGAGCAGCAACAGCTTATTGGGCCGAAGCTTGGCAAAATCCGGCAAAATTGCTGGAACAACAGATAGAATACTGGGGCAAGTCGGTTCTGAACTTCGCCGAAGCCCAAAAAGCAATGACCACGGGTGAGGCCGACGATGACCAGCCCAAACCTCTGGACAAGCGTTTTTCCAACCCCTTATGGGAGACCAACCCCTATTTCCGTCTGATCCGGCAGCAATACCAGACCAACGCAGAAGCCATCGCGCAGGCCGTGGCCTCGGTTGAGGATCTGGATGCCAAGGACAAACGCCGCCTCAAATACTTCTCGCAGCAAATTGTCGACATGATGTCCCCCACGAATTTCCTGGCAACCAATCCAGACGCACTGCAAAAGGCGGTTGAAACCGAAGGGCAGTCATTGATCAAAGGGCTGGAAAACCTTGTCTCGGATCTTGAGGCCAATGACGGCGAGCTGGTTGTCAAACTGGCCGATGAAAGCGCGTTTGAGGTCGGCGGCAATCTGGCGACCACTCCGGGCGATGTGGTCTATCGCAATCGTATGATGGAACTGATCCAGTACAAACCCGCGACTGAAACGGTGTATGAAACACCGATCGTGCTGTTCCCGCCCTGGATCAACAAGTTCTATATCCTTGACCTTAAGGCCCAGAACAGCCTGATCAAATGGATCACTGAAAAAGGCTATACACTGTTTGTGGTCAGTTGGATCAATCCTGATGAAAGCTATGCGGATGTTGGGATGGAAGATTATATCGAAGATGGCTTTCTGACCGCGATCGAAGAAACTAAGAAAATCTGCAAGGTCAAGCAGGTGAACGCGATTGGCTATTGCATTGCTGGTACTACTCTAAGTTTGACGCTGGCGTTGCAGAAGCAGCGCGGCGACAAGTCGATCAAATCGGCCACCATGTTTACTGCGCTGACGGATTTTTCCGAACAGGGCGAGTTTACGCCATTTCTGCAGAACGACTTCATTGACGGGGTTGAGGCAGAGGTAAACAAAGAAGGCATTCTGCGCTCATGGATCATGGGGCGCACCATGTCCTTTCTGCGCTCGCGCGATCTGGTCTACGGTCCAGCCATCCGCAGCTATATGCTGGGCGAGATGCCGCCAGCCTTTGATCTGCTGTACTGGAATGGGGACGGGGCCAACCTGCCTGCCAAGATGACGGTGCAATACCTGCGCGGGCTATGCCAGCGCAATGAGTTCGCCGAAGGCGGTTTCGAACTTCTCGGGCACAAGCTGCATGTCAGTGACGTGGACGTGCCGTTGATGGCGATCACCTGTCAGACGGATCACATTGCTGCTTGGAAAGACTGCTATCGTGGTGTGCAAAAGATGGGGTCACGTTCCAAGACTTTTGTCGTCTCGGAATCCGGTCACATCGCAGGCATCATCAACCCGCCCAGCAAGAAGAAATACGGCCACTACACCAACCCCGATCTGAAGGTGGACGCGGACACCTGGATGAAAGAGGCCGACTTCCACGAAGGTTCGTGGTGGCCCCTGTGGGAGGCCTGGTTGAAGAAACGATCCGGCAAGCAGGTTCCTGCCCGCGATACCGGCGATTCGGATCACCCACGGCTTGCACCAGCACCCGGGACCTATGTGGTGGCCGATCCAAACAACTGATTTCATTTTGAAACTTAAGAATTTCTGCAATGCAGCAAGAAAAAACTTGCAATGCTGCATTGCAGCAATCATATTGTCCTCAAGCTGATGAAAGCCGGGGTGGGCCCGGTTCGGCAAAAAGGATTTGGACAATGGCAAAGACTCAAGACTTTACCGCGACCCTGAAAGACATGATGGGTGCATTCCCCGTTGACACCACCGCTCTGGAAGGTGCCTTCAAATCGACCGCTTCGCTGAACGAAAAGCTGTCGGGTGTTGCTCTGGAAGCAGCAGAGAAGTCGGCTGAAATCTCGAACAAATGGACCAAAGACACACTGTCCAAGCTGACCGAGATGTCGAAAGCAAAGGCCGAGCCTGCTGAATACGCAAAAGCCGCAACCGACTTCGCAAGCGCGTCGGCTGAAGTTGCTGCTGAAAACATGGCTGCTTTCGCTGAAATTGCGAAAAAACTGCAGACTGAAACCGTCGAGCTGCTGATGGCTGCTGGTAAAGACGCTGCTGAAGAAGCAACTGTTGCTGTTCAGAAAGCCACCAACGACGTGACTGCTGCTGCCAAAAAAGCTGCAGCCACCAAGTAAAATTTGGGCGCGAGGCGCACCCACTCCTCCCATTTGGTGCAATCGCGCAGGGCAGGTCTTAGGACCTGCCCTTTCTTTTTGTTCTGCGGTCGCATAATCTCTGCTGCAACGCATCATCCTTGGGGAGGGCAAACGGTGCCAGAACAAGAAAAACCGCTGTTGATCAAGCGCTATGCAAGCCGCAGGCTGTATAACACCGAGACCAGCGACTATGTTACGCTCGAAGATATCGCGACCTTCATCCGCGATGGGCGCGAAGTGCAGATCATTGACCTGAAATCTGGCGACGATCTGACCCGGCAATATCTACTGCAAATCATCGCCGAACACGAAAGCCGGGGTGAAAATGTGCTGCCGGTCAACGTGCTGAACGATCTGGTGCGCAGCTACATGATTCCGGGTGGCGGGATGATGCCGCAATTCCTGCAAAGTTCGTTTGAGATGCTGCGCGAAAGCCAGAGCAAGATGATGGAGAATATGAATGCCATGAACCCGATGTCGCAGATACCGGGTTTCGAAGCGATGCAGGCGCAGCAACAGGCATTCCTCAAGGCGATGACCGGGGGGCTGTCAGGCAATTGGTCAGGCCCTGAAGATGGTGAAGATGCCAATCCGGAATCGAAAGAAGATCTGGATGACATCAAAAAGCAGCTGGCTGAGTTGCAGAAAAAGCTCTCCAAGTTGAACTGACGTCTGTTGTGTTGCGCTGGCTGGTCCTGAGTGTTGCGGTGCTTTGGGCCCACCCGGTGTCATCACAGGGCGTTTTTTCAGAAGGCTGGTCTGCGGTTTGCACGATGGGCACCCAATCCGAAGAAGGGTGCGATGCCATTCGTGCGCGCGAGATCCTGGATGCGGATCAGCTCCCATGGCGTGCCATTGGGCGCCTCAATTTCGCCAGCAGGGATCGGCGGTCACATTGTACTGGCGTATTGGTGTCTGACCGGCTGGTCCTGACTGCTGCGCATTGCCTGTACAATTCCCCACGCAAACGCTGGATACCGCCCTCTAGCATCCGGTTTGCCGCTGGCTATCAACGCGGAGAGGCCACGGCCGTTGCGGGTATCGATGGGTATAAGTTGCATCCGGAACAAGGCGCTGACGGGGCGTTCGACGACCGTACCGAATTGGACTGGGCGGTTCTGGAATTGACCAAGCCTATTGGTCAAACGGTTGGTTATCTGCCGTTGGCATCTGCGTTGAAGCCTTCGTCGTTTGTTGCGGGGTATTCCGGTCTTCGGCCTCATGTCCTCAGTCGAACTTTGACCTGTGCGCCGCGTCCCCTTGAAGGTGGAATGGTCTTGTCGCTGTGCCCGGTCATGATGGGAGATTCCGGTGCGCCGCTTTTAGTGGACACGCCGACCGGCCCCCAAGTCGCGGCGATCCTGTCGCGTGTGGGTGTAACCCCCGAGGGGATTACAGCCCTGTTTCTGTCGACAGAGTTGTTTGACCTCGATCCGTAAGCCTTATCAAGTTCCGTAGACGGGAACCGGACCGGTCACCTCGCCGACCGAAGCCAGTAGAATATCGGCGATCACGTCTAGTTCTTCCTTGGTCAGCCGTACAGGCAGACGGACGTCGCACGCTTTCATCAGCATGTCCCGTGTCTGCGGCAAGTCGAACTTCTCGGGCAGGAATTGCCAGTTCCAGAAGGCGCGGGCGTTGTCTTCGCTCAGGCCGAAAACCTGAACTTTGACACCGCGTGCCTCTGAAGCCGCCGCAAAGGCGCGGATTTCGGCCTCATTCATTCCGGCCAGATTGAACTGGATCGAATCCGGTGCCCGGCGTTCGGGTGTCAGGGGGGCAGGGACGTCGATATGGGACGAGGTGTTCAGCCGTTCGGCCACGTAGTCGTGGTTAGACAGGCCATCCCGCACGCGCCGCGCCAGTTCGGGGATTTGTGGGCGGATCACGGCAGCGCTCAGGTTGCTCATACGCAGATTATACAGCGGCAACTGGTTCTGCCAGCGGGCAAAGGCTTGCTCCAACTCGGGCGAGTTGTCGCCATGCGGGGTTTTGTGCTTCTTCCAGTTGTGCTCATAAGCGCCCGACATGATCACGGCCTGGGCCACCAGGTCGGCATCGTCGGTGATCAGGATGCCGCCTTCCCCCGCGTTGATCATCTTGTAGGACTGGAATGAAAAGCACCCCACCTTGCCGATGGTGCCAATGTTCTGTCCATGCCAGGTTGTGCCCAGCGAATGAGCCGCATCCTCGATTACTGGGATGTCGCGTTCGTTGCACAGCGCCATGATGGCATCCATGTCGGACGTGTGGCCGCGCATATGGCTGATGATTACGGCCTGTACGCCGTCCAGCTTGGTGGCGAAATCTTCCATGTCGATGCGATAATTCTCGCCGACCTCACACAGCACCGGAATGCAATCCGCATGCACGACAGACGAGGGCACGGCGGCAAAGGTAAAGCCGGGGATCAACACCCGCGCGTCCCGCGGCAGGTTCAGTGCCTTTAGGGATAGGAACAATGCAGCCGAGCACGATGACACGGCCAGCGCGTATTTCGTGCCTAGCAGGGCGGCGAAATCCGCCTCAAGCAAAGCCACGGGGGCATCCTGCGGCGCGGTATAGCGGAACAGGTCGCCCGACTGCATCAGGGCGTCGATGGCTTCTTTTGCGGCTTCGGGGATGGGTTCGGCGTCATGAACGTTTGGAGGAAGCGTCATATTTGATTTTCCCAAATTCTAACTTTGGGAAAGATAAAGCTAAATGGGGGGCAATAAAACCCCTCAATCGCCATGTTGGCGAAATTTCACCAATCCTTCACAGTCGGAAGGTCGCAGGTCAGCCTGCGACAGGTCCCAAAAAGTATTTTGAGCTTGCAACTTCGGGGGCAGTAAGATGCCAATGACCCAACCTTTACGCTTTTTGTTTGATGGGTTGGATCACGGCTTTGACATTCGCACGTTTCACTTGCCTTTGGGCGCTTTCAACGTTCGCTTCGGCAGTATATGCGGAATATGTGCTTTCGGATGGCACTGAAGTTGCACCGCTTGATGTGTTTCAGGAATGCGATGTTTGTCCTGAAATGATCGTCTTACCCCTTGGTGAATTTACGATGGGAGGACCGATCGGAGACTCGATAAACGGGTTGGTCATGCTAGATGGCAAATTGGCTATGGTCGACGTCGGGCATCCGGCCATTGGTAAAGATGAACGACCGTTGCATCGCGTTGAAATCGATATTCCCATCGCCATGGCGCGCAACGAAATCACCTATGATCAATGGATGGCTTGTGTCCACGATGGCGGGTGCGGCGGGTATTCTCCAAACAATGTGATCTTAAAACTAAATGAGAACCGGAAGCACGTCAGAATCCCAGTGTACGACGACCATCCCGTTGTCAACGTGTCCTATCTTGATGCGCAGGCCTATGTCGAATGGCTCAACGAAAAGGTTGGCGTTCAAGCTTACAGGTTACCCACCGAGGCAGAGTGGGAATATGCAGCCCGAACAGGAACGCAGACACGTTTTGCGCAAGGGGATGAGCTGACATCTGAGCAAGCGAATTTCTATGGGCGCGGAACGGAACGACTAAGCGGCGTTCCGCGGCCGGATTTGCTCTCTCGGATGCTTCCAGTTCCGGTGGACGAATTGGATGCGGCCAACGAATGGGGGCTACGGCATATGTCTGGGAACGTCAACGAACAGACGCGGTCCTGCTACACCAATGAATATGCTGGCTGGTCCACCTCAAGTGAATGGTTGCACCAAAGCGAAGTTGAGAGTTGTAAGCGCGTATCTCGAGGGGGTGCATTCAACACAGGAATGGACTCAGTCCGCGTGGCGTCTCGAGGCTCAGGATCTGAAACTCATCGTAGCCAGTATTCCGGTTTTCGCGTTGTTCGCCAAATGAACTGAAATTGCTACATTGGTCTAGTTTTAGGAAAATTCTGCGAAATGGAATCATACAGGCGGCCTTGACGCGTCCAGTGCTTGGGGGCGTTAATCGAAAACCGATGTATACTTCGCGATTTGCCGAACTGAGTAATGCAAATGAGGACAAGCAAGCACTCGAGCTGGTGTTCTTCGCCCTCAAAACCCCAACCGATCCCGCAGCGCAAACCACGTCATTGCCAGAACCAGCAACGGGCTGCGCAGGGCGGAGCCACCGGGAAAGGGCAGGGCGGGGACGCGGGCCATGGTGTCAAAGCCTTCGGCTTGTCCCTGTATGGCCAGTGCCATCAATTGACCAGCATGGGTGGCCGTGCCGACACCGTGGCCTGAATAGCCCGAGGCCGACAGGATATTCGGCGCAACTCGCGTCAGGTAGGGCATGCGGCGCATGGTGATAGCCAGCGTGCCACCCCAGGCATAGTCGATCTTCACATCATGCAGATGCGGAAAAATCTCTGTCATAGGTTTGCGCACCTTGGCGGCTATGTCGGCGGGGAAACGGTAGCCATAACTCTCACCACCGCCAAACAGCAGGCGACCATCCGAGCTGAGGCGGAAGTAATTCACCACGAATTTCGTGTCGGCGACCGCAACGTCCCGTGTCAGGACACGGGCAGCATCAGCGCCCAAGGGTTCGGTCGCCGCGATGAAGTTGTTGATCGGCATGACCCTTGACGCCACCCTGCGGTTCAGATCGCCCAGATAGCCATTGCAGGCCAGAATAACGTTGTCGGCTCTGACCGTTCCGTTCGCCGTCTGCACCTTGGCGTGTTGGCCTTCGTCGATACCGGTGACCTCAGTGCCCTCAAAGATACGCACCCCGGCCTTTACCGCGGCCTGCGCCAGACCCAAGGCAAAGTTCAACGGATGCAGATGTGCCGCACCCATGTCCAGATACCCGCCTCTGTAAGAGGGCGATGGGCACAGCGCGTGGCCGGCGGTTTCATCCAACAATTCGATCTGATCGTAACTGTAACGGCCGGATAGATGTGCGGCATGTTCGTGCAGGTCTTGCTGCTCGCCTGCGCTGAGGCCCAGAACGGCAACGCCCGGTTTCAGGTCGCAGTCGATCTGGTGCTTAGCGATCAGCGATTTGACCAGATCTTTTGCGTCCTCTGCCAGATCCCATAGCTTGGCCGCATCATCGTTTCCAACCAACCGCTCGAGGTCTTCCTGGTCCATGCGCTGGGCGCTTCCCAACTGGCCACCGTTGCGACCGGACGCGCCGAACCCCACACGGTGCGCCTCAAGTAGCACCACGTTGAGCCCGGCTTCGGCCAAATGCAGCGCGGCGGACAGGCCGGTGTAGCCTGCACCGACGACACAGACATCGGCTGTCTCGTCTTTGCAGAGTGCCGGAAACCGATCCACCGGGTTGGCCGTCGCCGCATACCAACTGGCCGGATACTCGGCCTTGCGGTCGTTGGAATAGAGCAGGTTCATCGCGCACCTCAGACGTTCAGCAGCAGATGCTCACGCTCCCACGGAGAGATCACCTGCAGGAATTCCTCGTATTCTGCGCGTTTGACGATGCTGTAGACGCGGGCGAATTCTGGGCCAAGGACCTCATGCAGGGCGTCGGCCTCATCAAACAGGTCAAGCGCGCTGCCCATAACCTGCGGGATATCGCCTTCGCCTTCATAGGCGTCGCCATAGAATTGACGGCGGGGACGTTCCTGTTGAGTCAGCCCCAGATAGCCACAGGCCAGCGACAGCGCGATGCCCAGATAAGGGTTGCAGTCCATCCCGGCGATACGGTTTTCGACCCGCCGCGCCTCAGGCCCGGACAGGGGCACGCGGATACCGGTGGTGCGATTATCACGCGCCCATTCCAGATTGATCGGTGCGGCGTGGTCTTTCACGTAGCGACGGTAGGAGTTCACGTAAGGCGCCATCACGGCCAGCCCGGCGGGCAGGTGGTTCTGCAGCCCGGCAATGAAGTTATAGAACGCATCTGTCTCACCGCCCTGTGGACCAGAGAATATGTTTTGCCCGGTCTCAGTATCGATGATCGAGTGGTGGATATGCATGGCCGAGCCCGGCTCATCCTCGATCGGCTTGGCCATGAAGGTGGCAAAGCAATCGTGACGCAAAGCGGCTTCGCGGATCAGGCGTTTGAAGTAGAACACCTCATCCGCCAGCTTGACCGGATCGCCATGGCGTAGATTGATTTCCAGCTGACCCGCGCCGCCTTCTTGCGTGATGCCGTCGATCTCGAACCCTTGGTGTTCGGCGAAATCGTAGATGTCGTCGATCACTGGGCCGAACTCGTCCACTGCCGTCATTGAATAGGCCTGACGAGCTGCCGCCGGACGCCCCGAACGCCCCATCATCGGCTTGATCCCCTGCGCCGGATCGACATTGCGGGCGACCAGAAAGAACTCCATTTCAGGCGCGACAATCGGCTTCCAGCCCTTGTCGTGATACATCTGCACCACCCGTTTCAGCACGTTGCGGGGGCTGAAGGGGATCGGCTCTCCATCCCGGTCATAGGCGTCGTGGATCACTTGCAGTGTCCAGTCGCCCGTCCAGGGCGCGGCCGAGGCGGTCGAAAAGTCAGGCTTGAGGATCATGTCCCGTTCGATAAACCCATCCTCGCCGGCGGCCTCACCCCAATCACCTGTGATGGTCTGGTAGAAAACGCTGTCAGGCAGATGGAAATAGGCCTGCTTTGCAAATTTTGAGGCGGGCACAGCCTTACCACGGGCGATACCGGGTAAGTCCGAGATGATGCATTCAACCTCATCCAGCCGTTGGCCGTCGATATAAGTTCGGGCTGCCTGTGGCAGTTGATCTTTCCAGTCGGCCATCAGGCCCTCTCTTTCTTCAGAAACTCGGCCATCAACTGCCCGATCTTCGGATTGTCATTCTGGGCGGGCAGGCGGTTGGCTGCCGCCTCCATCAGTGCATCGGGCACAACGCCTTTTCCGCGCGTGTTCATGAGGCCCTGAATGAAGGCATCGCCGTATTCCGGATGCGCCTGTACCGTCCAGACGTTTTCGCCATAGGCCACCATCGCGTTTCGGCAGAAAGTGTTTGTGCCCAACACGCGCGCGTCTTCGGGCAATTCAATCACCTGATCCTGATGCCAGGCGTTCAGCGTTATGGTCTGGCCGTCATATTCATAGTCCGTGCGTCCAACGGCCCAGCCGCCTTTGAATTTCTCGACTTTCCCGCCAAGGGCCTGCGCAATGATCTGGTGGCCGAAACAGACGCCGATCAGGGGGCGACCGCTTTGGCGAATGGCGCGGATCAGATCTTCAAGAGGCGGTATCCACGGGTGGTTCTCATACGCACCGTGGCGCGAGCCAGTGATGACCCAACCATCGGCCTGAAGCTCATCTTTTGGAAACTGCCCGTCCACGACAGCGAAGGTTTCATAGGTAAAGCCATTGCCGTCCAGAAGCGCGCGAAACATCGCGTCATATTCGTCGAACTGGTCCTGCAATACGTCAGGAGGGTGGCCGGTCAGTAGGATGCCGATTTTCATGGGTCACCAAATTTGATCAAATTTATTCTAGCCCACCGGGTTCACGCGGGCAAGAGGGTCATACCGCTTCGAGATAGCTTAGCCAGTGTTCTTCCGCCGGGCGGTCGGCAAAGCGGCGCATTTCCTGCCGCTTGGTCATGGCGAAAAAGCGGATCAGATCGGCGGGGAAGATGCGCGCCACGTTCGGGTCGGTTTCGAACGCGGTAATGGCTGCACCCCATTCTGCCGCCAGTTGCGGCAAGCTGTCGATCTCATATGCATTGCCCGAGATTGGGGCGGGGGGTTCGGTCTCGTCCTCGATCCCGTTCAGCGCGGCACCCAGCACGGCCGCCAGCATCAGATAAGGGTTGATGTCGCCGCCCGCGACGCGATGTTCGATCCGCCGCGCGGCAGGGGCACCGCCGGGAATGCGAAGGGCGGCGGTGCGGTTTTCATAGGCCCAACTGGCACCGGTCGGGGCGTGCGCGCCGGGTATAAGGCGCGTGTAGGAATTGCCGTGGGGCGCAAATATCAGCGTGCAGCCCGGCATCGCCGACAGACATCCGGCAACGGCCCAGCGCAGCAGATCAGTGCCCTCAGGCCCGCCATTGTCGAATACGTTTCGGCCTTCCTCATCAACGACCGAAAAATGCACGTGCATCCCGTTGCCCGCGTCATCGGCGTACGGTTTCGACATGAATGTGGCCGTAAACCCATGTTTGCGGGCAAGGCCACGCGTCAAGGTCTTGAAAAGCCACGTATCATCGGCGCAGCGCATGGCATCCTGATGGTTCAGGTTGATCTCGAACTGGCCAATGCCGCTTTCGGATATCGCTGTCTGGGCTGGTATGTCCATGGCTGCGCATCCGTCGTAGAGATCGGTGAAAAACGCGTCGAACGCGTCCATCTCGGCCATGGACAAAACTGCCTCATCCGCCAGCCGCCGATCTGTGACCGGGTTGATTGGAGGCTGCGGCTGGGGGCCGGATGCGTCCAGCAGAGTGAACTCCAGTTCGGTCGCTGCGATGACAGACCAACCGCGCTGGGCATAGCGTTCCAGCACAGCGGCCAGCGTGTGCCGGGGATCCCCAGCAAAGGGCACACCTGCGTCATCATGCAAGCACATCGGGACCAGTGCGGTGTCTGCTTCCAGCCAAGGCATCGGCACCGGCCCGCGGTCCGTCGGCAGCAGCATTCCATCGGCGTCACCGGATTCAAAGACCAGCGGGCTGCCGTCGATATCCGCGCCCCATAGATCCACATTCAACGCGGAAAAGGGCATCCGCACCGCGCCTTTAGTCAGCTTGTCGGCATATGAGGGCGGCACTCGCTTGCCGCGCATCTGACCGTTTAGGTCACATGCAGCAACGCGAAAACTGTGCAGGGCGCTCAGGTCCATCGGGGTCTCCATCCTTCGAGTTACCCGAGATGTAATGGGTTAAACGCGCCTTGTCACTAAATTTGATCAAATTATTGCCGCAATGGTTTTGCAGCAAGTTGCTCCGCGCCCGAGGGGGACGGCGCGGAGCAGGGGCTTTAAACGAAGCTGACGCCGTTTTCAGCCATTGGCAGTTCGGCTACATGCGTGCCTGACAATGCGTTGATTGCATTGGCCAACGCCGGGGCCGAGGGTGGGGTGCCCGGTTCGCCAACACCTGTGGGTGCCTCGGCTGATGGAACGATATGTACGTCAATCGCGGCAATGTCGCCAATCCGCAGCGGCTCATAATCCGGGAAGTTGAATTGATCCACAGTGCCATCTGTCAGCGTGATCTGATCGCGCATGACATGCCCGATGCCGTAACCGATGCCGCCTTCCATCTGCGCGCGCACCACATCAGGGTTCACCGCAATGCCACAATCGACTGCACAGGTGACCTTTTCGATCTTGATGCCGTTTTCCGGATCGCCCGATACCTCGACAACCTGAGCTGCATAGGAACCAAAGGACTTGTGAACTGCGATACCCTGCGCGCGACCTGCAGGCGCGTTGCCCCAGTTGCCTTTTTCAGCCGCCAGTTTCAGAACCGTAGCTTTGCGTGCCTGATCCGGGTTGCTGGCGTCGGCAAGGTGCGACAGTCGGAACTTCACTGGATCGCGCCCTGCGGCCTCGGCAACTGCATCCATCATCGTCTCCATGACATAGCCGGTGTGGGTGTGGCCCACAGAGCGCCACCACAGTACCGTCGTTGCCTTCGGCGTGTCGGTCAGCCCAAGCGCCATTCCGGGGATGGCATAAGGACTGTCGGCGATACCTTCGATCGAGCTGTGGTCGATCCCGTCATGCACCAGAACGGATTCAAACGGAGTGCCCTTGATGACCGATTGGCCAGCTACCTGATGTTGCCAGCCAACGATGTCGCCATTGGCATTCAGGCCCACACGGACCTTGTGACCAAAGGCAGGGCGGTAATAGCCGCTGCGGATGTCATCCTCACGCGTCCAGACCAGCTTAACCGGGCGCGAGCGGTCGGTGACCACAAAGGCCAGCGCTGCCTCGACTTGGTAATCCGCATCTGGTGTCGCGCGACGCCCGAACGACCCGCCTGCCAGCATCGTCTTGATGTGGATCTTTTCGGGCGGCAGTTGGAAGATTTGCTGATACGCCATGTGCGGGCCGGTCGGCATTTGCGCACCGTCATGCAAGACGATGTCGCCCTCGGCGGTTTGTTCGATGGTGCAGTTCAGAGGCTCCATCGGAGCATGCGCCAGCAGCGGGAAGTAAAAGGTCTTTTCGATGACCTTGTCTGCCCCGTCGATTGCTGCTGCGACTGCTGCGAAGTCCGCCTTGTTCACGTTATAAGTTGGTTCGGCATCCAGTGCGGCCATGATCTCGGCCTTGATCTGATCCGAATGGCGGGTTTCCGCGCCCGACATATCCCAATCAACCTCAAGCGCGTCACGCGCCTGGATCGCGGCCCAGGTGTTTTCGGCGTAAACCGCGACCCCTGCCTGATTGGGCAGAACGGCGGCTGAGATATAGCCTTTGACTTCTTTCGACGCGCTGTCGTCAAAGCCGTTGGCGATACCGCCTTTTGACTCAGGGCGCTTGATCATGGCGACCATCTGGTTTGGCAGGTGAACGTCCATGGCATACATGGCCTGACCGTTGCCTTTGATGGCGGAATCCTTGCGGCGCACGGATTCGTTGCCGATCAGACGGAATTCCGATGGGTCTTTCAGGCGCGGCTCGGTGGGCGCGTCTAGCTGAGAGGCCGCAGCCACAAACTCGGCAATCGGGGCGGATTGGTCGCCCGCTTTGACGATGCCTTCGTCGATGGTGATACCCGCGGCATCCACGCCCCAGCTTTGGGCGGCGGCGGCGATCAGCATTTCGCGCGCGGCGGCACCGGCCTGACGATATTGCATCCACGAATTCGCCATCGCGGTCGACCCGCCGGTGCCCTGAAAGGGGCCGAACAGAAGGTTGTTGTAAATCTGCGCGTTAGATGGCGCGAATTCGTAGTCGATCTGATCCATGCGAAGACCGATTTCTTCGGCGATCAACGTCGGCAGGCCGGTTGCGGGGCCCTGACCTTTTTCAAAGTGTTTGACGATGGCCGTCACTGTGCCATTCGCATCAATCTTGACGAAGGGGTTGAATTGCGCAGTCTCGGATGAGGTCGCAGCCAGCACGCCATCGGCACGCGCACCAACCAGCAGAACAGCACCGGCAGCGGCGGCCCCTTTCAGAAACCCACGGCGAGAGGTGTTGATGGTCATAGATCAGGCCTCCAGTATTTCGGACGCGCGCTGAATGCCGGCGCGAATGCGTTGATAGGTGGCGCAGCGGCAGGCATTGCCGTGCATGTAATCGTCAATCTCTTCGACGGATGGGGTGGGATTTTCGGACAACAGCCCAACGGCCGACATCACCTGACCCGATTGGCAATAGCCGCACTGAACGACGTCCAACTCAACCCAGGCCTGCTGAACGGCGGCGCCGATCTTGTCATTGCCGACGGCCTCGATTGTGGTGATCTCGGCATCTTCGACGTCTTCGATATAGGTCTGGCACGAGCGTACGGGCTCGCCATTCAGGTGTACGGTGCAGGCACCGCACGAGGCGACGCCGCAGCCGAATTTGGTTCCAGTTAGTTTTAATTCATCCCGGATTACCCACAGCAAGGGCGTACCGGGTTCGGCGTCAACCGTGTGGGTTTCGCCATTCAGTTTCAATGTCAGTGCCATGAGGGGACCTTCCGTGTTGGGCTGGTTACCTGAGTCGGTAAACTGGCGCGTTTACTAGTGGCACAGAATATCGCCCTTGTAAACTCCTGCGTTTACCTAGGATTTGACCGCCCCCTGTCAATAGGTCTATAGCTCTGACATGACCGAATGCAGCGCACCGAATGCGACCAAATACGCGCAGATCATCGAAGCTGCTGTGGCCGAGTTCCAGGACAAGGGCTTTGCCGCAGCCAGCATGGATCGCATCTCGGCGCAGGCCGAGGTGTCTAAGCGTACGCTGTATAAGTATTTCGAAAGCAAGGAAAACCTGTTTCGCTCGATTGTGATCGAGCTGTCCAGCCGCTTTGCCGAAGTGGTCGAAATCCGGTACGAAAAAGGCCGTGATATTCGCGAACAACTGACCGAACTGGCCTGGGCCGAAGGGCGCATCCTGATGATGCCGGATGTGATGGCGATGTCCCGGATGGTGATCAGCGAAACCTTGCGCAGCCCGGCCCTTGCAGCCGAGGCGACAGGCAAACTAGACAAAACTGCTGCCTTCATCGGCATGATGCGGGATGCAGCCGAGGACGGGCAATTGCGGATCGACGATCCCGAACAGGCGGGGCGCGAATTCATCGGCCTGATCAAAGCGCGCGCATTTTGGCCCCTTTTGTTCACCGGGTCTGTGCTGAGCGAGGCCGAAATGGCCGAAACCATCGAAAACAGCGTCGAAATGATGATCAGCCGTTATGCGGTGTAAGGGTCAAAACCCGTCACATATCATCCGCCCTGGCTGAGATTCGTCACGAAACTGACAATTTGGCATTCCGAGTGGCACTCGATCCCGAAATAGTGCTACAGGGCTGTTCTGAAATGATCCCCTGAGGAACAAGGCCAAGACGGGCGCGGAAAGTATGTCGAATTTAGCAGAAAACACAGCCCTGAAAGGGGGGGGACTTAGGCGCGCGGCCCGTCTGTCCGTTGCCCCCATGATGGACTGGACGGATCGGCACTGTCGCTATCTGCACCGGCTGCTCAGTGGGCAAGCGTTGCTTTACACGGAAATGGTGACGGCCCCAGCGCTGGTGCGCGGTGGGGCGATGCATTTGCTGAGATACAGCCCTCAGGAACACCCCGTAGCGCTGCAA
This sequence comes from Ruegeria sp. BB5, assembly GCF_056539405.1. Lineage (NCBI taxonomy): Bacteria > Pseudomonadati > Pseudomonadota > Alphaproteobacteria > Rhodobacterales > Roseobacteraceae > Ruegeria > Ruegeria sp. BB5. The sequence continues at coordinate 1,457,347 of NZ_JBQFUX010000001.1, read as the reverse complement.
CTGGGCGGGTCCGACCCAAAGGAATTGGCGCAGGCAGCGCGGCTTGGGACCGAGGCGGGCTATGATGAGGTCAACCTGAACTGCGGCTGCCCTTCGGATCGGGTGCAGTCCGGCACATTTGGGGCGGTTTTGATGAAGGACCCGGGCCGGGTTGCCGAATGCGTATCTGCTATGCGTGAGGTTGTGGATGTTGACGTGACGGTCAAATGCCGGATCGGCGTGGATGAACAAAACCCCGAACAGGTTCTGCCAACATTTCTGGACCAAATCCGCGCGGCCGGTTGCGAACGGGTGACGATCCACGCGCGTAAGGCTTGGTTGCAGGGTCTCAGCCCCAAGGAAAACCGCGATATTCCGCCTTTGGATTATGATCTGGTTCACCGGATGAAGGCGGCATTTCCCGATCTGCATATCTCGATCAATGGGGGCATTACCTCTCTGGATCAAGCGCGAACGCATCTTGAGGCAGGGCTGGACGGCGTCATGATCGGGCGCACGGCCTATCATCAGCCGACCGACATTTTGGCGGAAGCCGACCCGCTGATCTACGGCACCGGGCAGGCCGCTGATCCTGTCGAAGTTGTGCAGGAAATGGTTCCCTATGTTGAGGCTCACCTTGTCGAAGGGGGCCGGTTGCACCAGATCACTCGTCATATGCTGGGCTTGTTTGCCGGTCGCCCCGGTGCGCGGGCCTGGCGGCGGACCTTGTCGGAAGGCGCGGTGCATGAGGGCGGGGGCCCCGAGGTGATGTTGCAGGCACTGGAGCGCGTGGCGCCTCTGGTCGAGGTTTGAGCGGATCAAGTTACGGCCACAGGCCGTTATGGGGGGAAGATGCCCGAGACGATGTTGCTGGCCCAGATGCTGGGCCTTTTGCTTGTAATCGGGGCGCTGGCCGGTGTGCTGGCCGGATTGCTGGGGGTTGGCGGGGGTATCGTGCTGGTGCCCGCCTTTTTCTATGCCTTCCAGACGCTTGGATATGGCGGACCGCAGTTGATGCAGCTGTGTCTGGCGACCTCTCTGGCGACGATCATCGTGACCTCTGTGCGATCGGTGCTGTCGCACAACAAAAAAGGCGCTGTGGACTGGGAAATCCTGCGCGGCTGGGGGCCTGGGATTGCGGTCGGGGCGATCATCGGTGTTCTGGTGGCCTCGGCGCTGCGGACCGAGGTTCTGCAGATTTTGTTTGGTGTGCTGGGGATGGTCATCGGGGCCTATCTTGGGCTAGGCAAATCTGAATGGCGGTTGGGTGACGCCATGCCCAAAGGGATCAAACGTGCCGTACTGTCGCCCCCGGTGGGCTTTCTTTCAGTGTTGATGGGGATCGGAGGCGGCAGTTTCGGCGTGCCACTGATGAGCCTTTACAACACGCCCATTCACCGCGCCGTGGCAACTGCTGCCGGTTTTGGCGTGATCATCGCGGTGCCTTCTGTTCTGGGCTTTCTGTTTCTGGACGTTCCGCCGGAACACCGCCCGCCACTGACCATCGGGGCGGTAAATTTGATTGCCTTTGGTATCGTTGTCGCCATGACGACAATCACCGCACCGTGGGGGGTAAAGCTGGCTCATGCGATGAACCCCAAACCCCTCAGACGCGTGTTTGCCGTGTTCCTGACGCTGGTCGCCCTGAACATGCTGCGTAAGGCACTGGGGTTATGAGCGATTTTCACGAAAATGGCTGGATCAGGTTCCCCTTCGATCCGGTGCTGGCCGAGTGGGTAGGGCACGCGCTGCCCGCTGCCCGTGCATCTGTCACTGAACCAGCCCATGCCCAATGGCTGGATTGTGAGGGGACATGGTTTATTGGCGTCGACGCGCTGGACAATGACCCGCGGGGCAGGGTTGGGCAATCGAGGGTGTTGTCCGGCCAGGCCATGGATTTCATCACCGATCAGTACGGAGAACTGCCGCTGCACAAGGGGCAGGTCTCGGTCATCTACCCCGGCTATCCACGCCCGCGACAAGGTGAAAGCGCCAGCGCCGGTCAGTATCGGTTAAAGCGGGACGCGGCACATGTGGACGGGTTGCGGCCTGCGGGACCGGATCGGCGGCGGCGGGTGGATGAGCCGCATGCGTGGATATTGGGCATTCCTCTGAACGATGCCAGTATTGATGCCGCCCCCATGGTGCTGTGGGAAGGCAGTCATAAAATCCTGTGCGCCGCGTTCAAACACGCGCTGGACGGGCACCCACGCAATAGTCTGCATCAGGTGGATATAACCGAGGCGTATCAGGCTGCGCGCCGCGAAGTATTCGACACTTGCCCACGCATCGAATTGCCCGCCAAACCCGGTGAGGCCTACCTGTTGCACCGTCATTGCCTGCATGGGGTGGCCCCATGGGGCGCCAATGCCTCGGCCGGGGCGGATGGACGCATGATCGCCTATTTCCGCCCCGAGTGCGCCGGGGGAGTAGCCGAATGGATCGAATCCGCCTAACCTCCTGCCATTATTCGGATTTGGAGGTTTTTGATGATTACGGTCCACAGGAATTCGGACGGAGCATTGCTGGAAGTCGAACTGTCCGGCGAGGTGACCAGTACTGATTACAGCGAGGTTCTGGTGCCCGCTATCGAGGCCGCATTGACCGAACATGACAACGTGCGTCTGCTGGCCGTCGTTCAGCCGGAATTCAAGGGTTACGATCTGAGTGCCGCTTGGGCCGATACAAAGCTGGGGCTGAGCCACTGGCGCGGATTTGATCGCATTGGCGTGGCGGCGGATCAGGGTTGGGTAAAGACCAGTATCCGCCTGGCTGCCCCGATCCTGCCATGCCCGGTGCAAGTCTTTGCCCTTTCCGATCTAGAAGCCGCCAGACGCTGGATGCGCGAATCTTTGGGGTCGATTCACGTGGTTGATCTGGGTGGGCCGTGCATTCAGATCAGCCTCTTGGGAAAGCTGGACCCCGACGAATTCAGCCGGGCGGAACGGGACCTCGATAACCTGTTGCAAGCCAAGGAGGGGTTCCGGTTGTTGATCGACTTGCGGGAATTTGACGGCTGGCAGGGTCTGTCAGCGCTGGCATCGCATTTCAAACTGGTTCGGAATCATGCCGGTATGCTGGATCGCGCGGCCATCGTTGGGGACAAAACGTGGCAACATATGGCGCAACGGGCGGCCAGTCATGTTCTGGGCACGAGAACTCAGTTCTTTGCATCTGAGGATATCGAAAATGCCAAATCCTGGCTGGCTGCCGGGTAGGCCAAGATTAAACCTGACGCTTACGTCAGGTCATGCTAGGTCAGGTTTTGTTTTTCTTGATTGAATGGTCAAAAAACGATTAGCAATGCCTTGTTCTTCCGCGTAACCACTTCGGAGGAACCTGAAAACTGAAGCGCGTCGCTGTGGGTTGCCACTCACTCACCACAAGTGTTCGAACTTGATCCCCCTCGAAGTTCAGACCAACCTGCAGCGGCGCAGATTCAGTCCATGTCCTCGATCTGGATAGAATTTAAGACTTTTTCAGGCGTGCGGCACGACCACCCCTGCGTTTGGTCAGCTGGGGTTTGCGTGAGGGCAGGTTTTCCATGATCTCAGCACGCTCGTTGCTGTCCATTTTAGACCAGCGCGAGATTTCATCGATCGTGCGGTAGCAACCGGTACAGATACGTTCGGTCGGGTGAACGACGCAGATCTGGATACAGGGGCTTTCGACCTCGTTCCTTTTCCAAACCATGTTCGTCATTGCCGTATCCCGTTGCAACTAAAGAAAGCGCAGCCTGTCCAGCGCCCCTTGCAGAATATAACCCGCCGCGACGTGATCGATAACCTGTCCGCGACGTTTTCGTGTCGTATCCGCCTCAAGCAGTGCCTTTTCGGCCGCAACCGTGCTCAGCCGTTCGTCCCAGAACCCGATGGAAACTTCGGTCAGTCGCGACAGGTTTCGGGCAAAGGCGCGGGTGGATTGGCAGCGGGGACCTTCGGTTCCGTCCATGTTTTTCGGCAGACCCAGAATGACACCGCCAATCTCGCGGTCAGCGATCAGTTCCAGCAATCGCGCAGAATCCAGGGTAAATTTTTTGCGCCGCACGGTCTCCAACGGGCTGGCCACACCGCGCATCCGGTCCGAGACGGCGACCCCGATGGTTTTTTCGCCCAGATCCAGACCCATCAGCGCGGTCATCGGCGGCAGGGCGGTAGCAAATTCTTCGAATGCGTCGTGAATCATTGTGCAATTCCGGCCTGCAATGCGGCGGCGTCGATCAGTTCGATGGCATCGGCATTTCCGGCAAAGACTTCCATAGCCTCGTTCTTGATGTCGATGGCCCGCTGACCTTCGCCCAACACGCCAAGGGCTGCAATCAGACGCGCCCATTCCTCGGGTGAACCGCCCTCAGAGGCCAGACGTTCAGACAGTTGGTTGACCATGCCCTTGATCATTTCTTGCCGTTCTTCCGGTGTCAGTTCGGCTGCGGCATCGACGTCACCCTGACTGGGGCCGGGGGCAGCAGGTATTTCAGGCGCGTTGAATACCCCGGCGCGGAAAGCCAGCTCGTCCAATTGGGCCCGAATGGCTTCGGCCCATGGCGCGCCGACAGGGGCATCGCGGAGGGCATCGACCCAGACCCGGTATCCAACGTCGGGGCGTCCGATCTGCACCATCATCTGCCCTAGATAGTATTGCGCCGGCCCATGGCGCGGGTCGCGTTTCAGCGCCTGCCTCAATGCCTCTTCGGCCTCGGGCGAGACATAGCCGCCCACGGACAGGATCATCATCTCGGCCAGATGTGAAAAGGCATCGGCGGGGATATCGTCGCCAGACAGCTCGATCACACGTTGCTGGGCTGCGTAAGCGGCGGGAAAATTGCCTGCATTCGCCTCGTGTTGAGCCAGCAGGATATGGCCCTGCAGATCATCGGGGCGTGCTGCAACAGTCTCGCGCAACTGATTCAGAAGATTGGCATAACTCTCATCCAGCTGCGGCAATTGTGCGGGCGGGGCGGCTGCTTCGGCTTCGGCCTGGCTGGGGCGTTCGGCACGCAGAGTTTCGGCTTGCTCCAGCCGCAGCGACAAGGGTTGATCCGGCAGCCCTGCGGCACCCATCTGGCGATACATCCAGATCGCACCGCCCACGACGACAAGCGCGATGACAGCAAAGGCGGCAACGCTGGCCCAGCGAGGAGGTCCGGCGCGATCAACCCCGGCCTGCATCTGCGCGTCGGCGGCCAGAATGCGGCGTGAGATTTCCGTGCGGACCCGGTCTGCGTCGGCCTCGCCGATAACGCCTCGGGCCAGATCCTTGTCCACGCCCGCCAGCTGCTCGCGATAGACACGCAGATCATATGCCGCCGCAGGCTCACGCGTTTTGCGGCTGCGGAGCAGGGAAAAGCCCAGGAACAGGGCAATCAGCAGTGCGGTTAGAATGGTGACGACCAGGAACGACATGGTTTCTCCGATATGGCTGCCCTGACTTAGACCTCTCGGCGGGGCGACAAAAGGGACAAATGGCCGCGAGAGGACGTCATGTCGCAATAAAAGGGCGGATGTCGCAATAGTTCGATATTGTGGCGCTGTGCGGCAGGGGTAAAGTGTTCGCGCACGGCATATCTGCGCCAATCACCGAACCGGATGGATTCGCTCATGAAACACTACTCAGCCTTTGCTGTGGCGCGGGAGGCCCTGCGCTATCACACCGGATGGGAGCGCGCGTGGCGCTCGCCCGAACCGAAAAAGCGGTACGACGTGATAATCGTCGGCGCAGGGGGGCATGGTCTGGCGACCGCCTATTATCTTGGCAAGAATTACGGCATCCAGAACGTCGCCGTGATCGAAAAAGGCTGGCTGGGCGGCGGCAACACCGGGCGCAACACGACCATCATCCGGTCGAACTATCTGCAGGACCCGTCGGCGGCGATCTATGAAAAGGCGCGTGGTCTGTACGAGGACCTGAGCCAGGACCTGAACTATAACATCATGTTCAGCCCCCGCGGTGTGATGATGCTGGCGCAGACACAGCACGAAATCCGCGGTTATCAGCGCACCGCCCATGCCAATGCGCTGCAGGGCGTGCAGACGGAGTGGATTGAGCCCGAACGTGTCAAACAGCTGGTTCCGATCATCAATATCGACGGTCCGCGTTATCCGGTCCTGGGGGCTCTGTGGCAGGAACGCGGCGGCACCGCGCGGCACGATGCTGTGGCGTGGGGCTATGCCCGCGCGTGTTCGGCCATGGGCATGGACATCATCCAGCAATGCGAAGTCACAGGTGTGCGTTCTCAGGACGGCCGTGTCGTTGGCGTAGATACCACCAAAGGCGCGATTGACTGCGAAAAGCTGGGCATCGTGGTCGCAGGCCATTCAGGTCAGCTGGCCGAGATGGCAGGCTTCCGTCTTCCGCTTGAGGCGATCGCCCTGCAAGCGCTGGTATCTGAACCGATCAAGCCTTGCATGGACGTGGTCGTGATGGCCAACACCGTGCACGGTTACATGTCTCAGTCCGACAAGGGTGAGATGGTGATTGGTGGCGGTACTGATGCCTATAACAACTTCACTCAGCGCGGGTCCTTCCACCATATCGAGGAAACCGTCCGCGCGTTGGTCGAGACCTTCCCGATGATTTCGCGTCTGAAGATGCTGCGCCAGTGGGGTGGTATCGTGGACATGACCGGTGACCGCTCGCCCATCCTGTCGAAGACGCCGCTACAAGGCTGCTTCATCAACGGTGGTTGGGGCACAGGTGGCTTCAAGGCAATCCCGGGGTCCGGCTGGGGGATGGCGCAGTTGATGGCCACCGGTCATTCGCCGCTGACCGAAGCGTTTTCGCTAGACCGTTTCAAAGAGGGCCGCTTCATCGACGAAAGCGTTGCCGCCGGGGTGGCGCACTAAGGGCGCTGCTCGAGGTTGCCCACAAACAGAATTCAGGTCGGCCATTGTGCCGACCGACCGCCAAAAGGATGAACACATGCTGATCCTGAATTGCCCGTATTGCGGCGTCGACGCCGAAGAAACCGAACTGGCCGCTGGTGGCGAGGCGCATCTGAAGCGTTTCGGTCCGGGCTCGTCGGATGACGAGTTCCACGACTACCTGTTCATGCGCGAAAACCCCAAAGGCGTCCATTTGGAACGCTGGCGCCACGCAAATGGCTGTGGCAAGTGGTTCCACGCCGCGCGCTGTACCCAGACGCTTGAGGTGTTTGGCACGTATTCCGCACAGGTCACCGAACCTCCGAAAGAGATCAAGGATGCCATCTCGGCCAAGCGCCCCGGCTGGACTTGGAGAGAGTTCGAATGACCCGCGTCACCACCCGTAATTCCGCCTGCGAAAGGTCCACAACATGAGCACCCGTCTCGCAAAACAAGGCCGGCTGATTGACCGGTCGAAACAGGTCACCTTTACCTTCAACGGCACCTCGATGCAGGGGTACGAGGGCGATACGCTCGCCTCGGCCCTGCTGGCCAATGATCAGATGATGATGGGCCGGTCGTTCAAGTATCACCGCCCGCGCGGCGTTGTCGCCAGCGGCGCGGAAGAGCCGAACGCACTGGTCGGTCTGGGGCAGGGCAACCGGTTCGAGCCGAACCAGCGCGCCACCACGACCGAGTTGTTCAACGGTCTGACCGCGATTTCACAGAACCACTGGCCGAACCTTGAATTCGACATCGGGGCGGTGAACACGCATCTGTCTCGCTTTCTGCCGGCTGGCTTCTACTACAAGATGTTCATCCACCCCAAGCCGTTCTGGAAACACGTTTATGAGCCGTTCATCCGCCAGTCGGCCGGTTTGGGTAAAGCGCCCGACAAAGACAACCGTGACGCGGACACCTATGAGCATTTTTATGCCTTCACCGATGTTCTGGTAATCGGCGGCGGTGTGGCCGGTATGCAGGCCGCAAAGGCGGCGGCTGCGTCCGGCGCCAAGGTGATGCTGATCGAACAGACAGCCCATTGGGGAGGGCGCGCTCCGGTCGATGGTGGCACCGTTGATGGCGCACCTGTGGATAAGTTCGTGGATCAATTAGTTTCCAAACTGGAAACAATGGACAACGTTACCATGCGATTGCGCTGCATGGGCGCGGGTGTCTATGACCACGGATATGTGCTGGGATATGAGCGTCTGACTGACCATACTCCGGGAATTCAGGGCCCACGCCACCGCCTGTGGCGCATCCGTGCCAAGCAGGTTGTGACCGCAACCGGTGCAATTGAACGTCCGCTGTCTTTCGCGGGCAACGATGTTCCGGGTGTGATGCTCGCTTCGGCCATGCGCGACTATGTGGTGAACTGGGGTGTCACCCCGGGCGAGCGCGTGATCGTTGCCACCAACAATGACGATGGGTATCGCACCGCGATCATCCTGAAACAGGCCGGAGTGGACGTCCTGCGCGTGATAGATGCACGCGCCGCTGCAGGCCCGATGGCCGAAGAGGCGCGTCAGCTCGGTATCCGGGTGGACCCCGGAAAAGCCGTCGCCAAAGTCAAAGGTGGCAAACGCGTCAAAAAGGTCGCGATCTGCAATCAGGAAGGTATCGGTGGCGCTCGCGAAGAAGTTGAGTGCGATGCCGTTGCCATGTCGGGTGGTTGGTCTCCGGTCGTTCATTTGTGGTCGCATTGCGGTGGCAAACTGATCTGGGACGACGCGAACGCCCATTTTCGTCCTGACCCCGAACGTCCACCGCTGGGCGCGAACGGCGAGGGCTTTGTCGTAGCTGCCGGTTCCGCCAACGGCCCGCTGGCGCTGGGCGATGTTCTGGCTGACGCACAAACCGCAGGTGAGGCCGCAGCCAATGGCGCGGGTTTCAAACCCAAGACATCCGACGCGCCGAAGGGTGAAACCACGGCCGAGGCCGCGATGGAGCCGGTCTGGCTGATGCCCGCCAATGCCGAGGTTCAACTGCGCATGAAGTCCTGGCTGGATTTCCAGAACGACGTCAAAGTGTCCGACGTCCAACTGGCGGCGCGTGAAGGCTATGAAAGCGTTGAACACACCAAGCGCTACACGACGCTGGGTATGGCGACGGATCAGGGTAAGTTGAGCAATATCAACGGCCTGGCGATCCTAGCTGATGCGTTGGACTCCGAGATTCCGAAAGTCGGTACCACCACATTCCGTCCACCGTATACTCCGATTTCGATGGGGTCGATTGGCGGCGAAGCGCGGGGCGACGTGTTCCAACCGATCCGTCAAACCCCGATGCACGACTGGCACGACAAAAACGGTGCCGATTGGGAGCCGGTCGGCCACTGGCGCCGGACCTATGCTTATGTCCGCCCCGGTGAATCCGTACATGACGCGGTGAATCGCGAGGTCAAGAACACGCGCGAAAACCTCGGCCTGCTGGACGCATCGACGCTGGGCAAGCTGATCGTCAAAGGCCCGGACGCAGGCAAGTTCCTGGACATGATGTACACTAACATGATGTCCACGCTGAAGGTCGGCAAATGCCGCTATGGCCTGATGTGCTCGGAAAACGGCTTTCTGATCGACGACGGCGTTGTTGCCCGCATCGATGAGGACACATGGCTGTGCCACACAACCACCGGCGGAGCGGAACGTATCCACGGCCATATGGAAGAATGGCTGCAGACCGAATGGTGGGACTGGAAAGTTTATGTCGCCAACGTGACGGAGCAATACGCTCAGGTGGCCGTTGTCGGCCCCAACGCCCGCAAGGTATTGGAGAAGCTGGGCGGCATGGATGTGTCCAAAGAGGCGCTGCCGTTCATGGAGTGGCGCGATGGCAAAATCGGCGACTTCGACTGCCGTGCCTATCGCATCTCGTTTTCGGGCGAGCTGTCCTATGAGATCGCCGTTCCTGCCTCGCAGGGGCAGGCGTTCTGGGATGCTCTGGTCGAGGCAGGGCAGGAGTTCGGAGTGATGCCTTATGGCACCGAATGTCTGCACATCCTGCGGGCCGAGAAGGGCTTTATCATGATCGGGGATGAGACCGATGGCACCGTGATCCCCCAAGATCTGGGGCTGCACTGGGCCCTGTCCAAGAAGAAAGAGGACTACCTCGGCAAACGCGCCCATTCGCGCACCCATATGGCCGATCCGGACCGCTGGAAACTGGTGGGGCTTGAGACTGTGGATGGTTCCGTTATTCCCGACGGTGCTTACGCAGTAGGCGACGGCGTCAACGCCAACGGTCAGCGTAATATGATCGGTCGCGTTACCTCGACCTATTACTCGGCCAATCTGGGCAAAGGCATCGCCATGGGCTTGATCAAGCACGGACCCGACCGGATGGGTGAGATCGTCGAGTTCCCGGGTACCGACGGCAAAACCTATAAAGCCAAGATCGTGGACCCGATCTTCTATGACAAAGACGGGGAGAAGCAGAATGTCTGAACCCATTAGCGCACTGAATCACGCCAGCTATGACGGTATTGTCAAAGTCGAGGAATGTGGCCTGCAGGGTATGATCACCCTGCGGGGCGACCTGTCCGATAAGGTGCTGGTCAAAGCGGTCAAGGATGCCACAGGCCAGAAAGTACCCGGCCAGCGTGAATCTCTGATCAATGGCGACACCGGCGTTTGCTGGATGTCCACGGACGAATTGCTGGTGCTAGTGCCGTATGCCGAGGTGGAGGCCAAGTTGGCCGCAATGGCAAATGCGCTTAGCGGCACACACGCGTTGGCGGTCAATGTCTCGGACGCGCGGGCCGTGTTCCGCATCTCGGGCGCCGGCGCGCGCGAGGTGGTTGGCAAATTGGCCCCGGTCGATCTGTCGGTCGAGGCGTTCCAGCCTGGCCAAATTCGCCGCTCGCGCTTGGCGCAGGTGGCAGGGGCGTTCTGGATGGACGACGCCGAGACCTTCCGTGTTGTCTGTTTCCGGTCGGCTGCGGATTACGTGTTCAAACTGCTCAAGGTTGCGGCGCAGCCAGGCAGTGAGGTTGGGTTTTATTGACCTCATAAACCCCGCAGAAAAGTTACAAATAACAGCCGCCTTTCCCAAAAAAGGCGGCTATTTTCTTTTTCATCTTGCGCAACATTTCGATGCCCTTTTATGAGAGAGGTGCAAAGGCAGTCTCCCCTTAAGATTGTATTGAATTTTAAGTGGGATAAGGCTGCAAGCTATAGTGTTATTGGTAAAACTTGAAAGCGTAAGAAGATGAAGAAAGCGATAGCCGCCTTGGCTTTGACCTTGGCTGCAACCACAGCGAAAGCTGAAGTCGTCACCTATGACTGCAACTTGCACCGGATGGAAGAAGGATGGATCGCCGAGCGTGTGATCCTGAGTGTTGATGCGGAAAACAAGCGTGCGCGGGCTTATGACGCCTACATTCATCACTATGAGGATAAGCAGCCCAAAGATGTGAAATTCAAAACAACCCGCAAGGGCGAATACAGGCTCATGTGGAAAATGAAAATTCCCGCCAGAAATAGCGGGCTTGCGTATGTAAGTTATACAGCCACACTGAACCCGGAAAAACAGCGCCTGGACATGATCGCAAGATTTCCGCAAGCCAATGTGCTGAACCGGCCATCGGGTTTTGGGGAGTGTTCAGTAAACACGATCGAGTCGCTTTACGCTTCCTGAGTTCTGCAAGCTCGCTGGTTTTGTGTACTCGAAAAAAGAAAATCCCCGGAAATTCCGGGGATTTTTTTTAACTTTCAACGCTGCAAGTGCCAAGACCGTAAGGTTTGTTAGCGGCGTTTGTACTGACGAAAGACATACGAACTTTGAGGCTGTTATCAGCGGGATTTAGGTTTGCCTGATACTTGACACGCAAATTACCACCGGCAGAAGCGCGGCGTGTTTCGGTCCAGACCATCCGAACACCCTTGTTGCCACGGCTTTTGTATTTAGTGTCGATCCATTCAGGTCTGCTCGCTACCTTTGCCCAGCCGTCTTCGGCGTCCACTTGAAAGGCATAGCTCCGCGCGATCCAGCCGTGGCTGTCCTGTTTGGTCATTTTGCAATTGTAGGTAACTGTTTCCGCCATGGCGCCGTGTGCAAAAAATGCGGCCAAAGCAACAATGCTGAGATATTTCATATTTTCCCGATTTCCTTGTATCCGGGTACAGGAAATTTCAAAAACGGGCAGAAAGAACAAGAGGTTCCAGGCAGTTATTCAGAACGTTTTTGGGATAATGTCAATTGCGCAACAACAGTGTTTTGTATTGCGCAAGAGCGTTCGGATTCAATAGTTGTTCCGCTGTAATTGGTTGGGAGTTTTCGTCAGCGACCGCGGAATAGAAACCCAAAAGATCCAACAGGTTTTTCGTCTTCTCCAATCGATTATCCGTTGCCAACAGCGGGGCGTGCAGTGATAGCAGCAGGGCGGGGCGCTGTTTCTTCAACCAGGCAATCAGAGTGGGCAATACGAAATATTCGGCCCCTTCGATATCCATTTTGACCAGAGATACGCCGGACAGGTCATTTGCGGCCTCAAACTGATCCCATGCAATTGTCAGGGCGTCGCTGCCATGCTTGCCGTCATGCAGTAAGGAACTGGTAGAATCGCCCGGCTCGCCGCGTACCGAGGCCATGCGGGCCACGCCGAACTGGTTGGACAGCGCCACCCCAAAGGCCGACACGTTGTGGATTTCGTTCAGGTCCAGATTCCACGCCAGATACCTAAATGCAGTCGGATCGGGCTCAAAACACCACACGTGCCGGGCGCGGCGGGCACCGTAAAGCACGGTGGGGCCGATCCAGGCGCCGATATCCAGATAGTCGCTGTCGGACGAGAGATATTCGTCGAGAATGGCGAAAGTTTCGGGCTCCCACGCACCGGCTGAGGCTTTGCGCCAGAATTTCGAATGATAGGGGTCCAGATGAAACGGCTCGCCATTCAGGCTGCCTGCATAGTACCCGCGGGCGCGGTAAAACATCTTGCGCGCCTGCGTCAGCATCGCGGACCTCCGGGTTTTATTGTCACGGGCCTTGACCTATGGCGACTGTCAAAGCATTTAACCTTGGGAACCGCAACTTACATTTATAACAGGGGGCCGACATGGCTTTTGAACTTCCTGATCTTCCTTATGCACATGACGCGCTGGCAGCCAAGGGAATGTCCGCAGAAACGCTGGAATATCACCACGATCTGCACCACAAGGCATATGTCGACAACGGCAACAAGCTGATCGCCGGAACCGAGTGGGACGGCAAATCGCTGGAAGAGATCATCGTTGGCACCTACGACGCAAACGCAGTCGCGCAGAACGGCATCTTCAACAACATCAGCCAACTGTGGAACCACAACCAGTTCTGGGAAATGATGGGCCCCGGAGGCAACGCCATGCCTGGTGAGTTGGAAAAAGCCCTGACCGAGAGCTTTGGCTCGGTTGACGAATTCAAGTCGCAGTTCAGCGCTGCTGGTGCTGGTCAGTTCGGTTCGGGCTGGGCGTGGCTGGTCAAGAACGCGGACGGTTCGCTGGCTGTAACCAAGACTGAAAACGGCGTGAACCCGTTGTGTTTTGGTCAGACAGCGCTGCTGGGTTGTGACGTCTGGGAGCACTCGTATTACATCGATTTCCGCAACAAACGCCCGGCTTACCTGTCGAACTTCCTCGACAATCTGGTGAACTGGGAAAACGTTGCATCGCGGATGTAATCCTTGAACCGCAGAAGGTTCATAAAGGGCCTGCTGGCGACCACGCTGGCAGGCCTGTTTGTTGCAGCCTATGGGTTTTTTATCGAGCCCTCGCTGCGATTGCGCGTGCGCAAGTGGCGCGTGCGGCGCAAGGATTGGACAGCGCAGCCGCTACGGATCGCGGTTCTGTCCGATCTGCACGTTGGTGAGCCTTATGTCGGCCTTGATCGTGTCCGGCAGGTAGTGCGGCGTACCAATGCACTGGCCCCCGATCTGATCTTGCTGTTGGGGGATTATGCGGGCCACTACGACGGCATCACCGCTAAAGTCGAAGCTGAAGATCTGGCTCCGGTTCTTGGACAGCTTGAGGCGCGCAGCGGAGTTTATGCTGTTCTCGGAAACCACGACTGGTGGGATGATGAGGATGCCCAACGGCGTGGCGGTGGGCCGAACAAATTCGCCACCGCGTTTCAGGGGCAGGGCATCAAAGTGCTGTCCAACGAGGCAATGCGCCTGGACGATTTGGGCATCTGGCTGGCCGGGCTTGAGGATCAGCTTGCCTTCAGACGCAATGGCAAGCTTGTGGGTCTGGATGATCTGCCGGGAACCATGGCGCAAGTGACCGACGACGCGCCCGTGGTAATGATGGCGCATGAGCCTGATATCTTTCCCGACATCCCGGAAAATGTAGCGCTGACTTTGTCCGGCCACACGCATGGTGGGCAGGTGCGGCTGTTTGGTTGGTCGCCGGTGGTGCCGTCCAAGTACGGAAATCGTTATGCCTATGGGCATGTACACGAAGACGGACGCGATTTGGTCGTGTCTGGTGGGATCGGGTGTTCGATCCTGCCCGTTCGTTTTGGTGTAACGCCCGAAATCACAGTGATCGAACTGTCAGCCTGACAGGAGAAAACCCGCCTATGAACAAAGTTTCATACTGAGACGGGTTTGCACGCAACCTCGCAGTGCCTACCTTGGGTGTGGCGGAGGGAGAGAACCGCTAACCATATGAAAATGCACAGGCAACGCGCCGGAAACCTTTGGTTGCGTCAGGGTAAACCTATGCCTGTTAATTGAGGGATGGCCGTAGAAACATGACAGGAGATCACGATGGTCGCACTTGAACAGGGAACCTGGGTTGTTATTGCCGATGGGGAAAAGGCGTTGTTCGTCGAGAACATCACCGATGCCGAAGACCCCAATCTGGTGGTTGTTTCGGTGGAAGAACAGGATGGGGTTAGCCGACCCACCGACCGGGCCGGGCGGCGCTTTGATACCGGGCCGAACCAGAAATCGTCGGTTGAAGAGCCGAACTGGAAAACCCACGCCAAATCCCTTTTCGTGCAGGATGTTGCCAATCTTCTAAACCGTAAGGGATTGAAAGGGGCCTTCAATCGGTTGGTTCTGGTTGCCAGCCCGCATGTGCTGGGCCTGTTGCGCCGTCGCCTGCACAGCGAGGTACTTGCCAAGGTCGTGGCCGAGGTGGACAAGACCCTGACCAACCACCCAATGCACAAGGTCGAAAAGCTTCTGACCAGCCGCCTGAACCCGGCAGTTTAGCCGATTTATTCCCCGGTGGGTGGTCTCAGCCGTCCGTCTACCGGTCAGGTCAGGAACCCGCGCAGTGTCGACATCGCCGAGGCCGGATCATCAACCCAAGTGATGTAATCCGCCAACGACTCATCCGCGAACCCCTGACCGATGACGCGCTGCACCAGCTCGTGCAGCGCGTCCCAGTAACCATCCACGTTCATGACCAGAATGGGTTTGTCATGCAGGCCCAGCTGCCGCCATGTCAGCGCCTCGAACAGCTCATCCAGCGACCCCGGGCCGCCCGGAAGCACGACCACAGCATCTGCATTCATGATCATGACCTTTTTGCGCTCGTGCATCGTTTCGGTGACCACAAAGCGGGTCAGGTCGGTTTTGCCGACCTCGCGTTTCAGCAGGTGAACGGGGATCACTCCGAATGTGTCGCCGCCAGCGGATTGCGCAGCACGGGCAACTTCGCCCATCAGGCCGACATCCCCGGCGCCATAGACCAAACGCCAGCCTTCTTGTGCCAGCATCGTTCCGAAGGCCCTTGCGGCTTCGGAATAGGCGGAATTTGCGCCATTGCGTGACCCGCAATACACACAAACAGATTTCTGAGACATCGTGAACGCTCTCCGGGGTTGTGCCTGGGCTTTTGACCCCTGATAGCGGGATTGATAGATTGGCTCAACCGCCGCGCAGAATGTGTTGAAGGCACGGCACTTGCGCTGCGGAGTGAAAGGAAAAGAATGAACGCCGAGTCGGGAAGCGGAAGCTCTGGCACCTTCACCTGGGGGGTGATCGCCGGTATCGCAGTTTTAATCGGAGCGGGTGGATTGTACTGGTCCGGTATGGTCGGGGGGGACTCGGAAGAACCGGCACCAGAGGTCGAAGTCGCAGTTCAAACCCAGGAGGACAACGCTGAGCCCGCTGAGCAACCTGCCGAAAGTTCCACACCACCTGCCGCAGAAGATGAGCAAAGCGTCGAGGCTGCGACCCCACCTGCTGCCGAAGAGGCGGTGCCTGAAACACCGGCTGAGGAAGAGACAGCCCAAGCTGAGCCGCCTGTGAAACCGCTGTTGGATCAAATTTTTGTTGAATCGGACGGCAATACGGTTCTGTCAGGTTCTGCCGAACCGGGTTCCGAGGTCAACGTGCTGCTGGACGGAGAAGCGGTGCATAGTTTCACGGTCGATCCTAGCGGTCAGTTTGCCGAATTCGTTTCGATTCCATTCGCCGATACAGCGCGCGGTTTGACGTTGGAGACGCAGGGCGATCAACCGGTGCGCTCGGACGACTACGTGATTGCTGCACTGCCCGAACCTGAAGCTGCGGATGACGCTGTTTCTGTCGCGGATACTGCTGACGATGCAACGCAAGAACCCGAAGTGGCGCAGGCAACCGAAACGGATCAGGCGGCGTCGACCGACACAGTTTCCACTGACTTGCCCTCTTCCGAAACGGCTGAAACTGACGCGCCGTCGTCCGAAGATCAAACGGAACAGGTTGCCGAGGCTCCGGCTGAGGACACGCCGGACCAACAGGTCGCTATCCTGCGGTCTGGGGAGGACGGGGTTGAACTGGTGCAAGGTCCAACAAGCCAACCGCAGGAACCGGAACAGATCGCACTCGACACCATTGGGTATTCCGATGCTGGCGAGGTTGAACTGACAGGCCGGGTACCGGATGGATCGGCTGTGCGCCTGTATTTGGACAACCGGCTGGTCGATGATCTGTCCCCGGCCGATGACGGCAAATGGCGCAGCGAGTTGGACGGGGTCGAACCCGGCGTCTACACCCTGCGCGCTGACGAGGTTGCACCGGATGGTACCGTCGTTAGCCGTATTGAAACGCCATTCAAACGTGAGGCCACCGAAGTGCTGCGCGCCGCCGAGGCGACGGATAGCCCCGAGGCAGCAGAGGATGCCCCACCGATCCGGTCGGTCACTGTGCAGAAGGGTGACACGCTCTGGGCCATTTCCCGCGAACGGTTTGGCGACGGTGTTCTTTATGTGAAGCTGTTCGAGGCCAACCGGGCTGCTATACGTGATCCGGACCTGATCTACCCCGGACAGATCTTCACGATCCCCGAATAAGCTTTAGCCTCTGGCCCCTGCGGGGGCGGGGGGCTATCTCTGACCGCAGACCAGGAACGTGATGAGACGATCAGCCCCGATGCATTCAGACGATACGCCAGAAACGAACGAGCGCCGCTCAGGTTGGCGCACGATCCGCAAGGTATCACCATACCTCTGGCCCGAGGACGAACCTTGGGTCAAACGCCGTGTTGTGTTGGCAATGGGAATGTTGGTTCTGGCCAAGCTAATCGCGGTGTACACGCCAATTTTGTACAAGGGCGCGGTCGACGGTCTGGCGGGCGAAGGCGTGCCGCCACTGGCGCTGGGTGCGGTAGGATTAACCGTAGCCTACGGTGTTGCACGGATGATGACCGTGGGATTTCAGCAGCTCCGCGACGCGTCTTTTGCCCCGGTCGGGCAACGGGCGTTGCGGGCGCTGGCGCTGGAAACCTTCCAGCACATCCACCAACTGTCGATGCGCTATCACGTAACCCGCCGAACCGGCGGTCTCAGCCGGATCATTGAGCGCGGGGTGAAGGGCGTGGAATTCCTGTTGCGGTTCCTGCTGTTTTCCATCGGGCCGCTGATCCTGGAATTGCTACTGGTCGCGATCATCCTTATGTGGCTGTTCGATGTCTGGTATCTGGTCGTCGTCGCGGTGACCATTGCGCTTTATATCTGGTTCACCTTCGCGGTGACTGAGTGGCGCGTTAAATTGCGGCGCGAGATGAACGATCAAGATACTGAGGCCAACCAGCGCGCTATCGATAGTCTACTGAACTTTGAAACTGTCAAATATTTCAACGCTGAACAGCGCGAAGCTGAACGCTATGATGTCTCGATGAAAGCCTATGCTGGCGCGGCGCTGAAAACGGCTTATTCGCTGGCCTTCCTGAATTTCGGGCAGTCTTTTCTGATCACCTGCGGACTGATCGGCGTGATGGTTTTGGCTGCCATCGGTGTGCAGAATGGTACGCTGACCGTGGGTGATTTTGTCATGGTCAACGCCTACATGATCCAAATCACCGTGCCGTTGAACTTTCTGGGCACGGTGTATCGTGAAATCCGTCAATCGCTGGTCGATATGGGGCAGATGTTTGATCTGCTGGAACAACCTACCGAGGTAACAGACAAGCCCTGCGCGCCGAACCTTGCGATCAATGGCGGTGAGGTGACGCTGGACAACGTGCGGTTTGGTTATGATGCGGATCGTGAAATCCTCAAAGGCATCTCACTGACCGTTCCGGCGGGGCAGACCGTGGCTATTGTCGGGGCCACCGGTTCGGGTAAATCCACCATCGGGCGGCTGCTGTTCCGGTTCTATGATGTGACTGGCGGAGCGCTGAGGATCGACGGGCAGGATGTGCGCGACGTGACCCTGAACAGTCTGCATGCCGCCATCGGTGTGGTGCCACAGGATACGGTGCTGTTCAACGACACGATCCGCTACAACATCGCCTATGGCCGCGATGGCGCCACTCAAGAAGAGGTCGAAGCCGCAGCCAAGGCAGCCCAGATTCACGAATTCATTGTAATGCTGCCCGAAGGGTATGACACCAAGGTTGGTGAGCGTGGGCTGAAACTGTCCGGCGGTGAAAAACAGCGTGTCGGCATTGCGCGCACGCTGTTGAAAAATCCCCCGATCCTGTTGCTGGATGAGGCGACCTCGGCACTGGATACTGACACCGAGCAGGACATCAAGGATGCTTTGGCGCGGGCCGGAGAGGGGCGTACGGTTCTGACCATCGCGCATCGTCTCAGCACCATCGCCGAGGCCGACCGTATCGTTGTTTTGGAGCAAGGCGAGATATTGGAGCAGGGCACCCATGATGAGCTGCTGCAACGCGAGGGTCGTTATGCGCAGCTGTGGAGCCGTCAGCAATCGGATGCGCAGGCTGCCTGAACCGAAACCGGCCTCCGACTGGACTATGTGATATACTGAATGGGTTTTTGGAGGAGTTGTTTTGATGCGCAGATTGAAAAGAACCTCTGTTGTTCTGGTCGTTATTGCCGTGCTCATGCCAGTGATGGCGGCGGCTGATCCCATTGTCGGTGTCTGGAAAACCGAACCGGATCGCAAGAACCTGATTTCGCATATCCAGATATCTGCCTGCGGAGACAAGTTCTGTGGTCAGATTCAATCGGCCTATGACAAATCTGGGAAAGAGGTGCAGACCCCCAACATCGGCAAAAAGTTATTCTGGGATGTGGCCAGCGAAGGGGGCGGCAAATATGGCGGTGGTGATTTCTGGATTCCCATGGTCAATGTGGATGTGGTGCCGCAAATGACGCTGAGCGGAGACACTCTGACCGTGCGCGGATGCGAGCATGTTGTGTGCGGGCACCAGAAATGGACCCGTCTGTCCAATTGACCCGCTCCTTCTGACAAGAATTTGTTGCAACTGAGTCTTGCGCTACGACCACCACTCTGACCGTGGGTGATTGCCGATTGACCGATGATATTGCGTCGTTATGACGGGCAGTACCAACCGAGTGGTGTTGGGCAATAAATCAGGGAAACACTAATGAAGAAGTTCTTTGCTGCGCCGATCGTTCTGGCGTCGCTGTTCGCGTCGACCGCCTTCGCCGAGGATCTGGTATTTTTGCTGGGTAATGAAAGCAGCGTCGATCTGGTCGAATTCAATGTCTCGGCAAGTGCGTCCAATGAATGGGAAGCAAACTTGCTGCAAGGCGATTACATCGCGCCGGGATACGAAGCAGACGTGTTGATTGCTGACGGTCTGACCACCTGCGTCTATGACATTCGCGGCGCGTTTTCCGACGGGTCCAGCGCCGAGGATTACGGCGTAGACCTGTGCGATCTGGGTGAATACGTCTTTACTGACTAAGCCTGTCTGAAACGAAAAATGGCGAACCGTTGGGCTCGCCATTATTTTATTCTGCCGCTTTTAGGGGTGATCCCGGCGGATGTTCGGGCGCTTGGGCATCTTTGGACGCAGGGGGCGTTTCGTCGCCCCAGACCACCTCGGTCGCTTGTGCCTGACGGACGGCTTTGCCAATCGCCATATCCTGCGCCAATTGGCTGGATCGACCGGATGTCGCGCGCGCCAGTGCCCGGCCCAGCCATATCGTGTAGGTCGAAACCCAAACGCGCAACGCCAACAGTGAAGGCGTCACGATCAGCGTCAGAACCGTCGCAATGCCCAATCCGAAGACCACCGCCGTTGCCAGCTGCTTCCACCACAACGCGGTGGGGCTGTTGATCGAATAACCACCATTGATGAAGTCCAGCGACAGGCCGAACATCATGGGTGTCAGACCAGCCATCGTGGTCAATGTGGTCAGAAGAACCGGACGGATACGCGCCTCAGCCGTGCGGATGATGGCTTCGATCCGGGGCATATAGCGGCTGTATTCCTGATAGGTGTCGATCAGAACAATGTTGTTGTTCACCACGATCCCTGCCAGCGCCACGATGCCCGTGCCGGTCATGATGATCGAGAACGGTTGCCCCATAACGATCATCCCGATCAGAACCCCGGTGGTCGACAGTACAACCGCCAGCAGCACCAGTACCGAGTTGTAGAACGAGTTGAACTGCGCCAGCAGGATCACGAACATCAGGCCCAAAGCACCCAGGAAAGCGCTTTGCAGGAAGGCCCCGGATTCCTCTTGATCCTCCTGATCGCCGGTCCACTCCCAGGCAATCGTGTTCGAGAAGGGGCTGGTGTTCAGCCATTCCGTCAGCACTGCGATCCGTTCATTCGGATTGACCAGCGCGAACCGCGCCCCTTCTTCCGCAATAGCTGTGCGCAGGTCCTCGACGGTTTCGGCACCGGTTAGTTGGAACAGCTCAAATACCGTGCCATCGGAGCTGGTGATGGTTGTCCCGTTGGGTTCCGCGCCTTCTTCGACCGCACGCACAACGGCCAGTCGCTGTTCGGTTCCGTCAGGGCCGTCGACTACCACCTTGGACAGGCCCGGCTCGACATCTGCTTTGACGTCATAGTAACGCTGCTGGTCGATCCGGTTGATCTCGGCCAGCTTGGCCACCGGTTGGCGGGTGACAAAGTTGGACAGCGGCACTAGCCCGTCAGGGGTGCGGACCTTGAGCGAATCCAATGTGGACAAAACTCGGTCCTGTTCAGGCAGGCGCACGCGAATCTCGACTTCTTCATCGGTGTTGTCCGGACGCATCTCGCCGAGAAGAATGCCACGGGTGACCAACTGTACCATTGCGCCAACCGTGGCGACATCAGCCCCGAAACGTCCGGCCTTGGCGACGTCCACGTCGATCTGCCAGTCGATGCCGGGCAGGGGCATGGTGTCTTCGATCTTGATCAGACCGGGCGTTTCGTCAAACACAGCCCGCGCGGCTTCGGTCGCTGTGGTCAATTCCTCCCAACCGTCGCCTTTGATACGCAGATGTACAGGTTTAGCTGAGGCCGGACCCTGTTCCAGCGGCAGGATTTCCACGATGAAACCGGGCAGTTTGGCAAGTTCTGCATTCAACTCGTCTAGAACGAAATCACCGTCGTACTCCGGGGCGATGATTTCGCGATCGAACAGACCGAAAAACGCGGGTTCGGTCAGCGTTGGGCGGTCCTCCCACGGAGTGATTTCGAACTGCACACGACCGACGGTATCTGCCGGAGCTTCGGCACCGCCGTTGTTCTGGTTTAGGCCGCCTTCACCGGCAAAAGCGAACACGTTGGTTACGGCTGGGTGTGCCCCGATCACCTCTTCGGCGGCCAGCACCATCGCGTCTTTTTCCTGCAATGACAGGTTGCCCCGGGCCCGGACATAGGCGGTGGCCTGTTCTGGTTCGGTTTCGACAAAGAACTCAACGCCGCGGTTGTTTTCTCCGTAATACGACATCACCTGCCAGACGCAAAAACCGACTGCCATGATTGATACGAGCGGCATGACCGGGTTGCCGACCAGGAACTTTATCAGATAACCGAACACAGAGTGTTCACGCGCTGTGTGGACGCGTTCTTCCTTTTGCCGCTCGATTTTGGCGGCACTCAGGGTCACCGACCCTGCAAAGCCACCGAAGACGAACAGCAAGGCACCCGACAGCACGCCCCCGGGCAGCAGATAGTCAGGGTTCAGCATCTGCATCGCGCCCAAGAAGATCATGTACAGCGATGGGGGGACCATAATTGCGCGAACCCACCACGGGGCCACACTGCGCAGCCAATTCGAAGTTCGATCGAACGTGCGGCTCATTCGTCCGGATACGCCGCCGACGACCGGCAGGTAGATCAGCGCCACGATCAGCGAAGAGGACAGAACGAAGATCAACGTGATCGGCAGCATCTTCATGAATTCGCCGGGCACGCCGGGCCAGAACAGCATCGGCAGGAAGGCACACAGCGTCGTCGCGGTCGAGGACACGATGGGCCAGAACATCCGCTGCGCCGCCTCGACATAGGCGTGCATCGGGCCGATGCCTTCTTTGATGCGCTTGTCGGCGTATTCAACCACAACAATGGCACCGTCGACCAGCATCCCCACCGCAAGGATCAGCCCGAACATCACCATGTTCGAGATGGTGACGCCCATGACCGCCAGAAAAGCAAAGCTCAGCAGGAACGAGGTTGGGATTGCAAATCCGACCAACAGCGCAGCGCGCGTACCCAGCGAGGCCAGAACCACGATCATCACCAGCGCGATCGCGGTTAGGACCGAACCTTCAAGCTGACGCACCATCGAATCGACAATGCGGCTTTGGTCGTTCGAGGTGCCAACATCTACGGCGGCCTGCAATTCGGCGGGCCATTTCTCTTGCGCTGCGGCAAGAGTCGCTTTGACGTCGTCCACTGTGTCGATCAGGTTGTAGCCTTTGCGTTTGACCACCTGAAGTGCCACCGTGGACTGGTTGTCAAACCGCGCGGTGCCTTCGCGGTCTTCGAAAGTATAGTTGATCTGCGCCAGCTCACCCATCGTCACCACGCGGTCGCCATTGACCTTGACGGGTAGGCTGTAGACATCTTCAGCGGTTTTGAATGAAGACGGGATTTTGACCGAGAAAGTGCCTTGTGCTGAATCCACCTCACCAGCAGCGATCAGCTGGTTGTTGTTTTGGACAACTGTGATCAATTCGTCGGCCGAGACGTTGTAAGCCTCCAGCCGGAGCGGATCGATAATCACCTCGAGCAATTCGTCTCGGTTGCCCGCAATCCCGGCTTCCAGAACGGAATCCAGCGATTCAAGATCGTCCTGCAAGTCTTTGGCGATACGCGCCATTGTTCGCTCGGGGACTGCGCCAGTTAGGTTGACGATGACGATAGGGAATTCCGAAAAGTTAATCTCGAAAAGCGAATACTGCTCAGCCCCTTCAGGGAAATCGGCCTGAGCGCTGTTCATCGCGTCGCGCACATCCGCCATGATCGCGGTCTTATCCCAGCCGAATTCGAACTCTAGCGCGATACCGGCATAGCCTTCGGCAGCAGTGGCGGTCATTTCCTTGAGACCGTCCAGATCCGCCAGTTCGGTCTCCATCGGCTTGATCAGAAGGTTCTCAGAATCCTCGGCGGAAATGCCGGGAAATTGGACCGAGACGAAAAGCGCCGGGATTTCGATATCCGGTTCACCCTCTTTGGGCAGGCTGACATATGCAAACCCGCCGACAATCAGCGAGATCGCGATGAAGGCCAACACCATACGGGCCCTGTGGGCGGCCCATGCAACCAATCCTGTCATTGTGCAGCTTCCTGGTAGGTTGGTTCGACCTTAACGCCTTGCGTCACGAATTCCTGGCCGATCACAATGACATCAGAGGTTTCCGGTAGCCCATCAACCCAGACGCCTTCTGCGGTGTCGCGCAATAGCAGAATCGGCATGAATTCCACGATCTGGTTAGCGCCGACCGTGCGCACACCGATCTGCCCTTCGTTGTTCAATGTCAGGGCGGATTGCGGCAGCAGATGGGCCTTTGCCCCGTCGGCGGCTATACGGATATTGGCCGTCTGACCATCGCGAATGGCCAGTTCCGGGTTTGGAACGGTGATTTCAACTTCGAAGGTGCGGGTCGTTTCATCCGCCGACCTGCTCAGAAAAGTCACGCGGCCTTTGACCTCAAGACCCGTGATCAGGCGCGCCGATGCTTCCGAACCGACGATGATCTTGTTTACATCCGTTTCGGGCACGAACCCCACCAGCTTGATCGGGTTCAATTGAATCACGGTCGCACACAGCGATCCGGGCTGCATCAGGCTGCCCAGTTCGGCGGTATCGCTTTCCAGCAGGCCCTTGAATGGGGCTTCGATGGTCTGACGGTCAATCTCGCGCTGGGCGGCTTTGACCTCAGCAGTGGCGGCTTCGATCCCGGCGCGAGTGGCCTCCAATCCGGCCTCGGCGGTTTTGACGCCCGCTTCGGCAGAGCGCATCGCGGCTTCGCTGGAAATCCGTCGCGTTTCCGACCCGAACCCGGTTTCCGACAGTTTCTGTGCGGCCGTCAGGTTGATTTGCGCCTCAGCAACCAGGGCATGCGCCTCTTCCAGGCGGGCTTCGGCCTCGGGGATGCGGCTTTCGGCTTCAAGTTTGGCGGCCATAGCCTCGGCCAGGCTGGCGGGGCGGGTGCCTGGGTCAAGCTCGCACAGCAGGTCGCCCGCTTCGACGAACGCACCCTTGCGCTTGGGTTCCGAAATCACGGTCGACGTTGTTTCGGCCAGAACTTCGACCTGGCGATTGGCTCTGGTCTGGCCGCGCAACAACACGGCGCTGTCAATTTCCCGTGCAGACGAGCGCAAGACGACCACACCGATTGCATTCTGCGCCGTCTGGGGGTCGGATACAGATTCTGCTTCGGATGACGTATCTGTTTCAGAGTCGCCGCGACCAGCAAATGCAAACAATGCGTCGCGTTCAAAGACCAAAAGGAATAATGCGGCAATCACCAGAATCGCATTCACGAATGAAATCAATCGCATACGGGGCCTCTCTAAAAATTCTTTGCCGATTGTCCTTCGGCGTGCATGTTTAAAAGTGGGGGCAGGCACGCGCGTTTTCTACACTAAACTGAATAGTTCGGTTCACTTTTTTTCGCAAGGGCAGCGTGACGCGGCGAAAATGTGCGAAATCCGGCCCTTGGCTTGGCAAGGTCGCCGGGGTATGACATGGCGCCATAGAAAATGTGACAGCCCAGGGAGCAGGGATGAGCGACGTCGACAGTTTTATTGATGAGGTGACCGAAGAGGTTCGCCGTGATCGCCTGTATCTGCTGCTGCGTCGCTGGGGCTGGATCGGCGTTCTGGCCGTGGTTCTCATCGTTGGCGGGGCCGCGTTTAACGAGGTTCGCAAGGCCCGTACCACCGGTCAGGCTGAAAAGCTGGGTGACGAGATTCTCAGCGCGCTTGCGCAGAATGACTCGGCCGAACGTGCAAGCAGCCTGGCCAGTATTGATGCGGTAACACCCGGCGGCGATGCGGTTCTGAACATGTTGCTGTCTTCGTCGCAGGTTGAGGCCGGGTCGCGGCAAGAGGCTGTGGACAGCCTGAACGCCATCGCCGTTCAGAGTGATCTGCCGGAAATTTATCGTGCGATTGC
Source organism: Ruegeria sp. BB5 (assembly GCF_056539405.1). Taxonomy (NCBI): domain Bacteria; kingdom Pseudomonadati; phylum Pseudomonadota; class Alphaproteobacteria; order Rhodobacterales; family Roseobacteraceae; genus Ruegeria; species Ruegeria sp. BB5. The sequence continues at coordinate 1,431,746 of NZ_JBQFUX010000001.1, read as the reverse complement.
TACATTCAAGGCGCTGCTGCTGCAAAGTGACACTTTGCCCGTGGCGGATCGCCGTCAGCAGTTCGAGGCGCTGTCTGCGCCGGGCGCACCGCTGCGCTTGTTGGCCGAAGAACAACTAGCACTGATTGATGTCGCCGAGGGGAATGCGGACGCAGCAATCGAGCGTCTACAGGCGATGCGGCAGGACGCCGAGATTGGCGTGGACCTTCAGCAACGCGCCGCGCAACTGATTGTCGCGCTTGGCGGCGAACCGGAACCACTGGTGGCCCAGCAGGGCTGAACCGGCGGCAATTAGAATGACAGGCGAGTTCGGAGTATAATGGTGACAAGTCTTTTCTCCCGCATTGGATTGACGGCTGCGGCCCTATCGCTGAGTGTTCTTGCCGCATGTGAGGAACCCGAGGTCATCCTGCCAGGTGCCCGTGAAGACATTCGGCCCACCTCTGACAACGTGACTTTGGTAACCCAGGGTTCAAAACCGATCAGCCTGCCTGCGCAAAAAGCCAACGCCAATTGGTCGCAAAGCGCCGGGACGCCCGCATTTCGCACCGGCAACGCGGCACTGCGCGCGACGCCTCAGCGTGTGTGGTCGACCTCGATCGGGGATGGGGATTCGCGCAAGCGTCGCATCACCGCAGAAGCTGTTGTGGCCGGTGGCCTGATTTATACGCTGGATGCAGGCGCGACCGTTTCCGCGGTTACACCGCAGGGACAGGTGGCCTGGAGCAAGAATCTTATCCCGGCCAATGATGGCGACGCGGACGCGACCGGCGGCGGATTGGCCTATGCCAATGGTGTGCTTTACGTGTCGTCCGGGTTTGGGCGTCTGACGGCGTTGGATGCGAAAACTGGGGCGATCAAATGGCAAAAACGCCTGAATGCCCCAGGAAACGGCGCACCTTTGGTCAATGATGGTTTGTTGTATCTGGTAGCAGGTGATGAAACCGGCTGGGCCGTGAACACCAAGGACGGCCGCATCGCGTGGCAAGTTCAGGGTACGCCAAGCGTGGGCAATGTTCTGGGGGCTCCGGCCCCTGTGATTGCACAGGAGTTTGCCGTCTTTGCCTTTGGTTCGGGCGATATTTCCGCGTCTTTCCGCAAGGGGGGGATCGGGCGCTGGAACGCTTCGGTCGCGGGTGGGCGCCGGGGACGTGCGGCCGCACAGATCGTGGATGTGACCGGCGGACCAATGGTGGTGGGCGATACGATCTATATCGGCAATCACTCGGGCCGCACCGTGGCGTTTAACGCCACCTCGGGTGAGCGGATCTGGACGGCGGATGAGGGGGCTGTGGATACGGCATGGCCTGCGGGTGATAGCCTGTTTCTGATCAGTGACCGCAGTCAGTTGGTTCGGCTGAACAGAGCAGACGGTTCGATCATCTGGGCGCAGGATTTGCCCGGTTTTGTCAAGGACAAGCCCAAACGCCGTGGTCCAATTGTTGCGCACTATGGCCCGATCCTGGCCGGTGGGCGCATCGTTGTCGCGTCGAATGACGGTTTCCTGCGGTTCTTTAACCCGGTCGACGGCACGCTGGTCAACAGCGTCGAGGTTCCCGGCGGCGCCACCACGGCCCCGGTAGTGGCCGGCCAGACGTTGTATGTCGTTTCGACCAAAGGTGATCTACACGCTTTCCGTTGATCGCAAGATGCGCTAAAGGGCGCGTCTGAGTCTTGAAAGTTGAGTATCATGTCGCTGACCCTCGCCATCGTGGGGCGCCCGAATGTGGGCAAATCCACTCTGTTCAACCGCCTTGTGGGCAAACGTCTGGCCCTGGTCGACGACCAGCCGGGTGTGACGCGCGACCTGCGCGAAGGCGAAGGGCGTCTGGGCGATCTGCGCTTTACCGTGATCGACACAGCGGGTCTTGAGGACGCGACCGATGACAGCCTGCAGGGACGGATGCGTCGCCTGACCGAGCGCGCGGTGGATATGGCCGATGTCTGCCTGTTTATGATCGACGCGCGGGTGGGGTTAACCCCAACGGACGAGATGTTCGCCGAGATCCTGCGCAAACGCTCGAAACATGTGATCCTTGCCGCCAACAAGGCCGAAGGAAGTGCGGCGGATGCGGGTGTGCTTGAGGCGTATAATCTGGGTCTGGGTGAGCCCGTGCGCTTGTCGGGCGAACATGGCGAGGGGATGACAGACCTTTATGCGCAACTCATGCCGCTGGCAGATGCCGCGGCTGAGAAGGCCGAGGATGATGCCCCGCAAACCGATATCGAACTGGACGAAGACGGCGAGGGCGAGGCGCCGCTGATCACAGCCGCCAAGCCGCTGCAGGTTGCGGTAGTCGGGCGGCCAAATGCCGGAAAGTCCACACTGATCAACAAGATCATCGGCGAAGACCGCCTGTTGACCGGCCCCGAGGCTGGTATCACCCGCGATGCGATCAGCCTGCGGATTGACTGGGCCGATCCCGATGGCGACAGCACCCCGATGCGGATTTTCGACACGGCGGGCATGCGCAAGAAGGCTAAGGTGCAGGAAAAGCTGGAAAAGCTTTCTGTGTCCGACGGTCTGCGCGCCGTAAAATTTGCCGAGGTCGTGGTGGTGTTGTTGGACGCAGCCATTCCGTTTGAACAGCAGGACCTGCGCATCGCTGATTTGGCCGAGCGCGAAGGCCGCGCCGTCGTTGTCGCCGTTAACAAATGGGATATCGAAGAGAACAAGCAGGAAAAGCTGCGCGATCTGAAAGAGTCCTTTGATCGTCTGTTGCCGCAATTGCGTGGCGCACCGCTGATCACCGTATCTGCCAAGACTGGTCGGGGGCTGGAACGTCTGCGCGCTGCCATCCTGCGTGCGCATGACGTTTGGAACCGTCGTGTACCCACAGCAGCACTGAACCGCTGGCTGACGGCCATGCTGGAGCAGCACCCGCCGCCAGCGCCGCAGGGCCGCCGGATCAAGCTGCGCTATATGACTCAGGCCAAGACCCGTCCCCCTGGGTTTGTGGTGATGTGTTCACATCCCGACAAGATGCCAGACAGCTACACCCGCTATTTAGTGAATGGCCTGCGCGAGGATTTCGATATGCCCGGGTCGCCTATCCGCCTGACATTGCGTGGGCAGGGTGACAAAAATCCCTATAAGGGGCGACGCAAGAAAAACGCGGGCGCTCTGGCCAAACATCTCAAAGGTCGCGCGTAACTGCGCCAATTTTCAACACTTTCGGCTGAAAGGCGTGACAGTCCCGCTGCCGCAGGCTAGCATTCGCCTGTGTGCATCTGTTTTTTGTGCGCGCTGCTTGATTACAAGCAAAACGCAAATAGTTTCGTGGTGATATTAATTGGGCCAAACGTGGGGACAGGCTGAATGAATTTGCGGGAATATACGCGACAATATGCGGTACAGGACAATCGGCTGGCCGCGCTAAGCTATTTTGGGACGTTCGCCGTTTATTTCGCGTCGCTGACGCTGGCAATTATCTATGTCGACCGCTGGTACATCATGATCCCTGCCGGGATCGTCTTTGCCTTTTCAGCTGTGCGTCTTTACGTTTTGCAACATGATTGCGGCCACCATTCCCTGTTTGAGACCCGCGAACAGAATGAATGGGCCGGGCACGGTTTGTCGCCCTTCACCTTTGCGCCATTCGAAGTGATGAAGCAGAACCACAACCTGCACCATTCGGGGATCGGTAATCTGGAACACCGCGAAACGGGTGAGATTCACACGATGACCCTGCGGGAATGGAACGCTGCAGACTGGAAAAAGCGTTTGTTCTACCGCCTGTATCGCAACCCGTTCATTTTGGTTCCGGTTGGTGCGTTGTTCACCTATTTTATTCGCTACCGCTGGCCCAAAAACACGGTACGGTTTGGTGTGACCGGAGTTCTGCTGCACAATCTGTCGATCGTGATCTTCCTAGGGCTGCTTTATCTGATCGCGGGCACGACCGGTATTCTGGTCTGGCTGGTGTTTTCGTTGCTGGGGGGGATGCTGGGTGTGTTCTTGGTCTACCTGCAGCATAATTTCGAAGATACGTATTGGGACCGCCGTCCGGACCTTGATCCGCAATTGGCAGCCTTGCAGGGGTCTTCTGCTTTGGATTTTGGTTGGTGGTTCGACAATGCGGTGGCGTGTATCACGCTGCACGACATCCACCATTTCAACGCCCGAATTCCATCCTATCGGCTGCGGGCGTGCCACTATAACCTGCCGCCTGAATTCACCCCGCGTCGGATCAAGTTCCCCGAGGCGGTGGCGGCGCTGAATTTGAAACTCTGGGACGAAGATGCCAAGCGTCTCGTGCCATTCCCCAAAGAGGATAGAACCGGCACTCTGGCTCACGGCAATTGACGCAAAGACGTCGCCGAAACTGCTCGCAGATTAGTAGGCGTCTGGGCCCAGCGTGCATTCAATTGAAAATGTAGGGAGAGAAAGGAAGGCTTAGTAATGACCGCAGTGACCGATGTTAAAGGTGTAGGAAAGGCGCTTGGGCAGGCGCTGATCGCCAATGGGTACAAAACCGCTGAAGCCCTTGCCAAAGCCAACCCTGCCGACCTGGTCAAGGTTCCCCGAATTGGTGCCTCTAGCGCGCCTCTGTTGATCGCCGCGGCGAAAGAGGCGATTGCAACCACGCCTGCAGCGAAAGCGGCTGCGGCAAAACCTGCAGCCAAAAAGCCGACTGCGGCCAAGACTGCCAGACGCGCGCCCGCGCGCAAACCTGCGACGCGCAGGCCTGCCGCCCGGAAAACCGTCGCAGCCGCCGCTGCCGAGAAACGTGCCGAAGAGGCCGCGCGCAAAGCTGCCGAGGAAAAAGCCGCCGCAGAAGCCAAGGCGCGCAAGAAGGCCAAAGCCAAGGCCAAGGCTGAAAAGGCCGCCAAAAAGCTGCAAGAAATGGAAGCCGCGATCTCAAAGGCCAAGGACAAGGTGAAGGCCAAGGCCAAGAAAGACAAAAAGTCCAAAAAGGACGGTAAGAAAAAAGATCAGTCCAAGAAGGGCGGTAAGAAAAAAGACCAGCCCAAGAAAGACAAAAAGAAGAAGGGTAAGAAAAAGACGAAGAAGTAATCCTCCTTCGCCTTACGTTCTGCAAGACCGGCACTACGCAATGCGGGTGCCGGTTTTTTTATGCCAGTGTACCGTCCAGCTGCAGTGTTCGTTTACCGCCCAGGTATGGCGCTAGCACTTCGGGCAGGGTCACGGTGCCATCCGCGTTCTGTCCATTTTCCAGAACCGCAATCAGGCAGCGCCCGACCGCCAGCCCTGAACCGTTCAGGGTGTGGACATATTCCGGTTTGCCGCCACCTTCGGGGCGGAAACGTGCGTTCATACGGCGGGCTTGGAAAGCACCGGTGGTCGAGACCGAGCTGATCTCACGGTACGTGTCCTGCCCGGGCAGCCAAGCCTCGATATCAAAGGTGCGGCGCGCGCCAAAACCCATGTCGCCCGTACACAGAACGACGGTGCGGTAGGGGATGCCCATTTGCTCCAACAGGTCCTCGGCGCAGCGCAGCATGCGTTTCTGTTCCTCATCCGACTTGTCGGGATGCGTGATCGAAACCATTTCGACCTTTTCAAACTGGTGCTGGCGTAGCATCCCGGCGGTGTCCTTGCCCGCGCTGCCCGCCTCGGACCGGAAACAGGCCGTGTGGGCGGTCATGCGGATGGGCAGGGCGGCTTCGTCCAGAATGTCACCGGCCACGGAATAAGTCAGCGTTACTTCGGATGTGGGGATCAACCACCAGCCATTGGTGGTCTGATAGCTGTCATCGCCGAATTTCGGCAGTTTATCAGTGCCGTACATCGCCTCATCGCGGACAAGAACCGGAGTTTGCATCTCGGTCAGGCCGTTCTTGTCGATATGGGTGTCCAGCATGAACTGGGCCAACGCACGGTGGATACGCGCGACACCCTTCGACAGGTTTACAAAACGGCTGCCGCTGGTCTTGGCGGCGGTTTCAAAGTCCATCGCAGCGGCGACGGCGGGAATGTCGAAGTGTTCTTTCGGAGCAAAATCGAGTTCGCGCGGGGTGCCCCAACGGTTCACCTCGACATTGTCGTTCTCATCCGCACCTTGCGGCACATCCTCGGCGGGCAGGTTGGCGATGCGTGCCAGTTGGTCGGTTAGCAGCGCGTCCAGATCCTTGGCCTCGTTCTGCATGCGGGCGATTTCGGTCTTTTTCTCAGACACCAATGCGCGCAGACGCTGGAATTCATCCTCGTCCCCGCGCGCTTTGGCGGCACCGACCTCTTTGCTGGCCTTGTTCTGCTCCGCCTGAGCGGTTTCGGCGGCCAGAATCTTGGCCCGGCGGCTTTCATCCAGCCGCAGCACATCTGACGACACCGGCGCATCCCCACGGCGCGCCAGGGCGGCGTCGAAGGCGTCAGGGTTTTCGCGAATGGCGCGGATGTCGTGCATGGTTCAGATCCTTAATGCGTGAATCACTAGGATCGCTTATGCACCATCTGAAAGGCAGGGTGTAGCACCGGTTACGACTTATCGGTGTCCTCGTGTGTTTCATGCGCCAGATGCCCGTCCCATTCTTCGGCGGGTATCTTCGGTTCGGGCGGATCGGCCATGTAAGACGGCGTCATGATCTGCACGTTGTTTTCGTTGAACACTGCCACGATGTTGCGGTGCAGATCCGAGCGGATTTTGGGGATGATACTGCCCCGCGTCGTATAGCCATTGATCTGATAATTTATCGCGTAGTCGGCCAGTGCAGTCCACAACACAAACGGCTCGGGCTTGGCTTTGATCCCCTTGGTGCGCTTAGCGGCTTCGATCAGCATGGCCTCGACCTTCTCAGGTGGCTCCTCGTATCCGATGCCGACTGTGGTGTGCAGTAAAAGCCCACTACCATCTGTTTTCTTTGAAAAATTCACGACATCCGAATTCATCAATTGCGCATTGGGGATCGATATCAGCTCATTCTTGATGGATTTCAGGTGGGTTTCCATTAGCTTGATCTGCACCACATCGCCAATGTGGTCCCCGATCTGAATACGGTCCCCGATCGAGGTTGAGCGGCGGTAGATAACGAATAATCCAGCCAGCATGTTGGACACGACCGAATTCGCCCCCAGCGATAGCATAGCGCCAACCAATATGGTCAGGCCCTGAAACGCGGCCGAGTCCGACCCCGGAATGTAAGGAACGGCGAAAACCAGCGCGATGAGGATGACGACGACGCGGGCGATATTGAAGGTCGGGTTAACCCAGTGCTTCTCGAAATCACCCATATCGAACGACCCGGCCTCAACGGCATCAAAGAACACGCGCATGCCCTTGATGATGTACATCGTGACCCAGGTGATCAGGGCCAGCATGATCATGTTGGGGATGTAAGAGAGAATGCCTTTGAAGATCAGCAGAACCGGTTCGGTCAGGTAGGTCAGTAGTAATTGCGCAAAATAGCGGGTTTCGGCAAAGGCGAGCAGAACAAAGGACAGGTAGTAGTAGAAGCCCAGGAAAAAGATAATGAGCAGAACGAAATTCAGACCATACCTGACCAGCGCGGCAATCGCCTCGGCCTGAACACTTTTGGCAGTGGCGGTTTCCACATCCCGCAAGTGGCGTTTGACAAATTTTAGCGTGCGCCGCCTGATCCTGCGATGCATCCACAGGATCGCAACGATGAAAACGGCAAACCCAAGGGTCCACGCGGCGGCTTCGATCGCGCCGGATACGCGGGCCTGTTCCGTGCGATTAGCCCGATAGCCAAGGATGGCTTCTTCGATGGCCTGACCGTGTAGGAAGCTCAGAACATCCAGCTCCATCTGGTCCAGATCAGCATCTGCCACGGTCACAATGGACACGATCACACCATCCGCGCGAATTCGGATGCCAAGCTCGGTCTCTTCGAATGAAATGTCGACCGAGGGGTCTTCTGAGGCCTCGGCAACCTCGATGATCTTGTTCTGGACACTTTCCGCCCGTTCCGGCGCGGGCAGGGCGCTAGAGCCGCGCAGGAAGAACAGCATATCGCCGTCCACGATGACGGGGGCTTTGAAACTGTCTGTTTCCTCGGCCTCTGGTTCAACGATATCGGCGGGCGTTTCCTGTGCCCCAAGCGGTGCTGCAAGACACAAAATCAAGGCCAGCAATGACAGCAAAAGCGTCAACGATTGGAATGGTTTGTAACGAGCTGTCATTGTCCCTCCTCAGGTTTGACTATAGCTGAGTTCAAGCCTCTGCCTAGGACATATCTGCAACGCTTTGACGCGAGTTCATGCGTTGGGATCAGGTTCAGGTGGGTCACAGCACCGCCTTTGCTTGCAAAGGCGCATCTCAGGGCATAGGTTCCCGCCAAATTTGCGGAACCGTGCCGCAATCCAAAGCAAAAGGAATATCCCATGGAAGGTGGCGCATTCGCCCAGTTTCTCCCGCTGATCCTGATCTTCGCGATCATGTATTTCCTGCTGATCCGTCCGCAGCAGAAGAAGATGAAGCAACATCAGGCCATGGTCGAGGCCGTGCGCCGGGGCGATCAAGTTGTCACCCAGGGCGGTCTGATCGGCAAGGTGTCGAAAGTCAAGGAAGGCGAGAACGAAGTCGAGGTTGAACTGGCCGAAAACGTCAAGGTTCGTGTGGTCAAGTCGACTATTGCGCAGGTTCTGAACAAGACCGAACCGGCGAAGTGACTTCGCGCGACAATTCCTTGAAAAGGCAGGGTAATGCTGCAAATTAATACCTGGAAGCGGGTTCTGATCTGGTCGGTCTGTGTGATCGGTCTGCTGATGGCCCTGCCGAATGCGTTTTACACGCGCGTCGAGCAATCCAACGATGCCAAGGCCGGAATTGAACTTGGCATCGACACCCCCGAGATGCAGGCACAGGCGGCGCAATGGCCCAACTGGTTGCCATCGTCACTGGTCAATCTGGGTCTTGATCTGCGGGGTGGTGCACATCTGCTGGCCGAAGTGAAGGTCGAAGATGTTTACGAATCCCGGATGGAGGCGATGTGGCCGGAAATCCGTGACGCGCTACGCGATGAACGCGCGACTGTTGGTACGATCCGCCGGCAGGATTCGGCACCGGATGAGATTCGCGTTCGCATCAGCCAGCCCGAGGGCATGTCCCGCGCGCTGGAAGTTGTGCGCGGTCTGGCCCGTCAGGTGCAGACGCTGACCGGAGTGGGGGCTACCGATATCGAAGCCCGCGCCGATGGTGACACCATCGTCGTGCGGTTGTCTGAGGCCGAAAAGCTGGCCTCGGATGATCGCACCGTGCGTCAGGCGCTGGAAATCATCCGCCGCCGGATTGACGAGGTCGGTACGCGAGAGCCCACAATTCAGCGCCAGGGTGCAGACCGTATCCTGATTCAGGTGCCGGGCATTGGCAGTGCAGGTGAACTGAAAGAGATCATCGGCACCACCGCTCAACTGACTTTCAACTCGGTCGTCAGTCGCGGCACCGACCCGGACGCTGTTCCGGGGATAGGGCAAGAGGTCGTCCCGTCCATTGACGAAGATGGCGTTTATTACATCATTGAATCCGCCCCGGTTGTGACGGGTGAGGAACTGGTCGACGCGCAGCCCTCGTTCGACCAGAACGGTCGCCCGGCAGTCAGTTTCCGGTTCAACACGTCCGGCGCACGCAAGTTTGGCGACTACACGCTGGAAAACATCGGCGCGCCCTTTGCGATTGTATTGGATGACGAGGTGATCTCGGCCCCGGTGATCCAAAGCCATATTCCGGGCGGGTCGGGTATCATCACCGGTAACTTCACCGTTGAAGAAAGCACCAATCTGGCGGTCCTGTTGCGAGCGGGTGCGTTGCCTGCGGGGCTGGAGTTCCTTGAAGAACGCACCATCGGTCCTGAACTGGGGCAAGACAGCATCGATGCCGGTAAAGTGGCAACCATCGTAGCCTTTGTCGCGGTGCTGACCTTCATGGCGCTTAGCTATGGTTTGTTTGGCGTGTTTGCCAACATTGCGCTGATCATCAACGTCGGGCTGCTGTTCGGCCTGCTGTCGCTGATCGGGGCCACGCTGACCCTGCCGGGTATTGCGGGGATTGTCCTGACGGTCGGTATGGCGGTGGACGCCAACGTGCTGATTTTTGAGCGTATCCGCGAAGAACTGAAATCCGCCAGAGGCCCGGCGCGTGCCATTGAGCTGGGTTATGAAAAAGCCCTGTCGGCTATTCTGGACGCAAACGTTACCACTTTCATCACCGCCGTGATTCTGTTTGCCATGGGCAGCGGGCCGGTGCGCGGGTTCGCGATTACGCTGGGCTTGGGTATTCTGACCTCGGTCTTTACCGCGATCTTCGTGACGCGTTTGATGATCGTGATGTGGTTCGAACGCCGTCGTCCGAAAATGATCGAGGTTTGACATGAGACTGAAACTCGTACCCCAGAACACCTCGTTTGATTTCTTCAGCCGCTGGAAGGTCTGGCTGGGTATCTCGGCCCTGATGATGGTTGTGGCGTTTACGTCTTTCATGCTGCAAGGGCTGAACTTCGGTATCGATTTCCGTGGCGGGACCACGATCCGGACCCAATCCGCACAGGAAATCGACGTCGGCGCCTATCGCGACGCGATCTCTCCGCTGGAGCTGGGCGACGTGAGCATCACCGAGATTTTCGACCCTACTTTTGGGCCGGATGAAAACGTCGCCATGATCCGCATTCAGGCGCAAGCCGATGCCGAGGCCGTCTCGGCCGCGACGGTTAACGCCGTGGAAGAGGCGCTGAAGGTGGCAGCGCCGGACATAGAATTTGTGTCCGTCGAATCCGTCGGCCCAAAGGTCTCCGGTGAGTTGATCCAGACCGCCGTGATCGCGGTGGTTTTGGCGATTGGCGCCGTGCTGGTCTACATCTGGCTGCGCTTCGAATGGCAATTCGCTTTGGGAGCAGTTGCCGCGTTGGTCCATGACGTGATTCTGACCATCGGTATTTTCTCGGAACTACAGATTCGGTTCGATCTGGCCATTATCGCGGCGCTTCTGACCATCGTGGGTTATTCGCTGAACGACACTGTGGTCGTCTTCGACCGCGTGCGTGAGAACCTGCGGAAGTACAAGAAGAAAGATCTCAAAGAGGTTCTGAACATCTCGATCAACGAAACGCTCAGCCGGACGGTGATGACCTCAGTGACCACGCTGCTGGCGCTGATTTCGCTTTACGTGTTGGGTGGGGATGTGATCCGCGGTTTCGTCTTTGCGATGATCTGGGGTGTGATCGTGGGAACCTATTCTTCGGTCTTTGTGGCTTCGACCATCCTGCTGTGGCTGGGGGTCAAACGCGACTGGTCCAAGCCGTCCAATACGGCGGGCAATCAGTTTGCCAACATCGACGCCTGATATATTCGGCCAGTCCCCAATGGGGCTGGCCGTTATCATTTTTGCGGCTTTCCTCGGCGGCGTTGTTCGCGGGTTTTCCGGATTCGGCACCGCACTGATTTTCCTTCCTCTTTCCACACCCTTCCTTGGTCCATTCGGAGCCATCATCGGCCTGACTATAATGGACATCTTCGGCCCATTGCCGAACCTGCGTCGCGCTTGGCATGTTGTGCATCGCAAGGATCTGCTGCGGCTGTTGGTGGGCTGTGCGCTGTTGCTTCCTGTAGGGTTATGGGTGCTGACCAAGGTTGAACCCGAGGTTTTCCGCTATGCCGTCAGTCTGCTGGCGCTGTTTATGCTGGCCGTGCTGATCCTTGGCTTGCGGTATCACGGCCATGTTGGCCGGGGGATGGTTGCGGGAATTGGTGCAGCGGCCGGGTTTCTGGGCGGCGTGGCGGGCTTGCCCGGCCCGGCGGTAATCCTGTTTTACATGTCGCGCCCCATACCGGTCGAAGTGATCCGCGCCACGATTTTATTGTTCCTGTTCGGGTTCGATTTCCTCCTCCTTGGGTTCCTGACCGGGATGGAGCGGATCACTTGGGCGGCGGCGGCATTAGGCCTTGCATTGGCCGTGCCCAATTTGCTGGGCAACTGGCTGGGCGGTTGGTTGTTCCGGCCCGCGTATGAAAAGCTGTATCGCGCTGCGGCTTACCTGGCGATTGCGGTTGCGGCCTTGTCGGGCCTACCGCTTTGGGGCTAGAACACGGCCATGCGCCTGAATGAGATTTCCTATACCAACGCAGTCCCGGTTGACGGGTACGGCCCGGGCTTTTTCCGGATCGGTGGGCAGGTTTATGAGGGAGCCGTTCTGACAGGCCCCGCCGGAACCACGACCTGGGACGGGTATGAGGACAACGCGCCGCTGCTGGAACTTTCCGATACCGTGGACGTTTTGTTTATTGGCACCGGGGCTGAACTGAATCACATTCCTGCTGATCTGCGCACGGCCCTGGAAAATGCCGGGATCGGAGTTGAGATCATGAACTCTCCGGCTGCGTGCCGCACGTATAACGTGCTGTTGTCCGAAGGGCGGCGCGTTGCGCTGGCCTTATTGCCGGTCTGATCTGTCGGCAGGGCCTGCGTCAAATCTCACCTTTTGCGCCTGACGGCAATGAGATAAGCGGGACCCATGACACTGACTGTGACCGATCTGGCCATCGCCCGTGGCGGCGTTCCTGTGCTTGAAGGGCTGAGCTTTGCTCTGCCGCCGGGCAAGGCGTTGATTCTGCGCGGGCCGAACGGGATCGGTAAGACGACCTTGCTGCGCACACTGGCCGGATTGCAGCCGCCGTTGGCGGGGCAGATTGACGGGGCTGAGGATCAGATCGCATATGCCTCGCATTCCGACGGGTTGAAGCCGACATTGACGGTGGTTGAGAATCTGACCTTTTGGGCCTCGGTCTTTGGCACTTATGAAATTCAGCCCGCGCTAGACGCCTTTGCGCTGAACGAATTGTCTGATCGCCATGCTGGCAACCTGTCGGCCGGGCAAAAACGGCGGTTGGGTCTGGCGCGCATGCTGGTCACGGGGCGGCCAATCTGGATGCTGGATGAGCCCACCGTATCACTGGACCGTAATGCAGTGCAGATGTTCGCTGATGCCGTTCGCGCGCATCTGGGGCAGGGCGGTTCGGCCCTGATAGCCACTCATATCGACCTTGGCCTGGACGGAGAAGTTCTGGATGTCGGCCGCAACAAGGCGAAACCCAAACCCATAGAAGATTTCGACGGAGGCTTCCTGTGATCGCCCTGTTGCTGCGTGACCTGAAACTGGCCTTCCGCGCGGGCGGGGGTTTTGGTCTCGGTCTGGCGTTTTTTCTGATTGTGACCGTTTTGGTGCCATTTTCAGTAGGGCCGCAATCCTCGCTGCTGTCGACCATCGCGCCGGGTGTTCTGTGGCTGGGCGCGCTGCTGGCTTGCCTGTTGTCGCTGGACCGCCTGCTTGCACTGGATTGGGAGGACGGCTCGCTGGACCTATTGGCCACCGCGCCGCTGCCGTTGGAAGCGGTAGTGACCATCAAGGCGCTGGCCCATTGGCTAACCACTGGCCTGCCACTGGTTCTGGCCGCTCCGTTTTTGGGCGTGTTGCTGAACCTGCCGGTGCCGGGGTTTTTCTGGCTGGTCGTATCGCTGTTGATCGGCACCCCGGCAATGAGTGTCATCGGCACTTTCGGCGCGGCCCTGACCGTGGGCCTGAAACGTGGCGGATTGCTGCTATCCCTGCTGGTCCTGCCGCTGTACGTGCCGACCCTGATCTTTGGGGCCGAAGTCGCGCGCCGCGGGGCGACGGGGATGGAAACCCAGACCCCGCTGTTGATGCTAGCGGGGATCACTGCCGCGACGATCGCCCTTTTGCCCTTTGCCAGCGCAGCGGTGCTGCGCATTAACCTTCGCTGACGTGGTCAAACTTTGACTGATGTCAATTGAGAACGAACCCGACTCGGACTAGATAAGGCCCATGTCTATCGCAGCCAAAGCCAACGCCCTCTGGGAATACGCCAATCCGCGCAAGTTCCTTGCCACCAGTGAACGGGTGATGCCGTTTTTCTGGGCATCATCGCTTGCCTGCATCGTGGTAGGGCTGGTGTGGGGGTTCTTCTTCACACCGGATGACTACAAGCAGGGATCGACGGTCAAGATTATCTATCTGCATGTGCCTGCTGCGCTGATGGCGATCAATTGCTGGCTGATGATGCTGGCGACCTCGCTGGTGTGGCTTGTGCGGCGCCACCATGTCAGCGCGCTGGCGGCGCGTGCAGCGGCCCCTGTGGGTATTGTGATGACCCTGATCGCGCTGGCGACCGGGGCGATCTGGGGGCAGCCAATGTGGGGCACCTGGTGGGCCTGGGATCCGCGCCTGACCTCGTTCCTGATCCTGTTCCTGTTCTATTTGGGCTATGTCGCACTTTGGGAAGCTATCGAAGACCCTGATACGGCGGCCGATCTGACCTCGGTCCTGTGTCTGGTCGGGTCTGTCTTTGCGCTGCTCAGCCGCTATGCCGTGAATTTTTGGAATCAGGGGCTGCATCAGGGCGCATCCGTGATGCGGGCCGCCGCCGTGACCGGGGCGGATACCGAAGAGAAGGTCAGCAATATCTATTTCTACCCACTTTTGTTGTGCATCATCGGGTTTGTACTGCTGTTCATTGCTCTTGTTTTGTACCGCACGGGCACGGAAATTCGCGCGCGCCGGGTCAAGGCGCTGTTGGCGCGGGAAAGGGTAAGCGGATGATCCCTGATCTCGGAAAATATGCCGATACGGTTCTCTGGTCCTATGCGGCCTCGATCGGATTGCTGGCGCTGCTGATTGTGTTCAGCATCGTACGTGGCCGCAAGGTCCGGGCCGAGATGGAAAAGGTCGAACAAAGGATGACGCGCAATGGCTAAAATCTCACCCCTGATGATTGCGCCGCCGCTGATTTTTGGCGCTTTCGCCGTCCTAGCGGGCATCGGCATGTTCCGCGATGACCCCAACGCGTTACCGTCGGCCCGCGAAGGCCAACCCGCGCCGCCAGTGGTGCTGACGGAATTCGCGGGCAAGACAGGGTTTGATGATGCCACGCTGCGGGACGGAGAGGTCAAGCTGGTCAACTATTGGGCCAGCTGGTGCGCGCCGTGCCGGGTTGAACATCCCAACCTGCAGGCCCTGTCAGATGAGGGCATCCCCGTTTACGGCATCAATTACAAGGATCAACTGGCCAACGCCGAAGCCTTCCTGACCGAACTGG
Organism: Ruegeria sp. BB5; assembly: GCF_056539405.1. NCBI lineage: Bacteria > Pseudomonadati > Pseudomonadota > Alphaproteobacteria > Rhodobacterales > Roseobacteraceae > Ruegeria > Ruegeria sp. BB5. The sequence continues at coordinate 1,416,721 of NZ_JBQFUX010000001.1, read as the reverse complement.
GCGATCCCTATGCCGGAATCGGCCGGGACGAGCAGGGGCGTATGGGATTGGATTGGGGCGTTTATGGCGTGCCCGAGACCTATGTGATCGATGGTGAGGGCACGATCATCCTGCGCTTTGCCGGGCCGATAACTCAGCGCGTGATCGAAAGCACGATCCGTCCGGCGTTGGAAAAAGCGGCAGGCAACTAAAGCCGCGATGGTTTAACCAAATGAGAAATGAAAAAAGGCGTCCAATCGGACGCCCTTAATTTTTTGGCGTGCAGGTTTAACCAGCTTTCGCCAAGTTCCGCAGCACATATTGAAGGACGCCGCCGTTTTCGACGTATTCGATCTCGGGCGCGGTATCTATGCGGCACTTGAGGCTGATGGTCTTTGTGGTGCCGTCGCCATAGGTGATAGTGCAGGGCACCTCTTGCAATGGTTCAACCTTATCCAGACCATCAATCGAGACCGTCTCATCCCCCTTTAGCCCTAGAGATTTCCGGGTGTCGCCGCCGGTAAATTCGAAGGGGATCACGCCCATGCCAACTAGGTTAGAACGGTGGATGCGCTCAAAGCTTTCGGCGATCACGGCCTTGATGCCCAGCAACGCGGTACCCTTTGCCGCCCAATCGCGTGAGGACCCGGCGCCGTATTGCTGCCCCCCAAACACCACAAGCGGAACGCCCTGTTCCTGATAGGCCATCGACGCGTCGTAGATCGAGGTCTGCTGACCGTCCGGACCTTTGGTATAGCCGCCCTCGACGCCATCCAGCATCTCGTTCTTGATGCGGATATTGGCGAACGTGCCGCGCATCATGACCTCGTGATTGCCTCGGCGCGAACCATACGAGTTGAACTCGCGCGGCTGGACCTGACGCTCTGTCAGGTACTTGCCCGCAGGCGAGGTTGCCGCAAAGGACCCCGCAGGTGAGATGTGGTCGGTGGTGACCATGTCGCCCAGAATGGCCAGAACCTTGGCGCCGTCGATGTTCGAGATGGTACCCGGTTCGGGGCTCATACCCTGAAAATAGGGCGGGTTCTGGATGTAGGTCGAGGTCGGCGGCCAGTCATAGGTTTCCTGTTGCGGAACTTCGACCGCCTGCCATTTGTCGTCGCCTTTGAACACGTCAGCATATTTCGACTGAAATGCCTCGCGGGTGACGGTTTCCTGCACCAGATCGGCGATTTCCTTCTGGTCGGGCCAGATATCTTTCATGAACACATCATTGCCGTCTTTGTCCTGACCGATCGGTTCCGAGGTCAGGTCGATATCCATGGTGCCCGCCAGCGCATAGACCACCACCAGCGGAGGGGAAGCCAGATAGTTGGCGCGCACATCCGGCGAAATCCGACCCTCAAAGTTGCGGTTGCCCGACAGAACCGAGGTGGCGACCAGATCGCCCTCGGCAATCGCTTCGCTGATTTCCTTCTGGATCGGACCCGAGTTACCGATGCAGGTGGTGCAGCCATAGCCCACAAGGTTGAACCCGATGGCGTCCAGATGCTGTTGCAGCCCGGCGGCCTCAAGATATTCGGTCACAACCTGCGATCCGGGGGCCAGCGAGGTCTTGACCCAAGGCTGACGGTTCAATCCCAGCTCATGCGCCTTTTTCGCCACCAGACCGGCCCCGATCATCACATAGGGGTTCGATGTGTTGGTGCATGAGGTGATCGAGGCGATTACCACCTTGCCCGAATCCATGGTGTAGTCTTCGCCTTTGACGGCGACTTCCTTGGCCATCGGGCGTTTGAAGGTCTCAGCCATTTCCTTGGTGAAAGCGGCTTTGGCGCCAGTCAGCGCGACATAGTCCTGTGGACGTTTCGGACCCGATATGGCTGGAACGATAGTGCCCATGTTGAGCGACAGGGTGTCCGTGTAGATCGGGGCGTAGTTTTCATCCCGCCACAGGCCGTTCTCTTTGGCGTAAGCCTCAACCAGCGCCAGGCGATCCTCGTCGCGTCCGGTATTGCGCATATAGCGCAGGGTTTCGCCATCAATCGGGAAGAAACCGCAGGTCGCGCCGTATTCCGGTGCCATGTTGGCAATGGTCGCGCGGTCAGCCAATGGCAGGCGATCCAGACCGCTGCCGTAGAATTCGACGAATTTGCCAACCACGCCTTTTTCGCGCAGCATCTCGACCACTTTCAGAACCAGATCGGTGCCGGTAGTGCCCTCGACCATCGCGCCGGTCAGCTCAAAGCCAACAACCTCGGGGATCAGCATCGAAATCGGCTGGCCCAGCATCGCGGCCTCGGCCTCGATCCCGCCAACGCCCCAGCCCAGAACGGCCATGCCGTTGACCATGGTGGTGTGGCTGTCGGTGCCGACCAGAGTATCGGGATAGGCAACTTCCTCACCGTTCTGGTCTTTGTCGCTCCAGACGGTTTGGGCCAGATATTCAAGGTTTACCTGATGGCAGATGCCGGTGCCGGGTGGCACAACGCGGAAATTGTCAAACGCCGACTGCCCCCATTTCAGAAACTGATAGCGTTCCATGTTTCGTTCATATTCGCGATCCACGTTCATCTGAAATGCGCGCGGATTGCCAAACGCATCAATCATGACTGAGTGGTCGATGACCAGATCCACCGGGTTCAACGGATTGATCTTTTGCGCGTCACCACCCAGCGCCTTGATCCCGTCACGCATTGCGGCCAAATCGACGACGGCCGGGACGCCCGTGAAGTCCTGCATCAATACGCGGGCAGGGCGATAGGCAATCTCGCGCGGGTTTTTACCACCATTTGCGCCCCATTCGGCAAAGGCTTTGATGTCATCAACCGAGACAGAAAACCCGTCATCCTCAAACCGCAGGATGTTTTCCAACACCACTTTCAGTGCCGCAGGAAGTCTGGAAAAATCACCTAGACCGGCCTCTTGCGCGGCGCGAATCGAGTAATAGGCAATGGACTTGCCGTTCACGCTCAGGCTGCGGCGTGTTTTGGCGCTATCCTTTCCAACGGTAATGGGCATTGTTGGCCTCCCTTTCAAAATATTGGGTTTGGGGATTTGCTGATTGTTTTCTGGAGCATGATTGCCGTGCATTCAAGGCTTAGATACCTTGACTTCTAAATTGTATGCTAACGTATACAATTCAAGGGCGATTGTTTTAAATCTCAAGAAACCTTGATTGGCGGTTGAGCGTCGATCCGTTTAAACCGGATAAGCACCCCAAAAGCCCGAGATTTCATATGTTCAGAATTGCTCCTGTCACTGTGTTTGTTTCCCTGTTTCTGGCCACCTCAGCCGTGGCCGAGAATGACCCGGTTGTGGTCGAACTGTTCACATCACAAGGGTGTTCGTCCTGCCCGCCAGCCGACGAGTTGATGCATGATCTGGCACAACGTGACGATGTGATCGGACTGGCCCTGCATGTGGATTATTGGGACTATATTGGTTGGAAGGACGAATATGCCGATCCCAATCACACCCTGCGTCAGCGCGCCTATGCGCGTCAGGGCGGGCGGTCGATGATCTACACGCCGCAGATGGTTATCAACGGTCAGCAGGATGTGGTCGGTGCAAAGTCGCAGGAGTTGGAGTATCTGATCGATGCCCATCTCAAAGCTGCGCCCGAGGCCGAAGTGGTGGCGACCCGTTCGGGCAACGATGTCACGGTCGATGTTACGCCGGTCGAACTGCCAGAGGGTGAGCTTTTTGACGTGCGCGTGGTGCAGTATGCGCCGATGCGCCATGCCTCGATCCGCCGAGGAGAGCTGGCAGGGCATGAGTTGGACTATGCAAATGTTGTAGATACCTGGCAGGTCGCCGGGCAGTGGGACGGGGTGGCGCCGCAGAAGTTTTCGGCGGTGTTGACCTCGGACCTGCCAGCGGTCGTACTTGTGCAGAAGGTTGGGCATGGCCCAATCGTTGCCGCCACCAAGGTCAAGTGATCAGGGCATATCCTCGGGCTGAACGCCAAGTCCGTTCCAGGCTTTCCAGCGTCGGTGAATCCAGAACCATTGTCCCATGTGCTGCCTTACCATAGCCTCAAGATCATCATTGGTGAACTGGGTCATGGTCTTGGCGTCAGTATGCGGAACCGGGTCATGCAGGACGATTTCGAAATCAATGCCATTAGGCTGGCGGATCGCATAGCACGGGATCAGTTCGGCTTTGTATTTCATCGCCAATTCGGCGTTCAAGACGGATGTCACGGCCGGTTTGCCAAAAAACGTCAGTTCTTCCCCGCCGTGGGCGTGCAGGTCTGAGACAATGGCAATGATGCCGCCACTCTTGAGGGAGCGCACCATCTCAACCATGCCGCGGCGGCCCTGTTCGAACATGGGCGCGCCGGTTTTGTAAAACGCTTCGACATACATGTCGTTGAAATAGGGGTTTGCCATGCGACGATAGAGGCATCCGATGGGCTGTCCACTGCGGGTTTGCAGGGCGATCCGCGCTGCCAGGTAGTGACCGAAATGCGCGGTTATCATCATGACGGGTCGCCCTTCGGCCACGGCGGCGTCAAAGGCAGCAATGCCGGGGCCGGACACCTTGGCGCTGGCCTGCCGTTCCGTGAAGCCTTCTGGCGAAAAGTGCTCCATGATGGCGCGACCTGCATTGTCGGGTACAGCGCGACAGATGCGATTTACCTCGGCGTCCGACAGGTCGGGGCGGGTGAGCTTCAGGTTGCTGCGCACGCGCTTAGTGAACCCGACCAAAGGGGCAAGCCCGCGTACGATGGCCCCCATCGTTGCGATACGCCGTTCATACGGCAACAGCCGCATTGCCCCGATTACACCTTTCAGAAACAGGCCGGTGACATAATATTTTCGAAGCGCCCCGCGGCTTAGTTCCGACTTTTCGACGGGCATAATCTGGTCTCACCGGCTGTTGCATTTTGCCGGGTCAGACATACAAGGCACATTCCGCGACCACAAGCATTCCTATGACCTAAACCGCGGCGCTTGCCTATTCCTCATTGTCTTCTTCGATCAGGGCGATCGTTCCTTCGTCAACCAGTGCACGAATAGCGCCAACAATCTGAGTCATGGCCTCTTCAGCCTCGGACTGCTTGACTTTGCCGCGTTCGCCGATTTCTTCACGCAGGTTGTCGGCCATTCGCGATGACATGTTGGACAAAAGGAATTCGGTTGTATTTTGGTCATCCTCAGCAGTGGCCCCGGCCAACGCGGTGACCAGATCGGCCTGATCCACACTGCGGAGAACCGCCGGGACGTCGCGTGACAGAATACGGGCTGGGATATGCGCAAAGGTAAAGATCGAACGGCGCACGACGCTGGCGAAATCCGAATCCTCTTCATCCAGCGCGGTTAGCAACCCGTCGCGGGTAGAGGCCGCCGACTGGTTCAGAATTGCGCCCACACGCGCCCCGGGACCATCCGCAAAGGCCTGCGACGGCCTTTGGTCCAACTGAGCCGCCAGCGACCAGCCGATGCGTTCCACCGCCTCGGGTGTGACATTGGCGGTTTTCGACATCGCATAGGTGATCTGACGGGCAACAGGACCGGGCAGGTTCCCCAAAAGCTGCGCGGCCTTTGCGGTATCCAGTTTCGATAGCATCACGGCGGCGATCTCGGTGCTTTCTGCTTGTGCCATGGCAGCCAGGTCTTCGGTTTGTACCTCGCGCAGCCGTTGCCAGGGATCACCAATCTGGCGCACTCCAGCCACCTTACGCAGCCGCGCGGCTGTAGCTGGGGCAATCTTACCATCCACCGCGTCCAAAGCACCGGCCAGACCGTGCGGGAAAGACAGGCCGACGCTGTCCAGCGCCTGTGCAAATTCCTGCGCCACTGCGTCCAATGTCACACGATCCACTAGCCCCATCTCACCCAGCTGATGGGTCAGTTTTTCCTGCAAATCGTCGGGAAGGTCTTCCAGCGGGATATCCGCGCCTTCATTCAGCAGCAGCCGCACGACCACGGCGGCCTTTTGTCGGTTGCTGAGCGCGCGAGGAATGACGCGAGGCGCTTCACTGTCCGCCTGATCTGTCACCGGAGCCGCCCCCGGTGCCACATGTATCAAAGTGTTTGTATCCTGCATCTGCCTGCGGTGCCATAGTTGCGTTCCACAGGCAGATTACGGAGAGACGGGTAAAGAAAGGCTGAAGCTTAGTAGTTATAGGTCAGCCCGGTGCGGATTGCCTCGCGCAGCGAAGCCTCGGCCCAGCTACCTTCACCACCGCGCGCCTTGATCTCGCGCCATTGTGCAATTGCCAGATCGGTTTTCCCTTCGGCCACAAAGCCCTGACCCATATAGCTGCGTGCTAGGATATTGTCGGGGTTGGATTCGATGGCGTTGGAATAAAAGACGTTAGCCAGTTCAAGCTCACCCATTTTGCGATAGGTAAAGCCCCAGTAGGTCAGCACACGATCATCGTTTTGATCCATAATGCGTAGAATATTCTGAGCGTTTTCTAACTGGCCGTCATATGCCAATTCCCGCACGGCTTCATACAGCTCATCTTGGGTGAAGTTGGTCTTGTCCGGCTTGACACAGCGCCCGGCATCCTTGTCGTAAACGCGGCCAAACAGGCATTTCTTGGTTGTGTTCGTTGGCTTGGGTGCGGCGCCGCTTCCACCGCCCGCAGCGTATGCCGCCGGTGCAAACACAAAGGCCTGAAGGGCAATAGCTGAAACTAATACAAGACGCATTTTCCTACTCCGTTCTCTGGGCTGCTCTGATCAAGCATAGTGCGATCTGATAAAAAGCTAACAATCGCGGCCTCGCTTTTATTCACAAGTAGGAAATAAAATTCTCAGCTGTTTACGATTTTCGCGCATGTTTGGGTTTCGGAATCCCAATATGTCCCGTCTGCGCAGGACTGGGTTTGCTTGGAATGGCCAGTACAGGCCAAAGCGACCGAAGCTGAAAACGTAAGGGCCAAGGCGCAGAGAATGGTGCGTATCATGCTATTTCTCCCGTTCGGGCATATAGGCGCACCATAGCTGATTTTGACCCGTCTGGCAAAAGAGCAGGGCCCGGATCGCGTTGTGCGAACCGGGCCCTTTGAACTGACTGAACGGTCAGGTTTTATTCGCCAAACACGCGGGCGAAGATCGTGTCGACGTGTTTGGTGTGGTAACCGAGGTCGAACTTCTCTTCGATTTCTTCAGGGCTCAGCGCTGCGGTGACATCGGCGTCGGCAAGCAGTTCTTCTTTGAAGTCGGTGCGATGTTCCCACACTTTCAACGCGTTGCGCTGAACCATGGCATAAGCATCTTCGCGGCTGACCCCTGCTTGCGTCAGCGCCAGCAGAACCCGCTGGCTCATCACCAGACCGGGGAACTTGTTCATGTTCTCCAGCATGTTCTCGGGGAAGATCAGCATCTTGTCGACCACGCCGGTTAGGCGGGCCAACGCAAAATCCAGCGTGATTGTCGCATCCGGGCCGATCATGCGTTCGACCGAGGAATGCGAGATATCGCGTTCATGCCAGAGCGCCACGTTTTCCATCGCCGGGATCACCGCTGCGCGCACCATGCGCGCCAGACCAGTCAGGTTCTCGGTCAGGACCGGGTTTTTCTTGTGCGGCATGGCCGAGGAGCCTTTTTGGCCCATCGAGAAGAACTCGGCACCCTCCAACACCTCGGTCCGCTGCATGTGACGGATTTCGATGGCGATGTTTTCGATGCTGCTGGCGATGACGCCAAGGGTCGCAAAGAAGGCCGCGTGGCGGTCACGCGGGATGACCTGCGTGCTGATCGGTTCAGGCACCAGACCTAGCTGATCGCAGACATGCTCTTCAACGCGGGGGTCAATATTGGCGAAAGTGCCGACCGCACCACTGATCGCACCGGTGGCGATTTCCGCACGGGCGTCGCGCATGCGGGACAGGTTGCGGTCCATCTCGGCATAGAATCGGGCAAAGGTCAGACCCATGGTGGTCGGTTCGGCATGGATGCCGTGGCTGCGGCCAATGCGGACGGTGTTCTTGTGTTCGATCGCGCGGCGTTTCAGGGCAGCCAGCAGGTTTTCGAGGTCAGCAATCAGCAAGTCGGCGGCGCGGGTGAGTTGTACGTTCAGGCAGGTGTCCAGCACGTCCGAAGAGGTCATGCCCTGATGCACAAAGCGTGCCTCTTCACTGCCGACATGCTCGGCCAGATGGGTCAAAAAGGCGATGACGTCATGCTTGGTGACGGCCTCGATCTCATCAATGCGGGCCACGTCGAATTGCACGTCCTTGGCCTTCCACACCGCCTCGGCGTTTTCGCGCGGGATGACGCCCAGATCGGCCATGGCGTCGCAGGCGTGGGCCTCGATCTCGAACCAGATGCGGAACTTGGTCTCGGGCGACCAGATGGCAACCATATCGGGGCGGGAATATCGTGGAATCATTGGCGGTGAGACCTTTTTGTGTTTGGGATAGAGCGTTGGCGCGGGGTTTAAACCCAGCCGCACAAGGGAACAAGGCACGAGTGCAAGTATGAGACGGTTTGCCCTGATTTTGGCCGTTTGGCCCGGTTTTTTGGCCGCGGAAGAGTTCCGGACACTGACCGGAGACGAGATTCTGGATGCCCTGACCGGCCAGAAGCTCGATTACGGGGACGGCGTCTGGCAGACATTCGATGAAACGATGCTGACGCAGTATTACTCGGGTGGCCCAAGCGCGGGCCGTTGGGCGGTGCGCGAGGATCGGTATTGCTCGGTCTGGCCGCCCTCTGATCTGTGGGCCTGTTATGACGTACAGAAAAAGGATGACGTGTTTCGGTTCGTCGATGACAGCGGAGGCACCACCGACGGGACCTATGCCGAATGACCCAGCCGCGCAGCCTTTCCGAGTTCGAAGGGAGCTGGAGTCTGAGCCGAACCATAAACGACGCGCGGGCAGGGCAGTTCGTGCAAGCCGAAGGTCACGCGGTTCTGCGCCCGGCTGAAAATGGGTTAATCTATGATGAAGAGGTCACGCTGCGCATTCCGGGTCAGGCCGAGATGACAGGCACCCGGCGCTACCTGTGGCGGGATGCAGGCGAAGGGATTGCGGTTCATTTCGAAGACGGACGGTTTTTTCATACATTGAAGCTGGAGCATTCGCAGTCTAGGGATCATCATGATTGTCCGCCAGACAGCTATGATGCGGTCTATGATTTCTCAGCCTGGCCGGTTTGGTCCGTCCACTGGACGGTGAACGGACCGCGAAAAGCCTATGAAATGAAAACCGAATACCGCCCTCGATAGCGCAATCATCTTGAAGTCTCGATGTGAAATGGGCCATCCTGTGCCCCAATTTCCATCCGAACGTGGAGAAACGAAAATGACTACAAATGTTCTGGCCGAAGCAATCGGTCCGCGCGAGGGCACAGCGCTGCGCGTGAAACAGGTGGCCTTGGTCGCGGTGGGTATCGTTACGCTGGCGATTGCCGCAAAGATTAAGGTTCCGATGTGGCCGGTACCGATCACCATGGGTACCTTTGCCGTTCTGACCATCGGTACCGCCTATGGTGCGCGTCTGGGTCTGATCACCATGCTGGGCTATCTGTTGATCGGCGCGCTGGGTTTTGACGTCTTCGCCGGGTCCTCGGCCGAGAAATTTGGGCTGACTTACATGATGGGCGGCACTGGCGGCTATCTGGTCGGCTACCTGATGGCTACGGTACTGCTGGGCGCGTTGGCCGCGCGCGGTTGGGATCGCTCGGTCGGGAAACTGGCGCTGGCGCTGGTGCTGGCCAATGTACTGATCTATGTGCCGGGCCTGCTGTGGCTGGGTCAGCTCTATGGTTGGGATAAGCCGATCCTGGAATGGGGTCTGACGCCCTTCCTGATGGGGGATGCGATCAAACTGGCGCTGGCCGCTCTGCTGATCCCCGGCCTGTGGAAACTGGTTGGCGACGCCCGCAACTGATCTCCGAATAACTTTGTGAATGACACCGCGCCCAAAGCAATCCGGGCGCGGCTTTTTTTGACCTATTCCAAGAGATGCTGGACAAAACCGGCCACCGCAGTCCAAGCTGCATTCAACGAAAACATCAGGTTATTTAGAAATGAGAATTTTTACTGGCTCGACTCTGGCCGCCTGTGCCGCCCTGTGGTTAGGGGCTTTGACACCGGCGTTTGCGGATACTCCTGTCACATACACCGAAGCAGGGCGCGCCCTGTTTGGCTTTTCGGTGCCCGACTATTGGGTCGTGCGAACGGGCGGCCCGCGTGAGATTGAGGATACGGAACTGGGTGATCTTCGCGCTGTCGCACGTGTCATGGCCATACGGCCTTTGACCGATGACAACGTCTGGATGGGGTTCGTTTCACCTGCTGGCGTAAAGTCAATTAAAGACGGCCTGCAATATCTTGAAGATATTGATAAGTTTCTTGTTGAAGATCCCGAAGTTACCAACACTTCCGACACACGGATTGGCGGTTTGCCGGCGCGAGTGATCCGGGGTACCGGCACCCGCGACGGGCGTGGCATCAACTTTACGGCCTCGGTCATTGACCTGCCAAACGGTCGCGTGGCCGTTGTTGTCGCGATCCTGCGCAATGGCGCTGATCCGGCATATGTTGACGACCTGAATGCCGTTTTCGCGTCGTTTCGGGCCACGCAGTAAGGAGATGTGCCGATGATCACAAAACGTATCAAACGTACAATCCTTGCGCTGGGGCTTGGTGTTGCAAGTTTTGCACTGTCAGCATGTGACGGTGTTTCAGTTGGTGTCGGCTATGGATACGGTTACGACCCGTTTTATGACTCGATGCTGTGGAATGACTACTATCGACGCGATGTTGACGTAGATATTGACGTCGACCGGCCTCCGCGGCCGAAACCGCCTGCTGGCAAACCTCCGGCAAGACCAAAGCCGCCGGTTGCAAAACCACCTGCGCGACCGCGTCCGCCAGTGGCGCGACCACCCGCAGCCAGACCGCCGATCCATCGCCCGGCGCCACGACCGCGCAGATAGTTTCAGAGGGTCAGGTCAGAAGTTCCGTAGTGATATGGGCTGACCCTTCCAACGTTCTGTGTACAGGGCATTTATCTGCAATCTCCAGCAGCCGGGTACGCTGTTCCTGATCCAGCGGTCCTTCCAAGCGAATCTTGCGGCGGAACACGTCGATCTTGCCGTCTCCTGCAAGACCGGCATCCTGACCATGTACTTTGTTGTGGCAGACATCGACCGAGATACCCGTCAGTGGCCACCGCTTGCGCCGCGCATACATGCGGATCGTCATCGACGTACACGCCCCCAGGCCCGAGGAAACAAAGCCATAAGGCGACATGCCCCGATCCGTACCGCCATAGGATTCAGGCTCATCCGCAACCGCGTGATGCCGGGGGCCGGATTGGATGTCCTGCAAATACCCGGAGGGATCAACTTCGGTAACGCGCACCACGCCCTCGGGCGCGCCCGGCGGTGGTGCCGGTGGGCAGAGTGTGACGTATCGCTTGACCCATGCGGCGATCACATCCGCCGCGTATTCCGCATCCGAGGCCCGCGTGATCAGGTGATCGGCATCGTCCAACGTAACAAAGCTTTTGGGATGTTTGGCAGCAAGAAAGATAGTGCTGGCATTGTCGATGCTGACGGTTTCATCCCGGGGGGCGTGCAGGACCAGCAGGGCAGCTTTCAGGTCGCCAATGGCAGGAGTCAAAGCCATTTCTGAAATGTCGTCGACAAATGCTTTGCCGATGCGGAACGGGCGACCGCCCAGCATGACCTCGGCTGATCCTTCCTGTTCGATCTGGGGCAGTGCAGCCTCAAAATGGTGCGAGACATGTCCGGGATCGGCTGGCGCGCCCAGCGTGACCACTGCCTTGACGCTTGGGATACCAGCGCGCGCGCGTAGAACGGCAGCCCCACCCAATGAGTGACCGATCAGCAAGGCGGGAGCCATGTTTTTCCCGGCCAGATACTGCGCGGCGGCAATCAGATCTTCTACATTCGAGGTAAAGGTGGTGTTCGCGAACTCTCCGCCCGAATGGCCCAGACCGGTGAAGTCAAAACGCAATACAGCAATGCCCATAGCCGCCAGACGCGCAGCAATACGGCGGGCGGCGGGAATATCCTTGGAACAGGTAAAACAATGCGCAAACAATGCGGTCGCAAGTACCGGTCCATCCGGCAAATCAAGGCGCGCAGCCAGCTGGTTGCCGTCGTGACCGGCAAAAGTGATGCGTTCGGTGGGCATGACAATTCCTTACCTATCGGGATGGCCCCAATAGTGTGTGCTTCGGTCTGGGCACTCAACCCCATTGTAAGAAGCGTCACGGGAAGGTGAGGGGAATACAGATATTTGGGTCGGATTCTTGGGAGAATTCGAGGTTCAATATTTGTGATGCTTGATCAATCAAATATTCGTTTTAATTATTTTTTTCTGATGTCCATCTTGCAGGTGTCACACACAGTCAGCCAAGGAGGCTCAAATGGCACATACTGCATCCGCCCCGCGTGGCGTTGTTATTCGTCCCGATCTTTTAATCATCATTGCCCTGACCGGAATTCTGGGGTTCTCAGTGGGGCAAAATTGGCCACAGGCGGCACCGTCTACAACGGAAGCCGCCATCCCACACGAGGACTGGCATGGTAACGTCCGCCGCTCAACCTGGCCGGACTAATCCTTTATGTTAGACCCATAAGCTGAGGATCAAACGGGTATGTGCTGAGGTTTTCATACCCGTCCTCGGTGATCAGCACCTGATCTTCCAGCTTGATCGAAAAATCGCCCCCGACCTCGCCACAGGCGGCTTCGACACACAACACCATGCCGGGCTCAAGCGGATAGTCGTATGAGCCCGCAACCGCCTTGTCCGGATAGGCAACCAGAGGCCATTCATCACACAGACCCACGCCATGCATCAGGCAGCCGTATTTTTGCGCCTGAAACTTGTCGTCCAGCTTGTGTGCATTGGCGGTCAGTTCCGGAATCATCACGCCGGGTTTCAACATCTCCATATTGGTCATGATGTGTTCATGGGCGTGCTGCATGGCATAAACCATGTCAAGGCGGGGTTTCTCATCCCCGATCCACCACGTGCGCGAAATATCGATGCAGATACCGTAAGATCCGATCAGATCGGTATCAAAGGCGATGATTTCGTTCTTTTGCGTGATGCGTGGGCCGCATTCCTGAAACCAAGGATTGGTGCGCTGCCCCGAGGCCAGCAGGCGGGTTTCGATCCATTCCCCACCGCGCCGGATGTTTTCGGCATGTAGTACGGCCCAGATGTCGTCCTCGGAGGTCTTGCCGTCACCCACATTGGCGCGCGCGAACTTCTCCATCTCGGCCACCGCGGTTTCACAGGCGTGATTGGCACAGCGCATGGCCAGAATCTCATCCGGGCCTTTTACGGCGCGGGTCTTTTCGGTGACCTCTTCACCCTCCATGATCTCGAACCCTTGCGCCTCAAGCGCGCGTAGGCCGTGCAACATGATCTTGTCGACGGCCAGGCGTTTGTTGCCATCGCCATGTTCGTCGATCAGCAGCCGTACCTCGTTCGAGAACACGTCGGCCTGAACATCCACCTTGTCACCACGGTCAAAATAAAACAGGTCCGCTCCCGAGCGTTGTTCACGTACCAGAGGATTGAATTTCGACAGGAAGGGAGAGTTTTTATAGTCCCAGATCACCATGTAGCCATCGGCACACAGCAGCACGGCGCGGAACGGGTTATGGGTGTTCCACAACTGCATATTGGTGCTGTCCGTGGCATAACGGATGTTAAGCGGATCGAACATCAGCAGCCCACCATAGCCACGATCGACGATAGCCTTCGTCAGGCGCTTCCACCGGTATTCCCGCATCCGCGCCAGATCGGGCAGGGCAAGCCCGGCGGCTTCCCATTCGGCAAAGGCCAGCTGCGTCGGCCCGATCTCAATCCGATCATTCTCGTTCGGGGTGCCGTCGCCAAGCGTAGCGCCCTTTGCCGGGTCAATCTTGCGGCTGTCGCGATAGTGCTGGTTCATAGTGGGTCTCCCTGCCTGCGGTCGAGCGTGGAGAATCATTTCCCCCACGTCTTGAAGGTTTGCGACCGGGCATCCGTCGCTTTTTGACCGACAATCCAGTAAACTGGTGTTAGGTCAAAGGCATGACGATCCTCCAGACCTCAATTCCTTATGATCCGCTTGCCCCACGTCCTTTGCCCGGTATCCAACCGGGCAGCATGGATGATTGGCTGCATTGTGATGATGTGTTTGCCGCGCAGATGCAGCGGCGCACGACGTTGTTGACCGAAAGACGGGCAGAAGTTCTGGCGCTGGACCCAAGTGCCGAACCTGCGGCGCAGGAGCTGTTGAACCTTGTCCTAAAGCACGCTTACCCTGGGTGTTTGGACCGGGTCATACGCCCGGACGGGCAGGGTGTTGAAATCGACCGCTCCAACCCCATGGATATGCTGTGTCGTCTGGTGCAGGAAGATTTCTGCATCCTTCAAAGGCACGGGGATGAACACGTTCTGACCGGTGCCATCCTGTGTTTTCCCGCCAGTTGGCGTTTGTCTGAAAAATTCATGCGCCCCTTGATCGACATTCATGGGCCCGTCGCCAGCTATGATGCCGATATGGCCCGCCGCGTGCAGCGCCTGTTTGATGGAATACAACCTGAACGTCCGCTTTGGCGCTTCAATGCCTTGTGGTACGAGGACGCGGAACTGCACCAACCCCGCAGTGCCAGCGCACCGCGTGATGTCCAAGAACCTGGGGTCGCACAGTATCTGCGCAGCGAACGACAGACGCTTTTGCGTCTGCCTGAAACGAAGGCCGTGGTCTTTTCAATCCATACTTATGTGCTTGAGGCAAAGCACCTGCGCAAAGCGGAAAACCCCGCCTAAGTGGCGGGGCTTCCAAGGAGGGTCTTCGGTTTAGTGCTACATGCCAAACGCGTTTGCGACACCGGCAATTGCCCCGCTTGTGCTGAGAGCGGAGATTGCTACGGAGTAGGCAAGTACCTGAGTATTAAGGCGAAAATCTTCACCTTTGATCAGGTTCACTGCGGCCAGAGAGACCGCGATCGGAACTGACACGCTTGCCACGGCCCCGGTCAATCCCCAACTGGACAGTCGCAGGATATCGCTAGGCTTATCGTGGTCGAGGGGGGGCGTATCTTCGTCCCGATCAGCAGGTTGCTCGATAGGTTCTGTCCGGAAAGCGATGCTGAGCAACTGCTCATCCGACAGCTGGATCGGCCGGGCTGCTGGTTTCAGCGCCTCTTTTTGTGGCTCATCCAGGTCTTCTTCAGTAATGGCCAGCCCCGCGAACGGGCCTGTCACTGCCTCGAAAATCTGTTGTCTGTTGCGTGGTTTGGAAGGCGTCAGCGTGTTGAACGCGCTCATAAACTGTTCCACGGTCAGAACTGTGTTGGGCGACAGCCATTCGACGCGCTGCGTCGCGCAGATATCAACCATCCGATACAGGATGACCACCAACATAAGCTCTGAGATTTCTCTGTCATCCAGCAGCGCTGATACCGGAGAGATTGTAATTGCCAAACGGCTCTGCGGAAGGGTCACGATCGGCCGATGGGCGGTCTTTAACCCGGCGGCACGGTCCAACCGCTCAAAACGGTCTTCTGCTCCGGTCGCCTGAGTTTCCAAAGTCAGGCGCACCAGATACTGGCTGGATACGATGCTGGCTTCGGTTGTGCTTAGCATGGTCTTACGCTCGACCAGATGGCCATAGTCTTCCAATGTCGTGGCGACGATGGCACCGAACCGCTCGATCGCGCCGTCGGTCCCACCGTCGAATTGAAGACCACCATGATAGCTGTGCTTCGTAGTCACTGCGCTGTCCCTTGTCGCATCCTGTCTTACCAAACAGGTTAACAAGCGATATGGGGCAGAATTTGGCAGAAATGGAAAAAAATCCAAAATTGGCAGGATTGATTACTCTATGGAAACCTAGACATTTTGGGGGCCACTTAATGTCTGTGGCAACAATGTGGCCGGATTGGGGAGTGCAGGCGCAGATTTGTGGCAGGTCTCAGCCGTCGATTCGGGCTGCCATAATCGCAATGGATTGCTGATAGACCGTGGCAGCGTTCCATTGCTGAATTACAGCGAAGTTGGGTTGCCCCGGCTGGTAGCCACGCCCCGGTTTCCACCCTTTTTGGCGTAGAAAATTGGCGGTTGAGGCAAGCGCGTCTGTCATATTGTAGAAATCGACCTGGCCGTCACCGGTTGCATCGACCCCATAGGTCAACGCATTGCCCGGCAGGAATTGAGTGTGCCCCAATTCGCCATGTTTGGCCCCTTGGGTTGCTGTCGTAATACTGCCTTGATCGACCAATTTTAACGCACCGATGGCATGTGGAATAAAGAAGTCAGAACGGCGACAATCATAGGCCAGTGTTGTGATCGCGGAAACAACCTGACTGTCCCCCATGAAATTTCCGAAACCCGTTTCCATTCCGTGAATGGCGATAAGCACTCCGCTGGGGACGCCGTATTGGCGCTCCAGCGCGGCATAGAACTGCGGGTTGCGGGCCTTGCGCTTGCGTCCTTGTGACACGATCGCGTCGGCGCCGCGTACCCGCATGAATTTGTCCAACGAGTATTTAAAGCTTTTTTGATTGCGGTCTGCCGCGATTGTACGGGTGGCGTATTGGCTTTGCGCCAGCGCCTGCAATCCCTTCTTTTTGACTCCCGCGCGTTTAGCCTGTTTGGCAAAGTCCTTCTTCCAGACCTCAAACCCGCTGCTGGTATTGCCGCAAGGGGCGCTGGCCGCAATTGTGGGCAGAGCCAGCGTAAGGGTCAGTAAAATTGCAAATCGCTTCATGAAAAGAATCCCTAAATATGCTAATTCCAACCGACCCCGCGATCCGAGTGGCACTTATAATGCACGCTGCAGATCCTCGGCCGTCAGGACGGGCTGAATTTCGATATTGGCGTTCAATGCGGCAAACAGGGGCTCGTTGATTTTCGGCATGCGGGCCTGATCGCTTTCCTCGAAAATGACAATGCCCATGCGTTTTCCGTGTTCCAGCGCAAAATAGGCGGCCTCGGCATTGACGTCTTTCACAAGCGCTTCGATGGCTTTTCCCAGCGATCCGTCCCGTTCTGCTTGATTGCCTTTTTCAACCGGTATTGTGAATTTCAACATCAACCGCATCGCGCCCTCCCAAAATCCTCTGATCAATACTTTGGGACGAGGCTCGGACGTTCGTGCGTGTCAGTCAAGATGTGTTACCCAGAACGGCAAAAGGGCGCCCGGTAGGACGCCCTTTTCTTTTCTTAAGTTCAACCGCCGCTTAGCAGCTGTAGTACATGCCGTACTCAACCGGGTGCGGAGTATGCTCGTAGGTTTCGACCTCTTCCATCTTCAGTGCGATGTAGCCGTCGATCTGGTCTTTGGTGAACACGTCGCCTTGCAGTAGGAAGTCGTGATCCGATGCCAGAGCTTCCAGAGCTTCACGCAGGCTGCCGCAAACGGTCGGGATGTCGGCCAGTTCTTCGGCAGGCAGATCGTACAGGTTCTTGTCCATGGCTTCGCCCGGATCGATCTTGTTCTTGATGCCGTCCAGACCGGCCATCAGCAGTGCGGCAAACGCCAAATAAGGGTTCGCAGCCGGATCGGGGAAGCGGGCCTCGACGCGCTTGGCTTTCGGGCTTTCGGTCCACGGAATACGGACGCAACCCGAACGGTTACGGGCCGAGTAGGCGCGCAGAACAGGAGCTTCGAAACCTGGGATCAGGCGCTTGTAGCTGTTGGTCGACGGGTTGGTGAAGGCGTTCAGGGTCTTGGCGTGCTTCAGAACACCACCGATGAACCACAGGGCTTCGTCCGACAGATCAGCATACTTGTCGCCAGCGAAGAGTGGCTTGCCGTCTTTCCAAATCGACATGTTGACGTGCATACCGGTGCCGTTATCGCCTGCGATCGGCTTCGGCATGAAGGTCGCCGACTTGCCGTAGGCGTGGGCAACGTTATGGATGATGTACTTGTATTTCTGCAGCTCGTCAGCCTGTTTAGTCAGGCTGTCGAAGATCAGACCCAGCTCGTGCTGGCACGAGGCAACCTCGTGGTGGTGCTTGTCGACCTTCATGCCCAGACGCTTCATGGTCGACAGCATTTCCGAACGCAGGTCCTGTGCTTCGTCAATCGGGTTGACCGGAAAGTAGCCCCCCTTGACGCCCGGACGATGGCCCATGTTGCCCATCTCGTACTCGGTGTCGGTGTTCCACGATGCGTCGGTTGCATCAACTTCGTAGGATACTTTGTTGATAGTGTTAGAGAAACGAACATCGTCGAACAGGAAGAACTCGGCTTCGGGGCCCATATAGGCCACATCACCGATACCCGATGCCTTCAGGTATGCTTCGGCTTTCTGAGCGGTGCCGCGCGGGTCACGCTCATAAGCTTCGCCAGTGTCGGGCTCAACAACCGAGCAGTGTACGCAGATGGTTTTTTCAGCGTAGAACGGATCGACATACGCGCTTTCGGTGTCGACCATCAGCTTCATGTCCGATGCTTCGATCGACTTCCAGCCCGCAATGGACGAACCGTCGAACATAAAGCCTTCTTCCAGGAAATCCTCGTCAACCTGATCGGCCATCAGGGTCACGTGCTGCAACTTGCCGCGCGGGTCGGTAAAGCGAACATCGACGTATTCGGCGCCTTCGTCCTTGATCAGCTGAAGAACTGCGTCCTTGCTCATACTCTTATTCCTCTATTGGGTGTTCGATTACAGGGCTTCCGAACCGGTCTCGCCGGTACGGATGCGAATGGCTTGTTCAACGGGCGAGACAAAGATCTTGCCGTCGCCGATCTTGTCGGTTTTCGCGGCGGACACGATGGCCTCGATGGCGGCGTCAACCTGGTCATCATCCAGAACGACCTCGATCTTCACCTTGGGCAGAAAGTCGACCACGTATTCAGCGCCTCGATAGAGCTCGGTGTGACCTTTCTGTCGGCCGAACCCTTTAACTTCGATCACGCTGAGGCCCTGGACACCTACGTCCTGCAGCGCCTCTTTCACTTCGTCCAGTTTGAACGGTTTGATGATCGCTTCGATCTTCTTCATCCCGGGCTCCTATAACTCTTGTCAGAAAGGCACTGATCACGTCTAAGATCGGTCGGCAATCTGATTGCGAAAATGGCCGGGCCCTTGTGGTGAGAAATTAAGCGGTGGGTGAAATTTTGATCGATTTGCACAAAAAGTAATCAGAATTGAATCGTCAGGGGAATTTGAGATGACGGAATTGCTGACAGCCACACAGATGCGGGCCATCGAACAGGCCGCGATTGAGTCTGGCGAGGTGACCGGGCTGGAGTTGATGGAGCGGGCCGGGCGCGGCGTTGTCGAGGCGATTTTCGAGGAGTGGCCAGAACTGTCGAAGACCTCGGGGCGCGCTGTGGTTTTGTGCGGGCCGGGGAATAATGGTGGAGATGGGTTTGTTGTTGCCCGGCTGCTGAAAGAGTGGGGTTGGGAGGTCGAGGTCTTTCTCTATGGCGATCCCAAGAAGCTGCCGGCAGATGCGCGAGTGAATTATGATCGATGGTTGGAGTTTGGGGAGGTTGTACCGCTGACTGAACAGGACATGCGCAAGGGTGGTTTTGCCGATCTATACGTTGACGCACTGTTCGGTACGGGGCTGAAACGCGGTTTGGACGGTGAGTTGTTCAAGGTCGTTCGGCATCTTTCTGGTTTGAATGGGGACCACTACACCGACCGCATGATCAGCATCGACGCCCCGTCCGGATTGTGTCTGGACAGCGGGCGTGTGTTGCATCAAGAGGCTCCGAACCCATGGTCTAGCAAGTTGCTGGACAGTGTTCCTGCAGAGATACGGAGCAAGGCTGCCCAAGCGGGCGGCGCGCGTGCTTTGCGCGACCGTTTTGCGTGGCTGACTGTTTGTTTCGACAGCCCAAAGCCCGGGCATTTCCTGGCGCAAGGACCGGATTTGTGTGGCAGGCTAGTTGTGAAAGACATCGGTATCTCCATTCAGCGTTGCCGCTTTAACGGTGAACCATATGACGATGCGTTCACATTAGGCCCAAAGCCTTTTCGCAGAGCGAACCGCCCTGCTTTTCTAACCCTTGCCGAAGCACCGGGCCGCGTGAAGGACGAGCGAACATGGGGTGGGTTGCCGCTCTATCGCTTGCCAAAATCCAAACAGCATCACAAGTTCACCCACGGCCACGCTCTGATCCTTTCGGGTGGCGCAGTTAAAACCGGTGCTGCTCGATTGGCGGCGCGCGGGGCTCTGCGGATTGGGGCAGGGCTTGTGACGTTGGCGGTGCCTCCGGCGGCTCAGATGGAGGTCGCTGCGCAGGTCACAGCCATCATGTTGCAGAGGGTCGAGGGGGCGGATGGCCTGACGCAAGTGCTGCAGGACGAGCGGCTCAACGCATTGTGCCTTGGCCCCGGGTTGGGGCTGGAACGTGCGCGGGATTTGGTGCCAGCGGCTCTGAACGCCAAGCGCGCGACTGTACTGGATGCAGATGCGTTGACAGCTTTTGCGGATGATCCCGCAGTCTTGTCCGCGCAATTGCATGAAAACTGCATTTTGACACCACATGGTGGTGAGTTTGCGCGGTTGTTTCCGGATATTGCCGAAAAGCTGTCAGCCCCTGCAACCAAAGGCCCGGCCTATTCCAAGGTGGATGCAACACGCGAGGCCGCCAAGCGGGCAGGGTGCGTGATCTTGTTCAAAGGGCCGGACACGGTGATCGCGGCGCCGAACGGACAGTGTTCGGTCAATGCAGCAGTCTACGACCGTGCGGCCCCTTGGTTGGCTACGGCCGGGTCCGGCGATGTTCTGGCTGGTTTTATCACCGGGCTGCTCGCGCGTGGGTTTGCCCCGATGCAGGCCGCTGAAACAGCGGCTTGGTTGCATGTGGAATGCGCGCGTGCGTTTGGTCCGGGGCTTATCGCTGAAGACTTGCCCGAGTTGCTTCCTGAAGTTTTCAAACAACTTAATATATGATTTTTAGGCGAGATTTGGCCGATCCACCCGATCTTCGGCAGCATTTGGCCGACTGGTTTGCGGTGTCATCAAATCGAGTGTTTGCCAGACGCATAGCCGGGCGTCAGAATTCGCTTGGAGGGGGTCTCCGGCTGCGGTCTTCCTGCAGATAATGCGTTGATTAAAATAGGAATTATTCCTGACTTTCCTGCTCTGAGTGGCGGACATGCAATACTGTGAAAGTATCGCAAGAGGCCTCTGGAGCTATGGCGGCATGCACGCGATTGATGAGCAACGAAAGCCGGAATTTTCAAGGTGAATGAAATGACCCAGAAACTAAAACTGTCCTCAATGGCTGCGATGTTGGTTGCGACAACGGCAATTCCCGCGGCAGCGGAACTGAAATACAACAACAACAGTGGCGGTTACGTTCTGTTGTACGGACAGCTCGATCCGGTGATCGTCTCGGTCGATGATGGCGAGGAAACGGAAACGCGCTTGCTGGACAATGACCTGTCCAACAGCCGCGTCGGCCTGCGGCTGATGCAGCCCTATGGCAGCAATGAATTCATGTTCCGTTTCGAAACCGGACTGGGTCTGCCGAGTACGGGAACGGCCAACCAGAATGGAACCAACAATGACGGGTGGTCACGGGAAGACATCCGACATGTCGATTTCTCGTTAAAAGGGGGATACGGCAAGTTCTCGGCCGGGCAGGGGAGCATGGCGTCGGACGGTGCGGCCGAGGTTGACCTGTCTTATGTTGGAACGGCTTTGTATTCCTTTACGAACGACGAAAACGGTGCGTTTTTCTATCGCGGCACGGACGGTGTACTAAGCGGTATCACCGTCGGTGACTCGGCCAGTAACTTTGATGGCGCTCGCCGTGGCCGGATCCGTTACGACACCCCCGACTTCAACGGTTTCTCAGCGGCAATTGCCTATGGTCAGAACATTCTGTCCAGCAGCGACGATGATGACTACTACGACATCGCGGTTTCTTACGGCAATACTTTCGCAAATGGCGTGGAGTTTGCCGCAAGCGTGGCCTATGCGGTGCGGGATTTCGACAATAGCTCGGGTGAACGCAAAGACACGATCGGGTCCGCTTCGGTTTTGCTGCCCAGCGGTTTCAGCTTTACGGCGGCCTTGGGTACGCGTGACGACACTGCCACCGGTGCCAGCGACCCGGACTATTGGTACACCAAACTGGCCTATGAAGGGGACTGGGTGTCCTGGGGGAAAACCGGTGTCGGGATCGACTATTTCGATGGTTCGGATTTCGAAAACGACGGGTCCAGCACAAAATCCTGGGGTGTCGCCGTCGTTCAGCGGATCGACAGCATCAACACTGATGCGTACCTGAAATATCGCAACCATGACTTCGACGACACGGTCGACTTTGACAAGAACGAAGCCTGGGTTCTGGGTGCGCTCTGGAAGTTCTGATCCCGACCTTCTTGGGAATAGGCGCCCCGGGTCAGTCCGGGGCGTTTTTTTTGTTCAAATCGGCGGCAAAACAAGGCTGATCCGGGCTTTGCCCCCTTGCACGCAGGCGGCTGGGCAAATAGAAGGCGTCAAATTTGCCCGGCGCGCCGTTTTGCGCGCCCCGAATCCTATGGGGACTACCATAATGCAGGTTACCGAGACGCTGAACGAAGGTCTGAAACGCGGCTACAACATCGTTGTGTCCGCAGCCGAGCTGGACGAAAAGGTCAACGAAAAGCTGACCGAAGCGCAGCCCGAAGTCGAGATGAAGGGCTTCCGCAAAGGCAAGGTGCCGATGGCCCTGCTGAAAAAGCAGTTTGGTCAGCGCCTGCTGGGCGAAGCGATGCAGGAAAGCATCGATGGTGCCATGAACAAGCACTTTGAAGACAGCGGTGAACGCCCTGCACTGCAGCCCGACGTCAAGATGACCAACGAAGATTGGAAAGAAGGCGACGACGTTCACGTCGAGATGTCTTATGAGGCGCTGCCGGAAATCCCCGAAGTTGATCTGAAATCGGTCGAGCTGGAAAAGCTGATTGTAAAAGCAGACGATGAGGCCGTCGAAGAAGCGCTGAAAAGCCTGGCAGAAACCGCGCAGGACTTCAAAGCGCGCCGCAAGGGGTCCAAAGCCAAAGACGGCGATCAGGTTGTGATCGACTTTGTTGGCAAAGTGGACGGCGAAGAATTCGAAGGTGGTTCGGCCGAAGACTACCCGCTGGTTCTGGGCTCGAACAGCTTCATCCCCGGCTTTGAAGAGCAGCTGGTCGGTGTGAAGGCCGAAGAAGAAAAAGACGTGAACGTCAGCTTCCCAGAAGAATACGGCGCCGAAAACCTGGCCGGTAAGGACGCTGTTTTCACCTGCACAGTGAAAGAAGTGAAAGAGCCGGTTGCTGCCGAGATTAACGACGAGCTGGCCACCAAGTTCGGTGCCGAAGATCTGGCTGGTCTGAAAGCTCAGATCGCTGAGCGTCTGGAGGCAGAGTATTCCGGTGCGTCGCGTGCGGTCATGAAGCGCGCGCTGTTGGACGCGCTGGACAAGATCGTTTCCTTCGACCTGCCGCCGTCGCTGGTTGAAGCCGAAGCCAAGCAGATCGCGCACCAGCTGTGGCACGAGGAAAACCCGGAAGTGGAAGGCCACGACCACGCCGAGATCGAGCCCACCGACGAGCACAACAAACTGGCCGAGCGCCGCGTGCGTCTGGGCCTGCTGCTGGCCGAGCTGGGTCAGAAGGCCGAGGTTGAAGTCACCGATGCCGAGATGACGCAGGCGATCATGAACCAGGCGCGTCAGTACCCGGGTCAGGAACGTCAGTTCTTTGAGTTCGTGCAGCAGAACGCTCAGATGCAGCAGCAGCTGCGCGCGCCGATCTTCGAAGACAAAGTCATCGACTACATCGTTGAACTAGCTCAGGTTGCCGACAAAGAAGTCAGCAAAGACGACCTGCAGAAAGCCGTAGAGGCACTGGAAGAGGAGTAATCCTCTTCCGCCCCCTGCCCACGGGGCACAAAAAAGCGGAGCCGTCTGACAATCAGACGGCTCCGGTGGGTGGCTTTTGATCTTATGAGGTGAGGGGGTCAGGCCTCATGAGCAAAAGCACGGGGGGTACTCAGCAGAGCAGTCTTTTGCTCTGGCGTGAAACGATCTGACAGCGCTTCGATCAGTTTAAGCACGTCTTTGACTTCGTCTTTTGATTTTGCTGAATGCATCTGTTCGACGAAGTATTTCTCAAGCTCGGTCAGCGGTTGGTGATCGACATTAGCGGGTTTTTCAGCCTTGCTGAGCGCGAACAGACTCAGCGCCTGTTCTTCGGTCAGGAAGACGTCATGTTCGATTCCCGCATAGTCCCGAATGCCCGAAATTCGTTCATCCGAGCAATCCATCAACGCCGCCATCGCAACCACTTTGCCCATTGGTTTTGCACTACCGAGGTAATCATACGGGGCATTGCCCGACCGTTGCAGAACACGGTTCATAATTGGGTCAATCACAGCGATCGAGTCCAGTACGCCTGCGGTTTTGGCGTATTCGAACGAGCCGATCATGACCTCGCTGGTCACATAGGACACTGAATTTTTGCCGCGCCCTTGGCCCAGTCGTTTGGTGTCGACACAGAACCGGGTCGCTTCCCAGACCTGTGAACTGCGCAAGGGCGGTTCACCGTCCAGAATAGAATTGAAGACATCCGCAAGCATGTGTGGACCTGTGGTCTGCAACAGGCGCATACACCCAACGACTTCCCCCTCGTCGTTGATGCTGACCACGTGTGCAGGATTCAGGTCGTCGAACATATCGCGTTCACGGCCGTCTACTATGTTGACCTCCCAGCCCAAACGATCGCCGAACACGCGGGCTCGTAGTTTGAACATTTCGTCCAGGACATCACTAAACATATGCTGGTTGATACCATCAATTACGATGATCATTTCCATCCCCCTACAGTCTGGTTACCGTGACTCGAGAGTTAACCATGTCGCGGGCGGAAACTATTGGGGGTTTCCCGTATTTTTTTCGATTTTTTGCTTATCCTGGGGCGATTAAGCCCAAACCTATCGCCCGGCCAATGGCCTGAGGCGTGGTTAACGCGCCCAGTTTTTCGCGGCCAGAGCGCATGTGAACCTCGACGGTTCGGTGGGAAATCGACAAAATATCACCAATATCTTGCTGCGATTTACCCTCAGCGACCCATTGAAGGATCTCTTTTTCGCGTGTCGAAAGGGCGGGCAGGTACAATGCTTTGGCCAGAACCCCGGACTGCATAACCGTATCATGCGCATGCACAGCGGCCATTTGCAGGTCGCCCATAACTTCTCTTTTGAGCGACTCCCATTCAGCATCTGAACAATCGCGGGTCACGCTTAGTATTCCGCATTCGCCGTAAGGGCCGCGGACAGGAACTGTTAAACCACGCGGGGTAATGCCGAAGTCATGTGCATCGCGGAAAACGGCATTAAATTTTTCGTCGTGATTGAAACGGCCCCAATCGACCGGTGCAATGCTGAGAACCGACTGGTAAATTGTTGGATCGAAATGGTGGTATCCATGGCTGCCGTAATGGATTTTCCATTCGTCAGGGTAATTCGCATACCCCTGAACGTCACCTTTCACAGGATTCAAAGTGGCATAAGACGCATAGTCAAAGCCGAGTTCCTCGCAGACCGAGTTGATTATGTCTGCGGTCGACTTTTCCTGTTGGTCGAGCGCGGCCAAGTCTATGAGTTTCACCTGTCCAACCTTTTACATAGCGCTTTCCACCCCCCGAAAGCGCACAGTCTGTCCGTATTCAAGCCTACGTTGCGTCAACCGAGGTATTAAGCGCAAGGGAATTGTTAATATCGCGCAGGCATAATGCGTACTTAGAGCAACAGAACTGTGTGAATCTGGGGTATTTGGGTGGAATTCCGCCGATTCTGACGCGAATTGGCATCGGATGTTTACGTTCTTTGTACAAGTTGAGCGGGAATTCATTCGGGTACAAGCCCAGTTTCAACCAGCATTCCGCGGGCTTTGGCTTCGGGCCAATACCCTTTGGCGTACAGGAAGATTGCCCTTTGCTGATCGCCATCCGAAAGCAACCAGGCGCCGCGCAGATACTTTCCGGCAAATTCCAAATTGGCATCGGCGTCCAGCAGCCCCTGTGCATTTCCGCTGTAGCCCATAGAGCGTGCCGTCGCGGGAAGGATTTGCAACAGTCCGTAATAAGGCCGGTTCACAGCCCACGGGCGATGAGTGCTTTCCCGGATCGCCAGTTTGTGTACAAGCTCGCGTGGGACTTCGTAGTGATCCGCCCACTTATTGATCGAGGCCCGCAACTCAGGCGTTTCGTTGGGGTAGAGAGGGGGATCGAATGCGTCTTGCGACACCGTCTCCGGCCCTCCGCAAGCAGCGAAGGGGATCATCAGCATCATGGCCAGAGCGCTGCGGCGCAGGTAAGCGGTCATCTGTGTACTCCGAATTTCAGGGCGCGATGATAGGAAACGAGTGCCCATCTGCAAGCGTAGGCTTGAGATGTGGCCGAAATTTGCCCGTTTTGCGTGTGCATGAAAAAAGGCCGCACAAATCGGTGCGGCCTTTTCGAAATTCGATTGAACCAGATCAGGCTTTGGCTTCGTCTTCTTCAGCCGGAGCTTCTTCGGCAACCAGCTCTTCATCTTCCGAAGCAGCGGAACCGATATCGTCGAACAGTTCGGCGATTTCGAATTCAGCAGCGGCTTCTTCTTCAGCAGCCAGTTCCTGGATCGATTTGCCCGACGCCTGCAGTTCGGCTTCTTCTTCCGAACGGGCGACGTTCATCTTGATTTCAACTTCGACCTCAGGATGCAGTTTGACTGCGAGCGAGTGCAGACCCAGTTCCTTGATCGGTGCGATCAGGGCAATCTGTTTCTTGTCGACGGTGAAACCAGCCTCGGTTGCTGCGTCTGCGGCGTCACGCGGGGTGACCGAACCGTACAGAGCGCCGGCATCCGATGCCGAGCGAATCACGATGAACTGCTGACCGTCCAGCTTTTCAGCCAGTGCTTCAGCTTCTTTTTTGGTTTCCAGGTTGCGGGCCTCAAGCTGCGCTTTCTGGGCTTCGAACGAGGCGACGTTTGCCTCGGACGCGCTCAGTGCTTTGCCTTGAGGCAGCAGGAAGTTGCGGGCGTAGCCGGGCTTGACGTCAACGACGTCGCCCATCTGACCCAGTTTCGCAACGCGTTCCAGAAGGATAACTTGCATGTCAGTCTCTCCTTACTTCACGGCGTAGGGCAGCAGGGCGAGGAAGCGGGCGCGCTTGATAGCACGGGCCAGTTCACGCTGCTTTTTCGCCGAAACGGCGGTGATGCGGGAAGGTACGATCTTGCCACGCTCAGAGATGTAGCGCTGCAGCAGACGGGTGTCTTTATAGTCGATCTTCGGCGCGTTGTCGCCCGAGAACGGGCAGACCTTGCGGCGGCGGAAAAATGGTTTTGCGGCCATGGTTTATGTCCTTTCGTCAGGCGTTGATCAACGGCGCTCGCGGCGGCCTTCGCGCTCGTCGCGCTTCTGCATCTGGACCGAAGGGCCCTCGGCATGCTCGTCGACCTTGATGGTCAGAACGCGCATAACATCATCATGCAGGCGCATCAGGCGCTCCATTTCCTGAACGGCGCCAGCGGGGGCGTCGGTCTTCAGGAAGGAATAGTGACCCTTGCGGTTTTTGTTGATCTTGTAGGCCATTGTCTTAACGCCCCAGTACTCGCTTTCGACGACGTTACCGCCGTTGTCCGCCAGAACGGTGCCGAAATGTTCGACAAGGCTTTCTGCCTGCGCGTTGGACAGGTCCTGACGCGCGATCATTACATGCTCATACAGCGGCATGTGTACTCCTGTTTCTATCAAGGCGCATTTCATAGGCGGGGCCATTTTGTCCTTCGCGACCCTGCCACGAGAGGCTGCGCGATTCATAAGATTTGCGAAGGATGGCCTCATATACACGTTTGAGCGCGAGGGGCAAGCCCCGCCACAGACGCCTTGGCGGTGTCGTGCTATTAACATCCAATTAACATTGCGCTGCCCAATTCCTGACGCTTTTCGGCTCAAAGTTGTTTTTCATACCGGGGACTATCCGGAATTACCGGACCCAGAACGGCAACCTGAAAAACAGGGTGAGAGAGATGACCGCGATGAATACGAATGCATTCGAAGAGTCCGCAACCTCAGCGAACTATGAGAAATCTGTACCAGTTCTGATCACCTTTGCACCGAACTGGAAGGTTCGGATGGTACTGGCCCGCGTCCTGGGCGCCTTTCTGATCGTGATGGCGTTTTCCATGTGGTTAGTGGCCGGTTCCGCAATGGCCGCCGAAGTCTGGCCAATCAAGCTGGCTGCGTCACTTATGTTTCTGCTGGTCGGGGTTAGCCTGCTGACGATTCAGCTGCTGGATGCCCGCCCGGATGCTTATTTCGATCCGATCCGCCGCGAGGTTCGGGTTCTGCAAAAGAACGAAAACGGCCGCCCGCAGACCGTTCTGCGCCGCAGCTATGACACCTTGGGTGGTGCCCGCTTTGCCGACGATCAGGTCGAATTGTACGATGTCGATGGCAGCCTGCTGATGAAACTGCCGCTGCAATCGGCGGATGTCAGCCGAGCGCTCAAGGGGCAACTCAGTGGAAGCGTAACAATCTTCGCGTGAAATTTATTCTGTTCATCTAGGAACAGAAACTGTTAGAGAATAATACTTGTGTGCTGCCCTTGGGCAGCACATTTTCGTTATCGAGCAACCCATTCGGGTTGCATCCATAATTTTTCGGAGATTGTTATGAAATCCACCCTTCTTGCTGCTGCACTGGCCGTTTCGGCAACTTCGGCGTTTGCCAGCGCCGAGAAATACGTTTTGGACCCCAGCCACAGCCAGGTCGTCTTCAGCTATAACCACCTGGGTTATTCCACCACGACCGGCATGTTCTCGGGCTTCGAAGGCGAGATCATGTTTGACCAAGAAGACCCTGCGGCATCCAGCGTTTCTGTTTCGATGCCCGTGATTGAAATGATCACCGGTTGGAAGCCACGCGAAGATCACTTCATGACCGAAGATTTCTTTGGCGCCGCCGAAGGTGACCTGGTCACCTTTACTTCGACTGGTATCGAAGTCACCGGTGAAAACACGGCCAACATCACCGGCGATCTGACCATGAACGGCGTGACCAAGTCGGTCGTTCTGGATGCCAAGTTGAACCAGGTGTCCGAACACCCAATGGCGAAAAAGCCGTGGGCGGGTTTTGACGCGACCACCACGCTGGTACGCAGCGATTTCGATCTAGGTCAGTTTGCGCCTTTTGTCGGTGACGAAGTCGAAGTCCGGATCTCGGTAGAAGCAGTTAAGGCTGAATAAGTCGCACGCGATCTTCTGAACAAAACCGCCGAGGCACGTCGCCTCGGCGGTTTTTTTATTCGGCTCGTTGCGCGACCAGTTCCACAGAAACTGCAACCACAAAGGCCAGCGAGTCCTCGCCGGGCATGGACTTGCCAACATCAAAATCCAGCCGGTTCAATTCCAACACCCCGGACATCGCGGCGGTGTTGTCCTGAAGATCAAGTGTGAAAGGCAGCACCACATCCATAGTTTTGTCGCGGATGGTCAGCGGACCGCGGGCCTCGTACCCGGTGTCGGTCTTGTAGAGGTCGGCCTTGAACTGGGCGGTCGGGAATTGGGTGCTGTCAAAGAAATCGGCCCCCATGGCCTGATCCGTAACCGTTCCAAGGCTCAGCGAAGGGATCGCGATTGTGACGTCAACTGTACCGGCTAGGCCCGGCTCAGATGGGTCTTCAAAGGCAATTGCTGCGGTCCAATCGGCGAATGTGCCGGTCACTGGGCTGCCCAGTTGGGTGATGGTAATGGACAGTGTGCCTTCTTGCACCTGCCAGTCCGATTGCACCTCGGACAGTTCTGCGGTGTCGGTTGCGGCGGCGGAGTGATCCGAGAATACGCCCGTGGACCAACCACCCAACAGGACCGCACCCCAAATAGCCAGCGCAGCAACAGCGGGTAGGGCAGAGTGATGTTGGTCTGGGGGCTGAGGCACGTCTGAACGGCCGGGCAGCATACGGCGTAGAGTGCTGTCCTTGTCGACCACATGGTGCTTGAGGGCACCTGCGATATGCAGGATTAGTGATCCCGCCAGAACCAGAATGAACAGCCAGTGCAGGCCCGCCGTAACCTCGGCGACATAGGGTGACTTGGGTACGAAGGGCAGATTTTGCCCAAAGGGCCACAGGATCGGGGCGAAACCTTCCGCTGCGGCATGGTGCAGCCAGCCAGTCAGGGGAACCAGAACCAGCGAGGCATAGAGCATCCAGTGTACGACCTCGGCGGCGAAGGCTTCGGGTTTGTTGTCTGCGTTCAACAGGCCGGGCTTGGTCTGGGTCATCGCCCATAAGATGCGGGCCAGCGCGACAAAAAAGACGGTGACCCCGACTGTTTTATGGAGCGAGAACAACTGAACCGCCCGAACAAGGTCCTCTTCGGTGGTGGGGATGGACGGATCATAGATTGCGTGGGCCAGATTGTTGGCGAACCATCCCAGCGGCAGGGCGGTAAAGATCAGCAAGGCGGTCAACCAGTGAAAGGTCTTGGCCACACTGCCATAGCTGGAAAAGGTGTTGGTCGAGGGCATTGGTTGCTCCGTACTGGGGTGGCTGCGTTCAACCTAAAGCCATGGGATCAGGACGCAATAGCGAGCCACGCACAGCAAAAGTGCCAGATTGCAGAGGTCAGGCAGTGCTTGTGCCGCGCCCGCGCACGGTTTACACCCCGCCGCAACCTAACGTCATCCAAGAGGTCGCAATGACACGCGCATTCGTTTTTCCGGGGCAGGGTGCCCAAACTATCGGGATGGGCAAGGCTCTGGCCGAGGCTTATCCGGCTGCTCAGGCTGTGTTCGACGAGGTCGACGAGGCGCTGGGTGAAAAGCTGAGTAGCCTGATCTGGGAAGGTGATATAGCGGATCTGACGCTAACGCAGAACGCGCAGCCTGCGCTTATGGCGACGTCAATGGCGGTGATGCGCGCGCTGGATGCCGAAGGTGTTTCGGTTACTGACGCAGCATTTGTAGCCGGTCACTCGCTGGGTGAGTATTCCGCGCTGGCCGCTGCTGGAGCTTTGTCGGTTGCCGATACGGCCCGCCTGCTGCGCACCCGTGGTCAGGCCATGCAAAGCGCCGTGCCGGTAGGCGAAGGCGCAATGGCTGCCATTTTGGGCTTGGATTTGGACGCCGTCCGCGTCGTAGCCGAGGAAGCCGCGCAGGGCGAAGTCTGTCAGGCCGCAAATGACAATGATCCGACACAAGTCGTGGTTTCAGGCTCCAAAGCCGCCGTAGAGCGTGCCGCCGAGATCGCTAAGGGAAAAGGTGCCAAGCGCGCAGTGATGTTGCCGGTTAGCGCGCCGTTCCATTGCGCTCTGATGCAGCCTGCCGCAGACGTAATGGCAGAGGCGCTGTCAGAGGTTGAAATTAAGGCACCTGCTGTGCCGCTGGTGGCCAATGTGCGGGCCGAGGCGGTTTCGGACCCCGATCTGATCCGTCAATTGCTGGTCGAGCAGATCACGGGTTCGGTTCGGTGGCGTGAAAGCGTGCAATACATGGCGGCGCAAGGCGTGACCGAGACATGGGAGATTGGCGCAGGTAAAGCGCTGTCAGGTATGGTTCGCAAGATTGATCGGGCCATTGCGGGCAAGGCCGTCAGTACGCCGGAAGACGTGCAAAAGGTCATTCAGGCTGAATCGTAAGTTGAAAACGTCGCAACGGACGCACCAAGAGGGAAACCGAATGTTTGATTTGACAGGTAAGAACGCGCTGATTACCGGCGCTTCGGGTGGTATCGGGGGCGATATCGCACGCGCACTGCATGGCGCGGGTGCCACTGTGGGGTTGTCTGGTACGCGGGTCGAACCGCTGCAGGCGCTGGCGGATGAGCTGGGTGAGCGCGCGCATGTATTGCCTTGCAACCTGAGCGACCCCGAAGCAGTTGCAGCGCTGCCGAAGCAGGCCGCCGACGCGATGGGATCCGTTGACGTTCTGGTAAACAACGCGGGCATCACGCGGGACAATCTGTTCATGCGTATGTCAGACGAAGAATGGCAAAGCGTAATTGACGTGAACCTGACTGCCACAGCAAAGCTGTGCAAAGGCGTATTGCGCGGCATGATGAAGGCGCGTTGGGGTCGGATCATCAACATCTCGTCCGTGGTCGGCGCGACCGGCAATCCGGGTCAGGTCAATTATGCCGCGTCCAAGGCCGGTATGGTCGGTATGACCAAGTCGCTGGCCTATGAGGTCGCAAGCCGCGGAATCACGGCAAACGCAGTGGCCCCGGGATTCATCACAACTGCGATGACGGATAAGCTGACCGACGATCAGAAATCGGGAATTCTGGGGCAGGTTCCAGCTGGTCGTATGGGCGAGCCGTCAGAAATTGCTGCGGCAGTTCTGTACCTTGCAAGCCCTGAAGCGGGATATATCACAGGAACGACCTTGCATGTGAACGGCGGTATGGCCATGTTGTGAGCGCACACCGGGGCAGGCGCGAAAGCGTTTGCGTCGGGCGTTGTCTGTGCTATAGGCGGCGCATGTATGCGGGGGTCGGCCAGTGGGTCGGCCTTCTACTTTCCCGGCAATCGGGAAACCAAACCGCCCGGACCGGGCAAAATCAAGCCAGCCTGAGCGGGCAAGGGCAGAACCGGGCGCTACGCCCTGAAATGGAATGAGGAATAGACATGAGCGACGTCGCAGATCGCGTTAAAAAGATCGTTGTTGAGCACCTGGGTGTTGAAGAAGACAAAGTGGCAGAAAACGCTTCCTTCATCGACGATCTGGGCGCAGACAGCCTGGACACTGTTGAGCTGGTCATGGCCTTTGAAGAAGAGTTCGGCATCGAAATCCCTGATGACGCAGCCGAGACCATCCAGACCTTTGGCGACGCCGTCAAATTCATCTCTGAAGCGTCCTAAGCGTTTCAAATCCTTAAAAGCGGCGCTTCCGGGCAACGGAGGCGCCGTTTTTTATGCCCAAAACAAATTCACTCTTGCTTGACGCTTTTCCGCTAAGCACTGTCTGAACAGAGGCAATTTTTTCCGAGCGGGCAGGGCATGATACGATCCACCCCGACGATAAACACGGCACGCTTGATGCTTTGCGCCATGCGTCCCGAAGATTTTAACCGGTTCGCCGAGATCTGGCGCAACCCGTGCATCGTGCGGCATATCGGTGGCAAACCAAGGTCGCGTGGTGAGGCGTGGGATTCATTCCTGCGCAATGCCGGGCACTGGCAGATGGCCGGGTTCGGGCATTGGGCGGTTTTGCAGCAATCGAATCGCCAGATGATCGGTCAGGCTGGTTTTTTCTACGGCAACCGCTCGATGGGTGAAGATTTCGACAGTTACCCCGAAGCCGGATGGATTTTGGTACCCGAAGCGCAGGGGCAGGGTTTGGGCATAGAAGCGGCCCAAGCGGCGCATGATTGGTTCGACCGCATCATGCCTGGGCCCTTGGTTGCAATGGTAAATTCGGCCAATGCCGTCTCGCAGAAACTGGCTGAGAAGCTGGGATATGTGCCGATGCGCGAAGATAAGTACAACGGGTCTGATGTTGTATTGCTGCGCCGGAATGGCCCTCCGAAACGTCACTAGTTTTCAATCGCGGCAATGCCGCAAAATGTCCTCAGTTTGCCGAAACTGGTAAAATCCGAGATCGGTCCGGTGTGTATGGTACACTGGATTGACATGCGATTGAGCGAAGGAGCGGGCTCATGAGGATTTACCCTACTATGGAACTGCAGAACGGCCGGTGCGTGACGCTGGACAAGGGCCGTCTGGACAATGCCATGATCTGGCACGTGGACCCGGTTGAAACAGCGCGCAGTTGGTCGGCCGCCGGGGCCGAATGGATGCAGCTGACGGATTTCGACGCGATCGAAGGCCGTGACACCAATGCCGAGCTGGTCGAGGAAATCATCCGCTCGGCGGAAATGCCGGTGCAATTGGCCGGTGGGATGCGCGCCCGCGAACATGTCGAACATTGGATCGACAAAGGGGCCGGGCGGGTCGTCATAGGTACATTGGCTGCGCGCGACCCGATCTTGGTAAAGGAACTGGCCAAGTTTTACCCGGATCAGATCGTTCTGGCGGTTGATGTCTGGCAGGGCTTTGTCATGACCGAAGGTTGGCGCAGTCAAAGCGCCTTTACCCCCGAAGCCTTTATCGAAGCGTTCGCGGACACCCCGTTCGCGGGTATTGTGGTGACGGATATCGACAGCGACATGGAAGATGTCGAAGCGCAGTTGGGGCTGATCTCGGGACTTGCGGAAAAGTCCCGTACCCCCGTTATCGCCAGCGGTGTGGTGCGCACGGCGGACGATATCTCGCGCTTGGCCTATATCCACAACATATCGGGCGCGATTGTCGGGCGGGCGCTGTTCCGCAAATCGCTGAGCCTGGAAGATGCGCTGGAAGTTGCCAAAACCGCGCACGAGCCCGTGGCGCAGTTCCAGTAAAAGACAAGTCACCCGGAAATCGCCTTTTGCCCCGCGCGGGCAGAAGGCGGTTTTTCATTTCTGAACCCTTCCAAGGGTGACAGGCGGATTTTCTATCGGTTTTGGCGGGATGATGCCGGAAGGGATTGCGCCGTGGCTCTTGCCCCCGGCCCCCACGCCGGGGTATGAGCGGTTCTCAAATAGGAAGCAGGCAAGAGGCATTTCATGCGCAGAGTCGTTGTAACCGGTCTGGGATTGGTCACTCCGTTGGCCAGTGGGGTCGAGGAAAGCTGGTCACGGCTGCTGGACGGAGAATCCGGCGCGGGCCCGATCACGCAGTTCGATGCTGAGGCGAGCGGGGTCACCACGACCTATGCCTGCGAAGTGCCCCGTGGCGATGGTACGAACGGTACGTTCAATCCCGACGATTGGATGCCACCGAAAGAGCAGCGCAAGATTGAGGACTTTATCCTGTATTCCATCGCTGCGGCTGATATGGCCTGCCAGGATGCGAATTGGCTGCCTGAGAATGAAGAAGATCGCCTGCGCACTGGGGTTCTAATCGGCTCGGGTATCGGTGGGCTGGGTTCTATCGCGAACACGGCCAATCTGATCCGTGACAAGGGTCCGCGCCGCGTGTCGCCCTTCTTTATCCCTGGCGCGCTGATTAACTTGGCCTCGGGTCAGGTCTCGATCCGTCATGGGTTTAAAGGGCCGAACCATTCGGTTGTTACCGCCTGTTCGACCGGAGCACATGCCATTGGCGATGCCAGCCGTATCATCCGTGCCGGTGACGCGGATGTCATGGTTGCAGGTGGCGGCGAGGGTTGCATCTGTGAGATTGGCATTGCGGGCTTTAACGCGTGCAAGGCGCTGTCGACCAAGTATGCCGACGACCCTAAGAAAGCCAGCCGCCCTTATGACGTCGACCGCGACGGGTTCGTAATGGGTGAAGGCGCAGGCATTGTCGTGCTGGAAGAATACGAACATGCCAAGGCGCGCGGTGCGAAGATTTACGCCGAGGTTCTGGGCTATGGCATGTCCGGTGACGCCTATCACATCACCGCACCGTCCGAGGACGGCGACGGGGCAGAGCGTTCCATGAAAGCCGCACTGCGCAGTGCCGGGCTAGAGCCAAAGGATCTGGATTATATCAACGCGCATGGGACTTCGACCATGGCGGATACGATCGAGCTGGGCGCGGTGGAGCGTCTGTTGGGCGATCATGCGGGCAACGCAACCATGTCTTCGACCAAATCGGCCACGGGTCACTTGCTTGGCGCGGCTGGCGCGATCGAGGCGATCTTCTCGATCCTGGCGATCCGCGATCAGGTGGCTCCGCCGACGATCAACTTGGACAACCCGGCGGTTGAGACACCGATTGACCTGGCGCCGAATGCCAAACGCGAGCGTGAGATCAACGTGGCCTTGTCGAATTCGTTCGGGTTTGGCGGCACCAATGCCAGCGTGATCTTCGGAAAGGCCAGCTAAATGTGGCGGGCTTTGGCATCAAACGCGCTGACCATCCTGGTGGTCGGCCTGTTTTTGATCGGCGGTGTGATCCTCTGGGGGCAATCGCAGTACAAGGCCGAAGGCCCGCTGGAAACCGCCATGTGCCTACAGGTGAAAAGCGGCTCGAATATGACACGCGTCAGCCAGCAGCTTGCAGATGAGGGTGCCATCAGCAGCGCCATGATCTTCCGGATGGGTGCGGATTACACTGACAAGGCGCAGCAGCTGAAAGCGGGCAGTTTTCTGGTTCGCGAAGGCGCATCGATGGCGCAGATCATCGACGATATCACCAGCAGCGGTGCCAGCACCTGTGGATCTGAGATTGAATATCGCGTTGGTGTCACACGGGTACAGACCCGCGTGCGAGAGCTGAACCCGGCCACCTTGGAGTTTGTCGAAATTGCGAGTTTCGAGGCTGGTGAAGAGGAAGCCCCTGCTGAATACGTTGAAAAACGTCAGGACTCCGATACGCGGTATCGTGTTTCGGTGGCTGAGGGCGTGACCTCTTGGCAGGTGGTCGAGGCGCTTAAGGGCATTGACGCCCTGACCGGTGAGGTGTCCGAAATTCCGGCCGAGGGCATGTTGGCGCCCGACAGCTATGAGCTGGCCCCAGGAGATGACCGGGCTGCTGTGTTACAGGACATGCAGGCGAAGCAACAGTTGCGGATCAACGCGGTTTGGGAAAGCCGGCAGAACGATTTGCCGATTAGCAGCCCAGAGGAGATGTTGATCCTTGCCTCGATTATCGAGAAAGAGACCGGCGTTCCACATGAGCGCGGCCAAGTGGCCAGTGTGTTCGTGAACAGACTTGAAAAAGGCATGAAGCTGCAGACAGACC
This sequence comes from Ruegeria sp. BB5, assembly GCF_056539405.1. NCBI lineage: Bacteria > Pseudomonadati > Pseudomonadota > Alphaproteobacteria > Rhodobacterales > Roseobacteraceae > Ruegeria > Ruegeria sp. BB5. The sequence continues at coordinate 1,380,126 of NZ_JBQFUX010000001.1, read as the reverse complement.
CGACAGTGATCTATGGTGTCACCAAGGGACAAGGTGTGCTAGGCCGTGGCCTGCGCCGCAGCGAGTTGCGCCGTGCAACCCCTTGGAATACTTATGTGATTGACGGTTTGCCGCCCACACCGATCGCCAATCCCGGCCTTGCAAGCCTTGAGGCCGCGGTGGCCCCAGACAGCACAGACTATGTGTTCTTTGTTGCAGACGGAACTGGCGGGCACGCTTTTGCGGAAACTCTGGATGAGCACAACCGCAACGTCGCCAAATGGCGAGAAATAGAAGCTGAGAGAAACAGCTCGAGCAACTAAGAAAAGGGCCGCGTCGAAAAACGCGGCCCTTTCTTTTTCTTATGCAGCGGGACGTCTGCGGGGGCGGCGACGTTTTGACGACGCAGGTTTCGACGTCGAATTCGCTCCGTGCGGTTTGCGCCCCCGGAACCCACCACGATTGCGCGGTTTTTTGGGCTCGGCGTATTCAGGCATGGTACCGCTGGCGACCGGAATTTCGATCTTCATCAGCTTTTGAATCTGCAGCAGCTGGTCCAGCTCATCGGGCGCGCAGAAGGCAATGGCTTCGCCTTCACGACCGGCGCGGGCTGTGCGGCCAATGCGGTGGACATAATTGTCTGGCACTTCGGGCAGGTCATAGTTGATCACATAGGCAACGCCGGGAATATCGATGCCACGCGCAGCCACGTCGGTGGCGACCAGCACGTTGATCTCACCGGCGCGGAACGCCTTAATTGCGCGGTCGCGCTGGCCCTGGCTTTTGTTTCCGTGGATCGATGCCGCGTTGAAGCCATCGGCCACAAGACCTTTCATCAGCTTTTCAGCACCGTGTTTGGTGCGGGAAAAGACCAACGTCAGGGCGTCCATGTCAGCGGACAGAATTTCGCGCAGTTTTTGCGGCTTTTCTCCTCGGCTGAGGAAATGCACAGACTGCGTAATCTTGTCTGCCGCCTTACCCGGAGGTGAAACCTGTACCCGCTGCGGGTTGGTCAGGTAGGATTGGCTGAGTTCCTCCATCTGCTTTGGCATGGTGGCGGAGAACAACATGGTTTGACGCGGTGTGCCCAGTGCAGGTGCAATTTTACGTAGGGCGTGAATAAAGCCCATGTCCAACATCTGGTCAGCTTCATCCAACACCAGATGACGCACTGAACTGAGGTCAACGGCACCGCGTTCCATCAGGTCGATCAGGCGGCCCGGAGTGGCAACCAGAATATCGGTGCCTCGCGACAGGAACGAGATCTGTTTGCCAATGGATTGTCCGCCGACCACGGTGGCCACGCGCAGTTTCGTCTTTTGCGTCAGATTGCGCAGGCTTTCCGCGATCTGATTCACCAGTTCACGGGTGGGGGCGAGGATCAAAGCCTTCACCGTTTTCGGCGCAGGTTTGCCCGGTTGCGCCAACAGATGATCAATCAGAGGCAAGCCAAAGGCCAAGGTCTTGCCGGTGCCAGTCTGGGCCAGCCCAAGAATATCATGCCCGTTCAGCGCCAGCGGAATGGCCTGGTTTTGTATCGGCGTAGGTTGGGTAAAATTGGCGCGTTTCAGCGCGTCGTTCAGGGCGGGCGCGAGGCCCAGCATGTCAAAGTCGAACAAATAACTATCCTTTGCAGCCCTCGGTATTAACCCAAAGGCAAGTCGTCACGGGCCGCATCTGCGACCGGCAGGGGTTGTACGAGACCTCGGGAAATGCAGGCGGCTCCTGCACCATCCGGTCGTCGCATCAAGAACCCTGCGTGATGGGGAACTATGGGTGGATCGGGCGCTGTGGGGCTGTTGATGGCCCGAATGCTCACGCGGCAGCGCTGTTTCATGGGCACATGCGGGTTGAGAGGTCGAATGTCAAGTTATCGGGCAGGGTTTTCTATGTCCTGTACGACGGTGTTGCTTGATTACTGACCCAACCCGACGGCCTGATGGATGGCAAAACCGGTTTTGACCGCGCGATAGGTCGGGAATGGCATCCGCCCCGAGGTCTCAATATCGCGCTGGATCCAGTCGTGATCCTCTAACTGATGCAATGAGGCGGATAAGGCACGATCGGTGATGGTGATCAGATCCGACCTGATCGCCGAAAAGCGATGCGGGGTGCCGGTTAGGGCCAGGATAGGAACGGTCCACGACTTTCGGAGAAGCTTGTGCGTGGCGTCATCTGGGGCAACCTGAATGATCGCGCTGGCGATACGGGCGGCTTGGGTGCCTGCGGGGGTGAGGCGAAACTCGGGGCGTAGGGGATGGCCATGGCCGGGGTTACGCTCGAGTAGTTCGAGTTGAACGAGGTGATCGAGACTGGCCGCGAAGGCCGTTCGACTGGCGCTGGTTGCGGCGAGTAAAGCGGCTTGTCGCCCAGAAACACCGGAATGCATCAGCGCCAGAATGTTCAGTGACCATGCGCGGGAGGTGAGCTTGACAAGTAGAGTTATGTCCATAAACTATAGTAACTATATTTAAATACAAAGGAAAGTTCAATGCCGCATGTTTCGTTAAAAAACACGATCACGTTTGCGATTTCAGTCAGGGATCGTCACGCCAGTGCGGATTGGTATCGTGACATGCTTGGGTTCGAACTTGCCCATCACATCGATGAAGCCGGGTGGAGCGAAATGCGCACCAATGTGGACGGAGTGACATTGGGTCTGGGAGAACAGGCCGAGCCGTCACCGGGCAATTGCGTTCCGGTCTATGAAGTTGGTGATATTGCCACGGCGCGTGGTGCGCTGGAAGCTGCCGGGGTGGCGTTTGATGGCCCGACGGAAACGATCGAGGGGATGGTCAGCACGGCCACATTCTATGATCCGGATCGCAATGCGATGATGCTGGCGCAAGATTTGACGGGCGGTTAATCTTAACACAGCGTACGATTGTTGTTGCGTTCGATGTTGCGTAACACATTGACTTTGCGTGTTTAATCCCGTAGAAGTTATGTCATGCTAGAAGAAGTGGGCAACGGCCCCGGGGCGACCCGGTGGCCGTTTTTCGTTTCTCTCGTGCGGAGAAAACTCACGCATGAGGTCACAGGCAAACATGACTTTGATTACCCCGGAAGAGCGGATTTCTCAGACGGCTGACTTGTTGCAGTCCCTTGAAAGATCCATTCGCGATCTGCGCCAAGCAGCGGAAGAACTGCGCCAGCAGATTGGTGCCGGGGAGGATGCAGACCTTGCCGGAGCAGGCAAGCAACTGGGGCAGCTAGAGGGGCTGATCCGAAGTTGTCAGAAAGTGGAGACAAGCTTTGTCGAACAACATCACAGACAAGCCGGAATTGCCCAAGGAGGGTATGCGCTCGACCTTGAGCGCGCTCGATTTGAAATCGGGTGCAGGTTGGCTCGCCTCCGCAGATGTTGCGGTTCGGGAGAGATTTCTGAGTGAGATCGGGGAGGGGGGGCTGTGTGCCCTCCCTTTCCTGTTTGAGTTTTGGGCGCTGCCGCATCAGTTGCCGCCCGAGGGTGATTGGCGATGCTGGGTGATCATGGGCGGACGTGGCGCGGGCAAGACACGGGCTGGATCCGAATGGGTGCGGTCGATGGTCGAGGGGGCGAAACCGCTGGATCGGGGTGAGGCCCGCCGTGTGGCTTTGGTTGCAGAGACCTTCGATCAGGTGCGCGATGTCATGATTTTTGGTGACAGCGGGATATTGCGATGTTCGCCCCCGGACAGGCGACCTAGTTGGAAGGCATCTGAACGCAAGTTGATCTGGCCCAATGGGGCCGAGGCTCAGGCATTTTCGGCAAATGATCCCGAAGGGTTGCGGGGACCCCAGTTCGATGCAGCTTGGGTGGATGAGCTGGCCAAATGGAAAAAGGCCGGGGAAACCTGGGATATGCTGCAATTTGCGCTGAGATTGGGTGAGCGGCCGCGGGTCTGTGTGACGACCACGCCGCGGAATGTGAAGGTTTTGAAGGAGTTGCTGGCGTCGCCTTCAACGGTGCACACACACGCGCCGACCGAGGCGAACCGGGCAAATCTGGCCGCATCGTTTCTGGACGAAGTGCGCGCGCGCTATGCAGGCACGCGGCTGGGGCGGCAGGAATTGGACGGGGTGTTACTGTCGGATGCTGAGGGGGCTTTGTGGACGGGCTCGATGCTGGAGGCGGCACGGAGCGGGCAGGTGCCTGATTTGGACCGCATCGTGGTGGCGCTGGACCCGGCTGTGACGGCCGGTTCAGATGCGGATGCCTGCGGGATCGTGGTCGTGGGGGCTCAGGTGCAGGGGCCGCCCGAGGAGTGGCGCGCCTATGTGTTGGCCGACCGAACGGTTCAGGGCGTTGGCCCAGCTGGTTGGGCGCAGGCGGCGATTGACGCAATGGATGAGTTCGGGGCCGAGCGTCTGGTGGCCGAGGTCAATCAGGGCGGGCAGCTTGTAGAAGAGGTCGTGCGGCAGGTGGACCCTCTGGTGCCCTATCGCGCGGTTCGGGCCTCCCGCGGCAAGGTCGCCCGGGCCGAGCCTGTGGCGGCGCTGTACGAACAGGGGCGTGTGGCGCATGTCTCGGGGTTGGATGCGCTGGAGGAACAGATGTGCCAGATGACCGCGCGGGGCTTTGAAGGGCAGGGCTCGCCCGACCGGGTCGACGCGCTGGTCTGGGCGCTGCATGAGCTGGTGGTGGGGCCTGCGGGGGCCTATCGGCGGCCTAGGGTGCGGAGTCTGTGACGCATGGTATCATCCGTCACCGGGCTTGGATTTTTGGTGGGAAGGTCGGTTGGAATGTTGACCTAGCAGACCGATAGAGTTAGCGATGAAACCCATATGCGGAGAGTATTCATCATTGAGGAATTGTACCGAAGTGACTAAAAAAAAGTGTTTTTTTATTTGTTGGGCTTGTGCTGCAAGCGGCATGCGTAGAAACCACACCTGACGAAAGTTATGTACCTTCGAAGCAATCTCTGACCACTTTTGGACCCTATGAGGTTCGACAGCACTCAGACCAACCGCTGACCACGCGGGTGAGAAATGCGTTTGACCAAGCTGTGAGCCAAGGAGACGGAGCGTTTGGAGCGTTTTACATTCGACCGGATGGCGGCTCTTGGGCAGTAGTGACAGGTCGGTATTCAGAGCATGACGCAAAACGAATGGCGAAGATCGACTGTGAGATCGTGTCTCGACAGGATTGTATCCTCTACGCTACGTTTGTTCCTCAAGATAAACCTACAGCATCCACAATACCCAATGCGCACAAAAGTGAATTGGCCAAGGCAAAACGAGACACAGTGTCGGGTAATTACCTAGCGGTTGCAAACAACCCAGCAGGCTACACAGGATTTGGCGTCAATTATACCTCCCAAGTAGAGGCGGAAAACAGTGCAATGAAAGCTTGCGCTGAAGCGACCCAAACAGGTCTGGCAAACGAAATAGCTCGATTCAGATCAGCCTACGAGTCGGCTGGATTGCTGAGATGTAAAATTTTCGGTGTTTATCGTTAACAAGCTTTGATAACTTGTCATTCTTATCGGCTTTGTCCACGAATTGACGGTCTGAAGTCGTGACTGATCTGGATCGTGGCGCCAGGTCGAGAATGCCGTTGCACACCCCCCGTACGCCCCATTCCCAAGCCTTAAACTTCTTTCCGTCATAACTCCTTTCAACAAGCCGGGCAGAGCGGCGGCAGAAAGGAGCACAGATGGTATTCGATTTCTTGCGTCGTGGATCGGCTGAGGCAGCGCCCGAGGCGAAGGCGAGCGCGGCGGGGCCTGTGGTGGCGTGGCAGATGGGTGGGCGCGTGGCGTGGAGCCCTCGGGATGCGGTATCGCTGACGCGGACGGGGTTTTCGGGGAACCCGGTGGGGTTTCGCTCGGTTAAGTTGATTGCCGAGGCGGCGGCGGCTCTGCCTCTGGTGTTGCAGGATCAGGCGCAGCGCTATGATGTACATCCGATCCTGAGCCTCATGCGTCGTCCGAATGCGGCGCAGGGGCGGGCGGAATTGATGGAGGCCTTGTTCGGGCAGTTGCTGCTGTCGGGCAATGCCTATGTCGAGGCAGTGCAGGCCGAGGAAGGCCTGCCGGTTGAGCTGCACGTCCTGCGCTCGGACCGGATGAGCGTGGTGCCGGGCGCGGATGGCTGGCCCAAGGCGTATGACTATAGCGTCGGTGGCAAGACGCATCGATTTGCGGCTGAAGTCATCTGTCACATAAAGTCCTTTCACCCGCAGGATGACCACTATGGATTTTCGCCGATGCAGGCGGCGGCTATGGCGATTGATGTGCATAACAGCGCGTCTCGGTGGTCGAAATCGCTGTTGGACAATGCGGCGCGGCCTTCGGGGGCGCTGGTGTGGAAAGGCGATGGCCATGGGGTGATGGCAGAAGATCAATTCCGGCGTCTGTCAGACGAGATTGAGCAGAACTATCGCGGGGCGCGCAATGCTGGTCGTCCGATGGTTCTGGAAGGGGGGCTGGATTGGAAGCCGATGGGCTTTTCCCCTTCGGACATGGAATTTCAAAAGACCAAGGAAGCCGCCGCCCGCGAGATCGCGCTGGCCTTTGGGGTCCCGCCAATGTTGTTGGGAATTCAGGGCGACGCGACCTATTCGAATTATCAGGAGGCCAACCGGGCGTTTTATCGCCTGACCGTTCTGCCCCTGGTGACGCGGGTGGCGGCGGCAGTGTCAGAGTGGCTCTCGGGCTTTTCTGGCGAGGATCTGATGCTGAAACCCGATCTGGATCAGGTGCCCGCGTTGGCTACCGAACGTGATGCGCAGTGGACCCGCGTCAGCCGTGCCGATTTCCTGACAGATGCCGAGAAGCGGTCTTTGCTGGGGTTGCCGGCACTGGCGGAGGATGCGGATGGCTGAAGGGTATCCGCCATTCGATTGCGCGCCGGGCTTGCGTCTGGCTGCGCATGAACGGGTGGCCGAGATTCAGCATGCGCACCTGTGCAAACGGTTGGATCAGATCGAAGAAATGATGGAGCGGTTAGAGCGCCGGTTGTGGCTGACGGTCTACGGTGTGGCCGCAGTGATCCTGGCACAGGCGTTTCAGTCGTTTTTGTCGGTAACGCCATGAGTTCAGAGGCTTACGAGGAGTTGTTCATGGATTTGGAGCATAAGTTTGCGCGGTTCGGCGATAGGCTGTCTGTGTCCAAGGATGCAGTGATCGAAGGCTATGCCAGTCTGTTCGGTCAGGTCGATCAGGGCCGTGATGTGGTGCAAAAAGGCGCCTATCGTGCATCACTGGATGGGCTGGTGAAGGCTGGTCAGCGGGTTAAGATGCTGTGGCAGCACGACCCGGCGCAACCAATCGGCGTTTGGGACGAAGTGCGCGAAGACGATAAGGGCCTGTGGGTCAAGGGTCGTCTGCTGGAAAGCACACAAAAGGGTCGCGAGGCGGCAGAGCTAATCCGAGCGGGTGCCATGGACGGTCTGTCGATTGGCTATCGCACTCAGCGAGCCGTTAAGAATGACAAGGGCCAGCGGGTCCTGACGGAACTGGAGCTGTGGGAGGTGTCGCTTGTGACTTTCCCGATGCTGCCCAGTGCGCGGGTGGCGGCAAAGGGGGCGACCCCGGATGCCGAAGAAACCCTGCGCAGTATTGCCGAGGTGTTCAACGACGCCCGGCAGGAGCTGGCGCGACCCTAGCGCGCCTCAAACCCACCCAAGAATGGAAGTGCTTATGAGCAAGACCGAGACCCCGGCCTTGACCGGAGAGGGTGCGCCCCTGGTTCAGGAGGTGAAGCAGGCGATGGCTGGCTTCGTGAATGAATTCAAGGGCCTGAAGGCTGAAGTGAAAACCAAACTGCAACAGACAGAAGAGCGACTGACTATGCTGGATCGTAAATCAACCATCGCGGCACGCCCGCATCTTGCTGCCTCGATCACCGAAGGCGCACCGCACCAAAAGGCTTTTGACGCTTATGTGCGTTCGGGTGACGATGACGGCCTGCGTGGGCTGGACATGGAGGCCAAGTCGCTGACCAGTGCGGTCAACAGCGATGGCGGTTACCTGGTCGATCCGCAAACCGCCGAGATCATCAAATCGGTGCTGAAATCCACCGCCTCGATCCGTTCGATCGCCTCGGTCGTGAATGTCGAAGCGAACTCGTTCGATGTGCTGATCGACCACACCGATGTGGGTGCGGGATGGGCGGATGAGGCCTCGAACGCGACCGAGACTGCGACTCCATCGATTGACCGCATCTCAATCGCGCTGCACGAGTTGAGCGCGCTGCCCAAGGCCTCGCAGCGCCTGTTGGATGACAGCGCCTTTGACGTCGAAGGTTGGCTGGCCGGTCGTATCGCTGACAAGTTTGCCCGCGCCGAGGCGTCGGCGTTTATCAGTGGCGATGGTGCCGACAAGCCGAAGGGTATTTTGGATCACGCCAAGGTCGACAATGACGTCTGGGATTGGGGCAATATCGGCTACGTTCGGACAGGCATTGATGGCGGTGTTGAGGCGGATGCCATTGTTGATGTTGTCTATGCGCTGGGCGCGCAGTACCGGGTCAATGGTACCTTCGTGATGAACTCGAAAACTGCAGGCCTGATCCGCAAGCTGAAGGACAGCGATGGCCGTTTCCTGTGGTCGGACGGTCTGGCCGCTGGCGAGCCTGCGCGCCTGATGGGCTATCCGGTGCTGATCGCCGAGGATATGCCGGATGCGGCATCCGACAGTTACTCGATCGCCTTCGGTGATTTCCAGGCAGGATACACCATCGCCGAGCGCCCCGATCTGCGCGTTCTGCGCGACCCGTTCAGCGCCAAACCACACGTCCTCTTCTATGCAACCAAACGCGTCGGCGGCGACGTGAGCGACTTTGCCGCAATCAAACTGGTGAAATTCGGCACTGCCTAAGCGGTGGCGGATCCGGGGGCTGGGTAACCGGCCCCTCGGGCGGCGGGTACGGGCCGGGGTGAGACCCCCTGCGTTGTCTAGCTGCTCCCCTCCGTCCGAGCAACGTGGGGCGGCGCGTGCCTGCCAATTTCCTGAAGTGACGACCCCGGAGGGGGCCGAGATTGCGGAGTGAATGGATGATGTTGATCGAAGAAACCGCCATCGCGGATGCGGCGTTGCCGGTAGATCAGTTCAAGGCGCATCTGCGTCTGGGCACGGGCTTTGCCGAGGGCAGTGTGCAGAACGAGGTGCTGAACGGTTTCCTGCGGGCGGCGATCGCTGCGATCGAGGCGCGCACCGGCAAGGTGCTGATTGAACGCGAATTTTCTTGGAGCCTGAGCGAATGGCTCGATGCTGCAGGCGAGGTGCTGCCGGTAACCCCGGTGGTGACTGTGGGCGCGGTGACAATCCGCGATGCGGCGGGTTTGGAAAGCACAATCGCGCCCGATGCCTATCGGCTGGAACAGGACAGCCAGCGCCCCAGGCTGCGCCCAAAGGGCGCAATGTTGCCGAACATTGCGACAGGCGGCTCGGTGAAAATCACCTTTGCTGCAGGGATGTCGGCAGATTGGGGTGGGCTACCTGCTGATCTGGGTCAGGCAGTTTTGTTGCTGGCCGCGCATTACTACGAATACCGCGACGAGACTGCTTTGGGTGCTGGTTGTATGCCCTTTGGCGTAACCAGCCTGATCCAACGCTATCGCGTCGTGCGCTTTGGCGCAGGGGTGACGCAATGAAGGCGCCGCGATTGAACCGAAAGCTGGTTCTCGAAGCGCCAATCCGAACTGCCGACGGCGCAGGTGGGTACATCGAAACATGGGCCTCGTTGGGTACGGTTTGGGCTGAAGTCACTGCACGCAGCGGGTCCGAGCGTCAGGTGGCCGGGGTGCCAGTTTCGCGCGTGGGTTACCGCATCGTTGTGCGGGGTGCGCCCGAGGGGTCATTGATGCGCCCGTCGCCGGACCAGCGTTTTGCCGAAGGCATACGGCGTTTTGTTATTCGCGCGGTCGCCGAGCGTGACCCGCGTGGCCAGTACTTGACCTGTTTCGCGGACGAAGAGGTGGCGGCATGAGCTATGGCGTTTCAGCGGCTTTGCAGGCGGCGGTGTATCAGCAGCTTTCAGGCGATACGCAGGTCAGCACGCTGTCGGGCGGCGCGATCTATGACGCTGTGCCGGCAGGGGCGGTGCCCCAGACTTATGTGACGCTGGGCCCGGAAGAGGTGCGGGATGCCTCGGACCGATCGGGCGCTGGTGCCCTGCATCGGTTCACGGTGTCGGTGATGTCCGAGGCCGCCGGGTTTGGCGCAGCCAAGGCCCTTGCGGGGGCGGTGTGCGATGCGCTTGAGGGTGCAGCACTGACCCTGGATCGCGGGCGACTGGTGGGGCTGTGGTTCGAACGCGCCTCGGCCCGCCGCACGGGAACCGGCGGTGCCATCCGCCAGATCGACCTGAGATTCCGCGCCCGCGTGGAAGACAACTAAGCAATCAACGGAGAGAGCATATGGCTGCCCAGAACGGAAAAGACCTGTTGGTCAAAGTGGATATGAACGGCTCGGGCCTGTTCGAGACGATCGCGGGGCTGCGGGCCACGCGGGTCAGTTTCAACGCGGAAAGTGTGGATGTCACCAGCCTGGAAAGTCAGGGTGGTTGGCGCGAGCTGTTGTCGGGGGCCGGGGTGAAGTCCGCTGCGATCTCGGGTTCGGGCGTATTCAAGGATGCAGGCACCGACGAACGCGCAAGACAGCTGTTTTTTGACGGTGAGACACCGAACTTTCAGGTGATCATTCCCGATTTCGGCATCGTTGAAGGCGCGTTTCAAGTCACCGGCATCGAATATGCGGGGTCGCACAATGGCGAGGCGACTTATGAGATGAGCCTGGCCAGCGCCGGCGCTTTGGCCTTCACGGCACTGTAATCCTATGGCCAATCCGTGGACGGGCGAGGTGACATTGACCATCGATGGAGAGCGGCGGGTGCTCAAGCTGACGCTGGGTGCTTTGGCGGAATTGGAACAACAGCTGGGCACCGGGTCTTTGGTGGAACTGGTGCAGCGCTTCGAAGGTGGGGCCTATTCCAGCGGTGATGTGCTGGAATTGATCGTGGCCGGGCTGCGAGGCGGGGGCGCCGATGTCGCCCGATCGGATCTGCTGCGGGCCGAGATCGATGGCGGGCCGATGGCTGGCGCCAAGGCTGCGGCTGAACTGCTGGCACGGGCCTTCATGGTACCGGGTGACGCATGAGCGGGTTCGACTGGCCCGCCCTTATGCGGGCCGGTTTCATCGGCCTGCGCCTGACGCCGGATCAGTTCTGGCGTCTGACACCGGCTGAATTGCGACTGATGTTGGGGCAAGGGGCCGGGATGCCAGCGATGAACCGGGCGGGGTTGGACGCTTTGCTGGCGGCCTATCCGGACAAGCAACAAGGAGAGCGTGATGACGGATCGTGACGGGTTGGATGACCTGCAGGAACGGGGTGAGGCGCTGGGCGACTCGTTGGGGGATGCGGCGTCCATGGCTGCGGCATTCGACAATCAGATGAAGCGGATCAGCGCAGCCTTTGAAGAAACCGGCAAGGACGTCGCCACGTTGGAGCGCGGCATGTCCGGCGGTTTGCGCAAGGCATTTGACGGCGTGGTGCTGGACGGCATGAACCTGTCGGATGCGCTGGATGTGCTGAAGAACTCGATGATCCGCACGGCCTATTCGGCGGCGATCAAGCCTGTGACCGATCACTTTGGCGGCATGCTGGCCAATACGGTTGGTGGTCTGGTGCAGGGAATTTTGCCCTTTGCCAATGGCGGCAGCTTTTCGCAGGGCCGGGTGATGCCCTTTGCCAATGGCGGTGTGGTCAGCGGCCCAACGACATTTCCGATGCGGGGCGGCACCGGACTGATGGGCGAGGCCGGCCCCGAGGCGATCATGCCTCTGGCGCGCGGGCCAGATGGCAAGTTGGGCGTGCGGACATCCGGCGGAGGGCGCGCAGTGAACGTGGTGATGAATATCACAACGCCGGACGTTCAGGGTTTCAGACGCAGTCAGGGTCAGATTGCCGCTCAGATGAGCCGCGCCTTGGGTCGCGGCAATCGCAACAGGTAACACGAGGGAGCAGCTCATGAATTTCCACGAGGTAAGATTTCCCGCCAGCCTGAGCTTTGGTTCGGTCGGCGGCCCCGAGCGGCGCACAGATATCGTGACGCTGGCCAACGGGTTCGAAGAACGCAACACGCCCTGGGCGCATTCCCGTCGCCGCTATGACGCCGGGCTGGGGATGCGATCATTGGACGATATCGAGACGCTGGTTTCGTTTTTTGAAGCCCGTCAGGGGCAGATGTTCGGTTTTCGCTGGAAAGACTGGTCGGATTACAAATCCGGGGCTGCGACAGCAGACGTGGCAATGGATGATCAGGTCATTGCTCGTGGTGACGGTACAAGCACCGAGTTTCAGCTGGTCAAAACCTACAGCTCGGGCGGGTTCAGCTATGTCCGCCCAATCGTCAAACTAGTTTTGGGTACCGTGCGGATCGGCCTGGAACAGGATCAAATGCGCGAAGGCGTAGATTTTGAAGTGGACATAAACAGCGGTCTGATCACGTTTACTGCGCCGCCGCCTGAAGAGGTGGAAGTCACCGCCGGGTTTGAGTTTGACGTCCCGGTTCGTTTTGACACTGACAAGATTCAGACCAGTGTCGCTAGTTTTCAAGCGGGCGACGTACCCAACGTTCCAGTGGTCGAGGTACGTGTCTGATGAGCGGCGATAAGCAGGGGCTGCTCACCCATCTGCAAACAGGGTTGACCACAACCTGCCGATGCTGGGCGATCCGGCGTGAGGACGGGCAGGAATACGGTTTCACCGATCATGACATGGTACTGAGCTTTGACGGGATGACCTTCAAGGCTAGCACGGGCCTGACGGCTACGGCTATCGAACAAGCCACCGGACTGTCCGTCGACAACTCTGAGGCCATGGGGGCCTTGTCCGATGCTGCGGTCACAGAAGAAGACATCGAAGCGGGTCGGTTCGACAATGCTCAGGTCCGGGCGTGGCTGGTCAACTGGGCCAGGCCTGAACAGCGTTTTCTGCAATTCAAAGGCTCGATTGGTGAGATGCGCCGCGCAGGTGGTGCATTTCACGCCGAATTGCGCGGTTTGACCGACCTGCTCAACCGACCGATGGGCAGGGTTTACCAGAAACCTTGTACGGCAGTTCTGGGGGACGGTGATTGCAAGTTCAATCTCGGCGCGCCAGGGTATCAGGCCGAGGCTGAAGTGGTCGCTTTTATTGCCGGCACTGTCCTGCAATTGAAAGGGGCAGAAGCACCGGATGAAGCCTGGTTCAGGCGGGGCAGATTGGATGTTTTGTCCGGGCGGGCAACCGGGTTGTGGGCCGCAATCAAACAGGACGACCGGATCGTGGGTGGGCGCAATGTTACGCTTTGGTCCGGGATCAGCGGCGGCCTGGCCGTCGGGGACCGGGTAAAGCTGACAGCAGGGTGCAACAAAAGTATGCACACCTGCCGAAAAAAATTTAATAATATCATCAACTTTCAGGGGTTTCCTGACCTGCCCGGTGAAGACTGGGTAATGGCGGTGCCCAAGCAAGGCAATCCCAACACTGGGGGAAGCAGACGATGAGCGGCCATAGGCAGGATATTGTCGACGAGGCGCGGGGCTGGTTGGGAACGCCTTACGTGCATCAGGCTTCGGTCAAAGGGGTGGGTACGGATTGTCTGGGCCTTTTGCGTGGTGTGTGGCGCGCGCTGCTGGGGCACGAACCCGAAACGGTGCCGAGCTATAGCATGGACTGGTCTGAGCCGCAGGGCGAAGAGCGCATGTGGGCAGCGGCCCGCCGTCACCTGATTGAAAAGAACCCCAGTTCTGCGAAGGCGGGCGATGTTTTGTTGTTCCGTATGCGCGATGGGCGTGTTGCCAAGCATGTTGGTATCGTCAGCGAAACCGCACCCGCGCTGCGGTTTATTCACGCCTATTCCGGCTATGGCGTCGTGGAAAACACGCTTAGTGATCCCTGGCGCCGCCGGGTGGTCGCCTGTTTTGAATTCCCGCTGGAGGATATGTGATGGCTACAATAATTCTGTCTGCGGCAGGAGCTGCGGTCGGCGGAGCGATTGGCGGCACTGTTGCGGGGCTGTCGACCGCAGTGATCGGCCGCGCCATTGGGGCAACGCTGGGCCGGGTCATCGACCAGCGGTTAATGAGCCAGTCGGTCATGGGCGGTGGCAGCGAAGTGGTCGAAACCGGGCGCTTGGACCGTTTCCGCCTGACCGAATCCGGAGAGGGTTCTCCGGTCGCTAAGGTTTTCGGGCGTATGCGGTTGGGTGGTCAGGTTATCTGGGCGTCGGATTTTCTGGAAACCAAAAGCACAAGCACAACCTCGCAGAGTGGCGGAGGTGGCAAGGGATCTCCGAAATCGTCCGAGGTCACAACAACCACGCACAGCTACAGCTATTCGATTTCTCTGGCCATTGCGGTAGGGGTGGGACAAATTTCGGACGTCCCGCGCATTTGGGCTGATGGAGAGGAACTGGAGCTCTCAACCCTGAACATGCGTATCTATCGGGGGAACGACCATCAATTGCCGGACCCTCTGATCGAAGCCATTGAAGGCGCGGGCAACGTTCCGGCCTATCGTGGCACGGCTTATGTTGTGATCGAAGGTTTGCAACTGGCGCCGTTTGGAAACAGGGTGCCGCAATTTTCATTCGAAGTCGTACGTCAGGAACAGCCGGGATTGCCGGATACGCCGGATGCCCTGTTCAAGACCATCCGGGGCGTTGCCCTGATGCCGGGCACCGGTGAATATGCGCTGGCCAGCGAACAGATCAATTACACAAAAGGGCGTGGGCAAAGCTGGGCGGCGAATGTCAACTCTGCCTCGGGGAGGCCGGACCTGGTGACTTCGACCCGGGCGCTGCAACGTGAGTTGCCTTCCTGCGAGGCGGCCTCTTTGATCGTGTCGTGGTTTGGCGATGATTTGCGGTGCGGGCAATGTCAAATTCAGCCCAAGGTTTTGCGCAAAGACATCGAAGGCAAGAACATGCCCTGGCGCGTGGCAGGTGTGACCCGACAGACCGCCCAAGCTGTCAGGTACGAAAATGACCGCCCCGTCTATGGCGCAACCCCTGCGGATCAATCCGTAGTTCAGGCAATCTGGCATATGAAAAGTATTGGCAAACGGGTTATGTTTTATCCGTTTATCCTGATGGATCAATTGCAAGGCAACGGTTTGCCAGACCCGTGGTCGGATGCACCCAACCAGCCGCATTTGCCTTGGCGGGGGCGCATCACGCTTAGCACCGCGCCCGGTAGAAAAGGATCACCGGATAAAACGGCGACGGCCGACGCGCAGGTGGCCGCGTTCTTTGGACACGCACGCGCCAGTAACTTTGCCATTGGCGATGGCGAAGTGACCTATAGCGGCCCTCAGGAATGGGGTTTGCGCCGCTTCATTCTGCATTATGCGGCATTGTGTAAAGCTGCTGGAGGGGTGGAGTCTTTTTGCATCGGTTCCGAAATGCGCGGGCTGACCCAAATCCGAGGTCTGACCGGCTTTCCAGCCGTTTCCCAAATGCAAGCCTTGGCCGCCGAAGTGCGCGAAATCTTGGGACCAGGCACAAAAATCGGGTACGCATCGGATTGGAGCGAGTATTTCGGCTATCAGCCGAATGATGGAACCGGGGACCGTTATTTTCACCTTGATCCACTGTGGGCAGATGAAAACATCGATTTCGTCGGCATCGACAATTACATGCCCCTGTCGGATTGGCGGGATGGCGAGGATCACGTGGATCTGAAGGCCGGCACAGACGCGATCTATGACCTCGACTACCTTCGAGGCAATATCGAAGGCGGAGAAGGCTATGACTGGTATTATGCCTCGTCGGAAGAGGCCGAAGTCCAGATAAGAACGCCGATCACGGATGAGGAGCATGATGAGGCATGGGTCTGGCGTTACAAGGACCTTCGCAATTGGTGGTCGAACCGGCATCACGAACGCATTGGCGGTGTACGTCAATCGAACCCGACCGATTGGGTGCCTGGCTCAAAACCTATCTGGTTTACGGAACTGGGTTGCGCGGCCATCGACAAAGGAACCAATCAGCCGAACAAGTTTCTTGACCCGAAATCCTCGGAATCCAGCTTGCCGAAATACTCTTCCGGTCGGCGCGATGATTTCATGCAGGTGCAGTACTTGAAAGCGATGTATGGCTACTGGTCTGATCCGGCAATCAACCCGCTTTCGGAACAATATGATGGTCACATGGTTGATATGGCGAACGCCTATGTTTGGGCATGGGATGCACGTCCGTTTCCAACGTTTCCGAACCTGCGAAGCCAGTGGAGCGACGGGGCGAACTATCCCCGAGGTCATTGGTTGAATGGACGGTCAGGAACGCGGAATCTGGCCTCTGTGGTCACTGAAATCTGCCACGGTGCCGGAGTAACGGATATCGACGTGTCGCGTCTGGATGGCGTCGTACGGGGCTATCTGGTTCAAGATGTCTCCAGCGCGCGCGCGGCATTGCAGCCCTTGATGCTGCGTTATGGGTTTGATGCGATTGAACGGGATGGTGTGCTGCTGTTTCAGATGCGCGACGGTCGCAAGGTGGTCGGATTGGATACAGACGATCTGGCAGACAGCTCTGATATCGAAGGCCGCGTGGAATATCGCAGAGAAGCCGAGGCCGAAATGACAGGCCGCGTTCGGTTGCGCTTTGTACAATCGGACGCCGATCATGATGTTGTGTCAGAAGAGGCCATCTTGCCGGACACTCGAACGCATTCGGTGGCCGTGAACGAGATGCCTCTATCGCTGACACGCGCCGAAGGCCGCCAAACCGCTGAACGCTGGCTAAGCGAGGCGCGGGTCTCACGCGAGACAGCGCGCTTTGCACTGCCGCCGTCGATGTTGCATCTGGGGGCGGGTGACGTCGTGAGCCTGACCAAAGACGGGCAGAGTGCGCGCTATCGCATCGACCGGCTAGAGCAGGCGGATCTGCAACTGGCCGAGGCAGTGCGCATCGAACCCGGCGTCTATGCGCCATCTGATCTGCCTGACGATCAAGTGTCGATCAAACCCTTTGTGGCACCGGTTCCTGTTTTGCCTGTGTTCATGGATTTGCCGCTGCTGACCGGCTCAGAGGCACCGCATGCCCCATACCTTGCTACTTCGGCCAACCCATGGCCCGGCAGTGTTGCCGTCTATTCGGCGGCCAGTGACGAAGACTATGCTCTGCAAGAGGTGATCTCGGGGCAAGCGATAATTGGATTTACCGAAACCCCGCTGAGACGGGCAAGCGCCGGTGTCTGGGATGAAGGAACGCCGCTGCGCGTCAATCTGGTTGATGGCCTGCTGGAATCGCGCCCTCGGGATGCGTTGCTGAACGGGGCCAATCTGGCCGCGATCGGTGATGGAACACCCGGCAATTGGGAGCTGTTCCAATTCGCCGACGCTACGCTGCAAGAAACGGGCATCTATACATTGTCCGGTCGCTTGCGCGGTCAGCTTGGGACGGATGCGATCATTCCCGATGTCTGGCCCGATGGGTCGATGTTCGTCCTGTTGGATCAGCGTGTTTACCAAACCAGCTTGTTGCGGTCCGAGCGGCGCGTGAGCAAGCACTACCGCATTGGTCCGGCAACGCGCGGGTATGATGACCCGTCCTATGTACATCTTGTCGAGGCGTTCGACGGCAACGGGTTGCGCCCATACGCACCGGTGCATCTGAAGGCGATGGGAACAGCCGCAGGTGATCAATTGTCGTGGATACGTCGAACCCGGCTGGATGGGGACGATTGGGCGGGGATTGAGGTTCCGCTGGCCGAGGAAAGCGAATCCTACCTTCTGCAAATACGAACCAACGGGACCCTGGTACGGGAACAGATCGTGAGCGTTCCAAACTGGACCTACACGTCGGCAATGAAAGCAGACGATGGGATCAACGGGCCTTATGAAGTCCACATTGCACAGGTTTCAGCCAGCTACGGAGCGGGACTATTCGCCCAAGTGACAGTCGGGTGATCCACTGAATGCGCCCTATCCTGCATGGAGATGTCGCGGCGGCGGCGCGGGCCTTGCTGGCCGCGCTGCCGCAGGATCGCGACCGCCTTTGTACACGTCTCATCCAAGAAGCTGCGCTGGCCGACCAATATGTCGGCCAGACGGGTAATCTTCATCCATTGTTCGGGAATGGATCTTTGATGGCAGCCGCGCGAAACAGGCGGCTGGCGGATGAACCCGGATTTGATGATGTGCAATATTGTCGCTGTTTCGAACTGGTTTTGCAGCATCTGATCCGGTTTCAGATCAGCCGGACGCACAACTGACGCATTTCGTGGCGGCAAGGTTCAGATTCAATCGACCGCCAGGAATCTCATCGCCGCAATCTTCGCAATACCCGAATTCTCCGTCATGTATGCGGTCCAGGGCGGCTTGTAACCGGTGCGTTTCGATGTCCCGATTGGCCTGTTGTGCCTTGGCCATCGCCTGATTCTGCAGGGCATCCATTCTGCTAAGGCGGCCGACGGCCTGCTGATCAAGCTCAACAATGGCCTGAGCCTGCTTTTCCGCCGCGGAATGTTCTGAAAGTTCAGCCAATCTTGCCTGAATTTTCGCTTCATAGCCTGCCAAATCTGTTTCATTCATTTTCGTTACTCTGCCGATCACGGGTTTGCGTTTGGCGTTTTTCCCACTAAATGGCATTCTAGGCGCAGCAAAGGATCAAAAGCCATGTTGGAAAAGCGCAGTCAGGTTACTCCGGTCGACCCGGTTTGGAATCGTATCACGACCGAAGCTCATGCAGCGGTCGAAAGCGAACCATTGATGGGTGGTCTGGTTCACGCTTGCATCCTGCACCACCGAAGCCTTGAGCGGGCCCTCTCATACCGGGTGTCGGCCAAGCTGTGTTCGAACGAAATGTCGATGATGGTGCTGCGTGAAATCGTGGATGAAGCCTATGCGGATGACGCTTCGCTGCTTGAAGCGGCCCGTGCGGACCTGATGGCAGTCTATGAACGTGATCCGGCATGCCACCGATTGTTGCAGCCGATCCTTTATTTCAAAGGCTACCAGGCGATGCAGGCTTATCGCGTGGCGCATTGGCTGTGGAAAAAAGGGCGCCACGATCTGGCGTATTTCTTCCAGATGCGCTCGTCCGAGATTTTCGGGATCGACATTCACCCGGCGGCGAAAATCGGTAAGGGCATCATGATCGACCATGCCCATTCGATTGTCATTGGTGAAACAGCTATTGTTGGTGACAATGTCTCGATGCTGCATTCCGTGACACTGGGTGGGACAGGCAAGGAAGAAGAGCAGCGCCACCCGACCATTGGTAACGGTGTGCTGATCGGGGCCGGGGCCAAGGTTCTGGGCAACATCGTAGTCGGCCATTGCAGCCGCATCGCAGCGGGGTCTGTGGTTCTTCAAGAAGTTCCTGCCTGCAAGACCGTGGCAGGTATTCCCGCAAAGATCGTCGGCGAGGCTGGGTGCGATCAGCCCTCGATCTCGATGGATCATATGCTGGGCAAAGACCAGTAATTCAACCTTAGTTCGAGCGGTTTTTCTTTCTGTTCAACCGCTCGATCCGCTTTTCCTCGCGGCGCTTTTTGCGCGCCTCGATACGTTTGGCGCGCTCAGCTTTGCGCTTGGCGACTTCAGCGGGATCGGGGTTATAGGTCGAGTTCTCGCCCGGATAGCCGTTGGGCTTTGCGATCGCAGCAACGGGCAGCGACGTCGCCAACAATGAAACCACCAGAAAGCACTTGGCCGAGTTCACGAGGGTCATGGGGCACCTTTGCATCAGAACTAGCAATGCAATCAAGGTGGTCTGTTGCGTGTGTCTGAGCAACTATCGCAGCGATCACGACTGCTCACAACATGGCAGTGATTTGGTAGGCCACGCCAGGGAATGATCCGGCGTGGCCTGTATTCACAAGGCTTTACGCCAGCATAACCATGGGGTTTTCAAGGTTATCGACGATGGCTTGCAGCAATTCCGCACCTAACGCGCCATCAATGACCCGGTGATCCACCGACATGGTGACCGACATGACTGTGGCAACGGTAAGTTCGCCATCGTCGCCGACAACCGGTTTTTTGACGCCCGAGCCCACGGCCAGAATGCCGGCGTGAGGCGGGTTCACAATGGCGTCGAAATTGTCGATGCCGAACATACCCAGGTTCGAGATGGCAAATGTGCCGCCCTGATACTCGTGCGGTGCCAGTTTGCGTTCACGGGCGCGACCCGCAAGGTCTTTCATCTCGGTCGACAGGGCCGACAGGGATTTGGTGTCAGCATCCTGCAGAACCGGTGTGAACAGGCCACCCTCAATTGCAACTGCGACGGCCACATCCGAAGGTTTCAGTTGCAGAACTCGGTCTTCCGCCCAGACGGCATTGCATTGCGGTACTTGCTGCAGGGCGTTGGCGACGGCCTTGATGATGAAGTCGTTGACGCTGAGCTTTACGCCTCGGCCTTCCAGCTGTTTGTTCAACTGGCCGCGGAATTTGAGCAGCGCGTCGAGCTTGATATCGCGGCGCAGGTAGAAATGCGGGATGGTTTGTTTGGCCTCGGACAGGCGCGCGGCGATGGTCTTGCGCATACCGTCCAGCTTGACCTCTTCATACTCTCGCCCTTCGTACATGCGGGCCACGGCATCTGCCGAGGGGCCAGCCGGTGCCGCAGCGGGTGCGGGTGCCGTAGCAGGGGCCGAAGCGGCAACAGTGGCCGGAGCAGCCGTGGCGCTTTCGACATCTGCCTTGACGATACGGCCATGCGGACCGGACCCTGCGATTTGCGTCAGGTCCAGACCTTTTTGTGCCGCAATCCGGCGGGCCAGCGGAGATGCAAAGATACGACCGCCATCCGCCTTGGCCGGAGCAGTTGGGGCAGGGGCGGGCGCCTCGGACACCGCTGGCGCGGCGGCCTCGTTGCCCGCGGCGGCTGCGGGGGCAGCCGCAGGTGCGGCGACGGGCGTGGACGCGATATCATCGGCGCTTTCGCCATCTTCCAGCAGAACTGCGATGGCAGTGTTGACCTTAACCCCTTCGGTGCCTTCGGGGATCAGGATCTTGCCGATGGTGCCTTCGTCGACGGCTTCGAACTCCATCGTGGCCTTGTCGGTTTCGATCTCGGCCAGCAGGTCACCGGACGAGACGGTATCGCCTTCCTTGACCAGCCATTTAGCAAGCGTGCCTTCTTCCATCGTCGGTGACAGGGCGGGCATCAGAATTTCTGTGGGCATCTATCTGTCGCTCCTTACCGGTAAGTCACTTGTTTGACAGCGGCGATCACCTCATCGGTGGTGATCAGAGCCAACTTTTCAAGGTTGGCGGCGTAGGGCATTGGCACATCCTTGCCGGTGCAATTAATGATGGGCGCGTCGAGGTAGTCGAACGCCTCTTGCATCACTACGGACGAGATGTAGCTGCCGACCGAACCTTGCGGCCAGCCTTCTTCTACGGTCACCAGGCGGTTGGTTTTCATCACTGAGTTGATGATCGCGCCGGTATCCATGGGGCGGATGGTGCGCAAGTCGATCACTTCGGCGTTGATGCCTTCCTCGGCCAGCTTGTCGGCTGCTTCCAACGCGAACTGCATGCCGATGCCAAAGCTGACGATGGTCACGTCCGAGCCTTCGCGCCAGATACGGGCTTTGCCCAAAGGGATGGCTAGGTCATCGACCTGTGGCATATCGAAGGAGCGGCCATAGAGGATTTCGTTTTCCAGGAAGACCACAGGGTTGGGATCGCGGATCGCTGATTTCAGCAGGCCTTTGGCGTCGGCTGCAGAATACGGCATCACTACTTTCAGGCCTGGGACCTGCATGTACCATGCGGCGTAGTCCTGAGAGTGCTGTGCGGCCACGCGGGCAGCAGCACCGTTAGGGCCACGGAACACGATGGGGCAACCCATCTGACCACCGGACATATAGAGCGTCTTGGCGGCCGAGTTGATGATCTGGTCCATTGCCTGCATGGCGAAGTTGAAAGTCATGAACTCGACAATCGGTTTCAACCCGCCAAAGGCAGAGCCAACCGCGATACCGGCGAAGCCATGCTCGGTGATTGGGGTGTCGATCACGCGCTTGGACCCGAATTCGTCCAGCAAGCCTTGGGAAATCTTATAAGCGCCCTGATATTCGGCGACCTCTTCGCCCATCAGGTAGACATCTTCGTCGCGGCGCATCTCTTCGGCCATGGCGTCGCGCAGGGCTTCGCGGACCGTTTCAGATTTCATCTCGGCGTCGGCAGGCCAATCGGGTGACAGATCAACAACTGGTGCTGCCGGCGCCGTGGATGGAGCGGGGGCCTCAACCGCCGCTGGGGCGGCCTCGGCCACCGCTGTGGCTGCAGGCGCAGCCGCGGGCAGGGCCGAGGCGTCTTCGCCTTCCTCGACCAGAACCGCGATTGGGGTGTTAACCTTGACCCCTTCGGTGCCTTCCGCGATCAGGATCTTGCCGACGATGCCTTCATCGACCGCTTCGAATTCCATTGTCGCCTTGTCGGTTTCAATTTCGGCCATGATGTCGCCGGAAGAAACGGTATCGCCTTCCTTGACCAGCCATTTGGCCAATGTGCCCTCTTCCATCGTGGGCGAGAGTGCGGGCATGAGAATTTCGGTTGCCATGTCTTAATCGTCCTCTCAGGCGTAGATATCTGTCCAGAGCTCATCCAGCGACGGCTCGGGGCTTTCTTTCGAGAATTCGGCGGCCTGGTTGACGATCTCTTTGATCTCTTTGTCGATCGCCTTCAGATCCTCCTCGGTCGCGTGTTTGCCGGTCAGCAACAGCTCGCGCACATGTTCGATCGGGTCGCTTTGTTCACGAACCTTCTGAACCTCTTCGCGGGTGCGGTACTTGGCCGGGTCGGACATCGAGTGGCCGCGATAGCGATAGGTCTTGATTTCCAGAATGTAGGGGCCTTTGCCTGCGCGGCAGTGCGCGACGGCTTTTTCACCTGCGGCTTTAACCGCCAGAACATCCATGCCGTCGACCATTTCGCCCGGTATCCCAAAGGCTTGACCTCGGTGGTAGATGTCAGCGGAAGACGTCGAACGCGCCTGAGCGGTGCCCATGGCGTACTGGTTGTTCTCGATCACGAACACCACCGGCAGTTCCCACAGCGCGGCCATGTTGAAGGTCTCATAGACTTGACCCTGGTTCGCTGCGCCATCACCGAAATAGGTGAAGGTCACGCCGCCGTTTCCTTTGTACTTGTCGGCAAAAGCCAGACCTGCACCCAATGGCACCTGCGCGCCAACGATACCGTGGCCGCCGTAGAAGTGCTTCTCTTTCGAGAACATGTGCATCGAGCCGCCCTTACCTTTGGACAACCCGCCTTCGCGCCCGGTCAGTTCGGCCATCACACCACCCGGCTCCATCCCACATGCCAGCATGTGGCCGTGGTCGCGGTATGAGGTGATGCGTTTGTCACCTTCCTTGGCTGCGGCCTCAAGGCCCACAACGACAGCTTCTTGCCCGATATACAGGTGGCAGAACCCGCCAATTAGGCCCATGCCATAAAGCTGACCTGCTTTTTCTTCGAATCGGCGGATCAAAAGCATTTCGCGGTAGTAGGTTTTAAGCTCTTCCGCAGAAACATTTGGTTTCTTTGTGGTTTTTCGCGCAGCCATCGTGGCGATCTCCCCCTTCCGGACAGATAGTTTAGCGTTAAACTATCTCATAAAGCATTTCCGGCAATCTGGCGAGAGTAAATATGACGCATCGTCATTTCGCGCGGCTTCAGGCCGGGGGAACCTTCGGGCAAAGTTGGATTTCCAAGAAAAATGTCGGTCCGGCTTAGCGGATGACAATTTCGTCCGAACGGATCATGCCAAGAACCGAGCGGGCCTGCTGATCCAGCAGATCGAGGTCCAAATAAGTGTCGGACAAACGGCGGGTCAGGTTATCCATCTCGGCGATCTCGGCCTTAAGCTTGGCCAGGTCTTGTGACAGGGCGTCCCGTTCCGCTGCGATCTCGACCCGTCTGAATAGGCCATAGTCGCCCTGCACGGCGGCGAAGGTGAAATACACACCCAGCATGAAAGCCACCATGAAGAATACAACTGCGCCCAAACCGGGCCGATGGGAACGGGACACTCTGTTTACCGCCGTATGAAGTCTGCCTCAAAAATGTGCCCTTTGCGGGCATCTGTTCGCACTATGTCACAGGTGATTCGGCTTGTGAATCCCTTGATTCGCACTTTTTCGCAAATGGTCGGATTAAGTTTCTCAGCGCGCAGACTTTAGGATCTGATTGCGCGTCAGGGTTTGTTGTTCCATGCAATCCCAATAGAACATTGGCGCCGCGCTGCCGTCACTATCCAGTTCCGGGTCGCAGGCTGCGTCGCGCGCTTTCAGCCAGGCGCGCTGTTCGTCCAATAGGGCCTGACCGTTTCCGCGTGCATCGGCCATTGGTTTGACCTCAGCCCAGATAAGGTTCAGTTCGCGATCAGCGATTTCCCACTTTTCCTTGGCGCAGAAATTGGCGCCGAGTTGCGTTTGCCCTTCGCAGCTGGATTGTGCCGCAGAGTAGGCAGGTATCAATATGGCGACCAGGCAGACTATGAACCTCATGACAAAATCTCCGATTCAACAAGGAGAGACTACCATGAGGCCCGAAATGCGACCAATTTTGACTTTACGCCTGACCTTCTAGGGCGGCGACGCCGGGCAGGGTTTTACCTTCCATCCATTCCAGGAACGCGCCGCCAGCAGTCGAGATATACGAGAAATCCTTGGCCGCACCGGATGCATTCAGCGCCGCGACTGTGTCACCACCGCCAGCGACCGAAACCAGCTGTCCCGACCGTGTCAGCGCCGCCGCTTTTAGGGCCGCTGCATTGGTGGCGGTGTCAAAGGGTTCGATCTCGAACGCGCCCAGCGGACCGTTCCAGATCAGGGTCTGGCTCTGACCAAATATGTCCGTAATGGTCGTTACGCTTTCAGGACCAGCGTCCAGGATCATTCCGTCTTCGGTGCATTGATCGGCTGGCAACACCTGATGTGGGGCATTTGCCTCGAATTTCTCGGCGACCACAACGTCCGAAGGCAGTACGATCTTACAGCCCGAGGTTTCAGCCTTGGTCAAGATCTCGGCTGCGGTGTCCTTCATCGCTGTTTCCGCCAATGATTTGCCAACGCTAACTCCCTGAGCGACCAAAAACGTATTCGCCATACCGCCACCGATCACCAGGTAATCAACCTTGTCGATCAAGTTGCCCAGCAGCTCTAGCTTGGTTGATACCTTTGCCCCCCCAACAACCGCTGTCACAGGGCGCTTGGGCGCACCCAGTGCGCCTTCCAGCGCCTCAAGCTCGGCCTGCATCAAGCGGCCAGCACAAGCAGGCAGTAGCCGCGCGATGGCCTCGGTCGAGCTGTGGGCGCGGTGGGCGGCTGAGAACGCGTCGTTGCAATAGATGTCGCCCAGCTTGGCCATGCCCGCGGCCAGATCGGCGTCGTTCTTGGTTTCGGCGGCGTGAAAGCGGGTGTTCTCCAGCAGCAGCACCTGACCGGGCTTCAGGGCTTCGGCGGCCAGATCAGCCTCGGTGCCGACGCAATCTGCGGCGAATAGAACTTCGGTGCCAAAGGCGGCTTCAAGCGTGGGGATCAGTTGTTTCAGCGACAGGTTCTCGCGCCGCTCGCCACCAGGGCGACCGAAATGGGCCAGCAGGATAGGCTTGCCCCCGGCTGCGAGGATATCGCGAACGGTCGGGACGATACGCTGAATACGGGTCGCATCGGTCACAACCCCGTCAACGACCGGCACGTTGATATCGACGCGCACCAGCACGCGTTTGCCGTTCAGGTCCATATCGTCCAGAGTTTTCCAGCCCATCGCTCTATCCTTGCCATTACAACAGATTCAGGCGGTTCTTTTCCTGCATTTTGCCTTCAGGTCAATGCGTCACTTGGCATTCACGCGCGTGGCGCATAGGTATTTGCGCAAGATAAACGACAGGAGGGCCTCATGGCCGAGATCAAGGATCCCGAAAACACGATCATCATGGAACTGAAAGACGGCAATGTCGTCATCGAGCTGCTGCCGGATGTTGCCCCGCAGCACAGCGCCCGGATGAAGGAACTGGCGCGTGGTGGTGAGTATGACAACGTGGCCTTCCACCGTGTGATCGACGGTTTCATGGCGCAAACCGGCGACGTGCAGCACGGCGACATGGAAGACGGGTTCAACCTGCGTATGGCGGGCACTGGCGGCTCGTCTTTGCCGAACGTCCCGGCAGAATTCTCGAAGCTGCCACATGACCGTGGCACCTTGGGTGCGGCCCGTTCGCAAAACCCGGACTCGGCCAACTCGCAGTTCTTCATCAACTTCAAAGACAACCACTTCCTGAATGGCCAGTACACCGTTTACGGCCGCGTCATCGACGGGATGGAGCATGTAGATGCCATCGTGCGTGGCGAGCCGCCTGCAAGCCCCGACCGCATGATCAGCGTCAAGGTTGCGTCTGATGTATAAGCTGGCCGCCGCTTTTGCCCTGCTGGCCAGCCCTGCGCTGGCCACGGGCCTGCAGATCGAGATCGAAGGTGAGGGCGCCAACGGCACCGTCACCGTTGACCTATTTGATGACATCGCCCCCAAACATGTCGAGCAGATCAGTGCTCTGGCCTCTGAGGGCAAGTATGACGGCGTGGTGTTCCACCGTGTCATCGACGGTTTCATGGCGCAGACCGGAGATGTTGAATTCGGCCGTATCGGTGGCGACATGCGTCGTGCCGGAACCGGTGGATCTGATCGCCCCGATTTGCCTGCCGAGTTCTCGGATTTCAACTATGACCGCGGTGTCGTCGGCATGGCGCGAGCGCAGGATCCAGACAGCGCGAATTCGCAGTTCTTCATCATGTTCGAACCGGGTCCGTTTCTGAACGGCCAATACACGGTTGTCGGTCAGGTCACTGACGGCATGGACGTGGTGGACGCGATCAAGCGCGGTGACGGCCCGAACGGCGCTGTGATCGGTCAACCGGACGTGATGAAAAAAGTCACCGTCACCGAATAATAAAAAAAAGCCCCGATGCGCATCGGCATCGGGGCTTTTTTGTCTCAGTCGTCACCCATCATTTGCCAAATCAGCGCCCCGATGGCTGCGCCGATAAGTGGGGCGACCCAGAACAGCCAGAGCTGCGCCAGCGCTGGGCCGTCAGCAAACAGGGCCACACCGGTAGAACGCGCCGGGTTGACCGAGGTGTTGGTCACCGGGATCGAAATCAGATGGATCAGGGTCAGGCAAAGGCCAATCGCGATCGGAGCGAACCCGTCAGGTGCAAAGTTGGATGTTGCGCCCAGTATGACCACGATGAAGAACGCGGTCATCACGATCTCAATCACCAATGCGGACATCATTGAATAACCTTCGGGCGACGCTTCGCCGTACCCGTTCGAGGCGAACCCGCCAACACCTTCGAACCCTGGTGCGCCGCTGACGATCAGGTACAAAACGGCCGCAGCAGCAATGGCGCCGATCACCTGCGCGATCCAATAGGGGATCAGTTCTTGCGCCGGGAACCTGCCACCGATCATCAAACCAAGGCTGACCGCCGGGTTGAAATGCCCGCCCGAGATATGTCCAACCGCGTATGCCATGGTCAGAACCGTCAGGCCGAAAGCAAAGGAAACGCCCAACCAGCCGATGCCTACGTCAGCAACGCCAGCCGCCAGAACGGCGCTGCCGCACCCGCCCAGTACCAGCCAGAATGTGCCGAAGAACTCGGCCATGAGTTTAGGTGCCATGAAAATCCCTCCTGAAAACACTGGTTTAAGCGTAATTCAAAAATTACAATTTGTGAAATGTCAGGATAAGGAGAAAATTTTCCAACTGTGTTCAGGGATGACTTTTCACGTCCCTGTTGGCTTCATTTCTTTGCGTTGTCCCAACTGGCTGGATCAAGTCGAAACAGCTTTGACAGCTGTTTATAAACATCGGGAACAGCGGCCTTGAGCTGCCGGGGCTGTTCAAAAAACACCTCGACCGACACGGCAAAGAACTCTTCGTGACCTACGGCACCATAAGGATCGATAACCGTATGTTGGCCATGCTCGACTGCGCGGACATGGGAGTCATAGGCGGTCAGGAAAACACGTTCCCATTCCGCAAAGCTCTGACCGTCGCTCAGGATCGGAACGCCGTTGGTGCCCCCAGACAGGTCATCGACCTGATGCGCAAACTCGTGCAGGACGACGTTCTGCCCATCGTGATCATTCGCGGCGCCTTGCTTGCTGTGTGACCAGGATAAAATGACCGGCCCGCGATCCCAGCTTTCGCCGGTGCGTACGATCTCTTTCTCGCTGACGACATAGCCATACTGCCGGCGCTGACGGGATTTGAAGGCGCTAGGATAGATCAGGATGGTTGTCAGGTGATCGTACCAGAGGTCGCTGTTAACCAGCAGCAGACTGGCTTGCGCGGCTATGGCCAGCTCCATTTCTTCGGTGACCTCCAGCCCGTCGCAGCCGTGGAACTCCACCTGGTCCAGCAAAAGGTTCACCTTGCCGTCCAGCTTGGCCCGCAGATCGGCGGGAAGGCGGCGGATCAGTGGTACTTGCTGCTCGATCAGCCTGCGCTGGTGGTCGGTCAAGGGCGTGGCCAGCAGGGTCTGCCGTGCTTGGGATTTGGACCAGTGGCGGTACAGAAAGAAGCCCACAATCAACAGAAGGATAGAGAAAAAGATCAACATGACAGAACCCTATACCGACCACAGCAACCGGCAAGGGCAAAAGAAAAACGCCGCAGGCTGACCCGCGGCGTTTGCTTATTCATATTTAGGGGCAGTGTTACTGCTTGACCTCGGCCGCCGGGTTGGCGCCCGACTTGCCGCTGCGGCCAGGATTCAGCGGGTCGTCCTGACGCTGCACTGAACCTTCGAAATGCGCGCCGCTTTCGATGGCGATGGTCTTGTGGATGATGTCGCCTTCGACACGGGCAGACGAGGTCAGGCGCACCTTCAGGCCACGCACGCGGCCCACGATGCGGCCGTTGATCACGACGTCATCAGCGGTGACTTCGCCCTTGATGGTCGCGGTTTCGCCGATGGTCAGCAGGTGCGCGCGGATGTCGCCTTCTACTGTGCCTTCGACCTGGATGTCGCCCGTGGTTTTCAGATTGCCTGTGATGTGCAGATCCGAGGACAGAACCGATGCCGGAGGTTTGGGCTTGGGCGCGGTGCTGGCCTTGGTTTCCGCCGGTGCAGGGGCAGCCGGTGTCGCCGGAGCAGCAGGTTTTGCTGTCTCGGGGGCGTCGGATGCGGGCTCGTTGATTTTGCTCTTAGAAAACATTTCTCGCAGCCTTAATGTAAGTCATTGGATTTCTTGGCACACCGTCGACGCGAACCTCATAGTGCAGATGCGTGCCGGTAGACCGTCCAGTGCTACCCATATCAGCAATATGATCCCCGCGCGAGACCCTTTGGCCAACCTTGACCCGGATCTTGGTATTATGAGCGTAAAGAGTCTCAACCCCGAACGCGTGCTTGATTTTCACCAGCCTGCCGAACCCGGATTGCCAGCCCGCATGGGTGACGATTCCGTCGGCGGTGGCAAAGATGTCGGTTCCGTGGGCACCGGCAAAATCCGCCCCATTGTGCATGCGCCGCCCCCCGGTTTTTGGATCCCGTCGCGTGCCAAAGCCGCTGGTAAAGCGCACCACATCATGCACCGGGCTGGCAAAGGGGGCTTTTTCGGCGGCAATGCGGTACAGGTTCAGCTGGTCCATCTGTTGCAGCAACACATTTGCGCGGATTTCGTCGGGGGTCAGGTCCTCTCCGCGCGTGCTGAATGAGATGGGGGTGAGGGGGCCACCCATGCCGCTATAGCCGCGGCGGACTTCTTCGATAATACGGTCGGTGGGCATACCGGCCTGGCGGAACATTTTGTCCAGAGGCTCAACCGAGATAATCATCGCCTCTTCCAGCTGGCGGAAAATCTCGTCGCTGCGTTCCTGCATCAAACGGATTTCCAACTCAAGATCGTCGCGCTGCGCCAGAGCATCCTGTGCATCGGCGGCGATTTGGTCACGCTCTTGTGCCGTCCGGACCAGAGCGTCGGTCATGAAATTCATTTGTTCCGGGTCGCCTGCGGCGGTCATATAAATGTCGCCGTCATCGGTCTCGACCTGCATGCTGGCCAGCTCGGTGCGGGCCTCTTCGCGTTGTTTCATCGTGGCGCGCAGGGTGGTCTGGATGACCTCGATCCCGGTCTCAAGCTCGCGGCGGCGGTTTTCCGACGCCAGCAGCTCCGATTGCATCGCCGAGATCTGTTCCAGCGCCGCGTTGAACCGGTCTTGCGCGGCCAGCGCTTCTTGCGCGCGGGCATCCCGTTCCGTCGACAGGATGTTCAGACGGTCTTGATAAGTCGCCTGATCGCGCTTGGCTTGCTCGCGGAAATTACCCGATCCGATGCTGTCCATTAGCAGGATCGCCGTGGCGACGGCGGTCCAGCCAACGAATACTGCAACGCCAGCAACGGCGAAAATCTGCGTTTCCGAGCTGAGCCGGATAAACCGCGTGTCGTTGTCAGATTTCAGAAAGACTCGGCGTTCGGGAAAATGCCGCTCGAGCAGTGAGTGTAACTTAATTGCCAGACGTGTTCGCACGCGTCTTCACCTCTCATCCCCAAGATTCGGGACCGGTCGTGAGTGATAGCCGTCCCTTTGGCGAAGTGCATAGAGGGCACGCGTGATTTGGGCAAGTTTGTAAACTAGTTCACACATGAAACCGCGTTATTCCCGCCAAATCTCGGCGGGAAATTGCCGATAACATCAATTTGCGCGCGTTTATTGCGCCGAACCGGGCGCGGGCAACTCCTCGGTCAGGGGCCAGTAGAAATCAGGCGGCAACCCGGCCTCGGCGCGTTTTTCTTCGTTGAAAGGTGGCTTCAACACGCCGTGAAAGTACCGGCGAACCAATTGGTGAAACACATCCTTGGGATCGGCATTCTCGCGCCCACACAGGAAATGAAACCATTTCGAGCCATAAGCCACATGCCCGACCTCTTCGGCATAAATGACTTCCAGCGCAGCAATAGCTTTTTCGTCCTTGGCCTTGCGGAATATGTCGATCATGCCGGGGGTCACGTCCAGCCCGCGTGCCTCAAGCACCATGGGAACCACGGCCAATCGACCCATCAAATCTTCGGCGGTGTCCTCGGCCGCGCGCCACATCCCAGCATGGGCGGGCAGGGCGCCATAGTTGCTATCCATGGCCTCAAGGCAATCGCACACCATCTCGAAATGACGCGATTCCTCTTCGGCGCATTTAACCCAGTCGTCATAAAACCCGACAGGCATCGGCACATGACCAAAGCGGGCGATGATGTCCCAATGCAGATCAACGGCGTTCAACTCGATATGTGCGACAGCGTGCAGCAGGGCGACACGGCCCGCTTCTGTACCCGGTTTCCGTTTTGGTACCTCGCGCGGGGAAAGCAGTTCAGGCTGATCCGGGCGTGCGGGTTGCAGCGGTGGCGTAGCGGTGCCGATCTCGATCTCTGGCGCGTCACCGCTGCGCGATGCGAACCACGCGGCGGCATGACTTTTGGACAGGGCGGTTTTTTCCCGACCATCCGCCGTTGTCAGAACCTCAGTAGCCATCTGGGTCAGCGTTTTGGGCACCATGTTTCTCCGCTTGATTGCACGCGCGGCTCTTAGACCGGATGGCGCGCGTGGTCGAGGGGCGTTACATCGCCCGTACGGCTTCCAGCACTTCATCCACGTGACCAGGAACTTTGACCTTGCGCCAGATCTTGGCGATTTTGCCATCGGCATCGATGATGAAGGTCGAGCGCTGAATGCCCATCGATTTCTTACCGTACATATTCTTTTCAACCCATACGCCATAGTCCTCGCAGACCGACGAGCCCTCATCCGACAACAGCGGAGTGGTCAGATTGTGCTTGGCGACAAACTTGTCGTGCTTGGCGACGCTGTCCCGCGAGATGCCGAAAACGTGAGCGCCCGCGTCACCAAAGGCTTGAAGTTGTTCCGAGAAACTGATGGATTCCTTGGTGCAGCCCGGCGTATCATCACGAGGATAGAAGAACAGAACGACGGTGCCGCCGCGCAGGGCTGACAATGTGACCTCGCCGCCTCCGTCGCGGGGCAAAGTGAAATCAGGGGCGATGTCTGAAACGTCGGGCATTGGAAACTCCGCTAAAGTTTTTTAAGGGCTGCCAGACATCATAGGGCGGCGCGGGCGGGTTGGAAGACGTGGATAGAAAATTGGTGCAGCACGAAGACAAAAGTGCGTCGCAGCCCAAAAAGCCCCGGCGTCGCCGGTCCCGTCGTCGTATTGCCGCGCATTTTTCCGGTTGGACGGTCCTGTCGCTGGGGCTGTTGGTCTTTGTGGGCTGGTTTTTTCTGATCGGCCAGAATCTTCATGCACCCGAATGGTTGCGAAAGCAGGTTGAACAGCGCCTTGAACACAGCCTCGGAGGGCTGAAAATCCGGTTTGGCGACGTCAACTTTATCGTGAACGAGGAATGGCGTCCCCGTCTGCAGCTGAGCGACGTGACGATCAGCGACGCAGCCGGGCAGCAGATTGCGCAGGTTTCGGACCTGCGCACCCGATTGTCGATGCGCGGGCTTTTACGGGGTCAAATCCGCCCGCGACGCATCATCCTTCGCGATGCACAGATCGCGCTGACCCGGGGCCTGGACGGGGCATTATCGCTGACAGTTGGTTCGGGCAGCGCCCCTGTGCAGCAAGCACCGGACCTCGCCCAACTGATCGAGCAATCGGATGATGTATTCCTGTCGCCTATCCTGTCCGGGTTGCGTTCGGTCGACTTGGAATCGCTGACGCTGGATTATCAGGATCTGCGTCTTGGGCGGGCCTGGGTATTCGACGGGGGGCATATCACTGTGACCCGCACCGGCGATGAGATGCATCTGGCCACGGGGTTTTCCGTACTGACCGGGCGCGACTATGCAAGCTCGATCGAGGCGAACTATACCAGTGTTCTGGGTACGCCACAGGCGCGTTTCGGCATTTCGATCACCGACCTGCCAGCCGAAGACATCGCCAGCCAAAGTCTTGCCCTGTCGTGGTTGCAGGTTCTCAAGGCACCGATCTCTGGGGCGTTGCGCGGCAGCATTGACGACAGGGCGGCGTTGGGGCCGCTGTTTGCAACGCTAAACCTTGGAGCAGGCGCGGTGCAGCCTACGCAGGAAACGCGCCCCATTCCATTCGAGTCCGCCAGAACCTACTTCACCTACAACCCCACGCGGCAGGAGCTGGACTTCAACGAAGTTTCGGTGGTGTCCGCATGGGGCGCGTTTCATGCCGAGGGCAAGGCGTTCCTGCGTGGAATTGAAAACGGTGCGTTGGAAAGCCTGACCTCGCAGCTGAGCCTCAGCAACATCAATATCAACCCGGCCAACCTGTTTCCAGAATCGCTGAACCTGGCACGCGCCGAACTTGATATGAAGATGAAATTGGCCCCGTTCGAATTGCGGTTGGGTCAGATCATGGTCGAAGACGCCAACTATCGGTTGCTGGGTTCTGGCAAGCTGATCGGCGAACCCGAGGGTTGGGCGGCGCAACTGGATGCACATCTGGACAGCATGAACGGGGATGAACTGTTGAACTACTGGCCTGAACGCCTGGCGTCAAAACCACGGCTTTGGGTCCAAGAGAATTTGTATGAGGGGCGGTTCTCGGACGTTGACTTTGCTTTGCGGCTGCGGCCAGACAGCAAACCAGATATCTATCTGGATTTCGGTTTTGACGAGGCAAAGATCAGGTTCGCCAAGACCCTGCCGCCGCTTGAGAACGCACAGGGACAGGCCAGTCTGATCAATCACCGTTTTACCGCCACCGCTGAATCGGGTGTTGTCATCGCGGATGAAGGGGGCGCAGTTGATGCCACGGGCACGTCCTTCATCATCCCCGATACCGAGATCAAGGGGATTTCCCCGTCGATTACCCGGATCACGGCCAAAGGGAGTGCGACCGCTGCGTTGTCGCTGCTTGATCGCCCGCCGCTCAGCTTGCTAACCAAAGCGAACCTGCCGGTTGATCTGGTCGAAGGTACTGTAAATCTTGCCGGAACATTGTCGCTGCCAATGAAGAAGGGGTTGAAATTCGAAGACACCGAATTCCACTTTCTTGGTGATATCGACAATGTAGAAAGTGACAAACTGGTTCCTGGTTTTTCGGTTAGCGCCGATCAGCTGGCGCTTGAAGGCAACCAAACCGGAGTTGAAATTTCCGGCGAAGGTTTGTTTGGCGACGTTCCCATCCAAGCTGCCTGGCGACAACCAATCGGTGGTACCGAAGCGCAGCGCAGCGAGATGACAGGTCAGATCGAACTATCCCCTCGATTGATGACAGAGCTGAATGCTGGGCTTCCGCAGGGGATGCTGACGGGACGGGGGACGGCTGATATTGCGCTGGGAATTGGCGCAGGAACGCCGCCTAAGCTGACCGCATCGTCCGATTTGAAAGGCGTTGCGCTGGCTATTCCCGAACTGGGCTGGCGCAAGGGAGCGGGCACAACAGGCGCGATGACGCTTGAGGCCACCCTGGGCGACAAACTGCGTGTGGATGAACTTAAGCTGGATGCAGCCGGATTGCGTACCACCGCGTCGATCTCGTTCAACGATGGTGATTTCGACCGGGTTCAGTTCAGCTCGTTTGATCTGGGCAATTGGCTGGCGGTTCCGGCCGAACTGATCAATCGAGGTGGGGCAGTACCGGATATCCGGGTGCTGGGCGGTGTGATGAACCTGGGCCGTGCGACCTTTGGCAGTAGCAGCGGTGGTGGCTCGGGCGCGGGACCCCGGATGGACGTGACGTTGGACCGTCTGCAAGTGACCGAGACCATAGCCCTGACCGGTTTCAAGGGCGCGTTTCAAACCACCGGTGGCGTCAACGGCTCTTTCACCGCAAACGTAAACGGGGGTGCCCCCGTGCGTGGACAGGTCTCTCCGCGCGCAGGTCGCAGCGCAGTGACGTTAACCTCGGGGGATGCCGGGGCAGTTTTGCGGTCTGCGGGCATGATCACACAGGCGCGAAGCGGGTCGCTGAACGTGCAACTGGAACCGGTTGCGGGGCCTGGCAACTATGACGTGATCGCGAAAATTACCAATACATACATCAAGGATGCCCCGGCCATGGCCGCGCTGCTGAACGCTATCAGCCTTGTTGGTCTGGTCAATGAAATGGCCGGGCAGGGCATCTTTTTCTCGTCCATCGAAAGCCGGATGCGCATCACCCCGACCGAGGTCAAAGTTCTCAGCGGCAGTGCGGTCGGGCCGTCGATGGGATTGTCCTTTGACGGCACCATCAACACGGTTGCCGGAACGCTGAACCTGCGTGGCGCGATTTCTCCGATCTATCTGGTGAACGCGATTGGCAGTGTTTTCACTAAGAAAGGTGAGGGCGTCATTGGTTTCAACTATACCCTGACCGGACCGTTGCGAGACCCAAAAGTCTCGGTCAATCCGTTGTCTGGGCTGGCACCACTGTTTCTGCGAAACCTACTGAGGGCTCCAGCACCCACGGTGTCCGATGGGCCAAATGCACAGCCGATAAAACCGGATGAGCCGAAACGAACTTTCGGGGCACCACCATCAGACCGTTGAATTGGGAAGTGGGGCGCTGTATGGCGCGGCCATGAAACTCAGCGACTTTGATTTCCACCTGCCCGAAGACCTGATTGCCACACGCCCGGCGAGCCCACGCTCGTCTGCGCGGCTGCTTGTGGCCAATGGTGAAACGATAACGGACGCCCATGTGTTTGATCTGCCGGATTGGCTGAAACCCGGTGACCGGCTGGTGCTGAACGATACGCGCGTTATCCCCGCGCGCCTGAACGGTCGCCGCCATCGCGACACCGCACAGGGGCCGGTCTCGGCCGCGATCGAAGCGACCTTGCTGGACCCGCAGGCCGACGGCACATGGGCGGCGCTGATCAAACCGCTGAAAAAGGTCAAGCTGGGTGAAGACATCAGGTTTTCCGATGACCTCAGCGCCACGCTGGACCGGGTCGAAGATGGCCAGGCTTATCTGCGATTCAACCTGACGGGCGAGGATTTCGATGCCGCGCTGGAACAGGCCGGCGCAATGCCGTTGCCGCCCTACATTGCGGCCAAACGCCCGGCGGACGAACAAGACAAGACCGATTATCAAACGATCTGGGCACGCAATTCGGGTGCCGTCGCAGCCCCCACGGCATCGCTGCACTTTGATCAGGCGCTGATGCAGGTGCTTGAAGCCCGCGGTGTCGCCATCAGCCACGTGACCTTGCATGTGGGGGCTGGGACCTTCCTGCCGGTCAAAGTCGAAGACGTGACCACCCACAAGATGCACGCCGAATGGGGCAGGGTCAGCGCCTCGGCCGTCGAAGAAATCCGCGCCACCAAAGCCGCCGGAGGGCGGGTGATCCCCGTGGGCACCACCGCCCTGCGCCTGATCGAAAGCGCCGCACGGTCCGGGCAGATCGAGCCGTGGGAGGGTGATACTGATATCTTCATCTATCCCGGTTTTGAATTCCACGTCACCGACGCGTTGATGACCAACTTCCATCTGCCGAAATCCACCCTGCTGATGCTGGTTTCGGCACTGATGGGGCAGGACCGGATGCGTGATGTCTACGCGCATGCGATTGAACAGAAATATCGTTTCTTTTCTTACGGGGACGCGTCGCTTTTGATCCCATAAGGGGCGCGTTGTCGGGATCGTCTGATTGCAATGTCGTAGACAAGCGCGATCAGAGCCGTTTTTCATATAAAAACGAATCCAGAGTTCAGGTCGGCATATTTCGGAGGCCCCAATGATTCAGGTCCTGTCCAGCGCGTGGGCGCTTCTTCTTGGTATGGGCCTATTGATGGTCGGAAACGGCCTGCAAGGGACGATCCTGGGGGTTCGGGGTGAGATCGAGGGCTTTTCGACCCTGCAAATGTCCTTTGTGATGTCAGCCTATTTTATGGGATTTCTGGGCGGGTCGCGTCTGGCGCCCGAGATGATCCGACGGGTTGGGCATGTGCGTGTGTTTGCGGCGTTGGCCTCATTCATCTCGGCCGTCATGATCCTGTACCCATTGATGACCGACCCGGTCATCTGGATTTTGGGTCGTGTCGTGATCGGATTTTGCTTTTCCGGCGTGTACGTCACCGCAGAAAGCTGGTTGAACAACGCGGCCAGCAACGAGAACCGCGGTCAGGCGCTATCGCTGTATATGATCTTCCAGATGACGGGCATCATCACTGCCCAAGGGCTGGTATTGTTGGGCGACCCGGCTGGGTTTGACACTTTCGTGATTGCCTCCATCCTGGTTTCCGTCTCATTTGCGCCAATCCTGCTGTCAATTTCACCAACACCGGCGTTCGACACAACCAAACCAATGACCTTACGCGAACTTTTCAAAAGCTCGCCTTTGGGCTGTGTCGGTATGTTTCTTCTGGGTGGTGTGTTCTCGGCTCAGTTCGGTATGGCGTCGGTCTACGGTGCCCGCGCGGGCCTGTCGTTGGTTGAAATCTCGACCTTTATCGCTGCGTTCTATGTCGGTGCCTTGGTGCTGCAATACCCGCTGGGCTGGATGTCGGACCGCATGGACCGTCGTTTCCTGATCATGTTGGTTGCAGGGGTGGGAACGTGTGCTGCTTTAGCGGGCATGCTATTCGGCGTCACTTTCCCGATCCTGTTGGGCGCGGCCTTTGTGATCGGGGGAATGTCGAACCCGCTTTATTCGCTGTTGATCGCCCACGCGAACGATTTTCTGGATCATGAAGATATGGCCGCAGCCTCGGGCGGTTTGCTGTTCATCAACGGTCTCGGCGCGATTGCCGGCCCGCTGATCACCGGTTGGCTGATGGGGGACAGCGTCTTTGGCCCGCAGGGGTTCTTCCTGTTCATCGCCGCGTTACTTGCAACGATGGCTGTTTATGCGCTGTACCGTATGACACAGCGTGCGGCGATCCCGGTGGATGAGACGGGTACCATGTCCCCGGTCTATCCGACGGCCTCGCCAGTTGCGGTTGAAGTGGCGCAAGAGGTTGCC
The DNA here is from genome assembly GCF_056539405.1 of Ruegeria sp. BB5. Taxonomy (NCBI): domain Bacteria; kingdom Pseudomonadati; phylum Pseudomonadota; class Alphaproteobacteria; order Rhodobacterales; family Roseobacteraceae; genus Ruegeria; species Ruegeria sp. BB5. The sequence continues at coordinate 1,342,275 of NZ_JBQFUX010000001.1, read as the reverse complement.
ATTGAAGCCGCCGAAGCCGAGGCCGAAACGCAAGATGTTGCCTAAGACACAAGAATATGTCGCGAATGTTGCAATTTTTTACTGTTACAATCCTGAAAAACATCCTTAAATGACCTTACGTCCCTGGGGAGGGCAACACGACGGAGTTAGGGCAATGGTAGGGCCTGAAGAAGTATTGAGTTATTGGTTAGATGAGATTGGTCCCAAAGGTTGGTATCTACAGGACGATGCCTTGGACGCAGACATTCGCGAACGGTTTTTGACCACCTGGGAAGCCGCGAATGAAGGCAAATTCTCTCTTTGGTTGACGTATCCTAGTGGATCACTGGCCTACATCATTTTGATGGACCAGTTCCCGCGCAACATGTTCCGTGGTAGCGCCAAGGCTTTCGCGTCAGATCGCGCCGCATTGTCGGCCGCGAAATGTGCGGTGGACAAGGGGTGGGATCTCAAGATCGACGAACCAGCGCGGCAGTTCTTTTACCTGCCGATGATGCATTCGGAAAATCTGTGTGATCAGGAACGCTGTGTCCGTTTGATGTGCCAGAACATGAGTGACAGCGATAAAAGCAATCTGCTGCACGCACGAGCACATCGTGAGGTGATACGCAAATTTGGGCGTTTCCCTTATCGGAACGAAGCACTGGACCGTCCAATGACCGAACACGAAGCCGCCTATGTCGACATGGGTGGATATGGTTCGACGGTACGCGAATTGCAGGCGTCCCTCTAGGACTGCGGCACGCAACCTCGAATGGCAATAATTCGGTCGGCGACCACGTCGGCCGATTCCTCTATGGCGGAATTGATCAGCTTGTCCGGAGAGTCGGTCAACTCGGCAATGCTGGCTTGCGCGCCTTGCATTCTTTGTTCCAGATTATCCAGTTTTACCAGCGCCGTGGATATCCGCAGTTTTTCGGCAATATCTGTGACTGAGCTGCTTGATTGCACCTCGGCTAGATCATTGCGTAGCGCCGCAAGTTCCCCCCGAACGCCGAGAATTTCGTCCTTCAAGGGCGCGATAACCTGGACTTTTTCCGAGAATACCGTGGTGACGCCCTCGACTGTCGATGCCAGTTTCCAGCCTAGAAATAAGCAAAGAGCCACGAGGATGAGTGTCGCGTTGAGCAATGCAAGCAGCAGATCTTTAAGTGTTTTGGCCATGGTAAGCCTCTCGAATGATTTGCGTTTATGAAATGGCGGGCGAACCCGACATCTATGTTCTAGCCATTGAAGGATGCCCGGTATAGGCTGAAAACCGCATAAACTGATACCGATGATCCCACGTCGTATTTGTCGCGGGAATGGTGTGTTGATGCGTTTCGGAAATTAGTTTAATGGTAAACTAAATTTTCAACCGTCCTGCGCCGAGAGGGAAACATGGCTGCACAATCTTTTGATCTGATCGTAATCGGCGCTGGTCCGGGCGGCTATGTCGCTGCCATTCGTGCGGCGCAGCTGGGCCTGAAAACGGCCGTGGTTGAACGTGAGCATCTGGGCGGCATCTGCCTGAACTGGGGATGTATCCCTACCAAGGCACTGCTACGTTCGTCCGAAGTGTTTCACCTGATGGAGCGCGCCAAGGATTTCGGCCTCAAGGCGGACAAGGTCGGATACGATCTTGATGCTGTCGTTAAACGCTCGCGAGGTGTGGCGGCGCAGCTTTCAGGCGGCATCGGTCACTTGCTGAAAAAGAACAAAGTCACCGTGGTGATGGGGCAAGCGACGATTCCTGCTAAGGGCAAAGTCTCGGTCAAAACCGAGAAAGGAACCGAAGAGCTGACGGCCAAAAACATCGTACTGGCCACCGGCGCACGAGCGCGTGAATTGCCGGGGCTTGAAGCTGATGGCGATCTGGTCTGGACCTATAAGCACGCGCTGCAACCGCCGCGGATGCCCAAGAAACTTCTGGTCATCGGCTCGGGCGCGATTGGTATCGAATTCGCCAGCTTCTACAACACGTTGGGCGCTGACACGACCGTTGTCGAAGTGATGGACCGCGTGCTGCCGGTGGAAGATGCCGAGATCAGCGGGCTGGCCAAGAAAGCCTTTACCAAGCAAGGCATGACCATCATGGAAAAAGCGATGGTCAAGCAGCTGGATCGGGCCAAGGGCAAGGTCACCGCGCATATCGAAGTGAAGGGTAAGGTCGAAAAGCACGATTTCGATACCGTGATCTCTGCCGTGGGGATCGTCGGGAATGTCGAAGACCTTGGGCTTGAGGCTTTGGGCGTGAAAATCGACCGCACCCATGTTGTAACGGATGAGTTCTGCCGCACCGGAGTTGATGGTCTCTATGCGATTGGTGACATCGCGGGTGCACCGTGGCTGGCGCACAAGGCAAGCCACGAAGGCGTCATGGTCGCCGAACTGATCGCAGGCAAACACGCGCATCCCGTAAAGCCCGAAAGCATCGCCGGCTGCACCTATTGTCAGCCGCAAGTGGCTTCAGTCGGATACTCCGAGGCAAAAGCCAAAGAGTTGGGTTACGACATCAAAGTCGGTCGTTTCCCCTTTATCGGAAATGGCAAGGCCATTGCGCTGGGTGAACCCGAAGGTCTGATCAAAACAGTATTTGACGCCAAAACTGGCGAATTACTGGGGGCCCACATGATCGGTGCCGAGGTGACCGAGCTGATTCAGGGCTATGTGGTTGGTCGTCAGTTGGAAACCACGGAAGAAGACCTGATGAACACGGTCTTCCCGCATCCGACACTCTCAGAAATGATGCATGAAAGCGTTCTGGACGCTTATGGAAAGGTCATCCACATGTAATCTGTGGTGGGTGGGGACTTTGCCCCCCGCCGCCCGTTCCGGGCGACTCCCCCGAGATATTTATAGCCAGATGAAGCAAGGGATCTTTGACTTCATCTGGCCGAAAATACCTCGGAGCGCGAGGCAGAGCCTCGCTTGGACTCATCAGCGCGTCAGCGCGTCCAGAATGCGAGCCCAGGACCGGATGCCTTTGTGAAAGCTTTTCACGTCGTATTTTTCGTTCGGCGAGTGAATTGCATCGTCATCGTTGGCAAAGCCAACCAGCATCGAATCCAACCCAAGTTCAGTATTGAAATAACCGACGACGGGGATCGAACCACCCATCCCGGTGAACACGGCTTCGCGCCCCCATTCGTCCGACAGGGCGCCGCGGGCGGCTTCGAACTCGGGGCGGTCCAGATTCATAACCGAAGCGGGGGACCCGTCTAGATCATTGTCCCAGTCGACCTTGGCGTCGGGTGACAGACGCTCTTGCACATGTTTGCGGATTTTGGTGCGCAAAGCGTCAGGGTCCATGTCACCGACCAGACGGCAGGTGATCTTGCAGTGTGCCTGCGACGGGATCACGGTTTTCGAGCCTGCACCATTGTAACCGCCCCACAACCCGTTAACCTCGAGCGTAGGGCGCGCCCATTGCTGTTCCAGCGTCGAATACCCTTTTTCGCCATGGGGTTGCGAATAGCCGACCGAGCTTAGGTACTCGACCTCGTCAAACCCACAGTTTTGCCACTGGCGCAGTTGCTCGGCGGGCACTTCGTGAACGCCTTCATAGAACCCCTCGACCGCAACACGGCCGGTTTCGTCGTCATGGAACGAGGCGATGATCTTGGACAATTCCCGCAGGGGGTTCAGGCCGGGGCCGCCGTAATGGCCCGAATGCAGATCGATGCGGGGGCCAGTGATAGTGAATTCATCCTTGAGCATGCCGCGCAGTTGCGAGGAAATTGACGGTACGCCGCGAGATACCATCGAAGTGTCGCACACCAGTGCCAAGTCAGCTTTCAGCTCGGCCGCGTTTTCCCGCAGGAAAGGCACCAGGGACGGCGATCCTGATTCTTCTTCACCCTCGAAGAAAAAGGTGATGCGGCAGGGCAGGGAGCCATTGACGGCCTTCCAGGCCCGGCAAGCTTCGACAAAGGTCATTAGCTGGCCTTTGTCATCTGACGACCCGCGCCCACGAATGACAGGGCCGTTGTCGGTGTCTTCAATCGCAGGATCGAACGGGTCGCGTTTCCACAGCTCAAGCGGATCAACGGGTTGCACGTCATAGTGCCCGTAAAACAGCACATGCGGTGCGTTGCTGTCCTCTCCGACATGGCCGACGACCATGGGGTGGCCGGTGGTTTCACGCTTTTCCGCTGCGATGCCAATACTTTGTAGGTCAGCGACCAACCAGTCCGCGGCTTGATCCACTTGCGCGTCATAGGCCGGGTCGGTCGAGATGGATGGGATGCGCAGCAGCGCCATCAGGCGATCGATTGAGGTTTGCAGATCAGTGTCGATGCGGTTCAGAACGGCGTCCAGCGACATGGGGTTCTCCTGCTTTCAAGATTTGGCAGAACCTATCAGCGCAATCGGCGCCGTCCAGTGCGCTTTGGCGGGAATATGATATAATATCGGAAACTCCGAGTGGCGCCTGCGTCGTTTCCTCGCGCCCGATGGCCGTAACTTTACTTGTCGATGCGAGTGCGAGGGGATATTTGATGCAAATCAAATGTGTGATCCCAATGTTGTCTATACGTACGGGGCACAAGGGAACGCATTGGCGTATAATCGGATTCGTCCGGTGAGAGCGTCAGAAATTTTGTCCGGCTACAAATGCAAGGGGTCGGGCATGTAAGGAGATACCGGTGGACTATACTGCTCAGCTCGATACAGCGATTGCCAAGCTGCATGATGAAGGACGTTACCGGACCTTCATCGACATCGAACGTCGCAATGGTCATTTCCCGCATGCGGTGCGGACCCGCCCGGACGGGTCGCAGCAGAATATCACCGTGTGGTGCGGCAATGACTATCTGGGCATGGGCCAGCACCCGGTTGTTCTGAACGCAATGCACGAAGCCGTTGACGCAGCCGGCGCCGGTTCGGGCGGGACCCGCAATATCTCGGGGACGACCGTCTACCACAAAAAGCTTGAGGCCGAGCTGGCCGATCTGCATGGCAAAGAGGCCGCGCTGCTTTTCACCAGTGCCTATATCGCCAATGACGCGACGCTCAGCACATTGCCGAAATTGTTCCCCGGCCTGATCATCTATTCGGACGAGTTGAACCATGCCTCGATGATCGAGGGCGTGCGCCGCAATGGTGGGGCCAAGCGTATCTTCCGTCACAACGATGTTGCCCATCTGCGCGAATTGCTTGAGGCCGACGATCCCAAAGCCCCCAAACTGATTGCGTTTGAATCCGTTTATTCGATGGACGGCGATTTTGGTCCGATAGAAGAGATTTGTGATCTGGCCGATGAGTTTGGTGCGCTGACCTATATCGACGAGGTCCACGCAGTTGGCATGTACGGCCCGCGCGGTGGCGGCGTGACTGAGCGCGATGGCCTGGCGCATCGTATCGACATTATCAATGGAACCCTTGCCAAAGCCTTTGGCGTAATGGGCGGTTATATCGCCGCCAGCGAGAAAATGTGCGATGCCGTGCGTTCTTATGCACCGGGCTTCATCTTCACCACCTCGTTGCCGCCTGCAGTGGCCGCAGGGGCAGCGGCCTCGGTCGCTTTCCTAAAAACGGCGAGCGATCTGCGTGAGCAGCATCAGACACAGGCCAAGATCCTTAAGCTGCGGCTCAAGGGGCTGGGCATGCCATTGATCGATCACGGTACACATATCGTGCCGGTGATTGTTGGAAATCCGGTACACACCAAGATCCTCAGCGACCGGCTGCTTGATGATCATGGCATCTATGTTCAACCGATCAATTTCCCCACTGTCCCGCGCGGAACCGAGCGTCTGCGCTTTACCCCATCTCCGGTACATGGGCCTGACGAAATGAACCGTTTGGTACAGGCGATGGACGAACTTTGGTCACATTGTGCGCTAAATCGCGCCGAACTTGCCGGTTAACCTCACGCTAAAGTGTGCAACGCGTTTGCCGCGTGTTAAGCTTAGGCTAACAAAAGTATCGGACGAATCGTTAATGGGATGATTCGCCGTTAGCGCGAAACACGCGCAGGCAGAATGGGGCAGCAGGGATGATTGGGCGCAGATCTCAGCGCGATTCCAAGGACGAAGCCGACGTCAGGCCAAAAGGTTTTGACGATTACGAAGTGCGGCTTGGTGACCGGATGCGCGGCGAACGGGCAACGATGGGCAAGTCCCTGTTGGATGTTCAGCGCGAACTGCGGATCAAAGCCAACTACATAGCTGCCATCGAAGACGCCGATCCTGACGCGTTCGACACACCCGGCTTCATTGCCGGGTATGTGCGTTCTTATGCCCGGTATCTGGGGATGAACCCGGATGAGACTTTTGCTGCCTTCTGTAAGGAAAGCGGGTTCGAGGTTGCGCATGGCATGTCGGCCGAGGCTTCGGTTGTTCGCAAGCCCACAGGCGCGGTTCCGACGCGCGGTCCGATGGGGCGTGATCCGTTTACCTCGCCCAACACGCCATACATTCCCGGTCGCGAATCCCTTGTCAGCCAGATTGAACCGCGGGCTATCGGCTCGTCACTGGTTCTGGTCGCAGTGATCTGCGGCATTGGCTATGGTGGCTGGTCGGTGCTGAACAAGATTCAGCAGGTACAGGTAAGTCCGGTCGAACAGGCCCCGGTGGTTCTTTCCGATCTCGATCCGCTGGATGCGGCGCGCGACAGTGCCGAAACAGAGGTTGCCGTTGCGGCCACCCCCAGCGCCGAGGCGTTGGACCGTCTGTATCGCCCACAGGCGCTGGACGTTCCTGTTCTGGTCGCCCGTGATGCTCCGATCTCTACCTTGGATCCGCGCACTGTGGGCACCTTCCTGCCACAGGAATTGCCAAAGGTTGAGGTCGCCGAGGTCCACACTGTCGAACGCCCGGCCTTGCCGCAGGTGGTCGAGCAGATCGACACCACCTTGAAAATTGTCGCCGTGAAACCAGCCTGGATGCGGGTCACCGCAGCTGATGGAAGCGTGATCTTCGAAGGCACCCTTGGCACGGTTGAACAAGGTAATGTGTTCGAGGTTCCGCTAACGGAAGAGCCGCCTCAACTGCGCGCGGGTGCTTCGGGTTCGGTGTTCTTTTCGATGAACGGCGAACATTACGGACCGGCGGGCGCGCCGGGGACCGTCGCCAAAGGCGTTGTTCTGTCCAAGGACGCGGTTGCCGAAACCTATGCAGTTGCCGATCTTGAGGCTGATCAGAACAGCGCGCTGAAACAATTGGTGGCTGAACTTCAGGCACAGGTTTCAGAAGACCCCGCCGAGTGATCTAGCCATTGCGGTGTCCTGGCAGGCGGACTATCTAAAGACGCAACTTAGGTTGTCTTGGACCCGTCCTCATGTCGCTCAATCACGTTCGCCCGTGGCGCAATATCTACCGCCGCAAGTCCCGTCAGATCATGGTTGGGGGTGTTGCTGTCGGTGGTGACGCACCCATTGCCGTTCAGACGATGACCAACACGCTGACAACCGATGTTGCGGCGACCGTAGCGCAGGTGCAAGCCGCTGCCGAGGCCGGTGCCGATATCGTACGTGTGTCTGTCCCGGATGAGACGTCATCAAAAGCCCTGAAAGAGATCGTACGCGAAAGCCCGGTGCCGATCGTCGCTGACATTCATTTCCATTATCGCCGTGGGATTGAGGCTGCCGAGGCTGGTGCTGCCTGTTTGCGGATCAATCCGGGCAATATCGGTGACGAAAAGCGCGTGAAAGAGGTCATCAAGGCGGCGCGCGACCACAATTGCTCGATCCGGATTGGCGTGAATGCGGGCAGTCTGGAAAAGCACCTGCTTGAGAAATATGGCGAGCCTTGCCCCGAAGCGATGGTCGAAAGCGGGCTGGAGCATATCCGCATCCTGCAGGACAACGATTTCCACGAATTCAAGATCAGTGTGAAGGCCAGCGACGTATTCCTATCCGCCGCTGCCTACCAGGGTATTGCCGAGGCCACCGACGCCCCCATTCACCTAGGGATCACTGAGGCCGGAGGGCTGGTGTCCGGCACCATCAAATCGGCCATCGGGCTGGGTAACCTGTTGTGGATGGGTATTGGCGACACAATCCGTGTCAGCCTGTCTGCCGATCCGGTCGAAGAGGTGAAGGTGGGTTATGAGATCCTGAAATCTCTGGGCCTTCGCCATCGCGGCGTGAACATCATCTCATGCCCGTCCTGCGCGCGGCAGGGGTTCGACGTGATCAAGACGGTCGAGGCGCTTGAGCAGCGGCTGGAACACATCAAGACCCCGATGAGCCTGTCTATTATCGGCTGCGTGGTCAACGGCCCGGGTGAGGCCTTGATGACCGATGTCGGCTTTACCGGCGGTGGGGCTGGGTCGGGTATGGTCTATCTGGCGGGCAAGGCCAGCCACAAGATGTCCAACGACCAGATGATCGACCACATCGTTGAAGAGGTCGAAAAGAAGGCAGCCGAGCTTGACGCCGCGCAGGAAGCGGCAGAATAACTTAACCTCGGGTGGGCAGTTTTAGATCGCAGGCATCTGCTGTGTTGCACAGTGAATCCCGCCGCCAGATTGCCCTAATACGTCCACGTTCAGGGCAACGACCTCGCGCCCAGGATAGTGGCGAGCAATTGCATCTTGCGCTAGTAGGTCGGTTTCAATATCGCCGAACTCAGGCATGATCATACCATTATTGCACACATAATAGTTTACATAAGACGCGACGAAATCCAGGTCTCTGATGCGCGGTGAATGGGGCTCTGGGATCACCTCGATTTGCAGCCCTTCGGCGGCCAATCGGTCATGTGTATCCAGTGCAGCCAGATGAAACGGGTCCCGCATGTCGGGCTCATCGGGCAGGTTCATCAAAACGCGCCCCGGCCCCGTGAAACGAGCCAAAGAGTCGATATGGTAGTCGGTGATATCTTCGCCCCATACCCCCTCGGACCAGATCATGCGATCTGCTCCGTAGGCGGCCAGCAAGCGCGTTTCGATCTGGTCCCGCGATAGGCCGGGATTGCGGTTCTTGTTCACCCACGAGCTTTCATGCGCCATGAGCAACCCGTGCCCGTCCTGTTCAACCCCTCCAGCCTCGCCTTGTAAACCGCTTGGCAGCAGGGGCAGGTCCAAGTGTTCCGCTACGCGACCAGCGATGCGCGCGTCATGCGTATGGACCTGCTTCTTGCCCCAACCATTAAATTGAATCTGACGGATCGCCAACTGACCGCTTTCATTAACGACGAATACCGGCCCAGAGTCGCGACACCAAAGATCTTCGGTCGGAATGTCCCAGAGTTCGATGGCTGGCGAGAGCTTTCGCTTTGCCGATGCATGCTCAGCCGCAGAAGCCAGCATGACCACGGGCTCAAATGCGGATATGGCGTTGGCTATGTCGGCGATGGCCTGTTGCGTGTCTTCCAGATGGGCTGCATCCCAATACACCCGTCGGCTGCTAGGCCATTGCATAAAGGTGTGCTGATGGCGGGTTTCTTCGGCGGGTACAAAATAGCCCAAGTCCGGTTGCGATGCAGAGCGATTGGACCAACCCATCAATCCCAGCGCCCCTCCGGTCAGGATCAAATGCCTTCTGTTCATGGCAATCTTATATCGGTTTCCGGACGTTAAAGCACGTCATCGTTTCATGGCCCGAAAGTAGTTAGGGTTTTGGACCTTCCGATTGACGCAGTGTAGGCTGGCCAGAGCGAAGACTTTCAGGGTCGAACCCTAAGGGGCAAAGACATTGGCATTTCGCAATACCTCTGACCCGGTTTCCCCGACATAGCAGATGACCTTACTCGGCGGATGAGTGCTTTGCGTGCAGATCAAACCATCCAACAACAACAGCAAACAGGTTGTCAGGGGAAAGGCCCGCGGCAATATTCAGCCCTTCTTGAACCTTTACAGCATCTTCATAAGATATCCATTTTCCAGGTATGTCTTCACCAAACACACCCGATGCACTGGTCATAAACTTGTGATCGGGAACCGGCCCGTGCGGTGACGCAGGCGAGATGGTTTGGTACTCGACATATTTCTGGTTGGAAAACTTGAACCGGTCATACCCGTTCTTATGCAACGTCTCGAGCATATCCAGGCTGCCGTTCTCAACCGAAACATATTTAGGCAGGTTGGGCAGATTCATGATTTGCGAAAGTGCAACGCTGTCAAAGCCTTCGATGTCGATCTTTACATAAAGGATCTGATCGGAAACCGGCCCCAGCTCTTCCGAAAGATCAACCGCCGGAACAACGATTTTTTCAGCCCCGTCCTTCCGGCTTCCGATCCGCTCATTGACCGAACTCCAGGCCGAATTGAATTTGTTTACGTAGAAAGTGACTTCATCCGATGTGCCGTCGGTTACAGCAAAATTTCTGATATCGACGCCGTCCACGCCCAGGTCTTCGAAATGCTTGGTTACCGCAGCGCACAAATCTGGGATGGCCTCTACGGCGATAACGTTGAACCCTCTTTTACGGTAATAGACTGTGTCTTTACCGTCATTCATGCCGATGTCGACGATAATGCTTTCGCGGGCTTCGGGATACAAAGATTGAACTGAAGTTCCGTCTTCCTTAGGCAATGGCTTGGCAATCGGTTTTTTCTTGCCACGCAGAACACGACCTGCTTCGCGTACGCTTCGCGCCGCGCGGGACAGTCCAGATTTCTTGTTATCGCTCATGCGTGCCTCTGACTTTGGATAAATTACTTTAGCGTGTTCAATGCCCGAGACCAAAATCTCGTTCAACACAAAAATTTGGATTTCAAACCTTGATAGGTGTGCGTGGCAATAGGTTGCTGAACAAGTCCGACCTATTGCCCGGATACTTGTGTCAGAGGCGAGAGGGGGGGGCGGGTGAACCGCCCCTTTACTCAGCCTTGTTCAGCGCGCACGCCTTTGGCGATTTGAAGCATTTGATCCGCAGGCAGGAAACCGCGCAGCATTTCAGTGCCCAAAACAAACGACGGAGTTCCCGAAATCTGCATCCGTTGTGCAAGGGCGCGGGTGCGGGTGATCTCATCGGTCACCTGATCGCTGTCCATCGCCGCGACGATTGCGTCGCTGTCCAGACCCAAACCATCGGAAATGCGACGCAGAGAAACCTCGGTGGGTTCGCCGCCAAATTCCAGCAGCGCGTCATGAACTTGCTTGTATGCGTCGTCGCCGGCCACATGTTTGGTCGCCACCGCAAAACGCGAGGACAAGACCGAAGCTTCGCCCAGGATCGGGAATTCCTTGATCACCAAACGGATATTGCCGTCCTCAGCCAGCAGGTCGGCCACTTCGGGCACCGCACGGCGGCAATAGCCGCAGCGGTAGTCCATGAATTCGACCAGAGTAATGTCGCCTTCTGGATTGCCACCCACCCAGCTATAGCCGTCATTGAACAGTTCTTCGGCATTGGCGGCCACTAGTTCTTGGTCAGCGGCGGCCTCGGCAACCGCGTTGCGTTGTTCAAGGATGTTGATCGCCTCGATGATCACTTCGGGGTTCTCCAGCAGATATTCGCGCACCTGGGCGCCGAATTCTTCCTTTTCCGAGGCGCTAAGCGCGTTCAAATCCAACGCTTGCGCAGGGCCAGTGATCAAGGAAAGCCCCAGTAGGGCAGGTGCTGCATGTCTGAGGATCATTTCCGTTTCCTTTTTGCTTTCTTAGCGCGTTCCGAGGCAATCAGCACATCCTGCGCCCTTTGCCAACCCGGAGAGCCTTCGGGCAATTGCCCTAAGGCCCGTTTTGCGTGAATACCCGCGTCGGCCAACCGGCCGCGCAAGGCATATCGTTCAGCGGTCACGACCGAAGCCATGCCATTATTGCCGACCTTCGCATATGCGACCCCGAGGTCCTGCATCAGTCGGGCATTTCGGTAATCTCTTTGACGTGCCTTTACAAGCATTTGCAAGGCGTTCTTTGTCTGACCTTGCGCCAGCAATGCACGCCCGTACCCAGCCAGAATCAACGCGTCATTAGGGGCCATTTCAACAGCTTTGCCATAGGCTTTCACGGCGTCTTGCATTTGCCGGTTTTCCAGTAAAATCTGGCCCTTAAGCTCATAGTAAAACGGATCATTTGGGCGAATGGCCAGGGCGCCATCTATCGCGGCGCGGGCGTTGGCCAGATCATGGTTCTGATGATAGGCCGATGCCTCACGCATCAGGCGGATGTCTTGCGCGTCTTCCTCTTTTGCGCGTCGCATGGTCCATGTTGGGGATCGGAGGAAAGCCGACAGCTTACCCTTGACCCGCGCGAACCAATAGTCGGCATTTGGGTCCGATTTGGACCAGTCGCCAGATTGCGCTAGAAACCTTTCGGCCACGCGCAGGCGCTCGCGGCTGGTGGGGTGCGACCGCATATAGGGGTCTTGATTGACCGCGTTTAGTAACTCTTGACCTGCGAATTTTCGATGCAGTTCAACCATCCCGATGGGCGAGATACCGGCCCATCGGAGGTAACTGGCGGCGCTTTGGTCGGCCGAGGATTCTTCGGCGCGGGTATGTCCCAGAAAACTGCGCAGGGCAGCACTTTGGGTTCCTGCGGCAATGCCTACTGCGGCCTCACCACCTCCGGCGGCAGCGGCAATTAGGGCCAGCGCAGTCCCTAACCCCGCCTTGCGTTGCGCCGCGCGCAGGTTTTGCGTCCGCCGGGCCAGATGGCCATTGGCGATATGCGCGGCCTCGTGCGCGATCACGGCCTGCAGCATTTCAGGGCTTTCGACGGTCAGGATCAGCCCGTAATTCAGGTAAATCGCGCTGTAATCGATGACAAAGGCGTTGAACGTGCGGTCATTGACGACAAATATCTTGACCCGATTGGTGTTCAGCCCGGCCGCACGCAGGATCGGAAAGGCCAGTTCGCGCAGCCCATGTTCGATATCGGGGTCTCGGATCAGGCCCTGAGCGTTTGCCGGAACAAGGCTTGCCATCCATGTCACTGCCACCAGCAACAGGGTCGGGATTGACGCCACCCTGGATAAGCGTTCAAAAGCCATGGCTGAAACATGGGAGATTGGCATGAGAAACTCAACCCGGTCCGGGGTCGATCCCTTTATCGTGATGGACGTGATGGAGGCCGCGCGCCGCGCCGAAGAGGCCGGGCGCCACATAATCCATATGGAGGTCGGCCAGCCCGGCACCGGTGCGCCTAAGGGGGCAGTTAAGGCTCTGGCGAAGGCCATGGAGCAAGCCCCGTTGGGCTATACGGTCGCGTTGGGATTGCCTGAGCTGCGGCAACGGATCGCACGTCTGTATGGCGATTGGTATAATGTTGATCTGAACCCCGAACGCGTTGTGATTACTCCGGGATCTTCTGGCGGATTTCTACTGGCTTTCACCGCGCTGTTCGACAGCGGTGACCGCGTCGGCATCGGCGCGCCGGGCTATCCGTCTTACCGGCAGATTCTGAAAGCACTGGGTTTGGTGCCGGTTGACCTGCCCACTGCGCCGGAAAACCGCCTGCAACCGGTGCCCGCAGATTTTGCAGGGCTTGATCTGCAGGGGCTGATGGTCGCGTCACCTGCCAATCCGACCGGTACCATGCTGGATCATGCGCCAATGGGCGCGCTGATCGAGGCCGCGCACGGGCAGGGGGCCTCGTTCATCAGCGATGAGATTTACCATGGTCTGGAATATGAGGCCAAAGCCGTCACTGCGCTGGAGTTGACGGACGAGTGCTATGTAATCAACTCATTCTCGAAATATTTCTCGATGACTGGCTGGCGTGTTGGCTGGATGGTCGTGCCCGAGGATCAGGTGCGCGTCGTCGAGCGTATCGCCCAGAACATGTTCATCTGTGCGCCCCATGCCAGCCAGTTGGCAGCACTAGCCGCGATGGACTGCGACGCGGAATTGCAAGCCAATCTGGATGTTTATCGCCGCAACCGCACTTTGATGTTGGACGGTTTGCCCAAGGCCGGCTTCACCAATATCGCGCCGCCTGACGGGGCGTTCTACGTTTACGCCGATGTCTCGGACCTGACCGAAGACAGCCGTGCCTTCGCGGCCGAGATTCTGGACAAGGCCGGGGTGGCCGTGACGCCGGGGCTGGATTTCGACCCAGTGCGCGGGCACCACACGCTGCGGTTTTCCTATGCGCGATCAACGGCAGATATCGAGGAAGGTCTGATGCGGCTTCAGCGTTTCATGGTTGAACGCGGTTCGATCACAACTCCGGCGTAACCCGTTCACAAATTAGCTTCGGTCCGTTAGTCTGACCGCCAAACGATCTCGGGAAAACTTGAGGCCATGAGCAGGATTTTCTACGCCATCGCGCTGATCTGGGCGCTGAGCAGCGCTGCGCTCGCGCATGATTTCAGCGCGCTTGCGCGGGTTTTGCCCGACGATAGCCGCATAACTCAAGATGGCCGCGCCGGAGTTCGCGTTGAACTTGGCCTCAGTCAGGGCGTTCCTTACCGTGTCTTCACACTGCGCGATCCGTACCGTGTCGTGCTGGATTTTCAGGAGGTCGACTGGACCGGCCTGGACGCCGACACTTTCCTGCAAACCGACCGGATCAGTGGTGTGCAATTCGGCGCCTATGTTCCCGGCTGGTCGCGCATGGTGTTGGAGCTGGGCGCACCACTGGCCGTTGATACCTCTGACTTGAGGGTGGATCAGGTCAATGGAACAGCGCACCTGTCGCTTGGTCTGAGCGGCACCGATTTCGACAGTTTCGCCGCCAGCGCCGGGGCGCCGCGCCAGCCAGGATGGGACCTGCCGGAACCGTCGGTGACGCCTGCCAAACCCGGTCCAAACGGAACACGCCCTTTGCTGGTGATGCTGGACCCAGGCCACGGCGGTATTGATCCGGGGGCCGAGGTCGCGGGAACAAACGAGAAGACCCTGATGCTGACCTTCGCGCGCGAGTTGCGGGAAACACTGCTGCGGGCCGGGGGATATCAGGTGGTGATGACCCGAGTGGACGACCATTTTGTCAGCCTCGAACGGCGCATAGCTCTGGCGCATCGGGCGGGTGCGGACGTGTTCATCTCGCTTCATGCCGATAGTCTCTCCGAGGGTCGCGCGCATGGTGCGGCGGTCTATACGCTGTCCGACGATGCCTCGGACGTTGCCAGCCACAAATTGGCCGAACGTCACGATAGGGGCGATCTGATCTCGGGCGTGGACCTCAGCGGTGCCGACGACCAGGTGGCCGACATCCTGCTGGATATCGCGCGGCAAGAGACCAAACCACGCACCGACGCGTTGGCGCGGGCCGTGGCCGACGGGATGACGCAGCAGGGCGGGCCAATGAACAACAGACCGATCCGCACGGCATCTTTTTCTGTACTAAAGGCGGCGGATATCCCGTCGATTTTGGTCGAGCTTGGGTTTCTGTCCAGCCCCAGAGATCTAAAAAACGTCACGAATCCAGAATGGCGCAAACGGATGGCGCGCGGAATCCTGGCCGGGCTAGAGGAATGGCGGCAGGACGATCTGGTTAAACGCGCCCTGATTGGGCAGTGACCCTGCGGCGCAAACCGGCTAAAATTGGCCATCGTGTTTTGACCCTGCGCCGGGGCACCACTATATAGGCGGCAGCGCGAGTAAAAGGCAGTAACGTGATCCGTTTCATTCTTTCGTTTTTCGGGGCGATCTTCAGCCTCGTCACCCTGGGTATCTTTATGGCTGCGCTGGTGATCGGCGCGGTGTTCTGGATGTATGGGCGCGACCTGCCCAGCCATGAATCGCTAGCGCAATACAAGCCGCCGACGATCAGCCGGATTTATTCGGGCGAAGGTCAACTGATCGACGAATTCGCGCAGGAACGCCGCTTGTTTACCCCGTCCGAAGAAATTCCCGACCTGGTGAAGCAGGCTTTCATCTCGGCCGAGGACAAGAACTTTTACACGCATCAAGGCTATGACCCGCGCGGCATCATCGCTGCCGGTGTCGAGGCTGTGAAATCCAAGGGTGAAAACGTGCGTGGTGCGTCCACGATCACGCAGCAGGTGATGAAGAACTTCCTGCTGTCCGGCGACCGCCGGGCCGAGCGCAAGATCAAGGAAATCATCCTCGCCACCCGGCTTGAGGATACGCTGGACAAGGAACAGATTCTCGAACTCTATATGAACGAGATCTTTCTGGGCCAGAACTCCTATGGTGTGACGGCTGCGGCGCAGACGTATTTCAACAAGACGTTGCAGGAACTGGCCCCGCATGAGGCGGCCACACTGGCCGCAATGCCCAAAGCGCCGTCCGATTACCATCCAGTTCGCCAGAAAGAACGCCTGCTGGCGCGCCGTGATTACGTGCTGCGCGAAATGCACCAGAATGGCTATATCGATAAGGCGACCTATGAGACCGAGGTCGACCAGCCGCTGCGCTCGGTCCAAAACGGTGACTTCGAAAGCTTCCGCACTGCGCTGCCACCACGTGACTATTTCACCGACGAAATCCGCCGCCAGCTGAGCGAGGATTTCGGCGAGGGTGAGTTCTTTACTGGCGGTTTTACCGTCCGCGCCTCGGTGGACGAAGAGATGCAGGTTGAAGCGGCCAAGGCCCTGCGTACCGCGCTGCAGAAATACGACCGCTCACGCGGTAAATGGCGCGGCACGAAAGAAGTGATCGCCGAAGATAAACTGACCGATGAAGCCCAGTGGCGCGAGGCGTTGGCGATCTTGGAAATCCCGCGCGACGTAGTGCTGCCAACGCGGTGGTATCCGGCGGTGGTTTTGAACGTGGCCGATCAATCCCTAACGGTCGGTATCGAGAACGGCCCAGCCGACGGCGTTGTGCCCCGTTCCGATATCAAATGGATGCAGGGCGATTTCGCCGCCAATTTCAAACGTGGTGACGTCATCCTGGTCATGGCCGGCGAAGAAGGTCAGTGGTCGGCGCGTCAAATTCCCGAAGTACAGGGCGGATTTGTCGCGATGGACGTGAATTCGGGCCGGGTTCTGGCGATGCAGGGCGGGTTCTCGTATCAGGATACGGTGTTCAACCGCGCTACGCAGGCGCAGCGCCAGCCGGGGTCCAGCTTTAAGCCTTTTGTTTACGCAGCGGCACTGGACAGTGGTTATAGCCCAGCAACAATCGTGGTGGATGCCCCGATCGAGGTGAACACGCCGCAGGGTTTGTGGCGGCCCAAGAACTCGACAAACAAGTTCTATGGTCCGACGCCACTGCGCACCGGGATCGAGCAGTCGCGGAACCTGATGACGATCCGTCTGGCGCAAGAAGTCACGATGCCGGTTGTCGCGGGCTATGCTGAACGGTTCGGCGTTTACGACCGGATGGGTGCATTCCTTGCCAACTCGCTGGGGTCCGAGGAAACCACGCTGTACAAAATGGTCGCGGCCTATGCGATGTTCGCCAATGGTGGCGAACGGGTCGAGCCCACTCTGGTCGACCGAATTCAGGACCGGTTCGGCAAGACGATTTACCGACATGACGACCGCCAGTGTGTGGACTGTAACTCTAGCTGGCTTGAGCCGGACGAGTCGCCCACGATCGTGACCGATCGCTGGCAGGTTATGGATGCGATCACCGCGTATCAGCTGACGTCGATGATGAAGGGCGTGGTGGATCGGGGAACTGCGTCGAGCGTCGTTAATCTGCCCGTGCCCACAGCGGGTAAAACCGGTACGACCAACGAATCCAAAGATGCGTGGTTCATCGGCTTTACGTCCAATATCGTGGCCGGTTGCTATATCGGGTATGACCGCCCGCGCCCGATGGGACGGGGGGCCTATGGCGGCACAATGTGTGGCCCTGTTTTCCAAAGCTTTATGGAAAAAGCTGTCGAGAAATATGGCGGCGGTCCGTTTGAAGTGCCCGAGGGTGGCCACTTTATCAAAATCGACCGTTTCAGTGGCGCGCGCCTGCCTGCGGATGCGACCGGGGATTATGTCGTTGCCGAGTATTTCCGCGATGGCGTCGACGGCTTTATTGACCGCGTGTATGACGGCGGCTTTGCGGTTGGTTCGGACCTGCCGCTGTTCGAAGAGGTCAACACCGGCCGTCAGGTGACCACATCAACCGGGAATACCGTCACTGTTGGCCCCAATGCCAGCCAGGGTGATCTCTCGACCGGTGGGCTTTACTAATAACCGATATGTTTCGGGGCTCCGCTGTCTTGTGGTGCCCCGAACCTCTTGCTATCACGCAGGCCTGATTGAGCAAGTTGGGACAAGACCATGCGCGCCGAAACCCAGAATACCGTGGCGGAAATTGAAAAGTCGCTGGAGCTACTGGCGCAGCGTATGGACTATGAAACTGCGCCCCACCGCCTTGAGGAATTTAATGCGCGCGTCGAGGACCCCAACCTTTGGGACAACCCCGAGAACGCGCAGAAACTGATGCGCGAACGTCAGATGTTGGTTGATGCCATCGAGACCTATGAAACCATCAAAACTGATCTGAGCGACAATATCGAATTGATCGAACTGGGCGAGATGGAAGAGGACGAAGAGGTTGTCACCGACGCCGAAAACGCCATCAAAAGCTTGAAGGCCAAAGCCGCCAAGAAAGAGCTGGAGGCGCTGCTGGATGGCGAGGCTGATGGCAACGATACGTTCCTCGAAATCAACTCGGGCGCGGGTGGCACGGAAAGCTGCGACTGGGCCTCGATGCTGGCGCGGATGTATGTGCGTTGGGCCGAGAAAAAGGGCTATACCGTCGAGCTGCAATCTGAGACCTCGGGTGAAGAGGCGGGGATCAAATCCGCCGCCTACAAGATTTCCGGTCATAACGCCTATGGCTGGTTGAAGTCTGAAAGTGGTGTGCACCGGTTGGTGCGGATTTCACCGTATGACTCGGCGGCTAAGCGGCATACGTCGTTCAGCTCGGTCTGGGTCTATCCGGTGGTCGACGACAATATTGAGATCGAGGTGAACCCCTCGGACATCCGTATCGATACATACCGGTCCTCGGGCGCGGGTGGTCAGCACGTGAACACCACTGACTCGGCGGTTCGGATTACGCACATTCCGACCGGGATCGTTGTGACCAGTTCCGAGAAGTCGCAGCACCAAAACCGCGATATTGCGATGAAGGCGCTGAAGTCGCGCCTGTATCAGCAAGAGCTGGATCGCCGCAACGCGGATATCAACGCTGCGCACGAGGCCAAGGGCGACGCGGGCTGGGGCAACCAAATCCGGTCCTATGTCCTGCAGCCTTATCAGATGGTCAAGGATCTGCGCACCAACCATGAGACATCAGACACCAAGGGTGTGCTGGATGGTGATCTGGATGGGTTTATGGCAGCCACACTGGCGTTGAACGTGGCGGGCAAAAGCCGGTCCGAGGCGCAGGGCGACTAGGACGGACAGGGGCTTTGCCCGGTCTCCGCAAGCGGAGCCTCCCCCGATATATTTTTAGCCAGATGAAGCGGATCCCGGTTTTCTGTGGGAACGGAAAAGATTCATTTAAACAGTGGGTTTAAATGGGGGGATGCCCCGGCTAGGTTGACCTTGCAAAAGGGACGAGCCTGGGATGAATCTGAGCCAAGCAACTGCAAGTGACCTGTTGAACGCGCTGACGGACCGGCAGGTGTCGGCGCAAGAGGTGATGCAGCAAACGCTGGAGCGGATTGGCGGGGTCAACGAGGCCGCGAACGCCATTGTGGCTTTGCGCGAGCGGGATGATTTGATGACCGAGGCCCGCGCTTTGGATTCTGGTCCAATCCGTGGCCCCCTGCATGGATTGCCGATTGCGGTCAAAGATCTGGTGAACGTGGCGGGGATCGTAACGTCGCAGGGATCTCCGATTTTTAGGGATCACATTGCGCAAAGGGATGATCTGATTGCCGCGCGGATGCGGGCGGCCGGGGCGATCCTGATCGGCAAGACCAATGTTCCCGAATTCGGGCTGGGGTCCCATACTTTCAATCCGGTCCATGGCGCGACGACGAACCCTTATAATCCGGCCCGGACCTGCGGCGGGTCATCCGGCGGCGCGGCGGTGGCGCTGGCGACCGGGATGGTGGCGCTTGCGGATGGGTCAGACGCGATGGGCAGCCTACGCAACCCGGCGGCCTGGAACAATGTTTACGGGTTTCGGCCAAGCTGGGGGCGGGTGCCGTCGGAACCGGTAGGTGATGGCTTTCTGCATCAGCTGTCCACGCTTGGCCCGATGGCGCGCAGCCCCGAGGATCTGGGCCTGTTGCTGGACGTGATCTCAGGGCCGGATGTGCGGCAGCCGTTTGGTGGGGCCACCCCCATAGTGTCGCCGGTGCAGGCGGCAGACATGCGCGGCGTGCGGATTGGGTGGCTGGATGACTGGGGAGGGGCTTATCCATTTGAGGATGGCGTACACGCGCAATGTGAAAGTGCTTTGAATGTGTTCACTCAGCTGGGGGCCGAGGTCATCCCCGTTGCGCCGCCATTTGAGGCTGAGCGCCTTTGGGAGAGTTGGATAACCTTGCGATCCTGGAGCGTGGCCGCAAGCCTTGCGCCGCTTGCAGATCAACGTGACGTGTTGAAAGACACGGCGCAATGGGAGTTGGACCGAGGGCAGACTCTGACGGCGATGCAAGTGCATGAAGCCAGCGTCATCCGGTCCGAATGGTTTCGATGCGTGGCAGAGTTGATGCGTGGTTATGATGCCATGGTGTTGCCGTCTGCGCAGGTTTGGCCCTTTGAGATTGAGACGCCATACCCAACGGAAATTGCGGGGCGAGGGATGGATACCTATCATCGGTGGATGGAGGTCATGGTGCCAGTCAGCCTGATCGGCTTGCCCTGCCTGTCAGCACCGGCGGGTTTTGGAGCCAACGGATTACCGATGGGAATTCAGGTGTTTGGTCCACGCGGCTCCGACGCCCGCATCCTGTCGATTGGCGCAGCCTATCACGCCGCCACCATGTGGCCGCAAAAACGACCGGCCCAACCGTAGGGTCGGCAAGGGAGGAGGACAGAACATGGACAAGCCATTTGGTGTTCCGGAAATGGGGCCGGTGAATTTGGGGATGTTGCGCGAAGCCCTGCGCCGGGCCTGGACAGACTTTCGTCGGGCTCCGGTTTTTGGGCTTCTGTTTGCGGGGTTTTACGTGCTGGCCGGTTGGTTCATGGCCTGGATCACCTTGCAGACGGGCACGTCGTACTGGTTGGTTCTGGCTGCTATCGGGTTTCCTTTGCTGGGGCCCTTTGCGGCGGTAGGGATGTATGAAGTCTCGCACCGGCTGGAGCAGGGTGAGACCTTGGAATTCAAGTCTATTTTCGGAGTGGTGGTGCAGCAGGGGCGCCGTCAGTTGCCCTCGATATGCGCGATTATTGTGGTGATGTTTTTATTCTGGTTCTTTCTGGGCCACATGATCTTTGCCCTGTTCATGGGGTTGTCGACGATGACAAACGTGTCGACCTCGTTAGAGGTGTATTTGACCGCCAACGGGTTGACGATGTTGGCTGTGGGAAGCGTCGTGGGTGCTGTGTTTGCGACGGTGCTTTATATGATCACCGTACTTTCCATCCCCATGCTGTTGGACCGAGAGCTGGATTTCGTGACCGCTATGATCGCCAGTTTCAGCTATGTCCGTGATCATTTCAGCGTCATGTTGTTGTGGGGAATCTTTATCGCCATCCTGACTTTTCTAGCCATGGTTCCGTGGTTTTTGGGCTTGTTTTTTGTGCTGCCGCTGTTGGGGCACGCCAGCTGGCATTTATATCGGCTGATCACTCATGCGTCGGGCGAAAACACTGCGTAACGTCAGCTTGCCGCTTGCTGAAGCGAGCGTTCTGCACGGCGGGCCGTTCGCGCCGCTGCCAGAACGGCCGAAGGGTCTTCGCCCAGATGACGCAGTAGAATGCGCCGGGTCGTTGTCTCGCTGGCGGTCGTTCTGGACAAACAGATAGCCACCCCGCGCCAACGGTCCGAATGCTCATCGGTCCCGCGCGTCACCAGATAAATACGGCTGTTTTGCGAGGCTCGGCTGGACATCAGGATATAAATCTGCCGGCCAGCACAGGCGGCGATGCCTTGCACTTCACGTTCTGTCGGAGCGGCGCTCGGCATGCCAGGGCGCGGCTCATAACCACGCACTAGCGTGCATTGAGGCAACCGGCGCGCGTGAAACAACCGATGACGCGAGGGCTTAGGATCATCCAGTTCGGTCTCCGTCGCATAGTAGAACCCCGCCGGAAACAGGTTCTCGGTCAGTGTTGTGGGGCCCGAGCCCAGAAAATCTGTAAGGGCAGACGCTGCGGGATGTGTCGGAGAGCGGTCGATCTCGTCCAGCGGGCGCAGCAGAATACGGGCGTCTACTTCGAAAAACCGGCAAATCCTGTCAAGTACGTCAGGTCTTGGAAAACTCTCGCCACCAAGGTATCGGTTGAATTGCGTCCGGTTGACCCCCAATTGTCGGCAAAGTTCTGATACTGATGTATATTGCTGCGCAAGTTGTCTGAGATTGGCGCCGAACATCCTGCGCAATTCGTCCGGGTTGCGGATGTCTTTGGTCATAGGTGTCCCAGGTTCTCGCGACTTGTTTTATAGTACGCAACATGTTCGACCTGACGGTCGACATAACGCACATATCGTACAGATGACACGAACGGGCGCATCCCAACGCCACGTCACCCCCAGAGGCTAACGTCCAATCTTACAAACGCAATAGGCTTTATCTTGTTTTGCGTGATCTTTTTGGGCGCTTTGGCGCCAATAAACGTTATTCGGCCAGTTTTAGCTTACAAGGCAGCATGACAGGCCAGAGTTTCCCCACCCATACGCGAGCCGACAGGGTGGGGTAAATGTTACTCGCCACGCAGCAGGGCCGCAACGCCAGTGCGGGCCACTTCGACCAGACCCAGAGGGCGCATCAGATCGGCAAAGGCGTCGATTTTGTCCGGGGCTCCGGTGATTTCAAAAATGAAAGAGTTCAGCGTGCTGTCGACCACGTTGGCGCGGAAGATATCGGCCAGACGCAGCGCCTCGACCCTTTTGTCGCCTGCGCCAACCACTTTGATGATCGCCAGCTCCCGCTCAACCGCGTCGCCTTCGACGGTCAAATCATGCACGTCGTGAACGGTGACGATACGACCCAGCTGCGCCTTGATTTGCTCGATCACCTGCGGCGTACCGGTGGTGACGATGGTGATACGGCTCAGATGCCCGGTGTGGTCAACCTCGGCCACGGTCAGGCTTTCGATGTTGTAACCACGGCCCGAGAACAACCCGATCACACGGGCCAAGACACCGGGTTCGTTTTCGACCAGAACCGCAATCGTGTGGCGCTCCTGCACGTCCGAAAAGGTCGGGCGTAGGTTATAGGCAGAATGGCGGGTAGAACCTTTTTTGATATGTAGGGCAGACATTTACGTCCCTTTCATCATCCTTGTGGTGTTGGGCGCGCCGCCGCGCCCAACAAATTTCGTCAAACCAGAACCGAGCCTTTGGAGTCGATCACGCCCTGCGTTTCGGCCTCGCCCAGCAGCATCTCGTTATGTGCCTTGCCCGAGGGGATCATGGGGAAGCAGTTCTCGTGCTTTTCCACCAGACAGTCAAAAATCACCGGACCGTCATAGTTGATCATCTCCATGATCGCGTCATCCAGATCGGCGGGGTCAGAGCAAAGGATGCCCTTGGCGCCGAACGCCTCGGCCAGCTTGACGAAATCGGGCAGGGCCTCGGACCACGAATGCGAATACCGCTCGCCATGCAGCAGCTCCTGCCACTGACGGACCATGCCAAGGCGTTCGTTGTTCAGTATGAACTGTTTCACGGGCAGGCGGTACTGAACAGCCGTGCCCATTTCCTGCATGTTCATCAGCCACGACGCCTCACCGGCCACGTTGATCACCAGCGCGTCCGGATGTGCCATCTGCACTCCAACAGAGGCCGGGAAACCATAGCCCATCGTGCCCAAACCACCCGAGGTCATCCAGCGGTTAGGGTCTTCGAACCCAAGATACTGCGCCGCCCACATCTGATGCTGACCGACCTCGGTCGTGATGTAGCGGTCGTGCTTTTTGGTCAGCTCTTCAAGGCGTTGCAGCGCATATTGCGGTTTGATGGTCTTTTCACTGTTGGTGAACGCCAGGCAATTCACCTTGCGCCAGTCGCTTATCTG
This sequence comes from Ruegeria sp. BB5, assembly GCF_056539405.1. Lineage (NCBI taxonomy): Bacteria > Pseudomonadati > Pseudomonadota > Alphaproteobacteria > Rhodobacterales > Roseobacteraceae > Ruegeria > Ruegeria sp. BB5. The sequence continues at coordinate 1,318,400 of NZ_JBQFUX010000001.1, read as the reverse complement.
GGCCTGCCACTTCTTGACGGCGGCCGCATCGGTCTTGCGGCCGCGCGATTTCCAGACCTTGAGGATATCCTCAAGCACATGTGCCACGTCGCCGACAATCGGGATGTCCACGCGGATCACCTTGTTGATCGACGAGGGATCAATGTCGATATGCGCCTTTTTCGAGTTCGGCGAGAATGCATCAATCCGTCCGGTGATCCGGTCGTCGAACCGTGCGCCGACATTGATCATCAGGTCGCAGTCATGCATCGCCAGGTTGGCCTCGTACAGGCCGTGCATCCCCAGCATGCCCAGCCAGTTTTCACCCGACGCCGGATAAGCGCCCAGACCCATCAGGGTCGAGGTGACCGGAAAGCCCGTCGCATCAACCAATTCGCGCAGCAATTGGCTGGCAGCAGGGCCCGAGTTGATGACGCCGCCGCCAGTGTAAAAGACCGGCTTCTTTGCGGTCTCGATTGCCGCAACCAGTTCGGTGATCTCTTCCAGATCGCCTTTCAGAACCGGTTGGTAGTGCGATGTTGACGGTCTTGGCGCGGTATACTCACCCGAGGCAAACTGAACGTCTTTGGGAATATCGACCAGCACCGGCCCGGGGCGGCCCGAGATGGCGACGTGAAATGCCTCATGCATCGTCTCAGACAGCGAATCCGTGTCCTTCACCAGCCAGTTATGCTTGGTGCAGGGGCGGGTGATGCCAACGGTGTCCGCCTCTTGAAAGGCGTCCGAGCCGATCATGAAGGTCGGAACCTGCCCGGTCAGAACCACAATCGGGATCGAATCCAGCAACGCATCGGTCAGGCCGGTCACCGCGTTGGTGGCGCCGGGGCCAGAAGTCACCAGTGCAACGCCGGGTTTGCCGGTTGACCGGGCATAGCCTTCGGCGGCGTGAACCGCGCCCTGTTCGTGGCGCACCAAAACGTGCCGAATGTCGTTTTGCAGAAAGATCTCATCATAGATCGGTAGCACGGCGCCACCGGGGTATCCGAATACCGTGTCCACGCCCTGATCCTTGAGGGCCTGAACTACCATTTTTGCGCCGGTCATCTCACGTGTCATCTGCTTTGCTCCGTTCGCGACATGTGTCTTGCGTTTAGCATAAAAAAAGCCCCCGAGATTTTTCGGAGGCGCATGGGTTCGATTATGGTTTACCGTTACCGGCCCATGCGCGTGTTTCCTACGATTACGACTAGCGCTTTCATCGCCAGAGGCTCCTTTTCAGCTTGGCAGGGACATTATGGGCGGGCGAAAGGGGCGTCAACAGGCAATCGTACCAATTTTGTAACCTGAGATGCAGTTTTTGCGACATTTTATTGCGCAGATTGCCGCAGGTTGGGAATTTCCGCGAATATCTGCCCGCTCATGATGATTTGGGCTGGCAAATGGCAGGTCTGAAAGCGTCAAGGCAATGTCCAAAATTGACATGAGCGACCCGGTTCTGTGCGGCACGCTGGTCTCAGTTGAACAGATAAGGGAGGCGAAGAATGTTGCAGGACCTCATAGATCTAGGGCGGTATCCGATCGATAGGCCCGGGTCGCGGGGCTATGATCAGACGATTGCAGATGTGCGGAAAGAACTTGATCAAGACGGCTGCGCGGTTCTGCCAGGATTTGTGCATGAGGACGGTTTGGAGTTGCTGGTGCGCGAGGCGGATGAGGTTGCCCCACAAGCGCATCGCTCTTTCAACAGGACCAACGCCTATTTCACCAAGGATGATCCGCGCTTTGGGATCGGGCATCCGATACGCCGTTTTTATGACCGCTCAAACGCCTTTGTTCCTGCAGATAATTTCCCCACGTCGGGTCCTTTGCGGCGGATTTACGAATATGAATGGTTCATGCCTTTTGTCCGTGACGCATTGGACGAGCCCGAGGATCGGTTCTTTCGCTATGATGATCCGCTGGCAGATGTGATCATTAACGTGGTCGAAGAGGGGCAGGGCTTTCCCTGGCATTTCGACACCAACAACTACACCGTTACGCTGGCCATCCAGAACGGAGAAGTTGGAGGCACCTTTGAATATGTGCCGAACCTGCGCACGGCCGAGGATGAAAATTTTAAGTCCGTGGCCTCGGTTTTGGACGGAGACAGGGCACGGGTCCGAGAGCTGGAGTTGCAACCGGGGGACCTACAGATTTTCAAGGGACGGTACGCGCTGCACAGGGTGGCCCCAGTAACGGGTGCGCGCACCCGATACGTTGGGATTTTCTCATTCGTTGAAGCCGAAGGGATGTGCGGCGGGGTTGAACGCACACGACAGCTTTATGGGCGTGTGTTACCGCATCATCATGCGCGTGAAGGGACGCGAAAGGATCAATTGCTGGACTGAAAATTCTGGGGTTAAAATAAAGAGGTTTTCAGCGACCGGAGGGTCCGATGCCTAAGATTATACAGCTTACGCCATTTGTTCTGTGTTCCTCCCTGCAAAAGCAGATTGATTTCTATTGCGATCGTTTGGGATTTTCTTGCGGGTTTCAGCAGGACAATTACGCTTTTTTGTCATTGGGGTCCGTGGCTATTCGGCTATTGGAATGCCCGCCGCGCGATGATGGTCGCCCGTTGGGAGAAGATCAGTCGTTTTACATAGACGTCGACGAAATCGACGATTTGTACAACGGCTTGCTGCCGGGATTGGCTGATCTGCCCGAAGGGCGCGTGCGCCCGCCGTTTGATCAACCCTATCTGCAGCGCGAGTTTCACGTTATCGACGAAGACGGGACGTTGGTATTCTTTGGACAGGATATCAGCCCGAGGGGGTAGGCCCTCCCGCCCGTTGTCAATACACCTGCGGCGCATCTCCTCCGGTTAGGCCGGGCAGCGCTGCGCGCTGCGGGCGTGTTTAGAAACCGGGGCTGGTGCCTTGCAAGACTCCGTGTTCCAGCGCGTATCGGGTCAGGCCCGCAGTGGATGAGATACCCAGTTTGCGTTTGATGTTCTTGCGGTGGGTTTCCACAGTGCGGACAGAGATTTCCAAGGTCTGCGCCACCTCTTTGTTGGACTTTCCCTGCGCCAGTTCCAGCAGGATGGTCTGTTCACGGCCGGTCAGCGCCTCACGTGCGCTGTCTTGTTTGGGCTGCAGCGACCCGCTGGCACCGGTGCAAAGGTATTGCTCGCCGCGCATCACCGCGTCGATGGCCTGTTTGATCTCGTCCGTCGGTACGTCTTTGAGGACATAACCCTTGGCGCCGTGGTTCAGTGCGGTCGAAATATATTCGGGGCTGTCATGCATCGACAGTATCAGGATGCGGGTCTCGGGTAGGCGCTCTAAAATCATCTCGGTGGCGCTGAGCCCGCCTAGGCCAGGCATGTTCAGATCCATCAGGATCACATCGGGGGACAGAACGGCTACCTGATCGACGGCCTCTTGCCCGGTGCCAAGTGTGCAGACCACTTCGATGTCGGGATAGCTTTCAAGGATCGACTGAATCCCTTCAGCCACCATCGGGTGGTCATCCACGATCAGGACCCGGATCGACTGTGCGCTCATGTACCGGCCTTTCGGTTCGGAGTTGCGTCTTCCTGCGGCGGAAGCAAGTGGCTAAGCGGCAGGGTAACCTCGATTACGGTGCCGCCGTGCGGGCTGCGTGATGACAGAATACGCAGTGATCCGTCAAGCTGTTCGATGCGTTCCTGCATGTTGCGCAGCCCGATCCCGGTGCTGACGCCTTCAGCCTCGCGGGGCAGGCCGCGACCATTGTCGGTGATGCGCATGGTGGCACCCTTTTTGTGACCGCGCAGATCAATTGTAACATGCGTTGCGTCGGCGTGGCGTTCGATATTGGTCAGGGCTTCTTGTGCGATACGGTAAAGGGCGATCTTGGCGTCCTGATCCAACCGGTTTCGAAACACGACGGTCGAGAATTCGGTCTCAATCCCCGTACGCTCGCGGAAATCGTCGGTCAGCGCCTTCACTGCGGGGCCAAGGCCCAGATCGTCCAGCACACCTGGGCGCAAATCGCGGCTGATGCGGCGCACCTCGGTGATTGCGGTGCCGAGATGCTCGATCCCCTTGTCCAATGGGGCGTGGGCCCCGTCGTCATCGCCCCGCGCAAGCCGCCGCCGGGCATTGTCCAGCGCGTAGCGTACACCGACGAGTATCTGGCTGATCCCGTCATGCAGTTCGCGCGCCACTCGGCCCCGCTCTTCCTCTTGCGCGTCGAGAACCCGTTGCGTCAGTTCCTTCAGCTTGGCATCCGCAAGCCGCCGTTCCCGGAAATTCAGGAGCATGCCTGAGGCAAAAACGACCAGCACTGCCGCCAAAGTAATACCGCCGATATAATAGAATGTCCGGCGCACACGGGCCTCGACCTCGGCCCGGGCTGCGGCGATCGAGGCGACAACGTCGTCAATGAACACCCCGGTTCCCACAGCCCACTGCCAGCTGGGAAAGCTGGTGACGTAGGTGATCATCTGTGCCTCTTCCCCGGTCGAAGGTTTGGGCCACAGATAGGTGTGATACCCCGCACCTTGTCGGGCGATCCGGATCAGTTCGTCCACGACTGGTGTGCCCTCACTGTCGGTCAGGCCGCTCCAGTTCTTGTTGATCAGGTCGGTTTGGCGCGGGCTAACCAGATTGGTACCGTCATAGTCATAGACAAAAAAGAACCCGTCATCGCCGTAGATCATTGCCGACAGGATTTGCGCGACCTGATCCTTGGCCGCCTGGTCATCGGGTTGGGCCGAGCCGTAGACAAAGTAAAATCCGTTGCGAGCTTGGGTGACATAGTTGCGCAGTTCGGCCTTTTTGGCTTCGATCAGCTGTGCCTCAAGCTGATCGATTTCACGTTCGGCCAGTTTGCGCGACTGATGCGCGACGAGAATGGCAATTGCCGCCACGGCCACAATCAGCGGCAGTGTTGCCAGCAGCGACAGCTTTTGCGCGTAATTCGGTCGAAAGACGTTGCGGAATCTCCCCATATCTCTGCGATAGGCAAATTTCACAAAAAAAGCAAAGTCGGACCGTTCAATGCCGGGAATAGGTAGGTGCCGAGTAAAAAATCGCGGTGAATCCAGCGGTTTGACCCAACGAATGACCGTTTCTACGTAGTAGTAGGTATTTTCATCTTCAATTGCATGGATATGATCCGCCCCATCGACAACGATCAACTGCCCCAAGAGGCAGACCATGACTTTGGGAGGACTGACTATATGGATCGTCGTTCATTTTTGAAAACCACGGCACTAGGCAGCAGCGCGGCTGCAGCTACCGCGCTGGCAGCACCGGCATATGCGCAGGGCAAGCGGACCCTGACGATGGTGACATCATGGCCGCGTGGCTTTGCCGTTCTGGATGACGCAGCCAGCTATATGGAGCAGATGGTCGGCGAGATGTCCGACGGTCAGCTGACCATCGACAAGAAGGCCCCGGGTGAACTGGTGGGCGCGCTGGAAGTGTTCGACGCCGTGTCGTCGGGCCAGGCTGACATGTACCACTCGGCCGACTACTACTTTATCGGTCAGCACCCCGGTTACGCCTATTTCACCGCTGTGCCGTTTGGTGGTACCGCGCAGGAACTGACCAACTGGTACTACCATGGCGGCGGCGAAGAGCTGCACGACGAGCTGGGTCAGATCTTTAATCTCAAGGGCCTGCTGGCTGGCAACTCGGGCTCGCAGTCCGGTGGCTGGTTCCGTAACGAGATTAACTCGGCCGCAGACTTCAACGGTCTGAAGTTCCGTATGCCCGGTCTGGGTGGCAAGGTGCTGGGCAAACTGGGCGCCTCGGTTCAGAACATCCCCGGCGGCGAACTGTATCAGGCGCTGTCTTCGGGTGCGCTGGACGGTCTGGAGTGGGTTGGCCCGATGGCGGACGAACGCGCCGGCTTCCAGGAAGTTGCCAAGGTCTACTACACCGCGGGTTTCCATGAGCCGGGCTCGGGTCTGGCCGCATCGGTCAACCTGGATGTCTGGAATGACCTGACACCGGCACAGCAGGCGATCCTGCGCTATGCGTCGATGGCCACAACCCACTATCAGTTGGCTGAAACGCTGGCCAACAACGGTGCCGCACTGGCGCGTCTGCAATCGCAGGGCGTTAAAACGCTACAATTCTCGGACGACGTCTGGGACGCGTTCGGCCAGGCATCCGCCGAGGTCATGGACGAGAACATGAATGACGAGTTGTTTGCCAATATCCGCGGTTCGTTCGAAGAGTCGCTGGCGACGTCGGCCTCGTGGATCAATAAGTCGGATGGATACTACGTCCAGCAGCGCGTTCGCGTCCTGGGTGGCTAAGTAGGCGCCGGAAATCTCAGAGGCCTCACGAAAGTGGGGCCTCTTTTCAATACATATTCTCTGAATCCTGCGACCCCTGCTAAGGTGAAAGTCACAGGTATTCAGCTGAGTGAGGGACATCATGGACGACAGCAGCTCGGTTGGTTTGACCGACGCTCTTGCCGCAGTTGGCGGCGGGATTGTCTGGGTTCTGCAAAATCTGGCCCAAGCCTTCTACAACATTGGCTACGCACTGACCCATCCAAGCCTCTGGCTGGATTGGTCCGATAAAGAAGCTGTCATGCGCTTCGTCTACTATGGCGGATCGGTTGAGTTCTTCTTTGCCGTTTTTGCAGTTTTTCTGGTTATCACGATCATCGGCATGGTCCGCAACAACTTCATGTGGGGGTGTGTGCGCGGACTTGAGGGGTTCACCAACACGCTGGGCCGTTTCTTTGCCTGGGCCGGTCTGCTGATGGTGCTACAGCAAATCATCATCGTGATCATGCAGCGGATTTTCACCCGCCCCGACATCGTGATCGCCTTTGGTATTCCGCTGCAATACGACATCAGTTGGTATGCTGAAATGTTGAAGTTTTACAACGCTTTGGTGGTGTCTCTTTGTGTAGGGTACACCTTTGTGCAGGGCGGGCATGTGCGGGTTGATCTGTTCTATGCCCCGGCACGGTTCGGCACCAAAAAGGTGATCGACATGCTGGGCTCGGTGTTCTTCATGATGCCGCTGGCGGTGCTGGTCTGGATGTATGGCTGGTACTTCATGTGGCGGCACCTGATCGTGCCGAAACCCTCGGCCAGTGACACGCTGGAGCGGTTGTTGCTGAAATCGAAGGCGATGCGCTGGAATGTCGAAACCATCGGCTTCAGCCCCAACGGTTTCACTGCGTATTTCTTGTTCAAGATCATGCTGGTGGCCTTTGCCGGGCTGGTCTTCCTGCAAGCAATAGCATTCCTGTACCGGTCGTATCTTGAATACGTGGAAGGACCGGACAGTGCTGGAAAATACCTCGACAAGGATAGCCTTGGTGAGGGTGAAGAAGCCTACGAAGGCGCGCATTAGGGACGGAGAACCAGACAATGCTATTCGGACTTGATGGCGTCGAGATAGGCCTCATTATCGTATTTTTCTGCCTTTTCGGAGGCATCCTTTCCGGGTTCCCGGTGGCTTTTGCCATCGGTGGGGCTGGTATCATCTCATTCGGGATCATCGCGGCATTGGACAGTGCCGGGTTGCTGGTGCATCAGGCCATCGACTCGGGCACGCAGGCCTATCGGGATCTGGTGAATTCGGGCGTCAAACCTGACACCATATCTGTTTTCCGATACCCGGACTTGCCAACCATTGGCGAGCCGGTCTTCCCCTCTGGCTGGGAAACTGCGCTGGACCGCAACGTCTCGTTCATTGTGAACCGTATCAACGAACGTGTTCTGGCCGGGCAATCCATCGAAACCCTGTTGGCCGTGCTGATGTTTGTCCTGATGGGCATCACGTTGGAGCGTTCAAAGATCGCCAACGATCTGCTGACCACAATGGCGCGTGTTTTTGGCCCGTTGCCGGGTGGTCTGGCCGTGTCGATCGTGGTTGTGGGCGCGTTTCTGGCGGCCTCGACCGGGATTGTGGGCGCGACCGTTGTGACCATGGGTTTGCTGGCGCTGCCGACCATGTTGCGAAACAACTACTCGCCTGAACTGGCAACCGGTGTGATCGCGGCCTCGGGGACGTTGGGGCAAATCATCCCGCCTTCTATCGTGATCGTTCTGCTTGGCACGCTGGCTGGTGATTTGTATTCAACTGCGCAGGAAACCCGTGCGGTTGAGGCCGGGTGTACCGACGCGCTGACCTATCTGGGTGAGCCTGCGGTGGTCTCGGTCGGCACGTTGTTCCAAGCGGCCTTGCTGCCGGGGATCATGCTGGCCTTGCTGTATGCGCTTTATGCCTTTGGCTATGCGTTGATGAACCCCGAAAAAGCCCCGGCCGTAGAATTGGGCGGCGGCGGCGGTGAACCGATCACCCGCGGTGAAGGCCTGACGTGGCTGCTGGGCGCGCCCGTCGCGCTGATCGTGGGTGCCGTTCTGCTGGGCAGCACAGGTGTGATCGGCAGCCAGAACATCACTGTCTCGGCCTTTTCGGATATCGGTGAGGGCGCTTCGCTGCGCACCAACGTATCTGAGGAATGCAAGGTCTCGATGATCGAACTGCACGGTCAATCCGCCTGGGATCAGGCCGTGGCCGAGCAGCAAGCATTGGATGAGGCGGGCGGTGTTTCTCAGGCTCAGCGCCTGACCGAAGAAGAGCTGGCCGCTGCGCAGGAGGCTAAGATTGCCGCTACTGCACCGATTGGTACTGGTGTCGCGGTTATAGTCGTGCTGCTGGGTCTGACCTTGCTGTTTGGTCGCGGCATAGCACCGTCGCAATCCACACAACCACTGATCATTGGATCCATCGGCCTGTTGTTGATGGTGCTGGTGGATGTGCTGCTGATTGCGCCGACGACCTCGTCAGGGGTGGCCTTCGTGATCATGGCGATACCGTTTGCGCTGGCGATCTATGGCTGCAAGTTCGCGGCTGAACGCTGTGCCACCAACGATCTGATCCGTGTGGTCTTTCCACCGCTGGTTCTGATCATCGCGGTGCTGGGGTCGATTCTTGGTGGAATTACCAACCCGACACCGGCGGCGGCGCTGGGTGCCGGCGGGGCGATCATGCTGGCGGCTTATCGCAAGCTGCAGGATCAGGGGCGTTCGGGGAAAGTGATCATCTGGTCGACCTTCGCCGTCATCATCTGCATGCTGATGGGCATAAACTTCGATCTGCGCATCAATCAAGGCGATGTCTCGGTCGAAAGCTGGATCGCCTTTGTCTTTGCCTACGCGGCTTACCTCTATGCGCTGTTCGGTCTGATCTTTGCCTGTTGGGTTCTGTTCTCAAGCGGGGTTCTAACCCCTGTGGTGCGCGAGACGGCCAAGGTAACGTCGATGGTCTTTACCATCCTGATCGGATCGCAGCTATTGAACCTGGTGGTGATCTCGTTTGGCGGCGAGCATTACATTCAGCAGTTCCTGCGCAGCTTTGACAACGAGTTCACGGTCTTCCTGATCGTGATGTTGGTGCTGTTCATCCTGGGCTTTGTGTTGGATTTCCTCGAGATCATCTACATCGTGATCCCCATCGTGGGCCCGGTGATCTATGGCGGGTCGTTTGACCCGAAATGGGTGACAATCATGGTGGCGGTGAACCTGCAGACCTCGTTCCTGACGCCACCGTTCGGGTTTGCGTTGTTCTACCTGAGGGGGGTTGCACCGAAAGAGGTGACGACGGGCCATATCTATCGTGGGATCATACCATTTGTGATCATTCAGGTGGTGGGGATTGGTATCCTGTGGTCCTTCCCGTCGATTGTGACCATCGTGCCGGATCTTATCCCGAATTGATTGGTTACTGTGATCCAACGGAAAAGGGGGCCAATTGGCCCCCTTTGCTTTTTGGATTGTTGAATGGGCCAGCCCCTTCTTGGCCTGCGGCCAATTCAACCCCGAGAAATTTTTTGGCCAGATGAAGGCAGATCAGGTGAACTGAATCAGGTCCCAACGATTTCCGAACGGATCGCGCCAAACGGCGACCCAACCGTAGGGTTCTTGTCTGGGGTTTTCTTCGAAATGGACGCCTTTGGATAACATTTCGGCGTGATCGCGTTCGAAATCATCCGTTTGCAGAAAGAAGCCAACGCGGCCTCCGGTCTGATTGCCCACGGCGGCGAACTGGTTTGGACCGTCTGCCTGCGCCAGCAACAATGACCCAGTATCTGATCCCGGAGGAGACACGAGCACCCAGCGTTTGCCACCGCCCAGGTCAACGTCTTGCGTCAGGGTGAAGCTGAGTTTTTGGGTGTAGAACGCAATAGCTGCATCGTAATCCGGCACCACAAGGGTGACGGCGTATAGTGTTTGGCGCATGGAAGTTTAGCCCTTGGTCGGGTGGCGGTCGGGCAGTTGAATACTGGCGACCTGCTCGGCAATCGGCGCGGTGGATAGCGGGTGGTGCTTGCCGTCCGCCAGTTCAGACGGATTGTTGATACGCTTCCAGTTGCCTTGGATATAGGCTTCAAGCCCCGAAAACCGCGCCTTGTACCCCATCTTGGGGCTGCCTGGTACCCAGTAGCCCAGATAGACGTAGGGCAGGCCAGCCTCTCGCGCGATGTCGATGTGATCGAGGATCATGTACGTTCCCAGAGAGCTTTGCGGCTGTTCAGGGTCATAGAAGGAATAAACCATGCTAAGCCCGTCATCCAAAACGTCAGTTAGGCTGACGGCAATCAGTTCTCCGTTTTCGGGGTCGGCATATTCCACCACGCGGCTGCGGATCGGAGTTTCTTCGATCATTGCAGCGAATTCGAACACATCCATATCGGCCATACCGCCATCGGCGTGGCGTGTGTCCAGATAGCGGCGGAACAGTTCGTATTGCTCATCAGTTGCCCAAGGCGAGTTTGCACGGCGCTGTAGGTAGGCATTGCGTTTGGCCGTGCGCTTTTGGCTTTTGCTTGGGCGAAAAGCCGACACATCGATGCGGGCTGACAGACAGGCTGCGCAATCAGTGCAGGATGGGCGGTAAAGCACATTCTGGGATCGGCGAAACCCCTGTTGCGACAGGGAATTGTTCAGCTGATCGGCACCTTCGCCCTGTAGGGCGGTGAACAACTTACGCTCCATCCTGCCCTCAAGGTAAGGGCAGGGTTGCGGGGCCGTCACATAAAATTGCGGCGCGATGGGCAGCGTGTGTCGCATGAAGGTTCCGTGTTTCCTGACACAGGATGATAACAACGGTTCCCTGAGCCGCCAAGTGATTCAATTGGCAGATATTTAAGCCCGCTGGTTGATCATGACCGTGCCAAGGAACGAATCCGTCAGGCCCTGACAACGTGCGCTGGTCAGCATCATGATGACCGAGATGATCTGAACCACGAAAAACGCCATGCTGATGAAATACCCGGCGGTGTGGGCCACGGCTTTGCCCATATCCAGACGGGACCCGAATGCGTCCCGCAATTCAATGCCCATGAAACGCATGCCCAGTGTCGCCGATCCGTTGGCGATGGTAACAACGCGGTACACAAAGCTGATGACACCATAGATCAAGGGCAGAAACAGCAGCCCCGCGCCAAATGTCAGGAAAACCGGCACGATGCACAGCAGCGAAATGAAGGCGATATCAAACAGCCACGCGACAAAGCGTTTGGTTGCTACCGACTGGTAGAACTCAGGCTGGGTATCAGGGTCGGGCAGGTGGGTCATGTTGTAATATCCGGATATTGTTCGGAAATTACCCTGTCCCGGATGGCGGGACAGGGCAAGGTTTGATCAGGCGCGCTCGCCGTTTTCGGGCTCGTCGTGGTTTTCGCGGGCGCGTTCGTCCATGAACTGGTCGAATTCAGCCTTGTCCTTGGCGTCACGCAGGCGGCGCAGGAAGGCTTCGAAGTCCTGTTGTTCGCGTTCAAGCCGCGCCAGAGTGTCCGCCTTATAGGCATCAAACGCGCTGTTGCCCGAGGGTTTCATGGCGCTCATGTGACTGTGCCAGGATTTGCGGCGGCTGCAGGATTTGCTGAACATGCGTTTGCTCCAGATCATGTAGGCCAACAGGGCCAGGCCAACGGGCCAGAAGAAGATGAAACCAAGGACCATGACGGCGATCCAGGCGCCTTTGCCTTTGTCATCAAGCCAAGTTTCGATGCGGTGCAGCCATCCCGGATTTTCTGGGACGGCGGGGTCGGACAGTGCGGTCATTTGGGGTCTCCGGGGTTGATGTAAATCGTTTTCACATTGATAAGATGGGAAGCAGATGGCTGGTTGCAAGGGGTCGATGTGAAAAAGGTTTACATTATGCGTCGGGGCCAAGTTTGGTTGACGTCACCCAGAGAACAAAGCAGTTTGCAAAAATGTCTGTCGAAGAACGAAAAACCGCCCCGTCACTTGCCGAAATTCTGGAACTGGAAAAGCAAGTCTGGACTGCACTGGTTGAAGGCGATGCCTCGGCCGACCGGGCGTTGCTGAGCGCGGATTTTCTGGGGGTCTATCCCACCGGGTTCGCTAACCGCGATGATCATGTCGGGCAATTCGCTGATGCGCCAACGATGTCGCGATACGAGTTGAGCGAGACAAAACTGCGGGTTCTGAACGCTGATATTGTCCTGTTGTCCTATCGTGCCGATTACCAACGCCCGGACAGTGATGCTTGGGAGGCGATGCTGATCTCTTCCCTGTGGGAGCGCCGCCATGACGTCTGGGTCAACAGTTTCAGTCAGGACACTCCATTGGAGGCGCAATGACCGGTCCGCTGACCATCCACCGTGTTCCGCGGGCGTTTGATGCATCGCTGGGTGATGAAGCGCTGAATGCGGTATCTGGTATCACGCCTGAACAAGGGGAGCTGATTGCAGGGACGGCGGGTTCGAGTCCATACCTAAAGGGATTGATCGAACACGAACGCGATTGGTTGCCGTCGGCCTTGCAAGAACCCGATCAGGCTTTTGCGGATGTGATGGATGCAGCGCGTGCCTTACCACCGGATCAGTTGAAATCCGGTTTGCGGCAAGCCAAGCGGCGCATGGCTTTGCTGACCGCGCTGGCTGATCTGGCGGGCGCGTGGCCATTAGAGAAAGTGACCGCTGCGCTTACGGATTTCGGCGCGCTGGCTGCGGATGTTGCCGCCAAGGCCGAGATCGCGGCACTGATCCGGCGCGGCAAGCTGCCGGGGATGACCGAAGACGATGTGGAAACCGCTGCCGGGATGATCATTCTGGCCATGGGCAAGATGGGCGCGCACGAGCTGAACTATAGCTCGGATATCGACCTGATCGTTCTGTTTGATGAGACCCGCTTTGACCCCGATGATTTCTTCGATGCGCGTCAGGGGATGGTGCGGGCCACGCGCAATTTTTGCGCCACTCTCAGCGACAAGACCGCTGATGGGTATGTGTTCCGCACTGACCTGCGATTGCGTCCCGATCCGGCGGTGACCCCGGTCTGTTTGGCGACCGAGGCGGCCGAGCGGTATTATGAAAGCCTTGGCCGCACCTGGGAAAGGGCAGCTTATATCAAGGCGCGCCCATGTGCCGGTGACATTGCCGCCGGGCAACGCTTTCTTGATGCATTGCGCCCCTTTGTCTGGCGCAGGCATCTGGATTTCGCCGCCATTCAGGACGCCCATGACATGCGCCTGCGCATTCGCGAGAACAAAGGCACCGGCGGCACGCTGACCATTCCCGGCCACGATATGAAGCTGGGGCAGGGTGGCATTCGTGAGATCGAATTCTTCACCCAGACCCGCCAGTTGATCGCGGGAGGTCGCGACCCTGACCTGCGCGTGCGCGGCACGGTGCCCGGTCTGGCTGCATTGGCCGGAAAAGACTGGATACCGCAGGACGTGGCCGAAAAGCTGACCGACCACTACCGCTCCCACCGCGAGGTCGAACATCGCATTCAGATGGTTCACGATGCTCAGACCCATAAGGTGCCCCAATCACCGGATGGGATCGAACGCGTTGCCTGCCTGATGGGGATCGATGGCGCCGGCTTGACCGCAGATCTGACCCGTCGTCTGACCGAAGTGCATGAGCTGACCGAGGGGTTCTTTGCCCCAGGATCTTCGACGCCCGCACCTGCCAGTGAGGCCGATTTTGACCAAAATGTCCTGGCCCGCTGGACGACCTATCCAGCGCTACGCTCGCAACGCGGCGCGCGGATCTTTGAACGTCTCAAGCCCGAGCTGCTCTCGCGCCTGTCGAAAACTGCAAAACCGGACGAGGCACTGCGGGCGCTGGACGGTTTTCTTGCAGGGTTGCCAGCAGGTGTGCAGCTGTTTTCCCTGTTCGAGGCTAATCCCCACCTGATCGACCTGCTGGTCGATATCGTGGGCACCTCGCACGCTTTGGCGGCGCATCTGTCCCATAACGCCGCCGTGTTTGACGCGGTGATTGGGGGCAGTTTCTTCAGCGACTGGCCAGGGCAAACGACACTTCAGTCTGATCTTGAGCAGGCGCTGCAGCAGGAAACGGACTATGAAACGCAGCTGGATTTCGCACGTCGCTGGTGCAAGGAATGGCATTTCCGTATCGGTGTACATCACCTGCGCGGCCTGATTGACGGTGTGCAGGCCGGACAGCAATATGCCGAACTGGCCAGCGCTGTTATAGCCGCGATCCTACCTTGCGTGACTGAACAATTCGCCAAGAAGCACGGACCTGCGCCGGGGCGCGGGGCGACTGTACTGGGTATGGGATCGCTGGGGGCAGGGCGGATCAACTCGCAATCCGATCTGGACATGATCGTGATCTATGACCCGCTGGATCAGGACATGTCGGACGGTCCGCGCCCTCTGGCCACGCGTACCTATTACGCCCGGTTCACACAGGCGCTGATCACGGCGCTCTCTGCTCCGATGTCGCAGGGGCGGCTTTATGAGGTCGACATGCGCCTGCGCCCGTCTGGCAATCAGGGGCCGGTGGCGACCAGTTGGGCCAGCTTTACCAATTACCAGCGCAACGAAGCCTGGGTTTGGGAGCATTTGGCCCTGACCCGTGCCCACGTGGTCGCAGGCGACGCGGGTTTGACGCAGGATATCGAGAGCTTCCGCGCTGATTTTCTGGCGCAACCTGAAGACCGCCAGAAGGTCCTGCGCGAAGTGTCCGAAATGCGCGCCCGTTTGGCCGCCGCCAAATCCCCGGCGGGGATATGGGATGCCAAGAACGGCGCCGGGCGGATGATGGATATCGAACTGATGGCCGAAACCGGGGCACTACTGTCTGGTGTGACACAGCGCGACGTGCAGTCCGGGTTGGACGGCACTGTCGCTGCCGGATTGCTGGAGGTCGTGCAAGTGCAAACGCTCAAGGATTGTTACGATTTATGCTGGTCCGTGCAATGCGCCGCCCGGCTGCTATCGGGTAAGGTGATCGAGGCGGACAAGATCGGCGAGGGCGGCGCGGCTTTCCTGTGTCGGGCCACCGGGTTCGAACAGGTCGAACACCTGCAGGGCGCGCTGCAGGACAGTTACACCGCCGCCGCCGGTATTATCGGTCGCGTGCTTGAGGAGGGGCGAGATGCCGCGCAATGACGATCCAAACGATCACAAGGGCCTGATCCGCGAGGCGTACCGCATCGACGGCATCACGCTGCCCGAATGCCGCAGCATTTTTCTGGACTGGGCGCTGAGCCTGCCTGCGGATCGCGATCAGACACAGGCCCTTACTGCGTTACACGCCATCTATGCCACGCAAGAGGCCGATCATCCGATGACACAAGTGCTGGCCGAAGGGCTACAATCGGCTCAGACACCCAAGAGGCGCGGCGGCAGGCGGTCCCGGTCTCGCTAGGGCTTTTCCCCCGGCGCGTTCACCACTATGAGGGCGTCATGACCCAAGCCACCGACCGCCCCCGTATCCGCCTGAAACCCAAAGCCAACGCGCGCGGCCTGCGCCATGGCTTCCCGTGGGTCTATGCCAACGACATTGTCACCGACCGGCGTACACGCAAGATACCGGTTGGCGCATTGGCCGTGCTGGAGGATGACAAACGCGCGCCCATTGCGTTGGTCGCCGTGAACCCCGAGTCAAAAATCATGTGCCGCGTACTGGATCGCGACCTTGACGCCGATCTGAATGCTGAATGGTTCGAATCCCGCCTGCGCCGCGCTTTGGACATGCGCGAACGCCTGTTTGACGCGCCCTATTACCGCCTGATCCACGCCGAAGCGGATGGCTTTCCCGGCGTGATCATCGACCGCTTTGGTGCTGCCTGCGTGATCCAACCCAATGCCGCCTGGGCCGAGGCGCATCTGGAAGCGCTGACCGACGCGTTGGTTGCTGTGACGGGTGTTACAACTGTGCTGAAAAATGCCTCGGGCCGCACTCGGGGACTGGAAGGGCTGGATGATGAAAACCAGACCTTGCGTGGAACTGCGCCTGACGCTCCGCTGCCGGTGCCAATGAATGGCGCGACCTATATGGCTGATCTTACCGGAGGCCAGAAAACCGGCCTGTTTTACGACCAACGCCCCAACCATGCATTTGCTGCACGGCTGGTGCAGCCGGGTGCGCAAGTGCTGGACGTGTTCAGCCATGTGGGCGGTTTTGGTCTGGCGATGCTGGCTGGCGGCGCGGGGCAGGCCCTGTCTGTCGATGGTTCGGCTGCGGCGCTGGAATTGGCGACGAACGGTGCCGAGGCTTCGGGATGCGCGGATCGATTTGAAACCCGTCAGGGCGATGCGTTCGAGGTGCTGACCAAATTGGGCGAAGAAGGCGCGCAATTTGGCGTGGTCATCTGTGATCCACCCGCTTTTGCGCCGTCGAAACAAGCCCTGGACGCGGGCCTGCGCGCTTATGAGCGTATCGCACGGCTGGCCGCACCCTTGGTAAAACCGGGCGGCTATCTAGGGCTTTGTTCTTGTTCACACGCGGCCGATCTGGGTCGGTTCCGCGACGCGTCCTCGCGCGGGATTGGTCGGGCAGGGCGGCAGGCACAATTGATCCACACGGGGTTTGCCGGCCCCGACCACCCGCAACTGCCGCAATTGGCTGAAAGCGGGTATCTCAAAGCCGTGTTTTACCGGCTGTGAAGGCGGTTCTGGATACCTGTGTCATCTACCCCACGGTGATGCGCGAGATGCTGTTGGGCGCCGCCAGATTGAGTCACTTCACGCCGATCTGGTCTCCTCGTATCCTCGAGGAATGGGCCCGCGCCGCCCGCAAACTGGGCCCGGAAGGCGAGGCGCAGGCCCGTGCCGAAATCGCCCTGACGCAGGCGCAGTGGCCTAAGGCCGAACGCGCGGCCAATCCGGGGCTTGAACAACGCCTCTGGCTGCCCGATAGCGCCGATATTCACGTTCTCGCCACCGCCGTTGAGGCCTCGGCCGATGTTATCGTCACCGTGAACGCCAAGGATTTCCCAAGAAATATTCTGTCGGAAGAAGGGCTTGAACGCCGCGATCCTGACGGCCTGCTATACGGGTTCTTGCTGGACGACCCCGACGGCATGGCGGAACTCGCCGACCGTGTTTTAGCCGAAGCCAACCGGCTGTCCGGTGATCAATGGACCTTGCGCGCGCTGATGAAAAAGGCCCGTCTGCCAAGGTTGGGCAAGGCGCTCAGCCATTAGGCCGTATCCAACTTCATCTGGTTAATAATATCCCGGTGGGGCTAGCCCCGAAGCTAACCGCCCGCGCCCCAACGCTGCTCAAGGGCTTCCAGCGCTGCAATCCGCTCATCCGTTTTGGGATGGCTCATCAGCCAGGCCGGAGTAACACCCGCGCGCTGTTGTGTCAGGTCTTCCAACTTGTGAAACAGCGACTTTTGCGGCCCAATCCCGATCCCGGCCTTGGTCAGCAGAGCGGCGGCATATTCATCCGCCTCATATTCATCGCTGCGCGACAGGCGCGAGGCCAGCAGGTGGGTCAGCATATTGGCAATCCACGCGCCGATGAAGGGAATGAACCGGTTCAACAGCATCATCAAAGCCGCCCGCAATGCGTTCTGGCCGGAAAAATCGATCATCCGCCGCCGCGCATGCCCCAGCGCAACATGTCCCAGCTCATGTGCAATAACGCTGGCCATTTCCTCGGCCGAAACCTCTCCGTTACGGAACTTGCGATAAAAGCCGCGCGTAATGAATATCCGCCCGTCAGCAGCCGCCAGACCGTTCACCGGGTCGATCTCGTAGATGTAAACCGGGACCCGGTCGATCTCGAGCGCGGCGGCCAGCCTGTCAGTCATGCGTTTCAGCACCGGATCAGCCAGTTCGGTCGATTTCGCATCCAGCTCTCGGTGCGTTCGCCAGACGGAAATCCGGTACATCACAAAGGCATAAGCAATCGCCAATAGGATCGGGGTCAATCGAAGCATGCACTAGATATGGCTCTGAGTGGGGGAATAGGCAACCAGCCTTAAACATTTGTGCAGTAAACAGAGCGGACGTCCAATTTTTGTCGAAATTCCCGGATAGCGAGAAAACGGTGTAAGAAATTCACTAGGATTCAATTGATTATGAAGAAGTTTTGTTTTCGCGCGTACAGAGCTTGCCTAAGATCAATGGGATTATACGGGCTTCTATTGTGTTTCATGGCTGCTTGGACACTGACTTTCGGTTGGTCTCAGGGAATGAGTATTGGACCGATGGCTTTGGCCACGCTGATTACACTCGGTTTCAGTGTAGCAATGACCAATTCAAAACTAACGCCGAATTGGTTGGCTGATCCGGATGGCATTGTAAAAGCACTAATCGTCTTTGTGGGTTCAGGCCCACTTATGCTTGTTTTTGGCGTGGCGGCCATCGCTGTCGTTGGACCATTGGGGTTTGAAACACAGTTGGGTAAATCGCTGTCCATTCTGGTCGCGTTTCCCGCTTTGGTGTTGGGAACTGTGATGGGTTGGGCGGCCCTGTTCTACGGGATTTTGCCCAATAAAGACCAATCCGTCCCGCCAACGCGGCCCAGTTTTCCTCTGCCAGAGTAACCCATCGAAAACGCAATCCTGCGCGACCTGCGTCAATCGCGAACGAGCAGTTGATCCTGACTTAACGCGTCAATTCCTTCATTCCCTGCTCCAATCCGGCCAGGGTCATCGGCACCATGCGATCCTCAAAAATTTCCTGGATCATGCCGATTGAGTGGGTGTATTCCCAGTATTTCTCGGGCACCGGGTTGATCCACAGGTTTGACGGCCATTGCTCGCGGGCGCGTTGCAGCCAGACCTGCCCGGCCTCTTGGTTCCAGTGCTCGTTGGCGCCGCCTGGATAGGCGATCTCGTAGGGGCTCATCGAGGCATCGCCGACAAAGATGCATTTGTAGTCCGAGCCATAGGTGCGCAGCACCTCATGCGTGGGGGTCTTCTGATCCCAACGGCGGCGGTTGTCGCGCCAGACGCCTTCGTACAGGCAATTGTGAAAGTAGTAGTACTCCAGATGCTTGAACTCGGTCCGGGCGGCCGAGAACAGTTCTTCGACCACTTTGATATGCGGGTCCATTGAGCCGCCGACGTCCAAAAACAGAAGCACTTTGACAGCGTTGTGGCGTTCGGGGCGGGTTTTCACATCCAGATAACCATGTTCGGCTGTGGCTCGGATGGTGCCATCCAGATCCAACTCTTCCGCCGCTCCTTCACGCGCCCAGCGACGCAGGCGTTTCAAGGCGACCTTGATATTGCGCGTGCCCAGTTCAACCGTGTCGTCCAGGTTTTTGAATTCACGCTTGTCCCAGACCTTGACCGCACGCTGATGGCGGCTCTCGTCCTGACCGATGCGTACGCCTTCGGGATTATATCCATAGGCCCCGAACGGAGAGGTGCCAGCGGTGCCGATCCATTTGTTGCCACCCTGATGGCGGCCTTTCTGATCCTTGAGGCGCTCGCGCAGCGTCTCCATCAGTTTGTCGAACCCGCCCATGGCTTCGATTTCGGCTTTTTCTTCTTCTGAGAGATGTTTTTCGGCCATCTTTGCCAGCCAATCGGCGGGAATGTCGACTGCCTCAAGAACCTGTTCAAAGCTGATCTCGTCCAGCCCTTCAAAACTGGCGGCAAAGGCGCAGTCGAATTTGTCGATGTTGCGTTCATCTTTCACCATCGACACGCGGGCGAGGTAATAAAACGCCTCGACATCATATGTGGCCAGACCCTTTTTCATGCCCTCAAGAAAGGTCAGGTATTCGCGCAAGGATACGGGAATGCCCGCTTTTCTGAGATTTTCGAAAAAGGGCAGGAACATGGGTCAGACCACAAAACGTATGAGTATAAGGGACAGCACAAGACCGACCAATGCAAAGGCAATGCCATACCCGGCTGCATATTGCGCCATGTCGGCACCGGTGCCGTTGCGCTTGCGCGCTGTCATCGCCCCAAGGATTGCCCCCAATATCGCCATTCCCAGAATTACGACCATGCGTTATCCGCCTCTGTTGTTGGGGGATCCTTCCGCAACTTCCTGATTAAGCGACCGGACCACCGTTTCCGAGCCGAACCCGTAACGTGCCCATCCCAGACTGTCCAGCCTGACAGAGCGTGCCTCAGCCGTCCGGCCCGCCTGATTGAGGGCTTCGGATTTCAGAAGCAACAATGTCGCCAGTTGCGAGGCATTTTCGGCCCGCATCATCACGTCGATGGCCTTATCCAATTCGGGCAGGGCTTCGGGGCCTTTGCCTAGTGCTAGTGCGAAAGCGGCAGTCTGTGTAGTGATATAGGCCTGATGGATTTCGGTGCCGGGGGTTGCGCGCAAGTATTGCAAAGCGGTCTGATAATTG
Source organism: Ruegeria sp. BB5 (assembly GCF_056539405.1). NCBI lineage: Bacteria > Pseudomonadati > Pseudomonadota > Alphaproteobacteria > Rhodobacterales > Roseobacteraceae > Ruegeria > Ruegeria sp. BB5. The sequence continues at coordinate 1,297,893 of NZ_JBQFUX010000001.1, read as the reverse complement.
CGCAGCGCGTCCTGCGGTTTGTCGAACTGACCCATCCGCCCCATCAGGTAATAGGGATAGGCGCGGCGATGATCGGTCCAGCCCTGTTCCTGACCGATCCGCGCGGCCTTTTGCGCGGCCCGCAGGCGCCGTTGCGTATTCAGTTGCGGGCGCAGGGATTTTTGTACCGCATTGATCCATTCACGCGGCGTTTCAGATAGCGGCTGCATTGGTATGTTCTCGCCACGCGGGTTCAGGCGTCTCAGAATACCGGGTAGGGCGGCCTTAACCTGTTCGCTTGTCATTCCGCTGCGCAGTTCGGGCGCGTAGGCCGTGCGAAGGATCAGCATGTCGAACCCGGTCAGGACAGTATGGATATTGTCATCGTTGAACACTGAATCCGGCAGATGATACAGATCGTTCAGCGGCCCCAGTGACTGCGCAATCTCTTCATGCAGGCAATCGCGTTTTTCCTGCGGGCTGACGTCGTATGGAATAAAGATGCCCAGACGTTCGCGGCTGCGCAGCCGGCTCCAGCTGCTTATCTGTTTGCGCCGGTTACGGCGGTACTCTTCAAAGCTCGAAGAGTTCGGCACCACGAAACAGGCCGCTTGTGGCAGAATTTCGTGGATCTCTGCCTGACTGACGGCCTCGATTGTGATGTTGGCCGTGCCGTCCGAAATCTGTTGAATGTCGATCCCGGCCTCGCGGCGCAGGCGGGTCAACAATTGGGTCAGGTCGCGCTGCATCGAGGGCGTAGGTGAGCCGGTTAGACGCACGGTGATCGGCGTTTCAAACCGCGTGAATACCGGCAGTTTTGCGCCGCCTTCCAACGCGAAATGCAACGATACGAAATCCGCCGCGATATTGGCGTTCGACCGGCCCGGTGGCATCGGGAACGCGCGGGTGAATGTCTTGGCCGGGGGCAACGTCTCTTCAATCGCCTGCACGCGGGTCGGTACTTCGGTCGTCTCAACCGTTGCGCAGCCTGCCAGCGCCACACCTGCAACAAGGGCCACCCATCGCATCATGGGCGCTGATACCGGATAAAGGGCGTCTGTTTGCCGATGCGGTCATAAAGTTTGCGGGCGGTGTGGTTGAAATCCTGCGTCAGCCAATAGACTGACGGAGCGCCCTGTCGGTCGGCCTCATCATACACCGCCTGAATCAGGGCGCGGCCGACTCCGGAACCACGCGCCTGGGGGCGGGCGAACAGGTCTTGCAAGTAGCACACGGATTCAACCTTCCACGCGTGGCGGTGGAAAAGATAGTGGATCAAACCAACAAGCCGCCCGTTTTGTTCCGCAACAAAACATGAGAAATCGTGCGGATCGTCGCCCAGCAATCGTGCGAAGGTGCTGTCATAGATCTCATCTGCGACCGTTGTTTCATAAAACGCCAGATAGTCGCGCCACATGTCGGACCATTCAGCGCGGTCTTCGGGCCGCAAGGCGCGGATGGTCAAAGTGTCAGTCAATCACAGGGTCCCGTCTGATCCGGTCTTAGGTAGCCCGGATAAACCGGACCGCCACCTGCAATGCTGACAGCCAGACCTGTCCAAGGCAAGCAGCGATCACCAGATGCTCAACAGGTTTAGCGTTTGCTGCGCGCCATAAAGGCCAGTCGCTCGAACAGATGCACGTCCTGTTCGTTCTTCAGCAACGCACCGTGCAGCTTGGGCAAAGCGTTCGCACCATCGCGTTTCAGGTCTTCGGACGTCAGGTCTTCGGCCAACAGCAGTTTCAGCCAATCCAGCACTTCGGAGGTTGAGGGCTTTTTCTTCAGCCCCTGCGTTTCGCGGATTTCATAGAATTGCGTCAGGGCTGTGGTCAGCAACGCATCTTTGATGCCGGGGTGGTGGACCTCGACGATCCGGCGCATGGTCGCCTCGTCAGGGAAGCGGATATAGTGGAAGAAACAGCGGCGCAGAAACGCGTCGGGCAGTTCCTTTTCATTGTTCGAGGTGATGATGACGATGGGGCGGTGTTTGGCCCGGATGGTTTCACCAGTCTCGTAAACATGGAACTCCATCTTATCGAGTTCCTGCAGCAGATCGTTGGGAAACTCGATATCCGCCTTGTCGATCTCGTCAATCAGCAGAACAATCTTCTCGTCGGCGTCAAACGCCTGCCACAGCTTGCCCTTACGGATGTAGTTGGACACGTCATGCACGCGTTCTTCACCCAGCTGACTGTCACGAAGCCGGCTGACCGCATCGTATTCGTACAGACCTTGTTGCGCGCGGGTGGTGGATTTCACGTTCCACTCGATCATGCGCAGCCCCAGTGCGCCTGCCACCTGTTTGGCCAGTTCTGTTTTGCCCGTGCCGGGTTCCCCCTTGACCAGCAGGGGGCGTTCCAGCGTCACGGCAGCATTCACCGCAATGGTCAGGTCATCGGTGGCAACATATTCGGCGGTGCCTTGGAAACGTGCGGTCATGGGCCCCTCGTTTGGTTTTGCGCAATCTGTGTTGTTCGGGTTACAGAGAGGCGATGATTTTGACAAGCGGGCCACGGCGTCGCGGGATCAGATTTTCGTAACGACTCCAATCCCTTTTGCGTGATTCGACGTCCGGCGGGTGCCGTGTCTGTTGGGGATCGCCTAATTTTCGCCTGACAATTTCCACAGTATAACAAGGTTTTGTTGTTATTTGTCTCATATTTAGACATGCCGGGGACGTGACGTATTAAGACGACGTTTGTGTAGTGACATTCGTGCGTGCGTCGGATACATGCACCGCAGAAGGGAGTGCCAAATGTCAGGTCAAACAACAGCAACCGACGTTACTGGCCATACCGAGGGAGCAAAAATGAAGCAGGAAGTTTTTCTGCCGGAGGATTATCGCCCGGCCGAAGATGAACCTTTCATGAATGACCGTCAGCTTGAGTATTTTCGCCGCAAGCTGCTGGATTGGAAGAATGAACTATTGGCGGGCAGCCGCGACACGATCGAAGGGCTGCAGGACAACACCCGTAACATTCCGGACGTTGCAGACCGCGCAAGCGAGGAAACAGATCGCGCGCTGGAGCTGCGGACCCGCGACCGTCAGCGCAAGCTGGTTGCCAAGATCGACTCGGCCCTGCGTCGCATCGAAGAGGGCGAGTACGGCTATTGCGAAAAGACGGGCGATCCGATTTCGCTGAAACGTCTGGATGCGCGTCCAATCGCGACCATGACGCTTGAGGCGCAGGAACGTCACGAGCGTCGCGAAAAGGTCCACCGCGACGATTGATCGCTGGAACTTTGGTAATAATTCAAACGCCGGGGCCTGTTGCTCCGGCGTTTTTGCGTTAAGCCGGTGCCATGGATATCAACGGTCTGAAATTCAATGTCATCGGCGGCGGAATAGGGGGGCTGGCAGCCTCTTTGGCACTGCGGCAACGCGGGGCGCAGGTCACGGTTCTTGAGCAGGCTCCGGCCCTGACTGAGGTTGGCGCAGGATTGCAGATCAGCGCCAACGGCATTGCGGTTTTGCGGGCGCTGAATGTGTTAGGGGATAAGCCCGAGGGCGGGCAGTTATCGCACGGCACAATCCTGCGAGATTATCGCAAAGGTCGAGTAATAAGCCGTATTCCCGCACCGGCGGCCGGACCGACCTACTATTACCATCGCGCGGATTTGCTGGACCTGTTGCGCCGGGCGGCTTTAGAGGCGGGCGTTACTATCCAGCTGGGCGCGCAGGTGGCGCAGGTTCTCCAACATCCGGCAGAGGCGGAAATCGTTCTTAATGACGGCGAACGCTTGCGGTGCGACTGTGCTATCGCGGCGGACGGGGGCCGCAGCACCATACGTCCGACCCTGAACGGGCCAGAGGCCCCTCAGTTCACGCATCAGATTGCCTGGCGTGCGACTATCCCCTTGTCAGAACGAGAGGAGATGCCTTGCGCCTCACTGACAATGGGGCCTGGCCGCCACGTCGTCACCTATCCGTTGCGCGATCAGCAACTGATGAATGTGGTGGCAATTGAGGAACGCTCGGACTGGCAAGAGGAAGGCTGGCGGCTGCAAGGCGATCCGAATGATCTGCGCGCGCGTTTTGCCGATTTCGGGGGGCCAGTGGGTGATATTCTGTCTGACGTGACCGAAACCCATCTTTGGGCCCTGTTCCTGCGGCCTGTGGCGCAAAGCTGGCAGGTGGGGCAGCTGGCGTTGCTGGGTGACGCGGCGCATCCTACCTTGCCGTTCATGGCGCAAGGCGCCTGTCTGGCGCTAGAGGATGCGTGGATCATGGCCCGTTCCTTCGAAGAGCAATCCGACGTGACGCAAGCTCTTGCTGCCTATGAAACCCTCCGTCGCCCAAGGGCTAAACGGGTTGTGGCTGCCGCCGGAGCCAACGCGCGAAATTTTCACCTACGCGGTCCCATGCGACTGGCGGCACAGATGGTGCTGATGGCCGTTGGACCAAGGCTTTCGAAAAAATACGAGTGGATTTACGCCTACGACCCGACCGCATGATTGATTACAGGTCGAGCTGAACCCAGACTGGCACGTGGTCCGACGGTTTCTCATGCCCGCGCACGGCTGCATCAATCTGGCAATCTTGCATCAGATCGGCAGCCTGAGGTGTCAGCAGAAAGTGATCGATACGAATGCCGTCGTTTTTGTTCCACGCACCCGCCTGATAGTCCCAGAATGAGTAGTGACCAGGCCCTTGTGTGCGGGCCCGAAACGCTTCGGTAAAGCCCAGATTGAGGATTTTGCGAAACGCCGCACGGCTTTCCGGTCGGAACAAGGCATCCTCGCGCCAGGCATCCGGGCGGGCGGCATCTTCGGCCTGTGGAATGATGTTGTAATCTCCCGCCATAAGTGCCGGTTCTTCGCTGGCCATCAGTTCGCGCGCCCGATGATACAGCCGTTCCATCCAGGCCAGCTTATAGTCGTATTTCGGTCCGGGTACCGGGTTGCCGTTGGGCAGGTACAACCCGCAAATCCGCAGCGCTTGCTTGCCGATCACGGTCGCTTCGATCCAGCGCGCCTGTTCGTCCTCGTCATCTCCGGGCAGGCCACGGGACACATCCTCAAGTGGAAGTCTTGATAAGATGGCGACGCCGTTGAAACTCTTCTGGCCGTGGGTTTCGACGTTATAACTACGTTCCTCGAATATCTCGCGCGGGAAGTTTTCATCGACCGACTTGATTTCCTGCAAGAGGACGACGTCAGGTTGTGCTTCGTCAAGCCACCGGGGCAGAGCTTCGGCCCGCGCTTTGATGCCGTTGATGTTAAACGTGGCGATTTTCATGCGCGATCCTCCGGCTGACTGCCGGTTGATCTATCCCTCAACCACGCGGGCAGGGCAAGGTCACATTGAAAAAGACGTACCGCAGCCGCAGGATGAGGTCGCGTTGGGGTTTTCGATCACAAACCGCGCACCGATCAGTTCCTGCGTGAAATCGATCACTGCATTTTCCAGAAACGGCAGAGAAATCGAATCGACAATGACCTTTTGGCCTTTGCCTTCCAGCACAAGATCGTCGTCTTTGGGTTCGTCCAGCGCGATTTCGTATTGAAAACCGGAACACCCGCCGCCTTCCACTGCGACGCGCAGGGCCTGACCCTGATCCGCTGCGCCAATCTCGGCCAGACGGTCAAAGGCGCGTTCTGTGACTGTGGGGGGCAGATTCATGCCGGTCTCCAAAGGTTTATTTCCTTTACGCCTTACAATATAGAAATTGCAAGGACAGGCGACAAGGATAAGGCCTTTGGACAGAGCAGGTTTTGCCTCGGACCCAGGCCGCGCAAGGGGGCGGCTAGTACCTGAGGAGGAAAGCAGTTTCCGATCATGCTTTCAGCGCGACCGGGATCGGATCATTCATGCCAGCGCGTTTCGGCGGCTGAAACACAAGACACAAGTGTTTGTTGAACATGAAGGCGACAGTTACCGCACGCGCCTGACGCATTCTATCGAAGTGGCACAGGTGGCGCGCACGATTGCCGGGGCATTGGGATTGAACCCCGAACTGACCGAAGCCGTGGCATTGGCGCATGATCTGGGGCACACGCCCTTTGGTCATACCGGAGAGGACGCCTTGCACGCTTTGATGGAGCCATACGGCGGCTTCGATCACAATGCGCAAGCCATTCGGATCGTCACCAAGTTGGAACGCCACTATGCCGAATTCGACGGCTGCAATCTGACATGGGAATGTCTGGAAGGCATAGCCAAGCATAATGGGCCTGTGACAGGCGAATTGCCGTGGGCGCTGGCCGAGTGCAATGGCGGTTTTGACCTTGAACTGCACACCCATGCCAGTGCCGAGGCACAGGTGGCCGCGCTGTCTGACGATATAGCCTATAACAATCATGATCTGTTGGATGGGCTCAGGGCCGATCTGTTCACGGACGCGGAAATTCAGCAATTGCCCATCGTCGGTGATTGCTATGCGGAAGTGGACCGCAAGTACCCTGGTCTGGACCCGTATCGGCGCAGGCACGAAGCATTGCGTCGCGTGTTTGGGGTGATGGTTTCGGATGTGATCGACACCTCGCGCGACCTGATCGCTGAGTCTGGCGCGCAAACGGTCGAAGATATCCGGCATCTGGGTTATCCGGTGATCCAGTTCTCGGCAGGGCTTTGGGCGCAACTCAAAGAGATCCGCGCCTTTCTGTTTTCACGGATGTATCGTGCGCCCAGCGTCATGAAGGTCAGGGCCGAAGTGTCTGCGGTCGTTGAAGAATTATTCCCGATCTACTTGAACGATCCCAAACAAATGCCAGCCCATTGGCACGGCGATATAGAAGCAGCCCGGGATGAGACGGTGATGGCGCGGATTGTGTCGGACTACATTGCAGGTATGACCGACCGCTTTGCCTTGCAGGATCACAAAAGGCTGACGGGGCGGTCGTCACTCGATGCCGATATAGGCTAGCGCCCAAACCTGTTGCCCGGATTGCTCGTCCGCCAGATCAGCATCATCTGTGGGCGGAAAAACGATCATCGTAGGGCCATAGCCGCCGATCCCCATCGGACTGCCATCCGCATGGGTTGCCACGATGGGTTGGTGCGCCTGAATACTGTCCCATGGGATTTCGGACTGGTATCCATCCATCGCCATTGGTTTGGCAGTCTTCCCTTCGGCCCCTGCCATGACCATCACATCCGACAAAAGTGGACCAGAGAAGGCGACATCGCGCTGATTGTCTTCTGGGCCGTAGGCAATTGTGATCTCCACTTGCGCTAGACCGTCAAGCATCGCGGCGTCAAATCCGGCGCCGCCGCTGTGCTGCACTTCGAGATAACCCAGCAAACCACCGTCATTTTCACCCCGAGCCGGTAAGTTGGTTTCCGTCACCGCCCCGCCCAGCGTCAGAAGAACATGGCCCTGCGGCGCGGGCATATCGGCCCAGACCGGGATCGAAGTGGTCAGGACGAATGCAAGGGGTAGGGCAAGACGCATGGAACGATCTCCGAGGTTAGGAATTTCCTGTGACCTTAGCCCGGTTTACCGTTAATCCAAGCGGAAACCGATCGCTTCCATTGACCTTGCCGCTTTGCGTGGTAAACCGCCGGGCAAGCAAAAGGACATCCGAAATGAACCTGTTTTCCGAGATCCGCGGTCTTGTACTGGGCGCGCTGGCACAGATGCAGTCCGAAGGCGCGCTGCCCGAGGGGCTGAGCTTTGACAATGTGGCGGTCGAACCACCGCGTGATGCCGCGCATGGCGACATGGCGACAAACGCCGCGATGGTGCTGGCGAAGCCGGCCAAGATGAAGCCGCGCGACATTGCCGATGTGTTGGCCGGAAAGCTGGCGGAGGATGACCGGATCACCAGTGCCGAGGTTGCGGGGCCGGGCTTTTTGAACCTGCGGTTGGCGCCTTCGGTTTGGCAGGGTGTTTTGGCGGCAGTGTTGGAGAAAGGCACGGATTATGGCCGCTCGACTATGGGGCAGGGGCAAAAGGTCAACGTGGAATATGTGTCGGCCAACCCGACTGGGCCGCTGCATGTTGGCCATACGCGGGGCGCGGTGTTTGGCGATGCGCTGGCAAGCTTGTTGGCCTATTCCGGCCATGATGTGACCCGCGAGTACTATATTAACGACGGCGGTGCGCAGGTCGACGTGTTGGCACGCTCGGCCTACGAGCGCTATCGCGAAGCCAACGGGTTGAGCCCCGAGATTGCCGAAGGCTTGTATCCGGGCGACTACCTGATCCCAATCGGCGAAGCGCTGAAAGAGAAATACGGCGACAGCCTGATCGACAAGCCGGAAAGCGAATGGCTGGATGATCTGCGCGAGTTCTCGACCGACGCGATGATGGACCTGATCCGCGCTGACCTGAAGGCGCTGGGCGTAGAGATGGATGTGTTCTTCTCGGAAAAATCGCTCTATGGGACGGGCCGGATCGAGGCCGCGTTGGAATCGCTGACCGAAAAGGGCCTGATCTATGAAGGCGTTCTGGAGCCGCCAAAGGGCAAAAAGCCCGAGGATTGGGAGCCGCGCGAGCAGACCCTGTTCAAGTCCACCGAACATGGCGATGACGTCGATCGCCCGGTGAAGAAGTCGGACGGCAGCTGGACCTATTTCGCCCCGGATATCGCCTATCATTATGACAAGGTGACCCGTGGCTTTGATGCACTGATCGACGTGTTTGGTGCAGACCACGGTGGCTATGTCAAACGGATGAAGGCGGCTGTTTCAGCGCTGTCCGATGGCAAGGTGCCGCTGGATATCAAGCTGACCCAGCTGGTGAAGCTGTGGAAGAATGGCGAGCCGTTCAAGATGTCCAAGCGGGCAGGGAACTTTGTCACCTTGCGCGATGTGGTCGATCAGGTTGGCCCTGATGTGACCCGGTTTGTGATGCTGACCCGCAAGAACGACGCGCCGCTGGACTTCGATTTCGACAAGGTGCTGGAGCAAAGCCGCGAGAACCCTGTGTTCTACGTGCAATACGCCCATGCGCGGGTCATGAGCGTACTGCGCCGCGCGGCCGAGGTTGACATTGCCACAGATGAAGCAACCCTCAAGAGCGCTGATCTGGGCAAGATCGACCATGCCTCGGAACTGACGGTTGCCAAGAAGCTTGCCGAATGGCCGCGTCTGGTCGAAATCGCCGCGCGGACCAACGAACCGCATCGGGTTGCCTTTTACCTGTATGAACTGGCGGGCGACTTCCACGCGCTGTGGAACAAGGGCAACGATGAAACACAGTTGCGTTTCATTCAGGATGGCGATGTTGCCACAAGCCAGTCAAAAATCGCATTGGCCCGCGCCGTTTCTGTTGTGATTTCAGCGGGCTTGGGTATTCTTGGCGTTACTCCGGCGCAGGAGATGCGGTAACAAACACCGCCCGAAGCACCGGTACGAGGTAGGCAAGAAATGACCCGCGCGCCTTATTTTCTGGCGTGAATCGGGCGGTGAGGCGGACATGGCACGTTACGATTACTCGGGGCAGATGCGCCCCGAGCAGATGCATTACACGAATCAACCACATCCTCAGGATGGGTATGACTATTCCGATGACATGCACGGGTATGAAGAAGCGCCGCGCGCGGGGGGTCTGGGTCGTATCGTAAACGCGCTGGGCGCGGTTGCGTCCCTGGCATTGGTCGCTGGCATTGGTGTTTGGGGTTACAAGCTGGTGATGCGCGATGTTAGCGGCGTACCGGTCGTACGTGCCATCGAAGGGCCCATGCGCATTCAGCCAGAAAGCCCCGGTGGAACACCTGCCGATCATCAAGGACTGGCCGTCAACACGGTGGCCGCGGTCGGAACAGCCGCACCCCCGGCGGATCGTCTGATCCTTGCGCCGCGCCCGGTGTCCCTGTCGGATGAGGACACGCCGGTTGAGCCTCTGAAGCCCACCCCGGCCGTGCATGTGGTGCAGGAAGAGATTTCTGATCAGGAGGCTGCTCAATTGCGCCAGGGTTCGGTAGACGCTCTGGTCGCCGAACTGGCTGGTGATGCGGCACAAATCGACCAACCGACCGAGCAGGGCGTGCAACTGGCCTCTTTGGTCGTGCCCGAAGAAGAGCCCGCGATTGACCCCGCTGATCTGGCCGCACAGTTGCCCGATCCGGAACTGGCCGCACTGCCGGGGGTTCGCCGGTCTTTGCGCCCCAATACGCGCCCGGCCCGTTCTACACCCAGCGGGATCACCACCAGCAGCAGTACTGAAGACGCGATCAACGCTGCGGTCAAAGCTGCTGTGGGGCTGGATATTGACCCGGACACATTGTCCAAGGGCACGCGCATGGCCCAGCTTGGCGCCTATGAAAGCACGGATGTAGCGCGGGCTGAATGGGATCGCCTGAATGGCCGTTTCGGTGAGTATATGGATGGAAAACAACGTGTTATCCAGAAAACCTCACGTGGAGGACGGACCTTCTATCGTTTGCGGGTTCTGGGATTTGACGACCTAAGCGACTCGCGTCAGTTCTGCGCTGCCCTCGAAGCACAAGGCGCCGATTGTATCCCGGTGGCCGCTCGGTGAGTTTCGGCGCGGCAATCACTGATGCCGAAGGCTTGCGCCTGACGCCCGAAGAAAAAAGTCTGTTTCAAGAAATGAACCCGTTTGGGTTCATTTTATTTGCCCGCAACATCGATACCGCCGATCAGGTCCGTGCTCTGTGCGACGACTTCCGCGAGGCTGTGGGACGCAATTGCCCGATCACCATTGATCAGGAAGGCGGCCGCGTGCAACGGCTGCGCGCACCACTGGCGCGGGAATGGATGCCACCGCTGGATCATGTCGCGGGCGCGGGGGATCAGGCTGAACGCGCCATGTATCTACGCTATCGCCTAATCGCGAATGAGCTGTTTGAACTGGGGATCGACAGCAATTGTGCCCCGATGGTGGATCTGGCGCGTGATGATACGCATGCCTTTCTGAAGAACCGCTGCTATGGATTAGATTCAAAAACAGTTTCCGGGATCGGAAAGGCGGTTGCCAAGGGGCATTTGGATGGTGGTGTTCTGCCAGTGATCAAGCACATGCCGGGCCACGGCCTGTCCACGCTGGACAGCCACCACGACCTGCCACATGTCGATCTGACGCAAGACGCATTGGAACAGACCGATTTCGCGCCGTTCCGTGCCTTGAACGACCTGCCGATGGGGATGACGGCGCATTTGGTTTATGACCGGATCGATCCACAACCGGCTACGATTTCACCCACAATGATCGGTCTGATCCGCGACAAGATTGGGTTTGATGGCCTAATCATGACCGATGATATCTCGATGAAGGCCCTCAGCGGCGCACCCGAGGAGATTGCCCGTCAGGCGCTCAACGCCGGGTGCGACGTGGTTTTGCATTGCAACGGCTCGTTTGAAGCCCGCGCCAAAGTGCTGGAAGCCGCCGGAGAAATGACCGAGCAGGCCGAGATACGCGCAGAAAAGGCGCTGGCAATGCGGCAAAAGCCTGCGGAACTTGACATCCCCGCGACTGAGGCGGAACTATCTGCCCTAATGGGCGGGCAGGTATATGAACGATAACCTTTTCAACGAAGACCCGGTCTCGGTCGCGGATCGCCTTGCGGCCGAAGCCCTGATCGTTGACGTCGACGGGTTCGAAGGCCCGTTGGACGTGTTGTTGACCCTGTCGCGGACACAAAAGGTCGACCTGCGGAAAATCTCGGTTCTAGCGCTGGCGCAGCAATATCTGACTTTTGTTGAAAAAGCCCGGGCTCTGCGGATTGAATTGGCAGCTGACTATCTGGTTATGGCGGCGTGGCTGGCCTTTTTGAAATCCCGCCTGCTGCTGCCCCCTGATCCGGATGACGAGGGTCCGTCGGGTGAAGAACTGGCCGCGCATTTGGCGTTTCAGCTAGAGCGGTTGCAGGCCATGCGTGATGCTGCAGCCCGCTTGATGGCGCGGGACCAGCTGGGCCGCGATTTCTTCAAACGCGGGCAGGGCGAGGATGTCACCCGCATCCGCACTGTGACTTATTCTGCAACCCTGCTGGATTTGATGCAGGGGTACGCTCGCATCCGCACACGCGACGAATTCCGCCCCTTCGTGATGGACCGTGACGCCGTGTTCACGATGGAACAGGCGCTGGAGCGGATGCGCCCACTGATCGGCTTTGCGGGCACCTGGACGGATATGGAGACCTATCTGCCCGATGGTTGGGACGCTGACCCTGTCCGCAAACGCTCGGCCACGGCGGCGACCTTTGCGGCCTCGCTGGAATTGGTGAAAGAAGGACATATGGAGATCAAGCAGAGCGAGACCTTTGCCCCGATCCATCTGCGCAAGAGGACTGACACACGTGACTGACGCCCCCGAAGACGAAGGCACCGGCACCCTGTTCGAAGCGCCGCCGCTGGCAGAGCAAGAGCGCATGGTCGAGGCCGTGCTGTTCGCCAGCGCCGAACCGGTGACTACCTCTGATCTTGAGGCCCGGATGCCGCATGGCAGCGACGCGGCGCAAGCCGTTGAAATGCTTCAGAAACGATATGAAGGGCGCGGCGTGCGGGTGGTCAAGGTTGGCGAGGCCTGGGCCATTCGAACTGCCCCCGATCTGGGCTTTTTGATGCAAAAAGAAACAGTTGAAACCCGCAAGCTGAGCCGTGCGGCCATCGAAACGCTGGCTATCGTGGCCTACCATCAACCCTGTACGCGGGCTGAGATTGAAGAAATTCGCGGTGTTTCGGTCTCACGCGGGACGATCGACCAACTGCTGGAAATGGAGTGGATCAGGTTAGGCCGTCGCCGAATGACACCGGGCCGTCCGGTGACATTCGTGGTGACGCCGCATTTCCTGGACCATTTTGGGCTTGAGAACGCTCGCGACCTGCCGGGACTCAAGGAACTGCGCGCCGCTGGCCTGCTGGAAAACCGGCCACCGCCGGGCACCATCCCACTGGGCGAGGGGCGCGAAGAAGAGCAGGATGAAGATCAGACCGAACTGTTCGAGGAAGAGTGATCAAACGACCCTTTTGGTGTCACACACTTCGCCTATGTTGAGGGTCAGAAAACGGAGTTGAGCAATGAATGCCAATCGGATGATCGACATGATCGTACGTCAGGTCATGCGACGCCTTGTCAGTAAAGGCGTTGACAAGGGCTTTGACATGGCAAGCCGTATGGGTGGTAAAAACGAACAGCCCGGCGAGGCCAACCGTGCCAACAACAATGGCCCACGCCCATCCCAGAACCTGAAACAAGCGCAACGAATAACCCGTCAAGCGCGCCGGTTCATGAAGTTCTGATCAGCTAACTGCCTTGAAATGCTTGGACAGTTTCAAGCCTTGTCCTTGGTAATTTGAGGCGATGCCAGCCCCGTACAGCTGGGTGGGCATTTCGGCCATTTTCTCATAGACCAGCCGGCCGACGACTTGACCGTGTTCCAACACAAAAGGTGCCTCATGGCAGCGCACTTCAAGCACTCCACGAGATCCAGCGCCTCCGGCGGCGGCGTGGCCGAAACCGGGGTCGAAGAAACCTGCGTAATGCACCCGGAATTCACCCACCATGGCCAGATACGGCGCCATCTCGGCGGCATAGAGGGGCGGGATGTGGACAGCTTCGCGGCTGACCAGGATGTAGAAGGCGCCCGGGTCCAGGATGATGCGGCCATCGGTGGTGCGGACCTCTTCCCAGTATTCCTGCGGGTCGTATTCTCCGATCCGGTCCAGATCGATCACTCCGGTATGCGGCTTGGCGCGATAGCCCACCAGATCGGTGTCGGGCAATTGCAAGTCGACCGAAAAACCCAACCCGTCCTGAATCACTGCAGGACCGTCAACCAAGGGCGAGTCACTGTGCAACGCGGTCAGTTCTGCATCGCTAAGCACGGCCTGACCTTGGCGGAAGCGAATCTGATTGAGCCGCATCCCCGGACGTACCAGCACCGAGAAGGATCGCGGGCAAATCTCCGCGTAAAGCGGGCCGGTATAGCCCGCGGGCACGCGGTCGAACTCGGTGCCACCATCGGTGATGGTGCGGGTCAGCAAGTCCAGCCGCCCGGTTGAGCTTTTGGCGTTAGCCACAGCCGTCACGGTTTCGGGCAGGGCCAGCGATTCCATCAGCGGTACCAGATAGACGCAGCCTTTTTCCAGAACCGCACCGTCCGTGATGTCGATGCGGTGCATCTCGAACTCAGACAACCGATCCGCGACGGATCGGGTTTCGCCGGCCAGAAACGAGGCGCGAACACGGTAAGCCACTGTTCCCAAGCGCAAATCAAGGCTGGCAGGCTGAACCTGCGCAGGGATAACCTCGGGGTTTGCGGTGATTTCACCGCGCGCGATCATCGCTTCGATTTGCTGATTTGGGCATACACCTGTCATTCCGATCCCCCTTGATGCCAGAGCGGGATCTGGCCTGTCTGCCATAAACGTCGGTATGATTTGGTCGGGCTAGCAGGACTCGAACCTGCGACCTTCCGTCCCCCAGACGGACGCGCTACCAGGCTGCGCCATAGCCCGACGTTGAGGTGTTCATAAAGACTTTCCCGGCAGGGGCAAGAGGAAATCATCGCCTTTTTTTCTTATCCCGCCGTTCGGTTTTCAATGCGGTTAAGAACGGCGCGCAGGTCCTTTGCCACCGGAGCAATCTGTTTCAGCAGATCGTCATCGAAATCGGTGCGATTCCATGCCTGCGTTGCGATTCCACCCAGTAGAGGGGCCTCATCCAGAAACTCCGGTGTGGGTTGCGCCGCGACCGGCTGCGGTTTGGGTTCAGCAGGTTCCACCTTAGGGGCCTCAGCAACGGGTGCAGCGTCGTCCAGATTTAGGTTGATCTGTTCGCTTGTCTCGACTGGCTTAGAAGAGAAGGGCACAACTACACTGTCGTTCGCGGTGGCGTCCGGTTTGGCCACCTCGTCCAACCCTTGCGAAAGCGCGGAAACATGCGCTACGCCCTGTTCGCGCAGGATACGCTGAACGCCTTTGATGGTTATCCCGTCCTCGTGCAGCAGTTTCTTGATACCGCCCAGCAGGCGCATGTCGTTGGGTCGGTAATAACGCCGCCCTCCGGCACGCTTTACCGGTTTGACCTGATTGAAACGGCTTTCCCAGAATCGCAGGACATGAGCCTGAACGCCCAGCCAGTCCGCAACTTCACTGATCGTGCGAAAGGCGTCGGGGGACTTGCTCATGACCGTGTCGTCCTGATCTTACTTACGGTTCCCTGCGGCGACGCGATCCTTCATCAGGTGCGACGGGCGGAACGTCAGAACCCGGCGGGGTTGAATCGGAACCTCTTCGCCGGTTTTGGGGTTGCGGCCGATGCGGGCAGTTTTGTCCCGAACGCTGAACGTGCCGAATGACGAAATCTTCACCTGCTCGCCGCGCACCAAAGCGTCGGACATGTGGTTCAGAACGCTTTCGACCAGCTGCGCACTTTCGTTGCGTGATAGGCCAACCTCACGAAAGACGGCCTCGCTCAGATCCATTCGGGTCAGTGTTTTATCGCCCATACCATTTCCCCTGTTGATACCGCAGAATACGGTGAGGGGAAATTCGCTGTCAATATCAATGAATTGCAAGTCTGCGTGTAAGCCGAATTGCGCCGGTTACCAGCGCAGCACAACCGCGCCCCAGGCCAGACCGCCGCCGATGGCCTCGGTCACAAGCAGATCGCCCTGCTTGATTTGCCCGCGCTGTTTGCCGACGGACAAGGCAAGAGGAATCGACGCGGCCGATGTGTTGCCATGGTCCTGAACGGTGACGACGACGTTTTCCATCGGCAGGCCCATTTTCTTGGCGGTGCCCTGAATAATGCGGATATTTGCCTGATGGGGCACAATCCAGTCGACGTCAGTGTTGCTGAGGCCAACGCTTTGCAAAGCGGTTTCCGCCGTTTTGGCCAGTTTTTCGACCGCATGGCGGAACACCTGATTACCTTGCATCCGCAGATGTCCGGTCGATTGGGTCGACACACCGCCATCGACGTAAAGCAGGTCCTTGTACCGGCCGTCCGAATTGAGGTCGGTCGCCAGAATGCCACGATCCTGCGCACTGCCTTCGCCCTCTTGCAGCTCTAACACTAGCGCACCAGCGCCATCACCGAACAGCACGCAGGTGGACCGGTCCGTCCAGTCCATGATTCGCGAGAAGGTTTCGGCCCCGATGACCAGAACGCGCTTGGCCTGACCGGATACGATCAGGGCGTTGGCATTGGTCAGCGCAAAGACGAATCCAGCGCAGACGGCTTGAACGTCAAAGGCAAAGCCTTTGGTCATGCCCAACTGTGCCTGCACCATGGTTGCGGCAGATGGGAAAGTCAGATCGGCGGTCGAAGTTGCCACAATGATCGCATCGATATCGTCAGCCACTAGCCCCGCATCGGCCAGCGCGGCCTCGGCTGCCTTGGTGGCCAGATCGGACGTTGTTTCGTTTTCGGCGGCGAAATGGCGGCGCTCGATACCCGAGCGGGTCTTAATCCACTCATCCGTTGTATCGAGCGTCTTTTCAAACTCGGAATTCGGAACGATGCGCTCTGGCAAATAGTGTCCGACACCAACGACAACTGAACGGCCTGCCATGCTTGGGTACTGCCTTTTTTGTTATTCGCCAGCCTTTGGCGGCGTGTGGGCGGCATCTTGTGCAAGCTCGGCTGTCGATGCAACCCGTGCCGCCAATTTTTCGGCGAAACCAGACTGGGCCAGGGTAAAGGCCAGTTTGACTGCTGCCGAGACTCCGATGGCATCCGCGCCACCATGTGACTTGACCACGGTTCCGTTGAGGCCAAGAAAAACGCCGCCATTTACTTGGCGCGGGTCGATACGCTTTTTCAAACGATTTAACGACGTGATCGCCAGTACCGAAGCGAGGCGTGACAGCGGTGAATACTTGAACGCTTTGCGCAACAGGTCGCCAATCAGGCTGGCAGTGCCTTCGCCGGTCTTAATGGCGACGTTGCCGGTAAACCCATCAGTGACAATGACATCCGCCTTGTCGCCGGGAATGTCGCTGCCTTCAACGAAACCGACAAAATCGAAATTCGCCTGCTCTGCGAATTCCGTGATCATAGCATGCGCTTCTTTAAGCTCGGCGCGACCCTTGTGTTCTTCGGTGCCCACGTTCAACAGACCGATCCGAGGACGTTCAAGCGCCATGCCGTTGCGCGCATAGGATGCACCCATCAGCGCATATTGCAGCAGGTCCTTGGCGTCGGCGCGCACATCCGCGCCCACATCCAGCATCACGTTGAACCCCTGCGGGTTGCGCGATGGCCACAGAATCGCAATCGCCGGACGATTTACACCCGGCAATTTGCGCAACCGCATCATCGACAGCGCCATCAGCGCGCCGGTGTTGCCGCAGGAAACGGCGCCATGCGCCTCACCTTGCCGCACTGATTCCAGCGTTGACCACATCGAGGTCTGCTTGCCGCTGCGGACAACCTGACTGGGCTTGTCCTCCATCGTGACTACATCGGGGCAATCACGAAAAACGACGCGCCCCTGCAGGACACGCCGTTTGGCAACAAGTTTGCGCAGCGTAGGCTCAGGCCCGTGCAGAATAAACGCGATATCGGGGTTTTTGATTGCCGATTTGGCAATGCCCGCAACCACAGTCGCGGGCCCCGAGTCTCCGCCCATAGCGTCAACCGAGATGGTAATCCGTCCGGCGTGCGAGGGCTGTTCAGTCATTCCTTGCCTGCGCTTTTAAAGGCTTAGGCCGCGTCTTCGTCCAGGTCGATTTCGTCGGCTTGTGCGACGACTTCGCGGTCATCGTAGTGGCCACAGGACGCGCAGACGTGGTGCGGGCGCTTCAGCTCGCCGCAGTTGGGGCATTCGTTCGGGTTTGCAGCAACCAGAGCGTCGTGTGCGCGGCGGTTGTTGCGACGCGACTTGGAAACTTTGTTCTGTTGGACGGCCATGGTCTCAACCTTTGTCTACTGAGGGCCAACAGATTCGCTGTGGGCCGGGTTTCATTCTTCGTTTATCTCGTGGTTTGACGCGCGTTTAGGGGACGATCCCCGCAATGTCCAACCCAAATTCCGATGAGCGCGCGAAAATACTGCGATTCTCGACATGTTCAAGCGATTTTTCTGAGGGCCTGATATGACAGGAAAACAGACCTATGTCACTCGTCTTTTTTCAGCGCGTCGCGCAAACCGGCCAGACCGGCAAAGGGTTTGACGTCCTCGTCTGTCATGGCCTGTTTGCCCGGCTCGGTAAAGTCGGCCTGTCCCAGTTCGGCACCGTCTTTACGTGGGTATTGGGGCAGGGCCAGCGACAGGGCCTCGACCATGACAAGCGCTGGGTCGATCTCAGCACCAAGCTGTTCGGTTTCATCACCTTCGGGAATTTCAAACTCGGGCTCTTCTGGATCAACCCAATCGGCCACATAGATTCGCGCGACCGGGATGTCGATGCGGGTGGTCACCGGTTCCAATGTCACCACGCAGGGCTGAATCACTGTAGCCCCCAGTTTTCCGTTCAATGCCCAGTCGCGCTTGCCCTGTGCCCTTACGTCACCCACAAAGCTGAACTTGCGTAGGCCAAGCAAGCCCAACTCGTCCCTGATAGCCTCCAAAGCCTTGGCGTCTGGGCGCAACTCAAAGGGGGTTGGTGCATTTTGGGGCAGATCGGCCACCCGCAGAGATGTCTGGTTGCTCATTCGTGACCCTTTCCTGTGTTGAACCGGGGCTGCGGTTTGATGTAAGCGGATAGGGTCCGTAACGGGCCAAGGCAAGAGGGTGTGAATGTTGAAGGTTGTGAACAGGTTGAAACCGGCGTCGAAAACGCTTGTCTTTGCGGCCTGTCTGGCAGCGGCTGGTGCATGTTCGCCGGTCTTCAAGAATCACGGATATGTCCCAACGCCCGAGGATCTGGCCGAGGTCAAAGTGGGTGTGGACACCCGCGACAGTGTGATCGAGGCGGTCGGTGCCCCCAGTTCGTCCGGCGTGATCCGCGATTCCGGGTTCTATTACGTCCGGTCACGCATTCGTCATTACGGCCCGAAAAAGCCCGAAGTGGTCTCGCGTGAGTTGGTGGCGATCAGCTTTGATGACCGGGGCGTGGTTCGGAACATCGAGCGGTTCGGGCTTGAAGACGGTATTGTCGTCACGTTGGATCGCCGGATTACCGAGTCCACGATTCAGGGGCAGGGCTTTATCCGTCAGCTGTTGGGTAACATCGGCAACTTCAACCCGGCCAATATTCCCGGCACGTCACAGTAACTTATAGCCACATCTTGCGATGGTCATGCGGCAGTCACACATTGTGTGATAGGGGCATGGCAAGAGGAAACAGGTCAGCAACCGCGGAGGATGCGACCATGGCACTATTGCTTGGTAAGGGGCGGTATCGCGCCCGGCTGGCGCAGTCGCGGCAGGACCTGGCGGCGGCACAGCAGCTTCGGATGTTGGCCTTTGGGACAGAAAAAATCGATCAGGACGATTTCGATTCGGTCTGTGCCCATATTCTGGTCGAAGATGCGCGCGCAGGCGGGCAGGTGGTCTGTTGTTTCCGCATGCTGACCATGGCTGATGGCACTGAAATCGGCCGCAGCTATTCGGCGCAGTTCTATGATCTTTCGGCGCTTGCGGGGTTTGGCGGTCGGATGGTTGAGATGGGGCGGTTTTGCGTTCATCCGGACTGGACCGACCCAGACATTCTGCGTGTCGCCTGGGGGGCAATGACGGCCTATGTAGATCAGAATAATGTCGAGATGCTGTTTGGCTGTTCGTCCTTCGCCGGGACCGAAACCGAGGAGTATCTGGATGCGTTCGCGATTCTAAAGCACAGGCATCTCGCCCCAAAACGCTGGTTGCCACGGGTCAAGGCACCGGATGTATTCCGATTTGCCGCACGTCTGCGTCGTAGGCCGGATGTGAAAAAGGCTATGCTGCGGATGCCACCTTTGCTGCGTACTTATCTGATGATGGGCGGCTGGGTCAGTGACCATGCGGTCGTCGATCGGCATATGAATACGCTGCATGTGTTCACCGGGCTTGAGATTGGTGCGATTCCCCCGGCAAGGAAACGATTGTTGCGGGAGGTGGTTCGGTAATCCCCGTTGACCCCTTGGCCTTGCCGGTTTAGCTGGCGGGCATGGCGAGAATTCCTTTGTTGCAGATGTCCGGCATTTCCCTGACCTTTGGGGGTGATCCGGTGTTTTCGGGGCTGGACCTGGTGGTGCAGCCGGGCGACCGTGTCGCGTTGGTGGGGCGCAATGGGTCCGGCAAATCAACTTTGATGAAAGTAATGGCCGGTCTGGTCGAGCCCGACCAAGGCGACATTGTGATTCCGCCTGGAAAATCTGTAGGTTACATGGAGCAGGACCCAACCATGGAAGGGTTCGCGACGCTGGGCGACTATGCCTCAAGTGGGTTAGAGCCAGGTGAGCTGTACAAGGTTGAACGCGCCGGAGAGGGGCTGAAATTCGACCCGTCGCGCCCGGTCGAAACGGCCTCGGGCGGCGAGCGGCGGCGCGCGGCTTTGGCCAAGCTGATGGCCGAGGCACCCGACCTGATGCTGCTGGACGAGCCGACCAACCACCTGGATATTGAAGCCATCGCCTGGCTCGAGCGTGAGCTGGGTGCGACGCGGGCTGCGTTTGTTCTGATCTCGCACGACCGCGCGTTTTTGCGGGCATTAACCCGAGCCACGCTGTGGATTGACCGCGGAATGGTGCGGCGACAGGAACAGGGGTTCGACGCTTTCGAAACCTGGCGTGACAAAGTTTGGGATGAGGAAGATCAGCAACGTCACAAGCTGAACCGCCTGATTAAATCCGAGGCGAAATGGGCTGTCGAGGGCATCAGCGCACGACGCAAGCGCAATCAAGGCCGCGTGCGCGCCCTGCAGGCGTTGCGGGCCGAAAAGGCGGCGCAAATCAAACGCCAGGGCTCGGCCGCTATGGCGCTTGAGGCAGGGCCGAAATCCGGACGAAAAGTGATCGAGGCCAAAGGCTTGGCCAAGTCCTTTGATGCGCAACGGATCGTGCGGAATTTCGACTTATTGGTGCAACGCGGTGATCGGGTGGCTTTTGTCGGACCGAATGGTGTAGGCAAGACGACCCTGCTGAAAATGCTGCTTGGACAAGAACAACCGGATGAGGGGTCGGTGACCCTGGGTACCAATCTTGAGGTTGCGGTGTTCGATCAGACCCGCGCGCAACTGGACCCGGAAATGAGCCTTTGGGATAGTCTGACCGGCGACCCCGAGATGCGGGTTTCCGGCAAGGCCGATCAGGTGATGGTCGGTGGCCAACCCAAGCATGTGGTCGGCTACCTCAAGGAATTCCTGTTTGACGAACGGCAGGCCAGAGCGGCGGTTAAATCCCTGTCAGGGGGTGAAAAAGCGCGATTGCTGCTGGCCAAGCTGATGGCGAAATCCTCGAACCTGCTGGTGCTGGACGAACCGACCAACGATCTGGATGTCGAAACGCTGGATCTGTTGCAGGAACTGCTGGACGATTATGACGGCACCGTTCTGCTGGTCAGTCACGACCGGGATTTCCTGGATCGCGTCGCCACTACGACCATCGCGATGGAGGGCAATGGCCGCGCAATCGTCTATGCGGGTGGGTGGTCGGACTATATTGCACAGCGAGGGGACGTTGCGGAAAAGAAGGTAGAAAAATCAAAACCCTCAAAGCCAAAGGTCAAGCCGGAAAGTCAGGCGAAATCGGGCCTGTCTTTCTCGGAAAAACACCGGCTTGAGAAACTACCCGCCGAAATCGCCCGGCTTGAGGCCGAGATCGGCAAACTGGAAGACCTCATGTCCGATCCCGAATTGTTCACTCGCGAGCCGGTTAAATTCCAGAAGGCGACCGAGGCGTTGGTCGAGCGGCAGGAAAAACTGGCCGCAGCCGAGGATGAGTGGCTGATGCTCGAAGAAAAGGCCGAAGGCGCTTAGGACTGTTTCAGCGCTCGGGCAGGGTTTCCAACGACCGTTTCTTCGGCCGCGACGTCTTTGGTCACGACGCTGCCCGCACCGATGGTGGCATTGTCGCCGATGGTGATGCCGGGCATCAAGATGGCTCCACCGCCCACCCAGACATTCCGCCCAATCGTCACCGGAAGACCAATTTCAAGACCCTGCGCACGCTCAACCGGGTCTTTGGCGTGTTGAGCGCAATAAATCTGAACGTGCGGTCCAAACATCGTGCCGTCTCCTACCCGCACCGCAGCAGTGTCCAGAACCACGCAGCCCGCGTTGAAGTAAACGCGCTGGCCTAGATGGATGTTCACCCCATAGGCGCAGTGAAAAGGAGCCTCGAGAAAGCAATCCGACCCGACGTTGCCGAACAACGCCAGCAATTCCGGTGCTATCGCACCGCGGGTATCCGGTGGACAGGTGTTATGCGCGTGAACCGCGCGCCGGGCCTGTGCGCGCAGGGCATCCAATTCCGGATCCAGACAGCAATACCACTCTCCGGCCTGCATCTTTTCGCGTTCGGTCATGAAACTGACCTAGCGCATTCGCAGCGCACCGTCGATGCGGATGACCTCTCCGTTCAGGTATCCCATCTCGACGATAAACCCGGCCAGTCGTCCGTATTCGCGTGGATCACCCAGACGGGCCGGGTTGGGGACGTCAGCGGCCAGTTGCTGCTGTACCTCTTCGGGCAGGCCGGCCAGCATCGGGGTCATGAAGATGCCGGGCGCGATGGCCAAAACCCGTATCCCGGTCGAGGCCAGATCGCGGGCCATCGGCAGGGTCATCCCGACCACTCCACCTTTTGAGGCCGCATAGGCCGCTTGTCCTTTTTGCCCGTCAAAGGCCGCGATCGATGCGGTATTGATGATCACACCGCGTGCGCCGTCGGGCTCGGGGTCATTCTTTGCCATTTCAGCCGCAGCCAGGCGCGAGACGTTGAATGTGCCCACCAGATTGATGTCGATGGTGCGTTGAAAGGCGTCCAGTGGGTGGGGGCCGTCTTTGCCCACCGTCTTTATACCATAAGCGATTCCGGCGCAGTTCACGGCGGCCGTGATCTGGCCCATATTGTACATCGCCTGTTTGACCGCTGCGGCCACGGATTCCTCGTTCGTCACGTCCGTTTCAGCAAAATGTCCTCCGATCTCCTCCGCGACCTGAGTGCCACGGACGGCGTCGCGGTCCAAAATTGTGACCTGCGCGCCGCACTCGGCAAAGTGGCGTGCGGTTGCTTCGCCCAGCCCCGAAGCACCGCCAGTGATGATCGCGGATGTGGTGGACAATTGCATGGCGGCGGTCTCCTCTCAGGATATGAACGTATGTTCAGTTAATCTGAGGATTTAGGTGATGTCCACAATTCGGACGAGATTTTTCAAAGTTTTATGCCGTTTCTCAAGCGATTCTCAGAGGAACTTTAACTGCGCTTAATGCGCAAGTCTCACATCGGTACCTATCAATTTGACGCGTCGAGGGGGCGCCGAACAAGGAGACAAGTGTTATGCGTAAGAGTTTGAAAGTCGGAATTCCTGTGCTGGTAACAGCACCTTTTCTGACTGTGATGGCGGTAAGCAGCGCCGCAGCTGCGCCAGAGGTGTGCAACTGGAAGACCGCACGGGATGCTGCAAATCGGGGCGATTATCAGGCGCTGTGTGATTGTCAGCAGGTGACACCCAGCTTTCTGGAACGCCTGCAACAACGGTCGGATTTCGCGACCACATTGCGCAACACAACGGAGCAATGCCCAGGATTGGCTTCGTTGTTGACCGACCAACCAACGGGTTCGATTGGTGCATCGGGAAATCCAGGCGAGGCGCGGGGAAATGATCAGTTTGCCGGTCTTGATTCAGAAAACGGAGGCGGTTCCGGGTCTGGCGGCGGAGGCGGAGGTGGTAACCCCGGCAACGGCGGCGGTGGCCCCGGTGACGGTGGCGGCGACCCCGGCGATGGTGGCGGTGATCCCGGTGATGGTGGCGGTGATCCCGGCGACGGTGGTGGTGATCCCGGTGACGGCGGCGGTGACCCAGGCAACGGCGGTGGCGGCAACAACGGCGGCGGCAATGGCGGCAACAACGGCGGCGGCAATGGCGGCAACAACGGTGGTGGCAACGGCGGCAACAACGGCGGCGGCAACGGTGGCAACAACGGCGGCCCCGGTAATGGTAACGGAAACAACGGGAATTCCGGCAACGGCGGTGGCAATAACGGCGGCTCTGGCCCCGGCACCGGAAACGGTGGCGGCAATAACGGCAATGGCAATGGCGGCGGTGGTCACGGCAATGGGGGCAGCAATGGCGGAGGCAAAGGCGGCCACGGCGACGGTAAAGGAGGCCATGGCGGTGGCAAAGGCGGCCACGGCGACGGTAAAGGCGGCGGCAAAGGAGGCCATGGCGGTGGTAAGGGTGGCCACGGCGACGGTAAAGGCGGCGGCAAGGGCGGCAAGCGTTAACCGCGCCGATGTGAACCTACACCTTTGAAAAGGAAAACGGCCACCCAACGGGGTGGCCGTTATTTGTAATGGGCGGGGCTGTGATCAGCCCAATTGCACAAGCGCGTGCCGCTTTTTACCAGCACTCAGTTTGATGGGCGAGGACAGCGCGCCCGCGTCAATCATCAGCCCTGCATCGGTCAGCGGCGCGTCATCCAACTTGGCGCCATTCTCGGCAATCAGGCGCTTGGCCTCTTTGCCCGATTTGGCCAGACCCGATTTCACGATGACCTGCACAATGGACATGCCGTCGCCCAGCTCATCCGCGCTGAGAGTCAGGGTCGGAAGATCGCCACCCACGCCGCCCTTTTCGAACACTTCACGCGCGGTTGCTTCGGCCTTGGCAGCGGCCTCGGCCCCGTGCAGCAGGGTGGTGATTTCGTTCGCCAAGCGGATTTTGGCTTCGTTGATCTCGGACCCTTGCAGCGCGCCCAGGCGCTCGCACTCATCCACCGGCATTTCGGTGTAGAGCTTCAGGAACCGCCCGACATCCGCATCGGTGGTGTTGCGCCAGAACTGCCAGAATTCGTAGGGCGAGCGCATCTCGGCGTTCAGCCATACCGCTCCGTCCTGAGATTTGCCCATCTTCTTGCCGTCGCTGGTGGTCAACAGGGGCGAGGTCAGGCCAAAGATCTCATGATCCAGCACGCGGCGGGTCAGGTCGATCCCATTGACGATATTGCCCCATTGATCCGAGCCGCCCATCTGCAGAACGCAGCCATAGCGGCGGTTCAGTTCAAGGAAATCATAAGCCTGCAGGATCATGTAGTTGAATTCGAGGAAGCTGAGCGATTGTTCTCGATCCAGCCGCGATTTCACGGACTCAAACGAAAGCATGCGGTTGACCGAGAAGTGCCGCCCGATGTCCCGCAGGAAATCGAGGTAGTTCAGGTCGTCCAGCCACTCGGCATTGTTCAGCATCAGAGCTTTGTTTTCGGCGTCACTGTCATAGTCGATATAGGCCGAGAACACCTTTTTGATGCCCGCGATGTTTTCGTCGATCTGTTCGGGCCCCAACAGGGGACGTTCATCCGCGCGGAACGACGGATCGCCCACCTTGGTGGTGCCGCCGCCCATCAGGGTGATCGGCTGATGCCCGGTTTTCTGGAACCAGCGCAGCATCATGATCTGGATCAGGCTGCCCACATGCAACGACTTGGCCGTCGCATCAAAGCCGATATAGGCCGGCTTGCACCCACTGATCAGCGCTTCGTCAAGGCCCTGATAATCGGTGCAGTCGGCGAGAAAGCCGCGCTCGATCATCGTGGCGATGAAATCCGATTTGGGGTGGTAGGTCATATCGTGCCTTTTGGGTTGATGTTGCGGGGCACTGTATAGGCGTCGCTTTGGGCAAGGAAAAGCCACCATTTCCAAGAAAAACGTGGGCAGTGTCAGCTTTTGACCGGAGGCAGGCGCAACGCATAGAGCATTGCGATCAGGTTCAGCGCGGCCAGTGCAAAGATCGGGGTGATTGGATCGTGCAGATGTGCCACCGCGCCCAGGATCGCAGCAAAGACCATACCGATCAGTCCGGCACTAACATCGCCAAGGGCGACCAGGTAGGGACGCTCCTGTTCCGATGTCTTTTCAATGATATAGAGATAGCGGCCATAAATGACGCCATTCCCGCCCAGTGACAGCAGCAGGATGACCAGCGCATAAACCCAGACGTTCTGCGCATAGCCAAGGAATGTGAATGCCAGCGCCAGTATGGCTGAAACTGCCGAGATCAAGCACCCCAGCCACATCACCGGCTTGACCGAGATCCGACCGCTGAGCCAACCCCACAGGATCGAGCCCAGCACCATACCAAGACTGGCGGCCATCACGAAATAGCTGAGTGAGTGTTTGGTGCCCACGTGAAAGGTCGCAGCGTGGATCGTGTAAAACGGCATGGCCAGCTCAACCGAGACAAAGATCAGACGCGCCGTTAGAAACTTGCGATACCACGAATAAGCCATTCCGGTTTTGAAGCCGGTCACCAACTCAGCCAGCGGTTTGGGTTTGCTTTTGGGTGCGGGGGCACGGGCTTGCTCTTGTTCCAGCAGCCGGACACCGGCAAAGCTGACGCCGGCGGCGAACATGGCGACGACGCCGCACCACAGGACGACGATGTGGCGCTGCATTGGTTCATCCGAGGCCAGCAGATCGCGCGTCACCCAGACCACAAGAATAGCCAGAATGCCTGAGATTGTGGCCTGTGCAAACACCATCCGATTTCGTTTCGCCTCGGGCACCGAGATGCCATAGATTTGGCTGGTGCCCAAACTGGTGATCCCTTGGCACAGTCCCATTACAACCGCGGTTGTCAGAAATAGTAACACAATCAAAAGATTGGGAAGGTTTGTTGCGAACAATGCCACCACCGACAGAATGGCGGCCGTCAGGATGTTGGGTACGTAAACCGCCAGTTTCGCGCGGGTCACCCGGTTGATGAACGGAGACATGAAAATCTCGGCAATCAGGCGCGATCCGGTCACGAAGGGCAGCAACAGGCCCGCGAAAAACGTAGGCGCCCCCAAGGCCAGATACAGGAAGGGCAGCACCAGATTGGGGTTCACCAGCTGCCCGCCAATTGTGGCCAGCGACCCTGACCAAAAGATAAGCTGGTAATTGCGTCCCTGCGCGGGCTGGTTGGGTGTCTGTGTGTCCGTCATGGTCGTCCGTTTGGGGTGCAGCTGGTCGCAATGCTTACTCAGGCCGCGCGCCGGTGCAACCATCCCGTCGCTCGTGTTGTGGTTGCAGGCGCGCAGGTTGTAGCAAAAAAGCACGTGGACCGCGTGATGTGACTTGCCTAGTGGGGCGATGAACAGGCAGGTTGAGCGCCATAAAACAAGATAAATGAGGTGAGCGTGAACCGGGCCATCAGGAAAGGCGGGCCGATCAAAGCCCTGGGTGCAATGTCTGGCACGTCGCTGGACGGTGTGGATGCTGCGGTGGTGGAAACCGACGGGCATCACATCATCGGCTTTGGCCCAAGCGGCTATCGCGCCTATACCGAGGCCGAGCGCAGCGATCTGCGCGCGGCGCTGGGTCAATGGCACGGCCCGGACGTGGACAAGGCGGCTGAGCTGGTCACCATTGCGCACGCCGAGGCGCTCTCGGAATTTGAAGAGATCGACCTGATCGGCTTTCACGGACAGACTCTGGCGCACGAACCACATGGGCGGGGTACGTTACAAGTGGGCGACGGCAAGGGGTTGGCGCAGGCCTTAGGCGTGCCGGTCGTCTGGGATTTCCGCAGTGACGACGTGGCAATGGGGGGCGAGGGCGCGCCTTTGGCCCCGTTCTTTCACTTTGCCTGCGCCAAATGGATCGGGGCGACCCAGCCGCTGTGTTTTTTGAACCTCGGCGGGGTGGGAAACCTGACTTATGTCGACCCCGGCTTTGACGGCCCGGAAGCACCCGGAGCTCTGCTGGCCTTTGACACCGGTCCCGCCAATGCACCCGTTGATGACCTGATGCAGGCGCGTCTGGGTCTGCCGATGGACCGCGATGGTGCGGTTGCGCGCGGCGGCACGGTCGAGATGGGTGCGCTCGAACTGTTTCTGGCCGAGCCTTACTTTACCCGAATGCCCCCTAAATCTCTTGACCGGAACGACTTTGCCGAGATGATCCGGTTGGTTCAGGAGCTAAACGACGCCGACGCGGTGGCCACACTGACCGGCATGTGCGCGGCGGGCGTGCTGCAGGGGATGGAACATTGCCCCAAACCGCCTGCGCGTCTTCTGGTCACTGGCGGCGGGCGGCATAACCCGGTGCTGATGGAGATGCTGCGCGTCGCACTGGACTGCCCGGTCGAGCCGGTCGAAGCGGTAGGGTTGGACGGAGACATGCTCGAGGCACAGGCCTTCGCCTATCTCGCAGTACGCGTGGCACGTGGGTTGCCGACATCATGCCCTGGAACAACTGGGGTTAAAGCTCTTGTCGGGGGAGGAGTTGTCAGTACGGTTTCGATGGGTGCCGCTGGCTGAAGGGAATTTGGCTAGAACCTCAGATGTTAGGCTTTCGTGTCGCTCGGCAGCAAAATTTGCATTCGATGTCGCATGCAGACAAACCCAAGTCTGAAAACTGGTTATCCTCGCTCTTTATGAGCAAGGAAGGCGTCTACCAGAATCTACTGCAACAAGCTCGGGATGCATATGTCAGCCATCCCCAGATGACGTCGTTCACACCGTTTCCAGATGACATTCAAAGGCAGGAGATTGAGCCATATCATCTCCCGTGTGGCGACGTGTTGCGGCAGGAGGCGGGGCTGGTATCACAAACCTATGCTCGCCTGCAGGATGCGATCGTAAACGCAGCACCTTACGCGGTTTGGCGAGAAACCTACAAATACACAGATATCGGCGATTGTTTCCTGAATAATTTTGGATGTTATTCCATCGTCGGAGCAGGAGGGCCGTTCTTATCGAACAAACTCTGGCTTTGGATTGTTCACATGCCGCCTCAGCTTTACTATCCGTGGCATCATCATCCAGCAGAAGAAATGTACATGGTGATTTCAGGAACTGGCGTGTTCAAGCGCGAGGGCTGTCCGAGTGAAAACCTCGGCGAAGGCGGCACTGTGTATCACGAAAGCAATCAGCCGCATGCAATGGAAACGCAGGACGATCCGATATTGTGCCTTGTGGCCTGGCGCAACCGTTTCGATACGCCTCCTGTCCTGACCCCATCCAATTGAACGGTTGGATAGGGGGTGACTTTGACCAGCTTTTTTGTCGGAGGTCACAGGGTCACTGGAAGACGGATTTTCAATTCAGGGATTTCATGTAATCCAGCGAAAAATCGGAATACCCCTCAGAAGTCGATTTCAAATGTGCCCGGGTCCAATCGTGCAGCGCGGGCAATTTGTGGAAAGGCACATTGGGAAACGCATGGTGCTCGGCGTGGTAGGGCATATTCCAGGCCAGAAACCGGACGATGCGGTTGGTGAAAGTGGTGCGAGAGTTCTCGAGCATATTGGCGACTGAGGGGCAGAGGCCATGTTCGGCTAATAGATAGAGGCGCAAGAAGGGTTGCGCGAACAGCACCGGTAGAATCCATAGCCAGAACAATACTGAAGAATAGAGCAGGCTGAGACCGACAAGGACGTAGAGAACCAGCAATAGCCGCGCCTCAATACGCATGGCGTGGTGTTGGCGGGCAGGCAGGTAGGGCGCGTCGATCCGGCCAAAAGCGTTTTGCATCAGAACCTTTGCCATCCCGCTCCAATACGGCCAGCCGCTTAGGTAAATCAGCAGGTCCCGCCAATTCCCGGGTCGTGGTTTGCCACCCAGCTCCGGGTCTTTTTCCGGGTGGTTGGTCCATTTGTGATGGGCCAGATGGAAATACCGAAACCACGTAAAGGGCAGAGCGATAGGGATCGAAACCAGATGCCCGATGACATCGTTCAACCAGCCACTGCGAAACGGTGTCTTGTGCGTACACTCGTGACTGAGCGTAAACAGGAAAACCAGAAGGATGCCTTGGGGAAGGATAAACAGAGGCCAAAGCGGCACGCGCAATGCGATACAGGCAGAGGTGCCCGCCAGTACTATGCCATACGCCGCCAAATGCTTCAGCCCAGCGGCGTCAAGTCGGAGCTGAAGCCTTTCTTTCGCCTCGGGCGGGATCGACGCTATGAGTGCGCGGTGATCCATGACCTACCCGCGCGCGATGTCGAACCCCGGCGCGGCCAGCACAAAGCCGTCGAATTCGAATCCGGGGGAGACAGTGCAACTGACCAGTGTGTAGTCCCCGGTCGATTGCGCTGATTGCCAGTGGTTCTTGGGTACGACCAATTGTGGCGCGCCTTTGTTCAGGTCGGGGGTCAGCAGGTGATCGGTGGCAGGGCCGTCATCGGTGGCGCTGAGGGACAGGGACAGTGGCGCGCCGGCATGATACAGCCAGATCTCGGTCGCATCGACTCGGTGCCAGTGGCTGTGCTCACCTGCTTGCAGCAGGAAATAGATACAGGTGCCTGTGGCGCGGCCTTCGTTATCGGCCCGCCAAGTTTCGCGGAACCAACCGCCCTCGGGGTGGCGCTGCAACTGAAGGTGGTCGATGATCTCTTGCGCGGTCATTAGGGCCTCTTGCTTGGTTGTGGTGATTATGCACGCAGGCGTGCGATCCGCTATGGTATTTACGTGTATTCACCATATGTTTGCCGCATGACCCTGAATATCCCGTTTGACAACAGCTACGCCCGCCTTCCCAACATGTTTTTCGCCCGGCAGGCACCGGTGCCGGTGCGCGCTCCGCGTTTGATTGCGTTTAATGAAGATCTGGCCCGCGTTCTGAGGGTTACTCCGGGCGATGTGCAGGAAATGGCCGAGGTTTTCGCCGGGAATGCCCTGCCTGAAGGGGCCGAGCCGATTGCTCAGCTTTATTCCGGCCATCAGTTCGGCACCTACAACCCGCAGCTCGGCGATGGGCGTGCGGTATTGCTGGGTGAGACGATCGGAACAGACGGCGTACGGCGGGATATTCAGTTGAAGGGCTCGGGACAAACCCCGTTCAGCCGCCAGGGCGATGGCCGCGCGTGGCTAGGGCCGGTGCTGCGCGAATATGTGGTGTCTGAAGCGATGCACGCGCTGGGCATCCCGACCACCCGTGCGCTGGCTGCGGTTGAGACAGGAGAGATCGTCTTGCGCGAAGGCCCGATGCCGGGCGCGGTGCTGACCCGCGTGGCGCAAAGCCATCTGCGCGTGGGGACGTTTCAGGTGTTTGCCGCACGACGGCAGGTCGACAGCTTGAAGCTGCTGACCGAATACGCCATCGCCCGACATTATCCGCAGGCCGAAGGTCCAATGGGCCTGCTGCGCGCGGTCCGGGACGCGCAGGCGCGGCTGATTGCGCAATGGATGAGCGTCGGGTTTATCCATGGGGTGATGAACACCGACAATTTCTCGATCGCTGGCGAGACCATCGACTATGGACCTTGCGCCTTCATGGACATCTATCACCCGAATACGGTCTTCAGTTCAATCGACCGGATGGGACGATATGCCTTTTCCAATCAACCGAACATCGCCGTGTGGAACCTGGCGCAATTGGCGACCTCTTTGATTCAGCAGGTCGAGGACCCCGAAGCCGCTGTTCAAGAGGCCACTGAGATCGTGCATGTAATGCCGGGACTGATCCAACAGGAATGGCTGGCCCGCTTCCGCGCCAAGATCGGTTTGACGACCGAGGATAAGGGCGACGAGGCGTTGATCACCGATCTGCTGACCCGGATGGCGCATAACAGTGCCGATTTCACCAATACGTTCCGTGCGCTGGGCAGTGACAAGGCCCGCGATCAGTTCGTGAACCCCGAAGCTTATGATGAATGGGCCGACGGCTGGCAGACGCGGTTGGCCCGTGAAAATGACCCGCAGACGATGATGAACGCCGCCAACCCGGCCTTTATCCCGCGCAACCACCGGGTCGAGCAGATGATACAGGCTGCTGTCCAAGGCGATTTTGCCCCGTTCCATCGGTTAAATGCGGTGCTTGCCCGCGCCTATGAGGATCAACCCGACGCAACCGACCTGACACACCCGCCGACCGAAAGCGAAGTGGTCCACGCGACGTTCTGTGGGACATAGCGAATATCAAAACTTGAATGTCGAGTTTTTAAGCAGTCTAGTGGGCGTTCTTCTGAACATAATGCCAAGCGACTTACCATCGGCACATAATGCTGCATAATGGACGCAACCGGGGGAACTGCAGATAAAATCAGTTTTGTTTTAGGGAGCATAAAATGCGCTACGCCATTTTGTTGGAAGACGCGGACGGTGTGTCTTATTTTGAAAATCGTGAGATTAATTTCGAACTCAAGACCTTTGCCCCCCCGGCCGCACCGTTTCTGGTCTCAAAAGAGGTCGATGCCGCGCGTATTGCCTTCTTGTCATTGCCTGCTGGGTGGAAAGGGGTTCAACACCGTTCCCCGAAACCCCAACTTGCGACGGTTCTGTCCGGTACGTTTCGTGTTCAGGCGGGGTCGGGCGAAATACGTGATTTCAAAACGGGTGACTTGTTTTGGGCCGAAGATGTCAAGGGAACAGGCCATAGCTCATCCGCAGAAGGGGGTGAGCCCGCCAACCTTATGATTACACAGTTTAAATAGGGGCCGGGTGGCCGAGGAACCTTTGATGTCAGACACAGGATGCCAATGACCAAACCATCAACCCTGCGTATCGCCAGCTATAACATTCAGAAATGTGTGGGTCTGGATTTTCGGCGGCAGCCCCAGCGTATCATGCAGGTCATCGACAGCATGCAGGCTGATATCGTGGTGTTGCAAGAGGCAGACAAACGCTTGCCGCCCCGACCTGCCGCCTTACCACATTTCATGTTGGATGAGGCCGGCTGGCAGATCGTCGATCTGGGTGGGGCCGGCAGTCTGGGCTGGCATGGAAACGCTGTGATCTGGCGCGGAAATTCGATTCAGGTTCGGCAGACCGGGCACCACGACCTGCCAGGGCTGGAGCCGCGGGGAGCCGTGCGTGTGGAATTCGACACCCAAATCGGGCCGCTGCGCGTGATGGGGATGCATCTGGGCCTGTTGCCCGCATCCCGGCGCCAGCAGATCACGCACATCCGCCGCTTTGACGATGATCTGGACAACATGCCCACCGTCTGGGCCGGGGACTTCAACGAATGGTCGCGCCAGCCTGTGTTGGACCATTTGGCCCCGGATATGCGCTTTTTGGCACCGGTTCCAAGCTTTCCGGCCGCACAGCCCCTGGGGGCCCTTGACCGCATCGCGCTGGGCGCAGGGCTTGAGGCGGTCGTCCACGGCGTGCACGACGCACGGCCTGCGCATATAGCGTCCGATCATCTGCCGATCTGGGCGGACTTGAGACGGGTGGCCTAGGACGCAATTCCCCTGTGGCGCGATCCGCGCAGACGTACTAAGACAGAATCCCGAACTACTCTGAGGGTCACTTATGTCCGATACGATCATCGCCCGCTGTGAATCAAAAGGTCTGCGCATGACCGGCCAGCGCCGCACAATCGCGCAGGTGCTGCAACAAAGTGAGGATCACCCGGATGTTGAGGAACTGTATGCCCGTGCCTCGAAAGTGGATTCGGGCATCTCGATTGCCACGGTCTATCGCACTGTCAAACTGTTCGAAGAAGCAGGAATTCTTGACCGGCTGGAATTCGGTGATGGGCGCGCGCGGTATGAGGATGCTGAGCGTGATCATCATGACCATTTGATCGACATGCAATCCGGCAAGGTGATCGAATTCGTCGACCCCGAGATCGAAGTGTTGCAGGAAAAGATCGCGGCCAAGCTGGGGTATAAGCTGAAAGGCCACCGGCTGGAACTGTACGGCGTGCCGCTGGAACAGGACTGACTCATCACAAAACGCGAACGACAGGCGCACGGGAATTCATGCTTTCCGGGCGGATAGTGCTTGCCTGAACGGCTTTCTTGCGATTTTGCTGAGAAAAGCGGCATTGGGGCCGCAGGATTCAACGGACAAGATCATGAACAACGTACACGGCATTTTGCTGGTCGTCGGCGCGATGGCGGCTTTTGCGCTTGAAGATATGTTCATCAAGCATCTGTCGGTGACAGTGCCGACCGGTCAGATCATGGTTGTGTTGGGTGTGATCTGCAGCCTGGCCTTTGTCGTGATGTCATTGGCTACGCGCAAACGTATCCTTGATCCGGTGGCGTGGCAGCCTCTGCCTCTGATGCGCGCCGGGACCGAAGCGGTTGGGGCGCTGAGTTTTGTGACCGCGCTGTCTCTGGTCGATCTGTCCACCGTGGCTGCTGTGTTTCAGGCGATGCCGCTGGCCGTCACCATGGGGGCCGCGCTGTTTCTGGGCGAGCATGTCGGCTGGCGACGGTGGAGCGCGATTGGCATCGGCTTCATCGGCGTGCTGATGATTATCCGCCCCGGGCTGGCCGGGTTTCAACCCGAGTCGTTGTTTGTCGTGGCCAGTGTGCTTGCCATCGCCGCGCGCGACCTGATCACCCGTAAGCTGGATGTGCGCGTGGCCTCGTCCGTGGTCGCCCTGCAGGCCTATGTCGCCGTGGCATTTGCTGGCGTGGCGTTGATGGTGTTTTCCGCACAACCCATTGTGCCTTTAAATACTTGGCAGATCGGTCCCTATCTGGGTGCCGTTGGCTTTGGTTTTCTGGGTTATTACGGCATCGTCATCGCCATGCGGATTGGTGAGGCTTCGGCCCTGACGCCCTTCCGCTATACCCGGCTGATCTTCTCGATCGCCGCGGGGATGCTGATGTTCGGTGAACGCCCGGACCTGATGACGCTGGCCGGGGCCACGTTGATCATGGGGTCGGGCATGTACACCTTTATTCGCGAACGCCGTTTGGCCCGTGAACTGGCGGTTGCAGCCTGACGGATCGTCGCACGTTGGCGCAAACAGGTAATTGTTAGCCCTAAAGGGTCGGGAATATACATGTTAGCGATAACATGACTGGTTTACTTTTTGCCCGGTGATGGTATGAGGCGTGCAACTGATTGCAGCCACAGGAACGGGCCTCATGAGCACCATTATCGACATCCACGCACGCGAAATTCTAGACAGCCGGGGCAACCCGACCGTTGAGGTCGACGTGATTCTGGAAGACGGCACCATGGGCCGCGCCGCTGTGCCCTCGGGCGCGTCGACCGGCGCTTATGAAGCAGTGGAAAAGCGTGACGGTGACAAATCCCGCTATCTGGGCAAAGGCGTGCTTGAGGCCGTCGCTGCCGTGAACGGTGAGATTGCCGAGGAGCTGGTCGGCTTTGACGCCACCGAGCAGGTTGCCATCGATGGCGCCATGATCGAACTGGACGGAACCGAGAACAAGGGTCGGCTTGGCGCCAATGCCATTCTGGGTGTTTCGCTGGCCACGGCTAAGGCAGCGGCGGATTTCACCACGCAGCCTCTGTATCGCTATGTGGGTGGCACCTCGGCTCGTGTTCTGCCAGTGCCGATGATGAACATCATCAACGGGGGTGAGCATGCGGACAACCCGATCGATATTCAAGAATTCATGATCATGCCAACTTCGGCCGCAAATATCCGCGAAGCCGTGCGCATGGGGTCCGAAGTTTTCCACACCCTCAAACGCGAACTATCGGCTGCTGGTCTAGCCACTGGTGTGGGCGATGAGGGCGGTTTTGCCCCCAACATCGCATCCACCCGCGAAGCGTTGGATTTCATCCTGCAGTCCATTGAAAAGGCGGGTTATAAACCGGGTGAAGAAATCCACCTGGCGCTGGACTGCGCTGCCACTGAATACTATCGCGACGGCAAATACGTTCTGTCGGGTGAGAATATCTCGCTAACCTCCGCAGAAAACGCCGAGTATCTGGCGGCGCTGGTCAAAGACTATCCGATCATCTCGATCGAAGACGGCATGTCCGAAGATGATTGGGACGGCTGGAAGGCGCTGACCGATGCCATCGGTGACCGTGTTCAACTGGTGGGCGACGACCTGTTCGTGACCAACCCCGAACGTCTGGCCGAAGGGATCGACCGCGGCTGCGCCAATTCGATGCTGGTCAAGGTGAACCAGATCGGCTCGTTGACCGAAACCCTGCGCGCCGTCGATATGGCGCACCGCGCGGGTTATAACAACGTGATGTCGCACCGTTCGGGCGAGACCGAGGATGCAACCATCGCCGATCTAGCCGTGGCGACCAATTGCGGTCAGATCAAAACCGGCTCGCTGGCGCGATCGGACCGGTTGGCCAAGTACAACCAATTGATCCGTATCGAGGAATCGTTGGGCGAAGTTGCCGAATACGCCGGGGCTTCGATCCTTAAGCGCTGAGTGTTATTCTGATCCTCGTACCTTATCGAGGATCGGCAGTTGCTTAGCATCATAGAACCCAGAACGCCGGACCACTTTGATGCGGTCCGGCGTTTGTGTTGGGAATACCGCGATTTCCTCCTGACGCTGGATGAAAAGTCGCAACGTATTGTTCAGACCATCTATTCGCAGGATAAATATGCCCGTGTGATGGAGGCCATCGAGGCCGAACACAGCCCGCCGAACGGTGGCGCGCGTCTTGCGCTGATCGGTGATCAGCCCGTTGGATGTGGCATGTTCCACACGATCGAGCCGGGCGTGGCCGAGATCAAGCGCGTATTCGTTCAGGACAGCGCCCGCGGTACGGGGGCAGGTCGTTCCATCATGCTGTCTTTGATCCAACAATGTCGCCAGCAGGGGTTTGACCTGATCCGCATGGACACTGGCAAACCCTTGCAGACAGCGACCCGACTGTACCTCTCAATGGGGTTCGTTCCGCGGGACGCATACGCTGAGATTCCGGAAATCGCCGAGGGTCATCTGCTGTTTTTCGAGATGAAATTGTAGCGGAACGGATAAGAAAGACCTTTTAGCCGAATTATTTTGCACCGCTTTCTCGTTGTTAACGCGTGGAAAAAACATAACCCTAAATATTTCTCAGCATAATTCGCGTTATGTGTGAACTTTTTCCTATTTGTCTCAATTTGAGCTGACATATTGTGACTGGATTACAGAAAAGGGGGTACACCATGACTGGTTCGAAATTCCTTCTCGTAGTTTCAGTGATCAGCACTGTATTTTTAGCGGCCTGCTCGGGGCCGGGGACTTATCCGGTATCGGGGATGCAGGCGTCGTCCACTGACCCGGTGATGGATATGGACATTCCTGGATTCGATATGGGCGTTGAGGCGCGCTAAAGCGGCTTGCTCATCAACACATAGCGGTCTCGCGCTTTGAAACCAGTGCGCAGATACAGTCTTTGTGTGGCTTCATTGGTCCGGTCGACCTCAAGATGCAATGCGGTCAATCCTGCCCCGGCAAGGGCTTTGGGCAAGTCCAGCAGGACTTCGGTGGCGATCCCGCGACCACGAACTGCGGGGCGGATGTAGATCTCGTCGACAAAGCCGTCCATACCGCCAAATTCGACCGACCAGCCGAAGGTCAGCACGATATAGCCCAGCGGCGCGCGGCCGGGTCCGATCAGATAGACGCACCCGTGGGGGATGCCCTCAAGAAGCGGGGCCAGAGCCTCGCGACGTTGATCGGCGTCCTGTTCAATTCCGGCCTCGGCGTGAAAGGCCGCGACCAGCGACATCAGGCGATCCAGATCTTCGGGACGGGCAAGTTTCAGCGCGGCGCTCATAGGCGGGCCAGCCTTTCTGTTAGCAGATCAAAGAATCCATCGGCGTCGATATCCCCCATGAACATGGCATTGGGGGGATGTTCAGTCACGCGCCACCAATCAGCGACGGTCATGCCAAGGGTCAGGTCGGATTGCGTTTCGATCTGCACATTGACGTGACGGCCCGAGAACAGTTCGGGCCGGATCAGATATGCGGTCACGCAGGGGTCGTGCAGCGGCGCGCCCTCTGAGCCATATTTTTCTTTGTCGAAGCGTTCGAAAAAATCCGTCATATCGGCAACCGCGTGCCCGACTTTTGAATCGAGCGCGCGGAACGCATCGTTGCGATGTTTCGTGACTAAGGCGTCATGGGTGACATCCAGCGGCATCACTACGATGTGAACGCCGGATTTAAACACAATTTCAGCGGCTTCCGGATCAACGTAAATGTTGAATTCAGCGGTAGGCGTGATGTTGCCCACCTCAAAATACGCGCCACCCATCAGCACGATTTCTTGCACGCGCTCGACGATATCGGGCGCTTTCTGAAAGGCCGTGGCGATATTGGTCAAGGGCCCCAGCGGGCAGAGCGTCACCGTCCCCGGTTCCTGCGCGCGCAGGGTGTCGATGATGAAGTCGACCGCGTGCCCATCAGCCAGCGGCATCTCCGGATCGGGAAGGACAGGGCCGTCCAGCCCGGTCTTCCCATGCACATGCTCTGCGGTGACCAAAGCACGGTTCAACGGACGGTCGCATCCAGCGTAAACGGGGACATGCGTATGCCCGGCCAGTTCACAAACAATCCGCGCGTTTTTGGCGGTCAGTTCCAGCGGCACATTCCCGGCAACAGCTGTGATGCCCAGCACGTCGATCTCATCAGGGCTGGCCAACGCCAGCAAGATTGCGACAGCGTCGTCCTGACCGGGGTCAGTGTCGATAATGATCTTGCGCGGTGCCATGATTTGCCTCCGGGGTCTTGAAGCGCGGACACTCGCAAGTGTCACCCCACTTGTCCAGCGGTTTCAGGCCTCGGTCGCGGCGTCCACAGGCGGGAGTTTGCCATTGGCGCGGTGCTCTTCGATCTTCACCTCATCCCACAGCGCATCCATTTCGGCCAAATCACTTTGCGACGGCGTTTTCCCGCGCGCGGCAAGACGTGCCTCGACCTGTTCAAACCGCCGCGTGAACTTGGCGTTGGTACGGCGCAGGGCGGCTTCGGGTTCGATGCCCAGGTGACGGCCCAGATTGACCATCACGAACAGCAAATCTCCAAACTCGTCCTCTAGCGCATCGGCATCCATGCTGTTGCGGGCCTCTTCCAGCTCAGCTGCCTCTTCGGTGATTTTGGCAAGCACATGGCTGGCATCGGGCCAGTCGAATCCCACGCGGGCGGCGCGTTTTTGCAGCTTATGGGCGCGCAACAGGGCAGGCAGGTTCGCGGCCACACCGTCCAAAGCGCCTTTTTGTTCCTTGCCCTCACGCTCGGCTGCCTTGATGGTTTCCCAATCCACCGTTTGCTGTTCCGCAGATTTGTCGCGGGATTCGTCGCCGAACACATGCGGGTGACGGTCGACCATCTTGTCCGACATGGTGCGCACCACGTCCTGAAAAGTGAAATGCCCAGCCTCTTCAGCCATTTGCGCGTGGAAGACGGACTGGAACAGCAGGTCGCCCAGCTCACCCTTCAACTCGTCATAGGCGTTGCGTTCGATGGCATCGGCGACCTCATAGGCCTCTTCGATCGTGTAAGGGGCTATGGTGGCGAAATCCTGTTCGATATCCCACGGGCAGCCTGATTCCGGGTCGCGCAGGCGGCGCATGATTTCCAGCAAACGCTCGATACCCGCATCGCTGTCGTGGATCAGAGGATTTTCGGCCATTGCGAACCCTTTCGTTCCGGTGTCAGATGCATCCATTCCGCAGTCAGGATCAGGAGTCCACCCCAGATGCCCGTCGTCAACCGAATTGCCGATTTCTCTGCCGATATGGCCGCATGGCGCCAGCACCTGCATTCGATCCCCGAACTGGAGTTCGAATGCTATGAAACATCGGCCTTCGTAGCAGACCGACTGCGCGAGTTCGGCGTGGATGAACTGCATGAGGGCATTGCCAAGACGGGCATAGTGGCAATCATCAACGGGCAGGGTGAGGGGCCGACCATCGGCTTGCGCGCCGATATGGACGCCTTGCCGATCCCTGAGGAGACGGGCGTATCTTACGCGTCCAAAAACCCCGGCAAGATGCACGCCTGCGGGCATGACGGGCACACCACGATGCTCTTGGGTGCGGCACGCTATCTGACAGAGACGCGGAATTTCCGCGGTCGCGTGGCGCTGATCTTTCAGCCCGCCGAAGAAGAGGGCGGCGGGGCCGGTGTCATGGTCGAAGAGGGGATCATGGATCGGTTCAATATCTCTCAGGTCTATGCACTGCACAACGCGCCCGGTTTTGCCGAAGGGTCCTTTTACACCACGCCGGGGCCAATCATGGCGGCGGTGGACACGTTCGAGGTTCATATTCAGGGCGTCGGAGGCCACGGCGCCATGCCGCATGAAACACGCGACCCGGTGATGGCGGCCTGTGGTATCGCGCAAGCGATCCAGACTATTGTCAGCCGCAACCACTATGCGCTGAATGATCTGGTGGTCTCGGTCACGCAAATCCACACGGGAACGGTGAACAATGTGATCCCTGATACGGCCTTCATCAACGGTACAGTCCGGACGTTTGACCCTGCTGTTCAGAAGATGGTGATAGAGCGGATGGAACAGATCGTGCAGGGACAGGCGACCTCGTATGGGGTCTCGGCGCGGCTGGACTATGAAAAGAACTATCCCGCCACGATAAACGACGCCGAAAAGGCTGGTTTCGCAGCCGATGTCGCGCGCGGCATCTCGGGCGCTGACCGGGTAACCGCCAACGCAGGGCGTGAGATGGGGGCCGAGGATTTTTCTTATATGTTACAGGCTCGGCCCGGCGCATATCTGTTCCTGGGGCAGGGTGAGGGCGCAGGACTGCATCACCCCAAATACAACTTCAATGACGAGATTGCGCCGGTTGGCGCCTCGTTCTTTGCACGGATCGTTGAAAAGGCGCAGCCTTTGGGCTGATGGGGGGAAGACATGTCACTGGAAGACGCAAAAAATCAGGTGGATGAGGCATTCACCAATCCGGACCTCAAAGGGTTGTCATTTGAAAATACGTTCGGTGGTGCGACGTCATTCCTGCGGCGGCTCTATACCAAAGAGCTGAAGGGCGTAGATATCGCCGTGACCGGCGTGCCGTTCGATCAGGCCGTGACCAACCGCCCTGGTACCCGTCTTGGCCCCCGCGCAATTCGCGAGGCCAGCGCGCTGCAATCGCCGGATGCGCCCTATGGATGGCCCTTCGACGCGCTCAGCGAATTGGCAATCGTGGATTACGGAGATATGGCCTATGACTACGCCAATATTCCGGCCTTTCCCGACACACTGACCGACCACATCCGCACCATTCTGGCCGCTGATGTGTCTTCGGTCACGTTAGGCGGTGATCACTATATCAGCTTCCCGATCCTCAAAGCCTATGCCGAGAAATACGGGCCGATGTCTCTGCTGCAATTCGATGCGCATACCGATACCTGGGCGGATGACGACATGTCCCGCGTGGATCACGGGACGATGTTCTACAAGGCGGTGAAATCCGGCATCGTGGACCCGAAACGCTCGGTTCAGGTCGGTATTCGCACGACGAATGAGGACACGTTGGGCGTCAACATCATCGATGCGCGCGAGGTGTATGAATCTGGCCCTGCCGCCGTGGCGCAAAAGATCAAGGGTATTCTGGGCGACAGCCCCGTTTACTTGAGCTTTGACATCGACGGTCTGGACCCGGCCTTCGCCCCCGGCACCGGCACGCCCGTCTGGGGTGGGCTGACTTCGATACAAACGCAGATCATCCTGCGCGACATTGCCGGCATCAACATCAAAGGGGGGGACGTGGTCGAGGTCTCTCCGCCTTTTGATACGTCCGGTGCCACGGCGATTGCGGGCGCGCATGTGGCGACGCAGATCATTTGTCTGCTGGGGTGGAATAAGCTGGTCTCGGATTAATTCAACAGGCTTAACCATTGGTTAGCCATCTTTCCGATATCTGGTTAACCAAAAGGCCGGACGGGAGAATGACGGGCATGACAGAATATAACCAACCCATCAGCGGCAATGATCTGGCGCGGTTTTCGGGACCGAACACGTTTATGCGCCTGCCGCAGGTGGATTCGCTTGGCGGGTTGGACGTGGCGGTGCTGGGGGTTCCCTTGGACATAGGCACTTCGTGGCGGTCGGGGACGCGGTTCGGACCCAAGCAGATCCGCAGCGAAAGTGCGATGATCCGGCCCTATAACATGGCCACGTTTGCGGCCCCGTTCGACAGCCTTCAAATCGCGGATATCGGCGATCTTGCGATCAATACATTCTCGTTGGCCGACAGTCTGAAAATCATCAAGGAAAGCTATGATGCCATCCTGGCACAGAGTGTGACGCCAGTGGCAATGGGGGGTGATCACTCGATCACCCTGCCGATCCTGCGGTCAATCGCTGCCAAACACGGGCCGGTGGCACTGGTCCATGTCGATGCCCATGCAGACGTGAATGATGAGATGTTTGGTGAAAGAGAAACGCATGGCACGGTTTTCCGCCGCGCCTACGAAGAGAGGCTGATCGTCCCTGATAAAACCTTTCAGATCGGCATTCGCGGCTCGGGCTACGCAGCGTCGGATTTTACCGAGGCCAAGGGCTGGGGCTTTCGCCAATTCCCTGCTTGGGAGCTGTGGCAGCAAAATCTGACCGTGACAGGTGCCCAGATTCGCAAAGAGATCGGCGAGCATCCGGTTTACATCTCGTACGATATCGACAGCCTGGACCCCTCTATCGCCCCAGGCACCGGCACGCCCGAGATTGCCGGGCTGACCACGCCACAGGCGTTACAGCTAATCCACGCGCTGGCGGGTATGAATGTGGTGGGCTGTGATCTGGTCGAGGTTTCCCCTCCGTATGACGCTACCGGCAACACCGCACTGACAGCGGCGAACCTGCTGTTCGAGATGTTGTGCATTCTACCTGGCGTGACGTCACGATAGGGGCAGTGGCGCCTTGCCACGACCAGCGATCCGAATATTGTTTTGCAAAGCGATGGGATCGGGATGAAAAGAATGTTGTTTTGGGGATTGGTTGCCTGCTTGATCGCCATGGCCGCCATTCGCTTAGCCCCATCAGACCCCAATCGTTGGCACGTCGCTCCTGTCGGAGACACGGATCGCGATATGCCAAGCGGCGTGTTTCGGGTGATCGAAAGTGACCCCGACCGTTTTGCGCGTCTGCATGAAATCGTGACAGATACTCCCCGAACCTATGTGCTGGCGGGATCCGTGCGAGAGGGGATGGTCACTTACATAACGCGCAGTAAAGTATTTGGCTTCCCAGATTACACCACGATTCAGCAGGTTGGAGACACTCTACGCGTCTACGGTCGGTTAAGATTCGGTCGGCGAGATTTCGGGGTAAACCGAAACCGGGTTGATGGGTGGTTGACCAGGTTGCAGTTTTGACGACAAACACCCCTCTTGCACTTCGCGCCACATGGGGACGTTCAGGGACATTTGGCACTGGGCGGTGAACATGCGGCCGTCGACTTGTAGGCAGATCATCTCACCCAACTCGATGCGCGTTCCGGATTTGTCGGTGCAATAGCAGTCCTGTACCTTGCCCCCGGGACCGACCACATCGGCCATGGCCGGGGCTGCGCACAACAAAATAACAAGTGCCAAACGTGTCATAGCGTCAGCGTAGCACAGGGACGGCCCTTGACCAAAGCGCCGGATTAGGAGACACCGCGCGGATGATCCCCGAAGAACGCCTTGAACAGATAACTCAGCGATTCCAGTATCTCGAAGCGGCCATGGCAGATGGCGCCTCGGGCGGAGATATTGCGACCTTGGCCAAGGAGTATTCTGATCTGAAGCCGGTCGTGGATCAGATCATGGCGTGGCGTCAGCTGGTCGCCGATCTGGCTGAAGCTGAAACGATGCTGGCCGATCCCGACATGAAAGAGCTGGCCGAGGAAGAAATCCCTGAGCTTCAGGCCCGTATCCCGCAGGCCGAACAAGCCCTGCAACTGGCGTTGTTGCCGCGGGACAAGGCCGATGCGCGTCCAGCGATGTTGGAAATCCGCCCTGGAACGGGCGGGGATGAGGCTGCGTTGTTCGCGGGCGATCTGCTGCGCATGTATCAACGCTATGCCGAAGCGCGCGGCTGGCAGTTTGAGATCATTGAAGAGCAAGCCTCGGACCTTGGTGGTATCAAAGAGGTGGTGGCACACATCAAGGGCGACAATGTCTTTGCCCGCATGAAATACGAATCCGGTGTACACCGCGTTCAGCGAGTACCCGAAACCGAAAGCGGTGGGCGGATTCATACCTCGGCAGCCACAGTGGCGGTTCTGCCCGAGGCCGAGGATGTGGACATTCAGATCGACGCCAATGACATTCGCATCGACACGATGCGCAGTTCGGGCGCGGGCGGGCAGCACGTTAACACGACGGATTCGGCTGTGCGGATCACACACCTGCCCAGCGGTCTGGTGGTGACGAGTTCCGAGAAGTCTCAGCACCGCAACCGTGAAATAGCAATGCAGGTCCTGAAAACGCGCCTGTATGATCTTGAACGCCAGCGGATCGACAACGAACGATCCGCTGATCGCGCCAGTCAGGTAGGCTCGGGCGACAGGTCCGAGCGGATCAGGACGTATAATTTTCCGCAGGGGCGGATGACGGATCACCGCATTAACCTGACACTCTATAAGCTGGATCAGGTGATGCAGGGCGATTTGGATGAGGTGATCGACGCGCTAACCGCTGACGATCAGGCCCGTCTGCTGGCCGAGATGGCACAATGATCGCTGCGTTGACTGCCGCCCAGGCCATGGTTGCCGCCACCGCCCGCTTGCGCGCTGCTGGAGTCGATGATCCGGCACGTGATGCGCGGGTTTTGCTGGCTCATGCCGCACGGATAGAGGCCAGCCGAGTCACGTTGATTGCGCCCGAGGAACTGTCACCCGAGATTGCCGAACGGTACGATCACCTGATCTCACTGCGGGCTATCCGCGTGCCGGTGTCGCACTTGCTGGGAGAGCGCGAGTTTTATGGTCGCAGGTTCCGTGTCAGCCGAGATGTGCTGGACCCGCGCCCTGAAACCG
Organism: Ruegeria sp. BB5; assembly: GCF_056539405.1. Lineage (NCBI taxonomy): Bacteria > Pseudomonadati > Pseudomonadota > Alphaproteobacteria > Rhodobacterales > Roseobacteraceae > Ruegeria > Ruegeria sp. BB5. The sequence goes on along the minus strand of NZ_JBQFUX010000001.1, from coordinate 1,253,331 downwards.
AGACTCTGGTCGAGGCGGCGTTAAGCGAACCGTTCGATCATGTTCTGGACTTGGGCACAGGCTCTGGCTGTATCTTGATTACTCTGCTGGCCGAGCGCACCAGTGCTTCGGGTATCGGTGCGGATCTAAGCGAATCCGCCTGTCTGCAAGCCAGCGCCAATGCGGTGCAGCATCAGGTGCAGGACAGGGTCGAGATTTTACGCTCGGATTGGTTTGAAAATATCGAAGGGTTGTTTGACCTGATTGTTGCAAACCCGCCCTATATTTCGCTGGAGGAGATGCAGGACCTGTCCCCGGAGGTGCGTGAACATGAACCGCGTATGGCACTGACGGACGAAGGGGACGGGCTGGGCGCATACCGTCATATTGCCGCCTCGGCCCCGGATTTTCTGATGCCCGGCGGGCGGATTCTGGTTGAAATCGGACCGACACAGGGCAAGGCTGTTGCAGCCCTTTTTCAAGCGGCTGGACTAGTTGATGCAGGGGTTATCCCCGATCTGGACGGTCGAGATCGTGTTGTTGTCGCCAGAATGCCGTAAATTTGGCATATGATGAGGCTGAAATGCGCCGATCAATGTAAAAAAGCTGCGAATTTTTGGACAAACCTCTTGTCTGTAGGCGCTGGACATGCTTACTCAGAGTTAGTCGGAGAGGTTGACGCTGTTTCAGCGGGCCCCTGACGCCAAGCCCAAAAAAGTCGACATCGCGTGACGGCTAATGCCATTGAGCAGTGCAGGACGCGACTTGATCGGCACCGAATGACAAGGCTGACGTAAAGTACGATGAGATCTTCTAAATCCCGCTCGCGGGCCAAGAATAACCGCAATCGCCCCTCTGGCGGCAACGTTGTTAACCGGGTTTTCGACAGTTCGGGCCCCGAAGGCAAGGTGCGCGGCACGCCCCAGCAGATCATTGACAAATACAACCAGCTGGCGCGCGACGCCCAGCTAGGTAACGACCGTGTGGCAGCTGAGAACTTTCAGCAGCACGCCGAGCATTATCTGCGTCTGCTCAGCGAAGCGCAGCGCGAAATCGAAGCGCGCCGCGAAGAGCAGGAGCGCCAGAATCGCGAACGTCAGGCCGAGCGTGACCGGGAACGTGCCGAACGACAGGAGCGCGAAGCGGCCCGTCAGGCCGATCCCGCCGAGGCACCGCAACCCGACGTGATGGATTTCGGAGCCGAAGCTTCCGCCCCCGAATCCGGTCTAGTCGAGACCCCGGAAAGCAAAGATGCCGCCCCGGTGGTCGATGCGCCCGAGAAATCGGAGAAGAAAGAAAAACCTGCACGCCGCCCGCGTGCGCGCAAGCCCAAGGCTGCACCGGTTGAGGATGCCCCTAAAACGGATGGGGATGCGCCAGAAGCGGCGGAATAAATAAAGACTGCGAAATTGCGAAAGCCCCGGATTAATCCGGGGCTTTTTCTTTTACTCTTAGCTTTTTTTGACTTCGCGCGCTAAAGCACAAAACGCCTCAAGCGGGACCTGTTCGGCCCGTTCGGTGGGCTGGATACCAGCTGTGAGCAACCTGTCTTCGATATCCGGTGCAACACCTTTTAACGATGCGCGCAGCATTTTCCGGCGCTGGTTAAAGGCAGCCGCGACGACGCGTGACAGGGTGGCAGCATCGGCCGGGTAACGCGGCTCGGGCAGGGCGGTCAGGTGAACAACGGCGCTGGAAACCTTGGGTGGAGGGGTGAAGGCACCAGGCGGCAATGACATGGCGATCCGCGCCTCGGCCCGCCATTGGGCGAGGATGGCGAGGCGGCCATAGGCCTTGCTGCCAGGTTGGGCGACGATACGCTCGGCCACCTCACGCTGGAACATCAGGGTCAGGCTCTGCCAGAAGGGCGGCCACTCCGGCGGAGTAAGCCAGCGAACCAGCAACTCGGTGCCGACATTGTAGGGCAGATTGGCTGTGATGCGAATCGGTGGAGTTAGGTGCGCCAGCGGGTCGATTTCAAGCGCATCGCCGTTGATCACCTCAAGTCGACCGGGGTAGGCGGCTGCGATATCGTTCAGGGCCGCGATGCAGCGTGTGTCTTTTTCCACCGCCACGACCTTGCGTGCGCCCTCTGACAACAACCCACGGGTCAGGCCTCCGGGGCCGGGGCCAATTTCCAACACGTCGCATTCCGTAAGATTTCCGGCCTGACGCGCGATCTTGGCCGTCAGGTTCAGGTCCAGCAAAAAATTCTGCCCCAGCGATTTGCGGGCCGAAAGCTGGTGGGTCGCGATGACCTCGCGTAGCGGAGGGAGATTGTCGATTGCACTCATGATCCGGTTGCCGTGACGCGGGGGGCGCCGATGATTTTGCCTTTGGTTGGGGTATTTTCAGCCAACAGAAGGGTCAAGCGCTTTGTGCCATGCGTTGGGCCAGCTTCAGTGCTTCGATCAGGCTGGTGGGTGTGGCGATGCCTTGGCCAGCGATATCCAGTGCGGTGCCGTGATCGGGTGAGGTGCGGATAAAGGGAAGGCCAAGCGTCACGTTGACACCGCGATCGAAATCCAGCGTTTTGATCGGGATCAGTGCTTGATCGTGATACATCGCAATTGCTGCGTCATAACGGGCGCGCGCAGCGGCGTGGAACATCGTATCGGCAGGGTGTGGCCCTGTAACAGTATAGCTGTCGTCAGGGAGGTCGGCGATCAGGGGCGCGATCCAGTCCAACTCTTCATGGCCCATCTTCCCGCCTTCACCGGCATGGGGGTTCAGACCCGCGATGGCAATACGAGGATGCGCGATACCGAATTGATTGCGCAGTCCTTGGACGGTGATTGCGATGGTGTCGTGCAGCAGGTCCGGGGTCAGAGCCGAAGGCACCCGGGACAGCGCGATATGGATGGTTGCTGGCACCACGCGCAATTGCGCGCTGGCCAGCATCATGACCACCCGGTCCCGACCGGCCAGGGCGGCGAGAAATTCAGTATGGCCTGGATAAGCGAAGCTGGCGCCGTCGATCAGGGCTTTCTTGTGGATCGGCGCGGTACAAAGCGCCGAGGCCGCACCGGATTGCACCAGCGAAACACCGCGCTCAATAGCGGCGATGACTGAGGGCGCGTTGGCCGGATCGGGTTGGCCGGGGACATTGGGCGCCGGAAAATCCAATTGCAGAACCGGCAGCGCCGAGGCGCTAATTTTAACAGATTCGGACGGGTCAGTTATGCGAACAACCGGCGTTCCCGGCGGCAAGTGGGTTGCATCACCGATATAGAAGAAGGGACATGTGTCGCGAAGGTCCGACCACGCTTTGGCTGCGATTTCCGGGCCTATTCCGGCCGGGTCACCACAGCTGAGCGCGATTGGGGATGTCATTGCTCGACAATGTTTGCTTCGGCGCGCAGCTGTGCCACAAGGCTGTTAGCAAAAGCCTCGAGACGTTGTTGCGTCAGCGCGTTGGCAACGTCCACTCGCGATGTCTCTTCGCCCAGATCACGGGTGCGGGTGCAGAGCATCAGGAACATCAGGGTCTGGCCATTGTTGCGGGTCAGCGTGGTGGACACCTCATTCAGGTCAAGCTTGGCAAGCTCCAGCGCCACGTCACGCGGAATCTCACCGGGGCTGGCCTGAATCCGTTGCAATACTTCTGGTGGTTGGTCCTTGGCGATGCCGTAGAGGTCATCGCAGGTGTCAATTTCTTCTCTGAGTTTGGCCGCCAGTGCCAGGGTTTCAGCACTACGGCCACCGGCCATATTATAGATCGCGTAGTCTATCTCGGAATAGTTGGTCGCGCTGGTCGCGACCTCACGCAGTCCGCGCATCTGGAACAGCGCAATGGCGTTGGGCAACGAAAGCGGCTGTGTGATCTCTCCGTCCTTCAAACCCAGGATCACCGGTTGCAGTGCTGGCGGCAGGCTGGTGAGGCTCAGCCAGTCAAGTCGTCCACCATTATCGCGGGTGGCTGCCGCTGAATATTGTGTGGCTGCGGCGGAAAACGAGTCAAACCCCTGCAGTTGGGCAATCTCTTGGGCAAGCAGATCAGCCTGGGCAATGGTTTGCTGGTTCACTGGGATAATGATTTCGGACAGCAGCACCTGCAGCCCACCGCTGTCAGTTTGACCCAGGGCGCGGTTGATCTCGTCCTCGGACGGGCGAGCCTGTGACAGGAAACGCGCACTGACATAGTCGCGCCAAGCAACCTGATCGGCCACGAAATCCCGAACGGTTTCGCGATCAACACCCTGATCGGCGAGCAGTTGCAGGAACCGGTCAGTCGACAATTGCCCACGCGCGGCAAATTCGTCGATGCCGACCTGAATGTCTTCGGGGGCTGCCTGGATTCCGGCCTCGCGCATAATCTGGCGACGCAGCCTTTCGTCGATCAGCGCATCACGGACTTCGGCGTCGGACGCACCGGGGGCACCCAGTGCGGTCAGGAATTGTTGCCGTTGTGACAGCTCGTACCAGGTGATGATGTCTTGATTGACTTTGATCGCCGGGGAAAACAGGCTTTGGGCACCAGCTTGTGGCGACGTCAAAGCCAGCGCAGCCCCGATCAGCATTGGGGCGACCGGTTTAAGCCAACCGGAGCGGAGGAAACTGGTGAAACCTGAAATCAACTGCATCTTCTCTTGTACTGTTGGCCGCCACTGTTAACGGAGTACCCCGTCAAGGCTACGGTAAAGCCGAATTCTGTCGAAGGCTCAATACTTGATGATGAAGTAAAGCGCCTACTGACATTCATGTTAACCTGTACGCATTCATTCTGATACGTCACCCCCAACCCATAGCGGATCGGTTCGGATTCGCTTAGGTCATAGCGCGCCAGGGCCCGTGTGTTCCAGTTCTGATCCACCCGGTAACGTCCGGTCAACCGAACTTCGGAAATCTCGTCGTCGATACCTTCAGCCGGGTCCGGCTCTTGCCAGCCATAGCTTCCGGTGAAGCCGACCCGCGGCTGTTGCCAGCCGACCCGCAGTTCGGCTTTTGAAAAGCTGAAATCTCCGTTCAACAAGCCACGGCCGGCCAGACGCCAGCCGTTATTGGTTTGAATCTGACCTGCCAGCAGCAAGTCTGAGGTTGTCCCCTGCAAGCCCGAGGTCAGGTTGAAACTGGGGTCAGCATCTGCGCGGTACACTTGACCAATCGTGGCAAGAGCCCGCCAACCGCCGGCTGCGTAGCGAGACCAGTTCAGGCCCACAACGCCGGTCACGCCGTCTTCGCGCCGGTCGGGGGCTGGAAAGCGGGACAGGGACAGCAAGTTACCCTGATCGAATTCCTGAAACGTACTTTCGTCATTTGGCACGTCATCGTCCGAGACATGAGTCCAGCCGATCTGGGCAATCGGTTCCAATATCTGCGTCGCCCCTGATGACTCGCGCTTGCGCATTGGATAGCGCAGCGTCAATGCCGCGCGCGGCGTGGTGCGCGTGACGTTATCGGGAAAATCGCTGTCGTGACGAATGTTGAACGCATCAACCGACGCACCGGCCCGCACCTCAGCCCTAAGGCCCGACGCAAAGGTCCAGTCGCGCAGCCATTCTGCATCAAAAGTGGCACGAGCAACGTCCCGTCCGACGATATCCTCGTCACTGGTACGTTCATGCGCGTGAGTAACAAAGCCCAACCGAACCTCGCCGCCCACAGAGGTCGGGAACAGACGCTTTTCATAATACAGATCAAAGATCCGTGACGGAATTTCGTCCTGTTCCTCGCTATCGCGCAGGGTTTTATAGTGGGTGAAACTGGTACGGAACGCCGTGTCGCGTTTGATCCGTTCCAGCGCAAGTTCGCTACGCAGCCGATCCAGATCTGGCAGGCCATAATCGGCCAGATAAGCATCGTCTGACGTTGTTCTGATGTTGAAAAGGAACCGATAACCGTCGTTCAAGTTGAACCAGCCATTGGCAAACAAGTATCCGCGATCTTCACCCGGCTGCAGATCATCGCGGGTATAGGCGCCCTCAAGCTGGATACGCCCCCTTTTAAAGGCCTGTCGATAGCGAAACCCAAGTGTATTGGTCTTGGACGAGACATAGGGCGTCAGTGTCAGATCCTTGTGGTCACCCAGCTTGATGAAATATGGCACCTGGACGCCAGTGCCCAACTGCGAGGTGGTTCGGATCGACGGTACCAAGAACCCGGTGGCCCGCTCGAGCGTCGGGTCCGGCAGTCGCAGATAGGGGAAATAGAACACTGGCACATCCAGCACCCGAAGCTGCGCCCCTTCAAAATAGAGTTGCCGTTCCAGTTGATCATGCGTGACCTTGCGGGCGCGGATCTGCCAGATCGGCGGTTTGCCATTCGCGCAGACATGGCACGAGGTGGCCGAAACTTTGCTGAACTGCGTATACCTGCCCGCCGCGCGCGTGGCCTGAACCGAAGCAATCTGCACCTGCTGGTCGAACACCATCCGCGCGCCGATCAGCAGGCCATTCTGAATACCGTCATCCAGTTCGGCCGAGTCCGCCAGGATTGTCGTATCACCGGCCTGATCGATACGGATTGGCCCCTCAAGTGTCAGCGCGCCGGTATCGCGGTCATAGGTGATGCGGTCAGCGGTGATTTTGATGTCACCCTGAAAAGCTTCGACATTGCCTTCAGCCACCAGCACGCGTTCGGGTGTGATGAAGATTTCGTCAGCCACCAGCAGGGCGGGCTGGTCCTCTTGCTGGGTATCCTGCGCCGGGCCAGGGGCTGATTGGGTCTGGGCGGCGGCACCTGTTGGCATTGCCAGAGCCACAGCGCCGGACAGCAAAAGACTTGATATGAGCCGCATCAGCCGTCCTCCGCATGGAGAAGAAGGCCAAGGGAAAGAAGAATGGCTGCAAAGGGCGGAGCCCAGGCTGCGACGAAGATTGGCAATTGACCGTTTTCTCCGAGTATTTGGGCAAAGTTGCGAACGAAGTAGATTGAGAATCCCAAAAGCACTGCGGACAGAACCGCGATGCCGGTACCGCCAAAACGGACATGGCGCATGGTAAAGGCCGCGCCGATCATCACCATGGCCACCAGAAAAAGCGGTCGCGCAAGTTGAACCTGCAACCAGACCTCATATTGCTTGGTGGAAAATCCGGCTTCGCGGAGATCACGGATAAGCTGTGGCAAGTCGTAGACGGATACGGAATCCTGCTGGCCCAGTGTGTCCAGAATGCGCTGGCGCGTCAGCGTGGTGGGAATTTCGATGCGCTGATGTGTTTGAGCTGTCGCCTCGGGGTTCATATCATCCGCCAGAGACCAGATCTTGGCATTGTGCAATATCCAAGACCCGTTCGACAGCTGTGCCCGATTGGCATTGATTTGCTGTGTTGGTTTACCATCCGGCGAAAATGTAACGATCGTTACGCCGGTTAGTTCCAACGCATCCGCATTCGTGGTGCCTCGCGCGTGGATGACCGATTGCCCATTTTCCGAACCCTGCCGCAACCAAAGCCCCTCGCTGGTGATCGACAGCGCCGAGTTGCCTTTGTCTTTGTAGGCATCAGACAGGCGTCGGTACTCCTCGGACGTGGCGGCGGTGATCGGGTTCAGCAAGGCCACCGCGAGGGTCCCAATGATCAATGCCAACGTGACCGGAGCCAGCAGCGCCCGGATACCGGACCGCCCGATGGCGCGTGTCACCACCAGTTCGGAATTGCGCGCCAAGCCGATGAACAATGCAATGGTGGCAAGGATGACCAGCAAGGGCAGCATCTCGCTGATCGCTGCGGGTGAATTCAGCAAGGTCAGGTGCAGCAGCGTGCCAAAGGACAGCCCCTCCGAGTTGAACCGGCGGGCTTGTTCGACCAGATCGATCAGAATCAGCAGCGTTAGAAAAATGCCGCCAATGACCAGAAAGCTTTGCATGAACCGGCGGGCGAAATATCGGTCGAGGATCACGATTGTGCCTCCGCCTTGATCCGGCAGCAGGTGAAATCGGTACCGAAAAGGTCAGAATCACCTTCGCCTGCGCGGATGCGCAACGGCATATGCCTGCCCTGTCTCGCCAATTCGTTCTCCCCCGATCCTGCCGGAATTTTTCCGCGACTGTAATGCAATTGGCACGCGGGGAAAACTGCTATCTGGTCAAGCCGCGCGGTGCGGGCTAGGTCTTGGGGAACAGTTTTTGAGGAGTTCGCAATGAGCAGTCTTGTCCCGATCCGGTTTCAGCCCTTTGATACGGATGCAATGGCGCAAGCCGAAGGCCGGGTGGCGGTAATCATCCCATCGGACGGCAAGATGAGCCCTGCGGTGCGCCGGGCCAACCGTCTGACCCGTGGCGCGGTGGCGCGTCTGGTGGAAAGTCCCCGGTTTGAAAAGGTAAAGACGGGCGATGTGATCTCGATGGCTTGGCCTGGTGGAATGACGGCCGAGGCGCTGGATATCGTGATCCTGCCCCGCCGTCCTGATCCGGCCGAGGCCCGCAAGGCGGGCGCGGCGCTGGCCAAGCTGGCAGGGGGCAAGGACGTGCTGGTGATGGCAGGCAATCAGGTCCGGACCGAAGATCTGACGATGGGCATCGTGCTGCGCACCTATGATTTCGACGCGCACAAGACCAAAGAGGCGGAAGATGTTGGCACCGTCACCATCAGTCACCAGAAACCCGACGAGGTCGAAGCCGCCTTTGCCCCGCAATACGCCGTGGCCGATGGGGTGCGGATGACCCGTGATCTGACCAACGAGCCTGCAAACGTCCTGACCACCACTGAATTCGCCGACCGTTTGGCCGAGATGGCGGAGCTGGGCCTTGAGGTTGAAGTTCTGGAAGAGGACAAACTGGCCGAGTTGGGCATGCGAACGCTGCTGAGCGTCGGGCAGGGTTCGGTCAGCCCCTCGAAGGTTGTGGTGATGCAGTGGAACGGCGGTGACAAGGACGACGCGCCACTGGCTCTGGTGGGTAAGGGTGTCGTGTTCGACACCGGTGGTATCTCGCTGAAACCCGCAGGCGGCATGGAAGACATGACCATGGATATGGGCGGTGCGGGCGTTGTCGCTGGCACCATGCGTGCGTTGGCCAAGCGCAAGGCCAAGGCCAACGTGGTCGGTCTGGTCGGGCTGGTCGAAAACATGCCGTCCGGCAATGCCAGCCGTCCGGGCGATGTGGTCAAGTCGATGAAGGGCGACACGGTCGAGATCATCAACACCGACGCAGAAGGGCGTTTGGTTCTGTGCGATGTGATGTGGTACACGCAAGAGCGGTTCCAACCGGTGGGCATGATCGATCTGGCCACGCTGACCGGCGCGGTGATCATTGGTCTGGGCCACGAAAATGCCGGTGTATTTTCCAACAATGACACGTTCTGCGATGCCTTCCTGAAATCGGCCAAGGCCGAGGATGAAGGCGCGTGGCGCCTGCCGCTGGGCGAAGGGTACGACAAACAGTTGAAGTCGCGCATTGCTGATATGAAAAATGTCGGCGGTCGCCCGGCAGGCTCGATTACAGCGGCGCAATTCCTGCAGCGTTTTGTGAAAGAAGAAACGCCTTGGATTCACCTCGATATTGCGGGTGTGGCCTCGGTGTCGTCGGAAACATCCTATGCGCCCAAAGGGGCAACCGGCTGGGGTGTACGCGCGCTTAGCCGGCTGGTGCAGGACAACTTCGAGTAATCGTATGGGGGCCGTCTATTTCTACCACCTGACCCGTCAGCCCTTGGAACACACCTTGCCGGTGCTGCTGGACAAGGCGCGGCAGGCTGGGTGGAAGATTGCCGTGCGGGGCACAGATCCGGCACGGATGGACTGGCTGGATGAAAAGCTGTGGCTGGGGCCCGAGGACGGGTTCCTGCCACATGGGCGCGAAGGTGGCCCGCATGACGCGGCGCAGCCTGTTTTGCTGACGACCGGGCCAGAGGCAGCCAATGAACCGGCCTGTGTCATGGCCGTGGACGGCGCGCCGGTAAACGCCGACGAGGTGGCTTCGCTGGAGCGTGTCTGCATCCTGTTCGATGGCAATGATGATATGGCGGTCCAGCAGGCGCGCGGCCAGTGGAAAGCACTAACTAGCGCGGGTTGTTCGGCGCAATACTGGTCCGAGGAATCGGGCCGGTGGGAGAAGAAGGCCGAGGCGTAAGAGGCTGATCTTAAAAGCTTTCCGGAGACTGACAGATGGAAACAAGACCATTAGGCCGCACGGGAATTTCGGTGACAGACTTATGTCTGGGTACGATGACCTTTGGCACACAGACGTCCGAGGCAGGTGGTCACAAGCAGTTGGATATGGCGCTGGCAGCCGGGATTAATTTCGTTGATACGGCCGAGATGTATCCGGTGAACCCGATCGCAAGGGAAACCGTGGGTCGGACCGAAGAGATTCTGGGCAGCTGGAACGCTGCCAACCCGTCCCGTCGTGCAGATTACGTACTGGCAACCAAACATTCGGGGGCAGGGTTCGCCCATGCCCGCGATGGCGCGCAGATTTCGGGAAAGACGATCCCCGAAGCGATCGAAGGCTCACTGCGGCGGCTGCACACGGATTGCATTGATCTCTATCAGTTTCACTGGCCGAACCGGGGCAGTTACATGTTCCGCCAGAACTGGAATTATTCACCCTCGGGACACAACACCAACGAAGTATTGGACAACATGCAGGATTGCCTTGAGGCCCTGCAAGTACAGGTCGACAAGGGCAATATCCGCACCTTTGGCCTGTCCAACGAAAGCGCTTGGGGTACGACGCAATGGCTGCGGATTGCCGAGCAGATGGGCGCGCCGCGTGTGGCCTCGGTTCAGAATGAGTATTCGATTCTATGCCGGCACTTCGATACGGATATGGCGGAACTCAGTGTGCATGAAGATGTGGGCTTGATGGCCTTTTCTCCCTTGGGGGCGGGATTTCTGACCGGCAAGTATCAGGGTGATGCGGTGCCCGTCGGATCACGTATGTCGCTGGTGCCCGAGATGGGCGGGCGCACCGGTCCACGCGTTTTTGGGGCCGTGGCGGCTTACCTGGAGATTGCCGAGCGGCATGGGTTGGACCCGGTGCATATGGCACTGGCCTGGTGTCGGACGCGGCAGTTCATGATGTCGGCTGTTTTCGGCGCGACCTCGGTGGCACAGCTGGAGCATATCCTGGCCGGTAAGGACTTGCGGCTGTCCGATGAGGTCGTGGCAGAAATCGGTCAGGCGCACCGAACGCATCCGATGCCTTTTTAGGGGGCTCTGCGACCGACGCACTGCGCGCGCGCCCCGAGGTATTTTTAGCCAGATGAAGAAGATCTCGTCAGTGATGGGTGGGCTGGATGCGTTCCTGCCGCAGGTCACGGGCCGAGAGGCCGTGTGCGGTGCGGAAAGCACGTGCAAAGCTGGATTGTGAGGCGAACCCCGTAGCCAGGGCCACATCCATCAGCGGCATGTCGGTGTCGGTAACCAGGCGGCGGGCCTCGGCCAAGCGTAACTGCAGATAGTGGTCCTGCGGCGTTGTGTTCAGGCGCAGGCGAAATTGCTGCTGCAGGGTGCGGGGGCTGGTGCCGAGGGTTTCGGCGATGTCCGCCAGTGGCAGCGGCTCGTCCAGCGAAGATTCCATCAAGGTGTTCGCCTTGGCCGTCAGCGCCGTATGGCGGTGTGGGGCACCGGTCCGGCTTTGCGGTTTTGTGGGCTCGGGCGCACCGTCGTACAGGAAAAGACCCGAGACGCGGGCAGCAAAACCGGCACCGTGGCGGGCGGCGATAATGTGCAGCATCATTTCGACCGCTGGGATAGCGCCACCTGAGGTCAGGCGATTGCCGGATACGGTGAAACGATCGGGGCGAACGTCAACATCGGGGAATCGGGTGGCGAAATTGTCCAAGTCTTCCCAGTGAGTTGTGGCGGCGTGTCCATCCAGCAGGCCAGCCTCGGCCAACAACCAGGGGCCTCCGTCGATGCCCGCCATGGTGGCACCAGTGCCCGCAATACGGCGCAGTCCGGCCAGCAAACTGGGTGTGGCGTGTCGGGCCAGTTGGAATCCCGCGACAACGATCATCAGATCGCAGCTTTGCAACCGTGCCAGCGGAACACCCGGTACGTTCAGTGCGCTGGTCAACATCGCGGGTTCTGTCGTTGCCGTCACATAATCCCAGTCGAAAGCGGGACGATCCGCCAGACGGTTGGCAGCCCGCATTGGATCAACGGCCGAGGCGAAGCTGAGCGTGTTGCATTCGTCCAGAACCAGCACAGCCGTTTTCAGGGCGCGATGTTCGGGTTGGAGTATGTTTTTTGCGGATTTCATCAAGTTCGATTCGCATTCTGGCAAGTGTTTCCACAAGGCTGCGTCAGAGTCGGGGGTGAACGCAAATCGGAATCCGTGGAGAAGCCTGGGGAAAACTCACGGCAAAACCGGGTATAACTTGGGGAAAACACAATGCCTCTGGAAATGAACCGCGAAGTCTTCATCACTTGCGCCGTTACCGGCTCGGGAGGGACACAGGATCGCAGCCCACATGTGCCGCGCTCACCCAAGCAAATCGCCGACAGTGCGATTGCCGCAGCCAAGGCCGGGGCGGCGGTGGTGCATTGCCATGTACGCGACCCTGAAACCGGTGTACCCAGCCGCCGTCTGGACCTGTATCGCGAAGTCACGGACCGCATTCGCGAGGCTGAGGTTGACGTCGTTCTGAACCTGACCGCCGGGATGGGCGGGGACATGGTGTTTGGCCCAACCGAATCTCCGCTGCCGCTGCGCGAGGACGGAACCGACATGATCGGTGCGGCGGCTCGGGTGGAACATGTGGCTGAATGCCTGCCCGAGATTTGCACGCTGGACTGCGGCACCATGAACTTTGCCGAAGCCGATTACGTCATGACCAACACGCCGGGCATGCTGCAGGCGATGGGTCGGATGATGACACATTTGGGCGTGAAGCCCGAGATCGAAGCCTTTGACACCGGCCATCTGTGGTACGCCAAGCAGCTGGTGAAGGATGGCGTGCTGGACAGCCCGGCATTGGTGCAACTTTGCATGGGCGTGCCGTGGGGCGCGCCGGATGACTTGAACACCTTCATGGCGATGGTCAACAACGTGCCGGATGACTGGGCGTTCAGCGCGTTTGCTCTGGGCCGCAATCAGATGGCTTATGCCGCGGCAGCTGTATTGGCGGGCGGCAACGTGCGCGTCGGGCTTGAGGATAACCTGTGGCTGGACAAGGGCGTGCTGGCCGAGAATTGGCAACTAGTCGAACGCGCCGGAACCATTATCGAGAACATGGGCGCGCGGGTGATCGGTGCGCAGGAAGTGCGCGAAAAATTGGGTCTGGTGAAACGGGCGCCAGTGGCGAAGTGAAGCCGTTCTGGTTGGTGTGCCTGATTTGTGCCGCGCCACTGAGTGCGGAAACTCCTGATGCTGTCGATGAGTATTTGGCGACCCAGACGGGGCTGTGTGCACAATTGAAGGAAAACGTCTTGTCGGTGCCATTTTGGATACATCGGCACAGCCTGGGTGGATGTCGCGTGAACAGCGTACAGCCACTTTCGGCGACCTATGCTCTTGACGTGGTTTGCGAAGATGAAGGTGTAGTCTTGCTAAACGAGACTTGGGAAATGGAACAGTTGGGCAAAACGAAATTCACAATACGTGACGCTGTCGGAGGGATCTTCGGCACTTTGGATTGTAGTGAGGAACAATGACAAAAACAGCAGCGATCATTGGCGGCGGCGTCATCGGCGGCGGGTGGGCCGCTAGATTTCTACTGAACGGCTGGAACGTCCGGGTGTTTGACCCGGACCCCGAGGCCGAGCGTAAGATTGGTGAGGTTCTGGACAATGCGCGCCGCTCGTTGCCGGGGCTGAGCGATGTGCCATTGCCGACCGAGGGATCTCTGACGTTCTACGAAGATATGGCGGAGGCCGTGCAGGGTGCCGCCTGGATACAGGAAAGCGTGCCTGAACGGCTGGACCTGAAACTGAAGGTCTACAAGGGGTTGCAGGAGGCTTGTGATCCAGATGCGATCATAGGCTCCTCGACCAGCGGCTTCAAACCGTCCGAATTGCAGGAGGGCGCGTTGAGGCCCGAGCAGATCGTGGTGACGCACCCGTTCAACCCGGTCTATCTGCTGCCGTTGATTGAGCTAGTCCCAACCGGCAAAAACTCGGCCGAGATGGTTGCCAAGGCGCAAGAACTGCTGAAGTCCGTCGGGTTTTTCCCGCTGCACATCAAGAAAGAAATCGACGCGCATATCGCTGACCGATTTCTTGAAGCCGTTTGGCGCGAGGCATTGTGGTTAGTCAAGGACGGCATCGCCACGACCGAAGAGATCGACGAGGCCATCCGCATGGGCTTTGGCATTCGCTGGGCGCAGATGGGCCTGTTTGAAACCTATCGCGTGGCCGGAGGTGAGGCCGGGATGCGGCACTTCATGGCTCAGTTCGGGCCAGCGTTGAAATGGCCGTGGACCAAGTTGATGGACGTGCCGGACTTTACTGATGAACTTGTCGACCTGATCGCGGATCAGTCGGACGCGCAGTCGGGCATGCACTCGATCCGCGAACTGGAGCGGATCCGTGACAACAACCTTGTGGGCATGATGCGCGCGCTCAAAGCGCAGAATTATGGAGCAGGCGCGGTGCTGAACCAGCATGACGCGCTGTTGAAACCTGGCGCGTTGCCAACGCTGGAACAGGCGGACCTGAGCCAGCCGATCCTGACACTGGCCCGCGCGGTGCCGTTGGACTGGACCGATTACAACGGTCACATGAATGAGGCGCGGTATCTGGAAGCCTTCGCCGCCGCGACCGACCGGTTCATGGAGATCATCGGTTGCGATGCGGATTACATCACCTCGGGCGGCAGCTATTTCACCGCTGAAAATCACATCCGGTATGTCGACGAAGCACACGCAGGCGCCAAGATCGAAGTTCGCACGCAGATGCTGTTGGGGCAGGGCAAGAAACTGCACGTGTTCCACAGCATGTATGAGGGCGACAAGCTGCTGGCCACGGGCGAAAGCTTCCTGCTGCATGTCAGCCTTGAATCTCGTCGCCCCAGCGCACCGTCGCCGGAAATCGAGGCCTCCATGACGCGGATCGCCGATGCGCAGGCAGGGTTGCCCTACCCCGAAGGCGCGGGCGCCGCGATCCGGAAACCCGCATGACCCGGCGGGTTCTGATTACAGCTGGCGCCTCGGGCGTTGGCCGTGCCATGGCCGAAGCATTTGATGATGCAGGCTATGGTGTTTGGATCACGGATATTGACGAGGCTGCTTTGAATACGGTGCCGGATCACTGGGAGGCTCGTCGCGCCGATGCCGCAAGTGAGTCCGATATGGGCGCCGTTTTTCAGGATATCGCAGCCGAAGGTGGATTGGATGCGCTGTGCGCCAATGCAGGCACGGCAGGACCGACAAACGCGATCGAGGATATCGGGTTGGCAGATTGGCGGACCTGCGTTTCGGTCAACCTCGAGGGCGCTTTTCTGGCCGTGAAACATGCAGCCCCTTTGATGAAGACCGCGCAGGCGGGCAGCATCACCCTGACGTCGTCAACTGCTGGTCAATACGGGTACCCGTACCGCGCGCCATATGCAGCGGCGAAATGGGCGGTGATCGGTTTGATGAAAACCCTTGCGATGGAACTTGGCCCCCACGGTATTCGCGCCAATGCGATTTGTCCTGGAGCGGTTGAAGGCCCACGGATGGAGGGTGTGCTGGCGCGCGAAGCGGCCGCAAAAGGTATGACCCGCGATCAGGTCTATGCTGGGTATGCTTCGGGTACCTCGATGGGGCGCTTTGTTGAAGGTCACGATATCGCAAACATGGCCGTGTTCCTCGCCTCGGATGCGGCGCGGCTTGTTTCGGGGCAGGTTATTGCCGTGGATGGGCACACGGTGAATCCAGATCCGAAAATCTAACTCGGTTTAGAAAACACACAGAACTCCAATGCCCTGGCGCAATAAGGGCATTGGTGATCGGCTTGGGGCAGGGCTTTTTCGAAACGCTGAAGCTAGCCCTGATTTGGCCCGCGAATTTGGCGGATGGTCTGGCGGACAGCTTGCCAGTCTAGCGCTTCCTGTCTATTTCCGGCGGCTTCACATTCGCGCATCTTTTGTGCGGCTTCCGCCTCGGCCCGGTCGCCGTGAACAGTATATAAGGCCCGTGCGTATTGAGCGGTCTGTAGTGCGTCCATTCCTGTCGTCCTCCGTCTGTGATCGGAATACCCGAAGGTTCGCGCCGAACGACGATAGCACAAGACAGGCTTAGGTGCATCCTTAGTGGTCGGAAATTTGCGAGCGCAGCCGTTTAAGGTGTTCTGAGAAGTCGCGCGCAGTCAGGTCAGCCTCGCGTACCAGTCGGTCGAAATGGCGGGTGAAGGTTTCGATCCGATCACGGTCCCGAAAGGCCATATAGTGGCTGCCGGCGTAGAAAACACACAGCAAGGGGCCGAAGATCGTGACCGGAGCGGAATAAAGCCGTTTTGCGTCAAACAGATAGATCCTAAGACGCGGGTAGAGCTGTTGGCAAATCTCCAGCAGATGGTCGATCTGTTCCAACCGGATTTTGGGACAAAGACCGTCGTAATAGCCCCGCGCATGGACGAAACTATCGATTTCATACAGCGGCATGGCGATTTCATAGTCGGATTGCGCGCTGCGCATCCACATCAGCCGGTCAGCCGAGGCACCGATGGCCTGATCCGCCGTCCGCCCCAGATGCGGGGCATATTCCCACTCCAGCACCGCGCGGGTCTTTAACATGTCGGGCAAAGTCGCTGGAACATAACGGATTTTGTACCCTGCGGCTTCTTGATGCCACTCAAAGATGCGCTCATCCACCAGCGCACGTGGTGCTTCGGTCATTGTCAGCGAGCTGGCCAACAATTCCGCTGCGCTTTCGGGTCGGTCGGACAGGCACAGAAGCCAATCCGCCGAAACCCCCAGCGCCGAGGCGCAACTGCCTACCACATGTGCATTTGGCAAGCGCGCGCCTTCACCCGTCAAAAGCTGCGATACGGTCGAACGGTCCACCGCAATCTGACGCGCCAGCGCACTTTGACTGACGTGTCGCTCCTCCATCGCCCGGGCTAGACGAGAACGGAACTGTGCCGCGCGGTCTCTTTTGTCGATTTTTTCCTGCATATGTTTAAAAATATCACAGTTGATGAGTTTTGTTAATCATATTCAGAATTTTCAACGGATGCCGTGACCCGTAATTTTGAAGACACAACAATAATATGGGTGACGGAATGGAAACACGGCGCAGATCAGTCGTGAAAGCGGTGCTGTGGAATGCGATGGGCTTGCTGGTGATGACACTGGTCGGGCTGGTCGCGACTGGCTCGGCGGCTGTGGGCGGGACACTGGCGATTGTAAATACGGCCATCGGATTGACGATGTACGTTATTTACGAGCGCGTCTGGGCCAAAATCTCATGGGGGCGCAATGTCTAGGCCCGCTGCACCCGAATGGGGCACGTTCGCCCTGATCCTGGCTTGCTATGGGGCGTGGTTGGCGGTGATTTTCCTGATGCCGGTTTGGCTGGCAATTCCGGTGATGGGTCTGGTTGCGGCGCTCCATTCCTCGTTGACGCATGAGGCGTTGCACGGCCACCCGTTTCGTACAAAATGGCTGAATGAGGCCCTGATGGCGCTGCCTCTGACCCTGTTCATCCCGTATCAAAGGTTCCGCGACCTGCATCTGGCTCATCACCGGGATGAGACGTTGACCGACCCCTATGACGATCCTGAAACCAACTATCTGGATCCACAGGTCTGGGGCGCATTGGCCGGGTGGCAGCGATGGCTGCTATCTGTGAACAACACATTGTTGGGGCGCATTGTGCTGGGTCCGGCGATTGGCCAATTCATATTCACGCGGAATGAATTGCGCGGTGCGTTGCTGGGCGACCTTGGCATCCTGCGGGCCTGGGCGCTACATCTGGTTGGGGTGGCCTTGGTTTTGTGGGTGGTCGGGCACTCGGTAATGCCGATTTGGGCGTATGTTCTGTCCGCCTATACCGGGCTGGGGCTGGTGAAGATCCGCACCTTCCTTGAACATCGCGCGCATGAAAATCCGCAGGCCCGTACTGTGATTATCGAAGATCGTGGGTTGCTGGCTTTTCTGTTTTTAAACAACAACCTGCATGTGGTTCATCACATGAATCCTGGTGCGCCCTGGTACCGCCTGCCTGCGCTATATCGCGCCAGCAAAGATCGGTATCAGACCCGGAATGAGGCTTATGTATACCGGTCTTACGCGCAGATCTTTAAGGCATATTTCCTGCGGGCCAAGGATCCGGTGGAACATCCTCTCTGGCCAAAGCCTTGATTTAGCGACACAAGGGGGCCATGAGTTTATGGATTCCCATAACAATCGCTGCCGCCTCGTTCCAGACAGTGCGGTTCATGCTGCAAAAATCCCTCAGCACCGTAAAGT
Organism: Ruegeria sp. BB5; assembly: GCF_056539405.1. Classification (NCBI taxonomy): domain Bacteria; kingdom Pseudomonadati; phylum Pseudomonadota; class Alphaproteobacteria; order Rhodobacterales; family Roseobacteraceae; genus Ruegeria; species Ruegeria sp. BB5. The sequence goes on along the minus strand of NZ_JBQFUX010000001.1, from coordinate 1,235,078 downwards.
TAAGTGCGGCCGGGGCGACGTTTGCCCGGTTCGCGTATTCGATGCCACTGGCGCTTTTGGGGCTGATTGTGGCGCTGCAAGTGACTGGCTTCAGCGTGCCGCCGCTGACGGGGTGGTTCTGGGTATACGCTGTCATCGGAGGCACCGCGCAAATTCTGGCAACGATCTGCGTGGTCGCTTTGTTCAAGCAACGAAATTTTGCGGTTGGGATTACCTTTAAGAAAACCGAAGTAATTCAGACCGCCATTGTCGGTTTTCTGGTGCTGGGCGATCAGATCTCGTACGGGGGTCTGGTTGCGATCTTGCTGGGATTGATGGCGGTGCTTTTGCTGTCCAAATCACCCGGAGGCGACGGGGCATGGTGGAAACATCTGACCAACCGGGCGTCGCGCCTAGGGTTGGGGTCAGGCGTATTGTTCGCCTTTTCCGCCGTCAGTTACCGGGGTGCGTCGCTTGAATTGGGTGATATCGACGCGTGGTTTCGCGCTCTGATCACTCTGGCCGCGGTTGTGACGTTCCAGTTCCTCAGCATGGCGCTATGGCTGCTGTGGCGCGACCGGACCGAACTGCTTGCGGTGTGGCAGACACGTCGAACAGGGGTGTTTGTCGGTTTGACCAGTCTGGGCGGATCGTTTTGCTGGTTCTTTGCGTTCACCTTGCAGAACGCGGCCTATGTCAAAGCGCTGGGGCAGGTCGAACTGTTGCTCAGCCTGTTCGCATCGATCCTGTTTTTCCGTGAGACCATTACCCGGCGTGAGATCGCCGGGATGGCGTTGTTGGGGTTGTCGATCCTGGCGCTGGTGCTGGCGATTTAACCAGCACGGCGCTCGGCAAAGCTTAGGGCAATGAAGCTGGGCAGGTGATCGCCCATGCCCACAACCGCGTTGCCGTTATCCGAACGACGGCCACGACCTTTAGGTTCTTTGTCCTTTTTGCGGTCGCTCTTTTTGCCTTCGTTCTTTTGCGTGTCGGCAGACTTGGTCTTTTTCTCAGGCTTCGGCGTGTCGGCTTTGGGTTCGTCCTTGACCGGATTGTCGAGCTTTGGAATGTCCTTCTGGATCAGCTTTTCAATCGCAGCCAGCGCTTTTTCGTCACGGCCCGAACAGATAGTAATCGCCTTGCCATCGCGCCCGGCACGACCGGTGCGGCCGATGCGGTGAACGTAATCCTCGGGGTGGCCGGGGACGTCGAAATTGAAAACATGGCTAACCGACGGGACATCAAGGCCCCGCGCAGCCACGTCCGAGGCAACCAGCAACCGCAACGAGCCGTCGCGGAAACCGTCCAGCGTTTTCATCCGCTGTGATTGGTCCAGATCGCCGTGGATCGCGGCGGCGTCATAGCCGTATTTTTTTAGCGATTTTGCGCAGATATCAACGTCTGTCTTGCGGTTACAGAAGATGATTGCGTTGGTGCATTTTTCACCCTCGGCATCGATCAGTGCGCGCAAGACCTTGCGCTTGGCGCTGGCCTCTCGATCGCGACGGCCGCCTTTGAACATGACGACGCCCTGTTCAATGGTTTCCGAGGCGGTCGCCTGTCGGGCAACCTCAACCCGCGCGGGGGCGGACAGGAAAGTGTCGGTGATGCGTTCAATCTCGGACGCCATGGTGGCCGAAAAGAACAGCGTCTGGCGGGTGAACGGCGTCAGCGAGAAGATGCGCTCGATATCGGGGATAAAACCCATGTCCAGCATCCGGTCAGCTTCGTCGACGACCATGATCTGCACGCCGGTCAACAGCAGTTTGCCGCGTTCGAAATGGTCCAGCAGTCGGCCGGGAGTTGCGATCAGAACATCGACGCCACGGTCGATCAGTGCGTCCTGTTCCTTGAAGCTGACGCCTCCGATCAACAACGCCTTGGTCAGTTTCAGGTGTTTGCTATAGGTGTCGAAATTCTCGGCGACCTGTGCAGCCAGTTCCCGTGTCGGGCACAGCACCAGCGACCGTGGCATCCGCGCGCGCGCGCGGCCCCGTGCCAGCATTGTGATCATCGGCAGCGTAAAGCTTGCAGTTTTTCCCGTGCCGGTCTGGGCGATCCCCAATACATCACGACCTTCCAGCGCAGGTGGAATTGCGCCTTCTTGGATCGGGGTGGGGGATTCGTATCCGGCTTCCTCAATGGCTTTGAGGACCTTCGGGTTCAGGTTCAGTTCGTTAAATTTTGTCATGTAAGTCCGGTTCATGCGGACATTAGACCTGGCCCGCGCGTCAAAGGTGTGCCGGGCCCGGATGGCCATACGCTGCATTGCGCAATTTCGGCTTGGAGGGGGACATAACAAAAACGCCGGGTATGGTCAAATGAAGACCTCTTTAAGGTTTTTACTGTGCTCGCTCTGCGGATTTCTCGCAACAATTCAGTCACTTCCGGGAAAGTGTTTCCTGACTTTTTCGTCCAAATCCAGGGGCCGATATCGGATCAGGTCATGTTGTTCCAGACGGGTTCTCACGTCGGGGTCTGCACCGCTGATTTCGTCAAAAAATGCACGCAGCCCATCCATGCCGCCTTCGACCTCGATCCAGCTGAGTAATTCGTTCATGTTCATGCCGCCCCGTTCACGTGGAACATTCAGGGACATTCCTGGCTGATACGAGCCACGCGCCAGGCGAAATCGAAGGTGAGCCTTAAAATGTTCCCAGTCGGGGGCGTGTCGATGGCACAGCTCCAACCCCTGCAATTCGAATTTGCAGGGCAAGAGTGTTTTTTCTTGGAACAGGTTGTGGATACGAAAGCTCAGTTTCTTCAGGCCCGTCCGGACGATCAGCTTACCTTGCAAATGGCTGAAGAACCCACCCAAAACAAAGGCGCCATAACGCGGGTACAGCGATTGTACGAGGGCGTCACGGTGGGGGGTCTTTGGAAGATGCGCCTTATAAAGATCCGTGCCACCGCCCACGGCTTCGATCGGGCGGACACGTACAGCGGGGATGTGGTTGGGAACATCGGTCAGTTGCTGGGGAATGGGACGGTCCGCCCACAGAAACTCGTCCATGTCGATATGGGCCAACCAATTCAGATTGGTCTTGCGATAGGTGAATGACGCATTTGCGGTCTGACGGTTTTGATGCCGTTCGGGCCGTTCACGCTTGCGGCTGATCCAGAATGCGTCATCGCATGTTTGCACGTCGACCTTCGGATGCCGAACTAGGGCATCGAAAGCTTTGGAATTGGGTTCATCCAGATAGATGTGCATCCGGTCGACCCCAAGATCGAGGTGATAGGCAACAAATCGCAGGATATCCGGGGCAGGGCCCCGAACCGTTGAAACAATGCCCCAGCCAGAGCCGTCAGTCATCAATGTGATCCAACAGAGACTGCCGGGTCTTGTAGTGCTGGATACGCCCAAAAATGCTGCGCGAGTCGTACATCACCAGTTTCAACATCCGGTACCCCAGCGGGCGCAACACCGTGTCGTTTTCTGCATGACGCCAAAGGCGTGCCAAAAGGTTTCGATCCAGATCGCCATTCCTTAGCGAATAGCCCGCCATGCCGAATGCCAATGGAACGTCGTGGTGTTTTTCACCCTGCATATGAAAGGCTTGATCGTTTGGACGAAGGGATACCCGACGCTCGCTATCATGCAGCTTGATCAGATCGTACAACAGGTACAGACCCTGTCCGCCCAAGCGCTGATCCAGTGTTTCGCCATGGTCGGCGAATGTGGTTGCCGAGGAAATAAGCCAACGCACAGGCAGGTCCCGCGCCAACTCTGAACCCTTTTCCCGCCACATCCGCAGAAACAGCGCCCGCGCCTCAGCCGGTGACGGATGCCGGCGCAGCAATGCGATGCACATTGCGTGAACAAGATGCAGCAGCGATTGGCCAGAAAATTCCTGCTGCAGCGCGTGGTACTTCCTGCGCGCGTCCTGCTTGTGGTCAAAGCTGGCGTCCGGGTCAGGCTTTTCTACGGGTGTTTGGGCAAGTTCACTCAGATCAACATCCGGCGGCGGCAGTACCCGTTGTGGATCGCGATAAGGAACCTCTTTGCGTTCCAGATGGCGCATCACCGAATAGAAGCCGCCGGGATAGTTTTCCTGATCCAAATCCGCCATGCTTCGGAACCCTAGAGAACGGTGCCCAAACTACAAGACCCGGATCAAACCATCATTTCCTTGGTCGCCGTCAGGTTCAGCTCGGGGTAATCACGCACGACCCGGTCGATATCCCATTGCAAGCGCGTCAGATAGACGATGTCGCCGTCATGATCATGGGCGATGTGCTGTTTATTAGCGTTGACGAACTTTTCAACCTCGGCCTTGTCACCGCTCACCCAGCGGGCAGAGGTGAACTGCGACGCCTCGAACCGGACGGGCAGACCGTATTCCATCTCAATCCGGCTGGCGAGGACTTCGAACTGCAGAGCGCCAACGACGCCGACGATATAGCCCGAACCAATCGATGGCTTGAAAACCTTGGCCGCACCTTCCTCGGCAAACTGCATCAGGGCTTTTTCCAGATGCTTGGCCTTCAGCGGGTCGGCTGCCCTGACAGTTTGCAGCAATTCCGGTGCGAATGACGGGATCCCGGACACGCGCAGCGCTTCGCCCTCGGTCAGGGTGTCACCGATGCGCAGTTGACCGTGGTTTGGGATGCCGATGATGTCTCCGGCCCAGGCCTCTTCGGCCAGTTCGCGGTCAGAGGCCAGAAACAGCACGGGGTTCGAAATCGCCATCGGTTTCTTGGATCGCACGTGAGTCAACTTCATGCCGCGCTTGAAATGACCGCTTGCCATGCGGACGAATGCAACCCGGTCGCGGTGCTTGGGGTCCATGTTGGCCTGCACCTTAAAGACAAAACCGGCGACCTTCTTTTCATCAGGCGCAATTTGTCGGGGTTCAGCGGACTGGACCTGCGGCTGCGGGCCATAGGCGCCGATACCTTCCATCAGTTCCTTGACCCCGAACGAGTTGATGGCCGAGCCGAACCAAATCGGGGTCATGTGCCCCTCAAGCACTGCTTGCGGGTCCAGAGCAGGCAGCAGCTCGCGCGCCATCTCGACTTCTTCCAGCAGCTTGTCCAGCAGATGCTCGGGTACGTGTTCGGCCAGTTTGGGGTCGTCCAGACCGTTGATCTGAATGCTTTCAGCTACCTTGTTGCGGTCGGCGCGGTCCATCAATTCCAGTCGGTCGCGCAGCATGTCATAGCAACCGATGAAATCGCGACCCACGCCAATCGGCCACGCGGCAGGGGTGACGTCGATGGCCAGCATCTCCTGAATTTCGTCGATGATCTCGAACGTATCGCGGCTTTCGCGGTCCATCTTGTTACAGAAGGTCAGGATCGGCAAATCGCGCAAGCGGCAAACCTCGAACAGTTTTTGCGTCTGGCTTTCCACACCTTTCGCGCCGTCGATCACCATCACGGCGGCGTCCACTGCGGTCAGCGTGCGATAGGTGTCCTCGGAGAAGTCCGAGTGACCAGGCGTATCCACTAGATTAAACCGAAAGTTCCCGTAGTCGAACGACATGGCCGAGGCTGAGACCGAAATACCGCGATCCTTTTCCATCTGCATGAAGTCCGACCGGGTCCGCCGCGCCTCACCCTTAGCGCGCACCTGACCGGCCATCTGAATAGCGCCCCCGTACAACAGGAACTTTTCAGTCAGCGTCGTCTTGCCCGCATCCGGGTGCGAGATGATGGCGAATGTCCGGCGTCGGGCAATCTCGGGCGGCAATACGGGTTGGTTGGTGGCGGTATCAAGCATGAACGCGCGTATAGGCGGGGAATCCTGCCGAAGCAAGACAAAGGGGGTGTTCAGAATCGTATGGTTATGCCAATAAGAACAAATAGTGAACAAAAGATGGAGAGGATCAATGAATTTGAAAGAAATCGCAGACGAACTGGTCGCTGGGTGTCGTGAGGACCGGGCCAAGGAAAACCTAAACAAATTATACGCGCCTGATGCCGTTTCGGTCGAAGCGCAAGAGATGGAAGGCATGGGGCGTGAAACGCACGGCGTCGAGGGCATCCGCGGCAAACACGAATGGTGGGAGGGCGCCCATGAGGTTTCGGGTGCGTCGGTCAGTGAGCCTTATTTGCACGGCGACGATCGCTTTGCCGTAATTTTCGAAGTGCAGGGCAAGGTTAAGGAAAGTGGCGAGACCTTCGATATGAAAGAGGTCGGTATCTATCACGTCGCCAACGGAAAAATCGTGCGCGAAGAGTTCTTTTACTGAAGCGTTGTGACTTCTGGTCTTCCCTGTCTGGCCGGTGCTAGACATGCGGGCAACAACAGATGGGGAGGATCAGATGGATCTGGGAATTCGCAGAAAGCGTGCGCTGGTTTGTGCAAGCTCAAAAGGGTTGGGGCTGGGCTGCGCCGAGGCATTAGCCGAGGCAGGCGTCGACCTGGTGATGAACGCGCGCGGGGCCCAGACGCTAGAATTCGAAGCTGCTCGTTTACGGTCCGAGCATGGCGTCGACGTGCAAACCGTAGCTTGTGATGTGACCTCGATCGAAGGTCAGGCACAGGTGATCGAAGCCGCGCAGGGCGTTGATATACTTGTGACAAACGCCGGTGGTCCGCCGCCCGGACTGTGGTCGGATTGGGATCGTGACGATTTCATCAAGGCGCTGGATGCAAACATGCTGACGCCGATTGCGTTCATGAAAGCCTTGTTGCCGGGGATGATGGACAAGGGCTGGGGCAGGGTGGTCAACATCACGTCGCAATCCGTGCGCGCGCCGATCCCTGCTTTGGGCCTGTCCAACGCGGCGCGGACTGGTTTGACCGGCTATGTCGCTGGTACAGCGCGACAAGTCGCACCGCGTGGAGTGACGATCAACAACCTACTGCCGGGCATTCACGCGACGGATCGCGCGGAGTCGCTGGATGGTGGCGTGGCTGCACAAAAAGGAATTTCCATGGATGAGGCGCGCGCCGAACGCGCCGAGACGATCCCTGCACGTCGGTATGGGACGCGGCAGGAATTCGGCGCGGCCTGCGCGTTTTTGTGTTCGCAACACGCCGGCTTTATCGTCGGGCAGAATATACTGCTGGACGGTGGCGGAACCAATCTGACGATGTGAGTCATGGCACAGAACTTCTCGCTCAAAGATCACTTGTTTAATGCGGAAAAGACCGGTTTTTTAGCGGGCCTTTTCGCCGATGCTGATCCATCCTTTGATACCAATGCGTTCGAGGCAAAGGTCATGTCACGGCTTCTGGAGCTCGAGCTTAAAGAGCGTATGGCCTGGATTGCCGACTGCCTGCAAAAGGCAATACCCGGAGAGCTGCCGACTGTCGCGCCAATCCTTCTGCGCGCACTGCCACCGCCTTTGGACCCAACCAAAACAGATGATGATTTCGGTGATTTCATCTTTGCGCCTTTGGGGGATTGGATCGTTTCAGTGGGGTTGGAGTATCCTGATCTGGCTTTGGACGTGCTTGAAGAACTGACCCAACGGTTTTCGATGGAGTGGGCCATTCGCCCATTCCTCAACCGCTATCCGGATCAGGTCATGGCGCGGATGGAACTATGGTGCGGGCATGACAGCTATCACGTGCGCCGTCTGGTCAGTGAAGGCACACGACCACGGTTGCCTTGGGGGCAGGCGGTAGGGCTGGAACTGACCGACCCGCTGCCATTGTTGGACCGGCTGCATAGTGACCCAACACGCTATGTTACGCGATCTGTGGCGAACCATCTGAACGACATCACCAAGAAAGACCCTGCGCTGGTGCTGGACCGGTTACAGGGCTGGTCCGAAACCGGGACACAGGATCGGGACGAACTGCGCTGGATGACCTCACATACGCTGCGGGGGCTGGTGAAGGCAGGCCATCCCGGCGCCATGAAGATGTTGGGCTTCGATCCTGAGGCCGAGATAACCGCCAGCGTGCTGGTAAGCCAAGAGGCGCGGATTGGTGGGGCGCTCGAGTTCGATGTCTCGCTGAACGGTGCGGGGGATCAACCTGTTCTGGTCGACTATATCATTCACTTTCAACGCCCTGGCGGCAAAACTTCGGCCAAGGTGCATAAGCTGAAGCAGGCGACCTTGCGCGGTGGTGTGCTGAGTCTGACCAAGAAGCACAAGCTGAAAGGCAATGCGACCACGTTCAAGCTGGTTCCCGGCGCACATCGGCTAGAGATTCAGGTGAATGGGCAGGTTCGCGCCTCGGTCGATTTCGACCTGCTGGGCTAGGGCAGGACCCTCACGCTTTTGTCAAAATTGGTAGCAGTGGTTGCACAGGCGGCAGTGCTGCATTAGCTGCGAAGCAGCCAGTGAGGAAAGGGGTGCTGCGATGAAGCATGAATCAGTGCAGAATTACTATGGCGAGGTCCTTCAGGGCAGCGCGGATTTGCAAACCAACGCTTGCTGTACTCCCGATGACATGCCGGACCATGTCAAAAAGATCCTCTCGAAAATTCATGATGATGTGCTGACGCGCTACTATGGTTGCGGCCTGATCGCGCCGCTGGATCTGGAGGGGATGAGCATCCTTGATCTGGGTTGCGGGGCTGGTCGCGACGTTTACGCTCTGTCGGCGATGGTGGGTGAAAAGGGTCGCGTGGTCGGGGTCGACATGACGCCGGAACAGCTAGACGTCGCCCGCGCGCATCAGGATTTCCACGCGCAGGCCTTTGGTCATGCCGCCAGCAACGTAGAATTCCATCACGGCTACATCGAAAAGCTGGATGAGCTGGACCTGGAACCTAGTTCCTTCGATATCATTGTCTCGAATTGTGTGATCAATCTGGCCACCGACAAAGAGGCCGTCTTACGCGGTGCCCATCGTCTGCTGAAAGAGGGTGGTGAGATTTATTTCTCGGACGTCTACGCCGACCGTCGTGTTCCGCAGGCCATGGCCGAAGATGAAGTTTTGTACGGCGAATGCCTGTCCGGCGCACTGTACTGGAACGATTTTCTGTCGATGTCGCGCAAGGCGGGGTTCGGTGATCCACGCCGCGTCACGCACCGCCCGCTGACCATCGAGAACCCTGTGCTGGAAGAACGCGTCGCACCGCTGAAGTTCCTGTCGGCGACTTATCGACTGTTCAAACTGTCCGTATTGGAACCCGCTTGCGAGGATTACGGGCAGGCCGTCATCTACAAAGGCACCATCCCGCACGCGCCACATCTGTTCGAACTAGATGACCACCACGCGATCGAGACAGGCAAGGTGTTTCCGGTCTGCGGCAATACATGGATGATGTTGAACGATACCCGTTTCGCGCGGCATTTCGACTTTATCGGTGATTTCTCTACGCATTATGGCATCTTCGATGGTTGCGGCGGCGAAAGCCCGTTTGAAGCCACCGGCGCGATCACGAGCGCGTCGACCGGCGAGGCTACCTCGGGCGGCTGCTGCTGATCACTTGCACCGGACGGGCGGGGTTGCTATCCCCGCCTAAGACCGATGAATTTGATCGGGAAAAGGCAACGAGGCCCATCGGTGACAATAGACGTAACTCCTCCTCGTCTGGAAATTCGCAATCTTAACGCACGGTACGAGGGGCGGGTTGTAGTTGACGACGTCTCTTTGACGGTTGAAGCAGGGAAAGTGACTTGCCTGCTTGGGCCTTCGGGGTGCGGCAAGTCGACCACGTTGCGCATGATCGCCGGGGTTGAGATGCAGGAGTCCGGTGAGATCTATGTCGACGGCAAGCTGATCTGCGACACCGTGTTCCGGGTTCCGCCCGAACGCCGCGAGATCGGCCTGATGTTTCAGGATTTTGCGCTGTTTCCGCATTTAAGTGTTGCCGACAACGTGGCCTTTGGCCTGACGGGGCATAAAGAAGAAAAGCGCGCGCGCGTTGATGAGTTACTGCGCAAAGTTGATCTTATCCACTTCATCGACCAATTCCCGCATCACCTGTCCGGGGGCGAGCAACAACGTGTCGCTCTGGCCCGCGCACTGGCCCCGCGTCCACGGATCATGCTGATGGACGAGCCGTTCTCTGGCCTCGACAACCGGCTGCGCGACGGTATTCGGGATGAGACGCTGGCGATCCTCAAGGAAGAAGATGCCGCCGTTGTGTTGGTGACGCACGAGCCCGAAGAGGCGATGCGCATGGCTGATGAGATCGCACTGATGCGCCGCGGCAAGATCGTGCAGCAAGGTGCGCCTTACAACGTCTATACCCGTCCGGCTGACAAAGCGGCTGTGGCATTTTTCAGTGATGTCAACGTGTTACAAGCGCAAGTGAATGGAGCGTTGGCCGATACACCCTTTGGTCAGTTTCTAGCGCCGGGTATTCCCGACGGCACAGATGTTGAGATTGTATTCCGGCCACAGCACGTGCGGTTGGACTTTGACCGCAATGGCAAAGGCCCGCTGCCGACGGCAACCGATGGCGTTGCGGCCCGCGGCACGGTCGAGAGAGCGCGGTTCTTAGGCAACGAAAGCCTGGTCGAGTTCCGCATGGACCATGATGGTTCCGTTCTGAAGGCCACGGTGCCGAATGTTTTTGTACCAAATCCGGGACGGGTCATGTGGCTGACCATTCGCCGGGATCGGTGCTTTGTTTTCCCCATTTAGGGCCTGAAAACGTAGTTTAGGCTCAAGTGGTGCGCGAAAGCCTCAGATTGCAGGCGTGCTTTGCTTGCCGCCGCGCGGGGGCGGGTCTATCAAGGTCAAAACGCTGCGGTGGATGGGGCAAATGCGTATTCTTCTGACCAATGATGACGGCATCAACGCGCCGGGCCTGATCACGCTTGAGGCGATTGCCGCCGATCTGGCTGGGCCCGACGGAGAAGTCTGGGTGGTTGCACCTGCGTTCGAGCAATCGGGTGTCGGCCATTGCATCAGCTATACCCATCCGATGATGGTCGCCAAACTGGGGGATCGGCGTTTCGCCGCCGAGGGCTCGCCCGCCGATTGTGTGCTGGCCGGTCTGCACGACGTGATGAAGGACGCGCCGCCCGATTTGGTGTTGTCTGGCGTGAACCGGGGCAACAATTCGGCGGAAAACACGCTGTATTCCGGCACTGTCGGTGGCGCGATGGAGGCCGCGTTGCAGGGCATTCCGGCGATTGCCCTGTCTCAATATTTTGGTCCGCGTAATCTGGGGCTGGACGATCCGTTCGAGGCCGCGACCCGGTTCGGGGCGGGGCTGGTGCGGAAAATATTGGACGCGACCCCGGCCGATCAGGGCGATTACCGTCTGTTCTACAACGTAAATTTCCCGCCCGTGCCCGCGGACGAGGTTCTGGGCACCCGGATCGCACCGCAAGGATATCGCCGCGATACGCATTTCTCGGTCGAGCCGCACAGTTCGCCCTCTGGGCGGCGGTTCCTGTGGATCAAGGGTGGGTATCAGCACAACCCAACCGCGCCGGGCACGGATGCGGCGGTTAATCTGGCGGGCTACATCTCGGTCACGCCGATGCGCGCGGATCTGACGGCGCATGACGCGCTTGAGGCATTGAAGACGATCGAATGACCGGACCAGATCCAGAAACAATCATGCAGTTCCTGTTTGCCCTGCGATCGCGCGGGGTGACGGATGCGCGTGTGCTGGCCGCGATGGAGCAGGTCGACCGTGGCCGCTTTGTCAAAGGTCTGTTTGCCGAGCGCGCATATGAGGACACACCTTTGCCGATTGCCTGCGGGCAGACGATCAGCCAGCCGTCAGTTGTGGGGCTAATGACACAGGCGCTGGACGTACGCCCGCGCGACACAGTGTTAGAGGTCGGTACAGGCTCGGGCTATCAGGCGGCGATCCTGTCCAAACTGGCGCGCCGGGTCTATACGGTCGAACGCCACAAGCGACTGGTGCGCGAAACTGGTGCGCTGTTTCGCGAGCTGGGGCTTACCAATGTCACCGCGATGCTGTCGGATGGCTCCTTTGGTTTGTCCGAACAGGCCCCGTTTGACAGGATCATTGTGACGGCTGCGGCAGAAGACCCTCCGGGGCCGCTCTTGGCGCAGCTTAAAATCGGCGGTATCATGGTTTTGCCGGTGGGACAGTCGGATGCGGTTCAGACCCTGATCCGGGTCAGGCGGACCGAGACCGGTCTGGACTATGACGAATTGTTACCCGTTCGTTTCGTGCCCTTGTTAGAAGGGCTTGGCAGGGACGGGGCGTAAAAGAATATTCTGCAACATGCGCCGGAACCCCGGAAAACACGGGCAGGCGTTGAGGACAGTACAATGAGAGCAGTTTCCAAATCAGCGATGCTCCGCTGCGTGACAGGTGTGGCGGCTTTGGCGATTCTGGCAGGGTGCGAAGGCCCGCTGGACTACGATCTGCGCGGGCAGGTCGGCGGATTTTCGACCGCAGATGCCGCGCGCGGGGTGACCGCGAACCGGCCAGCACCGGATGCGCGCGGGGTCATCACCTATCCGAACTATCAGGTGGCCGTTGCGCAACGCGGCGATACGGTCGCCTCGGTTGCTGCCCGCGTCGGTTTGCCCGAGGGAGAGTTGGCCGTGTTCAACGGTCTCAAGCCGACGGACAAATTGCGCGACGGCGAGGTTATCGCCCTGCCGCGCACGGTCAGTTCGACCAGTTCAGTGGATATCGCCTCGATTGCCGGAACCGCGATTGATGAGGCGTCGGCAGATGGCTCGGTACGGACATCGACGTTGGCGCCCGCCCAACCTGCGGCCGCGCCTGCACCGGCCCCTGTGGCATCGGGGCCCGAGCCGATCCGTCACCAGGTCAAACGCGGCGAGACAGCTTATACCATTGCACGGCTTTACGACGTGCCAGTGGATGCGCTGGCCGAATGGAACGGTTTGGGGTCGGACTTTACCGTGCGGGAGGATCAGTTCCTGTTAATCCCGATCAAGAACCAGCCTGCTCCAAGACAAGCGGCTGTGCCCGCCAGCAATGTGACACAACCCGGCCAGGGCTCGCCCACGCCGACACCGCCAAGTGCCACGCAACCGTTGCCGGACGAGGTGATCGCTCCGGCCACACCTGCGCCCGACGTGACGGCCGAGGCTCCGACAAACCAAAGTAATTCTGCCTTGGGATTGCCAGTTACCGGGACGATCATTCGTACCTATGACAAGGGCAAGAATGAAGGGATCGACATCGCCGGACAGTCGGGAGCTGCGGTAAAGGCAGCCGAAGCCGGGACAGTTGCGGCGATCACCGCAGATGCGGATCAAGTGCCGATTATAGTGGTTAAACACAACAGCGACCTGCTGACCGTCTATGCAAACGTTGACAAGATCACGGTAAAAAAGGGCGACCGCGTGCGCCGAGGCGAACAGATTGCATCCTTGCGTGGCGGCGACAATTCCTATGTCCATTTCGAGGTGCGCAAAGGGTTCGAATCCGTCGATCCGGAACCTTATCTGAAGTGATTGGAATGGCCCATTTCGGGCCATATACCTGACAGCCGGGTTTAGGCGTGCGGGTCGAAATCGCTCAGTGATTTGCCGGGCTCGTCAGCGAAGATTTCCGGTAGGGGTGAGACAGCTTCGATCAGGTCGATGCGGAACACGCGGAACCCTTCGCGCAACTCACACCATGCGGTAAGGGTCCAGACGCGGCCCCAGTACTCCATATGAAGAGGGCGAATGGTGCGGTCTGTCAGAACGCCGTCGATTCGGCGATAGGACAGGTGCAGTTTCTGCCGGGTTTTGATCGCGGACCGAATCGGAGCCATATGCGCCAGCCCCCGCGCAGCGTCGGCAAACGGGTAGACGGCGAATTTCCACGTGTCCGCCTCGGCCACGACCTGGGTGGGCAGTACAGCGTCAATCTTGTCGGCCAGGGTTTCTGCGGCGGCCTTCAGATCGGGGTCTGCGGCCTCGGCCACGATGGCCATGCCGAGGTTCAGCGCTTCAAGCTCGGCCGGGGTCAGGTTCAGCGGGGGCAGGGTGATTTGCTCGCGGACCATATAGCCTACGCCACGCTCACCCTCTACCGGAACACCCGAGGCCACCAGCGTGTCCATATCGCGGTAGATAGTACGAACCGACACTTCGAGCCGGTCCGCAATATCCTGCGCGCGGTGCAGTTTGCCGTCGCGCAGGATCTGAATGATGTCGAACAGACGATCAGAGCGGCGCATGGCACGCCGCCCGGACCGCGTTTATGCGGTCATGTTCCATAGCACATTCTCGTGGCGCATCTGGACGCTGTCGGGTTGGATCGCGGCCATCAAGGCCGGGGCAAAGGTTTGCTGCGGGAATTGCGCCGCTGCGTCCTTGGCGGCCTTCATATCCGTCCAGATTACATAGTCGGTCCAGCGGCCATCTTCACCCTGGCTTAGCTGACGGTGGGCAAAACCCGGGGCGTTGCGAACGAACGCCTCGGACGCCTGGCTGAGGTTGACGAACTCTTCCGGTGTTGTCCCGTTGGCGAGGGTGAAGGTGACGATTTCAGCAACATGGGTCATTTGATTCTCCGTTGACCAGGTTTCGATGCCCTGTTCCTAATGTCCTTCAACTGACATAAACCTGTCAGTTGTGAAATGCCAGCCTGCAAAAATTGCGTGATCGGATCAATTTTGAGCGCGGAATTGATCTGGCGCACTTTTGCGCAGGGCCATGCAGGCGTAGACACAGACCCAGATCACATTCCCGGCGCAACGCGTCGACGTACAAGGAGAAGAGACATGCTCAACAATATCGGCCTTCCCGGTCTGCTACTGATCGCCGTTGTGGTGCTGGTGCTGTTTGGCCGCGGTAAAATCAGCTCGTTGATGGGTGAAGTGGGCAAGGGCATCACCTCGTTCAAGAAGGGCGTCAAAGAAGGCGCGGACGAGCTGGAGCAGGACGCTGCCGAAGTGGCCAAGGACGTCACGCCCGAGACCGACAAAGACAAGGCCTAAGCGCAGATGTTTGATCTGGGTTGGACCGAGCTTCTGGTCATTGGCATTGTTGCCCTGATCGTTGTGGGGCCAAAGGACCTGCCGGTTCTGTTTCGCAATGTTGGCCGCTGGGTTGGCAAGGCCCGTGGTATGGCGCGCGAATTCAGCAGCGCCATGAACGAGGCCGCGGATCAGGCAGGTGTGAACGAGATCAAAAAGGGTCTGAACGCGGCCGCCAATCCCGTCAGCACCGCCATGGACAGCGTTAACGAGGCGGCGCGGGACGTTGCCAAAAGCATCGATCCCACCAAGTTCGACCCCGACAGCGAAACCGGTAAGCTGGCCGCAGAACGGGCTGAACAAGCCAAGAAGATTCAGGCCTCAACTGCCCGTGCTGCAGCTGAGCGCAAGGCCAAGGAAGCCGCCGATGCGCTAGCCAAAGCCGAAGAGGCCGAAGCCGCGTTGAAGACTGAAAGCAAGACATGACAAACACCGACGAGATCGAGGACAGCTCGGCCCCATTGATCGAGCATCTGGCAGAACTGCGCACGCGACTGATCCGGTCGGTGATTGCATTCATCGTCGGCATTGTCGTGGCCTTCACAGTTGCCGAGCCGATCTTGCAGTTTCTGGTGCAACCGATCGAGGCGACCTTGCGGGAATTGGGCGATCCGTCCCCGACGCTTCAATACACGTCGCCGCAGGAATACTTGTTCACGCTGTTCCGAATCTCGATGGTTTTCGGGTTCGCATTGGCATTTCCGGTTATTTCCTACCAGCTGTGGCGGTTTGTGGCTCCGGGGCTTTACAGGTCCGAAAAAGGTGCGTTTCTGCCATTTCTCATCGCGTCCCCCTTTATGTTTCTGTTGGGGGCAGCATTTGCGCAATTCGTGGTTACGCCGCTGGCAATGCAGTTCTTTCTAGGATTTGCTGACGTCAGTTCGATTTTTGCGAACCTGCTTTCGGCAACCACGGGTGACGTCCCGGACGAGATTGTGGTTGTTCCTGAAACCACCGAAGGCGTGAAGATCACCTTCTTTGGGAAGGTCAACGAGTCTCTGGATATTACACTCAAGTTCATCCTAGCCTTTGGCCTGTGTTTCCAGCTGCCGGTTCTGCTGACCCTGATGGGTAAGGCGGGGTTGGTCAGCGCAGAAGGATTGGGCAGTGTTCGCAAATACGCAATGGTCGGTATTCTGGTGCTTGCCGCGCTGGTGACACCGCCTGATGTGATTACGCAGGTTATTCTGTTTGTGGTGGTCTACGGCCTGTATGAGATTTCGATCTTCCTAGTCGCCCGGGTCGAAAAAAAGCGCGAAGAGCAACTGCGTGCCGACGGCTACTATGACGACGAAGAAGAAGCCGACGAAGAGATCGTGCGGGAAGAAGACAGCAAGTAACCCCGCTGAAAACCATGAAACAGGCGCGCTCAATCGGCGCGCCTTTTTCGTGCCTGGCCCTTGTTGCGCCGCTTCGAACATGGTTTGAACCGCGCAAGACATGACGCCGGAGGCCCCAATGGACGACCAAGCCCTGAACCGTATCGCCGACGCCCTGGAACGGATGGCACCAGCCCCTTTGGACGCGCCCGATTTCGCGGCTGCCCCGGCATTTGTCTGGCATGTTGAACCGGATCGGCTGGAGCCCGTCACGCAGGTCAACCGCGTCGATCTGGATTTGCTGGTGGGCATCAACCGGTCCCGCGATACTCTGCTGGACAATACGCGCCGATTTGCTGCCGGCTTCAAAGCAAACAACGCGTTGCTTTGGGGCGCGCGGGGGATGGGAAAATCCAGCCTCGTCAAAGCTGTTCACGGGACGCTGCAGATGGATTTCCCAGATCTTAAGCTGGTTGAACTCCTGCGCGAGGATATGGGCTCAGTCGCCCGCCTTCTGAATCACCTGCGTGCCGCACCGCACCGGTTCATTCTGTTCTGCGATGACTTATCGTTTAGTCATGACGACCAGCACTATAAATCGCTCAAGGCAGTGCTGGACGGGGGTATCGAAGGGCGCCCGGAAAACGTCGTATTCTACGCCACCTCGAACCGCCGCCACCTGATGCCGCGCGATATGATCGAGAATGAACGCTCCAGCGCGATCAATCCGTCTGAGGCGGTCGAGGAAAAGGTTTCACTGTCTGATCGGTTCGGCCTGTGGTTGGGCTTCCACCCTTGTGATCAGGACGAATACCTAGCGATGATCGACCGCTATTGCGGGGCTTATGGCGTGTCGATTGACGCCGAAACCCTGCGTGCCGAAGCCATCGAATGGCAGGCAACGCGGGGCGCGCGGTCAGGCCGCGTGGCTTGGCAATTCTTCGTCGATCTGGCCGGGCGCAACGGCGTGCACATCGCCTAACCCGCCCGCTTCATCTTTTTCCAAATACTCACGCCGGAGGCATGGCCAAAAGGGCCATTCCTTACAGCAAAGACAAAATCCGAGCGGCTTCGTCTGCCGTGCTGGTCAACGCATCGCGATCCTCACCGGGATGGAATCGCGCACGTACGGCGGTTGGCATCGGGGCAGGTTCGACAATTGAAACCCGCGGGCCGGTGCGTTTGGTCTCTTGTGCCCAGCCACGTGCCAGCGCCATCTGCGCCGCCTTGGTTGCACCGTAGATGCCGTAAAACTTCTGACCGGCTTTCGGATCGTCAAAGAACACGGCATGGCCGGTTTCACCCAACAGGGGGGCAATATAGGGGATCAGAACTGACGTCGCCGTGGCGTTGGTATTTACGGCCTTAGTCCACTCTTTCGGGTCGATGAAATGCGTGGGTGTCAGGGCCGAGGTGTGAACGGCCGTGTGCAGCCACAAATCCACCTTGCTCCAGCGATCATGGATGCCCCGGCACAACGTCGCCATGGCGTTGGGGTCGGCGATATCCATCGGTGCCAGGGTTGCGGCACCGCCTTTGGCCCGAATGCGGTCATCCAGTTCTTCCAGCCCGCCGGTGGTGCGGGCAACGGCGACAATGTGATATTCGGGTGCCAGTGCCTCGGCCAGGGCAGCGCCCAACCCACGAGAGGCCCCGGTGACGAGGGCAATTTTGGTCTGATCGGTCATGACAGGGGTTTGAACCCCCGCACGCAGGGCGTCAAGACAGATTAACTGCCGGGTATGACGATCCGCTTGGTCTGGCCGCTTTGTCGCAGCATTACGCCGTCGGCATCAATTGCAACGATGGTGCCCGAAGACACGCGGCTGCCCAGCTTGACCTCTTTCACACGTCCCGAAGACATACGCATAAGGGCCCGCATGTCCGATTTCGGGCCAAAGACCCCCAGAACAGACAAAGAGCTTTTTTTCAGCGCGCCTTTTTGCGTGGCCGCGCTTTTGACAGTGGCGTTTGACATGTATTCCGGCCTGACCACAGCGGCCCGACCCCTTGATTGAGTGGTTGGCAACCTGCGGGCTACCAAACCGGATCAGAAAGGAAAAGCCCGGTTGGTCGAGCACTTTCTAAGGGGATTTTGCATTGCGGCGAAGCCCTTGCGATTGCAATTTCTTCACCGATGGGTTGTGGCGGAAATCTACCGATGCGGCCTGCCAGGCAGACAGAAAAAGGCCCGCATCACATCGGTGAAACGGGCCAAAAAGCAAGGTCGATTCGGATCCTATCCTATCCCGAGGCCAGCTTCGCGCTGTTCCACGAGCCGCCCGGAACCTGCATATCTGCGCGTTTCTTGCTGACCCGATTGCTGTTTTCGAGACTGTCCAGATAGTCATCGCTGACGCTGCCGGTGATGTAATTGCCGTCGAAACAGGAACAGTCAAAGGCTTCGATCTCGGGGTTGCCTTCTTTGGCCGCCCAGATCAGGTCGTCGAGATCCTGATAGAACAGGGCATCTGCGCCGACTTCCTGACGGATTTCTTCGATATCTTTGCCATTGGCGATCAGTTCATGCTTGGTGGGCATGTCGATGCCATAGACGTTGGGGAATTTTACCGGCGGTGAGGCGCTGGCGATGTACACTTTTTTAGCCCCGGCTTCGCGGCACATCTGCACGATCTTCTTGATTGTATTGCCGCGCACAATGGAATCGTCGATCAGCAGAACGTTGTGATCGCGGAACTCCAACGGAACGGCGTTCAGCTTGCGGCGCACCGATTTCTGGCGCTCTTCCTGGCCGGGCATGATGAAGGTTCGCCCGACATAGCGGTTTTTGACCAGACCTTCGCGGTATGGAATGCCGGTGGCCTTAGCGACCTCAAGCGCCACGGGGCGGGCGCTGTCGGGCACGGGGATGATGCGGTCGATCTCAAGCCCTGCGGCTTGGATCTGGCGGGCCAGCGTCTGACCCATGCGCATCTGGGTTTTGTAAACCGAAACGCCATCCAGCAGCGAATCCGGGCGGGCCAGGTAGACATATTCAAAGATACACGGGGTCAGTTGACCTTCGACCGCCTGGAAGGTGTGCATGTTTCCATCCAGATCAATCAGTATGGCCTCACCGGGGTTAAGGTCGCGCAGCTTTTCAAAGCCGTTGATGCCAAAGGCCACATCCTCTGAGGCAAAGGCGTAATCGTCGCCGTCGCCGTCCACATCGCGCTTGGCGACGGAAAGAGGACGGATGCCATAAGGATCGCGGAACGCCAGCATGCCGACACCGGCAACCAGACAGATTACCGAATAGGCGCCTTGGATTCGCTCCATCGTCATCTTCACACCGGCAAAGATGTTGCGGATCGGTTCGCCGTTGCCGTTGACCTTGATCGCATCGGCAACCTTGTCGGCCAGCACGTTCAGCAGGATTTCGGAATCCGACGTGGTGCGCAGGTGGCGGCTGTATTTGGCGGTCACCTTCTCACGCTGTTCGGCGGTGTTGGTGATGTTGCCATTATGAACCAGATAGATGCCATAGGGCGCGTTCACAAAGAACGGCTGCGCCTCGGACGCGCTGAGCGATCCTGCGGTCGGGTACCGCACATGACCCATGCCGATCTTACCCAGAAGGGTCTCGGCGTCTTGTGCGTTGAACACGTCCTTGACCAGACCATTTGCCTTCTTTTCACGGAAGAAGCCGTCGTTATAAGTGACGATCCCCGAGGCATCCTGACCCCGGTGCTGAAGCATCAGCAGCCCGTCATAGATTTCCGCAAAGACATCATGTGTCCTGCTTGCGATCCCTAAAATCCCACACATGTACGGGCTCCAATTTCCATGACGTTTTGACTAGCGGTGATGATCTGAACGTCTGCATGGGTATGCCAGTGCGCCTTGTTTCCATCCCGGCTGATGATGCAAACGCGCCAATGTCACGAGGGCAAGCGCGAGAGAAAACAGGTACAGCAAGATCGGTGGCTCCGATTCCATGTCAGTTCGGCCTCCACATAATGCCTAATGCGCCCTGTGTCATCAAAGGATCACATTCACCAATCGTCGCAGGTGCGTTTTATGAAAGGTGACTGGAATAGGTGACATATAGGCATGCTTGTGCTGTCATGGTGCAAGTAGCGGTTTTTTACCTAGTGTATGAGTTTCGATAGGACGTTAGCCATGTGGGAACACAAGCAAGGAAGAAAAAAAGAAGACCCAGTAAAACGCCGGTGCCATCGCTGCCGTGGCATGGGCCGGTCGCCTTGTCCGATTTGCAATGGCTCTGGCGAGGTGATCAAAAGCCGCGATATCCACGGCAAACCCATAATGGGCCGCTGCGAGGGGTGCTTTGGCCTGAAGAACACCCGATGCACGGTTTGCGGTGGAGAAGGTTTTTTAACTGAATACGTCTGAAAGGCAGCCAAGAAAAAAGCCCGGTCAATGCCGGGCTTTTTCTTATTCAGTTGCGGTCGGTGCCGTGGTTTCCGATGCCTCTGGCGCCTCGGTGCCGGCGCCACAGCTTGCCACCAGCTCTTCATATTGTTGGGTGACCCAACCCAGCCATTGCTCGGGGTTTTGTTCTTCGATGCGGTCGCTGAATTGTTCGAACACTTTGGCGGAACGGCTTTCGTCGACTATCGTATAAGATTGACCGGTCATGACCGTGTCATAGACAAAGAAGGCGATAGCCACCAACAGGATGCCGCGCGCGATGCCAAAGAATAAGCCAAGCGCCTGATCTAACCCGCCAATGGCCGAGCGTTGCACGATCGATGAAAACAGCGGAGTAAAGATGCTGACCACGATCAGAGCGATCGCAAACACGGCGGCAAAGCCGGTGATCACCGACAATTCGCAGCTGTCGCGCAGGAAATCTCCGACGACCGGGATCTCTTTCACCAGCGGAACGGCCTGGGGTGCAAAAATAAAGGCCAGTACGGCGGCTGCGACCCAGCCAGCGATGGCCAAAACCTCACGTAAAAATCCGCGTGAATAGGCCAGCAGGCCTGACACGACGATGATCAGGGCAACCACCCCGTCGATAATTGTAAAACCTTCCATGGCCCTCGCCTGTACTTTTTTTCAGCCCCTCAAGGCGTTACCTTAACCTGCTCCGAAGGTTTCGCCAACAAACCCCACCAAATCAGAGGGTCGGGTGAGTGTCAGACCTGCCACAGTACCGGTTTTGCCGCCCGCCGGAGCGATTGCCGATGTGAAACCAAGTTTTTGGGCTTCTTTCAACCTGTTTTCTGTCTGTGGGGCCGGTCTAAGTGCCCCGGATAACGAGATTTCTCCAAAAATCACCGTATCAGCGGGCAGAGCTGTGTCTTCTCGGGCACTCAGCAATGCGGCCGCCACGGCAAGGTCGGCGGCCGGTTCGCTGATTTTCATCCCTCCGGCGACGTTCAGGTAAACGTCCAACCCGGCAAAGGGGATGCCACAGCGTGCTTCAAGAACGGCAAGGATCATGGCCAGCCGTCCGCTGTCCCATCCCACGACGGTGCGGCGAGGTTGAGAGTGGGGCGAAGGGGCGACCAAGGCCTGCAACTCAACCAACACAGGCCGGGTGCCTTCGATACCAGCAAAGACCGCCGAGCCGGGGCTGGGTGTACCGCGTTCTGACAGGAACAGGGCGGAAGGGTTTGTGACCTGTGCCAGCCCTTTACCGGTCATCTCGAACACGCCGATTTCGTCTGCGGGGCCAAACCGGTTCTTGACGGCGCGCAGGATGCGGAACTGATGGCCGCGTTCGCCTTCGAAGTAAAGGACCGTATCGACCATATGTTCCACCACGCGGGGACCTGCAATTTGACCTTCCTTGGTAACATGGCCGACCATGACGATTGACACGCCGTGTCGTTTCGCAAAAGTGGTCAATTCATGCGCGGCGGCGCGGACTTGTGACACCGAACCAGGCGCGCTGTCGACGTTGTCAGCCCACATCGTCTGGATCGAGTCGATGATGGCGAGGCCGGGTTTTTCGGCCTCTAGTGTTGTCAGGATATTGCGCAGGTTGGTTTCGGCGGCCAATTGCACCGGGGCATCTTCTAGCCCTAAACGACGCGCGCGCATGCGAACCTGCGCGCTGGCTTCCTCACCTGAGATATAGATCGTTTTCACGCCCGCACGGGAAAAGCGCGCCGCGGCCTGCAGCAGAAGGGTGGATTTGCCGATACCGGGGTCGCCGCCCACCAGCAGGGCTGAGGCGGGAACAAGGCCACCGCCAAGCACGCGGTCCAGTTCCTCAACCCCGCAAAGCGTACGAGGCGGGGGTGTTTCTTCGGTCGACAGATCGGTAAGTGCGACGGACTGGCCGCGTTTGCCGCCCAAGGATTTCTTGGCGGGACCCGCCGAAAGGGGTACGTCCTGCGAAATGGTGTTCCACTCGCCGCATGCGTCACAACGCCCGGACCAGCGCGAATGCGACGCGCCACAGGCCGAGCAGGAGAAAGTCGTTTTTGCCATGCGGCCTTGGTGCCCGAGGATCGGCGGTTCTTCAAGCCCTTGCAGGGCATTCATCTCCACCGGTGGGGTGCCGCGTCCTCAGGCCCGATAGGCCATCGTCCGCAGCAAAGGCGCCAAGCGCCTATTCCGCCGCGCGGGGCGGGGACATGGCGACCACGCTTGAGGCTTTGGTCGAGCTGTCCTTGGGAGGTGTTTGCAACTGAGCCGACAGTTCGGGTAACAGCTCAAACAGCTCATCCCGCAGGCGGGCCAGTTGTGACTTGGCGATGGTTTCTTCCATTTCGACATCGCGCGTCCATTGGCGCAATTCGTTCTGGATCACCTGGGCTTCTTCGAGACGCTTCTGGAACAGCTCAATCTCTTCCTGACGTTGTTGTAGGAAGGTTCGGGCGCGATTGATCCGCACGTCGCCATATGTTTCGGCCAGATCGTGGCTGATCTGGCTCATCTGTGCGGCCAGTTCCAGGATTTCGGGCTCGAGTGTCTGTAGGTCAGGGTGCTGGCGCAGAAAGGCCATACGTTCTTTGACCGCGTCAAACTCGGACGACATCATGAACAGGCCGCCACGGTCCGCTGCGTGGGCCATTTGATAGGCGTCTGATATGTCGTGCATGTTCAGGGCAAATTTGCGGTGATTGTTTTCCAATGCCATCATTCGGGCATTCGCTGGCAGATAGAATGCCAGCATGAGAATCAGAACGGTCAGACCGATCTGGATAAACATCCCGGCGTCTTGCACTGGCCCACCGCCGAAACCGGCTTGCATGGATAACCAGGGCAATACGCCTAAGGCAGACAATAATGTGGCTGAAACGGCAAGCAGGGCTGCCGCGCAAATGAGGAAAAAAGTCAGTCTTAAAAAGGCATTCTGAAATTGCAATGTAATGTTATGGAGGGCAGTCATGTTCGACGAACTCCTTCTAGAACCGGTACACACCAGGCCCAAGCGGAGAGCATCCAAAACACACAGATTGATCCGCTACGGACCCGAAAACTACAAATTGTCACTGCTCGAAATACTAAGATGATACTCAGATGAGTGTTTTCAATCAATTAGCTATGAGGATTTCGTGATCTGCGTGTCATTTCGGTAATGTGGCCCAACGCGAGCGAGGCCAGAATGCAGGCCGTGAACAGGTAAAGTCCCCATGCAGTTTCGATGGTCGCGTAGGAAATTCCCTTGGCCAGCGTGATGTAAAGCGCGATTAGAAAAATGTCGGCCATGGCCAGTTTGCCGAGGATGTTCAGCGCGGGTTGGACGCGGGCATCAAGCAGGTCCCACTGTATCAGGGCGGTGCCGATGGTTTTGATGTAAGGCGCGACGAGAGCGAAGATGGTGACGATCAGCGCCAGAAAGACGTCCGATTTCCACAGCGATTGCACGCCGGTGATGACGCTGATTTCGCTGAGGCCGAAGATCGGAAGTAGCCCCGCACGCATAAGAGGGGCGAACCACGCGATTGGGTAGAGGATCAAAAGGGAGAGGGTGGCGAGGCGGAGTATCATGGTAAAATGCGGGGAAGTAAGAAAAGCAAACCTATTGCGATACTAGAAAAGTCAAACTCCCGCATACTTCCAGACCAACGTTTTTGGAAATTCCTTCGGACGTTGAAACCTAGGAGAATGAATAGTACCCCGACACCCATATCCAACAATGGGTCGTCGAGCTTATTCATCAGAAACGACATAACGAAAGCAACGACCGCCAAGACAACGAGCCCCAGACCAGTCTGAAACGGAGACGTTTCCATTGCCGCTTCGAAGTACTTTTCTTCAGCGCCCCAGCCAAACTTTTGCCTTCTGAACGCGGCGATGGCGTCTGTGTAGTTTTCACCGGAGTCAGAGGTTTGTTTGAAACCGGGAATAAGGCCGGACAATATAATGCCAAGACCAAACAAATAGGAAAAACCAATCTGTTTAATGAAAGTCGCCAGGTCGCCAAATGTCGTAACTTCGATCACCGCACTGCCTCAATCGGCCCCTCTGCACTCCCACTGATGAACTGCTCTACATAAGGATCACCCGACGCATCCATCTGACTCACTGGGCCGGTCCACTGGATGACGCCTCCGTGCAGCATGGCCACGTTGTCGGCAATCGCGCGGACGGAGCTCATGTCGTGGGTGATGGTCATCGCGGTGGCGCCCATCTCGGTAACGATCTCGCGGATCAGATCATTGATGACGCCGGACATAATCGGGTCGAGGCCGGTGGTGGGCTCGTCGAAAAAAATGATCTCGGGCTCGGCGGCGATGGCGCGGGCGAGGCCCACGCGTTTCTGCATCCCGCCTGACAACTCGGACGGAAACCGGTCGGCCACGTCGGATTTCAGACCCACCCGGCGCAGTTTTTCGATTGCGATTTCGCGGGCGTATTCTGGCGGGCGTTTCAACGGCCCGCGCAGCAGGCGGAAGGACACGTTTTGCCAGACGGGCAGCGAGTCAAACAAAGCCGCGCCCTGAAAGAGCATCCCGAACCGGGCCAGAAACTTATCCCTATCGCCCTTGGTGGCGTCTTTGCCATCTACATAGATCATGCCGCTGTCAGGCTTGATCAGGCCAAGGATGCATTTCAGCGCCACCGACTTCCCGGTGCCCGAACCGCCGATGATGACCATCGAGGTACCCTTGGGGATCTCAAGGTCCATGCCCTGCAAAACCCGATTGTCCCCAAAGGCCTTTTGTACGTTCTCCATCCGGATCATAGCGAGAAGAACACCCCTGTCAGAATGAAGTTGGTGGCCAGAATCATGATAGCAGCAGATTCGACCGAGGATTTGGTGGCGCGGCCCACACCCTGCGCACCGCGGCCCGAGTTCATGCCGTAAAAGCAGCCCATGACCGCCGCGATCAGGCCGAAGGCTGCGCCCTTGGCCAGCGACGACATGATGTCATGGGCCTCAAGGAAATTGACTGTGTTCAGCAGGTAGGTCGCCGGATTGAAACCCAAATTTTGGGTCGCAACGACATAACCGCCCGCGATGCCAATGATATCTCCGATCCCGACCAGTAGCGGCACGGTAATCAGCGCGGCCAGAACGCGCGGGGCCGTCAGGTATTTCATCGGATGAGTGGACAGGGTGACCAGCGCGTCGATCTGCTCGGTCACTTTCATGGTGGCGATCTCGGCTGCGATGGACGAGGTCACGCGGGCGGCGATCATCAGGCCCACCAGCACGGGGCCCAGTTCGCGCACCATACCGATGGCAACGATCTGCGGCACCACGGCCTCGGCGTTGAAGCGAGCGCCGCCAGCGTAGATCTGCAGCGCCAGCGCGCCACCAGTGAAAATGGCGGTCAGGCCGACGACAGGCAGGGACAGCCAGCCGATGTTCATCAGCGCGACGATAAATTCGCGCGGGTAGTAGGGCGGACGAAAAATGTGCGAGATCGCATCAATCGTAAACAGCGCGACTTTGCCAAAGGTGGCAAACAGCGCCAGGACCGCGCGGCCCAACCCACCCAGCAGAGAAAGAGGATTCATTCCACGTAACCCCGTGAATAACGCGCGCCAAGCGAAGTGAGGATTTCATACCCGATGGTGCCTGCGGCCTCGGCCAGGTCATCGACTGTCTGGTGACCGTTCAGGATGCGCAGGCGTTCTGGGTCTTCGGGCAGGTCAGTGACGTCAATGGTGACAAGGTCCATCGATATGCGACCGACCACAGGGCAGGGTTGGTCCCCGGCAAATGCGTCGATACCGCCGCCAATGGCACGGTGCAGCCCGTCCGCATACCCTGCGGCCACGGTTGCGATTCGCGATGGGCGTCGGGCAACCCAGCTACCGCCATAACCGACGGTTTCACCAACTTCGACCGCGCGCACCTGAATGACGGGCAGATCGACGGTTACGACGGGCTTGGCGTCGGCAAATGGCATGCCGCCATAAAGACCAACGCCCGGACGGCAGAAATCAAAGTGGAATTCCGAGCCCATCAGCGTGCCCGCCGTTGCCGCAAGCGACCGTGGTGCGGTCACACCGTCGGTCATATCGCGGAAGGTCTTTAGCTGTTGACGGTTCATCGGGTGGTCGGGCTCATCCGAGCAAGCCAAATGCGATATGATCAACTGTGGGTTCTGGCTTTCCATCTCAGATCTCAGCGCGGCCCAATCGGCGGGTTCAAGGCCCAGACGGTTCATTCCACTGTCCAGTTGAACTCCGAATGGGTGACTCGGCATGGCCTGTTGCAGGCGTTTGAACTGTTCCGGAGAGTTGATCAAAGGAATCAAGTTGTCAGCAAAGTGCAGCCCGTTGTCACCTTCCATGAACCCTGAGAAGACAAAAATCTGGGGTTCGGGGCCAACGGCTTTGCGCACGGCGGCGCCTTCTTCTGCGGCGGCGACAAAGAACTTGCGAACGCCTTCTTCGGCCAGGGTCGCAGACACCGGTCCGGCACCAAGGCCGTAGGCGTCAGCTTTGACCACGGCGCCGGTCTCGACATCCGTTTTTGCATTGAGCGCCCGCCAGTTGCTGGCGAGCGCCTGAAGATTGATCGTTAAACGTGCGGTACTCATGGTGCTGTTCATGACATTGGATTGCGACAGGTCAAGGGGGTAGGCGGCAATTCTTGTGCATATCGCGGTGTTCCTACGCAGCTTCTGGCCGGTATCGCAAGATCATGGCTAAAAAAGGCTCGGACAAGGGCAGCCGAACTCTCGTCATTGTGTCCGACCTGTGATCAACTCGGCGCATGAAACGGGACCGTTGATCCACCTGAAAGGGGCCGTAATGCTGAACCTGACCGCCGACTACCGGGCCCGGGCTGCCGAACTGCCCGGCTTGTTTCTGGACGTCTTCACCGCCTCAGAGGGCGAAGGAGAGGGGCGTGCGGTTGCTGCTTTGGTGGATGACCTGCTGCTTTCAACACCCGATGGAGATCTTTTGGGCGTTTTGGCTTTGGACGACCGCAATCTGGCAGGTTGCATCCTATTCTCGCGGCTCAGCTATGATCAGGACCCGCGCCAGGTCTTTCTGATGTCACCGGTGGCCGTGCGCGCCGACAGGCAAAAGTCGGGCATTGGTCAGAAACTGATCGGCTTTGGATTGGAACAACTACGCCATAACGGGGTTGATTTTGCAGTGACTTACGGTGATCCGGCATATTATTGCAAAACCGGGTTTCAACCGATCGCACAAACATTCGCACAACCGCCCATGCCGCTGAGCATGCCACATGGTTGGCTTGGACAATCCTTGAATGGCGACGATGCGCCGCTTATGGGCCCGTCCCGCTGTGTCAGCGCATTCAATAAGCCTGAGATGTGGTAGGTCAGTAGCCTTCGATTTGGCCGTCCTGTTGCCAGGGTTTGACCAAGTTACCGAACCGGGTGAACTGAGCCTCGAACGACAGCTCGACCGTGCCGATGGGACCGTGACGCTGTTTGCCGACGATAACTTCGGCTTTGGCGTGCAGGCGCTCCATGGCCTGTTTCCACTCTTCCATCTTTTCCAGCTCGTGATCGCCGGGTTTTTCGCGTTCCTTATAATATTCCTCGCGGAACACGAACATCACCACGTCGGCATCCTGTTCGATCGATCCCGATTCCCGCAGGTCAGACAATTGCGGGCGCTTGTCGTCGCGGTTTTCGACCTGACGGCTCAGCTGTGACAGGGCGATGACCGGGATATTCAGTTCTTTGGCGATGGCCTTCATGCCCATCGAAATTTCGGCAATCTCGTTAACCCGATTTTCGGCCATGCCACGGCACAGCTGCAGATAGTCGATGACCAGCAGGTCCAGCCCATGCGTCCGCTTCAACCGCCGCGCGCGGGCGGCCAACTGAGAGATCGGCAGGGCCGGGGTGTCGTCGATGAACAAAGGGCAGGCTTCCAGATCCTTGGCCGCGTCGACAAAGCGGCGGAATTCGGATTCCGTCATGTCACCCTGACGAATTTTGTGGCTGGAAATCTCGGAGGCTTCGGCCAGAACCCGGCCCGCCAATTGCTCGGCACTCATCTCAAGCGAGAAGAAACCCACAACGCCACCGTCAATCGCGCCTTCGGTGCCATCCGGCTTGGTGCCGCGCTTGTACGCCTTGGCCACGTTGAACGCCACATTGGTCGCCAACGAGGTTTTCCCCATCGACGGACGACCCGCAAGAATAATCAAGTCGGACGGATGCAGCCCGCCCAACTGTTTGTCCAGGTCGGCCAGACCGGTAGAAATTCCCGCCATGCCACCACCACGTTGATACGCTTCGTTGGTGACGTTGACGGCTTCTGTGACCGCCTTGAGGAAAGATTGGAAACCCTGTTCGGTCTGGCCCTGCTCGGATAACTGATAAAGTTGCTGTTCAGCCTCGACGATCTGTTCTTTGGGCTCGCTGGATACATCCACCCGCGCCGCCTTGTCAGAGATATCCCGACCCAGCCGGATCAACTCGCGGCGAATAGCCAAGTCATAGATCATCTGGGCGTAGTCATGCACAGCAAACGCGCTGATCGAAGCCCCGGCCAGCTTCACCAGATAGGCGGGGCCGCCCAGTTCCTTCAGACCTTCATCTTCGGCCATAAAGGATTTCAGCGTGACGGGCGAGGCCAGCGCATTCTTGGCGATGCGATTGGCCGCAACCTCGTAGATGCGGGCGTGGACCGGATCATAAAAATGCTCGGACCCGATGATCGAGGCCACCCGGTCATAAAGATCGTTGTTGGTCAGGATCGCACCCAGAAGCTGTTGTTCGGCTTCAATGGAATGCGGCATTGTTTCGGCGTTCTGAATCTTCGCCGCTGCCTGCTCGATGCTGCTTATCTCGTTCATTTTGTCCCCGCTGCCCACGGTGTTATTACACGCGACACCGGCGTGTCGGCTATCTGGAAATACTTGTGGGTAACTATGGGTAACGCCTTGGGATAAGTTTTGAAGACGCCATAGTTCCAGAATGGATTTGGTCTATTATGTAGGATATCACGCAGATGTCACTATATATTGTTTCCCCAAAGCCGATTCTCAGACGTTTATCCCCAAGTAATCCACAGCAAGTTTACGTGGATTTATTCGCATCCTGCCACTTGCGCGGGTCGTTCAGGAAGGCCTCAACACCATCAAGTGTTTCTTGGTCAAAGGCTTTCTGCGCTTTGGCCTCTGCCAAAACATCCCACCATGTGCAAAGGTGATGCAGCTTCACGCCATGATCGCCCAGCGTTTTCTCGGTTTCAGGGAAAATGCCATAGTAGAAGATCACGGCTGTGTGTCCGCAGGTTGCGCCGGTTTCACGGATCGCATCCACAAAGGACAGCTTTGAGCCGCCATCGGTCGTCAGGTCCTCGACCAGCAATACACGCTCACCTTCGCTCATGGCGCCTTCGATACGGGCGTTGCGGCCATAGCCTTTGGGCTTTTTGCGCACATAGGTCATCGGCAGAGCCATACGCTCGGCGACCATGGCGGCAAACGGGATGCCGGCTGTCTCACCACCTGCGATGTTATCAAACGCCTCAAAACCCGCATCACGCATTACCGTGACCGTCAGGAAATCCATCAAGGTCGAGCGGATGCGCGGGTACGAGATCAGCTTGCGACAATCGATATAGGTCGGGCTGGGCAGACCCGAGGCCAATGTGAACGGTTCGCGCGAGTTAAAGTGGACGGCCTTGATCTCCAGCAGCATCCGCGCGGTCAGGCGGGCGATTTCGGTGCTATCGGGGAAAGAGCTGGGGATCATGGTGCAACCTCGGGACAAAATGACATTGCGGGCTGATAGCCTGTCCATTGGGCCAGAGTCGAGAGGGCTGAGCCGCAAAAGAAAAGCGGACCCGCAAGAGGTCCGCTTTGCGCCCTTGCGGGCCGCGCAGGCTAAGGTGGGCTTAGCTGCTCATATCATAGGCCCGTTCACCGTGTACCGACAGATCGAGCCCGTTTGTCTCGGTTTCTGCGTCTACGCGAAGCGGGGTGATAAGTGCAACCAGTTTGATCAACACAAAAGTGACAACTGCCGTAAAGGCACCCACAATCACCAGCCCGCCAATCTGGGCAGTCCAAGCGCCCAAACCGAATACGGCGATCATCAGCGTGCCAAAGATGCCGCCCACGCCGTGAACGGCAAAGACGTCCAGCGTGTCGTCGATCTTGGCGATGTTGCGGATGACGTTGACCGCCTCCTGACATAGGACACCTGCGACTGCACCGATGATTAGCGCCTGCACCGGATCGACATAGCCCGAGGCCGGGGTGATCGAGGCCAGACCGGCGATTGTGCCGGTGACCAGCCCCACCATCGAGGCTTTGCCGTATTTGATGCGTTCGTACAGCGCCCATGTCAGTGACGCGGTCGCCGCCGAGATATGCGTGACAGTCATCGCCATCGCCGCACCACCATCAGCGGCCAGTTGCGAGCCGCCATTGAAACCGAACCAGCCGACCCACAACATCGCGGCACCAATCATGACAAAGCCGGGGTTGTGCGGCGGCGTCGTGCGATTGCGGCGTGGTCCAAGTGCAATGGCGATGATCAGTGCAGCCAGACCGGCGGTTTCATGGACAACGATGCCACCCGCAAAGTCGCGGACACCCACCTCACCAAGAATGCCACCATCGGTCAGCATGCCGCCGCCCCAAATCCAATGCACCACGGGCGCGTAGCACAGCAACATCCACAGGGCTGAGAATGTCAGGACAAACCCAAACCCCACACGTTCGACATAGGCCCCAACGATCAGGGCTGGGGTGATGATGGCAAAGGTCATCTGGAAGGCAAAAAACAGGACTTCTGGCAGGGTGCCCGACAGGCTGTCGGCGTCGACACCGTTCAAAAACGCTTTGCCCAGCCCGCCCCAAAGGCCCGACCCACCGTCGCCAAATGCGATGGAATAGCCTGCGACCAGCCACAGGATGCTCATCAAACAGGCGATGCTGAAACAGTGCATGAAGACGCTCAGCACGTTGCGGGCGCGCACTAGGCCGCCGTAGAACAGGGCCAGGCCCGGCAATGTCATGAACAGGACTAGGGCGGTTGCCACTATGATCCAGGCGGTATCGGCTCCATTCATCAGCCGGTCTCCTTTTTTGCGTCTTTTACGTGCGTGGAAGGGGTTGAAGCCGACAGCAGTCGCGGAAAAAAGAGGCAGACGCGGTTTTAGCGCCTGATTAACGGGCTTTTGGCCAAGCGGTGATAAAACAGGCACCTGATGGTGCTGGATGCCCAATAATTAAACAACTTGGGAAAGGTGCGTTGGCGCAGATCTACTGGCGTCATTAGGGAAACCGACGCGTAAGCGGGTGCCAGGCCCGCCAACGTATGACCCATTAGAAAGCGACCTGCGCTAAGGGATCGCTTGTCTTGGTTGAAAGCGGCTTCTAAAGTCGGTTGCGAGGACAGGAGGGGCCGGAATGACGGTGGAGTTGGCAGGACCACGCATCCAGAATTTGGATAAAGTCCTGGAGGGCATCAGTGACATTCACGGCACAGGCTTGTTTGCGCGGTCCGATATCCAAACCGGCGCTGTTCTGGGGTAATTGGACGGCCAAATCGTTGATTATGATCATGACCCCACAGTTCGCGACCTGGAGTGGAACGGGGTTAGCGGAAGCACGGTTCTCTGCCGCCCATTTGCCACCCAATACGCTTTGATTAACCATTCGTTTACTCCCAATCTCTCAATACTCAGAAACGATTGGGCCATTGTGGCCTGTAAGCATATTCGTGAAGGAGAAGAATTGACGCTTGATTACCTCGAGCATGGCGTGCCCGAAACCTATCTAAATTCTTCACACGGAAATTACCTGCGTAACAATTGAAAATATGTTCACTCATCATCTTATTCATGCAGTACATCTGGAAACCGAGACCCGTATCCGGCTGTCCTCTGTCATTCGAGAAATTGTCCCTTAAGACCAGTGCTTTGCGGTAAAGCGGCCGAGGAGATCTCGGAGAAAGGGCTTAACGCAAACCATACTGATGAATTACACGCATTCTCTGGCAACGCCTTCACAAAAAGTCTGACTGAACTGCGTCGCAATGCCTGCCTTGAGTGGGATCTGTCGGATCTGGTGACATCCCCGGAGCCCCATTGCGACGCGTTGTATTTCAAACTTCTGCTGATGGTTTCTGGTGATATGTGTCTGGTCTATGGCGCGAGTTTTTCGGATCTTGCGCACATGCCCGAAAACCCGCGGCCTTACTACCGCGACCACACGCTTCCCGAAGTTACAGAACTGGTCGACGCACTGGTTTCCGTTTTGCAGCTTCGCGTTGGATCGCGGCTTGAGGCTGATCTGGACACATCCATTCAAGTCGTCCTTGGTGGGGTGGACACGGCACCATTCCATGAACGCCTTTCGAAGTTGTTCGAAGAGGAAGAGCTGGTATTGGAAGATTGCGAGATTTCGGCGGCAGAAAATGCGGATTGGACCATATACGGAGGCTGGAGTTATTCCGCCATCGTTCGCAAAGAACTGGCCGAGGAATTCTATTTCGTTGCGCTGATGTTCAGGTTGCAGCTGGACTGGATCAAAGCGCGCCGTATTCGCAACAAGATCGTCAATACTGCGGATGAGCGCGCCGAATCCTATCACGGAAGCAAAATTGGCGAACTCAATATCGCCCTGAATGAGTTGATCTTTTTCCTACAGGTGGCCCGCCAAAGGCGGGCTGATTACCGGGCGAACGTGAAGCCCTGGCTTGCCCGGTGTTACGATTCGACCAACACGCGCTGGCAAATCGAAGATAACTTTGACAGCCTTTACAAAGCGGCTAGTGATTTTCGGAATTATGTCGGTTTTATCAGCGACGAAAAATCCAAGCTGCAACTCGAGATACAGTCAAAACTGCTGTACTTCATCGCTGGTCTGGACACATTGGCGATATCCTCTTTTGCCATGACCTTGCTGTCTTTTCGGCGCGGTGACAGCCCTGTGTTGCCCAGCTGGATTCACCAATATGGCCCAAAGCTGCTGTTGTGTCTTGTGGCGTCGAATGTCGTTCTTTTGCTGGTGATTTTCGTGCTGGGCTTCATTCGAAAAAGATAAGCAGTTTTGGCGCCACATTAAGAAGACGCGACAAGCCCTTGTGCTAGCAGTGCCAAAGCATGATCTCTCGCGGCCACGCGCACGTTGTCCCGACCCAATGCACCAAATTCGACGGTCTCGGTCAGCGTAGGATGGCCTTTCGCGGCCAACCCAAAACAAACCCGGCCTTCGGGTTTGAATTCAGAACCGCCGGGGCCCGCGATACCGGTTACGGAAACCGCCAATTGCGCGTCGGAGTGCGCCAGGGCACCTTCCGCCATTTCACCCGCAACCGGTTCCGAAACCGCCCCATGAGCGACCAGTGTTTCGCCCTGAACCCCCAGCATTTGCTGTTTCGCGGTGTTCGTGTAGGTGACAAACCCACGCTCGACTACGGCTGAACTGCCGGGGATATCGGTCAGCGCCGCCGCCACCATACCGCCGGTACAACTTTCGGCGGTGGCGATCATCACGCCCTTTGACTTGGCGCGGTCGAGGATTTCGGCAACGGTCACAGGCCCAGAACTCCGTGCGAGATACCGGCGAGGATCAGAACTCCGACCCCGGCGAGGATACCGGCAATGACATCGTCCAGCATGACACCCATTGCGTCGTCGCGCCGGTCGGCCCAGCCAACAGGGCCCGGTTTGGTGATGTCGAACAAGCGGAACAGCACG
Organism: Ruegeria sp. BB5; assembly: GCF_056539405.1. Classification (NCBI taxonomy): domain Bacteria; kingdom Pseudomonadati; phylum Pseudomonadota; class Alphaproteobacteria; order Rhodobacterales; family Roseobacteraceae; genus Ruegeria; species Ruegeria sp. BB5. The sequence goes on along the minus strand of NZ_JBQFUX010000001.1, from coordinate 1,200,954 downwards.
AAGCCGGCAATCCAGCCCGGCCAAAGTGCCGTGATTTCAATCCCGTGTGCCCAGGAGGGATAAGAAATTGCCCAAAGCGCGATGAACTGCCCTGCGACCTCGTCGATGACAATCTCGGACGGATCGTGATTGTCCTGACCCGCTGTCATCACGCGTGTGGCCCAGAGACCGCCAAAGAACGCGGCCAGTGTGGCGATCACCAACAGCGGAAAGCCACCCAGCGTGTGCAGAACCCACGCCAGCGGCAGGGCGGCCAGTGACCCCCATGTGCCGGGCGCAGGTCGCAGATAGCCCACGCCGCAGACGGTTCCGATCAGTTGCGCGGCAGTCATGATTTCACCAGACAAGCTGTGGCGAGTGAGGCAATCCCCTCGCTTCGGCCAGTGAACCCCAGCCGTTCCGACGTCGTTGCTTTGACCGAGACCTGATCCGCGCTCAGGTCCATGATCCGTGCCATCTCGTTGCGCATGGCAGGCGCATGGGGGCCGATTTTGGGGTATTCGCAGACCAGTGTGCAGTCGACGTTCGAGATTTTGTAGCCCATCTGCCCGGCCAGTTCGACCGCATGGCGTAGGAAAATCTCGCTGGCAGCACCCTTCCATTGCGGGTCTGAGGGGGGGAAGTGCTGGCCAATGTCGCCCTGCACCAACGCGCCATAGATGGCGTCAGTGACGGCGTGCATGCCCACATCCGCGTCTGAATGACCTTGCAGGCCGCGATCATGCGGCACCTTCACACCACACAGGATCACGTGATCCCCGTCGCCAAACCGATGCACGTCATACCCGTTGCCCAGCCTTACATCCATATCCGTTCCCAATATGCGTTCCGCCCGGGCAAAATCCTCGGGTCGTGTGATTTTGATGTTATCCGCATTGCCCGGCACGATGGCCACGTCCAGCCCGGCGGCACGGGCGACCTCGACATCGTCGGCAGCGCCTCCAGGGTGGGCCGCGTGGGCCGAGGCGATGGCGTCATAGTGAAAACCCTGCGGCGTTTGCGCAGCGAACAGCCCGGTCCGGTCCTGAGTTCCCGTCACGATAGAACCGTCTCCGGTCCAGAGCGCATCAGTGACCGTCAACCCCGGCGCGGCAGCAGGGTGGGTTTCCAGTGCTTCCAGAACCTGTTGAATGGTCTGAAGGTCAACACAAGGCCGCGCTACGTCATGGATAAGAACGCGATGCACCCCATAGGGCAAAAGCGCATCAAGTCCGTTGCGCACCGATCCGGCCCGGTCACTACCGCCCTTGGCAAGGATCAGATCAGAGTTTTCGAACTCGGCCCATGCGTCCCTGTCATCTTCGGACAAGACAAGCACGATCTGGTCGACTTGCCCTTGAAATTGATCAATCGTCCAATCCGCAACGCGGCGCCCTGCCAATGGGCGCCACTGCTTTGGTGTTCCCCCTCCGGCGCGCAAGCCGCGTCCTGCGGCGACGATGATGGCGGCGGTGGTCATGGGGGCGTTCTCTCCGATGGTTTGAGGCAATCTTTAGGGTGCGGTGAATGCAGAGGCAATCACCCACGTAAAGTTGCCTAAAAAATAGGCATATGATGATTTAGCGGGCTTGAAGGTCGCCGTTTTGTTGTTCATATGCGCTCAATTCGATATCAAAGCCGCAACTGCCCAAGGATTAAGCACGTTGACTCTGCTCCTCGCTGACAAAGCCCTGAACCCGCCGGTCTTGCTGGCACCGATGGCCGGAATCACCGACCGTCCGTTTCGCGATCTAGTGATGCGTTTTGGCGCGGGCATGGTCGTGAGCGAAATGGTCGCCAGCCAGGAGATGGTTCAGGCCAAGCCTGGCGTGCGGGAGCGGGCCGAACTTTCGGCAGATGTTGAGAACACCGCCGTTCAACTGGCGGGGCGTGAAGCGCATTGGATGGCCGAAGCCGCCAGGCAGGTGGCCGATCGCGGGGCGCGGGTGATCGACATCAACATGGGCTGCCCGGCCAAGAAGGTGACGAACGGTTATTCTGGGTCAGCCTTGTTAAAGACGCCGGATCACGCACTGACATTGATCGAGGCGGTTGTCGAAGCCGTTAATGTTCCGGTGACTCTGAAAACCCGACTGGGCTGGGACGACAACCTGCTGAATGCGCCCGACGTGGCGAGACGAGCCCAGGATGCGGGTATTTGTATGGTCACGATCCATGGCCGTACGCGTTGTCAGTTCTACAAGGGCAGTGCCGATTGGCGGGCGATCCGCGCGGTGAAGCAGGCGGTGTCGATCCCGGTTATCGCGAACGGGGATATCGTGGATACGGACGCCGCGCGTGTTGCGCTGGATCAATCCGGCGCGGATGGAGTGATGGTCGGACGTGGGGCGCAGGGCAAGCCGTGGTTGCTGGCGCAGATTTGTCATGATCTCTATGGCGCAGCCGCGCCGGAAGTTCCGGCGGGTGACGACCTGATCGAAATGGTACGTGCGCATTATCAGGCGATGCTTGGGTTCTACGGGTCCGATCTGGGCCTGCGCGTCGCGCGCAAGCATCTGGGCTGGTACATGGATGAGGCCGGCACACCCGCCACCCTGCGCCGTTCCGTTCTGACTGCGCGCGATACCGACGAGGTGTTACGCCTGCTGGGTGATGCGCTGAACACAGATGCAGAGGCGGCGGCATGACCTCGGATCAGGATATTTGGACCTCGCTGCCGGTTCCCGCTTTCATCATCAACGCCGAAGACCGGATTGCCGATGTGAATTCGGCTGGCGAAGGGTTTCTGAACGCATCGCGCAAAGCTGTTGTCGGGCATCCGGTCTGGGATCAGATTGCCGTGGATGCCCCGCTGGAAGAAGCGTTTGAACGCGCGCGTGAACATGGCACGCCGTTGTTCGTGAACGATGTGGATGCAGGGTCGGGCAACCGGGCCCCGCTGCAATGCGCATTGCAGATTGCGCCTTTGGTCGGGCATCCCGGATCGATGATCATGATCATCTCACCGCGTGAGCTGGCCGGGCGAATGACCTTGGGCAATACGGTGAAATCCGCAGCGCAGTCCGCCATCGGCATGGCCGAGATGCTGGCGCATGAGATCAAGAATCCACTGGCCGGGATCACCGGCGCGGCGCAATTGCTCAGCATGAATATCCCACCGCAAGACCTTGAACTAACGGATCTTATTGTCGCTGAAAGCCGCCGCATCGTTAAGTTGCTGGAACAGGTCGAGCAATTCGGAAACCTGCAACAACCTGATTTCAAACCGGTCAATGTTCATGACGTCCTCGACCGCGCGCGCCGGTCGGCGCTGCTGGGGTTTGGCGCGCATATGAAAATTATCGAGGATTACGACCCTTCGTTGCCGCTGGCCTACGGAGACCCGGATCAGTTCCTGCAGGTGGTGTTGAACCTGCTCAAGAACGCCTCGGAGGCCGCTGACCCCAAGGGCGGAACGATCCGCTTGCGCACCTATTTCGAACACTCCTTCCGGCTGCGACGCAATGACGGGTCGGGACATTCTCTGCCGCTGCAGATCGAAATTATCGACGATGGCCCGGGTCTGCCCGAGAAGATCCGTGGGGATATTTTTGATCCCTTCGTTTCAGGCAAGGAAAACGGCACCGGCCTTGGGCTGGCGCTGGTCAGCAAGATCATCTCGGACCATGACGGCTGGATTTCTGCCGACTCGGTACCGGGCCGCACGGTGTTCCGCATCTCGCTGAGGCGGGCACCAAAAGACGCAATGTAAAACAAGGAGAGCACCCGATGGATGGTACAGTACTGGTTGCAGATGACGACCGCACGATCCGCACTGTTCTGACGCAGGCCCTGACGCGGGCAGGGTGCAAAGTTCATGCGACCTCGTCGCTGACCACGTTGATGCGCTGGGTTGGCGAAGGCAAAGGCGACGTCGTGATCTCAGACGTGGTCATGCCGGACGGTAACGGGTTGGAGATGCTGCCGAAAATTTCGCAGGACCGTCCCGGTTTACCGGTCATCGTGATCTCGGCCCAGAACACGATCATGACGGCGATTCAAGCGGCTGAGGCGGATGCCTATGACTACTTGCCCAAGCCCTTCGATCTACCCGATCTGATGAAGCGGACCGCTCGGGCGCTTGAGCAGAAGCAACATGTGCAGACCGAAGCGATCGAAGTTTCCGAAGATCGCCCCGAAGAACTGCCCCTTGTTGGGCGTACACCAGTGATGCAGGCGCTGTACCGGTTGGTCGCCCGGGTGATGAATACCGATTTGTCGGTGATGATATCTGGGGATAGTGGCACAGGTAAATCATTGATTGCACGCGCTATTCATGATTTCTCGGATCGGCGCACATTGCCGTTTTTAACCGCCACTGCGGCGGACCTGCGCGATCTGGAAGGGCCCGCACGCATCATGGCGCGCGTACGTGGCGGCACACTGTTGATCGATGAGATTGCTGATATCGAAGACGAATTGCAGGCACGCATCGTGCGTATGATGGATGCGCCCGGTGATCACGTTCCGCGCTTCATGGCCACCAGCCAGTCGGACCTGACCGAAGCGATGGAGAATGGGCGGGTGCGCCAAGATCTGTATTATCGCCTGTGCGGCGCAACGGTGCATGTGCCCGCCTTACGCGAGCGGGTGGACGACATCATCTTGTTGGCCGATCACTTTCTGGCGCGCGAAGAGCGTGAGCATGGCGCCAAACGCTGGCTCAGCCCTGATGCTGTAGAGCTGTTTCGACGTTATTCGTGGCCGGGCAATGTGCGGCAGCTGGAAAACGCCGTGCGCCGTCTGAGCCTGACCAGCCGCACCGACGAGATTACCAAATCTGAGGTCGAAATGGTTCTGGGCAGCCAGCCCGAGGCCGAACCGATTCTGGGCGATGGTGAACGTGAGAAATTATCGGCCTCAGTTGCCCGTCATTTGCGCCGATATTTCGACCTTCACGGAAATCTCTTACCGCCTCCGGGCCTGTATCAGCGGATTTTGCGCGAGGTCGAGGCGCCATTGATAGAACAGGCTTTGGACGCAACCGGCGGAAATCAGGCGAAATGTGCGGATCTGCTGGGGATTAACCGGAATACGTTGCGGAAAAAGATTACAGATCTCGATATTCAGGTGACACGTCGACGCAAACTGATGTAATATCGCCACACAAATCGTGGCATCTGGGTTCTCACCCGGCAAGGACCACGACATATGGCGGTACGTCGCGCAAGCGACACATCAGGATGAGGGCAGACGGTGGCAACCCGGGCACAGAGCGGGCCGATTCCAGCGATAAATCGGTGGCGGAAATCCCGAAAACTGCGCAATTTCGGCACTTTGGGGCTGGTTCTTCTGGGCCCTGCGCTGGCGTTGTCGACCTATCTTGTCATCGGTCCTTTTGATCTGGGGGCAACGGCCCCAACGCTGCGCCTGATCCTTCTGGCAGATTTGGTTTATGTGCTGGTCGTGGCCGCCCTTGTTTTGGGACAGGTATTCAACCTGATCGCGGCGCGCCGGGCGAAATCTGCGGGCTCCCGTCTACACCTTCGATTGATTGGCGCATTCACGCTGTTGGCTCTGGTACCGACTGTCACCGTTGCGATCTTTGCGGGGTTGACGGTGAATATCGGTCTGGAAGGGTGGTTTTCGGATCGCGTACGTCAGGTGGTGGGCTCGTCCCTGACCGCGGCTGAAGCATATGAGTTGGAACACCGGCAGGGTCTGACACAGGACGCAACCATTCTTGCGCGGTACCTGGATAATGCGCGTAACCGTGACTTTTACATTTCGGACGCGGAGCTGCGCGAAGTTCTTGCGCAAGGACAAGCGCAGATTCAACGTGGTCTGCGCGAGGCGTATGTCATTGATGGTATTGGCGAAATCAAGTCGCGCGGGGATCGTTCTTATCTATTCGATTTCGAGGCCCCTACACCTGAACAAATGATTCAGGCCACGGATGACGGCGTCCTAATCATCGCCGATTGGCAAAATAATGAATTCCGCGCGCTTGTTCCATTGCAGGCTTATCTGGACCGGTATCTGTATGTCAGCCGCGAGGTGGATGGACAGCTATTGACGCTGCTGGACGATACCAAGGAAACGGCGCAATTCTACCAACAGTTGGAAAGCGAACGGGGCAGGGTGCTGTTCGAATTCGGACTGCTGTATCTGGGCTTTGCAGTGATCCTTATTCTGGCGGCCATGTCGCTGGGCATGTGGTTTGCCGAACGCCTCTCGCGCCCGGTGGGTCGATTGACCACGGCTGCTCAACGCGTTGGTGCGGGTGATCTGAGTGTGCAGGTGATCGAAGAGGCCAACGATGATGAAATTGCAATGTTAGGCCGTTATTTCAATCAGATGACGCGACAACTTAAAGGGCAGCGCGACACGTTGCTTGAGAATACCCGCCAGATTGAACGCCGTCGGCGCTTGTTCGATTCTGTGCTTAGCTCGGTGACTTCGGGCGTGGTTGGCGTTGACCCAGATGGCTGCGTGACATTCGTGAACCGTTCGGCTGAGCGGTTGCTGGACTGGACGCGCGTGGATGAGCAGCTTGCCATCGGAATTGCGGTGCCGGAGTTCCTACCGCTGTTTGAAAGCCTAAAGGAAAGTGGGCAAGAGGCCGTGCAGGGTGAGATCAAGGTCACCCGCAAAGGTCAACTTGAAAACCTGCTGGTCCGCATGGCGACCCGCCGTGGCGAAGATGGCGGGCTTGAGGGTTATGTGGTTGCTTTCGATGATGTGACCGATCTGGTCAGTGCGCAGCGGATGGCCGCTTGGGGCGACGTCGCGCGGCGGATCGCGCACGAGATCAAGAACCCGCTGACGCCAATCCAGCTGAGCGCGGAACGGATTAAACGCAAATTCGCACGCAAGTTGGATGAAGAGGATTGCGATAGCCTTGAATCTATGACCGACGTTATCGTGCGGCAGACAAATGATCTTCGGCGGATCGTGGACGAGTTTTCGAAATTCGCACGGATGCCGGAACCAGACAGGCGTGAAGAAGACGTCGTCGGACTAGTGCGCGAGGCGGTGCTGTTGCAGCAGGCCGGGCAGCCGGACGTGCAGATCGATGCGACGCTGCCGGATCAACCGATATTGACGGATGTGGACGCCACGATGCTGAATCAGGCTCTGACTAATCTGATCAAGAATGCCGGTGAGGCCATTGAATCACTAAAACAAAAAGGCCCACCAGATAACCTGAAGCCACAGATAAAGGTGGACGTGATCAGCGATGACGCGGGTACGGTGATTACCATCGCTGACAACGGCATCGGACTGCCCGAAGACCGGGCGCGACTGTTCGAGCCGTATGTGACCACAAGGGACGAGGGCACAGGTTTGGGCCTGCCCATCGTCAGAAAGATTATCGAAGAACATGGCGGGGCGCTCACTCTGGAAGATGCACCCGTCTTTGACGGACAGGACCATTTTGGTGCGATGGCCGTGATCCGTTTACCGGGGGGAAATCTCTCTCCGACCGCAGCGCCACAGAAGCAGGCAATTCATACAAACAAACTGAAAGCAGGCCAAAGATGAGTGACATTCTGATCGTAGATGACGAACGCGATATTCGCGAGCTGGTGTCCGACATTCTGGAGGATGAAGGCTATTCAACCCGGCTGGCTGGCAACTCGGACGAGTGCATGGCCGAAATCAATTCTGAACCGCCGGGGCTGTTGATACTGGATATCTGGCTGAAAGACAGCCGCATGGACGGGATCGACATTCTGAAGGCGGTGAAACGCGACAACCCCGACGTGCCGGTGGTGATTATTTCCGGCCATGGAAACATTGAAATTGCCGTGGCGGCGATCAAGCAAGGGGCGTATGACTTTATCGAAAAGCCCTTTAATATCGACCAGTTGATGGTGGTGATCCGACGCGCCATGGAAACCTCGCGCCTGCGTCGCGAGAATGCCTCGTTGAAGCGCAAAGAGGTCACCAATTCGGATATGATCGGCAAGTCCGCGTCTTTCCGCGCGATGCAAAGCCAGTTGGACAAGGTGACCAAGTCGAACGGTCGTGTGATGCTGAGCGGCCCTGCCGGATCGGGCAAGGAAATCGCTGCGCGATATATCCACGCGCATTCCAACCGCGCCAATGCGCCCTTTGTGACCGTGAACTGCGCCGGGGTTGAACCTGAGCGTGTGGAAGAAGTTCTGTTTGGCCGCGAATCCTCGGAACGCGGCATCGAGCCCGGCCTGTTGGAAGAGGCCCATGGCGGTGTGGTCTATTTCGACGAGGTGGCCGATATGCCGATGGGCACGCAGTCCAAGATATTGCGTGTGCTAGTCGATCAGCAATTCCAACGTGTTGGCGGATCGGACAAGGTGCGGGTTGATCTGCGGGTAATCTCATCAACCAACCGCGATCTTGAAACGGAAATCGCCGCCGATCGGTTCCGCGAAGAATTGTATCACCGCCTGAACGTGGTGCCGATTGCGGTGCCGTCGCTGGAAGAACGGCGCGAGGATATCCCGGTTCTGGCGCAGCATTTCATTGAGATGTGTAATGAAACGCAGGGGCTCGCGATGCGTGAGATCTCGGAAGAGGCGGTGGCGCTGTTACAGACCATGACCTGGCCAGGTAATGTGCGGCAGCTCAAGAACCTGATTGAACGCGTGCTGATCCTGGGGGACGATTCTGGCCCGATCGAGGCCAAGGAATTGCCCGCCGAAGAAGAAAAGACCGACGACTCGGGTCGTGTGGTGCTATCGGGTGCGCTGGCAACCTTGCCCCTGCGCGAAGCCCGCGAGGCGTTCGAGCGGGAATACCTGCTGACCCAGATCAATCGCTTTGGCGGCAATATTAGCCGTACCGCCAGCTTTGTCGGGATGGAGCGCAGCGCGCTGCACCGCAAACTAAAATCGCTGGGGGTTGTGACCTCGAACAAATCGGGCGCGCGAGTGGCACAACTGGACGAACCGGAGCCGGCGGAATAATCCGCCGGGCCGTTACCCCGCCTGACCGGGATCGATGATCTGGAACGACCCGTTGTCGAATTTCACATAGCACGATTGGGTGCCTATCGGTGGCAATGTCGTGGTGGCCATGGCGGGCACCCGTGATTTCACGTTCTGCTTGCAAGGCGGCAGGCTGATCGGGCGAAACCCTTTTTTGGCCATGCACTGGGCCTCGACCTGATTGCGCAATCCTTGATTTGCATCGACGCTGTAGACCTGACCGGGCTGCCACCAGCCGGGCGAGCGGTAACAGCGCCCCCGCCCATCACAATAGGTGCGCCCGGGCCAATACGTGGGCGGGCTTTGACGTATCTGAGTGGCCACCGGAACCTCTTCCAGCGCCTTAACCTGACATTGAGTGGTCTCGGCTTGAAGGCGCGTAACGCTCTCACCTTCACGATAATACAGTGAAAGGGGGCCTTCGCATGCGGACAGGACCATCAATGGAATAATCAAACGAAGTACTGATTTCATAGGCTTATCTTGCCTTAGCTTTGCCGGTATGACAATTCAATTGACCGCTTTGGGGGCATCTGTCATTCAAAGATTTCAGGCAGAAGGGCCAAAAACATGAAGGTCATCATTTGCGGTGCGGGTCAGGTCGGCTGGCAGATTGCACGGCACCTTTCGGGCGAGCTGAACGATGTGACGGTGGTGGACAACAACCCTGACCTGGTGCGTCGCGCGACCGAAACGCTGGATGTGCAGGGGATTGCAGGGTTTGCCAGTTATCCGGACGTGCTGGAGAGGGCAGGCGCCCGTGACGCCGACATGATCATTGCCGCGACCCATTCGGATGAGGTGAATATGGTCACCTGTCAGATGGCGCACTCCATTTTCTCGATCCAGCGCAAGATCGCGCGCTTGCGCTCGAAATCCTATCTTCAGGCCATCCACTCGGACCTGTTTCGTCGCGATCACCTGCCCATCGACGTGGTGATCAGCCCTGAGCGCGAGGTGGCCGCCGCCGCCATGCGCCGCCTGTCCGCACCTTCGGCCTTTGACACGGAAATGTTCATGGATGGTAAAGCCCAATTGCTGGGCATCCGCATCGAAGAAGATTGTCCCATCGTCAATACGCCGCTACGGCAACTGACAGATCTGTTTTCAACACTTAGCTCTATTGTCGTGGGGGTTCGGCGCGACGGCAGCCTGTTTGCCCCGGAATCCGAGGACCAGTTGTTCGTTGGCGATGAATGTTATGTCTTCAGCAATGTTCAGGACGTTGACCGCACGATGGAGGTCTTTGGCAAGACCCAAAAGAAACAGGACCGCGTCGTGATCGTCGGTGGCGGTAACGTCGGGCTTGAGGTCGCGCGCACGCTGGAAGAGCGTGAAAGCCGAGTGCGCGCCAAAATCATCGAACGGGATCGCAGCTGCGCCGAACATGCTGCTGAAGCATTGGAACGAACGATTGTTCTGAATGGCGACGGGCTGGATGCTGCACTGTTGCGCGAGGCGGGCATCGAACGGGCCGATGCGATGCTGGCGGTTACCGATGATGACCGGGCCAACATGCTGGCCGCGGTGCGCGCCAAAGCCGAAGGATGTGCCCTGGCGATTGCGTTGATCAATGACCCCACTATGGTGGCGCTGATGGGCCCGCTGGGGATCGATGCCTATATCAACCCGCGCGCAACGACCGTCAGCTCAATCCTGCGCCACATTCGCCACGGGCGGGTGCGGCAGGTCTATTCCATTGGGGATGCCGAGGCCGAGGTGATCGAGGCCGAGGTGCTGTCGACCTCGCCGCTGGCCGGGCAAAAACTGCGCGACATTGATTTCCCCGAAGGCGTTCTGGTGGGTGCCGTACGCAAGGGGGATGAGGTGCTGCGCCCCACTGGCAGTCTGCGGATCGAGGAAAAAGATGTCGTGGCGATCTTTGCCATGGCTAAGGATGTGCCCGAGGTCGAGCGGTTGCTGCAGGTTTCGATCGATTTCTTCTGATGATGCGCGCGCGAACACAGCAGATCGGTTTGGTGCGGCGCTTGCCGCTGTTCCTGCTGATCTGGGCGGTGTTTTCGCTGTCGATGTGGGTGCCGGCGATCTATGCGCTGGCGCTGGATGATCATGACACGTCGCGGTCGTTCTTCTATTCCGGTTTGTTAGGGCTGTTCGTGGTGGCCTCGGTCGGGTTGGCGTCATCGAACCGGGTGCCGCGAAGGGGCACGTTGGGGCAGTTGGCCGTGTTGTTGGGGTGTTTTACGGTACTGCCCTTGTTTCTTGCCATTCCGCTGCACGATGCGTTGGGCAATACCACTTTCTTGAACGCCTATTTCGACATGGTCAGTGCGCTGACAACCACGGGCGCTGACATTTTCCCAGACCCTGATCGCCTTACGGCCCCGCTGCACCTTTGGCGGGCGTTAGTGGGTTGGATGGGCGGCTTGCTGATGTGGATTTCGGCTGCCGCGATTCTGGCACCGCTGTCGTTGGGCGGGTTCGAGGTTACCGCACGTGGGCAACCCGGCCGTCCGGTCTCTGGTGTTGCACAAAGTGAAAAGGTCGATCCGCGTGGACGATTGATCCGAGTGACTCGCACGCTGACGCCAGTTTATACAGGTCTGACGGCGGTGATCTGGCTGTTGCTGCTGATCGCAGGCGAGCAAGGACTGACCGCCATCTGTCATGCGATGTCCACAATGGCTACGTCCGGAATCTCTCCGGTCGGTGGGCTTGAGGGCGCACAGGCTGGTTTCACGGGCGAGGCGATCATATTCTTGTTCCTGTTCTTTGCCCTGTCCCGACTGACCTTTTCCACGGATACCGCCACCACTGGGTATTCGCGGCTGGACAAGGACCCAGAGTTTCGGATCGGTCTGCTGATCGTCATCGCCGTTGCAACTCTTTTGTTTTTTCGTGTGTGGGCGGGCGTCAATGAAATCGGCGGGACACTGAGCCCGATTGATGCGGTGTATGTGTTCTGGGGTATGGTGTTCACGGCACTGGCTTTCTTGACGACGGCCGGGTTCGAAAGCGCCAACTGGAATGACGCACAGCAATTGTCGGGGCTGGGGACGCCCGGCCTGATCCTTATGGGGCTGGCCCTGATCGGCGGGGGAGTCGCAACCACGGCGGGCGGCGTCAAACTGCTGCGGGTATTCGCTTTGTACCTGAACGGTGCGCGTGAGATTGACCGGCTGATTTACCCCTCATCGGTCAGCGGCGTAGGGGGTGGTAACCGACGCATTCAAAGTGACGGAGCCTTTATCGCCTGGATCTTTTTGATGATGTTCGCACTGACGGCCGCCTTGTTCAATCTGCTGCTGGCGATGATGGGGGCAGGGTTCGAACAGGCCATGGTCCTGACCGTTGCGGCGCTTAGCACGACGGGTCCGGTGATTGAACTGGCCACTGATATTCCCATCCGACTTGTGGACCTGTCACTTGGAGCCAAACTGACAATGTGTGCGGCAATGGTGATCGGGCGGCTGGAAACACTTGCGATCATTGCCCTGATTACGCCAACCCTTTGGCGCGATTAAGCTTCGGCATTCCAGAATTGACTGATTTTTCATCTGGAATATCTGTGCGCAGCACTCCATACTCCTGCGGAGGGAGCGCGTTGGTCCGCAGCGCGTAGCAAGAACAATGGCGAGATAATAAAATATGGCTTCGGACAGACAGAATCTGCAGGACGCGTTCCTGAACAATGTACGGAAAGCAAAGGTCCCGGTCACAATATTCCTGATCAACGGTGTGAAATTGCAGGGTGTGATCACCTGGTTCGATAATTTCTGTGTGCTGCTACGCCGCGACGGACAGTCGCAGCTGGTCTATAAGCATGCGATTTCGACCATCATGCCGTCGCAGCCGATCAGCCTGTATGAGGGCGAAGACGCCTCTTGATGGAACACGATAGGACGCGCACCCGGGCTTGGGTGCTGCATCCGGAAATCAAATCTGATGAACAGCGCCGCGTTCCCGAACCAGCGCTGGACGAGGCGGTGGCGCTGGCTGCCGCTTTGCCCGATTTGGATGTGATCGGGTCTGAAATTGTGCGCTTGCAACGCGCCCAGCCGGGGTTGCTGTTCGGCAGCGGCAAGATCGAGGAACTGGCCGAGCGGCTTCATGACAATGAAATCGAATTGGTTCTGATCGACGGGCCGGTTTCACCCGTGCAACAGCGCAACCTTGAGAAGGCTTGGAAGGTCAAAATCCTCGACCGAACCGGCTTGATCCTTGAGATTTTCAGCGACCGCGCCCGCACCCGTGAAGGTGTGTTGCAGGTCGAGATGGCGGCGCTCAGCTATCAACGAACGCGGCTGGTGCGGGCCTGGACACACTTGGAACGTCAGCGGGGCGGATTGGGGTTTGTGGGCGGTCCCGGTGAAACCCAGATCGAGGCCGACCGCCGTGCGATTGATGAACAACTGGTGCGTCTGCGGCGGCAGCTGCAAAAAGTTGTCAAAACCCGCACGCTGCACCGCGCTGCCCGTGCCAAGGTACCGTATCCGATTGTGGCCTTGGTGGGCTATACAAACGCCGGGAAATCCACACTGTTCAACCGTCTGACCGGGGCCGAGGTGATGGCCAAGGACATGCTGTTTGCCACGCTGGACCCGACCATGCGCCGCGTTGAGTTGCCCGACGGTCCTGAGGTGATCCTGTCGGACACGGTGGGTTTCATCTCGAACCTGCCGACGGAACTGGTCGCGGCTTTCCGGGCGACACTCGAAGAAGTTCTGGGCGCCGATATCGTTGTCCACGTACGCGACATCAGCCATGAGGAAACCGATGCACAGGCGCAGGATGTCGAGGCGATTTTGACCTCGCTGGGCGTCGACGAAGAACGCCCCCGGCTGGAGGTGTGGAATAAGATCGACTTACTGAATGACGACGAACGCGAGGCCGCGTTTAAACGAGCCAAACGTGATCCGTCGATATTCGCCATTTCGGCGGTAACCGGCGAAGGGGTAGACCCTCTGCTGGCCGAGATTGCAACCAAGCTGCAGGGTGCACGACACGAAGAGATACTTTCTTTGGGATTTGCCGAGGGCAACAGGCGCGCCTGGCTGTTTCGACAGGATGTCGTGCGGTCCGAAAAGCAGACCCAAGACGGGTTCGAAATCACTGTATTGTGGACGGACAGGCAGGCGGCGCAATTCGCCGGGATTTAGCAATCAACCCCCATCAATCTGACGCTGCATATCCTCGACGTCGAACCAGCCTTGCGAGGATAGAACTTTGTGGTCTTCGGTCAGATCCCATTCTTCCCAGCCCCGTGTGACGACGAGATTGCCGGTTTTGGTATGGTGGCCTTCGAAGGTCCAAACAAAGATAGCGTGGGGCCCAGCCCATCGCATCATATCGCAGCGTAGCTCAAGATCGGGAAAGTCTGATTGAAATCCACGGGCCATTTCGGCGATCGCGGCGCGGCCTTTCAACGGTTCAGCCCGGTTCATGGATATCTGCCCGTCGGCGGCAAAAAAGCTGGCGACCGCATTATGATCACCCGAACTCCAGGCGATTGCATAGTCGCGCGCAAGGTTGTTCAGCCTATCCCGAATACTCGCCATTTGTGCCCCCGGTCCCACATAATCCGCTGACAGATCGTATGCGAAAACGGCACTCGGCGTCCACGGGGGCGGGTAGCAGGGGGCAAGGTCTTGCCGAAACAGCGGAATTCAGCGCGGGATCAGGTTGGTCACTCCGACGGCCGCAGCGCGCGCCAAATCCAGGTCCAGTGACATCGGGATATACTCGCCTCGCCGCCATAGCTGAGCCTGATCATCATAATAGCGCGACAGGAAATGGCCCGACTGGCCGGTTGCCGTAATAAACACCGAGCTGTCCGGGTCCGCAAAGTCATAAACACCGCGATAACCTGCTCCATGTACGTTCTGAAACGGGTCCTTGCCCTCGCCCGAGGTACGCCCGCGTAGCAGGGTGTTGTCGCCGCCGCTGGTAGATTGCCGGATATTGACGAAGAACCGCAAAACCGGAACCGAGCCCAGTACCGGGTGATCGTGTGTTGCCTGATGCGCATCGCCCCAGCGCAGGGATTGCAGTGCGGTTCCATAGTTTTCGGCGATCCAGATCAGCGCATCGTCCAGCGCCAGCCGCGCCATGTCGGTGCAGGTCTCAGAGGGGGCACTTTGGCGTACGTCACACCAGACCGACGCGCCATCGATGTCGCGGTAGACGCGCTCGATGAACAGCGGCTCGACATGTTTGTATTCGGCGGCCAGTGGGCCCAGCTCGTCCGAGATTAGACGTATTTGCAGCGCCCTTAGCCACGCGGCATAGATCAGCGGTTCGGGCAGGTGCTCGTTCATCTCACCGTTCCATTCGGCCAGCAAGGACAGGGCGATCTGGCGCTGACGTTCCGGGGTGCCTTCGGGGGCGGATGCGCCGGTAAACCAAAGATCCGCGCCGATCAGCGGCAGCAATGAGCGGGCGGTAAAGCTGACGGTATCCAGTTGTGCCTCGATAAAGCTGTCGCGCGTGTGAACCTCGCGCGATTGCATCAGGCGTTCCCAGCGATGAACGCGCTGGGTGTCGCCCCATTCATACGAGACATGCAAGGGGAAGGGGCGGTCGATGATCTTGTTGTTTGTGTTGCCCAGAATACCACCTGCGGGGGCCACGAATTCGGGATTGTCGGCATAGGGCAGGCGACCTTGCCAGAGGTTTTCGGCCAGCCAACCGGGTGTTGGGATGCGGCCACGGCTTTGGTTGCGCAGGTCGCGTTTGGGCATTGCGCCAATCAATTTCAGACCAATCGTGTCCTTGTCGACCAGCGACAGGTTTTGCGAGGGCGAAATGAACAACTCGCCCACATCAATGGCCTCGCGAACAGTGTCGGCATTCATCAGGGCCATAGACGCCGTCATCGACGTGTCGCGCGGGCTAAGCGCCGTCCAAGACAACGAGGCGACATGACCCGGAGGCGTGATCGTATCCAGATTGTAATGACTTCCAGGCAGGACCGGGCCATTTTCCGTCCAACGCAGGGTCAGGGTGATGGGGGTCTCGTCCTTGATCTCGATAATCGAGGGGCGGGTGCGGAACTTTTTGAAGCCATCCGGCGACAGATATTCCTCGGTGTTGTCGGGGTTCAACTGCTCGATATGTACGTCCTGATCGTCCAGGTAGGACGACGTCAGACCCCAGCCTAAACGATCGCTGCGCCCGGTCATGATGGCAGGAACACCGGGAATAGTTGCACCAATCACGCCACCTTTGGCCAACTCCAGCCGCGCCAGATACCAGACACCGGGGGCAGTGAACCCTAGATGCGGGTCATTGGCCAACAACGTTCCCCCACTGGCCGAGCGTGAGGGCGCGGCGGTCCAGGCATTGGACGCTCCGGCCAATCCTCGTTTCGGAAAAGGCGACAGCGGCGTGTCGGGCATAGGTGTGCCGCGGGCGTAACGGGGCAGCCCTGGAAACAAAGCGGCATATTCTGGCAGGGCAGCAATACCGGCCCCCGGCACATTCGGCAGGATATCGGTCAACCGCGCCGGATCGTTCAGCATTAATGAAGTACGGGCACGCAGCACTTCGTCCTCAAGATGGCCGGACAGTTGCAGACCCATCAGCTTGATCACCGCAATGCTATCGCCCGGTTGCCAGGGCGAAACGGGCGCGTTGAACAAAAACATCTCGGGCGCACCACGGCCAAGAGCGGCTTCGTTGATCTCATCCAGCCGCGCGTTTACCCCAGCGGCATAGGCGCGTAAGGCGGTTTTGGTGTAATCGTCCTGCGCCTCGACCGAGCGGTGGGCCAGACCGTAAAGGTCCAGTCGGCGCAGCAGCTTGTCGACGTGGACGGTACGCGCGCCGAAAATTTCCGACAGGCGCCCCTGGGCGGTTCGGCGCATGACCGTCATCTGCCACAGACGGTCCTGCGCATGGGCATAGCCCAGACCGAAGAACACATCCGGGTCATTTTCGGCCAGGACATGAGGGACATTGGCGGTATCGCGGATGATCTCGACCGGGGCGTTCAGCCCCCGAACCTCGACCGTCTGATCGTAATCCGGCAGGGACTGGCTCGCCAGGAAATACACCAATGCCACAGCGGCCAAAGCCAGTAGGACCAGACCCGTTGTAATGCGTACGAGCCAGCGAAAAACAAATCCCATCTGCGGCCTACAATCCTGATCCTATTCCGATTGAGGTCAGACTAGATGATGGCTGGATTGACCGAAAGAGGAACAGCCCGGGAATATTCGTGTTTACAGCGCTATAAATGAAAAACCCCGCCGCAGCTGGGAACCTGTGGCGGGGACTAATGAGGGGGGAGTGGTAGTCCAATGTTTAAGGAATGATCCGCGTGTATTTGGTGCCTTCGACCGTGGCGCCGAATTTCAAACCGGCTTGGCCGAATACCACCGCCAGCACAGGCGAACGCAAAGTCGTTGTGTCAGTGGACAGGGAGTTTCCAGTTGCATCAACCACATAGCCAATATCGGCACCGGCAGTCCATCCGCTGGAACGGCGGAAATCGTTCAGTGCGTCCTGGGTCATGAAGAACAGGACATGTGCATATTGTTGCGCGCCGATTTGCAGGCCGGCGGTTCCGGAAATTGCAGAATAGTAATCAACCGTTGCGCCCTGAATGCGCAAGGCGCCTTGGCCGTAGGCGCCACCAAAGAAGATTAATCCGGCGTCGGTGATCAGGGGCATGATCAACATGCCGTTGGCTTTGTTTGCGATCTCAACCGTGTTGGGATATTTCGCATACATTTCGGTTAGTGTGGCATCGACGCGCGCGTCGATGGTGGCGGCGTTGGTGTTACCCACGCCGTTGCCACAAGCTGCGGTTACCGTCAAACCGGCCATGCCAAAGGCAAAGCCGCGACGGCTTAGTTGGGGTGCATTGGAACTGCTCATGTCTATTTTTCTCTGTATGACTGCCTGATATGTCGGGTGTTCCCGATCTTATGTGCAAGAATACGCCGATTGCCGTCGCGTGTCACGGGAAAGCTGAGTGACAGCGAATCACAATCGGCGAAAAATTGCGACAATTGGGGGCATTAGCCTTGCAAGGCGTGCGCGACCTGTGGGGCGAAATAGGTGAGGATGCCGTCGCAGCCAGCGCGCTTGAAGGCCAACAGGCTTTCCAGCATCACCCTGTCACCATCGATCCAACCGTTCCGTGCCGCGGCCTGTATCATCGCGTATTCACCCGACACCTGATAGGCATATGTCGGCGCGCCAAAGGTGTCCTTTACCCGTCGGCAGATATCCAGATAGGGCATGCCGGGCTTGATCATCACCATATCCGCACCTTCTGTCAGGTCGCGTTCGATCAGGCGCAGGGCTTCGTTCGAATTGGCCGGATCCATCTGATAGGTCTTCTTGTCGCCCGTAAGCGCACCCGAAGCACCGACCGCATCACGGAAGGGTCCGTAAAAGGCGCTGGCGTATTTCGCGGCATAGCTGAGAATCATCACGTTCTGGTGCCCAGCAGATTCCAACGCCCGGCGCATTTCACCGATCCGCCCATCCATCATGTCGGACGGACCGATGATATCGGCACCTGCCTCAGCCTGTGCCAACGTCATCCTGACCAGCGCCTCGATCGTCTTGTCGTTCACAATTTCGCCATCGATGACATAGCCGTCGTGACCGTTGATGTTGTACGGGTCCAGTGCCACATCGGTCATTACCGCGATATCCGGGGCTGCGGCCTTGATGGCGCGGATGGCCCGGTTGGACAGATTGTCAGAGTTCCAGGCCTCGGCGCAATCCTCGGTTTTCAGGTTGGCGTCGGTGTAGGGAAAGATGCAGATCGCTGGGATTCCCAACGCCTGCGCCTCAACCGCGGCCTTAGCTATCAGGTCCACCGACCGGCGCATCACACCGGGCATCGAGGGCACGGGCTCCTCCACACCCTCGCCGTCGCGCACAAAAACCGGCCAGATCAAATCATCTGTGGTCAGCGTATTTTCCCGAACAAGGCCGCGCACGGCCTGAGATTGGCGCGCCCGGCGGAAACGGGTCAGGGGATAGGGGGCGATGGTCGGCTTCATGTCGCGCTCTCCTTGAATATTCCCGCATTGGGTGGCATGAATTCCACGTGGTCTCAAGGGTAACGATGGTCGCGCCTGCGCAGTGAAGGCCCCTAAGGACAGTGAACAAAGGGCTGACGCTTGGACTTATTCTCTACGCTTTTCGAAATTATCGACATGCGCAGCTTTTCGAATCTGTGGTATTGGATCGGGCTGGCTGTGCTGTGGTCGTCCACAAGCCACTGGACGCTGGGTGTGCCCTATGATCTGCTGGTGCGCGCGCGCCGTGTCGGCGGCGAGGCCGAGCGTGATTTTCTGGACATCGTGCGGATCAACAGAAACCGGATACTGTATATCGTTGAGGTATCGGGGCTGGCCATTCTCGGGTTGAGCTGTTTCATCTTCACCGGTCTGGCGATGCTTGGGTTCGTTTACGGGGTTGAATTCGCGCAGGCTGTGTTCTTGTTGTTATTCCCGGTCTGTATTGTGATGCTGATCAACATTTCGGCGGCGCGAAAGCTGCAGGCCGGCGACGGGACATTGGAATTTACCGGCAAGATTTTGACCCGCTGCCGGATTTATACGCAGATTATCGGCATGATCTCGATCTTGATCACGTCGCTTTGGGGCATGTATCAGAACTTTTCGATTGGTGTTCTGGGGTAGGAAATTCGGAAAGGCGAGGGAATGACGGCTCCGAACCACGTAACAGTCGGCGGCGCCCCTGAGGGGTTTGACGCACAGCTTGTCCTGAACGAGATCGCGCGATCCGCCGGGCCGGTTTGCCACGTCGCGCGCGATGACAAGCGGATGGAGGCAATGCGGGCAGCACTTGCCTTTTTCGCCCCGGACATGCCGGTGTTCGTCTTCCCCGGCTGGGATTGCCTTCCGTATGACCGGGTGTCGCCGAACGCGGATATCGCTGCGGCGCGGGTCGCAACACTGGCCGCGCTGGTGCATCAGATGCCCGAACGGTTTGTGTTGCTGACCACGCTAAACGCCGCGACCCAACGAGTGCCAGCGCGCGATGTGCTGCGTGAGGCCGCGTTTACTGCCCGGGTCAACCACCGTGTCGACGAAACAGCATTGCGGAACTTTTTGGTGCGCATGGGTTTCACGCAAAGCCCGACGGTTATGGAGCCCGGAGACTACGCGATCCGCGGCGGCATTATCGACATCTTCCCTCCGGGCGAATCCGGCCCGGTTCGGCTGGACCTGTTCGGTGATGTGCTGGACGGTGCGCGCCGGTTTGACCCAGTGTCGCAGCGCACGACCGAAAAGCTGGACGTGGTTGAACTGGCCCCGGTGTCCGAGGTCATTCTGGATGACGCCGCCATCACACGATTCCGCCAGAACTATCGCATCGAATTCGGCGCGGCGGGCACCGATGATCCGCTGTACGAGGCGGTCAGCGCTGGCCGCAAGCATCAAGGCGTGGAACACTGGTTGCCGTTTTTTCACGAAAAGCTTGAAACGCTGTTCGACTATCTGCCTGGTGCCACGATCTCGTTGGACGATCAGGTCACGCCCACGCGCTTGGCCCGGTGGGCATCGATTGAGGATCAGTACGAAACTCGGCGGTTGGCACTGGAAAACCGCTCGCGCATGGACACGGTTTATAAACCTACGCCGCCCGGATTGTTGTATCTGGACGATGCTGCATGGGAGCAGGCGGTGGGTGATCGGCGCGTTTTGCAATTCAGTCCGTTGCCGCAGGCCAGCGGCCCCGGCGTGATCGACGCTGGTGGACGGATCGGGCGGAATTTTGCACCCGAACGACAGCAGGAAAGCATCAGCCTTTTTGGCGCGCTGGCCAGTCATATCACAGACAAGATGAACAAAGGGCCGGTCCTGATCGCGTCTTATTCCGAAGGTGCGCGTGAACGCCTGACCGGATTGATCGAAGACGAAGGTCTGGCTGAGGCGATCCCCGTTTCCGACGGCACTCGCGTCGGTAAACGCGGGCTGCACCTGGCTGTTTGGGCGTTGGAGCATGGGTTCGAAACGTCGGATCTGACAGTGATCGCTGAACAAGATGTTCTGGGCGACCGCCTGATCCGCCAACCCAAGAAACGCCGAAAGGCCGAGAACTTCCTAACCGAAACCCAATCGCTATCACCCGGCGATCTTGTGGTGCATGTGGACCACGGGATTGGCCGCTACATGGGGATGGAGGTCGTGACGGCGGCGGGCGCAGCCCATGAGTGCCTTTTGTTGGAATATGCCGAACAGTCCAAGCTGTACCTGCCGGTGGAAAACATCGAGCTGCTGTCGAAATACGGTCACGACGAAGGTCTTCTGGATCGTTTGGGCGGCGGTGCATGGCAGGCCAAAAAGGCCAAGCTGAAAGAGCGCATTCGCGAGATGGCGGACAAGCTGATCCGCATCGCTGCTGAGCGGGCGCTGCGTAAAGCTCCGGTGATGGACCCGCCGCCCCATGCGTGGGAGGAGTTCAGCGCGCGTTTTCCGTATCAGGAAACTGATGATCAGCTGCGCGCGATTTCCGATGTGATGGAAGACATGCACTCGGGCGCGCCAATGGATCGTCTGATTTGCGGCGATGTCGGCTTTGGCAAGACCGAGGTCGCCATGCGTGCTGCCTTTGTCGCCGCGATGTCGGGCGTGCAGGTGGCCGTTGTGGCCCCTACGACGCTGCTGGCCCGACAGCACGCGGCATCGTTTAAGGAACGGTTCCGGGGATTCCCGCTTGAGGTTCGGCAGCTGTCGCGTTTTGTCTCGGCGAAAGAGGCGCAACAAACCCGCGATGGGTTGGCGCGAGGCACGGTGGACATCGTGGTCGGCACCCATGCGCTGCTGGCCAAGGGGATTCGGTTCAACAACCTCGGGCTGCTGATCATCGATGAGGAACAGCATTTCGGGGTGGGTCACAAAGAGCGCCTCAAACAACTGCGCTCGGACATTCACGTACTGACCCTGACCGCGACGCCGATACCGCGGACGCTGCAATTGTCGCTGACAGGTGTGCGTGATCTGTCAATCATCGGCACGCCGCCCATCGACCGTCTGGCCATCCGCACCTATGTCAGCGAATTCGATGCGGTCACGGTGCGCGAGGCGCTGCTGCGCGAACATTATCGCGGCGGGCAAAGTTTCTATGTGGTCCCGCGTATCTCGGACCTGCCCGAGATTGAGGAATTCCTGAAGGAGCAACTACCGGAACTGACTTACGTTGTCGCGCATGGGCAAATGGCGGCGGGCGAACTCGATGACCGCATGAATGCCTTCTATGACGGGAAGTATGATGTGCTGTTGGCAACGACGATTGTGGAAAGTGGGCTGGATATTCCGACGGCCAACACAATGGTCGTGCATCGCGCGGATATGTTCGGTCTGGCGCAGCTTTACCAGATCCGCGGACGGGTGGGGCGATCAAAGGCCCGCGCCTATGCCTATCTGACCACTAAACCGCGCCAGCGATTGACGGCCACCGCCGAGAAACGCCTGCGGGTTCTAGGCTCTCTTGATACACTGGGGGCGGGGTTCACGCTGGCATCGCAGGATCTGGACATTCGCGGTGCCGGCAATCTGCTGGGCGAGGAACAGTCGGGCCAGATGCGCGACGTGGGCTACGAGCTGTACCAATCCATGCTGGAAGAGGCGATTGCCAAAATCAAAGCCGGTGAGATGGAGGGTCTATCGGACGCAGACGACCAGTGGGCCCCGCAGATCAATCTGGGCGTCCCGGTTCTGATCCCCGAGGATTATGTGCCCGATCTGGATGTGCGCCTGGGGCTGTACCGCCGCTTGTCCTCGCTTTCGACCAAGGTTGAACTTGAAGGTTTTGCAGCCGAGTTGATTGACCGCTTTGGTTCGCTGCCAAAAGAGGTGAACACCCTGATGCTGGTCGTGCGTATCAAAGCGATGTGCAAACGTGCGGGCATTGCCAAATTGGACGGCGGACCAAAGGGTGCGACGATCCAGTTTCACAATGACAAGTTTGCCTCGCCTCAGGGGTTGGTCGAGTTCATCCAGAACCAGCGCGGGCTGGCCAAGGTCAAGGACAACAAGATCGTGGTGCGCCGCGACTGGAAAAAGGACAGTGACAAGATCAAGGGTGCCTTTGCCATCGCTCGTGATCTGGCTGAAAAGGTTGTGGCCGAGAAGAAAAAGGCGAAGGTCTAGTCTCCGCTGACAAAAGTACACAACTGCCAGTCGCCCGCGTCTGACTTGACGAACGCGGCGCGGTGGCCGGTCATGGGCCAAAGAAAATCGGCGTGCATATAACCTTGCGTGCCGTCCGTCAGCAGGACGCGCTGATATTCGGCACCGTCTTGATAGTCACGTATGATCGCGATTTCGTGGCTGATCAGGCCTATAATGGACGAGTTGCGATCCGGTCTTTGACGTAAAGATACATCGGAACCTTTGACAAAGAACGCCAACTCTGGGTCCAGCGAGGCGGGCAGGGTGATCTGCCATTGATGCGGCATCCAGAACTCGCCTTCTTCGTCGAAGTAACCGGGCTGAGACAAAGTGGTTTCCAGGTCAGACCAGTATTGCGCGCGTAATGCATCCGCGTTTTCGCGCTGTTCTTCCGACAGGGCTTCCGGGTCGAGGGTCAGATTGGCGCGCAATTCCTCGGGGCCGCCATCACCGCCATGGCTTAGGTAGATATCGGGGCAGGACGCGGCAACCACAGCGTCGGTATCCCGTGCAGCCACTTGGACCAATAATGCCTCGCGAAAGGCGATCAACGATGAATCACGGTCTGCCTGATCGACCGGTGGAAAGGATTGACGGTCGGCAAGTGCTGGGCCGCAGATCACGGCAGCCAGCAGTAGCGCGTATCTCATTCGGCGGCCCTCATCGCGGCTTGGGCGCAGAAACAGGATGCTCCGACGGCGCGGTCGGCACGTGCCAGAGCCAAATCAAGACGTTGTTTGATTTGAGCGATTTCAACACTTTCGCCGCGCGCCTTCAGGCAGTCATGCAGACCTTTGAGGCTCCAAACATTGTCCGGATGGATCGAAGCACGGCTGAGGGTGCCGTCCAAGCCAAGGTCTTCGCGATAGACCGCTTCAGCCTCGGTTACGTGACCTTGTTCAAACAACAACGCCCCTAATGCATGGCGGGTTGGCTGCATCCAGCCCCACGGTTCGTCATAGGGCAGCGTGTCATCCAACTCGACCGAGCGTCGCAGATGGGCGTAGGCGATATCGTAGTTGCCCTTGCGATACTCAATCTCTCCACTCAGCATTTCCCGCGCGATTTCAAGCAGGTCAACGACGCGGTTGTTGTGTAGCAGGCGTGTTTCGGGCACGCAGGCCTTGGCCGACAGGAACAGTTGTTCCTCAGCTTCGGCTTCGGCGACGTCACCGGTTGCAGCATGGGCGATGGCGCGAGCATAGTGGATGGTGGCGGTCAACGTGCGATAGAGGTCGGGGTCTGCGGGCAGTTTCAGTGCCTTGGCTTCCTCCCACTGGCCAAAACGGATCAGGATATGCGGCCCCATGGACATGTAGCTTTCGAAGTAATCCGCCATGGGTGGGCTTTCGATACGCAACATATCTTCGGGGGTTGTGTCCCACAGGCCCTGATTGGCGCGCAGGGCCGGTTCCATCTGGCCCAGGAACAACGCCCCGTAGATGGCGAAATGGTAATTGTGCTGACGGTAGCCGGTATAGATGTTGAACGCGCCTTCGCGCTCGTAATATTTTAGATCGGCTATGGTGGCCTTTTCGTTCCAATAAACGACGTTGTGGTAGTGGCCGCACAGCACATCGATATGGGTGGGCATATGCACCAGATGGCCCGCATCCGGCACCAGCGTGCGCAGAACATCCCCGGCTTTTAATGCCTTTTCTGGGGTAGGAGACATCTCCATCAGGTGGACATAGAGGTGCAGCAAACCCGGGTGCGACATGGCTGCGGGGTCATTTGCCATCGCGTCCTCAAGGACCTTCTGCGCCTCAAGCGTGGCGGCACCTTCGGCAGGTTTCCCGGTCTTCAGATCCCACATCTGCCAGGGGGTGAGGTTCAGCAGTGCCTCAACATATATCGTGCGCAGGTCCAAGTGATCGGGGTGATCGGCAAAGGCCGCGCGCATGGCATCGGCAAAATCATAGTTCCAGCCGTTCATATCCGGGATCGGATCGCGCTGAGGGTAACGGGCGGGCAATGCG
This sequence comes from Ruegeria sp. BB5, assembly GCF_056539405.1. NCBI lineage: Bacteria > Pseudomonadati > Pseudomonadota > Alphaproteobacteria > Rhodobacterales > Roseobacteraceae > Ruegeria > Ruegeria sp. BB5. Next base: position 1,175,958 of record NZ_JBQFUX010000001.1, on the reverse strand, counting down.
CGGATCAGCGCCTGTTCAACGGGGGTGCAGGTGCCCAACAGGGCCACCGCTTGCTGTGTCGCGTCATAGGCTTGCCCGAGCGCTTTCTGCTGACCACGCGCGTCGCGTAAATCCCAGGGCAGGTTGTAATTCGGACCGGCGGCATAAGCGATGCCCCAATGGGCCATAGCGCAATCCGGGTCATGCTCGGCAGCGCGTTGGAAACAGACAACGGCCTCGTCATGGTTATAGCCATAGGTCCAAACCAGCCCCCGATCGAACCAAAGCTGGGCCTCGGCTGAGGTCGTGCTGACCGGACAGGAATGCGTACCCAGATCGTAATAGTCGCCCATGAAAACCCCTTTACTGTGATCCCAAAGTCCAGACTCTGGGGTGCTGCTTTGCTTGTTCCCTATGATGAACGACGTACGCGACCGCCGCAAAGACTATGCAAAACACAAAGAAATTTACAATTAGTGCTTTGAGGACACCATGACGGTAGTTGCGCCCTTTCCAAGTGCCCTTAAACTCATTCGGTTTGCGCGACCTTGGGTTTGGAGGCTCAAAGCTCTTTTTCATCACGATCCCTTTAACTTAGGGAAAGGTTAGCGTGATTCACCCGGGCTGCACAGGTCAGGCAGGCAGTCTGTTTTCGATCCGGCCCATATGCAGCATCAGTCCGAAACCGGCCACGCTCATCACCAGAATGCCGGTGGTCAGCGGATATAGCGAGCCATCGAACATTTGACCGATCGGGGCGGCGATAGCGGCGGCCAGAACGGTCGAAAACGCGCCGATGACCGACGCTGCCATACCGGCAATATGGCCCATTGGCTCCATCGCAATGGCGTTCAGGTTGCCCATCGTCATGCCAGCCATGAAAAAGATCGAGGTCTGCCAGAAGACGAACACCGCAAAGTTCAGATTGGCTGAAAGCGGCATCATGTTCAGCGTGATGACGCCAATCGTGATGGCGATCTGCGCGCCAAGGGCCCATGTCACCAGCCGCCGCATCCCCACGCGGATCACAAGCGCGGCGTTCAACAGGCTGGCGGACCCCGCCATCAAAGCTACAAAGCCGAACCAAAACGGGAAGCTGTCGGCGCTGTCATGGATCACATCATAAACTGGCTGCACCATGGTCAGCATGGTGAACAACATGCCAAGGCAAAGGGATTGCACAAAGATTGATACGCGCACCGTGGGATGGGCGAACATCTCGCGTGCGGCCGCGGTCATCAAGGGCAGGCGCAGTGGGCGACGGTTTTCCGACCTCAGCGATTCTGGTAGGCGCAAGCCCAGCCAGATCACGGTAATCACCGAGAACAGGATGAACGAAACAAAGATGCCACGCCATCCCGCGATGGCGATCATTCCGGCCCCCAGCATCGGGGCGACGGCGGGCACCAGTGTAAAGATCATCATGGCGATAGAGACGATCCGCGCCATTTCCCGGCCCGAGTACAAGTCTCGGATGATCGCCATGGCGACCACACGCGGCGCGGCGCAGCCGATGCCCTGTGCCACCCGCGCGAACAGTAGAAGTTCCAGCGAAGAACTGGCCCAAGCCACGGCTGCCGACAAGATGTACAACGCCGAGCCGACATAGATCACCGGCTTGCGCCCAAACGCGTCGGACAATGGGCCCACAAAGAATGTCCCGATGCCCATGCCCAGAACAAATGAGGTCAGGATCAACTGAGCGTCGTTGATATCATCGGGGCTCAGCTGCGCGCCGATCTCGGGCAAAGCAGGCAGCATCGAGTCGATCGAAAACGCAATCGTCGCAAACATCATTGCGACAAGTGCGATGAACTCTCCCGAAGACATGCGATTGGCCATGGCGCCCTCCTGACCTGATTGCGCTATCACGGCTTTTCAGGAGGCGCTAGGGGGCAGGCTGCACAGGGACCTGTGCTATTTTGCAGGGGAAGCCTCAAGCTGAGACATAATCTCACCGATTACTTTTTCCCACATTTCAGGGGGTTGTGCGCCCGGAACCGCGTGCTGGTTGGCCACAATGAAGGTAGGAACAGAATTTACCCCCATCTGTCGCGAATGGGTGTCGCGGGTGCGGATATCCTCGCGATCAGCGTCGGATTTCAGCAGTTTCGATACCACAGCTGCGTCCATGCCGATACTGTCGGCGATATCGGCCAACACTTCGTGATCGCCAATATCACGTCCCTGCACGAAATACGCATCGAACAGAGCGTCTACGGCTGCGTCTTGCTTGCCCTCGATCCCGGCCCAGTGGATCAGGCGGTGCGCGTCCAACGTGTTAGGTGTGCGTTTCATCCCTTCGAAGTCAATGCTCAGCCCGGCATTCTGCGCATGCTCAACCACCGGGGCATAGGCGCGCACGGCACCGTCTTTGCCGCCGAACTTGCGCTCCAGATATTCGCGGCGATCCATGCCTTCGTTCGGCATGTCGGGGTTCAACTGAAACGGATGCCATTCGATAACGAACGGGTGGTCCGGAATAGCGGCCAGCGCTTTGTCCAAGTGGGTTTTGCCGATATAGCACCATGGGCAGATCGGGTCGGACATGATGTCGAGTTTGACGGTCTGGGTCATGGTGTATTCGCCTTGAAATAGGCCGGGAGCGCCCGACGCAGGAGTTTGCCATTACCACCGGTTGGCAGCTCGGGCAGGTGAATGAACGCGCGGGGCTGTTTGTAGCGCGCCAGATTTGCCTCGACATAGGTGCGCAGGGTGTCTTCGTCCAGCTTTTCCGGCCCGGTATAGAAAGCGGCTATCACGAATGTGTCCTGTTTAACCTCAACTGCCGCTGCACCCACTTGCGCGATGCCGGGGAATTTGGTTAGGGCGGCCTCAACCTCGACCGGGGACACGCGATAGCCACCCGCGTTCATCATATCGTCGTCGCGGCCCAGATAGGTGATCTGTCCGTCCATCGCCATGGCCCCTTGATCACCGGTCAGAAACCAGTCGCCCTGCATGCGGGCCTTGGCCTCGTCAGGTGCATTCAGATAGGTTAGCATCAGACCGGGGTCGGATCGGTGGATGGCAATGGTACCTTCTTGGCCACGCGGAACCGGTCCGTCCGGCCCCAATATCGCCACCCGGCGACCCGGTTGAGGTTGCCCCAACGACTCGCCCCGGGCCGGATGGGCAGGGCTGGACGAGATGAAGGTCGAACATTCGGACATACCGAAGGCTTCGTACAATTCTGTCCCGGTCAGGTCGCTCCATTGCGCATGCAGGTGCCGCGACAGCTTTTCGCCTGCGCACAGGCCGTGACGCAGGTCCGGTAAATGCAGATCACCGGCGGATTTAAGCAATTTGCGAAACACGCCGGGCGCGGCAGCAAAGATCGTTGCCCGATGTTGTCTTAACAGCTCTGGAAGGGCATCAGAGTCGGTGCCGGGTTCGGGGATCAACGCCGTCGCGCCGATCGTCCAGGGATCCATCAGCCCGGTGCCCAGAGTATAGGTCCAGTTGAACGCCCCGGCATGACACAGGCGGTCCGTATCCCGCAACCCGTACCAGCCATCCACCATCATCTGGCGCGCCCAGATGGCGCGGTGGGCATGGGCTACAGCGCGTGGTTTGCCAGAAGTGCCAGAGGTATAGACGACATAGGCCAACCGGTCCGGGTCGCCGAGTTGGAATTCGGCAGGGGGCAGTGCGCGCATCCCCGACAGATCGTCCAGCGTAATCTGCAACGGATGATTGGCGCAGGCGACGGCTGGGTCGCGTAGAATGGCTGTGGGTTGCAGATCAGAAATCATGCGCACGGTTTCGGGCTCGGTCAGCTGTGACGAGGTGGGAACCGGCACGATCCCGGCAGCTATGGCCGCAAGATAGGCGATGGGGAAATCAACCGTATTCCCCAGTCGCATCAACGCAATGTCCCCGGGATTCAATCCGGTCTTCAACAGCCCGGTAGCGGTGCCCAGAATGGCCGATTTCAATGCGCCATAGGTCCAATTCTGCGCCCCGTCATTGCATAAAACCGACAAGGCGGTTTTGTCCGGGTGGTCATCCGCGTGCCGCAGAACGTGCGCGGCCAGATTGAATGGTGCGGGGCAGGCCGGAGGCTGCCCCTGATCGAAAACAGAAAGCATGGCCACTGGCTATCGCGGCGCTTGGCGCGTTGCAAGCCGGGCAGGCTGGTCCTATAGATTGGCGCATGAGCACTAATGAACAGCCATCTCTGATCCGCATAGCACGTGACTCGGGTGAGCACACCGATCCCGAACCACTTGATCTGGGCGCGCGCGTGCGTCAACTGCGCAAGGCGCGGAACTGGACGCTGGAACAAGCGGCGTCTCAGGCGGGGCTTGCGCGCTCGACCCTCAGCAAGATCGAGAATGGGCAGATGTCGCCCACTTATGACGCGCTGAAAAAGCTGGCGACCGGGTTGGAAATTTCGGTGCCACAGCTGTTCACCCCGCCACAGCGTGATCAGGTGATCGGTCGGATGGCAATCACCCGCATGGGCGAAGGCGCTGAACATCCGACGGGAACATACGAGCACGAGTTGCTGGCCGAAAACCTGACGAAAAAGCAGATGCTGCCCTATCGGGCTCGCGTGCGCGCGCGCTCAATGGACGAATTTGACGGCTGGGTGCGCCATGACGGCGAAGAATTCCTGTATGTGCTGACCGGGGTTGTGAAACTGTACACCGAATTCTATGAACCCGTCGAAATGCGCCGTGGCGACAGCGCTTACTACGACGCCAGTATGGGTCACAACGTGATTTCCGTCAGTGACGAAGATGCGACGATCCTGTGGGTAACGTCACTTGCTTAAGGAACGGCTGAACTCGCGGTTCAGACCTTCGGTGAATAGAAAATCCTCAAGTTCTTCGTGGGCTTCATTTACGGTCAGGTGGTGGCGTTCGGCCAAGTAGGCTTCGAACCCTTTTCGATCTTTGCTCAGCCGCACCTTGTCCTGATCGCGCAGATTCGGAAAACGCCGTTTAGCGCGGGAATACATAGCATCCCAGTCTTGCAGCAGGTCAGTCCAGTTCAACATCAGTCAGCTTTCCGTAATTCGGGTTTCACGGCTGCTCGGCCCTTTCATCAGGGTACGGAGATGGCGGGAGTCGATGCGCATGACAAAATGTCGCACCTGAGCAGCGCTGACGTTACGTCAAAAAGGCCCGTTACGCACGATACGCAACGGGCCTACGGACCTGAGGTTGGAGTGAGTGGAGGCCGGTCCGCAAAATCCAAGAGTGACGCGCTGCATGACAAGCTATCTAGCGAAATAATCAGAATTAATCCGGCCAAACAGCACGTTTAAATGACAATAGGCTATATCGTACAGATATGTTCAGTAAAGCCCCTTGTGGGTGTTTTTTTTAGTTAAGCTGGAATTTGGGGGCGACTGCAAATTGTGGCGAAACTTAGTTCGAATACCCCTAGATGTAGTGTGGTTTGCGCCATGTGCCGAAATCCGCCGAAGGCTGCGGCGTTATGGCAGAGCCGTCCCTTGGGGCCAAATCTTCAGATCCAAAGCACCAAAGCACCAAACAACCTACAGCGGATTAATGCGGCAGCGGGGCTTATTTGGTCACTCTTCGTACCACCAAACCTGCGGCATATACTCGGGCCCGTCGCCATAGATCGGCAGGGTTTGAGGCTGCTTCAGTTCTTTGGCATGGGCGATGCGCCCGACGTCGAAGTTCCAGATCGGAATGACATAGCGACCAGCAGTCAGAACCCGATCAAGCGCGCGGGTGGCGGCCACGAAATCCTCGTGACTTTCCGAGGCCAGCATAGCGTCAATCAGCCCATCCACAGCGGGTGAGGCGACACCCATCAGGTTGCGCGTGCCCTGTACATCCGCGTTTTCGCTGCCCCAATACAGACGCTGTTCATTGCCCGGAGACAGAGACAGCGCACGGCGAAGGAACGTGATGTCAAAATCAAACTCGGCATTGCGGCCGACAAATTGCGCGCTGTCTACCTGTTCGACATTGACCTTGATGCCCAGACGCTCAAGCGCGCGGGTGTAGATTTCGATGGCCGTTTGTCCTTCGCTATCGCCCTGTTGCAGCAGAACGGTGATGGCAAAGTCCTGACCATTCTGGTTGCGCAGCACGCCGTCCTGAATGGTCCAGCCAGCCTCGGCCAGCAGCTTGTTGGCCTTGCGAATATTGGCGCGATTCCGGGCCGAACCGTCGCCGACGGGCAGGGCATAACCTTCAAGCGCGTCGGGCGGAAGGTCGTCGGCATAAAGTTGCAGCAGCTCGGCGACACGCCCAGTGGCCGGGCCGGGTTGCATGCCCAGGTCAGAGCCCGAGAAATACGAAGTGATCCGTGGTTGGGCGCTGCCGGTGATCGTATCGTTGATAAATTCGAAATTGAACGCCAGCAGCATCGCCTCGCGGACTCGCCAATCATCGAAAGGGGCTTTGCGGGTGTTCATGACAAACCCGGTCATGCCCGAGGGTTTGCCGTGCGGGATTTCGGTCTTGACCACATCACCGCGCTGAACGGCAGGAAAATCGTACTGAGTGTTCCATTTGTCGGCGTTGAATTCGCGCACCGCGGTCAGTTCACCGGCCTTGAACGCCTCGAACAGGACGGTGCCGTCGCCAAAAAACTCGATCCTTATGTCATCCAGGTTCATGGTTCCGCGCCGGAACGGAATGTCAGCCCCCCAATAGTCTGGATTGCGCCGCAAATTCACATAGCGGCCCGCCTCATAGCTATCGACCACGTACGGCCCCGACCCGATGGGAACGTCCTGCAGCGCGGCGTTGGCGAAATCTTTCCCCTCCCACTGTGCTTTTTGCAGGATCGGACGCAGCCCGGCGATCAGTGCCAATTCCCGGTCAGGTTCGTTAAAGGTGATCCGCACCGTGCGGGGGCCGGTTTGTTCGATGCTGTCGATCTTGCCCCACAAACCGCGGTAACGCAGATGACCTTCGGTGCCCAAAGTTTCATATGACCAAATCACGTCATCCACGGTCACCGGATTTCCGTCAGAAAACCGGGCGTTCTCACGCAGGGTAAATTCTACCCAAGAGCGGTCCGGTGCAGTCTCAACTGATTCGGCTAACAACCCGTAAAGAGTGAAAGGTTCGTCCCAGGACCGGCCCATCAGGCTTTCATGGGTCCAAAATCGCAATTGCCATGGCGAGCTGCCTTTTTGCACAAACGGGTTCAAACTGTTAAAGCCGCCGGTGTTTCCGAATACAACCTTGCCGCCTTTGGGCGCGTTGGGATTGGCATAGGGCAGGGACACAAAATCCGGTGGTAGGGCAGGGTCGCCGTACATAGCTATGCCATGGGCCGATTCTGCATGAGCGATTGTGACAGCAAAAATAAAGGTGATTCCCGCGATCACAGGGCGAACGGGGCGTAGAAAATTGGGGCGCATTTTGGAAACAATCCTGCTCTGGCCTTATTTTGTTGGGATTCACCGTATCGATGATTTTTCTTATTTTCAAACTTTTAGCTTGGACGGATGCAAGGAATTGCTTATAAAGGATGCACTGCTCGATAGGTTTCTTGCCTGTATGAAACCTGCCTCAATAACTTAACGCCCGCTTCGTGCGGGCGTTTTTTTTGAGGCGTTTCCACCCCGGATGCAGAACCCATATGTTTCCCCGTTTCCTTTGCAGTTGCAGCATGGCACTGTGCGGTCAAAGCAGATGTTGACGGAGAAAGCTCATGAGCGTGGCGGGAAAAACGGCGATCATCACAGGGTCGAATTCAGGGATCGGTTTGGGTGTTGCCCGCGAATTGGCCAAGGCTGGGGCCAACGTAATATTGAACTCGTTCACCGACCGGGATGAGGATCACGCGCTGGCCGCCGAGATTTCGCAGGAAACCGGAACCAACGCGCGTTACATCAAGGCGGACATGTCCGAGGGGGACGAATGCCGTGCCCTGATCGAAAAAGCGGGTGCCTGTGACATTCTCGTGAACAATGCAGGCATTCAACACGTCTCACCGATTGATCAGTTCCCGGTCGACAAATGGGATGCAATCATCGCGATCAACATGAACTCGGCCTATCACACTATGGCAGCGGCTCTGCCGATGATGCGCCAGGCCGGGTGGGGGCGCATTGTGAACATCGCCTCGGCCCACGGGCTGACGGCGTCGCCTTTCAAAGCAGCCTATGTCGCGGCCAAACATGGTGTGGTTGGGATGACCAAAACCGTAGCGCTGGAGACCGCGCAGGAACCGATAACCTGTAACGCGATTTGCCCGGGCTACGTGCTGACGCCACTGGTCGAAGCGCAGATTCCCGACACGATGAAAGAATACGGCATGAGCCGCGAGGACGTGATCAAGAACGTCATGCTGGAACGTCAACCGTCGAAAGCTTTTGCAACGGTCGAGCAACTGGGCGGTACAACTGTCTTTTTGTGTTCGGATGCCGCCGCGCAGATCACCGGAACGGCAATCTCGGTGGATGGGGGCTGGACGGCTCTGTAAGTCAGGGGGCAGGTAATGAAACGCATCAATCTGGCACTGCAGGGCGGCGGCGCGCATGGCGCCTTTACCTGGGGTGTCTTGGACCGGTTGCTGGACGAGGATGATATCGAGGTCGCGGCAATCACCGGCACCTCGGCCGGGGCGCTGAACGGGGCTGCGTTCAAATCCGGCATGGTACGCGATGGACGTGACGGTGCGCGGGCCAGCCTTGATGGGCTGTGGGCGCGCATGGGGGCCGTCGGCGATATGCGCCTTGCCAATTGGATGCAGGCACTTGAGCCCGCTCAGATTGCGCATGCCATGGAGTATTCTCTGCCGTTTTCCGTGGGTGACGCGTGGTCTCGTCTGGTGTCGCCCTATGCTTATGGTCCCTTTTATCGTAACCCGCTGGAACCGGTGGTGGACCGGTTCAATTTCAAGGAAATCTGTGCCGATGAAGGACCGCGCCTGTTCGTCTGCGCCACCTGCGTGCGCAGTGGCAAGATCCGTGTTTTTACCGGGGATGAGGTCTCGACCGATGCGATTTTAGCATCGGCCTGCCTGCCGAACCTGTTTCAGGCAGTTGAGATTTTTGACCCCAATTCGGGCCGAATCGAAGCGTATTGGGATGGCGGCTATACCGGGAACCCGGCGCTGTACCCCTTGTTCAACACCGATCTGCCGGATGATGTGGTGATCGTGAACATCAACCCGCTGGAACGGGAAGAAGTGCCGAAAACGCCGCAACAAATCCAGAACCGGATCAACGAGATCAGCTTTAACTCATCCCTGTTCCGCGAATTGCGAGCGATCAGCTTCGTGCAGCGCTTGTTGGCCGAAGGCAAATTGAAAGCGGGTGAGATGAACCGGGTTCTGGTTCACATGATCGCCGATGACGCGCTGATGAACGATCTGTCGGTGGCAACTAAGACGGTGCCGAACCCGGTTGTTCTGCATAAGTTGAAAGAGGCCGGGCGCACGGCTGCGCATCGGTTCCTTTCGGACAACAAGGGCGATTTGGGGCAGAAAAGTACTGTCAACCTGCCCGAGATGTTTGGCTGATCACTCAGGCGGTAGCGTCGGATCTTTGCCGTTGGGGTAAACCAGACCGGCAGAAATCACCAGCTTGGCCGCGTCCTCGATAGTCATGTCCAGCAGAATGACGTCTTCGGCAGGAAAGAACAGCAAAAACCCCGAGGTCGGGTTTGGCGTGGTCGGGATGAAAACGCTCAGCAATTCGCCCGCGGTTTCGGCGCGCTGGGTGACCTCGCCTTTGGCGGTGGTCGATACAAAGCCGATAGCCCAGATACCGCGGCGTGGATATTGCACCAAGCAGGCTTTTTCAAAAGATCTTTCTGTCTGGGCAAAGACTGTCTCGGATATCTGCTTGATCCCGGAATAGATCGAGCGGACAACCGGCATCCGTTCTACCAGGCTTTCGGTGAAGGAAATAAAGGACCGTCCCAGAATCCCCTTGGCGACCCAGCCCACCAGAACAGTGAACACCAGAAAGATGATGACGCCGACGCCGCGCAGGTTGATGCCTACATATTGTTGGGGCTGGAACTGTTGTGGGATCAGCGGCAGGACAGCACTGTCGATCCAGCCCACGACGGACCAAATCAACCAGATCGTCAGCCAGACAGGCGCAATGACAACGATGCCCGTCAGAAAAGACGCGCGCAGCCGGGAAAACAGGCCCGGTCCGCGGTGGGGTTCTTCGTCAAACGGTGTGTTCATTGCGATCCTGATTGGTTTGCCGATTTAGTTAAGCAGTCCGGCGTCTTGGTACAATAGGGTAGCTCTAGGCGGATTTGGTCAAAGCAATCGCGATACCGGCGGCTAGACGGGCATTGTTGCGCACCAGCGCTATGTTTGCGGTCAGCGAGCGGCCCCCGGTCTGTTCATAGATCCGTTGTAGCAGGTATGGCGTGACGCCTTTGCCGGTGATCCGGTGCGTATCCGCGTCTGATTGGGCGGCAGCGATGATGGGGGCCAGTTCCTCGGCCGGGATTTGATCGGCGTCCGGGATCGGGTTGGCAACCAGCTGACCCCCGGGCAGGCCAAGCGCGCGACGGGTGGCGTGGGCCTTGGCGATGTCTTCGGCACTATCCATGCGCAAGGGCGCAGGATAGGGGGACTTGGCGGACCAAAAAGCCGGGAATTCATCCTGTCCATGCGCGATAACCGGAACGCCCAATGTCTCGAGCACTTCAAGTGTTTTAGCAAGATCCAGGATGGCTTTCGCTCCGGCTGCAACAACAGTAACGGGTGTCTGCGCCAATTCGTGCAGATCGGCTGAGATGTCAAACGAGGTCTCGGCCCCCTGATGCACACCACCGATGCCACCGGTCGCAAAAACTTCGATCCCGGCATAGCGCGCGGCGATCATCGTGGCGGCCACTGTCGTGGCCCCGGTGCCGCTGGTCGACATACAGGCCGCCATGTCCGCGCGTGAGATCTTGGCGACGCCCTGGGCCTGCCCCAAGGCTTTCAACTGGTCGTCTTCCAGGCCCACATGCAGTTTGCCATTGATCACGGCCATGGTTGCAGGAACCGCGCCAGCGTCACGGACGTCCTGCTGAACCTGCGCCGCCACCTCGATATTCTGAGGGTAGGGCATACCATGGGTGATGATGGTGCTTTCCAGCGCAACGATGGGCTGACCTGCATCTTTGGCGGCGCGGACCTCGGCGGAATATTGGATGTCGATCACAGTGGTGTTTCTCCGGAAACATAGGTTGCGGCGGCATGTAGGGCGCGGCGTAAGGCTTCGTCATTGGACGCACCGTTGGCCTCGGACGCGATATGCGCCGCCATGAAAGTATCGCCCGCACCGGTCACACGGGTGACCAGAACGGAGGGCGGTGTTTGGGTCAATATTTCGTCAGCGCTGCCAATGGTGGCCGAGTTGCCGCCGTCCGTGACCAGCACCCGCAGCGCGCCACGGTCCAGCAGGCCCTTGGCGGCGCCTTCAGAATCGGTGAATTCGCGCTGGCACAAGATGCCGGCCTCTTCGAGGTTCACATAAAGCGTGGCGCGGGCGTGTTTCAGGAACGGCAGCAGACGTTCGGCCTTGCCAGGCGAGGCCGGGGCCACGCGCAGGTCCGCACGTGCAAAGGCGGGGCTTTGGGCGATTTCTTCTAACAGGGTCAGCGTCAGATTGCCGTCCAATGCGATGGGACCCTGGAACGGAGTGTTCTCATACCCCAGCGGCCCATGCATCAAGGGGCGCAGGATTTTCGCCCCGGCGGCCTCAAGCGAATGCGCGTCAGCGATTGCCGCGATCAGGCCGTTGGCCCCTTCGACGGCCATGTACCTGTCTGTCGGCAAATCCTGCGAACGATAGATGTGGTCCGTGACCATGCCCAGCCGCGAACAGGCGTTGACCAACTCGTCGCCTTCGGGGTCGCGACCAATGGCTGTCAGAAGGGTCGGCGTCATACCAAAGCGCACCAGCGTCATGGCGATGTTCATGGCCACTCCGCCGGGCAGGCGGGTGATCCGCCCCGGCACGTCCGAGCCCTGACGCATGGCGCTGGCGGACCGCCCGATTATGTCCCACAGGACCGAGCCGATACACAGGATTTCGCTGTTCTGAGTCATGCCCGTGTCATGCCGCAGCCCCGAGGTGGGTGCAAGGGTTAACGCTCACATCGCATCGGTAAGAGTTTTAAGCGCGGCAAGCGGGTCTTCTTGCGACCAGATCTCATCCCCGATACCGAAGAAATCAGTGCAAGGGGTCAGGTCGCGGATCAGCTCAGGCGTCAGGCCACCTTCGGCCACAACCGGAACCTCGATCATCTCAGACCACCACTGAAACAGGTCTTTTTCAGCCGTGGTTCCGTCCCCCAGCGTTGACGCGCCGACCGGGCCAAAGGCAACATAATCTACGCCAGCTTCACCAGCGGTCATGCCATCGTGGCTGGACGCGCCACAAAAACTGCCAACAATGGCATCCGCGCCCAACTCCTTGCGCGCGGCGCGCACTGAACGTGCGGCGTCGTCCAGATGCACCCCGTCCAACCCCAACCGTTGCGCCAGCAGAACATGGTTCGAGATGACCAGCGCCACGTCACGGGTATGGGCCACCTCGCGACAAGCATCAGCAGCGCGCGAGATCGCGTCTTCGTCATTGCCTGCCAGAGCCAGTCGGATGCAGGCAATCTCGGCACCGTCCAGAACGCGGCTAAGCTGGTCGGGGAACGTGCTCAATGAGATGGTCGGAGGGGTGATCAGGTAAATCTGCGGCTGCTCGGGGGTGTCCATTGGCGCGTCCTTAGCTTTCAGTCTTTGGCGCGGTTTAGCGGATTGTGCCGGGGAAGCAAACTTTTATGCCGGTTTAAGGCGCAATTGACCAATCGGATGCCTTGCCCTGCGCCATCGCGCCGATTACAGCAAGCCAAGTTTTCCGGAGACAACCATGCCCAGCGATACATCCCAGCCGTCCTTTGTGCTCGTCCGCCCTCAGATGGGTGAAAACATCGGCGCTGCCGCGCGGGCGATGTGGAATTTTGGGCTGGACCGGATGCGGATCGTGGCACCGCGTGATGGCTGGCCAAACCCCAAGGCGGTGGCAATGTCCAGCGGGGCGGGGCGCTTGCTGGACGAAGCGCAGCTGTTCGATGACCTTGCGGGCGCGCTGGCCGACAGCACTTTTGTCTTTGCAACTACCGCGCGCCAGCGTGGTCTGACCAAACCGGTCTACAGCCCCGAACGCGCGATGCAGATCGCGGCCGAGAAAGTGGCGGCTGGTGAAAAGGTCTCGGTCTTGTTCGGACCGGAACGGGCAGGGTTGGAAAACGAAGATATCGCCAAGGCAAATGCCATTATCTCGGTTCCGGTAAACCCGGAATATGCCTCGCTGAACCTTGGCCAATGCGTGTTGTTGACCGCCTATGAGTGGATGCGCCAGACCGGCGGTGTGGTGCACGAAGCCACCGATCTGGGCAAAGGCGACTGGGCCACGGGGATCGAGGTCGAAAAACTGGTCGAACATTACGAGGACCGGCTGGACGAGGCGGGCTTTTTCTATCCCCCCGAAAAGGCCGAAGGCATGAAGACCAATTTGCGCAATCTGTGGTCTCGGATGCGGATGACGCGCGCGGATGTGCAGATGCTGCACGGGATCATGCGTCAGATGGTCCGCTGGAAGGATAAAGGCTGAGGCTGGACCTTAGCCCCCCTTCACCCTAGCTTGCGACGAAATCCAAGGCACAAGAGGACAGCATGAGCGGTAAGCGCAGCATCTTCGAAGACGTCTCAGACACAGAAAAACAACAGGCCGTTCAACCGGGCATGATTGACCGTGGTCGTGGCGGCGCACGCGGGGCAATTCGCGTCTGGCTGATGATCCTGTTCGCGCTGGTCGTTGTCATGATCTCCGTAGGCGGCCTGACACGCCTGACCGATAGCGGATTGTCGATAACGGAATGGCGCCCGGTCACTGGGGCCATCCCACCAATGACCGAGGCCGATTGGCAGGCCGAGTTCGAAAAGTACAAGCAGATCGATCAATGGCGCATTCAGAACCAATGGATGGAGCTTGATGACTTTAAATCCATTTACTGGTGGGAGTGGGGTCACCGTCAACTGGGCCGGGTGATCGGTCTAGTTTGGGCACTTGGGTTCTTTGGCTTCCTGCTGGCCCGAAAAATTCCGACCGGGTGGACCGGTAAACTGCTGATTCCAGGCGCTTTGGGCGGTGTTCAGGGCGCGGTTGGCTGGTGGATGGTTGCCTCGGGCGTGACGCAGGGCGAGGGGATGACGGCCGTTGCCAGCTATCGCCTGGCAGTCCATCTGGGTCTGGCCTTCGTTATCCTCGGGTTCCTTGCATGGTACATCTTTGAGCTGGGGCGCGAGGAGCGTGACCTGATGCAGGCCCGCCGCGCGAAAGAGGGCAAACTGTTCTCGCTATCGACCGGGCTGATGCATTTCGCCTTTCTACAAATACTCATAGGCGCCCTTGTGGCAGGCATAGACGCTGGAAGATCATATACCGATTGGCCCCTGATCGGTGGTCAACTGTTGCCGCCTGACGCGACGATGCTTGAACCGATGTGGCGCAATTTCTTTGAAAGCCCCGGTCTGGTGCAGTTTATTCACCGCTGTGCTGGCTATCTTCTGTTTATCTTCGGCATCATTGTCTGGAGACGCGGCAGCACCAGCGCGCATCCGCAAACGCGGTTTGCGTTCAATGCAGCTTTTGCGGCGCTTTCTCTGCAGGTGGTGGTCGGGATTATGACGGTGATCTACGCGGCCCCCTGGCAGATCGCCATCTTCCACCAGTTCATGGCCGTTGTTGTTTGGACCCTGATCCTGCGCGCACGTTTCCTGACAGCATATCCAATCGCCACCTCAATCCGCGGAGCATGACCCTGATGACTGCCTATGATGACCTGATGGCCTTCCAACGCGAAACGTCGGCCCTCGGGCAAATCGCCGGGCGGCTGGGCTGGGACCAGGAAACGGTGATGCCGCGCGGCGCGGCCCCGCAACGGGCTGAGGAAATGGCCGCGATCGAAGCGGTTCTGCATGCCCGCCGCTCTGACCCGCGCGTGGCTGAGTGGTTGGAGCTAGCCGACCCACAAGACGACGTAGCCCGCGCCCAATTGCGCGATATCCGTCGAACTTACGAGCGGACGGCAAAAGTGCCAGCCGATCTGGCCAAGGCCATTGCGCGCGTGACGTCAGCAGCCCAGGGAACTTGGGCGCAAGCCCGTTCAGACGAGAATGTGGCTACCTTTCTGCCTGTTCTCGAGGAGGTCGTTGCCCTCAAGCGTGAAGAAGGCGCTGCACTGGCGCAGGGTGGTGATGTCTATGACGCCATGGTCGAAGACTACGAACCCTATACCACCGGTTCACAAATCGCCGAGATTTTCGATCAGATGCGCCCTCGTCTTGTGGCCCTGCGCGCGGCCGTTTTGGATAAACCAGCGCCGCACGCTCTGACCGGAAAATTCGACGAACAGATACAGATGCAATTGTCGCAGAAACTGGCGACCACGTTCGGGTACGATCTGAATACTGGGCGGGTGGACAAGGCAGTACATCCGTTCAGTTCGGGCAGTGGCCTGGATGTGCGCATCACCACTCGCACCAGCGAGACCGACCCGTTCAACTGTTTCTACTCAACCATTCATGAGGTCGGCCACGCCGCCTATGAACAGGGTATCAACCCGGCCTATGCGCTGACACCACTGGGGCAGGGCGTGTCGATGGGCGTGCATGAAAGTCAAAGCCGGATTTATGAAAACCAGCTGGGCCGATCTCGGGCGTTCACGGAGTGGCTTTACAATCAAATGGTTGACGTGTTCGGTGATTTCGATGTCGCGGATGCCGATGCGTTCTATGCCACGGTCAACGGCGTACACAAAGGCTATATCCGGACCGAGGCGGACGAGGTGCAATACAACCTGCACATCATGCTGCGCTTTGACCTTGAACGCGCCCTAATGGCCGGAGACCTTCAGGTCAGCGATCTGGAAGCGGCGTGGAACGACCGATTCAAGGCCGATTTTGGATATGAGGTCGACCGACCTTCGAACGGGTGTTTACAGGACGTCCACTGGTCGGTCGGGTTGTTTGGTTATTTCCCGACCTATTCATTGGGCAATGTCTATGCCGGATGTCTGTATCAAGCGTTGCGCGCTGCGGTTCCTGATTTGGATGCGCAACTGATCAGGGGCGACACGTCAGGCGCAACCAGTTGGCTGTGCGAGAACCTACAGCGTTTTGGCGGGCTCTTCACCCCGCGCGAGACTATCCAACGCGCCAGCGGGATTGAACCGGGACCGGAACCGTTGTTGGCGTATTTGGAACAGAAATTTGGTACGCTCTACAATCTTTGAACGCACAATTTCCGGCCAAACTGGTTGTCACATGTGTGCCGCGTTGCCAGTTCTTTGCCTAAAGCAGCCCATAGGAACCGAGCATTGCTAATCAGGCAGTAGGTAGATGGTCAGATAGCATAGTAATTGAAAGCTCCCCTGAACCATATGGTTTTCTTCCAAATCAAAATTCATGACCGTCTGATCCGCCAGAAAAAAAGCAAGCCACAATCCTAGCGATACGATAAACGCTGCGTCGACCCTCTTCTGCCAGCGATCCGTCTGGGAATACGGGGTAAATGACGCCAACGCAAATAGCAGCGTCGAAAGAAATAGCCACAGTATGATCCCGACAAATAAAATTACATCAACGGCAGTAGAGGCACCAAACTGCGCCAGCGTTTTTTGCAGAAACGGAAAGTTGTGACCGTCAAACCAAGGGGTTGAAGTCACCCCCAGCAGCTCTAGCCCGCCGATGAAGTCGGTCAAAAACGCGAATGTCCACCAGAGAAACCAAAAGATAACTAAACTTTGTTTGAACAAAATTCGCATTAAAACGACCTCTTGAAACTGCTGTTTCAAATATCCTTGGTCATAGAATAGCGATTTTTAGGAAATACAGAAACCAGCGCCGATTTGATCGTTCTATTGGGCAGACCGTTGATTGCCACATTTTGAGAGAATATTGGCGAAAACAAAATCCAAGGCCCCAAAACACTGCGCTCTGGGGCCTTTGTTGTAATCTTATCCCTCGGCCTCTTCGTCGCCTTGATCGGCGATCCAGGCGACGCTGACGACCACTTCGCCTTTACCGGTGTTGAACACCTTCACACCGCCCGCGCTGCGCGACCGGAACGAGATGCCTTCGACGGGAACCCGGATTGATTGGCCTTTGGAGGTGGCCAGCATGATCTGATCGTCGATCTCAACCGGGAACGAGGCCACCAGCTCTCCGCCGCGCATTGCCTTGTCCATGGCCGCAACCCCCATGCCTCCGCGTCCGCGGACCGGGTAATCGTGGCTGGAGCTTAGCTTGCCCGAACCGCCTGCTGTGATGGTCAGGATCAAGTTTTCAGCAGCGGACATCTCGGCATAGCGTTCCTGACTGATGGTCGCCAGCGCGTCGCCTTCCTCGTCGGTTACTTCGGCGTCGTCGGTCAGGCCGGCAACGGCGCGGCGCATCTTGAGGTAAGCGGCGCGTTCGTCCGAAGTAGCCTTGAAATGGCGGATCACCGACATGGACACAACGCGGTCGCCGTTAGACAGCTTGATGCCCCGCACACCGGTCGACTTGCGGCCCTTAAAGACACGCACATCGGTGGTCTGGAAGCGGATCGCACGGCCAGAGTTGGTGACCAGCATCACGTCATCATCTTCCGAGCAGATGCGCGCGTTTACCAGCTCGACACCGTCGGGCAGATCCATCGCGATCTTACCGTTGCGCTTAACGTTGGTGAAATCGCTCAGCGCATTGCGGCGCACGTCGCCGGCACTGGTGGCAAAGACGATCTGCAGGTTCTCCCACTCTTCATCCGGGACATCCACGGGCATGATAGCCGCGATGGAAACACCTGTCGGGATTGGCAGGATGTTGACGATGGCTTTGCCCTTACCGGTCCGGCCCGATTGTGGCAGGCGCCAGGTCTTGAGCTTATAGACCATGCCGTCGGTGGTGAAGAACAGCAGCTGTGTGTGCGTGTTCGCGACGAAGAGGTTGGTAACAACATCCTCTTCTTTGGTCTGCATGCCCGACAGGCCCTTACCGCCGCGTTTCTGCGCGCGGAAATCGGCCAGCGGGGTACGTTTGATGTACCCGCCAGAGGTGACAGTCACGACCATATCTTCGCGTTCGATCAGATCCTCGTCTTCCATGTCGCCGGACCAGTCGACGATCTCGGTGCGACGGGGAACGGCGAACTGTTCGCGCACGCTGCGCAACTCATCGCCGATGATCGACATGATGCGTTCGCGCGAGGACAGAATATCCAGGTATTCCTTGATCTTACCAGCTAGTTCTTCCAACTCGTCCGTGACCTCTTTGACGCCCAGTTGGGTCAGGCGCTGGAGGCGCAGGTCGAGGATGGCGCGGGCCTGAACCTCGGTCAGGTTATAGGTGCCGTCATCGTTCATCTTGGACAGAGGATCATCGATCAGTCGCAGATAACCCTCGATCTCAGCGGCAGGCCAACGGCGCGTCATCAGTTTTTCACGCGCCTCGGCTGCGTCCGCGGATGACCGGATGGTGGCAACAACTTCGTCCACGTTGGAAACGGCCACGGCCAGACCACACAGGATGTGGCTGCGTTCCCGCGCCTTGCGAAGGTCATAGGCGGTGCGGCGGGCAACGACATCCTCGCGGAAATCGATGAACGAGGTCAGGAACCGGCGCAGGGTCAGTTGTTCAGGCCGACCACCGTTCAGCGCCAGCATGTTACAGCCAAAGGACGTTTGCATCGGCGAGAAGCGGTAAAGCTGGTTCAGCACCACCTCGGGCGTCGCATCGCGTTTCAGTTCGACTACCACGCGGACACCGTTACGGTCGGATTCGTCCTGTACATGGGCCACGCCTTCGATGCGCTTTTCACGCACCGCTTCGGCGATCTTTTCGATCATCGCGGCCTTGTTCACCTGATAGGGAATTTCATCGACGACGATAGCGTAACGATCCTTACGCAGTTCTTCCACGCGGGTCTTGGCGCGGATAATGACGCTGCCGCGACCTTCAAGATAGGCTTTGCGCGCACCCGAGCGGCCCAGCATGACGCCGCCGGTCGGGAAGTCGGGGCCGGGTACGTATTCAATCAACTGCTCGGACGTCAGGTCCGGGTCGTCGATCAGTGCCAGCGTGGCGTCGATCACTTCCCCCAGATTGTGTGGTGGGATGTTGGTCGCCATGCCCACGGCGATACCACCGGCACCATTGACCAACATGTTCGGGAAACGGGCGGGCAGGACGGTCGGTTCCCGGTCCTTGCCGTCATAATTGTCCTGGAAGTCGACCGTCTCTTTTTCGATATCGGCCAGCAGGGACGCGGCGGGCTTGTCCATGCGCACTTCGGTATAGCGCATGGCCGCCGGGTTATCGCCGTCCATCGAGCCAAAGTTGCCCTGACCATCCAGCAACGGCAAAGACATCGAGAAATCCTGCGCCATCCGCACCAGCGCATCATAGATCGCGCTGTCACCGTGCGGGTGGTACTTACCCATAACGTCGCCAACCGGGCGGGCCGATTTGCGATAGGCCTTGTCGTGTGTGTTCCCGGTTTCGTGCATTGCATACAGAATGCGGCGATGCACCGGCTTCAGCCCGTCGCGCAGATCGGGGATCGCGCGGCTGACGATGACCGACATCGCATAGTCCAGGTAGGACGTGCGCATCTCGGATTCGATGGACACCGTCGGGCCGTCATAAACGGGGCGCTCGGGCGGGGTTTCGTCCATGTTTTCAGGAATATCTGGCGTATCGCTCACGTAAACTGCCCGTGTTTTGTTTTGGGTCTATATCTTGTGGATGCACCTTATCAGACCCGGCACATAAGGTGCAAGCAAGCAACGATTTTGCATACGAAAAACCCCCGTAACACCTGAGTAACATATTGTTAACTAAGGGTTAGGGTGTTTTCGTGTTACCCTGAAGAGACCTTGCAACAAAATTGGAGGTCTGCATGGAGCAAAGCGAAACCGAACTAATGCTCAAAGGGTACGGGCTGACAACGGCAGAATTCTTCTACCGCATGCCCGATTACATCCACGTTCTGAACACGTTCATCTGGCAGGATTACGATCTGGCGCCGGATCATCCGAAATTGTTCGATTTCATCGACTTCTGGCAGCGCGAGATTGACGGTCCGCTGCATTCGGTCCGGTTTACGCATCGCAAGATGATCGCGCCCGGTGAATGGCGCAACATGGTGGGTGAATTCAGGGTCAATTGAATATCCAGCCTGATTTTTGGTCAGTAACGATTGAGACGCGTTAAATTTATTGGTGCTTGGGTTATGGTGTCGACCAATCCATTGGTCACATACGGAATCGCTTTATGTCCCGAGCTTTGCTTTTCGCCGCTGCGCTGTTAATTGGCGGACCAGCCGTCGCCGAAGGCGTCTTTGATAAAATCAAAAAAGGTGCTGCGAACACAGCCGACGCTGTAGGGCGTGGGACTGAAACCGTGGGCAACACCATTCAGAAAGGTGCAAGCGCGGTTGAGGGGACCATCAACTCGACCACGGATTTGGTGACGAACGAGGCCACCCCGGAAGAGACGCGCGCCAAGCTGGACGCGATGGCCAGCGAGGTTCTTACCCAGTTATTAGCGGAAAACCCCGACGCAAAAGCGTTGTATGACGTCAGTGCGGGCTACGCCGTGTTCGACTCGCGCAAGGTTACGGTGTTTCCGGTCTCGGCCGGGTATGGGCGCGGGGTGGCCGTTTCAATGGATACCGGTCAGCACACTTATATGAACATGGGTACTGGCGGAGTGGGTGCCGCAGTGGGTATCGGTGGGTTTGAAACCAAGTTCGTGATCCTGTTTGAAACCCCCGCCGATCTGGCGAAATTTATCGAATATGGTTACGACGCAACAGCGGAAACCGGGGCGATGTACGGTGACGAGCGCAGCGGGGAAACCGTGCGGTTCACTGATGGCCGGTCCTTTTTCGTGCTGGGCAAGAAAGGCTGGCGCGTCTCGGCTGGGGCGTCCGGCACGAAATTCTGGGAATCGCCTGAACTGAACTGATCAGCCTGAACAGCTGGCCCCGCCCAGAACACAGAATTTGGCGCAATGGGGATGGTTGAGGTGTACGTCCGCCTCGGCCTCGGCCAGGGTGTGACCCATTTCGAATTCGGGCGCATAAGGTAAAAGTGTGCAGGCCAGAACGGCGGGGCGTTCCGCACCCTTGCGCTTTACCACCATACGGGCGCTGGCGCACATCACGGCGTCGGGTGATTTGTCCAGAATACCCCAGCAAGCTGTGGTGATTTCCGGCACTTCGATGGTTTCGTCCATCTCGGGGAACAGAACCGTCTGGCCCGGGTTTTGGGCGTCAATGTCAAAGCCGTGCTGCTTGAAAAACGCAGCATAGCCAGCGCGGCTTTCCGCGTCGCTGTCACCCCAGACAGTGCGCCCGGCCACGGCCATGTTTAAGCCGTTGTCACGCAGCCACTCCATCCCGGTCACGGTCTTGGCGAAGCTGCCCTTGCCACGTTCTTCGTCATGCAGATCGGAGCAGTAGTGATCGACCGAGATTCGCAGGGTTAGCTTGTTGCCGTAGTCACGCTGCAATTCCAGCAGACCCTCACGCATCTTTCGGCGCATCATTGGTTGCATGGCATTGGTGAGGATCAAAACCTCATACCCACGCTCCAGCGCGGCGCGGGTCATGTCGATCATTTCTGGGTTCATGAATGGTTCGCCACCAGTGAACCCGATTTCCCGAACCGGCCAATTTCGGGCTTCGATTTGATCCAGATAGTCCCGCACCTCATCGGCGGTGATATAGACCAGCGCATCGTTGGTCGGGCTGCTTGCGATATAGCAGTTGACACATTCGATATTGCACAAGGTACCGGTGTTGAACCAAAGCGTTTCAGGGTTGCTAAGCGCAACCGAGGCCCGTGTTTGCCCGTCAGCCGTCACCAATGTGTTCTGAAATTTGCCGATATTGGCAATCTGAGAGGCGTTGTCTTTCATTCCGGTATCCGGTTCTTTGCAGTCCTGCTGCTGACTTAGCCTTTCAGACCGAATTAGTTAAGGGTGCCACGGCCGACCTGACAGAGTTTTGATGATGGGAAAAAGTGTAATTTTGTTTGCGCTAACATTGGACATGCCCTCAGGGGTAAGGTAAGGGAAACGCATGGTTTCTCGCGTCATCCCCGTCGACCCGTTCGATCTGGTCATTTTTGGCAGTACTGGCGATCTTGCGCAGCGTAAGATCCTGCCTGCCCTGTTCCGACGCTATTGTGCCGGACAATGGCCCGAGGATGTTCAGATCATTGGTGCCGCCAGATCGGAATTGGACAGCGATGCGTTTCGGGATGTGGTCGCGCAATCGTTGCGCGAACATGCGCCCGCGCATTGTGCGGATGCCAAGGCATTGAATGCGTTCTTGCAACGGGTTGATTATGTCGCGTTAGATGCGCTTACGGATGAGGGGTGGGGTCAGCTTGCAGCGAAGCTCACAATTGATCGAGTACGGGCGTTCTATTTCTCGGTTGGGCCGCGCCTGTTCGGACCGCTGGCCGAACGGATCAAAGCAAATGATCTGGCCACGACCCAGACACGGATCGTTGTCGAAAAACCCTTTGGTCACGATCTGGGCAGCGCGCAGGCGTTGAATGCGACGCTAGCGGCGCATTTCTCCGAAGGGCAGATTTACCGGATCGACCATTATCTGGGCAAAGAAACCGTTCAGAACCTGATGGCCGTTCGGTTTGGCAACATGCTTTTCGAGCCATTGTGGAACAGTCAGTATGTCGACCACATCCAGATCACCGTGGCCGAATCCGTCGGCATTGACGGGCGCGAAGAGTATTATGAGCGCGCAGGCGCCATGCGTGACATGGTGCAGAACCACCTGATGCAACTGCTCTGCCTGATTGCGATGGAACCGCCGGCCAAGTTCGACCCCGACGCGGTACGGGACGAAAAGCTCAAGGTGATCCGCGCATTGGACCCGGTCGAGCCGCACCACATTGTGCGCGGTCAGTTTGAAGGTGGGCTGAGTGGACGCAGCTATCGGGATACTGTTGGTAATCCACGTTCGACTACGGAAAGCTATGTGGCGCTGCGGGCTCACGTCAGTAACTGGCGGTGGGCGGGTACGCCGTTCTATTTGCGCACAGGCAAAAGGCTTGTGGCGCGATCTTCGGTAATCAATGTGATGTTCAAAGACGCGCCGCATTCGATCTTTGGCGCAGATGCCGGGCGCCACGCCAACGTTTTGTCGATCCGCCTGCAGCCGAACGAAGGCATCACGCTGAAGGTGACGATCAAGGAACCGGGGCAGGGTGGGATGCGCCTGGTCGACGTGCCTCTG
Organism: Ruegeria sp. BB5; assembly: GCF_056539405.1. Taxonomy (NCBI): domain Bacteria; kingdom Pseudomonadati; phylum Pseudomonadota; class Alphaproteobacteria; order Rhodobacterales; family Roseobacteraceae; genus Ruegeria; species Ruegeria sp. BB5. The sequence goes on along the minus strand of NZ_JBQFUX010000001.1, from coordinate 1,152,710 downwards.
GACATGAGTTTTGCCGAGGCATTGGGGCCCGAAAACCAGGACCCTCCGGACGCTTATGAGCGTTTGGTGATGGACGTGATCCGCGGCAACCAAACCCTGTTTATGCGCGGAGATGAGGTCGAGGCCGCATGGGCCTGGACAGATCCGATCATCGCGGGCTGGCAGGCGCGCGGGGATGTTCCCAAACCTTATGAAAGCGGCAGCACTGGCCCGGGCGACGCCGAGCTGCTGATGAAACGAGACGGTCGCCGCTGGCAAGGGATAAACCCATGAACATACAGGAATACGCCGACCGGGATATGCTGGCCATCGACGTTGCAAACGTGCTGGCAGGTGAACTGGAATCCGCCTTGCTGCATCACGACTTTGCCTCATTGGCAGTCCCCGGAGGCACGACGCCCGGCCCGATGTTTGATGTTCTGTGCGCGGCGGATTTGGAATGGGACCGGGTGTGGGTTCTGCCCACCGATGAACGCTGTGTGCCGGGTGATCACGACCGCTCGAACGAGCGTCTGATCCGCGAGCGGTTGCTGACAAATCGGGCGTCGGTGGCGCAATATATACCTCTGTATGTGCCGGGGAAGGAGCCCGAAGATGTCTTGCCGGAAATCGAAAGCCTGATCACTCCGATCCGGCCCTTGTCGGTGCTGGTTTTGGGAATGGGCGAGGATATGCACACCGCGTCCCTGTTCCCGGGTATGGATGGGCTTGAGGCTGCGTTGGGCGGTCACGCGCGTCCTCTGGCGGTGGCACGGACCGAGGTTCAGCCGGAACCCCGTATCACGCTGACTGCGCCTGTTTTGGATGGTGCCTTGTCAAAACACCTGATCATTTTCGGGAACGCGAAACGGGATGCTTTGGAACGGTCCTTGTCCCTGCCACCGGAAGAGGCCCCCATCGCAGCAGTGCTGAGTGGCATGACCGTACATTGGGCGGAGTAGGCGCTATGCAACTGGAGACACTCAAAGCACTGGCAGCAGAACGGAAGGGGCAGCCCATTCTGGGTATGTTCAGTAAGGATGCAAACCGGGCGCAGGGGTATTCGGCCTCAACCGGTGACCTGCTCTTTGATTACTCGAAAACCAGTATTGACGCGGACATCCGTGACGCTTTGACCGGGCTGTGCGATACGGCGGGTCTGGCGGAACGGCGCGACGCCATGTTCTCGGGTGCCAAGATCAACGAAACCGAAGGGCGCGCGGTATTGCACACGGCGTTGCGTAATCTGGATGGCGGACCAGTTGAGGTCGACGGTCTGGATGTGATGCCTGACGTGCTGGACACGCTGCACCGGATGCGGGTTTTCGCCGAAGAGGTGCGCGGCGGCGCGATTTCCGGGACAGGTGGCAGCTTTACCGACGTCGTGAATATCGGCATCGGCGGCTCGGATCTTGGGCCAGTGATGGCCACGCACGCGTTGGCCCCGTATCACGACGGGCCAAACCTGCACTATGTGTCCAATGTCGATGGCGCGCATATCGCGGATACGCTGCGCCCACTTGACCCGACCCGGACACTGGTGATTGTCGCATCCAAGACATTCACCACCATTGAAACCATGACCAACGCCCGGACCGCCCGTGCCTGGTTAACGGATGGCGGTGGCGATTGTGGAAAACAGTTCGCAGCCGTGTCGTGTGCGGTAGATAAGACCGATGCCTTTGGTATCGCCCAAGATCACGTTTTTGGTTTTGCCGATTGGGTAGGGGGGCGCTATTCGGTCTGGGGGCCGGTTGGGCTACCGGTGATGATCGCCGTCGGTTCGAACGCGTTTGATGCCTTTCTGCGCGGGGGACAGGCGATGGACGTCCATTTCCGCGCTGCTGACTGGATCGAGAACATGCCGGTAATGCTGGCTCTGGTTGGGGTCTGGCACCGCCAGGTTCTGGGATATACCAGCCGCGCGGTTCTGCCCTATGATCAACGGCTGCTACGTCTTCCCGCCTATTTCCAACAGCTTGAGATGGAGTCGAACGGTAAATCCGTTGCAATGAACGGCAGCGCCTTGACCATACCTTCGGGGCCTGTGGTTTGGGGTGAACCGGGCACCAATGGCCAGCACGCCTTTTACCAGTTGATCCATCAGGGCACCGATGTGATCCCCTGCGAATTCATGGTGGCCGCCGAAGGGCACGAGCCCGAACTTACCCACCACCACCGCCTTTTGCTGGCCAATTGTCTGGCCCAATCCGAAGCGCTGATGCGCGGCCGGTCGTTGGATGTGGCGCGGCAGCGCATGGCCGAACAAGGGTTGGCCGGTGAGGAACTTGAACGTCAGGCCCGTCATCGTGTGTTCCCGGGCAACCGGCCGTCCTCGACCCTGATTTATCCGAAGCTCACACCGTATGTCCTGGGCCAAATCATCGCCTTGTACGAACACCGTGTTTTCGTCGAAGGGGTTCTGCTGGGGATCAATTCGTTCGACCAATGGGGGGTGGAACTGGGCAAGGAATTGGCGACGTCGCTGGGTCCGATAGTGGATGGTGAGGTTAGCGCTGACGGCAAGGATGGCTCGACCGCTTCGCTGGTTGCTTATGCGCTAAAACACCGCGATTGAGGGTTCGATTTTACCACCTGCCGCAACGGTAAATCGCATTCTTTTATTGTCAGACAATTAAATGCTTGGCAGGCTCTGCCTAAGGAAAAGCCATATCGCCCGATGTGATTGCGGGCACAAAGTGGCACCGCCATAGGGAGGACGCCCATGCTGGGACAGATGATGACGCAGCCCTTGCTGATCTCGTCGCTGATTGATCACGCCGACCGCTTTCACGGTCAGACTGAGATTTATTCGGTTGAAACCGATGGCACAGTGAGCCATAGCAGTTGGTCGCAAGTAGCGGAAAACGCGCGGAAGCTGGCCTCGGCACTGTCCAAGTTGGGATTGGAGCCACAGACGCGGATTGCGACGCTGGCTTGGAATAACCGGCGGCATCTTGAGATCTACTATGCCACTTCCGGGGCGGGGTTCGTTTGCCACACCGTCAACCCGCGACTGTTTCCCGAACAGCTGACCTATATCATCAATCATGCACAGGACCGGGTTCTGTTTTTCGACGCAACCTTTATTCCTTTGGTCGCAGCCCTGCACGAGCATTTGCCCGATGTTCAACATTTCGTCCTGATGGGGCCAAGAAACGATGACGCTATTGCGCAGATACCGGGTGTGCAATTCTACGACGATTTGATCGAGACCGGTGAGGCCAGTTTTGAATGGCCCAGCTTTGACGAAAACACTGCATCCGGCCTGTGTTACACATCTGGCACAACCGGCAATCCAAAGGGGGTGTTGTATTCGCATCGCTCCACCGTGCTGCACAGTTTCGGATCGAACACACGCGACGTTATCGGGTTTTCGGCGATGGATGTGGTCATGCCGGTGGTTCCGATGTTCCATGTAAACGCCTGGGGGTCCCCATATGCTTGCGCCATGTCGGGATCGCGGATGGTGTTGCCGGGGCCGGGTTTGCATGGTGAGGCGCTGGTGAATCTGATCGACACTTACGGCGTCACTCTGGCCATGGGCGTGCCGACGATCTGGCAGGGGCTGCTGGCTTTTGCGGAGCAGTCTGGCAGCAAGCTGGCCAGCCTGCAGCGGACGGTGATCGGCGGGGCCGCGTGCCCGCCTTCGATGATCGAAACCTTCCGCGAAACCTATGGTGTCGACACCATCCACGCCTGGGGGATGAGCGAGATGAGTCCGTTGGGGACCGCAAATCACCCTCTGGCCAAGCACTTTGACCTGCCGGAAGACGAGCAGCACGCCATTCGAGAAAGCCAGGGAAGGCCCTGTTATGGTGTCGATCTAAAGATCGTCGACGATGACGGCAATGATCTGCCGCATGACGGCGAAACCCAAGGTGATCTGCTGGTGCGAGGGCCGTGGGTTCTGGACAGTTATTTCCAGATGCAAGATGAAGATTTGCTGCGGGATGGCTGGTTTGCCACTGGTGATGTCGCAACGGTGGACTCTGACGGCTATATGACCATCCGCGACCGGTCCAAGGACATCATCAAATCCGGGGGTGAGTGGATCAGTTCGGTCGAGTTAGAGAACATCGCCGTTGCGCATCCCAAATTGGCGACCGCAGCCGTGGTTGGCGTACCGCATCCAAAGTGGGACGAGCGCCCACTGCTGGTGGCCGTACGCGCCGAGGGGGAGGACCCAAGCGAAGAAGAGGTGCTGACATTTTATGACGGCAAAATCGCTAAATGGCAGGTGCCGGACAAGGTGGTGTTTGTGGATGCCTTGCCTCTGAACGCAACGGGTAAGGTTCTGAAACGTAACTTGCGCGCGGAATTCAAGGACGCCTTGGTGGGCTGATCTTAAAAAACGTGGGAAATGGCTCCGGCGGTAGGGATCGAACCTACGACCAATTGATTAACAGTCAACTGCTCTACCGCTGAGCTACGCCGGAACGGTCCGCGCCGTATAGCAACCAGTTTCTGCGGCGTCCAGAGGGCGCATAAGATTTTTCGTCGAAAAATCTTGCGCCGCAAACGACCTTTGGTGATGGGTATTTAAGGTGGGGAGAATTTGGCTCCGGCGGTAGGGATCGAACCTACGACCAATTGATTAACAGTCAACTGCTCTACCGCTGAGCTACGCCGGAACTGAGGGCCGTATAACAATCCCGATTTTTGCCGTCCAGAGGGGAATTCGACGTTTTCGAAAAAAAGTTCCGGCGGCTTAGGTTTGTCTGATGAAACGGGTGTCAGCTGACAGCTTTCCTTCGGAAGTGACCTGAGATTTCCCAATCAGATCAATCAAATGGGCCAAAACATTCCGTTCAGCAGCAGGCAAAAGGGCGGTCGGAGTGTCGAGGTAAATTCGCTCGGCCAGTTCTCGGGCCGTACCGGGGTGATCTTCCAGCGTAGACAGAATCTGTGCTTCGCGTGTCAGGCGGTGTTTGATCAACCAATCCAGACGCGCTGCGGGATCGGCAATCGGCGCGCCATGCCCGGCGTGAAAGACGACCCACTCGCGTGAGTCCAGACGATGGCAGGCCGCCATGAAATCCGTCAGGTCACCGTCTGGGGGCGAAACCAGTGAACTGGCCCATCCCATGACGTGATCACCCGTGAAACAGACCTCACCCCAGCCAAGCGCGATGTGATTTCCCAGATGGCCGGGGGTGTGAATCACCTCAAGCTGCCAGCCGTCGCCTGAGATCAAAGCCCCATCCGCAAGTTCGATGTCGGGGCGAAAGCTGGTGTCGATGCCTTCACCGCCGCCGACTAAACCGCTCTCGGCCAGTTGAGTCATAACTGCGCTACGCCCGGCCTCGGGCCCTCCAAAGGCCATGATCGGTGCTCCTGTACGATCCGCCAAGGGTTGGGCCAGCGGAGAGTGATCCAGATGGCTGTGGGTAACGATGATATGGCTGATCCGCTGTCCGGGTAGTAGTCCCGCCAGAATCGCATCCAGATGTTCATTGCTGAGCGGACCAGGGTCGATCACGGCAAGCTCGGTGGTGCCCACCAGATAAGTGTTGGTCCCGCGATATGTCATTGGGGATGGATTTGGCGCCAGAATACGCCGCAATCCCGGCTGCAGCTCGACCGCCGTGCCGGCGGGCGGATTGAAATCGTCAGGCGCCTGCATTCTGACCTCTTTCTCTTGTCGTAACAGCCCGTTAGGTTTAGCGCATGTCCGCGCTTTGGCTCAAACACTATATGCCGCGCAGCCTCTATGCCCGCGCTGCACTGATCCTGGTCCTGCCGGTGGTCGTGGTGTTGCTGGTGGTGGGGGTCGCGTTCCTGCAAAAACATCTGGAAGACGTCACGGCGCAAATGACACGCGCTGCTTCGCGCGAAGTGATGTTGATCACGGAAGTCATGGAAGAAACGGAAACGCAACAACAGGCGATGGCGGCCGTTCGGCTTGACCTGCAAGCGCTTGAAATGAAGGCCCGGTTTCTGGGCATTAACGACGAACCAATGGTTGGTCACCGGCGTTGGTACGATTTCATTGCACCCCAGGTCGAGGCCGATCTGCGGGCCTTGCTTCCAGATTTGATTGCGGTTGCCTTGCCCAGCGGACAAGAGGCGCGGCTGTATCTGCAGACGGATCTGGGCATTCTACAGCTGACTTTTGATCGCCGTCGTCTGTCTCCGGTAGCGCCACACCAGTTGATCGTGACAATGGTGTTCTTTGCGGTTGTCATGACCACGATTTCTTTCCTGTATATGCGCAATCAATTGCGTCCGATCACTCGTCTGGCCGAGGCTGCGCAGGCCTTTGGTCGGGGCAGGGTGGTGCCGTATTCTCCCGGTGGGGCCATCGAAGTACGCGCGGCGGGTAGTGCTTTTCTGGATATGCGTGCCCGTATCGAGCGCCAGATGGAGCAGCGCACCATGATGCTGTCGGGGGTCAGTCACGATCTGCGCACACCGCTGACGCGTTTGAAACTTGGCCTTTCGATGTTGCCCGAGGATGAAGCAGCCCCTTTGCAGCAGGATGTCGATGAGATGCAATTGCTGCTGGATGCGTTCCTTGAGTTTTCGCGCGGGGCGGCCGAGGGCGCTCCGGAATCTGTCGATCCGAAGGTGCTGTTGGAGCAAATCGTCAAAGACGCGCGTCGTGCAGGACATGAGGTCGACCTGATCTCGGTCGAAGGGGAAGGAACAGTCATGCTGCGCCCCACTGCCATGCGGCGCGCCGTGGAAAACCTGATTGGAAACGCCGTGCGGTATGGCAATCGCGCGGATGTCAGCCTGTCCATCACACTCAAATCCCTGCGTATCCGGGTCGAGGATGACGGGCCAGGAATTCCACCTGAACAGCGATCCGAAGCGGTCAAACCGTTCGCGCGCCTTGATCCGGCGCGCAATCAGAATCAGGGTACCGGAGTGGGGTTGGGCCTTGCCATCGTTTCAGATATCGCGCGGGCCCATGGGGGCGTGGTGCGTCTAAGCAAAAGTGAGCGGCTGGGCGGCCTCTGCGCCGACATTATCATCGGTCGCTAACGACCCTGTACATGCGCTGCATCACCAGTGGAGTCAGGTACATCGGAATTTGATAGGCCCCGATGAACACCATGATCGGCGCAGTAACCTCGGGCGCTAAAGCCACGAAGAACAGCGCGATATTGCGGTTGCCTGCGATCAGAGACACTGCCGTCGACGCGGCTGTGGACATACGAAATCGGGTCAGTCGAAAACAGACGACCTGAACGCCAAAATTGGCCGCGCAGGCGAAGGTAATCCAGAGGAACGCTCGTTTCGGATCGGTCAGGATGACCTCGCTGACTGAGGGCATCAGACCGATGACGAAGAGAGCCAATGTGATGTTGGCAAAGCCTTCGAGCGCACTTTCTGTTGTGGGCGATGGGTCTCGCAACAGCGTTTTGCGAATAGCGACTGCGGTCAGCGTCACCAGCAGGATTGTGATTAGCAGTTTTAACGCGGCCCAAAGCACCGTATCGAAACCGCCCAGTTGTGGCGCCAGCCAGAACACCGGGGCTATGGTTATTGGCAATACCGCAGTACCGATCACCAAAAGGCGGAGCGCGTATTCAGATGGGTGCCCCATCATCCGACACATATTTGGGCTGCCAGCGATGGAGGGAGCCGCGGTCATGACCAGCAAGGCAAACAGGGCGGGGGTGTCGAGCCACCCGCCCAAGGCACCGACCGTCAGAACTGTCAGGGGCATCGCAAGCTGTAGACCAAGAACTACCAAGACAACGCGGGGCAGATCACGCAGTGATCCGAATATGCGCGCGGGCTCCATTCGTAGCACGGTGACGAACAGCAACAGCACAACCATCGGCGGCAACAGCGGCCGCATCGGTTGCGCCAACCCCGGCAGCAGCAACCCCGACAAAAGGCCCGCCAACAGAACATAAGGTCCGTGGCGGGCAGCGATGTGTAGCGGATTCAACGGCAGGCTACCCGGTTGGGCCTTGCCGCAGGTTATTCGGTAGCCAAGTGGCCAAATCCGGGAACCAGATCAGGACGAAAACCATAACAACCATGATCAGGAACATTGGAATCGCAGCACGGGCGATATAGCTCATTTCATGATTGGTCATGCCCTGCATCACAAACAGGTTGAACCCGATAGGCGGCGTGATTTGCGCCATTTCGACCACGACGACGATAAAGATACCAAACCAGATCAGGTCGATTCCGGCGTCGCGGATCATAGGCTCGACCACAGCCATGGTCAGCACGACCGAGGATATGCCGTCCAGAAAACACCCAAGGATGATGTAGAACACAAGCAGCACCATCAGCAGTTCGAACCGCGTCAGTTCCCATCCGGCAATCAGATCGGCCAGACCGCGTGGCAGGCCGGTAAAGCCCATCGACAGCGACAGGAAAGCCGCGCCCGCAAGGATCAATGCGATCATCGCGCTGGTGCGAGTGGCCCCCATGAGGCTTTCAGTGAACGTCTTCCAGTTCAACGAACCCTGACCGGCTGCGAGCAACAGCCCTCCGATCACACCAAAGGCGGCGGCCTCGGTCGCGGTGGCATATCCCAGATACATCGACCCGATGACCACGACGATCAACAGGATCACTGGCAGCAAAAAGCGCGAGTTCTTGATTTTCTCGGCAAAGGTCAGTTTGTTTTCCTGGTTCGGGTTCCAGTCCTTGCCGATTTTGGAATAGATCGCGACATAGCCCATGAACATGCAAGCCAGCACCAGACCCGGCAGGATGCCAGCAAAGAACAGCTTGGTAATCGATTCATTGATGGTGACGCCATAAACGATCAGCGTCAGCGAAGGCGGGATCATCAGGCCCAGCGTCGCAGCACCTGTCAGAGTGCCGATGATCATGCGTTCGGGATAATTGCGCTTGCGCAGTTCTGGGATCGACATCTTGCCAACCGTGGTCAGCGTCGCCGCGGACGAGCCCGACACGGCGGCAAAGACCGTACAGCCGACGATATTGGTATGCACCAGACCGCCGGGCAGGGGGGCCATCCACGGTGAAAGCCCCTTGAACATGTCTTCGGACAATCGCGTTCGATACAGGATTTCACCCATCCAGATAAACATCGGCAGCGCCGTCAGCGTCCATGAGGACGAGGCTGACCAGATGGTGGTGATCATGACGTCGCCGACGGGGCGAGTAGTGAACAGCTCCATCCCGACCCAGGCGACGCCCATTAGTGCCAGCCCGACCCAGACGCCGGTGCCCAACAGAGTGAATAGAACAAAGAGGAAGAGGATGATGATTGATGCGTTTTCCATGCTCTCACTCTCCGTGGCTTTGATCGGCAAGATCGCGGGTGATGCGGTGATCGCCGCGGAAGATCACGTGAATCAGATGATCAGTCAGGGCGATGGCCAGAATGACCGCGCCGATTAACATGGCCGATTGCGGTATCCAAAGCGCGGTTTTGTCCTGTCCCTGGCTGATATCGTTGAACTTCCAGCTCCAATAAACAAAGCGGTAGGCGTACCAGCAGAAGTACCACATGACGGCCGTGCCGATGCCAAAACACCAAATCTCCAGCACCCGGCGGAATTTATCAGGCACCGCATTCAACAGGATCGACACGCGGATATGGCTGCCCCGGTTCAGCGCATTGGCAAAAGCCAGGAATGAGGCCGCGGCCATCGCATACCCGGCATAGTCGGGCGCGCCAGGGAATACCTCGCCGGTCCAACGGGCCAACATCTGCACCACGATTAGAACCAGTATGGCGATAAGGCTCAACGCCGCCAGTACGCCTGCTGCCAGGTAGATGAAATCCAGTACGGACCGAAGCCCTCGTAACGCTGCCATACTGTCCCCGCTTTTCTTTTGGTTGGATAGAGAACGGGCGGCAGATCGCTGCCGCCCGCGTCCATTTGGTTATTGTTGTGCTTGGAAGGCGTCGACGATGGCTTTGCCTTCGTCGCCGGCGGCCTCGAGCCATTCATTGGTCATGGTGACGCCGATTTCTTTCAACTCGTTGGTCATCTGCTCGGACGCCGGACCAACGGTCATGCCGCCGTCACGCAAGCCTTGCAGGGTGAACCCGGTATATTCCTTGGCCCGCCAGTTCCCCGCATATTCCGCCAGTTCGGCGCAGGCTTTGATGACGTTCTTGTTCGCGTCAGACACGCCCGCCCAGATATCCGAGTTCACCATCACGTAGTTGCGCGGCAGCCAGGCATCTACTTCGTAGAAATAATCCAGGCTTTCCCAAACTTTGCGGTCATACCCGGTTGAGCCAGAAGACACCATGGAATCGGCAACGCCAGTGGCAAAGGCCTGGCTGATCTCGGCCGCTTCGATGGTCACCGGCAGCATTCCGGTCAGCTCGGCCAGACGTGACGTGGCGTTGTTGTACGAGCGGAACTTGATGCCTTTCATGTCAGCGACCGAGTTCACCTCGTCCTTAAAGTACAGCCCCTGCGGCGGCCACGGCACTGCATAAAGCAACGTTAGGTTCTGTTCGGCCAACAGGTTCTCGATCGAGGGTTTTGCAGCATCCCAAAGCTTGGCGCTGTCGTCGAAAGACGTGGCAAGGAAGGGGATTGAATCAAATCCAAACAACGCGTTCTCGTTCTGGTGGCCGGACAGCAAACGCTCTCCAATAGGGGCCTGGCCGGTCTGAATGGCGCGTTTGATATCCGCCCCTTTGAACAGGGAACCCGAAGGGTGGGTGACAATCTCGATCTCGCCGCCGGTACCGGTGGTCACGCATTTGGCGAATTCAGCACCTGTGGCCGAATGGAAGTTCGACGCCGAATAGGCCATCGGCATGTCCCATTTTTCAGCTGCGACCGGCAGGGCTGCGGCAGCGGTCAGTGCGGTTGCTGCCATAAGGCTCGTCAGTTTTTTCATTTTAGTCTCCCAGTTGGTATTGATTCTGCCGATGTTGTTCACCGGCTTTGCTAATTTGCGTATCGCGACGGGGCGTAAACGCTGACATCCGTGTTCGGAAGTCTGCCCGCGATCATTTGCGCCAACAGACGCCCTGTTTTCGGCCCGCCCGTCAGACCGATGTGATGGTGGCCAAAACCCATATACGCGCCGTCAATCCCCGGAACTTCACCGATCACCGGTATCGAATCTGCGGGTGCGGGCCGGTGCCCCATCCATTCCACTTCATCCTTCCATGTCACACCCGGAAAAGCCGCCCGGGCATTCTTGCGCATCAATTCGAACGGCGCCTTCGAGGGCGGCGCGTCCAACCCGCCGAACTCGACAATCCCGGCCAGACGGATGCGACCCTCTAACGGAGTGGCGACGAATTTGCCTGACGCTACCATAACCGGGCTTTTCGGCATCGCGGAAGGTTCCACTAATTCAAGATGATACCCGCGTTCGCTTTCCAGAGGAACAGAAATGCCCAGCTGGTCAGCCAAGGGGCCGGACCAGACCCCCGCCGTTATAATCGCTGTGTCGCATGGGATGGTTGTACCGCCTGCGCGTACACCTGTAACTTTGCCGTTGTCCCGAACCACATCTTCGACTGCAGCGCGAATCACTTTACCTCCATTGTCCTCGACATGGGCGGCCAGATCTTTGACATAGCGCCCCGGATCAGTGATGTGGCCATGATCGGCAAGCCGGGCGGCAAACCCGAGGTCTTTGCTGAATATCGGGTCATAAGCGTGAAAGGCTTCGCCTTCTAATTCGTCCCACGCAAAACCATGCTTGCGCCGGATGTCCCAGCCAAGTGCATCACTCTCAAAATGTTTCCGGTTTTCGTAAAGGAACAGATAGTCGGACGGGACAATCCACTTCTCGGCCCCGGTGCCGTGCGCCAGTGTCTTATGGTCATTCAGGCTATCGCCGACAATAGGCGTCAGCGCAGCAGCAATGCGTTCAACGTCGCTCGCGTTGGCATGTTTCAGATAGCGCAGTAGCCATGGCAACAGCTTGGGCACGTATCCCCATTTCAAGAACAGTGGCTGGGACGGATCAAACAACATCCTTGGGGCCTTTTGCAGCAGCCCCGGAACCGTGACTGGAATGATCGAGCAGGAAGCCAGAACTCCGCCATTGCCGTGCGACGTACCCTCGCCAGGTCCAGCCTTGTCGATCAATATGACGTCATGCCCGTCACGTTGCAGCCAGACCGCTGTGGACACGCCAACAATACCGGCACCGATTATGGCAATGGTCTTGCGCTCACTCATGCCGCCACCGCCTTGGCCAAGGCATAGTGGTTCAGCTTGTCCAGATCCGGTCGGCCACCAATCCCGGGCATGTCCGGCACGATGACTTGCCCGTTCTGTACCACGAAGGGGTCTTCCAGAATGTCTTCTTTCAGGAAATACGATGCCTGATAGAACTCGCATCCCAGCTTTATTTCGGGTGTTGCAGCGATCATGTGGGTTCCGGCCAGATGCGCCAGACCAGCCTCGAACATATCTCCACCATAGGCGCTGAGCCCATGAGCCGCGGCGATGCGGGCCACAGTCTGACCCCGGCTAAGCCCACCGGACTTCATGATCTTGACCGACACGCCATCGCATATGCCTTCTCGCGCGGCACGCTCCATATCCTCAGGGCCAAACACGCTTTCGTCGGCCAGCAGGGGCAGGTCGATCTGACCTCGCAGTTTGGCCATCATGCCATAGTGATGCGCCCGCACTGGTTGTTCGATGAAATCGGGTTTGAATTGAGCAACATCGCGTACCTGAGCAGGAGCATCCTCGATAGACAGACCTTGGTTGTAATCCACGCGCACAGAAAACTCGGGGCAATGTTGCGCCAGATGTTCAAGCCGCATGATGTCGAACGCATGGTCCTTGAACCCGGTCTTCAGCTTGACGATGCGAACCCCGTCCTCGCGCAATTGCTCGAGTAGCGCAATGTCCTGCGCGAAATCAGGATTGGCGATCGAACAACTCAGCGGAATCGAGTCCCGGCATTTGCCACCCATCAGTGCCCAGACCGGCACGCCGCTGATACGCCCTGTCAGATCCAGCAAGGCGGTTTCCAGTGCGGCCTTGGCCTCGGTGCAATGTGCGACGGCATAGGCGGCCTTGGCCATGATCCCAGCCCGATCTGCCACACGTGACCCAACAACCAACGGCCGGATATAACGATCCAGCGCTGCGTAAGTTGCTTCGGGTGTACCGGTAAAAACCGACCATGGCGACGCTTCGCCAAATCCTTCTGATCCGCCCTCTGAGGTCAGGCGCAAGATCACAATTTCGCAGCTGCCTTCGACCGAGCCGATTCCATGATCACGCCGTGATGTAACAGGCAGCTCAAGGTGCCAAAGGTCAAACCCTGTGATGGTTTGGTTCAAGTCGGTCATTGGTCCTCCGGTCGTTCGGGGGAACCGTGCCGCGATAGCTATATCATTTCAAATACTATATTGTGGCAAGGGTATCAGAAAAAATGATGTGGGAATGTCAATGTCTTTAAGGTTTCGGCAATTGCAGGCGTTCCACGCGATTATGGAGACGGGAACGGTGACAGGGGCGGCTTCGGTTCTGGGGATATCGCAACCTGGTATCAGTAATCTTCTGGCTCAGTTAGAACGCGAAGCCCGCCTGCCGCTGTTTGAGCGCAACAAGGGCCGTCTGTTGCCAACCCCCGAAGCTGATCTGCTGTATCGCGAGGTAGACACGGTCGTGCGTGGGCTGGATCACGTGGCGCAGGCCGTGACGGATTTGCAGAACAAACATCCCGGTCAGCTGCAAGTGGCCGCACCGCACATGCTGTCGTTTGGATTCATGCCACGGGAAATCGCGCGCTTCGCCGCCAGCCGCCCCAATCTGTCGGTCAGTTTTCAATCGCAATACTCGTCCAAAATTCAAGAATGGGTGATCTCGGGCCTGTTCGAGGTCGGCATTGTCGAGGTGCCAATTCTGCACGATACGCTTAATGCTCAGGTGTTCCGCTTTGAAACCGTGGCCACATTTCCCGAAGGCAGCCATTTGGCCCAATACGACGTGCTGACCCCTGAGTTGTTAGAGAACGAGCCCTTTATCGTGATGGGCCCCGAGCATCAGACCTATCGTGGGACACGGGATGTTTTTCAGGCGGCGCACCGGACTTGGCGCACGCAAATTCATACACACCTGTCCGAAAACCTGCTGAGCTTTATCAAACAGGGCATGGGTGTTGCCGTCATCGACCCCTTTACCGTCGCGTTTGATACTGAGCGCGGATATCAGACCCGCCCATTCCGGCCTGCGGTGACTTTGGAACTGGCGATCATCACGGCCAAAGGGCGTCCTTTGTCGACCATCGCGCGGGAGTTTCTGGACCAACTTGTGCCCGCGATGGCGTCTTTTTCCACCAACGCGCATGGCGGCGACAGCGTTTGAATACCAAGCGCTCAGTTTTTGCCTATTGACCTTTATCCGGTCTGTGCAAACTCTGCCCACGTCGCCGCGTCTCGAATGGCGAACAGACCCCTGCAGAACGTGCCCGGAAATGAAAAGGTTTGAGGAATGATCGCAACTGGTGGCAAATCACTTTATGGCGCATCGGTGGGTATCCTGATGCTGGACGCACGCTTTCCCCGCATTCCCGGCGACATGGGCAACGCGCTGACCTGGCCGTTTCCGGTGCACTACCGCATCGTGCGGAACGCTTCGCCCGATCTGGTGGTGCGTCGTGGAGCGCAGGGGATGCTGGACGCCTTTGTCGATGCCGCGCGCGAGCTGGTTGACGAGGGCGTCGACGGGATCACCACCAATTGCGGGTTCCTGTCGCTGTTTCAGAAAGAGCTGTCTCAGGCGGTCCCGGTGCCCATTGTCACATCCTCGCTGATGCAGGTCGAAATGGTGAACAAGGTATTGCCTGCGGGCAAACGGGCGGGGGTGCTGACGATCTCAGCCTCGACCCTGACCGAGGCCCACCTGCGCAGCGCACAGGTGCCTGAGGGCACGCCCATCGGCTCGACCGAAGGAGGGCAGGAGTTCACACGCGCGATCTTGGATAATGAACTGACGCTGGACGTGGACAAAGCCCGCGCCGACAATGTCGAGGCCGCCCTGGCGATGAAAGAGGCCCATCCCGACCTCGGCGCGCTGGTGCTGGAATGCACAAACATGTGCCCCTACGCGGCCGATATTCAAACGGCGACGGGGCTGCCGGTGTATTCCATCGTCTCTCTGGTCAGCTGGTTTCAAGCGGGGTTGCGACCGCCTGTTTATTGAGCGATTGACGCTGAGCGGCGACGTGTTTTGCATCCATTCAACGCGCTGCGTGCCCGCGCAAGTTAAACGATGAATTTCACGCAGATTCGACACCTCGAGTCGGTTTTATTGGCGTAATTGCCGTAGTATATCTTCTTCATTTTGCAGGATATTCTAGTGGCCGGCGCCGGCACTTGGAGACGTCAGTCGCGCGATCACAGATCGCGCGGATGAGATATTGCAGATGATAAGATGATGCAAATTTTTGGTCTAAAGCACCGATCGACCCGTATCCCTTTTGTAATGGGAGGAAGTCATGACCAATAGTTTCGACGTAAAATCGACGTGGGATTCGGTAATGGATGAGACCAAGAACCCACTCAAGAAATACTCTCTATCTACAGCGCATATGCTGATGCAGATGTTGGCGTGGATGTGGAGTGCAATTTTTTCACTTATGATTGGCAGCTATTTCGTTTTCGGAATCACAGCGGTGGGCCACATGCTGCTGATTGGTGGATTGTTTGTAACGTTAGCCGTTTTCCAAAAAGCCGAAGCGGCTGATCCTAAAGAGTGACCTTGCCTCCCCCCAATGATGGGGAGCCATCGTAATCCGGGGCATTTGGTCCAATCCCTGACGTGCTCCGAATAGCCTACACTACCCCAAACTGTCGCCGCGTTGTTTGCAAAGGTACATCTCCGAACAACGCGGTTTTTTTGGTGAGGGAATGCATGTGAAGGCTCTGCAGTCGAGTAAGGCGTTTTGTATCCACTAAACTTGAGGCGATTTATTATCTTATAGTGACGAAGTGTTTTTCGCGGTCGGGGATTAGCAATGGACAACACTGTATTATATTTTTTAGTTGGCATTTTTGTCGTTGGGCTTTTGACGCTCGGCTATTACTCAAGAAGTAGCGGCGCATTGATATCTATTGTGATCGTGATTGGCGTAATTGCCTCGGTAATAGCCTATCTTGGTGGTTATTTTGGTGAGCCTCCAAATTAAAAATCCTACTGAGCATCGAAAGCAGCGAGTGATCCAGCGCCTGCGTTGCCGCGTATCCTTTTTGTCCCTTTAGTCTGGGCAACCCCTGACCAGACTATGGCCCGCGTTGCTCGCCATCCCAGATTTGGGCAACGCGGGCACTGTAAATCCAGTTCTTAAGGTAATCCGCATCGTATTTTTCCCCAACTGCGCTCAGTGTAGGCCATTTAAGTTTCCTTCAGGTCAGCGCGGGATCTTTGGGTTCTAGGGGTATCTGGCTTCTTGATACGATTGACCGGCCGGGCAAGTGATTTCTGGTCTATCAGTAATGCGTGTTGTTCTGGTTCGGTCTGATCCGACTTTGGATCACGCAACAACCACAGAAACAGCGTTCCCTTGCTTGCCTTCTGAAAACCAGTTTTGCGGTGATTTGGTAGGCCCGGCAGGACTTGAACCCGCAACCAAAGCGTTATGAGCGCTCTGCTCTAACCAATTGAGCTACAGGCCCGCCTGAGCGCTTTGAGTATCACGGTGAACGGCCGCGTCAAGCCTGACCGTTGCAAGATGCCCAACAATCGACTAACCCGCGCGGGAACCATTCATAAGGGGCTGGCCATGACGACGGGCAAGAACGGAATCACCTATGCCGATGCAGGCGTTGATATTGATGCGGGGAACGCTCTGGTCGACCGGATAAAGCCTGCGGCCAAGCGCACCAACCGCTCGGGCGTGATGAGCGGTCTGGGCGGGTTTGGTGCCTTGTTCGATCTGAAAGACGCCGGATATCAGGACCCGATTCTTGTGGGCGCGACCGACGGTGTGGGCACCAAGCTGCGGATTGCCATTGATACCGGAGTGGTCGACGGTGTGGGTATCGACCTGGTGGCAATGTGCGTCAACGACCTGATCTGTCAGGGGGCCGAGCCGCTGTTCTTCCTGGACTATTTCGCCACGGGCAAGCTGGACACCGACACCGCCGCGCGGATCATCGAAGGTATTGCCGACGGCTGTGTGCAGTCTGGTTGCGCCCTGATCGGCGGTGAAACGGCTGAGATGCCGGGCATGTATCCCGATGGCGATTTCGATCTGGCTGGCTTTTCGGTCGGCGCGATGGAGCGTGGTGCGAATCTGCCCGCGGGCGTACAGCAGGGCGATGTGCTGTTGGGTCTGGCCTCGAACGGGGTGCATTCCAACGGCTATTCGCTGGTGCGCAAGCTGGTTGAAATCTCGGGTCTGGGCTGGGATGCCGCATCGCCTTTTGGCGACGGGTCGCTGGGTGAGGCGCTGCTGACGCCGACGCGGTTGTACGTGAAACCCGCTCTGCAGGCGATCCGGGCAGGGGGCGTACACGCGCTGGCCCATATCACCGGCGGCGGTCTGACCGAAAACCTGCCACGCGTGCTGCCCGAAGGGCTGGGTGCCGAGATCGACCTGAACGCCTGGGACCTGCCGCCCGTCTTCCGCTGGATGGCGGAAACCGGTGGTATCGTCGAGGCCGAGATGCTGAAGACCTTCAACTGCGGCATTGGCATGATTGTCGTCTGCGCCGAAGACCGCGCCGATGAACTGGCCGCTCTGCTGGCCGAGGCCGGAGAAACAGTTGCTCGCATCGGCACCGTGACCGACACGCCCGGCATGGCCTATTCGGGCAAACTGTTGTGAGCCACAAGCGCGTCGCCATCCTGATTTCGGGGGGTGGGTCCAACATGGTGTCGCTGGTCGACAGCATGGTCGGCGATCACCCGGCACGCACGTGTCTGGTTCTGTCGAATGACGCTACGGCGGGCGGGCTGAAAAAGGCCGCGGACCGTGGAATCCCGACGGCTGCGGTAGATCACCGCCCCTTCAAGGGCGACCGCGCTGCGTTTGAAGCAGAGCTGTTGAAGCCGTTGGAAGAGGCGCAACCGGATATTGTCTGCCTCGCGGGGTTCATGCGTGTTCTGACTGGTGATTTCGTTTCACGCTTTCAGGGGCGGATGCTGAATATCCACCCCTCACTGCTGCCGAAATACAAAGGCCTCAACACCCATGCCCGCGCGATCGAGGCCGGGGATGCCGAACATGGATGTTCGGTTCACGAGGTTACGGCAGCGCTGGATGACGGCCCGATCCTGGGGCAGGCGCGGGTAAACATCGAAGCCGGCGACACGCCCGACGCTTTGGCTGCTCGTGTGCTGGTTTGGGAGCATAAACTTTATCCTGCAGTGTTGCGCCGTTACGCCAGTGGCGACCGGACTCCGGTGTTGCTGCCCTGAACGCCCCAGAGTGATTTACACGCGTGTTAAATTCGGCCTATGGTCTGCACTACGGCTAGGTACGGAAGAGACGATCAGCCGAAGAAAACAAGAGCAAGAACAGCACTGCGCATGAAAACCCTGACAACGACGCAAGAGCTGGCCGATTTCTGCAAGGCCGCGGCGGAATATGACTATGTCACCGTAGATACCGAGTTTCTGCGCGAACGGACCTATTATTCAAAGCTTTGCCTGATACAGCTGGCCGTTCCGTCCGATAACGAGGACAGCGCGGTTCTGGTCGACCCGCTGGCTGATGGATTGTCTCTAGACCCGCTTTATGAGCTGTTCGGCAACGACGATGTGGTCAAGGTCTTCCATGCCGCGCGTCAGGATATTGAAATTTTCTGGGTCGAAGCAGGTGTCTTTCCGAAACCGCTGTTCGACACGCAAGTTGCAGCAATGGTTTGTGGCTTCGGTGAGCAGGTGGGTTATGAAACGCTGGTGCGCAAGATCTGCAAGCAGGGGGTCGACAAGACCTCGCGGTTTACCGATTGGTCCCGCCGCCCGCTATCCGAGGCGCAAAAGACCTATGCGCTGGCGGATGTCACCCATCTGCGCCAAATCTATGAATATCTCGCAGCGCAATTGCAAAAATCGCAGCGCAGTCATTGGGTGGCAGAGGAGTTGCGCACGCTGACCCATCCTGCGACCTATGACATTCACCCCAAAGATGCATGGAAACGTGTAAAGACCCGGACGAATTCGGCCAAATTTCTGGCCGTGGTGCGCGAACTGGCACAATTTCGTGAAGCTTATGCGCAGGAAAACAATGTTCCGCGCAGCCGGGTCTTCAAGGATGATGCGCTGATCGAGCTGGCATCAACCAAGCCCAAATCGCCCTCGGATCTGGGCGGCTCGCGCTTGTTGCTGCGCGAGGCCCGAAAGGGCGCGATTGCCGATGGTATTCTAAGCGCCGTCAAAAAAGGGGTGAATTGCCCTGCGGATCAGCTGCCGCAAGTCGACAACAGCAGAGACAAACTGAAGGTGAACCCGGCGCTGGCGGATTTGCTGCGGGTGTTGCTGAAATCGAAAACCGAAAGCTCGGGCGTGGCAGCCAAACTGATAGCCACCAGCTCGGAATTGGATCAGATTGCAGCGGGTGAGCGGGAACTGCCTGCGATGTCAGGTTGGCGGTTTGAGGTGTTCGGCGAAGACGCCTTGAAACTGTGTGAAGGTAAAATCGCGCTGGCGGCCAAAGGTCAGAACGTCAAAGTTGTATCGCTTTAGCGCCGATTAACGGCGCCGCGATTCCAATGCGTTCTGCTGCCCTACAACCCGCACCAGACGAGTATTTTCCAAGTCTTTTTTGCTGATATTGATGGCGTCGGACACCATTCGAGACCGTTCGGTTCCCGTATTCGTTGCGCGCGCGGGATAGGTTACCCGGAAAGTGAACTCCAAAACGCCGTTCTTCTGGTTTTCTTCACTGTCCACGCGAACCAGTCGGGCGTCATAAGCACCTTGCCGGATTGCCGTCCCCGAGGCGTAGACGATTGCACCGTTCGGGGTCGGCTCAATCCTCAATTCATCAATCTTGGCGATCGGAACGCTTGTATCCTCGGGGGTTGGCCTTGAGAACAACCCACCGCCTTCCCTTGTTTCGGGCACAAGAGCGTTGGCGTCATAGGTCGCTGTTTCCGGCGGCGGGGCTGACGTGCTTGAACCGAACCAGTTGGACGGGTTCACCCGTGACTCGCGCCAGCTGTTGCAGGCAGACAGGGCCAGGGTAGCCACCAAGAGAACAGTAAACGATTTTTGCATGGTCCCAACGTCCAGAGCTGTAAGTCCAGCAATGGGTTATCGCAATTTCTGTTGATTGAAAAGCCGCGTAGGGGGGTGGACAGGCATAGATCAGAGGCATAGTTCACAATTGTGATTGCAACGAAAGGACCGCCGCGACATGGCAACGCCTGCCTTTGAAGAGATCGTCGAGGATTTCGAGTTTCTGGAGGACTGGGAAGACCGGTACCGCCACGTCATCGACCAGGGCAAAGCGATGGAGCCGCTGGAGGACGCACTAAAGGTGCCGGCCACCAAGGTCCATGGCTGCGCAAGCCAGGTCTGGTTGCACCCGATCATCGAAGATCGGGTTTTCCGGTTCGACGGGGACAGCGATGCGCTGATCGTACGCGGTCTGATCGCGGTATTGCGTTCCTTATATAACGGGTTGCCCGTCAGCGAAGTTCCCAAGGTGGACGCAGGCGGAGAGCTGGCGCGCTTGGGTCTGAATGATCACCTGTCTGCTCAGCGATCGAACGGGTTGCGGGCAATGATTGAACGCATCCGCGAAGTGGCCCAGGAAAACGCCTGACGCTATTCAGGCTTTCGGTGTGCGTTTTGCCCAATCGGTCAGGGTGGTTTCCAAATCGCCATAGCCGGTCAGGCGACGTTCGAATTCCAAACCCATCCGCTCGGCACATTCACGAGCGCGGGCCGTCAGGTCCGGATCGTCAATTTGCGCCTGATAGACCAGCTTGGTGTAGTTGCCGAAATACATGCTAAGCAACTCGGGGTGTCGGTCCAGCCCCAGCGGTTTCCACACAAAGGCATCGAACTGCCGGGCCAAAAAATCGGTCAGGTAAAAGGCGGTGGTTTCCTCATCACCATGTGCTTCAAACGCCTGATTTCCTTCGAAGAAGGAATAACAATGGGGGCCTTTGACCATCTCGACGCCCAGGTCTTCGCAGGCTTGCTGCAGCAGGCCACCCGTTCCGCAATCGGCATAGACCACAAAGATCTGGTCATAGTCGTCACGGTGTTTGGCGACGGCCTCTTGTACCGCCGGAATGATCTTGTCAGGCTGGATGTGAAAAATCGCGGGCAGGCAGGTCAGCGCCATGTGATCCCAGCCATTGCGTTGCTTCAGGTCCAGAATCTCACGCGCCAGCGCGCCACAGGCCAACAGCAGGATGCGCCCGTGCTCACCGGATTCGTAGCCCTTGGTCGTCAGGCTGGCATCGTCTGGCAAATTATCTTGCTGCATTGGTTGCTTCTCGGATTCTACGCGACTGTCAGTGTAACAAAAAAGGCCGCCCGAAACTCGGACGGCCCCAGAATAACCTGCGCGTCCGGTTAACCGGCCAGTTGGTTGTGCTTGCGCGAGACGAAATCCTTGGCGGTTTCAACCGCAACGGCTGCGTCACGGCAATAAGCATCCGCACCGATGGCTTTGCCGAATTCCTCGTTCAGCGGCGCGCCGCCAACCAGAACGATATAGTCTTCGCGCTTACCTTGTTCGACCAGCGTGTCGATCACAACCTTCATGTAAGGCATGGTCGTGGTCAGCAGGGCGGACATGCCCAGAATATCTGGCTCTTCGGTTTCAAGTGCTTCCAGATAGTTTTCAACCGGGTTGTTGATGCCGATATCGACCACCTCAAAGCCAGCGCCCTCCATCATCATCGACACAAGGTTCTTGCCGATGTCGTGGATGTCGCCTTTGACGGTGCCGATCACCATCTTACCCACGCGCGGTGCGCCGGTTTCGGCCAACAGCGGCTTGAGGATAAACATACCGCCCTTCATGGCGTTTGCAGCCAACAGAACCTCGGGCACGAAAAGAATACCGTCGCGGAAGTCGTGGCCCACGATAGTCATGCCACCGACCAGAGCCTTGGTCAGGATGTCGTAAGGCGTCCATCCGCGTTCAAGCAGGATGTTCACACCTTCTTCGATCTCTTCTTTCAGGCCGTCATAAAGATCGTCGAACATCTGCTCGACAAGTTCGTCGTCATTCAGTTCGGACAGGACGATGTCTTCTTCTTCAGACATGGGGCGTTTCCCTGAGCTGTGCGAGCCATAGGCCCGTGGTGGCATTTTTTCCGTTTTGGCCAAAACGTCGCAGTTTGACTGTGACGATTGCGACCTCAGTCGTTTCGGGACCGACCTATACGTCAAATTTTCGCGTCTCTCGACAGAATTTTCTGCAAGATGATCCTGCATCTGGTTCATTTTACTGGTGGATAACCACACGGTTGATACCTGCGCGGCCTCGAATGCTGTGCTTGCGGGTATTCGGGATTGCCGTTATACCCAATCAAAGGAACATAACGAGAACATACATGGTTGAAACGCATATTCGCGGCCGAGGAGCCGGCACAAATGCCGCTGGACGGTTCGAACAATTCGACACCATCCCTTGTGACGATGGCTGGAATATCGACGAGGACCTGCCGCCTTTGCGAACCGATGTTCGGGACGAGGTCGCGCGCAGCCTGATTACCTATAACCGTTCGCCGGATTTGCCGTTTGATCGCTCGATCAACCCGTATCGCGGGTGTGAGCATGGTTGTGTCTATTGCTTCGCCCGCCCGACCCATGCCTATCTTGGGCTATCGCCGGGGCTGGATTTCGAAACCCGCCTGATCGCGCGGTCAAACGCAGCGGATATCCTGCGCAAGGAGTTGTCGGCCAAAGGGTACAAGGTTGCGCCCATTGCCTTGGGTACCAACACGGACCCTTACCAACCGATTGAGAAAACCCGCGCGATTACAAGAGGCTGCCTGTCGGTTCTGCAAGAATTCAATCACCCCATCGCCATCGTCACCAAGGGGGCCTTGGTCGAACGGGACTTGGACATCCTGGCGCACATGGCTCAGCAAGGGTTGGTGCGGGTCGGGATATCCCTGACCACTCTGGATGCTAATCTGTCCCGTCGGATGGAGCCGCGCGCGCCCTCACCACAGCGCCGATTGGCCATGATACGCCGCTTGACCGAAGCTGGGGTGTCGGTGCGGGTCATGACGTCTCCCATAGTGCCTGGTCTGACGGATCATGAGTTGGAACACCTGCTTGAGGCGGGGCGTGAGGCGGGCGCGGATGCTGCCAGTTGGATCATGTTGCGCTTGCCGCGTGAAGTATCGACGTTGTGGCAGGAGTGGTTGCAGGATCACGAACCCGCGCGGGCGGAAAAGATCATGTCCAAGCTGCGCGAAATGCACGGGGGCAGGGACTATGACCCGCGCTGGGGCCACCGGATGCGGGGTGAGGGTGAATATGCTGGGTTGATTGCCAAACGGTTTGCCTTGGCGGTCAAGCGCCTAGGCCTTGTAACGCGGACACCGCCCCTGCGATGCGACCTGTTTGCCCGCCCGGCTCAGATCGGCGATCAGTTGAGCCTACTATGAAAGAAGCCCCGGACGCAGGTCCGGGGCTTAAGCATTTCATCGCTGCAATCAGCGGTTTTCGATATCCACGTAATCACGCATGGTTTCGCCCAAATACAGCTGGCGCGGACGACCGATCTTGTTCTGTGGATCGGCGATCATCTCTTTCCATTGGCTGACCCAGCCAACGGTGCGCGACAGGGCGAAGATCGGCGTGAACATCGAGGTTGGGAAACCCATCGCCTCGAGGATGATGCCCGAATAGAAGTCCACATTCGGGAACAGCTTTTTCTCGGCGAAATACGGATCTTCCAGCGCTTCTCGCTCAAGCTCTTTGGCGACCTGCAGTTTTGGATTGTCTTCGATGCCCAGCAGATCCAGCACTTCGTCAGCGGATTGCTTCATCACCTTGGCGCGCGGGTCAAAGTTCTTGTAGACGCGGTGGCCAAAGCCCATCAGGCGGAACGGATCATCCTTGTCCTTGGCGCGGGCAATGTATTCAGGGATGCGATCCACTGAACCAATCTCTTCCAGCATCTCCAGACACGCTTGGTTGGCGCCACCATGGGCCGGACCCCACAGACAGGCGATACCGGCCGCGATACAGGCAAACGGGTTCGCACCCGAGCTTGAAGCCAGACGCACGGTCGAGGTCGAAGCGTTCTGTTCATGATCCGCGTGCAGGGTAAAGATGCGGTCCATCGCGCGGCTGAGGATCGGGTTAACATCATACTCTTCGGCCGGAACGCTGAAGCACATGCGTAGGAAGTTCGACGCATAGTCCAGGTCGTTGCGCGGATACACGAAGGGCTGACCGGTGTGATACTTGTATGCCCAGGCTGCGATGGTCGGCATCTTGGCGATCAGACGGTGCGACGCAATCTCGCGCTGACGTGGGTCATGAATATCTGTCGAGTCATGATAGAAAGCCGACATTGCACCGACGACGCCAACCATGATTGCCATAGGATGCGCATCACGACGGAACCCGCGATAGAAATACTGCATCTGTTCGTGCATCATGGTGTGGCGAGTGATCGTGGTCTCGAACTTCTCCAGATCTTTTGCGACTGGCAGCTCTCCGTACAGCAACAGGTAGCACACTTCGAGAAAGTGCGATTTCTCGGCCAGTTGGTCGATCGGATAGCCGCGGTGCAACAGTTCACCCTTATCGCCGTCAATATAGGTGATGGTGCTGTCGCAGCTGGCTGTCGAGGTGAAGCCCGGATCATAGGTGAACACACCCGCATCACTGTACAGTTTGCGAATGTCGATCACATCCGGACCAACGGTTGGCGAGTGAACCGGCAACTCGTAATTTTCACCATGTACGGTAAGAGTGGCTGTTTTTTTGCTGTCGGTCATCGTTGTCCCTTCTTCGTTCATGAGCACGCCGGGTGAGCGGCCTGCGCGCGGTCAGCGGTCACACACCAAAGTGTTGACCGGTCGTAACGAAGCAGCGTTACCTGATTATTAAGCCAGGGTTATTTTGCTGCGTCGGAAAGCCGTGCCAAGGTTTCTTCACGCCCCAGCACAAGCATCATGTCAAACACCGAAGGAGTCACTGCCCGACCCGCCAAAGCCGCCCGCAAGGGCCCAGCCAGCTTGCCGAACTTGATGCCTTTCGCTTCTGCAAAGGCATTGAGGGTTTCCTCCAGTTCGTTCCGCCACCAGCTAGCATTTTGCACATGCGGCGTCAATTCACTTAGTATACCGTCGGATACTGTTTGCAGTGCTTTTGCCGCTTTCTCATCCGGCTCAATCGGGCGGGAAATCAGCGCAAAGTGTGCTTTTTCAAGCAATTCCGGGAAAGTTCGGGCGCGATCCTTCAGACAATACATTGCACGTTCAAGAACACTAGATTGTGTCTGAGTGAGAGCAGGAAGGCCCGCCGCATCCAGATAAGCTTCGATTTCACGCCGCAGCGCAGCATCATCAGACGTCGCGATATGCTGACCGCAGAGATTCTCAAGCTTTTTCAGATCAAAGCGGGCCGGGCTTTTGCCGATTCCGTCCAAATCAAACCACTCTTTGGCCTGCTCGTCGGTAAAAAACTCATCGTCGCCGTGGCTCCAGCCCAAACGCGCGAGATAGTTGCGCATGCCAGCGGCAGGATAGCCCATCGCCTGATATTCCTGTGCGCCCAAGGCACCGTGACGCTTCGACAGTTTCTTACCGTCTGGTCCGTGAATCAGCGGGATATGTGCCCATACCGGAACGTCCCAGCCCATCGCCTCGTAGATCATCATCTGGCGAGCGGCGTTGTTGAGGTGATCGTCGCCCCGGATCACATGCGTCACGCCCATGTCGTGATCATCCACCACCACAGCCAGCATATAAACCGGTGTTCCGTCCGAGCGCAGAAGGACCATGTCGTCCAGCTGATCGTTGCGAATGGTCACATCCCCCTGCACCTGATCGCGGATCACGGTGGCGCCGTCCTGTGGGGCCTTGATACGGATTACAAAAGGTGCATCTGGATGGGTGGCCGGATCAGCGTCACGCCAAGGGCTGCGAAACAGCGTGGACTTGCCGTCGGCCCGAGCCTGCTCACGAAAGGCTGCAATTTCATCCTGGGTTGAAAAACACTTATAGGCTTTACCTTCGGCCAGAAGCTGGTGAGCGACCTCGGCATGGCGTGTGGCACCCTCAAACTGGCTGATTACATCACCATCGTGATCTAGGCCAAGCCATTCCATGCCTTGCAGAATTGCGGCTGTCGCCTCAGGCGTCGAGCGTTCGCGATCTGTATCTTCGATCCGCAGCAGGAACTTACCGCCACGACCACGAGCATAGAGCCAGTTGAACAACGCAGTGCGGGCACCGCCGATATGCAAAAAACCGGTGGGCGAGGGGGCGAAACGGGTGACGACCTGATCGGACATTGTGTGGATTAACCTTTTGGTAACCGTGTCGGGCATAGTTTGGCGTCTGTCTAACGAGCCCGAAGGACGGGGGCAACCATGCGTGTTCTGACACGGGTCGACGCCGCTTTGCTGAACCAGACAGGGTATTTGTTCCAGTGGTCTCCGATTTGTCTGGCAGTTGGCATCGGCCTCTATTTCAGCCTTCGGTTTGAACCGGAATGGCAGGTCTATGCCTGTCTTCTGCTTGGCATCACGTTGCTGGTCTGGGTTGGCCGCACGCGCCGCACTGGCTGGGCTGCGTTGGCAACGGGGGGCGCGATGATCGCGTCCGGTTTTATACTGGCCGGCGCACGAGCCCATACGGTCGCAGAGCCGGTCCTGTCCTGGCGTTACTACGGCCCGATCGAGGGGCGGGTCGTAGCCATGGATCGCTCTGCGTCGGACGCGTTGCGGGTCACGCTGGATCGGGTGCGCATAGGGGATGTGCCCGCAGATCGCAGACCGCAGCGCGTCCGGCTTTCATTGCACGAAGGATCGGTTTCCCTGGCGCCTGGGCAAAGGATCATGACCACCGGGCATCTCTCACCACCGCAAGGGCCGGTTGAACCCGGTGGGTTTGATTTCCGCCGTCATGCCTGGTTTCAAGGGCTGGGCGCGGTTGGCTATACCCGGGTGCCGGTGATGACCATTGCCCCCGCAACTGACGCGACCGAAGGGGTCCGGGTAACTGCCTGGCGTATGGCCATCTCGGAAAGGGTACGTGCGATCCTGCCTGGTGAGATCGGCGGGTTCGCAGCCGCCGTCACAACCGGAGATCGCAGTGGCATGGGGCAAGAGACGTTAAAATCCCTGCGGGCCTCGAACCTAGCGCATTTGCTGGCGATTTCGGGCCTTCACATGGGGTTGCTGACGGGGTTCGTCTTTCTGGTGTTTCGGTTGGGCTTATCAGCCATTCCTTCAGTGGCCTTAAGGTTGCCCGTCCGCAAGTTGGCGGCAGTTTGTGCGTTGATCGCGGCCGTCATCTACCTGCTGTTGTCCGGGGGCAATGTTGCAACGGAACGCGCTTTCGTCATGGCCAGCGTAATGCTGGGGGCGATCCTGATCGACCGCCGTGCGATTTCTTTGCGCGCCGTGGCCGTGGCTGCCCTAATCGTGTTGATTCTACGGCCAGAAACACTGTTGAGCCCAGGCTTCCAGATGTCCTTTGCAGCCACTACGGCACTTGTCGCGGTGTTTGGGCGGTTGCGGGATTATGGCCCAATGCCCGGTCCAAAATGGCTGAAGCCGGTGACCGCCTTGCTGTTGTCCTCGGCGATTGCAGGGCTTGCAACCGCACCTATCGGGGCGGCGCATTTCAACACGATGTCACACTATGGGTTGCTAGCCAATATGCTCTCGGTCCCGGTAATGGGCACGATTGTGGTACCCGCCGCCTTTGTCGCGGCATTGCTGGCCCCTTTCGGGCTAGAGGCGGCCGCATTGAATGTCATGGGTCTGGGGTTGGAGTGGATTCTGATCGTTTCAGACAAGGTGTCAAACTTAGATGGCGCGCAAGGCTATGTCGTTAGTCCGCCACATTACGTGTTGCCCATGTTTGCGCTGGGGGCGTTGTGGCTGGCGTTGTGGCAGGGCCGCGCAAAATGGATTGGGGTTATCCCGGTTGCGTCCGCATTTTTGTCGTGGGGGCAGGGGCAAAGGCCCGAGGTTCTGATCGCGGATTCAGGCGGGTTGGTGGGTGTCATGACTGAACATGGCCGCGCGCTGAGCAAAGAAAAAGGCAGCGGTTTCATCGCTACGGTATGGTTGGAAAACGACGGTGACGGGGTAGATCAGAAGAAGGCGGCCAGCCGCTGGCCTGATGCAGAAAACGCTGTTCAGCGCTTTGATTGGCAGGGCAAGGAAGTGATTCACATCACCGGAAAACGTGCGGCCCAAGGGTTTGAAGAATGCCAATCAAACCAGATCGTGGTGTCTGCAGTTGAGTTGAACCTGAACGGGGATTGCGGTCTTTTCGATCCGAACCGCCTGAAAGAAACCGGAAGCCTGGCGTTTTCAAAAGGACGCATAACAACCAGCCGAGAGGCAATCGGCCATCGCCTGTGGTCCCCGGGCATCGCCGAGAACCGCAATTTAAAACGGGATCAGTAGCTGCGGATCAACCCGACCAGCCGTCCTTGCACCTTGACCTTGTCCTCGGGCAGAACGCGGGTTTCATAGGCGGGGTTCGCAGCCTCAAGCGCGATAGCATTGCCACGGCGGAAAAAGCGCTTCAGGGTCGCTTCCTGATCTTCGACCAGAGCCACGACGATATCGCCATTATCGGCAACCCGAGTTTCACGGATCACCACGACATCGCCGTCATTGATACCGGCATCGATCATCGAGTCGCCACGTACCTCAAGCGCGTAATGTTCGCCTTTGCCCGAAACCATGCTGCCCGGGACCGCCACACGATGCGATACGTGGCTGATCGCTTCAATCGGAACACCAGCGGCGATACGGCCCATGACCGGCAATTCCAAGGCATCTACAGTGACCGGTTCGAAATTCGCCGGGCGGGGACCTTCGGGCCTGTCGCCTTCAATCACGCGAGGTTTGAAAGCGGCTGTTGGTTCGCCGCCGAGACTCTCGGGCAGCTTCACGATCTCAATCGCGCGCGCCCGGTGGGCAAGGCGACGAATAAAGCCACGTTCTTCCAGCGCAGTGATCAGGCGATGAATCCCGGACTTCGACCGTAAATCCAGCGCGGCCTTCATTTCGTCGAAACTGGGCGGAACACCGTCCGCCTGAACGCGTTTGTGGATGAATTCCAACAAATCCAACTGTTTCTTGGTCAGCATTGCTCACACCTCGTCGGTCATGCGTTTTCTTTTGTTCTACGCATGTTCACGTTTTGTGTCAACGGATTTGACCGTTGCCTATATCGGCAAGTACAGAACCTCATCCCCCGCGGGGCGCGCCGGATCATTCGGCTCACGTACCAAAAGCGCGTTGGCCTGCGCCAGAACGCTGAGAAGCGAGCTGTCCTGATCGGCACAGGCGCAAATGCCATCCTCACCGAGGACAGCTCGCATATAATGTTCGCGTGGGCCGTTTTTGCCGATGGGCTCGGCCAGCTTGGCCCGGCGAAACGGGGTCAGGGCTTGTTCGATGCCCAACATGCGACGCAACATGGGGATCAGGAAGAGATAACCGCAAACCATTGCACTCACGGGATTTCCCGGCAGTCCAACCATCGCTGTGTCACCCAACTGACCCGCCATCAGGGGTTTCCCGGGGCGCATGCGGATTTTGTAGAACGACCGTTCCATCCCCAATTTCTGAGAAACGCCCCCGACCAGATCGTATTCTCCGACCGAGGCACCCCCGATTGTCACGACCAGATCAGCGCCGCTTGCCAGCCCAAACGCCGTTTCCAAGGACGCGACAGTATCGCGCGCGATCGGCAGAATTCGCACATGTGCACCGGCATCCTCTAGCATGGCTTTCAGGCCAAAAGTGTTCGAAGCGATGATTTGATCCGGGCCTGGGATCTCACCGGGCATAACCAGTTCATCTCCGGTTGAAATCAATGCGACCACGGGTCTGCGTCTGACCGGCACTGTTGCAATATTCATCGCTGCCAACAGCGCGACGTCTTCAGGGCGCAAAAGGCGCGGAGCGCTAATCTTGGTGCCGACGGTAAAGTCGACACCTGCAGGTCGGATATTTGTTTTCGGTCCGGGATCGTCGGTGATTGTAAGCAAATCCCCGCGCCGTTCCGTATCTTCTTGAATAACCACGAAATCAGCACCTTCCGGCACCGGAGCGCCGGTAAAGATACGAACGGCCTGACCGGGGCCCACGGTGCCTTCAAAACGACGCCCGGCAGCGGATTCGCCAACTACTTTGAACATGGCGTGTTGTTCGACTTCGGTCGACTTCAGCGCATAACCATCCATGGAAGAGGCCGAAAATGGCGGTTGATCGCGCGTGGCGCTGAGGTCTTCTGCCAGCACGCGGCCAGCAGATTCGGCAAGCGGAACTGTTTCGGCGTTTAGAGGGGAAACAAGATCAAACAGTAGCGACCTGGCTTCTTCGACCGTAATCATCTCGCCTCGTAACGGCCTGATTTGCCGCCATCTTTCAGCAGGACCCGGATACCGCCGATCTCCATCGCCTTATCGACTGCCTTGGTCATGTCATACACAGTCAGCGCCGCGGTTGAGACCGCAGTCAACGCCTCCATCTCAACCCCGGTCTGGCCTGCGGTCTTGACGGTGGCTTCAATCTGTACGCCCGGCAAATCAGGGTTCAGGGTCAACTCAACCGCAACCTTTGTGACTGGCAAGGGGTGGCATAGCGGGATTAGGTCGGGTGTTTTCTTCGCTCCCATGATGCCTGCCAGCCGCGCAATACCCAACACGTCGCCCTTCTTGGCGCGTCCTTCTGAAATTAAATCAAAGGTTTCCTTTGCCATCTTGATGTGGCCAGCCGCCACTGCGACGCGGTCAGTAACAGCCTTGTCCGAGACGTCGACCATATGGGCCTGTCCCTGTGCATCGAAATGGGTCAGAGGCATCACATCACTCCGGGGATCAGCGGGTTTGCCAGCAATTGCCGGGTGGCGGCGGTGACATCATCCTGACGCATCAGGCTTTCCCCAATCAGGAAACACCGCGCGCCATAACGGGCGATATCGGCCAGGTCTTCGGGTGTACTCAGCCCGCTTTCACAGACAATCGTCCGACCGCCAGGAACCAGTTTCGACAGGCGGCGTGTAGTATCAAGTGTGGTCTCGAAGGTCTTGAGATTACGATTGTTTATCCCGATCAATGGGCTTTTAAGTTGGGTCGCACGTTCCAGTTCAGCCTCGTCGTGAACTTCGATAAGAACGTCCATCCCCCAGTCAAAGGCCGTTTGTTCCAGCTCGGCCGCCTGACCATCTTCGACCGAGGCCATGATGATTAGAATGCAATCGGCACCCAAAGCGCGCGCTTCGACCACCTGATAAGGGTCGTACATGAAATCCTTACGCAGGGCTGGCAGCGACGTTGCTGCGCGTGCCGCGGTTAAGTATTCCTTAGCGCCTTGGAAGCTGGGCGTGTCGGTCAGTACAGACAGACAGGCTGCACCGCCTTCTTCATACGCCTTGGCCAATGCAGGCGGGTCGAAATCGGCTCGGATCAACCCCTTGGAGGGGCTGGCCTTTTTGACCTCGGCGATCAGGCCATACCCCTTGCGGGTCGCTTTCCGCAAGCTTTCGGCAAAGCCGCGCACTTCGGATGCGAAACGTGCCTCACTTTCCAGTGTTTCCAAGGACTTCTCAGCCTTGTCTGCAGCTATTTCTTCCAGCTTATAGGCTTTGATCTTGTCCAGTACCGTCTCGGTCATGCGGCCTCCTGAGTCATGCGGGCCAGTACCGCGATTTTTTCTTTGGCTTTTCCGCTGTCAATGCTTTCGACGGCTTTTTCAACACCATCCCGCAAATCTGTTGCGGCGTCTGCAACCACCAGCGCAGCGGCAGAGTTCAACAGAACCGCATCGCGATAGGCCGAGGGCTGCCCGTCCAGCAGCGCGCGGAAGGCGACAGCATTTTCTTCGGGTGTTCCGCCGATGATATCCTCGAACGGATGAACCGGTAGGCCCGCGTCTTCGGGGTGAAGTTCCACCTCCTTAACGCCACCATCCTCTAGTGCGGCGACCCAACTGATGCCAGTGATGGTCAGCTCATCGGTCCCATCTGATCCGTGTACCAGCCAGGCACGGTCAGACCCCAGCAGACCAAGCGTTTCGGCCATTGGGCGTATCAGGTCGCGGCTGAAGGCTCCAGTCAATTGGCGTTTGACGCCCGCAGGGTTCGTCAAAGGGCCGAGAATGTTGAAGATCGTCCGGGTCCCAAGCTCTTGCCGCGAGGGCATGACATGTGCAATGGCTGGGTGATGCATCGGGGCCATCATAAAGCCGATACCGACCTCTTTCAAAGCATTCTCAACAGTTTCCGGGCCAACCATGACGTTGATCCCCAACTGACCCAAGGCATCCGCTGCCCCGGATTTTGAGCTGAGGTTGCGGTTGCCATGCTTGGCCACGGTGACACCAGCACCAGCGACAACAAATGCCGTGGCGGTTGAGATATTGAGCGTGCCTTTGCCGTCGCCTCCGGTTCCGACGATATCCATTGCACCGTCGGGCGCGGTTACGGCATTGCACTTGGCGCGCATCACGGCGGCGGCGGCGGCGTATTCCTCGACCGTTTCGCCACGGGTGCGCATGGCCATCAGCAGGCCACCGATCTGGCTGGGCGTGGCTTCACCGTCAAACAAGATACCAAAGGCCTGTTCGGCTTCGGCACGGGTCAGAGGCCGGTCGGCGGCGGCTCCGATCAGCGGTTTCAGAGCGTCGCTCATGCGGGAACTTTCATCTCAGACAGGAAATTCTTGAGCAGGGCATGACCATGCTCGGAGGCGATGGATTCCGGGTGAAACTGAACGCCGTGAATCGGCAATTCTTTGTGCTGCAGACCCATAATGGTACCGTCTTCCAGCTCTGCCGTGACCTCAAGACAGTCGGGCAGGGTGTTGGGGTCGACCACCAAAGAATGATAGCGGGTTGCCTCAAATGGCGAGGGCAGCCCGGCAAACACACCTTTTCCGGTGTGGTGCATCGTTCCCATTTTGCCATGTACGATTTCGTGGCAGCGAATGACGTTGCCGCCAAAGGCCTGTCCGATAGTCTGATGGCCAAGACAGACTCCCATCAGCGGCGTTTTCGTTTCAGCCGCTGCTTCGGTCAAGGCCAAGCAGATACCGGCCTGATCCGGATCACAGGGGCCGGGGCTGAGCAGGATGCCGGATGGGTTCATGGCCATGGCTTCCTGAACGTCCAAGGCGTCATTCCGCCGAATGACCATCTCGGCGCCAAGTTCGCCTAAATAATGTACCAGGTTGTAGGTAAACGAGTCGTAGTTGTCGATCAGCAGCAGCATTTGGGCACTTGTCTCGGCTTGGGCATTTCGGGCTGGCGATGCAGCCCCGAGCCACGGTATAATGTCGGGACATACATGCTCAGGCTTGCGCGGCAGCGTCAAGGGGACATCCCGTTCTTGGCGCTGCGGCAAGCAAATGCCGCAGCAGACGGCGAACATGTGATCGATGCAGGGCCAAGACGAGAGGCAATTGTTATGGGCGGATTTGTCGGCGGAATGATCGTGGGAACGGTCGCTGTTCTTGTGCTGGGGGCGGTGCTGTCTTTGAACATGCCTTTGACCAGCAAACCGAACGTGGCGGTTTCTGCGCCTGAACCCTCTCTGGCTGATGTCCCGGTATCAGTGGCGGACGCCACTGATACCGGGGGTGACCCCGATGTGCTGGACTTGCCACCAACCACACCTGAATCTGTCGGCGAACAGACGGACACGCTGGCTGAATTGTCAGATGTCGAGGTTGAGCCCGATGCCCAGCCCAAAGTCAACCTAGACCCGGCGCAAGTCGATGCGCCCAGCGTTACTCAATCAGCTCCTGTAATTGCAACCACTGTGACCCCGGTCGCTCCACAGGCCCCGCCGTTGTCGCAGGTATCCCCAAATGCCGAAGCCTTGCCTGAGGTGTCGCTGGAGGTGCCTGATCCTCAGCCTGAACCGGCCGTCGAACGAGAGCCCGAGGTTGTGGAGGCCGAGCCGAAACCAGAACCCGAGGTTGCCGAGGGGGAACAGAAATCGGACCCTGTTGTTGCCGACAGTGCAGCACAACCGGAACCCGAGGTCGCCGCAGCCGCCGATCCGGAAACCGAGGACAACCCATTTGTCGACAGCCCAATCGCCGTAGAAGGTGATGAGGATACAGCACCGCGCAATCTGCCCCGGATCGCGTCGGTTCCGCAAATTGGGGGGGCAAGCGAAGCGACCACAGTCTCGACAGTCGGAACGCGCGTGGTTCCATTGACGGAACGTGATGATGTTATTGAGGTAAGCACATCCAACGTGGAGGTCGCTATTCCCGGCAAGCCGATCGAGGCTTATGCGGCGGAATTCGAAAACCCCGAATCCAAGCCGTTGATGTCAATCATTCTGATCGACGATGAAGGTGCCTATGGGGCTGAAGCACTGCATGATTTTCCTTATCCGCTGAGTTTTGCCGTCAGCCCGTCTGATCCGGACGCTGTTGAAAAGATGGCGCGTCACCGCGAAGCCGGGTTCGAAGTTCTGGCTCTTGCTGATCTACACGAAGCCGCCAGCGCGCAGGATGCCGAAGTATCGCTGGCCGTATGGCTCGACACGTTACCGGAAACGGTGGGAATTCTCGAAGGAGTGGATTCGGGCATTCAAGGCAACCGCAAGCTGGCCGACCAGGTGGCCGCGATTGCTGCCGGTACAGGGCGTGGTCTGATCACACAGGACAATGGTCTGAACACTGTCCAAAAACTGGCTGCGCGCAACGGTATTCCATCGGGTGTGATTTTCCGCGATATCGACGGTGCGCGCCAGGACCCCAAGATCATGCGTCGTTTTCTGGACCAAGCGGCATTTCGTGCCGGGCAGGAGGGGACGGTTGTAATGCTGGGCCGTCTGCGCCCTGACACGATCTCGGCTTTGTTGCTGTGGGGGCTTGAAGATCGGGGCAGCCGTGTGGCGATGGCCCCAATCTCTGCAGTGATGATGAAAGAGGTTCAGTAACCTCGAAACAACAAAAACGGCTGGCCCTGAAAGTCCGCAGTTTTTTTTATGTGTTGCCCGATCCTGTGAACCGGGACGCATCGGCAGCAGCGCGGCGAATGGCATTTGATTTATGGACGGTTTCCATAAACTCTGCCTCGGGGTCGCTATCAAAAACAACGCCGCCGCCCGCCTGAATATAAAGCTTGTGATCCTTCACGATGGCCGTTCGCAGAGCAATGCACATGTCCATGTCGCCGCCGGCACTGAAATAACCAACGCCGCCGCCATAGATACCGCGCTTTTCAGGCTCCAACTCGTCGATGATCTCCATCGCACGCACTTTTGGCGCGCCCGAGACGGTGCCAGCAGGCATCCCGGCAAAGAACGCGTCCAATGCGTCTTTGTCTTCGGCCAGCTCTCCGACCACGTTCGACACGATGTGCATCACATGGCTGTAGCGTTCGATGATGAACTCTTCGGTTGGCCGCACCGTTCCGATCTTGGCCACGCGGCCGGTATCGTTGCGGCCCAGGTCCAGCAACATCAAGTGTTCGGCCAGCTCTTTCTTGTCGGCCAGCAGATCGACCTCGTTGGCCTTATCCTCTTCGGGGGTTGCGCCACGGGGTCGGGTACCTGCGATGGGGCGGATTGTCACTTCGTCGCCAAAGACACGCACCAGAATTTCTGGGCTGGCACCGACCACCTGAAAGCCGCCAAAGTTGAAATAGAACATGAACGGAGAGGGGTTAGTGCGCCGCAATGACCGATAGAGCGTAAAGGGCGGCAGCGGGAAATCCTGTGTCCAACGCTGAGCTGGTACCACCTGAAAGATGTCACCAGCGCGGATGTATTCCTTGGCCTTTTCAACCGCTTCCATATAGCCGGATTTGGTGAAATTCGACACCGGAGGCGCGACTTCAGAGGCGTCGCCCAGATCGCGAGTCTCGGCGGGCATGGCGCGTTCTAAATCGCGCACTGCGTCCATCACACGCTCAGCGGCTTGCGCATAGGCAGCCTTGGCGGATTGCCCCTCGGCGACCCAGGCAGGGGAGACGACCGTGACCTCTCCTTTTACACCGTCCAGAACGGCGATGACCGATGGGCGCAGCATAATCGCATCGGGTAGGCCCAGCGGGTCTGGGTTCACATCCGGCAGATACTCTACCAGACGCACCATGTCATACCCAAGATAACCGAACAGCCCTGCGGCGGCTTGAGGCAAATCGTCAGGCAGCTCAATCCGGCTTTCGGCCAGCAGAGCGCGCAGATTGTCCATCGGATTGCCATCCTGAGGCGAAAACGCGTCGGCATCGAACCTGGCCGAGCGGTTCAATTCGGACGTCTCACCCCGGCAGCGCCAGATCAGGTCCGGTTTCATCCCGATGATTGAATAGCGGCCACGCACCTCGCCTCCGGTCACGGATTCCAGCATAAAGGCGTCTTTCTGCGCACCGGTCAGCTTGTGCATCAGGGACACGGGCGTATCCAGATCGGCCGCCAAGCGGGTGTAGACGACCTGATTTTCGCCAGCCTCATAGGCGCGGGCGAAGCTGTCAAACTCGGGGGTCAGGGCCATGTTTGGTCTCTTTTAATAGCTCGACTGCACGGCGTTCAGCGCGCGTTGGTCAATCACGGGACGGGCGCGGGTCTGCG
This sequence comes from Ruegeria sp. BB5, assembly GCF_056539405.1. NCBI lineage: Bacteria > Pseudomonadati > Pseudomonadota > Alphaproteobacteria > Rhodobacterales > Roseobacteraceae > Ruegeria > Ruegeria sp. BB5. The sequence goes on along the minus strand of NZ_JBQFUX010000001.1, from coordinate 1,116,112 downwards.
CGTCGCGCACATAAGCGTCAAAGATGTTCTGGGCCAGCGCCTGATTTAACTGTGCTTCCAGCGCGGTCTGTACCTGGCGCAGTTCATCAGTTTCGGCGGGCGGTAGCAATTCTTCAAGACGCACGACATACGCCGTGCCATCGCCAGGAATGACGCGCAGCTCACCAGGTTCCATCTCGAACACCTGACCCATGAAATCTGCCGGCACATCCTCAAGGAAAGCGGTGCGGGTCAGCGCATTTTCAACCCGGAACGGCAAACCGGTGGCGGTGAAATCGCCGTCAGCATTCAGTTGTTCCAGAACGGAATTTGCATTTTCAGCCAACGCCTTGCCGGTTTCCACCTGCGTCCATGCGGTGGCCACACGATCACGTGCGCTTTCCAGAGGCTCGGGGCGTTGGGGTAGCACCTCGTTCAAACGCAAAGCAAAGATCGAACCGTCTTCGAGGAACGCAACCTCGGGGAAATCGCCTTCGTTTACGGCTTCGGCAGCGGCGCGGAAACCGTCATAGGCGGCGACGCCTTCACCGCTTTCGCGGGTCCAGTCGATCTGGCCCAGTTCCATCTCGGTCTCGCCGGTCAGCTCTTCCAGTGTCGCACCACCGGCAAGCAGGTCGTCAATGTCTTCGGCCTGTGCTTCGATTTGACGGCGCGCGCGGTCGGCGGCCAGTTCTTCGCGCAGGGCAGGGGCGGCATCTTCGAACGGCGTGTTGTTTTCGGCCAGCGATCCGTTGATGCGGAACAGCGCGGGGCCGAAGGTCGAGGGCAGCGGGCCAACAACCGCGTCCAGATCGGCGGCAAAGACGGCATCAGCTGCTTCGCCCAGATCTTCGCGGGTGACATCGCCAAGGTCGATATCGCTCAGCTCTAGCTGACGATCTCTTACGAGGTTTTCGAACGTGGTGCCACCAACCTCAAGCTGCGCCATCGCATGCTGTGCGTCTTCTTCGTTCGGATAAGTCAGACGTTCGACCAGACGACGCTCGGGCTGATAGAATTCCGAGGCACGCTGATCATAGAGGCGACGCACCGCATCCTCATCAATCTCGACACTGTCCAACAGCATGTCGGGCGACAGAATCGCATAAGTCAGTTGCTTGGTGCGGGGCAGGGTGAACTGATCCTGATTCTCATCATAATAAGTCTGGATCTGCTCATCCGTGGGTGCAGGAACAGGCGATGTCAGGGCGTCGGGTCCGACCGTCGCAACGGTAAAACTGCGGCGTGCGCCGACATAGTCCGTCAGCACTTGCGTCAGAAGCGAAGGCATCTCAACCCCGCTGATCACCGCGTTTTGCACGATGGTGCGCGAGGACTCCTTGCGCAGATCCGATTCGAATTCTGTATCCGTCATGCCAGCCTGTTCCAGCTGGAACTGATAGGCCTCACGGTCAAACGTGCCGTTGACGCCCTGAAAGGCCGGGATGGCGACGATTTCTTCTTGCAGGTTCTCATCCCCGATCGAAATGCCCAGCTCACCGACTTCGTTGTCCAGCGCGGCCAAAGCGGTCAGGCGCGACAGGGCCAACTGATCCAGACCGAACTCATGCGCCTGAGACATTTGCAAGGGCTGGCCGGTCTGGCTTTCGACCGCGCGGATTTCGCGCTGCAATTCGCGAACGTATTGGTTGATCGAAACTTCTTCGTTCCCAACTTGCGCGACGGTGCGCACGGTGCCGGTCAGGCTTGTTGCGCCAAAGCCCGCAAGGCCCAGCATCAATAGGCCCATGAGAATCCAGACAAAGGTCTTCGATAGGTTTTTCATGCCTGCGGCCATGGTGCCCTCTTAATCTTGTGGCAAGGAACTGCCCTGTCGGTTGCGGCCCTGAATACGACGCGCACCGCCGGGGGGCAAGCTCAGAAGGACAGGGCTTGCAACCGTTCGAACAATTGCTGAATACCGGCGCGGTCGAGATTAGCGAATGCAATGCGCATCTGGCGTTTTCCGGCGGGATCATCTGGCGGCATAAACATCGTTCCGGGCAGCAGAAGGATGCCGGCCTCCACCACCAGACGGCGGGCCAGTTCGTCCGAGGGGATATCGAACGGATGTTCGAAATAGGCGAAATAGGCGCCCAAGCCTAACAGACGCCAACCCTTGTTAGTCAGGTTTGGCAACTGCTCTTGGATAGCCGCGCGGCGATCGAGGATTTCGTCACGCTCTCCGGCGACCCATTGCGACAGGTTCCGCATGCCCCAAAGGGCCGCGAATTGGCCGATCTGACCGGGGCAGATCGCCACCGTATCAAGGAATTTTTCTACCTCGGATAGCAGTTCAGCACCGGTTGCAATGGCACCAACCCGGTGGCCGGTCAGGCGATAGGCTTTGGAAAAGGAATAGAGGTGAACCAGCGTCTCGTCCCAGCCGGGCTGCGCGAACAGGTCATGCGGCGGGCCGCTGCGGCTGTCGAAATCGCGATAGGTCTCATCGACCAGCAAGCGCAGACCGTTTTCACGGGCCAGTTCGTAGAACGCGCGCACCAGATCGGCCGGGTATTCCACACCACCCGGGTTGTTCGGCGTCACCAGAGCGATGGCGCGGGTTTTGTCGGTGATCAAAGCGCGGGCGGCATCAGGATTAGGTAACAGATCATCACCGGTCTTCAGGTCAACGGCATGTACCCCGGCCATGTCCAACCACATTTTGTGATTGAAATACCATGGGGTTGGCAGGATGACCTCATCCCCTTCGTCAGTGATGGCCGAGATTGTGGCGGCAAATGCCTGATTGCAGCCGGAGGTGATTGCGACCTGATCCGGTGCGACCTCGACGTCATAGTGCTGACCAATTTGCACCGCCAGTTCGGTGCGCAGATCCGGATTGCCCAGCACGGGCCCATACAGATGGGCCCGATCCTCGGTCACCGCAAATTCGGCCATGGCCTGACGTAAGGCCAAAGGGGGCGGATCGACCGGCGCGGCCTGACTGACATTGATCAAAGGCTGGTCGTCAGGGAAATTCGCGCCTTCCAGCCAGCGCCGCGCCTCCATCACCGGAGGGGCGAAGGTGGCGGCGGTGCGTGTCCGGGTCATGCGAGATCCTAGATGTTCAAGAAAAGATCAGTCGGTGCCGCGGTAGGGCTCGACATATTGCAGGGCCATATCCCACGGGAAGAAGATCCATGTATCTTGGCTGACTTCGGTGATGAACGTATCCACCATCGGGCGGCCTTTGGGTTTGGCGTAGACAGTGGCAAAATGCGCCTTGGGGTACATCGCACGCACCAGTTCCAGTGTTTTGCCGCTGTCGACCAGATCGTCGATGATCAAAACGCCTTCACCATCACCCATCAGCTCGGCATCAGGGGCTTTCAGCACCTCGGCTTCGCCTTGTTCCTGATGGTGATAGGACCGCACGCTGATCGTGTCGACGGTGCGAATGTCCAGCTCACGGCTGGCGATCATGGCTGGGGCCATACCACCGCGTGTGATCGCAACAACCGCGCGCCAGGCACCGTCGTCCGGTCCTTGACCATCCAGCCGCCATGCCAGAGCACGGGAATCGCGATGGATTTGGTCCCAACTGATGTGAAAGCCTTTTTCGTGGGGCAGACGGTCCTTGGCGCTCATTGCGTTAACCCTTTTCAACGTCCGGGGCGTCGACGGCTTTCATACCGACGATGTGATACCCCGAATCTACGTGCAGATTTTCGCCCGTGACACCACTGCTGAGATCGGACAGCAGATACAGCGCCGATTTACCGACATCGTCGATGGTCACGTTGCGGCGCAGGGGCGAATTATACTCGTTCCACTTCATGATATAGCGGAAGTCACCAATACCGCTGGCTGCCAGCGTCTTGATCGGACCGGCCGAGATCGAGTTCACCCGGATACCGTCTTTGCCCAGATCCTCGGCCAGATATTTGACCGATGCTTCCAGCGCGGCCTTGGCGACACCCATGACGTTATAGTGCGGCATAACCTGCTCGGCACCGTAATAAGTCAGAGTGATTGCACTGCCGCCTTCGGACATCATCTTTTCCGCACGCTGCATGACGGCGGTGAAAGAGTAGACCGAAACATCCATGGTCAGCTTGAAATTCGCCCGGCTGGTGTCGACGTACCGACCGCGCAGCTCGTTCTTGTCGGAAAAACCAATCGCGTGAACCACGAAGTCCAGCTTGCCCCATTTCTGTTCCAATTCCGAGAACAGAGCATCAATCGAGTTCTCGTCACCCACATCACAGGGAAGAACAATTTCACTGCCCAGCTGCGCCGCCAGCGGATCGACCCGCTTTTTCAGGGCATCGCCCTGATAGGAAAAGGCCAATTCGGCCCCGGCATCGGATAAAGCGCGGGCAATGCCCCATGCGATCGATTTATCATTGGCCAGTCCCATGATGAGGCCGCGTTTGCCGGCCATCAACTGATTTGACATGTTTGGTTCTCCGCCTGTCTTCGCGATTTGTTGCGTTGGTTTATGCCATTGGATGCGCTGCATCAAGGCCGCGCACTCTTGCCCGCAGCGGGTTCTCGCCCTAGGGTGGCCAATAATAGTTTCCGGGGGATGGAAATGACCGAGCGTGACGGCATCTTCGCCGGCTCCGATCCGTTTGAAATAGCGGGGCGGTGGCTGGGTGAGGCCAAAGACAGCGAACCGAACGATCCCAATGCAATAGCGTTGGCAACCGTCGATTCTGACGGCATGCCGAACGTGCGTATGGTGCTGTTGAAAGAAATCGAATCCGGCGCTTTCGTGTTTTACACCAATTACGAAAGTGCCAAGGCGGCCGAATTGGATTCGGCGGGCAAAGCAGCTTTTGTAATGCATTGGAAATCATTGAGGCGGCAAATCCGCGTTCGTGGTACAATAACCCGCGAAAGCGGGGCGCAAGCCGATGAATATTATGCGTCGCGCTCGCTAAAAAGCCGTCTTGGGGCTTGGGCTTCGAAACAGTCTCAGCCTCTTAGCAGCCGGGCTGCTTTGATGGCAGAAGTTGCAAAGGTGACCGCGAAATTGGGGCCGAACCCACCGCGACCACCGTTCTGGGGCGGGTACAGGTTAGTGCCGAGCGAGATCGAGTTTTGGGCCGATGGTGCATTCCGGTTGCACGACAGGTTTCAGTGGCGCCGGGATCAGGAAGACTCGGCATGGGATGTACAAAGGTTGAATCCATGACATTCGCGTATCGTGAAATGCAACACAAAGAAATCAAAGGATTTTTTCAGCTTGAATTTGCGAGCCAATCCCATACACATCGGACCCTTAACGAACTATTAATTTTCGCGATAGGAATGCTGTGCCGGAAGACCTGAACAATATGTACCGCGTTCGAGGACACGTGAAATGGTTTGACCCCGCTAAGGGGTACGGGTTCGTTGTGTCCGACGAAGGTGGCCCGGATATTCTGTTGCATGTGAACGTGTTACGTAACTTTGGTCAAAGCTCGGTCGCCGATGGCGCCGGGATCGAGATCATGACGCATCGCACTGACCGCGGCGTTCAGGCGGTTGAGGTTGTCAGCGTAGACCCACCGGCGCGCACCGACTCAATGATGTTGGCGGATTTCGCGGAACTTGATCCGGTTGTGATCGCCGAGGCTCCTTTGGAAGCGGCGCGGGTGAAATGGTTCGACAAGGGCAAGGGTTTTGGCTTTGCCAATGTTTTTGGTCGGGACGAAGACGTTTTCCTGCATATCGAGGTGCTGCGCCGATCTGGTCTGGCTGATCTGCAACCAGGCGAAGCGTTGGCGATGCGCGTCATTAATGGCAAACGCGGGCGTATGGCGGCTCAGGTCCTGGCCTGGGAAGCTGCACTGGACGAATAATACCAGATGATCAGACTGTTAACGGTTCTTGCAAGTGTGACAATGCTGTGGGCCGGTAACGTGCTGGCTGCGTGCCAGGTGGATCGTGTCGGGCTGCGGAACGACAAAACTCAGGTCAGTTTCAACGTCGAGCTTGCAATCAGTCCACAGGATAGGGCGCGTGGATTGATGTTTCGCGAGTCGCTGCCGCAGCGGTCTGGAATGCTGTTCGTGTTCGATCCGCCGCAGCCAGTCGCCTTTTGGATGAGAAACACGCTGATTCCCTTGGATATCATTTTTCTGGATCGCACAGGCGCTGTTGTTCATGTGCATGAGAACGCGATTCCCGGGGATGAATCACTGATTGAAGGCGGAGATTCGGTTTATGCAGTCCTGGAAATCAACGCTGGATTGGCGGCGCGTTACCTGATCACCCCAGGAACACAGATGCAGCACGAAATTTTTTCGCAAGGTCCTGCAATTTGGCCCTGTTAGGGCTTTTCAAATCAGAATGGCAACGTTAGGAAGGCGCACGGTCCGGGGCGTGGCGCAGTCTGGTAGCGCACCTGTTTTGGGTACAGGGGGTCGTAGGTTCGAATCCTGCCGCCCCGACCACTTCTTCCTCTTATGTTGGTGAACCACCCATCTTCTGGAACAGCGCGCCCAACGCTTGATCCAGTGCTTTGCTCTCTACGGGAACCTTGACGGCCGGGCCCTGTTTTTGCGGCACATTGAAGAACAATTCGGCGTCCACGCGATACCCGGTAGTGTTCTTGGTCGACGTCATGCGCATGACGCTTTTGGGCAGGTCCTGCGGGTAGCCATCATAATTGAGAATCAGAAACGCGGTGGTGTCCGGAGGAAGAAACTCCTGGCACTCAAACACCCGATTCCCCACTTTTTCGAACTTTTCTCCTGGCCCAGCGCACTGAGTTTCAAAGGTGTCAAACAACCGTTCGGGATATGTTTCAAACTGCGCGCTGCGGGTCGGAGGGGGCATATCTTGTGGTGCACAGGCCACGATAAGGGCCATTGCGGGCAGAAATCGAAACGCGGTCATCCACTCTGACACTCTCGATTTTCTATTCTGCACGTTATGCCTCCTGTCTGGCCGCGCGACCGGTGGTGTTGTGATTCTCATTCAGCCTATCCACCTTACAGCGGGATTATCAAATGCCGGTAACTCTGCTGATAAAAACAGTTAATCCTGTTGCGCGATTTTCAAGTGCAGTGCTTTATCCCGTGGATGAACCTGTGGAGGAATCGGAATCCAACGCCCGCGGACCCTTTGGAACCGTTTGGTCAACAAAAAAGATTTCAAAAATGAATGAAAATGGCGTTGACGATCTATGGCCGAATACGCCAAGTTGTATGGGCCGAAAGACATGCCACTAAATCTGGTAGCATAACCAGGGTAAGGCATAGGGCGAGGGTCGGAAAGCACATCTATTAAACGTGCAACCGTATAAGCGGTTTCGCGCTGTTAAAGACAGCGACCGGTCATTTGCGCCCAATTTTCAGGCATGGCGTGCGGATCGCTGAAATGCATCTGACGCGAACGGACAAGTTGATTGAATCTAGGGCTGCGGACATGAAGATTGACAGGAAATTCACCAAATCGGGGCAAGATGCATACGCAGAACTGGATTTTGTCTCTGCGACATCTGAGATACGGAACCCGGACGGCACCATTGTTTTCCGACTGGATGAAATCGAGATCCCCGCAAAGTGGAGCCAGGTCGCCAGTGATGTCATCGCTCAGAAGTACTTTCGTAAGGCTGGCGTTCCGTCGGCTCTGAAAAAGGTCAAGGAAAAGGACGTTCCCGAATTTCTGTGGCGCTCAGTTCCTGCAGAAGGTGCTGAATTCGGTGGCGAAACCTCGTCCAAGCAGGTGTTCGACCGCTTGGCGGGCGCTTGGGCGTATTGGGGTTGGAAGGGCGGCTATTTCTCGACCGAGGAGGATGCGCGCGCTTACTTTGACGAGATGCGTTATATGCTGGCGACTCAGCGCGCCGCACCGAATAGCCCGCAGTGGTTCAACACAGGTCTGCACTGGGCCTACGGAATCGATGGCCCCGCGCAGGGTCACCACTATGTCGATTACAAGACCGGCAAGCTGACCAAATCGAAATCCGCATACGAGCATCCGCAGCCGCACGCGTGCTTCATCCAGTCCGTCGATGATGATCTGGTGAACGAAGGCGGCATCATGGATCTTTGGGTGCGCGAGGCGCGCCTGTTCAAATACGGCTCGGGTACCGGGACCAACTTCAGCCATCTGCGCGCCGAAGGCGAGGCGCTGTCGGGTGGCGGTAAGTCCTCGGGCCTCATGGGCTTTCTCAAGATCGGCGACCGCGCCGCTGGCGCGATCAAATCAGGCGGAACAACCCGTCGAGCAGCAAAGATGGTAATCGTCGATGCTGATCACCCTGACATCGAAAAATTCATCGAATGGAAGGTGATCGAAGAGCAAAAGGTGGCCTCGATCGTTGCCGGATCGAAGATGCACGAGAAGATGCTGAACGGCATTTTCGAGGCCATCCGCAGCTGGGACGGCGCACAGGACGATGCGTATGATCCCAACAAGAATGACAGCCTGAAGAAAGCGGTTCGCGAAGCCAAAAAGGTTGCGATCCCAGAAACTTACATCAAGCGTGTGCTGGACTACGCCAAGCAGGGCCATGACAGTATTGAGTTCCCGACCTATGATACGGATTGGGATTCGGAAGCCTATAGCTCGGTGTCGGGCCAGAACTCGAACAACTCGATCCGTGTGACCAATGCGTTCCTGACAGCCGTCGAGAAAGACGCGGATTGGGAATTGATCAACCGCACCGATGGCAAAGTCTCGAAGACCGTCAAGGCGCGGGATCTGTGGGAAAAGGTTGGCCACGCCGCATGGGCTTGCGCCGATCCCGGCATTCAGTTCCACGACACGGTCAACGAATGGCACACGTGCCCAGAAGATGGTGCGATCCGCGGTTCGAATCCGTGCTCGGAATACATGTTCCTCGATGACACGGCTTGTAACCTAGCGTCGATGAACCTGTTGACCTTCCTGAAGGATGGTGAGTTCCAGGCGGCGGACTACATGCACGCTTCGCGCCTTTGGACACTGACGCTGGAAATCTCGGTGACAATGGCGCAGTTCCCATCCAAGGAAATCGCGCAACTGTCTTATGATTTCCGTACTTTGGGTCTGGGATACGCCAACATTGGCGGCCTGCTGATGAACATGGGCTACAGCTATGACTCGGACGAGGGGCGTTCGATCTGTGGCGCGCTGACCGCGATCATGACCGGTGTCGCCTATGCGACCTCGGCCGAGATTGCAGGTGAGCTAGGACCATTCAAAGGGTATGAGCGTAACGCAGACCACATGCTGCGCGTCATCCGGAATCACCGCCGCGCGTCGCAGGGCGTGACGGATGGTTATGAGAAACTGGCCGTAAAGCCGGTGCCTCTGGATCACGGTAACTGTCCAGATAAGCGTTTGGTCGACCTGGCCATGTCAGCCTGGGATGAGGCGCTGAGCCTCGGTGAGAAGAACGGTTACCGGAACGCGCAGGCCACCGTGATTGCGCCGACAGGCACCATCGGTCTGGTGATGGATTGCGATACCACCGGGATCGAGCCCGACTTTGCACTGGTGAAATTCAAAAAGCTGGCTGGTGGCGGTTACTTCAAGATCATCAACCGTTCGGTGCCTTCCGCGCTGGAAAAGCTGGGCTATTCCTCGTCGCAGATCGAAGAAATCGTGGGTTATGCGGTTGGTCACGGCACTATCGGCAACGCGCCGGGGATTAACCACACGTCGCTGACCGGTCACGGTTTTGGCCCGAATGAGCTGGCCAAGGTAGACGCCGCGCTGGAAAGCGCCTTTGATATCCGGTTCGTGTTCAATCAGTGGACACTGGGCGAGGATTTCTGCACCGGCGTTCTGGGCATCCCGGCAACCAAACTGAACGATCCCACCTTCGACCTACTTCGCCATCTGGGCTTCACCCGCGCGGATATCGAAGCAGCCAATGACCATGTTTGCGGAACCATGACGCTGGAAGGCGCGCCGCATCTGAAGGAAGAACACTATTCGATCTTTGACTGCGCCAACCCGTGCGGCAAGAAAGGCAAGCGTTTCCTTGGGGTTGATAGCCACATCACCATGATGGCGGCGGCACAGAGCTTTATCTCGGGTGCGATCTCGAAGACGATCAATATGCCGAATGACGCGACCATCGAGGATTGCCAAAAGGCTTATGAGCTTTCGTGGTCGCTGGGTGTGAAGGCCAACGCGCTTTATCGCGATGGTTCGAAACTGTCGCAACCGCTGGCAGCGGCGCTGGTCGAGGATGATGACGAGGCGGCCGAAGTGCTGGAAAGCGGCTCGGCGCAGGAAAAGGCCGTCGTTCTGGCTGAAAAGGTGATCGAGAAGGTTGTGGTCAAGGAAATCATCCGCAGCCACCGCGAGAAACTGCCGCATCGCCGCAAGGGTTATACTCAGAAAGCGATCGTGGGCGGCCACAAGGTCTATCTGCGAACCGGTGAATTCGAAGACGGCAAGTTGGGCGAGATCTTCATCGATATGCACAAGGAAGGCGCTGGCTTCCGGGCGATGATGAACAACTTTGCCATCGCTGTCTCGGTTGGCCTGCAATATGGCGTGCCGCTGGAAGAGTTCGTCGATGCGTTCACCTTCACCAAGTTCGAACCGGCGGGGATGGTGCAGGGCAACGACTCGATCAAGAATGCGACCTCGATCCTGGATTACATCTTCCGCGAATTGGCCGTGTCTTATCTGGACCGTACCGATCTGGCCCATGTGAAACCCGAAGGTGCAACCTTCGATGATCTGGGTCGGGGCGAAGAAGAGGGTGTCTCAAACGTCTCTGAAATCAGTGAAAGTGCAGCGACTAAATCTTTGGAAGTGCTTAAACAAATCAGCTCAACCGGGTATCTTCGCAAGCGTTTGCCGCAGGATCTTGTCGTCTTTAACGGCGGTCAGGCCGAGGTGAACGGCATGGCGGAAACCGCCGCATCGTTCGAGGCTCCGGTCGCGGAAACAGCGGTTGCCACAGGCATGGATGCTCGCACCAAAGCCAAGATGCAGGGCTACGAAGGAGACCCGTGCGGCGAATGTGGAAACTACACGCTGGTGCGCAACGGCACCTGCATGAAATGCAACACCTGCGGCGGGACCAGCGGGTGTAGCTAAGACAAACGCCCCGCCAGGCGGGGTGTAGGGACCTGAATTTCCCCTCGGATATTCGGTCCCGACGAATACGGGGCAAGGCATAGCCTGAGACTTACCACTAGGCGTCTTGCTCCACTCGGTCGACATGCCCGTGTCGGCCGGGAACAGGGTGGGGCGGAATATTTGCTCTTTCCCACTCTTTCACGGGGCGGGTGCGCTCGTCCCATGCGCAGTCCAGGCCGCAGGCAAAAAAACACCGGGCGGTCAACGAAATGAGCCTGGAAGGCGAAACTGACAGGGGGCTTCGGCCCCCTTTCTTTTTTCAACCGTGATTGGGAAATTAGGCAGGGTTCTGCCGGATTGTGCATTCCTCATCGGGCAAGACCCGCCGAGACGTGATGGGGGAATTTTGCCCAGCGGCTCGCCGCAGACGCGACTCGGAAAAACACGCAAAGATTGGCGCGAAAGTGGCTTAGTCCCGCAATGCGGGTGACAGCAGCCCGGCGTGCGGTGTTTGTAGGGCTTGTCCGGACGCAAACATGCAAAAAACTCAATCAGGAGGCATCACAATGAAACCGCAAACTCTGGCCGCTATTTCCGCCCTTGCCCTGGGACTGCCGACGCTGGCCGTCGCACAATCCTCGGCAGATACAAATGGAGACGGCGTTTTGACCATCGAAGAAGTGCAGGCGGTTCTGCCTGAAGTGGACACGGATGGTTTCTCGGCAATGGATGCCAACGGCGACGGCGCGCTGGATGAGGCCGAGATTGCCGTGGCACAGGAAGCAGGATTGCTGCCGCCAACCGACGGCTAACACATAAAGAAAGCGGCCAGAGGATTTCTGGCCGCTTTTCAGTATCTTATTGGGGAAGGTGAATATTGAATCTGGTCCGAAGTTCAGCATCCAGAAGTGGATCAAAACGCGCCGGGGACGGCATCGACAAGATCTCTTCCTTCCGCTTGATCGCCTTTTCGATCAGATCGGGTTTGCCAAGCTCGGCCCATTCCTTGGGTGAGGTGCGGTCACCGAAAACGGGATATACATAGTCCGCCTGCATCCGGCTTAGCGTGGCATCGGTGCCCAGATAGTGACCCGGCCCGCCAATGCAGACCTCGGCGATTTGGTCCAAGGCCAAGGTTTCGTCAGTCACTTCGATCCCGCGTACGCAGCGCTGTGCCTGACCGATCAGGTCGTCACTGAGAATCAGGCTCTCATGGCAAAAGCCCAGCAACGAGGCATGCATGCCCGCCGCTTCGTATACCATGTTCAAACCTGACAGGCCCGCCATGACGTTGGAACACATCTGCTCCCACCCGGCCTGCATATCGGGCAGCTTCGAGTCCGATGCTCCAGCCGCAGCACCACCCGGCAGGTCATAAAACCGATGCATTTGCGCGCAGCCGGCCGTTAACAGGGCCTGTTCGCCCGAACCGATGGACATCGCACCTGTGCGCAGGTCCAAACCAAATGGCCAAGTGCCAAAAACTGCCGGTGCGCCGGGGCTTACGGCATTTACGTAAACCAGTCCGGCCAGACATTCCGCAGTGGCCTGCGTGATTGCTCCGGCGATGGTTGAAGGCGCGGTCGCGCCTGCCATGCCAGCAGACAATAGCAGAACCGGCATCCCGGCCTTGATGCACTCTTCCATCACTTCGCAACTTTCGGTCGCGAATTTCATCGGGGGCACGACAAAACAGTTCGAATTCGACACGAAGGGCCGCTCACGAAACTTGTCCTCGCCGCCGGCGATCATGTGGAGCATTTCCACCGCAGGGGCAACGTGGCTGGGTTCGGTAAAGGACGTACCGATATGTTTGAAGCTGCCTGAACAGGCGGCGTAGATCGTGTTCAGGTCCATTTCCAGATTGTCCGAGATGTCGCGGCAAACCATGGGGCGCTGAACAAAATGGATGTTTTCTAGCTGTTCGCAAATGCGCGCAGCATCGTGCAGGTCCTGAACGGTCGAGTCGCGGTATTCCCGCCCGTGTACATCCACCATGCTGACGGCAGCACCGGCGGTGCCGTAGTGAACCTTAGTGCCCGACAACTCTAGGTCGGTCTTTCCATCGCGGCTGTACAGAGTGACCGAGCGGTTGGCCTTGGCAATCGTGTCTTCCACCAACGCGCGCGGGAACCGGATGCGGCCATCGTCACCCAGGATGCATCCGGCGCCGACCAGGTAGTCGATGCCGCTTGGCGGGGCATCCGCCAGACCAATGGTTTCCAATGCGGTCAAGGCGGCTTCGTGGATGCGCTCGATTTGGGCTTGGGTCAGCACATTGAGAGTGCCGCCTTCCATACCTGCACGGACAGGGCGCAAATGTTCGGGCAGGGCAGTTGCACGGGCAGCACGACGCGCGGCGCGACCGCCGGTGCGGGATGAGGTGCGGGTTTGATCGTTCATGGTTCGGATTCCGATGGGTAATTGGCTGTCAGAAGGGTTGATCTAAGCCTCTGACGGCCGCCCACGTGCCGCACGACCACGATCCGCACCAATGGTGCGGCTGACCAGTCGAATCTTCCAAACGTCGTTTTGCATGCAGGTCCTCACCTATTGACCTGAAGTTTCCCGATGTACCTGATCACAATCTGTTCTGTTTGCGACCTGAGCGCCTAAAAGCGAAGTATTCATGAAGATGTCACACTCTTCTTTTGTCTGCTCAAGTTTTTTTCTTTGGCACCTGAAAATCTGTTATAGTTCCTTCACTTATTTAAGAGTGGTTCGTGATCTCAATTGAAATTTAATGATCATGTACCAAGTTTTTGAGTTAACATGACTTAACCGAACGTCTCTGCGGCGAAAGGTTTTTAGGAGAGATTAATGAAAGCCCTTAAGGCCCTCAGTCTCACAACATTGGTGTCCCTCGCGACCCCGGTATTGGCTGAGGATTGGACCGGGGCTTATGCAGGTTTTAGCTTTGGATATGCAGATGCCGAAGGCCCGAATGGCTCCAGCGGCGATGATCTGACCTTCGCGCCACATATTGGCTATGACCGCGACTTCGGGAATTTTGTTTTGGGCGGCGAGCTTGAATACAATAGCCTGTCTTTGGACTTGGGGCAGGGCGAGGGTTCCCTGGACAGCATGACCCGCCTGAAGCTGCGCGGCGGCTATGATTTTGGCCCGGCTTTGGGCTATGTCGTGATCGGTGCGTCCCGGGTCGATAGCTCAGTCGATAACGATACCGCTGCTGTGTATGGAATTGGCGTGGCCTATCCCATCGGCGACCGCTTTGTCATCAGCGGCGAGGCGTTGCGGCAGGAGTTCGACGATGTCACCCGATCAGATGGCACCCTGGATTCGAATGTCTTTAACCTGCGAACCTCATTCCGGTTCTGACACCCGTTAACTGGCCGCGGCGTGACGACCGGCTATTTCCGTCGCAAATTCGCAAATCGTCGACAAAGCGGACCCGAACCGTTCGTCATCAATGGTCATGGCCACGCGGATATGGCCGGCGGCGGCGGACCCAAAACTCTCACCCGGCATCACGGCAATGGCGTGCGTATCCAGCAGCGCGTTGGCGAATGCTTCTCCGCTGAGACCCGTGGCGCGGATATCCAGCATCAGGTACATGGCCCCCTGCGCTGGAACCAACCCGACAGTGTTCTGAGCGCTCAGAATACCCACGGCGAGTGCGCGCCGCCTGCGGAACGGCGCAGCGATTTGATCTTCCAGCAAGTTACCTGCGTTCAGGGCGAAACTAGCAGCGTCCTGAATAAACCCGGGAACCCCATAGGTCGTATGCGTGGCGAGGTTGATCAGATGCGCGATTACATCCTCTGGTCCAACAATCCATCCACAACGCGAACCCGTCATGGCATGCGACTTGGACATCGACCCAACCACCAGCGTACGTTCGGTCATACCAGTCAGATTGCGCGGCGAAATATGTGAGCCTTCCCAGACCTGTGTATCATAAACCTCATCCGAAATCAGCCAAAGATCCCGCTTGCGGCAGACCTTGGCGATCCCTTCAAGCGTTTGACGGGAATAGACGACCCCGGTGGGGTTGTTTGGTGTGTTGATAAGCAGGGACACAGCGCCATCCGCGACCGCGTCAATCTGCTCGGCACGCGGTTGAAATGCGTCTTCGGCGGTTGTCTGAATCGCCCGCGCTTCCGCTCCGACGCCGCGGATCGTACCGGGATAGGTGGCGTAATATGGATCCAGATACAGACCAACATCGCCTGGATCGCAGACCGCAACATGGGCAGCGAACAAGGCGGATTGCCCACCAGGCGTGATCAAAACATTGTTTCTGGTAGTGGGAACTCCGGTGCGCGCCTGCAGCCGGGCGGCCACGGTATCGCGCAGCAAATCCGTGCCGGGCACCATCGCGTATCCGGTGTGGCCTTGCCGTGCCGAAAGGTCCATGGCTTCCAGAATCGATGGGTCGGTTCGGACGTCATGTTCACCAATGGTCAATTCGACTACAGCATAGCCGTCGCTGACCATTCGACGGGCACGATAGAACACGTCCCAACCGTCACTGCCGCC
Organism: Ruegeria sp. BB5; assembly: GCF_056539405.1. NCBI lineage: Bacteria > Pseudomonadati > Pseudomonadota > Alphaproteobacteria > Rhodobacterales > Roseobacteraceae > Ruegeria > Ruegeria sp. BB5. Next base: position 1,100,668 of record NZ_JBQFUX010000001.1, on the reverse strand, counting down.
GCCGGTCAGATGAGTAATACGCTGCGACAATTTCATGACCCGCCTCCGTCTGGTGTTCTGCGCCGAAAGGGCCAGAGCCGTTGCAGAATGTCAATTGGCGAAACAGATGAATGGAACTCAAGGCTTGGCGAAAGGCGGTCGCCGTGATACTGGGACATTATGAACCCGATGACCTGCATCATTATCTGCTGCATTACCTGCTGATACTTCAAGCGGGCCGGTTTCTTTCGTTTTCATCCCTGAGACAAGTTGCTAAGCCCGCGTTAACGCGACCAGCCATGCTGTCTTTAGGAGCCGACCGATGACGACGATCAAACTGCACAACACCCGGACGCGGACGAAAGAGGGTTTCGTGCCGATCAGTGCCGACAATGTGCGGATGTATGTCTGTGGGCCCACCGTCTACGACCGCGCCCATTTGGGCAACGCACGGCCTGTAGTGGTGTTCGATGTGCTCTACCGGTTGTTGCGACACACCTATGGTGCGGATCACGTGACTTATGTGCGCAATTTCACGGACGTGGATGACAAGATCAACGCGACCGCGCTGGCACGGCAACAGGCGGGGGCTGAAGGCACGTTGGAGCAGCTGGTTCAGGAACGCTCGAATGAGACCATCGGTTGGTATCTGCACGATATGGGCGCGCTTGGGGCGCTAGAGCCCAATGAGATGCCGCGCGCTACGCAGTACATTGCGCAGATGATCGCGATGATCGAAGACCTAATCGCCAAGGGCCACGCATACGCGGCAGAGGGGCACGTTCTGTTCGCCGTGGACAGTTGGAAAGAACATTACGGCGAATTGTCGGGCCGGTCCGTCGACGACATGATCGCGGGCGCTCGGGTTGAGGTTGCGCCTTACAAGAAAAACCCGATGGATTTCGTGCTGTGGAAGCCCTCGACCGAAGAATTGCCAGGGTGGGATTCCCCTTGGGGCAGGGGGCGTCCGGGCTGGCACATCGAATGCTCGGCCATGAGCTATGAGCTATTGGGCGAGAGTTTTGACATCCACGGCGGTGGCAATGACTTGATGTTCCCGCATCATGAGAATGAGATCGCGCAGAGCAAGTGCGCCCATCCGCATGGTGAGTTCGCAAAGGTATGGCTGCACAATGAGATGCTGCAGGTGGAAGGCAAGAAGATGTCCAAATCTCTGGGCAATTTCTTCACCGTCCATGATCTGCTGGAGCAGGGCGTCCCGGGTGAGGTGATCCGCTATGTCTTCCTGCAAACCCACTATCGTAAGCCGATGGATTGGACTGAGAAGAAGGCACGTGAAGCCGAGGCGACGCTGCGCAAGTGGCGGGCGCTGACGTCGGGCATCGAGCCCGCCGCCAGCGCGGCACCTGCAGTTATCGCAGCGCTTAGTGACGACCTGAACACTGCGGGCGCTTTGGCTGAACTCCACCGTCTGGCTGCGGATGGAGATGCCGTTAGTTTGTTGGCCAGCGCACAATTGCTTGGTCTCTTAACCCCCGAGATGGGGGCGTGGGCGGATACCACATCGACGGATTTGTCGGCACATGCGGACCGGTTGGCAGATGCGCGGGTCATTGCGATGCAAAGCAAGGACTTTTCGGAAGTGGACCGTCTCAAAGCCGCTTATCTGGCTGCTGGGCTTGAGGTTCGTATGAGCAAGGATGGTGTCGAACTGGTGCCCGGTGCTGGGTTCGACGCTGCCAAGCTGGAGGGGGTGTGATGACCAAAGACCGCCTCTACCTCTACGACACCACCCTGCGAGACGGGCAACAGACGCAGGGCGTGCAGTTTTCGACCTCTGAGAAGGTGCAGATCGCACAGGCGTTGGACGCGCTGGGTGTCGACTATATCGAAGGCGGTTGGCCGGGCGCGAACCCGACTGACAGCGCGTTCTTCGATGTTGCGCCCAAGACTTCGGCCCGTTTGACCGCATTTGGCATGACTAAGCGGTCGGGCCGGTCTGCTGAAAATGACGATGTTCTGGCCGCGGTGATGAATGCAAACACGCAGGCGGTGTGTCTGGTGGGCAAGTCGCATGATTACCACGTGACCCACGCGCTGGGAATTTCGCTGGAAGAAAATGTCGAGAACGTCCGCGCCTCCGTCGCGCATATCGTGGCACAGGGTCGTGAGGCACTGTTTGACGCCGAGCATTTCTTTGACGGGTACAAGGACAACCCCGGCTATGCGGTTCAGGTGTGTCAGGCGGCCTTGGACGCCGGTGCGCGCTGGGTTGTGCTGTGCGACACCAATGGCGGCGCACTGCCCGCCGAGGTGACGCGGATCGTAGCCGGGGTGATTGCCGCCGGATTGCCCGGTGACCGCTTGGGCATTCACACCCATAACGATACCGAAAACGCGGTGGCTTGCTCTCTGGCCGCTGTCGATGCGGGCGCGCGGCAGATACAAGGCACGCTGAACGGGTTGGGTGAGCGATGCGGTAATGCGAATCTGACCGCTCTGATCCCGACTTTGCTGTTGAAGGAGCCCTATGCGTCAGGTTTCGATATCGGTGTCAGCGGGCAGGCCTTGGCCGGTTTGACGCGGGTCAGTCGGATGCTGGACGATATCCTGAACCGGGTGCCCAGCAAGCAATCGGCCTATGTCGGCGCCTCGGCCTTTGCACATAAGGCAGGGCTGCACGCCAGCGCGATCCTCAAGGACCCATCGACTTATGAACATGTCGATCCGGCCTCTGTCGGGAATGCGCGGATCATTCCGATGTCGAACCAGGCGGGGCAGTCGAACCTGCGCAAACGCCTGACCGAGGCCGGTCTGTCCGTCGAAATGGACAACCCGGCGCTGGGGCGCATTCTGGACCGGATCAAGCAGCGCGAGGCTGAGGGGTACTCCTATGACACCGCGCAGGCCAGTTTTGAGCTGCTGGCACGTGATGAGTTGGGGCAGCTGCCCGAGTTCTTTGAGGTCAAGCGCTATAAGGTGACCGTTGAGCGGCGCAAGAACAAGTACAACAAGATGGTCAGCCTATCCGAAGCCGTCGTTGTTGTGAAAGTCGACGGGGAAAAGAAACTGTCGGTCAGCGAGTCTTTGGACGAGGACGGCAGTGACCGGGGGCCGGTGAACGCGCTGGCCAAAGCGCTGGCCAAGGATCTGGGGCAGTATTCGCAGATTTTGTCCGACATGCGTCTGGTCGACTTCAAGGTCCGCATCACGCAGGGCGGCACCGAGGCGGTGACCCGCGTGATAATCGACAGCGAAGACGGGCAGGGGCGGCGTTGGTCGACCGTGGGCGTAAGCGCGAACATAGTCGATGCCTCGTTCGAGGCGCTGTTGGACGCGATACAGTGGAAACTGGTGCGCGATTGCGGGTCACAGACGGCGGTGGCCGAGTGAGCGTAGATTTTGATGATGACGTTAAGGCCTGCGCAGCATTGGTGCATCGCGCCGATCCTGATCGGTTTATGGCGGTCATGGCGGCACCCGTTGCGGTACGGCCTAAACTGTTCCCGCTTTATGCGCTGAATGTCGAGGTTGCTCGGGCCCCTTGGGTCACGCAAGAGACAATGATCGCTGAGATGCGCCTGCAATGGTGGCGCGATGCGCTGCAAGAGATTGCTGAAGGTAAGGCGGTGCGTCGGCATGAGGTTGTGACGCCTCTGTCGCAGGTCCTGTCGCCCGATCTGGCGGCTACGTTGGATGAGTATGTGGCCGTAAGGCGTTGGGATATTTACCGTGATCCGTTTGAGGACGAAGCGCATTTCAACGCCTATATCAACCATAGCGCCGGATCCTTGATGGTCGCAGCCGCGCAGGTTCTGGGTGAAGCGGACGAAGCTGTGCTGCGCGATTTCGGCTATGGCGTAGGGGTGGCGAACTGGTTTCGGGCGATTCCTGATCTTGAGGCGCGTGGTCGTATTCCTTTGCTTGACGGCACGCCTGATGGTGTTCGATCACTGGCGCAAAAGGCCTTGGACAAACTTCAGCGCGCACGGTCAAACAGTGCAGGTGTTTCAGAAGATGCCCGCCCCGCGCTTTTTGCGGGATGGCAGGCAGAATGGGTTTTGCGGCGAGTCGTGACACGCCCAGAGCGCGTCGCCGTCGGGGACCTCGCACAGGGTGAAATTCGCCGCAGAGCGTCCTTGATGTGGTCCGTTGCCAGCGGGCGCTGGTAGGCGTCAGACCGTTTCCGGCTCAGAGGGTTTCAAAACCAACCATAGCAGCGCACCACCTGCCAGCGTCAACAGTGGGATCATGGCCAGGTTCACGGCGGTCCAGCCTTCGACTGGTGACCCGCCCGAACAGTTCATCAACCCGCCCGAAGCGAGCGACGCAAGTGTCACGCCCCCAAACACCAGCAGGTCGTTCAGCCCCTGCATCCGCCCACGTTCGTTCACGTCGTGCGACGCAGCCAGCATCGTCGTGGCGCCGATAAATCCAAAGTTCCAGCCAATGCCCAGCAGGATCAGCGCGATAAAGAAATTGCCCAACTCGACGCCTTGCAAAGCAACCACACCCGCGCCGGCCAGAATGGCGAGACCGAGGGCTACGATTTTTTCGACCCCGAACCGCGCGATCAACTGGCCTGTGAAAAAGCTGGGCACATACATCGCCAGAACATGGCTGGTCACGACATCAGCGGCATCGTTGGCGCTGTAACCGCAACCCACAACCGCAAGCGGGGTCGAGGTCATGACAAGATTCATCAAAGCGTAGGAAACCATCGCACAAATGATCGCCACGGCGATGCGTGGGGTTTTAAGCATTTCAAGCCGGGATCGTCCTTTGGGCGCGTCTTCCTTTGGCTTTTCGGGCGTCGGGATATCGAGGAAGAAAAACAGCACCGACCCAAAGACATTCATCGCGATGACAGCCAGATAGGTGCCAAAAAACGGAATTACATATGCGGTCGAGGTCAGTTTGACGATCTGCGGGCCGATGATCGCCGCTGCTAGACCGCCTGCCATGACATATGAAATCGCTTTGGGCCGGAACGCGTCCGACGCCGTATCAGCGGCTGCAAAGCGGTAAAATCCATGAGCGCTCATGTAAATGCCGGTCAGCAGGCTTCCCAGCAGGAAGACCGGGAACGAGCCCAGAAACAACCCGTACGCGCCGACCGCCCCGCCGCAAGCCCCCGCAGTAGCACCAACCAGAAACCCGGCGCGCCGTCCCCAGCGCTGCATGATCGCCGAGATCGGCGTGGCAGCCAGCATTGACCCCAGCACGATGAGCGAAATCGGCAGGGTGGCCAGACACGCGTTTGTAGCCAGTGAATCCCCAGCTAACCCGCCCACGATAAAGAGCATCGGCATCTGTGCGCCCAGTACAGCTTGTGCCGCCACCAAAACGGCGACATTGCGCTTGGCGCGACTAGTGTCGAGGGTTGTCGTCGTTAGTGTCATGCGCCAATGCGTATCTTTGAAAAGCCTGTCGTACAAGCGGGTTGCATCTGCGACAAAGCAACCTACCGTGAGCGCGATATCATTTTCCCGGAGGGCCCATGTCTGTCGGACGCATCATTGAATCACCTGACTGTGTCGCAGAGGGCGCCGAATGGCTGGCCGCGGAATGCCCGCGGATGGCCTGGGCGATGGATCTGACTGGGCCTTTGCCCCTGCGTCGCCGTCCGGATGGGTTTGCCCAACTTCTCAGCGCTATTGTCAGCCAGCAAGTCAGCGTGGCTTCGGCCAATGCGATCTGGAAACGGCTGCAGGATGCCAAGCTCACCGGACCACGCAAGATCATGTGGGCAACCGATGACGATTTGCGGGCTGTGGGGCTGAGCCGTCAAAAGATACGCTACGCACGCGCGTTGGCTGAGGCGCGTATTGATTACAAAACATTACGCGACGCTTCTAATGCGGATGTCATCGCGACTTTGACCGAGGTGCCGGGGATCGGTGTCTGGACAGCTGAAATATACGCGATGTTCTCTTTGGGGCGCGCCGATGTGATCGCTCCGGGCGATCTGGCGCTGCAAGAGGCAGCGCGCATCCTCTATGACTTGCCCAAACGTCCCACGGACAAAGAACTGCGCCGAATGGCCGAAGCTTGGTCGCCCTGGCGATCGGTTGCGGCGCGTGTGTTGTGGGCCTATTACCGGGTGGCCAAAGAACGAGAAGGGATCAGATGACACGGGTTTTGAATGCGCTCCGAAAAGAGCCGGTTTCGGGCGACACACGCTCGGTCGTTGTGTTCGTGCACGGCTATGGGGCCAACGGGGCCGACCTGCTGGGCTTGGCCGATCCTTTGGGCGAACACTTGCCCGACACGCTTTTTGTCGCCCCTGATGCGCCCGAGCAGATCCCCGGGATGCCAAATGGGTTTCAGTGGTTTCCGATCCCATGGATTGACGGGTCGTCCGAAGAAGAAGCCCGACGAGGAATGGAAATGGCGGTTGAGGATTTCAACGCCTTCCTCGATGCGCTGATGGTGGACGAGGATGTTTTGCCGGAACAGGTTGTATTGTTCGGGTTTTCCCAGGGCACGATGATGAGCCTGCACGTCGCACCGCGTCGCGAGGATCCGGTTGCCGGCATCGTTGCCTTTTCGGGACGGTTGCTAGAACCCGATCTGCTGCCCGACGAGACGGTCAGCCGGATGCCGATTCTGCTGGTTCATGGTGACGTCGATGATGTGGTGCCGCCACAGTCGCTGCCCGCCGCCGCCGAAGCGCTGCAAGAGGCCGGGTTCAAAGAGGTTTACGCTCATGTGATGAAGGGTACCGGTCACGGTATTGCGCCGGACGGCCTGAGTGTCGCGCTGGCCTTCATGCGCGACAAACTGAGCCTGTAGGGATGATCGCGGTCCGCCCCATGATGCCAGAGGATGTGGCCACAGCCTGCCGCATCCTCAATGAGATCATCGAAATCGGGGGCAGCACCGCGTTTGAAATTCCGTTCTCTGACGCGTTGTTCGTTCAAAGCTACCTGGAGGGCGCTGACAAAATCTGCACCCACGTCGCCTTGGACGATCAAGGAGAGGTGGCTGGCTTTCAGTGGCTGGGAATGCACGACGCGTTGCCACAGGATTGCGCCGATATCGCGACCTTCACCAGACGTCATCCTGCGCTTAAAGGGGCAGGCCGGGCCTTGTTCGCGGAAACTTCGAAATTCGCGGCGGCAATGGGGTTTACAGCGATTAATGCAACCATCCGCGCCGATAATGGGATGGGTCTTAGCTACTACGACAAGATGGGGTTTCAAGACTACTCGGTCGCTTATGGCGTGCCACTGCAGGATGGCACGCCGGTTGATAGAATATTTAAAAGGTTTGATCTGTCGGCGGGCGCGGCACTCTGAGGGGTCAGCCCCACAAATGCCTTTCGGCAAATTCAACCGAATTGCCTGACGGATCGCGCACGTAAAGAGAGCGTGCGCCGTTTGGCCAGTCAAACTCGGCATCTAAGGGGATATTCCAATCCAGCAGATGTTTGCGCATCGTGTCGATCTCCGCGCGGGTCAGGATCAGACAAACGTGGCCAGGCCCGTGCGCGCCATGGGGGGGAACGGGCAAGTCGGGATTGCCCGGCGGTTTCTCGGTTTCTTCCGCGTTGAACAACAACAAGACCGAACTGCCGATCCGGAAGAATACGTGTCGATCCGTCACGCGCTGGATTTTCTCCAACGCCAGGATCTCTCCATAAAACCGTTCGGCAGCATCCAAGTCGTCGACATAGAGAGCGGCCTCAAGAATGCCGGTTGGTACTGGAATGTCGGGTGTGACTTTCATGCTGTAAGCCTATCACAACATGCAGTTTTTGTCACCGGCGTGGACGACGGTCGCGTTTGCGTTGCGGGGCAGAGTTCAATGTTGGCGTCGGTAGGCTGTCCCATTGGCCCGGCTCAAGCCCCTCTATCGACCAGTCGCCGATCCGGGTGCGGATCAGGCGCAGGGTCGGGTGACCGACGGCAGCTGTCATCCGCCGCACCTGCCGATTGCGGCCCTCGCGGATGGTCAATTCGATCCAGCAATCGGGCACCGTTTGGCGCACTCTGATCGGCGGATTGCGGGGCCACAGCCCTGGCGGTTCATCCATCAACCGGGCTTTGGCAGGGCGGGTCAGGCCGTCTTTCAGTTCAACCCCGTCTCGCAGGGCTTTCAAGGCAGCGTCATCCGGCAGACCTTCGACATGAACCCAATAGGTTTTGGCCATCTTGTGTTTTGGGTCCGATATTTGCGCTTGCAGTCGCCCATTGTCGGTCAGCAGCATCAAGCCTTCGCTGTCCCGATCCAGCCGCCCGGCCGGGTAAACGCCTGGCAGATCGATATAGTCTGACAGAGTGCGGCGGGGCGAATCTGCGTTGGCGCGGTCGGTAAACTGCGGTAGCACATCGAAAGGTTTGTTGAAGCGAATGAACCAGGACATGACAAACGCCATAGCCCGCAGGTCAGTGAGGCGCAACCTGTGGATAACTGTTACGCAGGTGTTACAGATTCGGATTAACCAATCCCCGAGATATTGTGGAAACTCAGGGCTTGTCAGAGATTTAACACGATATATAGTTAAGTTAAGGCCGGGGCGGGTGTTCCCCGCTCTGATGTCAAAAACGGGCAGAGCAGAGCGAGGAGCGATTCTGAGATGGATGGAGACTTCAGGACCGAATTTGTCAGGGAACCCGGTGCGCTCAGGCATCATCCGGCATTGGTTTTGAACGCCGATTATCGCCCCTTGTCCTATTACCCGTTATCCCTGTGGCCGTGGCAAGAGGCGATCAAGGCTGCTTGGCTGGACAGGGTGGACATAGTGGCTGAATACGACGAAGTCGTCCGAAGCCCCAGTACCGAGATACGAATACCTTCGGTCGTTGTCCTGAAAGATTATGTAAAACCTAGAAAGCGCGTGGCCTTCACGCGCTTTAATTTATTTTTGAGGGACGAATTCCGCTGTCAGTATTGTGGGAGCCGGGGTGATCTGACGTTTGACCATGTGGTACCGCGTGCGGCAGGGGGCGTCACAAGCTGGCAGAATGTCGTGGCGGCCTGCAGCCCGTGCAACCTAAAAAAAGGGTCTAAGTCACTGCGACAGGCGGGGATGACGTTGCGCAAGCCTCCGCGCCAACCGGAATCAGAGGCGTTGCGCAATATTGGGCGCAAGTTCCCGCCGAACCACCTGCATGACAGCTGGATCGACTTTCTCTATTGGGATGCGGAACTGGACGAACTTTAACGAGCGCGCCAGGCTGCGATCCAGACCAGCACCAACACGCCGGACAGGACAGCGTTCCAACCTGCCATTGACAAGCCCAACATCTGCCAGGGGATATCATCGCAACGCACCAGCGGGGCGGACATGATCTGTTCCATCAGATCTTCTGTCGACAGGCCGCCGATGTCACCGGACGTGCAGCTAGACGGGCCTTCCCACCATTTCTGCTCGACCCCCGCGTGAAACAAGCCGATTGCAGCCGTGGTTAGGGCTGCAAGCGCGCCCAACAATGGCAACAGCGTTGCCCGTGGCAGGGCCAAAGCCATTGCTCCGATTAGAACGGCGGCGGCATGCGGATAACGTTGCCAGATACACATTTTGCAAGGCGCCAAGCCGCCGAGGTACTGAAACCCCCACGCCCCAAGCAGAAGTGCCGCAGACCCCGCCGTAGCGATCAGGATCAGAGTGTTTTTGCGAGTCATAGGTATTTCACCACGAAAAATCCGCCGAACAGCAGGATGACGAACAGAGTGAACATAAGGCCCAGCCGCTTCTCGATGAAGGCCCGGATCGGTTCTCCAAAGCCCCAAAGCAGACCGGCAACCATGAAGAACCGCAAGGCACGGGCTAGGATAGAGGTGGCGATGAAAGTGCCCAGCGGCATACCAGTCCAACCGGACATGATGGTAATGACCTTGTAAGGGAAGGGGGTAACCCCAGCCGCAAGCACGGCCCAAAAGCCGAAATCGTTGAAGCGGGTGTTGAACTCTTCCATGGCGTGGGCTTTGCCCATCGACTCGAGAATCGGTTGGCCGAGACTTTCATAAAAGAACGCGCCAATGGCATAGCCCAGCAAGCCCCCCAACACCGAAAAGACCAGTGCGACCGATGCAATCAGCCAAGCCCGCGACGGGCGGGCCAGAATCATGGGAATCATCAAAACATCAGGTGGGATCGGAAAGACCGAACTTTCGATAAAAGCCACGAAGGCCAACGCCCACAATGCATGCGGATGTTCTGCCAGACGAATGGTCCAGTCATAAAGCGATCGCAACATAAGATGCTAAAATCCTGTTCTAACGTAGCGCAAGCCAAACCACGCGCCCGGCAAGGCGTCAAGCATCACCGCGAATACAAACTGGATTTTGGTTGCTTTTTGCCTCTGGACCTTCCCGGTTATGGGCGCTAATCCAATGGTCGTGGCCCAAGTGGCGGAATGGTAGACGCAGGGGATTCAAAATCCCCCGGTAGTGATACCGTGCCGGTTCGAGTCCGGCCTTGGGTACCAAAGTAAAAACAGAGGGTTAGGGAAACCTGCTCTCTGTTTTTTCTTTTTCGGCATTGCGTTTGCACATACTGCCAAATCACATCTTTTCGTTTTGGTGACGTTTTGCCTGAGTCTCAGAGTTGGCAGGTTTGGATGCCTTGGGAAAGCCTGTGAAGATCAACCAGATCAGGAATCCGATATATGCGAAAACGACAACATTCAGCATGGTATCAACAAACTGTCCGCTCATGTCCGGTCCTCTCGCGATAGGCTTTTGAACAGGCAGATCACGAGGATCGGTACGATAAAGACGAACGCCATGGCCGAAAGTGCGATGATTGATCTGACCACGGAAATGTCGCCTACCAGAATCATCGCCAGCCCCAATGCCCCCAAAATAATGCCCCAGATTGTGCGGATGCGGGGCGACGGGTTCTCGTCGCCTCCGGTGCCGATCATTGCAAGTGTGAAACCTGCGCTTACGACGCTGGTTACAACGAACAGGAACGCGGCCAAAACAGTGGCGATTTGCGTCACACCGCCCAGTGGGAACTTTGCAAGCAGGGCAAAGGTCGTCGCGTCCAGATTCTCGGCGTTAACGGCGGACAGGGTACCGTCCTGACGCAGAGTGTCGTAGAAACCCAGCCCACCGAAAATACCGAACCACAAGATCGAGAACAGGGTGGGGGCAACGATGACACCAACCAAAAACTCTCGGATCGTGCGCCCGCGTGAGATTCGTGCGATGAAAATGCCCACAAAAGGCGACCAGGCCAACCACCAGATCATATAGTTCAGCGTCCAGCCGTGGAACCAGTCGACGATGATGTCGTCGAAGAATTCAGCTGTAGAGAATCCAGCCGGAAGAACGCCGAAGAGGTAGCGTCCGAAGCCTGACACGATGCCGTCCATCATGAACGACGTGGGGCCAAGGATCAGCAGATAGACCATCATCCCAACCGCAATCAGCATCGCGATATTGGACAGCAGAGACATCCCTTCGCCAAGGTCGCGGCGCAGCGGAATGATATAAGCTACGCAAAGCAAGGCAAAAACGGGCAGGGTTAGCACGCCAGGTGAAGCAATCCCGATCAGACCAGCCAGGCCGGTTTGAATCTGGAATACGCCCATCGCCAGCGAACCGGCCAAGCCCACGGCTATCGCAACAATCGAGAGCAGATCGAAAACCCATCCCAGAGATTTGGTCCAACGGGCCTCACCCAATGTATCGGTTACAGGGGCGCTCAGCAGTAGCGTGCGCCCTCGACGATAGGCAAAATAAGCGATGACCAGACCGACGATCGCGTAGATGGCCCAAGCGTGAAATCCCCAGTTCAGATAGGTGATGAACAAGGCATGACCGGCGGCCATGGGATCGGGGTTGTATTGGCGCAGAACCTCGAAATGGGTCAGGGGTTCGGCCGCGCCATAAAACAACAGACCAACGCCCATGCCAGCTGCGAAAAGCATGGCGATCCAGGCAGGCGTTGAAAACTCAGGCTCGGCCCCGTCGGGCCCAAGGCGAATGTCGCCAAATCGGGACAAGGCCAGATACAGCGTGACAAACAGCAGGCCGCTGACCTCAAGCATGATGAACCAGCCACGGCTGTTGAACTGCGTGGCCACCGCTGCGGATGCAAGCCGCCCCAGCCCTTGCGGGTCGACTATACCCCAGGCCGCAATCGCTGCGCTGATGGTCAGAGCGATGACAAGCAACGGGCTGGGGGACGCGGGCTTCATTTTAAATGGCCTTTCCTGACGGTTGCAGAACAAATTCGTTTCCAGCCCTGCGCTTACAGGTGTCTGTGAATGTCGGTTTGACACTAGAGATCACCGAACCGAGTTTCAAAAGAATTGTTCCTGACCACCCAAAAGACCTGTGAGATGGGCATTCTGGGGGGAAAGTTTTGAAAAAGCCCTCAGATATGCGGCGTGGGCGTGTCAGGCCGAGTACGGGGGTTGACAAGTTGAGTATCTGAATGAAACGTCGAAGGTGTTGGGAGATTTTGGAAATTCAGTCGCTTGTGCCTGTTGCAAGACAGGTACAGTTGGCGTACCGGCAGGTCCCGGATGGGACCGCTAACAGTCTCCCATCCACCAAAAGAATTGGGAGTTCACGAAAATGAAAAACAGCAGCAAGCTTAGCCTCGGCGCGGTCGTCACCGCGGCCCTTATGGCTCCGGCCGCGTATGCAGAGGAATTCATCACAATCGGCACCGGTGGTGTGACCGGTGTGTATTATCCGACAGGCGGCGCGATTTGTCGTCTGGTCAACAAAGGCCGCAAAGAGCACGGCGTGCGCTGCTCGGTCGAATCGACCGGTGGTTCGGTTTACAACATCAACACCATCCGCGAAGGCGAGCTGGAGTTTGGTGTGGCGCAGTCCGACTGGCAGTACCACGCCTTTAACGGCACCTCGAAATTCGAAGAGGCTGGTCCCTTCGAAGGTCTGCGCGCCGTCTTCTCGGTACACCCCGAGCCGTTCACCGTGGTTGCCCGTGCCGATTCCGGCATCACGAACTTTGAAGACATGAAGGGCAAGCGCGTCAACATCGGTAACCCCGGTTCCGGTCAGCGCGGCACCATGGAGGTCCTGCTGGGCGAAATGGGTTGGACCACCGACGATTTCGAACTGGCGACCGAACTGAAAGCAGCTGAACAGTCTGCTGCTCTGTGCGACAACCAGATCGACGCGATGGTTTACACCGTTGGCCACCCCTCGGGTTCGATCCAAGAAGCCACCACCGCGTGTGATTCCGTGCTGGTGAATGTCAGCGGCGACGCCGTGGACAAGCTGGTTGGCGACAACTCGTTCTACCGCACCGCAACCATCCCCGGTGGCATGTATCGCGGTTCCGACGGTGACACCGCAACCTTTGGTGTTGGCGCGACTTTCGTGACCTCGGCAGACGTGTCGGAAGACGCGGTGTATGCAGTTGTCAGCTCGGTCTTTGAAAACTTCGACGACTTCAAAAAGCTGCACCCGGCGTTTGCAAACCTCAAGCCCGAAGAGATGATCGCGGACGGCCTGTCGGCTCCGCTGCATCCGGGTGCCGAGAAGTACTACAAAGAAAAAGGCTGGATTCAGTAAACCAGACTTAAGGCAGGGTGCCCACGGGCGCCCTGCAACCCAAGCCCGTAAAATAACGGGTGGTTCAAAAGGCCAAAAAGGCCGCGACGGGGAGACATTTGCATGAGTTCCGACACACAATCCAATCGTCCGCTATCCGAAGAAGAGCTGCAGGAACTTGTAGCCTCGTCCGATGCGGGTGGGCGTAATCCGGTCGGCAATGTCGGGATTTTTCTGGCCGTTGTGGCGGCGATCTGGTCGATTTTTCAGGTGCTTTTAGCATCTCCTATCGCCAACTATGTGTTGCCGGGCAGCGTCGTGAATAATGCACGTCAGTTTCATCTGGCCTTTGCCATGTTTCTGGCCTTTGCGGCCTATCCAGCGCTGAAGTCCAGCCCGCGTGACTATATCCCGGTTCAGGACTGGATAATGGGGGTCGCTGGCGCGTTTCTTGCGCTATACGGGTACTTCTTCTACGAAAAGATCGTCGATGCGGGCGGTCTTGCGGATGACACCGACAAGTGGGTCGCATTGGCCGGCCTGCTGCTGTTGTTCGAGGCCGCGCGCCGTGCGCTTGGGCCTGCAATGGCCATTATCGCGACGATCTTTCTGGCATATGTGTTCTTTGGCTCATCTGAATGGGTGCCCGAGGTTATCCGCTGGAAAGGCGCAAGCCTGAAAAAGGCCATGAGCCACATGTGGATCACGTCCGAGGGCGTGTTCGGCATCGCCTTGGGTGTTTCCACCAAATTCGTGTTTCTGTTCGTGCTGTTCGGCGCGTTGCTCGATAAGGCCGGGGCGGGGAACTACTTTATCAAGATGGCCTTTGGTGCCCTCGGCCACCTGCGTGGTGGCCCGGCCAAGGCAGCGGTCGTGGGCTCGGCGGCGACCGGCCTGATCTCGGGTTCGTCCATTGCCAACGTGGTTACCACCGGAACCTTCACTATCCCGCTGATGAAGCGCGTCGGGTTCAGCAGTGAACAGGCTGGATCGGTCGAGGTTGCATCCTCAGTGAACGGCCAGATCATGCCGCCTGTGATGGGCGCTGCGGCCTTCCTGATGGTGGAATATGTGGGCATTTCCTATGTCGAGGTGATTACCCACGCGTTCCTGCCAGCGGCGATTTCCTACATCGCGCTCGTCTATATCGTTCATCTTGAAGCGGTGAAGCGGAACATGCCCACATTGGGTGATCGCGACGTCCATCTGGCGCGCACTGTCGTTGGAATGTTGATGTTCTTCCTTGTGTTTGCGGGGCTTTGCTATGGCTCGCAATACCCGGTCGATGCGGTCACCAGCTGGGTGCCCTCGGCGGCCGGATTGGTCCTGAGCCTGATTGTCTGCGCAGTCTATGTGGTGCTGCTGTATCTGGCGGCTCAGGTGCCGGATCTGGAACCTGATGATCCGAATGCCAAAGAAGTAACGCTGCCGGTTATCGCCGATATCTATAAGGCCGGGCTGCACTATCTGCTGCCGATCATCGTTCTGGTTTATTTCCTGATGATCGAACAGAAATCGCCGGGTTTGTCAGCGTTTTGGGCCACCGCATTACTGTTCGTGATCCTGCTGACTCAAAAGCCCCTCAAGGCGTTGTTCCGAGGGCAGAGTAACCTGAACGCCAGCTTTATCGATGGTGTCGCCGACCTTTGGCAGGGCCTGATTGACGGCGCGCGCAACATGATCGGTATCGCCCTTGCTACCGCGACTGCAGGTGTCATCGTTGGCACGGTTACCCTGACTGGTGTCGGGCAGGTGATGGCCGATCTGGTCGAGTTCCTGTCGGGCGGCAACCTGATCCTGATGCTGGTGATGGTTGGTATCCTAAGCCTGATCCTGGGCATGGGCCTGCCGACCACGGCGAACTACATCGTTGTCAGCTCGCTGATGGCTGGTGTGGTTGTCGAACTAGGCGCGCAGAGCGGCCTGATCGTGCCGCTGATCGCCGTGCACCTGTTCGTTTTCTACTTTGGGATCATGGCGGATGTGACGCCTCCGGTCGGGCTGGCAAGCTTTGCGGCGGCGGCTGTGTCAGGCGGCGATGCGATCAAAACCGGTTTCACCGCGTTCTTCTACAGCCTGCGCACCGTGGCACTTCCGTTTGTGTTCATCTTCAATACGGACCTGCTGTTGATCGACGTCACCTGGGTTGAAGGGATAACCGTCGCGATATTCGCAACCATAGCCATCCTTGTTTTTACTGCGGGGACGATGGGTTATTTCGTGACGCACAGCCGTATTTACGAAAGCGTCGCGCTGATCTTCGTTGCATTTGCGCTGTTCCGGCCCGACTTCTTCATGGATCGGCTTTCACCGCCCTATGCGTCGATTGAACCGTCGGCATTCGTTGAAACGATCGGGCAAACGCCGCCGGGAACAGAAGTCCGCCTTGTTGTTAGCGGCCCTGATTTTGACACTCTGGAGATGACGGACACTACGGTCGTAGTGCCGGTTGGCAGCGAAGAGGGTGGCGCCGCGCGTGTGGACGCCATGGGCCTGATGCTGATCGAAGAGGACGGTCTGGTCAAACTGGACGAGCCGCTGTTTGGCACCCCGGTCGCGGATGAGTTGGATAACTTCGACTATTACGCGGATGACGCGGTGCGTCTGACCTCGGTCAGCCTGCCATCCAGTCAGCCGCCGAAGCAATTGATTTATATCCCGGCGATGATTCTGCTGGGGCTGATCGCTTTCCTTCAACGCGGCCGCGCCGCCAGACAAGAGGTGCCCGCATGACAAACTCTGTTCTTTGTGCCGTTGATATCAGCAATGGCGATCTGGACGTACATGTGTTGAAGACCGCGGCGTCTTTGGCCGATCAGGATAGCGCGCAGCTGGACGTGGTGACTGTACTGCCAGATTTCGGAGAAAGCTGGGTGTCCGGCTTTTTCCAACCGGATTTCCACGAAAAGGCGCTGGATGAGGCGCATACCAAACTGACCGATATGTGTACGGCAACTTTGGGTGCAGAGCGGAACGAGAGAATCCGCCACGTCGTCGCCACCGGAACAGCCTATCAGGAGATCTTGAAGACCGCTGAAAGCGCGAACAGCGATCTGATCGTGATCGGCGCACACAAACCGGACCTCAAGGACTATCTTCTGGGTCCGAACGCGGCGCGGGTCGTGCGGCATTCGACGGTCTCGGTTTACGTGGTGCGCTAGTATCCGGTCATTTCAAGGTAGCCGCGCCCAGAGTGGCTGCCTGAGACCCTTACGGGGCCTTCCCAGTATTCGAACCGCGTCGCCATCCAGGCATCGGGTGTGATCGCCGATACGTCGACCTGCAAATCGCGATCAGGCAATGTCACGCGCCACTGGATAGGCACGTCCCGACCAGCGACTCGTGCCGTATCCAGCGGTGTGAACGAAACGGAGCCATCGGGCAGGGGCGTAGCGGTGCCATCTGCTGTGATCCATGTGGCCGCTGTGAAATCTCCGCGCCCGCCGCGCAGGCGAAAGGCCATAAGCTTGTTGCCGTCATCAAAACTGAGCGAGAACCAATCCCACCCGCTTTGATCTGCGGCAAGCGGCTGGCTGGACCACTCACGATCCAACCAGCCCTGACCGGTGACCGCGACATCGCCGTCGGGCAGTCGCAGTACACCTTCGGCGTCATAGAAGGGTTGAGAATAGTAATAGCTGGCCTGCCTATCGGCGGACTTGACCGAGTATCCGTCCTCTCCGTGAAACACCAGTGGACCTTGGGCTGTCAGGGTTAGGTCATAGGAAAATTCGGCACCGCTCGCGGACAAGGACAAGGCACTGGGATCAGGCCCGCGCATATGCCATTCGTCGATCCAGGCCTCGAATGGTTCGGCAGTCACCCCAGCCTGACCGATGCCGCCACGCGACAGGCGTTCGGAAAAATAGTGCGCTTCCTCAGTCGTCACAGCAGCATGTCCCAACCACAGTTGAGGGCTTTGCCAACCTTCGGCCTCGGTCGGTTTCAGGGCGGATCGGAACAAGGTCCATTGAATGCCGTAATCGCGCCCGTCTTCTCCGGTCAGGTTGGCAGTCAGATACCACCACTCGATCCGAAAGGATGGGTGCGGGCCGTGATCCCGCGGAAATTCGAACTGGTAACCTGGTTTGGGGATGTCGAACCCGTCGGCTGACCCGCCCAGCCCGGCATAGCCTTGCGCGTGCAAGGCAGAGGGCAGTAATAGGACCAGGGCAAACAGCCAAGCTTTAACGTTCATTGGCAAATACCTTCAGCAGGTCGGCGGGTGGCAAACGCATCAAGCGCAATGCGGGCAGGGCTGCGGCGGCAAAGGCGGCAAGCAGGGTCAGCACAAACAGATAGACCCAATCGGCAGGAAACAGAAACATCGGCAGTCGCCAGCCAAAAGCCTGTACGTTGATCACCGCCAACAGCGCCCAGGCCAGAACTAACCCAAGTGGCAAGGCCAGCACGGCCGTCAACGCCGCCAGCAGCACACTGCGCAACACCTCTAGCCGTGCCAGTTGCGCGCGTGTCAGCCCCAACGCCCAAACCGGGGCAACCTGCGGCAGCCTCTGCGTCCACAAGGTCAGCAAACTGGTCAGGATGGCAAATCCCGCCACCCCCAGTGTCAGTACGTTCAGTGCGGAAGTCACCACAAAGGTCTTGTCAAAGATCGCCAGCGATTGCGCTTTCATGGCGGCCTGTTGCACGACGGCCCGCCGAGGCAGGTCAAACTGGTCTCGCAACGCCTGCGTTACTTCGGTGGCGCGCTCGGGTGCAAGGCGGATACCGAACCGGCGGGTGTCAGCCCCCGGAGCAATTTGGTCAAGCTGCGGCATTGATACGATCGCCTGACCGGTCGGATTGCCGTAGTCCGAATAAACACCTGCCACGGTCAGCGCATGCCCTGCATTCAGGGTCAGCGAATCCCCAGGCCACAAACCCGCACGGCGGGCGAGCTGTTCGTTGATTAAAACGGCCTCACCCGTCAGGACGCGATCCCAGACATCATCTGACGAGGCGATCAGAGGCCAGTGATCGCGGTAAGTCTGGTGGTCCACAATTCCGTATAAGAACAACGGCCCGGTCTCGTGGGTCAGTTCAACGCTGCGGATTGGCAACACGGTGTCCACCTGCGGGCCTAGCCATTGGGCAATCTGTTGACCTTGTTGGTTGTCAGTGGCTGTCACGTAAATCTCGGACGTCAGGCGTTGATCCAGCCAGCCAACAAAGGTGAGGCGAAAGCTGGAAACCATGGTTCCGACACCAATATTCGCGGCCAAAGCCAGCAGCAGTGCCATCAAAGCCAAAGACAGACCCGGCAATTGCGCCTGCATATCGGCCCAGACCCATTGTGCGATCGGCCCTCGGGCGCGCTGATGAAAAACCGACAGGGCGAGGGACAGAAGATAGGGCAGAGTCAGTGCCGCTCCGGTGAGAATGCCGCCGACCATCACAAACCCGGCAACCAACCCGCTAAAGGCAAACCCTATGCCAAAACCACCCACGATCAGGGCCAGACCGATCAGGCCCGCGCTGCGTTGTCCCAAGGCTGAACCACGCCAAGCTTGAACCCCGGAACCAGTCAGCAAGGGCATACGCGCCAATCGATACAAGGCGTGGCCACTGGCAAACATTGTGCCCGCCAATGCCATCGCCAGCCCCGCCAGCGCCCATCGCGGTTGCAAGGACATTTGCCCGTCGACAGGTGCGCCGTAAAGCCCGCGCAAAGTGGCCGCGACGTCAGGCAGCAGCGCTCCGGCGAGAAAGAACCCAAGGATCAGGCCCAAGGTGCCGCCGATCAGGGCCAACGCGGTCAATTCAGCCATGATCACCCAGATCAAACGCCGCATTGAGACACCCAGAGCCCGTAGGGTGCGGATCATCGCCCTCCGTTGCGCAAAGGCCAGCCCGACGGTGCCATGAACAATAAAAAGACCGACGGCAAAGGACAGCAGTCCAAATGCGGTCAGGTTCAGATGAAAACTATCCGTCAGACTGGCCGCATCCAACTGCGCCGAAGCTGCGATCCGTTCAAGTTCAGGCGCGATCTCGGATAGCGGAGGCACGCCAAGCGGCTGATCGGGCAGCACTATCAGGCGCGAGATCTGCCCGGATTTGTCCAGAAGTGTCTCGGCAGCGCCGATATCGGTCAAGATCAGATCAGGCGGAACCGTGTCAGAGGTTAGAATCGGCGGCAGACCGCTTTGCCCGCGCAGCACCTGTGCAAGATCAGGCGCAGCCAGCAAGCGGCCCGGTGCGGTCAACATGTCGGCCGGGTCGGGGGGCGTTTCGCTTTGCTCTATCTGGGTCACGGCGGGCAGGACCGGGTAGGCGACCATGTCAACGCCCATCACCTGTACCGTGCGTCCCGAAATCCGCAGGGGGCCTTCCAAAACAGCTGCCACTTGCCAACCTGCACGGCGCAGCGCGACATAACGCTCAACCAGGATCGGGCCGGACGGGTCGCGCAGCTCATCAAACAGACCCAGCGCAAGCTGATCATTGGCCTGTTGATAGCTGGCGCGCGCCTCGGCATTGATGGCCTGCACCGCCGACCACAACCCGGTCGCCAACGCGATGCCAATCAACAGCGTTGCCAGTTGCAGCCAGTGACGTCGCCAATGCGACAGCAATGCCTGTATGATTGCCCCAGTCATGCGATATGGCCACCGGTCAGATGCGCCCGCCGATCCAGACGCGCCGCGATGTCTGGCGAGTGCGTAACTAACAGTAAGGCGGCACCTGTCTCGGCAACTAGCGAAAGCATCAAATCCAGCACGGTCGCGCTGGCGGTTTCGTCCAGATTGCCGGTTGGCTCGTCCGCCAGCAACAATTTAGGCCGGGGGGCCATAGCGCGACCGATGGCGACGCGCTGTTGTTGACCGCCTGACAGGTTTTCAGGATAGCGCGTCAGCAAGTCGTACAAACCGAGCCGTTCAGCCAGTTGCGCGGTCCAGTCGGTGTCTTCACGGTTCGCCAATCGGGCGTGAAATGAGAGGTTCTGAGCGACCGTCAGCGATGGTATCAGATTGAATTGCTGAAACACCAACGACACGCTCTCACGGCGCAATGCGGCCCGACCACGGTCATCCAGCGAAGAAAGGGCGGTGCCGTCCAGCGTAATCTCGCCGCCGTCAAAGCTGTCCAAAGCGGCAGCAAGGTTCAAAAGCGTGCTTTTGCCACTGCCGCTTTCACCGGTCAGAGCCAGCGTCTGACCTTGATCCAGCGTAAGCGACACATCCCGCAACACCGGCCGCCCGCCGGGATAGGATTTCTGGACCTTGTCGATATTCAGCAGCATGCAAACCCCTTGGACAGTGCCTGTCACAATGTGCAACGCCACCCCACAGAGTCCAGCGTCCGGACGCAATCTTTTGCGATTGTCACAGCCTTGTTCTTTTTTGGTTAAGTCGCCATTGTGTCAGAACTTCTCCGGGCCGGGATACGAGTTTATGACACTAGCGCAGCAGATTGTTTGGGGCAGTATCTATCTGGGGATTTGCTTCCTAATCGAAATCATCCTTTTGACGTGGTGTACGCAGGTCATCCGGCACGCGGTACCCCGGCTTGAGAACACGAAACGGTTTCTTGCCATCGCCGGTCCCATCTGTATCGCGCTAGCATTCATCGTTGCAATTCACACGTTTCAAGTCTGGTTGTGGGCGATCGTCTGGGTGTTGGGGGATGTTCTGCCTGACTGGAATTCGGCCTTGTATTTCTCGTTGGTGACTTTCACTACCCTGGGGTATGGCGACATTGTGTTGGGTGAACCGTTGCGCATATTCGGCGCGTTTGCTTCGGTCACAGGTTTGCTGGCGTTTGGCCTGTCGACGGCCTTTATGGTTGCCCTGATGACCCAGGTTTTCAAAGAAGAGCTGATGTCCTAGAGGATAGGCGCGAACAAGCGCGCAAGTGGTGAGCCGAACCGGATATAGCCGGGTTGTTCGGGCAGTTTGCGGGTCAATTCATAACTGTTTTCAAAATCGTCGCGCAGCATTTTGTCCACTGCCTCAGCCGCGCGTTGGTCGAAAAACAGTGCCATGGCTTCGAAATTCAGCCGGAATGATCGGTTGTCCAGATTGGTCGTTCCCACAGCAGCCAGCGTGTCATCGACCACGAATGCCTTTTGATGCATGAACCCTTCGGTATACCGAAACACCCGAGCACCGCAGTCGCGGATTTCGTCGAAATAAGCGAAGGCAGCCAGCCAGGGCAGGCGGTGGTCAATCACCTCAGGTACAAGGATGCGCACATCGACACCTCGAAGAGCAGCGTGCTGTAAGGCCGTCATGACGTCGATATCAGGCACAAAATAGGGTGAGGCGATCCATATCCTTTCCTTGGCTGCAGTGATGGCCGAGAAAAACATCATCGCACCAGTTTCCGTTTCGTCCCCCGGACCGGTGGCGACCAGCAGGGCATTCATGTCCTGTTCGGATTCTGATCCGGCCCAGTTGAGCTGATCAATCAGATCTTCTTCGTGGGCCCAGTGCCAATCCTCGACAAAGATCAACTGTAATTGACGGACGATATGGCCGGTCATTTTCAGATGTGTGTCGCGCCAATGGCCGAAATGTTTGCTCTGGCCCAGATACTCGACCCCTACGTTGTGACCACCAATAAAGCCCGTTTCACCATCAATGATTACGGTCTTGCGGTGGTTTCGATAGTTCAGCTGAAAGCGATATTGCGGTCCGCGCCGGTCGCGCGGGTTGGCAATCTCGATCCCAGCGGCGCGCAAGGTGTCAAGGTAGGCGGTCGGCAGACCATAACTGCCCACGGAATCGGTCATAAAGCGGACCGAGACACCACGCTCGGCTGCGGCAATCAGTTTGGACTGCAACTGTTTGCCCAGGTCGTCATCGCGGACAATGTAGAACTGGATCAGGATATAACTTTGCGCGGCTTCGATTGCCTCGAAAATGGCATCGAACGTGGCCTTGCCGTCGATCAGCAAATTGGCACCGTTTCCACGCGATACTGGCAGATGCGCCAAAACCTCGAATGGCCGTGCGTTGAACGGCATCGAGCCGGGCTCGGGCATTGAAAAATCTGCAAAGCTTTTGATGCCTTCAACGACGCGTTCGCTGTGTTTTCGCGCAATGCGATACCCGCGAAATCGGTGGTGGCCCAAAAACAAATACATGGGTGCGCCGAGCATCGGGGCTGAGATCAGAAACACCACCCAGCCAACCGCGCCCTGCGGTGTTCGGGCGGTCTGCGCCGCCCGTATGGCAAAGACCACAGCCGTCACGTACAGGACGAGGACGGCAGCGGAAACAAGTAATGTCCACATGAGGTTATCGTTCTCTGAGTGCCTTATTCCGACCCAGTGTAGATGCGATTCCAGTCTTGCGCCATATCCACGATGACCCAGCCCATATCGGGGCCTTTGTCCAACCCGTCGACCAGTTTTCCGATCGGGCTTTCACGGTCATACGCCCATTCTCTTTCAGCGTCGGTGTGATGGATCAGGACGCCCAAACGCGGTCCGTGCCCGGCGGTTGTCCACTCGAGCATGGCAAAGTCCCCGTCCGAATTTCCACCGGCCAGAATGGGGCGCCTGCCAAGGGTGCGTTCGATATTGATCGGCTTGCCTTCCTTGTCGTCTATAAAAGCAATGCCGGGGGCCTTGATGATCGTGGGTTTGCCTTCGGCCGTTTCATAAGTGGTGGCAGTATAGGTGCCCAGTACCTGCTCTGGCGGCACGCCATATGCGTCCTCGGCAAACACGCGCATGAAATGCAGTCCGCCGCCCGAAACGATGTAAGTGCGGAACCCTTCATCCCTGAGATAGCGTAGCAGTTCCACCATTGGCTGATAAGTCATCTGGTCATAGGGCAGCCCGGTATCGGGGTGACGCGCGGTGTCCAGCCATTTTGTGACCGAGGCCTGAAACTCTTCGACGCTGACCCCGGAATGCGAGGCATTCAGGACTTCGATCAAGGCCTCATGGCCGCCTTCCGCGATGGCCTCCATATCCCCCTTGGCCGCAGCTTCCAGCGTTGGGCTGGTCAGGATCGAAGGATCAGCCGCGGCCATTTCGGCAAGGCGGTCCATGGCGAAGGTCAGTTGGAAATACACCGGCTGTTCCGCCCAAAGCGTCCCGTCATTATCGAACACGGCGATCCGGTCTGCTGGTGTCACGTAATCAGGATTGCCCGGATCGGTGACGGCGTCAACAAAAGCAAGAATCTGATCTTTCGACGCAGAGGTTCCCCAACTGGGCAGCGGGTCGGCCAGGGCAATCGACGGGGCCATGAAAACGGCAGCAGCGAGAAGGGCGGTCTTCATGAGAAATTCCTTTTTCTTCAACGTGAAAAGGGCCGCCGTTGAACCGGCGACCCTAAGCTTGCGAGGGGCTTAGTTGTTGGTCGGCGTGACCAGTTTCTCCATCACCTGATCCAGATTAAAGCTTGCCGCTTTCTGGCGTGGCGGGAACTCCTGGAAGGTTTCCAAGAAAGACCCGACATATTGCTGTGCTGGCACCAGGAAATAAGCCCGGTCCAACAGCCAGTCATAGTAGGTGTTGGAGGTCCGATACGCGCGCTCATACGGATCACGACGCAGGTTCACGATCAGAGGAATACGCAGTTCGGTCCAGGGCTCGATCCAGGCGCGCAGGGTGGCCCATGCCTTCTGCTCTAGGAAGATCAGCTTCCAATCGTCAAAACGCAGCGCGGTCAGGTCACCGTCATCCGAGAAATAGAAAATTTCACGTCGGGGGCTTTCCGTGGCCTCACCAGTCAGCAAAGGCAGGATGTTGTAGCCGTCCAGATGCACCTTGTAATCTCGGCCCATGCCGGAGGAGCTATAGCCAGCCTTCAGCTTTTCCTTGATCTCTGGATCACCAGCGACGGCCAGATAGGTCGGCAGCCAGTCCATGTGATGCACGATCTCATTGGTGACCGAACCAGCTTCGATCTGGCCGGGCCAGCGCACCATCGATGGAACGCGCCATCCGCCTTCCCAGTTGGTGTTCTTTTCGCCCCAGAACGGTGTCATGGCAGCATCCGGCCATGTGTTCATGTGCGGTCCGTTGTCGGTGGAATAGTGGACGATCGTGTTGTCTGCGATTCCAAGCTCATCCAGCAGGTCCAGCAACTGCCCTACATGCATGTCATGTTCAATCATGCCCGCAGTGTATTCGTCTGCAACGCCACCAATGATATCGTTCGCTTGCGCGCGCATCTCATCCTTGACGTGGGTGCGGAAATGCATCCGAGTGCCGTTCCACCAGACATAGAAGGGCTGGCCTTGCTCATGGGCTCGCTTGATGAAGTCAATTGCAGCGGCAACGGTCTCTTCGTCTACCGTCTCCATGCGCTTGCGGGTCAGGGGGCCGGTGTCTTCTATGGTGCCGTCCGCCTTGGATTTGATTACACCGCGCGGGCCATACGCTTCGCGGAAGGTGCGCCCATCGGCCAGAACCGCGTCGCCGGGATAGTCTTCATTTTCCGGTTCTTCCTCGGCATTCAGGTGATACAGGTTTCCGAAAAATTCATCAAATCCGTGATTTGTCGGAAGATGCTCATCCTTGTCACCCAGGTGGTTTTTACCAAATTGACCAGTGGCATAGCCGTGGTCCTTCAACAAGCCCGCGATGGTTGGATCTTCGACCTGCATACCCAGATCGGCACCCGGCAATCCAACCTTGGACAACCCGGTCCGGAATACTGATTGCCCCATGATATAGGATGACCGGCCCGCGGTGCAGGATTGCTCGCCATAATAGTCGGTGAAGATCATCCCTTCCTTGGCGACGCGATCGATATTGGGCGTCTGATACCCCATTAAACCCATCGTGTAGGCCGAAATATTGGACTGTCCAATATCGTCCCCCCAGATGACCAGGATGTTGGGTTTCTGTTCCTGCGCCCAGGCGGGAATTGCCAACGCAACGGCGAATGTAGCCACAGCAACCCGGCGCAAGCCTCTGCGCCAACTGTATGCAATCGAACGTGGTGGTGACATGATGTACTCCTGATTTGAAAGGGTCGAAAAAACCCGGAGGTGAAAATTAGTTGGAGGCTGGCTGTTTCAGCCAATAAGCTGCCAAGAAATGGTCGATTTCTGAACGGCGTTACATCACCCGTAGGGGAATCGAGCGTGCTCAGGTTAGGCGATCAATGAGATTGAAAACTCATCATATGATGATATTGAAAAATTCTAATGTTTGACAAAGCGAATAATATGAAACTCTTGCAGGGCGGAGGCTGGTTCAGCAAACGTTCCGCCGCATTTCAGCGTGATTTGTTGGAGTGCGGGGTCCCGAAAACCTATGAAGCCTGGGAAACGCTGTATCACCATGGCGATCCGTCCAACGGGGTCTTTGCTGTCCTCAGCGGTGGCGTGCAGATCACCGCTCCGGCGGATGACGGGCAGGAATTCGTTCTGCATCGCGAAGGCGCGGGGTTTTGGGTCGGGGATCTGGCGTTGTTTGCGGATGAACCGCGTCTGATTAGTGTCGTAACGACGCAAGAGACGCACGCGTTGTACTTCCCAAATGGTCGCGTGACCAAGTTGGTTCAGTCCAAGCCTGACTACGTTCGGGACTTTTACGCGCTGACCCACGAGAATATGCAGACCGCCCTTCGGATCATGGCAAACCTGGCGGTCACGGGCAGCGAAAAGAGGTTAGTTCTCAGGCTGCTGCATCTGGATGAAGGCACCTCGAAATGTGATGGATGGATCGTCGTGTCACAGGAAGAATTGGCCGAGATGATCGCTGTGTCACAACCTACTTTGCATCGCAGCCTACACCGCCTTGCTGATTTGGACTTGATCGAACTCGGCTATGGACGGGTGCGGTTGAAGAACAGACAGGCGCTGATCGCGAACTGCCAGACCTAAGCGTTAAGGATTCAGCGGTGGAAGCGGTTGAGCCTGCGATTGTGGTGTTTCTGCAAGTTCCTTCATGGCCGAAATTGCAGCAGACCAATCCGGTGTTTTCTGATTGGTATCAGATGCATACCGTGCACAGCCAATCCTTGCCAACTGTGCCTCAAGTTCCCGATACCCTTGTGGATCACTGCTGCGGGTTTTCCAGGTTTCCAGCGCTGAATAAGCTGCGGACAAATCATGGGCCTTTAGCGCGCGTTGCAATTCCGCCAGAGCAAATGCAGGCGATGCGCGATATGCTTGGTGCCGCGCGTCTTTCCAAGTGCGAAAGCGCGGTGCGCCCCAACGCAAAGACGCCCAAATAACAATTGCCGCCAATCCCAACCAAAGCGCATATTCAACCATCCTGTCCGTCGTCAGAGGGTTCGACCTGGGCGCGGTGAGCGTCAGATCCACACCCGGTACTTCCACGGTTTCGACCGCGTCAGTTGACAGATTGAACCACTGAAAAGACACGGGCGGCAGCTGCGCTTGGCCGCCATCTTGGGCAAGGTACACTACCTCTTCGACCCGTTGGCCGGACAGAATACCTCGATCCTCGGTTTCAGTTAAGCGTGGTTCCTTGGGGTAAGGGCGCAGCAGAGGTTCTTGATATTCAAGAATAAGTTTCGGAATAAGGATCGGGCTGGTGCCGGTGATACGTGCTGTTAACCGCCGTGTAATTGCATCTCCGGCCTGCATCTCAGTCACGCCCTCAACCTCTTGCTCCAATTCAAAACCCGTCGCGATAATCAGAGGGTTCAGGTTGGCTGCACCGTCTGGGACAACAGCATTGATTGCGATCGGTGAAAGCGGGACCGAGACTTGTATTGGAGCATTCGTTTCAGGGTCGGCAAACGTCACCTTCATGTCGGTGACGCCAAGGCTGATTTGCCCGGCAAGCAGAGGGTAAATGCGATAGCTGCGCTGAACCCCGGACCATGTTTCACCGTTCACGGGCTCACTGACGGGACCTGATGCGCGTTCAGGAAGCCGGACCAACAGGTTTTCCTGTTCCAATGACGGGAAGACGGGAGGAGACGGCATGAACGTAGGAACCAGTACCTTGATGCGCACGATCGCCGGTTGCCCCACGATCACGTCTTCGGTCGGCGTCTCCACCGTCACTTGAGGTTGGATTGCAGTTGTTCCTTGCGAAAGCACTGCGTTGGGTAACAAAAGCAGCAGGAGGAGAAGGCGCTTCATTGCGTTCGCTCCTGATTTTCCAGCAAGAACCGATTGCGCAGAAAGTCCTGCATGTCTGTGTCGATGGCGCTGATCCATTGATCCGCGGAAAGGGGCTGGCTGCCGTCGGTTTGGGCTTGAATGGTTGTGTTTTCGCCCCGACCTGCGTCGTTGTCGAATACGGTGTCATCCGCGCCGATACCTGCCTCTTCACCG
This sequence comes from Ruegeria sp. BB5, assembly GCF_056539405.1. Lineage (NCBI taxonomy): Bacteria > Pseudomonadati > Pseudomonadota > Alphaproteobacteria > Rhodobacterales > Roseobacteraceae > Ruegeria > Ruegeria sp. BB5. Next base: position 1,073,017 of record NZ_JBQFUX010000001.1, on the reverse strand, counting down.
GTATCAGATTGTTCGCGAGTGGTTTCAACATAGTCCAAAATGGCTGTGGCAACTTCAAGATTATGTTGCGCATCCGGCCAGTTAGGGCGACGCTCTAATGCAGTTTCAAAGGCCGAAATAGCTGGTCTGTATTCCCGGTTTCGGATGCGTGCCATTCCCTCGGCGAAGGCTGCTTCAGGTGTTTTAAGTTCCGCAAAGATCGCCGCGGCCTCGGGGTATTGGCCTGTTTTTAGACGAGCGTAGCCTTCGTGATATGGGTCTTCGAACAACTCTGCCGCATCAGCAAAGCGCTTTTGGTTCATGGCGATCTGGCCCTGTTGGTCGGGCGTCAGGAACCAATCGCGCCATCCGTCGGCATTGGCCGGGCCAGACGGTTGAACAAGGAATAGCCCCAGCATGGCCCACCGAATGACCCAACCCCGCCTGAACCAAAGAAGGGACAACAGCGCAGCTGGCCAGGCCAGAATCCACCCTCGGTCTTGCCAATCAAGCCGGTCCTCGTCATCCAGAGCATCGACATAAGCTGTCTGTATTTGCCTCAGCAGTCGCGTGACATCCCGGTCATCAGTTGAAAACGGGACCACTTCGGCGTTTTTCAGGGTGTTGAGCTGAACGATTTCCTGGCTGTCAGGCAGCATTGTCAGAAAAAAAATCTGCGATGACGCGGTTTCGAACTCTGGAATCTGCGAGGGGTCTAGATCATCCAGAACAAACAGCACTGCGCCTGGTGTCTGACTTTCATCCAAGATGCTTTGCGCCAGTACTAAAGCGTCTCCTGCGGCATCTCCGGACTTTGGCATCACGGCAGGGGTCAGGCCCTCCAGCAATGGACGCAAGATGTTCGCATCCTCGGTCAGGGGTGCAACCCGGTGCGATGAGCCTGCATAGGCAATCAAAGCGGTCTGTGCGCCAGCCCGTGCGTTGATGATATCGGTGATCTTGAATTTCGCCCGTTGCAGGCGCGACGGGGTCAGATCGGTATCCTCCATGCTATCGGTAACTTTCAAGGCAATCACCAGGGGGGCCGTATCCGCGATCAGGGGGTTGGCCGCCCGCGTCCAGGTCGGACCAGCAGCGGCCAGCGTGAGTAGAACGGCGACGGTCATGGCAACGTCGATCGGATAGATCCGGCGGTTTGCTTCGGCACCTAACAAAAGTGCTTTAGCCAAATGAGGAGCTATACCAGCAGGCAGGTCAGATAGCCCTTTGCGTTTCGGGCGGATCGCCCACCACAGCCCTGCAATTGGGATTAGGAACAGAAGGTAAATTATTCTGATAAAATGAAATTCAGTCACAGCGTCGATCATGTCGCTCTCCTGTGACGATGTGCGAAATGAAAGCCGGTCGAACTGCAAAGAAAAACGATCAGCGCCATCAGCAACGGGTAATGCGTCAGGCTTTCGCGTGGGCGGTAGCTTTGGGTTTCGACAATTCTGGGGTTTTGCTCATCAATTCGTTGGTATGTGTCGCTCAGCGCGGCCTGATCGTTGGCAAAGAAATACTGGCCACCAGTACGATCCGCGATGGCTTGCAGCGCTTCCAGATCCACACGGTCTTCGCCAGTGGCGTCAGGATCACCAACGCCGATGGTATAAATGACCACACCTTTATCCGCTGCGATGGCTGCAGCGTTGGCGGGCGTCATGCGGCTGGACGTATCCGCGCCGTCGCTGAGTACAATCATCAAACGCTGATCTACCTCGCTTGAGTCAAAGATACGTATTCCAAGCCCGATCGCATCACCCAAAGCCGTATTCGGACCCGCCATGCCGACTTGAGTTTGATCCAGGAACCCATTCAAACTATTAAGATCTTCGGTAAATGGTGCCTGTACGAAGGCGCGGGTACCAAAGATAATAAGCGCCATCCGGTCACCCTGACGCTCGGCAATAAATGCGCGCAACACGTCTTTGACAGCAGCAAGGCGCTGCTTGGGCGTTCCATCTGTGGATTGGAAGTCGCGTTGATCCATCGACCCTGAGATGTCGAGAGCCAACACAACGTCCCGCGCAGATTTTTCGACGACAATAGGATCAGCCAGTTTTTCAGGACGAGCAAGGGCTGTAACAAGCAGCAGCCAGATCAAGGTGGCCACGAATGCTTGCAGCATTGACCGCTGTGAGATCATAGACCCCGATTGCGGATCAGCCCCTGCAGCCTTGGCGACATGGCGGAAAAACGGGATGCGAATTGCGCTGGTTTGTTCGCGATGCGGTGGAACAAACCAATAGACCAACAGCGGCAAGGGCAATATCAGAAAAACCCAGGGCGCGGCGAATGAAATCATCTGCGCCCTCCTTCAGGTTTGTGGCTTTGTATCCAGACCCGTGCCATATGTGACAGTTCCGGACTTGATGGGCTTATTCTGTAGGGCCCTTCGAGTAGTAGGCGAGATGTCGGAGAGGAAACTGGCATTTTTTCAGCAGTTTGCTGTAGAAAGTTTAGCCACTCTTGCCCATGCAAACTGGCAACCTTCGCGCGTGGATATGCAACAAGTGCCGTACGGCGTAAAATCTCTGCGACTTTTGCAGGGTCATCGTTCGCGGCTTGTAGATCGGCAAGTGCGGCGTGTCGGTATGCGTTGGATCGCTGATGTCCGCGAAACAAATGAAGTCCCACAACAATGACTGCCACTACAACGACTGCAAGAGCCAGCCAACCCCAGGTCTGCGGTGTCATTGGAATTGGCTCGGGCGCAGGTGCGGGCACCAGCATGTCGAGCAGTTCGACGAGGGATTTGCCGTCCACATCGACGCTCATGTCCGTCCTCCGGGATGGCCGAACAATTTCAGCAATTGATCAAGGGCCGGCTCGGACGTTGTCAGCGGGACAATCGGGAAGCCATAGCGCCGTGACCAGTGTTGCAATTGCGCCAACCTATTATCCATTGCAGCCTTGATACGGCTGGACAGGTCCGGGTCGGAACTGTCGAGCTCGATTTGTTTCGTCCCATCCGAAACCGTCATCTTCAAGCCTGCGGTCAGTTGATGCGCACTAGGGTCGGAAATATTGAACAGAATAAGGTCGTTGGATTGCGCTAAGCGGCTCAGCAGGCGTTCTGATGCCCTGTCCAGACCATCGAAATCCGAAAACACACAGATCAACGCGTTGGTATGTGCAATACCGACTGCCTGTCTCAGCACGTCATTCAGCGCGATGGTCGGTTTGGGACGCAAGGACGCGTTCAAATCGCCATTCAACGCAGCGACCGACGATAAGAACCGCGTTAAGGCAGCGGCGCGGCGTTGCGGGCGGTGTTCGGCCAGATCAGTGTCGCCGAAGACGATGCCGCCGACACGGTCACCTTGCGACAGGACGCGATGGGCCGCAATCGCGGCGGCCTCGGCGGCGATGACTGATTTCATATACACTTCGGTACCGAAAAACATCGAAACGCGTTGATCGACCAGCAGCAGGGCAGGGCGATCTCGTTCTTCGGTATAGACCCTAACATGAGGTTTTCCGGTGCGCGCCGTCACTTTCCAATCGATAGTCCGTATGTCATCGTCAGGGAGATAGCCGCGCAGTTCTTCGAAATTCAGACCGCGCCCTCGCAGCCGCGACGCATGGCGGCCATTCAGGATCGAACGCGCGGGTTGTTTCGGCAAAAGGCTGAGCGCGCGCGACTTCGCGCCAAGCCGCAACAGGTGTTGGGTATCCACATGAATGCGTGGGTCATTAGGATAGGTGGCGGTCTGGGCCACGAACTTCTCTCCGATCAATCAGGGCAGCGCCACTAGGCGCAGGATTTCCGTTATCACGTCATCCGGTGTTTTGGCGCTTCCTTGCGCTTCAAAGCTAAGCGTGATGCGGTGGCGGAACACATCGTAGGCAACGGCGCGAATATCCGCGGGGTCCACATAATCGCGTTCATTCATCCAGGCATGCGCGCGTCCGCACTTGTCCAGCGCAAGCGAGGCGCGCGGACTGGCGCCAATTTCAATCCAACTGGCCAACTCATCGCTGAACTTCTCGGGTGTGCGGGTCGCCTGCACCAAATCAGCCATGTATCGATCCATTGCGTCGGACACATGAATTTGCCCTATCTCGAGCCGTGCCTGAAAAACGGCGTCTTGCGGGATCGGCGTTCGGGTCTTTCTGAAAACGCCGGTCCCGGCGGCGACCTCTTCACCGCGCACCAGCCGTATAACCTCTACCTCGTCTTCGACCGGGGGGTAGGTGATCTGAACGTGCATAAGGAACCGATCCATCTGCGCTTCGGGCAGGGGATAAGTGCCCTCTTGCTCAATCGGGTTTTGCGTAGCCATCACGATGAACAAAGGCTCCATTTTGTGTGTGGTGCCTGAAACGGTGACTTGCCGTTCCTCCATCGCCTCCAACAGCGCGGCTTGGACTTTGGCAGGCGCGCGGTTAATTTCATCGGCCAGCACGATGTTGGCAAAGATCGGGCCAGGATCGAACCGGAACGTGCCGCCGTCACTGGTTTGTTGGAATACTTCGGTGCCGGTTACGTCGGATGGCAGCAGATCTGGTGTGAATTGTATCCGGCTGAAATCTGCATCAAGATTGCGCGCCATGGCTTTGACAGCACGAGTTTTTGCCAGACCCGGCAGACCTTCGATCAATAGGTTTCCGTTCGCCAGCAATCCAATTAGCAGCCGGTCAATTACCTCGACCTGCCCGATAATTGACTTCCCCATGCGGGCTTTGAGATCATTTATCTGATTAAGTGCATTCATTTATTTGGTCCAATCGTGGCCAGATGTCAGAAAAAGACATAACAGGGCTGCGCCGAAGCGGAATGGTCAGGAATATTTAATAATGATCGAAGGTTAGCAGCGTTATCGCCACCAATCCACTATGAAATCCGGGCCGCTAATTGTTGCAGGTCGTTCTGCAATTCGGGGCGAATATCGCCGTAGTTCGGCGTGTCGCACAAGGTTTCGAACCAGTGTCGCGGAGGGCGTTTGCCAGCCGCGCGGCTCCAGGTCAGGTCACCCAGCACCGATCGCGCTGTGGCATTCAGTGTCTCGGGTATGTCGATCTTGTTCAGGGTCGCCCAAACGCCGCTCCACAGCCGTGCGACGGACCAGGGGTTATATCCGCCACCGCCCAGGACCAACAGTCGGGGCGCCATTTCGCGCAGGTTGGCAACAGCCCGCCAGTGGGCGTTGTTCGTTAAAGTCAGACGCGACAGCGGGTCCTCGGCCACGGCATCCGCGCCGCATTGCATTACGATGGCCTGTGGTCGAAATGATGCGGTCGCAGGTAGGATAAGTTGATCAAGAATGGCATCGAATTCGTCATCATTGAGGTTTCGCCCAACTGGAAGGTTGAACGCGGCCCCACCTGCATCGTCGGTCAAAGTTCCGCTGAACGGCCAACGCCGCGCTTCGTGAACCGAGATCATGCGAACCTTAGTTGAACCGCGAAAGGCGGCCTCGACCCCGTCGCAATGATGCGCATCGATATCAACATAGACGATCCGGTCGAGGCCGTTCTTCAGCAAGGTCAGGATCGCCAAAACCGGGTCGTTCAGATAACAAAACCCGTTGGCGCGGTTCGGCAGGCCGTGATGTGTGCCGCCGGCCGGGCTGTAGACGATGCCTCCATCACGGATCAGCTCTGCGCCCAACATTGACCCGCCAGCCGCAGTGGCGGGACGTCTATACATCTCTGTGAATACTGGGTTCGACAATGTGCCCAGCGCGTATTTCGCCCGCGTTTCATCCGATACGGCCTGATCCCGCTCAGCCTGTTGCAACGCTTCGATATAATCGGGTGTATGAAATGCGTGAAGTGCAGCAGGTTTTGCGCACGGGCTGACGCGATAGTTCGAACTCGTTAACCACCCTAGCGCCCGGCACAGATCCATGACGGTAGACACGCGCGGAATGGCCAGCGGGTGTTTTGAACCATAGGTCGAGCTGCGATAGATCTCGGATCCGATGAACAGAGGCGCAGGCATCGTCTAGCTAGCGACACCATGGCGGATGTCTTCCCCCAGCCTTCCGTCCAGAGACATCAGGATCGCAATCGGACGCAGGGCCGGAATATGGCTAAAGACGATCAGGATACAAACGGTGAGCGGCACGCTGAGGAACGCCCCGATCAAACCCCAGATCGTGGTCCAGAACATCAGCGCCAGAATGACCAGAAAGGTGGACATGTTCAGCGAACGTCCCAGCAGCGCGGGGTCCAGAAAGTTGCCGATCAGGAATTGAAGCGTGCCGCAGCCCAAGATGATCATCAGGAATGGTCCGATGCTTTCAAACTGCACTAACGCGATCAGGGATGGGAAGATCACCGCGATGATCGAGCCGATGGACGGGATGAAGTTCAGCGCGAAGGTTAGGACGGCCCAGGTCTCGGCGAATTCCAGTCCAAGTATCTTGAAGACTGAGTAGCTGATGCTTGCTGTGATCAGGCTGATCAGTGTTTTCACCCCGACATAGCGTTGCAGGCTGAATGAGATCGCATCCAGAATGGCAGCGAATTCGATACCCGTTTTGGGATCGCCCGCGGCCAGTTGAATCTTTTTGCGAAAGGCCAATCGTTCGGCCATCAAGAAGGCGACATATAGGCTGATCAGGAAAAACTGGTTCAGCAGGGATGTAGCGCTGCCCAACAGAACGCGCGCGATATAAGACATGTCGATGTTGATCAGGTTGTCGCGGATAAATGTGGTCACGTCATTGCCAACCCAACCGGTGACGCGGTTGACCGTCTCGTCGAATTGGTTTTCGTAAGTGCCGATCGTGCGGGCGAATTGGGTGGCCTGACTGCCCAAAATATACATGATCACGAACAACCCGGCCAAAACGACGGTGACACCGGCCACATTGGCCAACCACACCGGCATGCGGGTCAGGGCGATGATCCGGTCGCTCAGTGCGATGATCAGGACATTGACCAGCAAGGCCATTGTCAGCGGGATCAGAAACGCGGAACCAGCGTATAGCCCCAGCACCAGCAGCGTTGCCACAATCGACACGTCGCGCACAACGGAAAGCTTCAGCTTTGTCGGTGTTGCGGTTTCGTCATTGTCCAGTGTCATAGCTTGGCCTGTCTCGGGAACTGTCCTTAGCGCGTATAGCGATCCTGCACAGCAGAGCCGGATTATGCAATGCGTCCAAACCTTTGTCTGAGATTATTTGGGTAGTTCGCGGGATTGCCGGTTCTTTGGGTGCCACAGGCAGGTTAGGCTTTGGGAATGAACGCGCGTGTGATTCCTTATTTGAGCCGACCGGTTCGGGCACTTTGGGTGGCTATTGTCCGCTTTGACGCCAAGAACGGCTTCGTCATGAGCAGCCATGTCGCCATGTCTCTAATGTTGGCGCTTTTTCCGTTTGCCCTGTTTACCGTGGCTTTGGCAGGTTCACTGTCACAGGATTACGTCACCGACGAATTGATCGAGCTGATTTTTGGTGCCTGGCCAAAAGATGTGGCCGGGCCGATTGTGGCTGAACTGCGCTCGGTCCTGACGGAATCTGGTTCAGGGGTAATCACTTTGGGCGGTTTGCTGGCGGTGTTTTTTGCCTCAAACGGGGTATTGGCCGTGCGCAAGGCCATGAATCAGGCCTATCACGACCACGACAGCTGGCCGTTTTGGAAAACGCGGCTGTTGTGTCTGGGGCTGGTGATTGTTGGTGGTCTTACAATCATGATCATAGCGGCGGTCGAAGTGGTTCTGCCAGTCTATACGCAGTTGGTGTCCGAGAAGACGGATGTGAACGTGTCCGATTGGTTGTCGGTGGATCGTCTGCGCTGGACTTTCACGGTAGCCGTTCCCGCAGGTGTTGTTGTCCTGGCACATCTGGTCTTGCCAACGGGACGGCACAAGCTGCGCCAGATTCTGCCGGGCGTTGTGCTGACGCTTGCCCTTTGGGCTGCAGGAGGTTGGGGGTTTTCGGTTTATATCGCGCAGTTCGCCTCGTACAGCGCCACCTACGCAGGTCTGGCCGGGGCGATGGCCGCGCTGATCTTTCTGTATCTGTGTGCCGCGATGCTGATCCTGGGTGCCGAATATAACGGGGCGTTGATGGATATGCAGGATGAGCTGGACGGGCAAGCGGCATGAGGGCGGCAGTATTCCTTTTCGGGGTGCTGGCACCGGTTTACGCATTTGCTCAATCGCCCGAGTATGTCGGCTCGGACCAATGTATCGCGTGCCACAAGGCTGAGGCCGAGGCCTGGTCTGCATCCCATCACGCTTTGGCCTGGACCAAGGTAGAAGACGGGCACGTCGCGGCTGATTTTGACGGAACGCGGTTTGATCATGACGACATGTCTGTCGAGTTCAGCCAGACAGGCGATATGGTGCAAGCCCGTGTGACCGAAAAGGATGGCACTACAACCCTTTACGATCTGCATTCGGTGGTCGGTATTGAACCGTTGCAGCAATACCTGTTCGAAACCGAGTCCGGTCGTTTGCAGAGTTTCGATGTGGTTTGGGATACGGACGAACAACGCTGGTATCACCTCTATCCCGATCAGGATCTTCCGCCCGATGATGGGTTGCACTGGACCGGACCATATAAAAATTGGAATGCCCGGTGCGCCGAATGCCACGCAACAGGGTTTGAAAAGAATTACGATGGGCAGACCCGCAATTACAGCTCAGTTCAGGCTGAGATTGGGGTCGGGTGCGAGGCCTGCCATGGCCCATCCTCGGCCCATATCGACTGGACGCAAGGAGAAAGCATCAGCGCTGATCTGAGCGCGTTTGGGTTCACCATGGATTGGGGAAAAGGCCAGACTGAGGCGGAAATCCAGCAATGCGCCGGTTGTCATTCCCGGCGTGAAGCACACGGCGATGGAAACCCGGTGCCGGGAACGCCCTATCATGACGCTTACAACCTGTCGGTGCTACGCCCAGGCCTCTATCGCCCTGACGGCCAGATTTTGGACGAGGTCTATGTCTACGGTTCATTCCTGCAGTCCAAGATGTATGCGCAGGGCGTCGGTTGTATGAATTGCCACGACCCGCACAGCGCCGAGCTGAAGGCCGAGGGAAATGGCGTGTGTACCCAGTGCCATTCCCCGGCGGGAAATCCAGTTTTCCCGACCCTGACGGCCAAAGATTACGATACACCGGCGCATCATCATCACCCGGACGACAGCGCAGGCGCCCAGTGCGTATCCTGTCATATGATCGAGCGGGTATATATGGGTGTCGATTGGCGACGCGATCACAGCTTTCGCATCCCGCGCCCTGATCTGGGGTTGGGGCAGGACGCCTGTACCGATTGCCACCAATCCGAAGATCAAGCCTGGGCCGCGGGACAAATCCAAGGGTGGTTTCCTGACTCCACCCAACGTCGTGAGCATTTCGGGACGACGTTTCAGGTGGCTCTGACCGGGCAGGCTGACGGGCCAGAGGCTTTGCTGGAAATAGCGACTGACCCGAACATGGCTGGCATCGTGCGCGCCACGGCGGCGTATCTATTGCAGCCCTTCGCCTCGCCCGAGGTTGCGGCAAAAACGGCACCATTGTTGTCGGACACTAACCCCTTAGTGCGCGCCAACGCAGCACCGTTGCAACGTGAGGCATCGCTGCCAGACCGGGTGGGGCGGTTGGAACCGTTGCTTTCTGACCCGATGCGCAACGTGCGTATTTCGGCAGCCAAAGAGTTCCTGAACATCCCAGCTCAGGCACTGACGCCAGATCAGCAAACACAAGTGGCGCAGAGCATGGCCGAATGGCAGGGTGCAATCGGGAACCGGCTGGATTTCCCTGAAACCCATCTTGTTTTGGGTGGAATGGCGTTGACGTTCCGCAACGCACCTGCGGCTGAGCTAGCCTTTCGCGAAGTTGTCACCCTGGACCCACAGCGCGCCGAGGCCTGGCCAATGTTGGTGCAGTTGGCGCAGATTAATCGTGGGCCACAGGCCGCGCGCACCGTACTGCAAGAGGGGCTAGACATACTGCCCGAAGATCCGGGATTGCTGCAGCTCAAGGCTCAGCTGACCCCGTAATCCGGCATGGCGTGGCCCGGATTTTGCCACGTTCCCGACTAATTATTGGGTTAACCATAGGTCAAGGTAGAAACGCCGCCAGACCCCGAGGTGACCCATGTCTGACAAACCGGTTCACACATCGCAGTTGCAAAATCCTTTGTCCCTGGGCCAGAGGATCGCTGAACTGCAGGCGAGAAAGCCAGAATATATCAACCATGGCGAAGCCCTGCTGTTGCAAAGCACAGCTGCCGCGTCGCTGCGCGAGCAATTCCTGACCGGTGATCGAAGCTGGCTTGATGATTAAGTCAGCCGCGGAATCCCGTGGCGACAACAAATTTCTCGGAACTGTCAGACCGTGACGCAGGGGGTTTTACGTTTGCCACCTTTTCGAACTTTTGCTTCAACAACTTTTGCAGATCGCCCTCGGCCCCCCCGGCCAGAACCTTGGCGACAAACGTGCCGCCCTCTTCCAGCACGTCGAAGGCAAAATAGGCCGCGGTTTCGCACAGGGCCATGATCCGTAGGTGATCGGTTTGCTTATGCCCGGACGACGACGCCGCCATATCGGACATCACGACATCTGCCTTTCCGCCCAGCCATGCTTTGACCTTTTCGTCGGCATCATCTTCCATGAAGTCCAGCACATGCGCCTCGGCACCTGCGACCGGTTCAACCTCTTGTAAGTCGACGCCCAGAACGGTTCCAATCCGTTTGCCAGATCGCTCGCCCAGCGCATTGACGCGTTTAACGGCTACCTGCAGCCAGCCACCGGGCGCACAACCCAGATCGACCACGCGCGCACCGGGAACGAGAAAGCGGAACTTGTCATCCAGTTCCAAAATCTTATAGGCCGCACGTCCGCGATAGCCATCCGCTTGCGCGCGCTTCACATACGGGTCGTTCAACTGCCGCTCAAGCCAACGGGTCGAGCTGAGTTTGCGCCCGCGCGCAGTCTTGACCTTGACCTTCAGGTCGCGCTGTCCGCGGCCCGAGTTGTTTTTGCCACTTGGTGTCTTCGCCATTAGAACGGTCCGTCTTCCAATACACCGTCCGCACTCATCTGCGCATAAAGCAGGCCTTCGCGCAGCCCACGATCCGCCACGGAAAGGCGGTCAGTGGGCCAGCAGCGAAGCAATGCCTGCAAAATGGCTGAGCCGGACATGATCAGGGCCTGCCGGTCATCGCCGATACGCGGATCTCGCCGCCGCCCCAGTGGGCCGAGTTCTAAGTATCCCCGTATGACTTTGTCAATCTGATCGCTGGTCATGCGCAAACCGTCCACTTTGGTCCGGTCATAACGCTTTAGCCCCAGATGCGAGGCGGCCACGGTCGTTACCGTGCCGCTAGTACCGACAATCTGAAACCCTTCGCGAGCCTGTTCGTCCTTGTAGGGGGCAAAATCGGCTAGGTTTTCTTCAAAAAACCAGCTCATCAGCGCGAAACGAGCCGAGTCGTCTTCGACATCATTGAACTGGTCACGCAGAGTGGCCACCCCCAACGGAACGCTGATCCAATCCACCACTTTTGCTGCCGGGAAAGGGCTATCGGCTGTATGAAACCCGTGGTGCAGCCGCATAATCGCCGCCGGACGATCCCGACGCGGTACGGAAGAGACGTCGATCCACACCAACTCGGTCGAACCGCCGCCGATATCTACGACCAATAGCTGTTCGGTCTTGGTCGACACTAGCGGCGCGCACGAGATCACGGCCAGGCGGGCCTCTTCCTCGGGCTGGATGATTTCCAGATTCAGGCCAGTCTCGCGTTTTACCTGCCGGATGAAGTCGCGAGAATTCTTGGCGCGCCGACAGGCCTCGGTCGCGACGAGGCGCATCCGTTTGACCTTGTTTCGCTTCAGTTTCTGCTGACAGATGCGCAGTGCCTGAATGGTGCGCGCCATCGACGACCGAGACAGCCGTCCGGTCCGTTCCAGCCCCGCGCCCAATTGCACGGATTTGGAAAAGCTGTCTACCACATGAAACCCGCTACCCTTTGGTTGGGCTATCAACATGCGGCAGCTATTTGTTCCCAGATCCAGCGCCGCATATAACGCATCTGGATCGGGTCTTGCCGGCGCGGGGCTTTCGACCGCCTTGGGGAACGCGCCCGCACCTTTGGGACGCTTGGGCGCCATCTTCAACGCCCTCCGATTTTCGAGTTACCCCGACCATAGGTCGGCCAAATGTTTCGTGCAAGACGCTCATTAAAGTGATGAGTATTTTGATGTGCGCATTTGCGCGAGAATTGAGTACAAGCGCCGTATCCTGTGGGGGACAAAAACGTCGTTTGAAAGACTGCTTGTGTCGAAAATCGACCGACTTTGACCCATATAGAAGTCTAGAACCGATCCATCTGGTTAGGAGGAATCAACGGCAATGCCTGACGTCACCATCGTATACTGGCGCGATATTCCCGCCCAAGTCATCGTCGGCAAAGGCCGTCGTGGCGCAAAGCGGCAGTTGGAGGAGCGGTTCGAACAAGCCATCGACCGGGCTGCGATGAAAGTGAACGCCAAGGACAGCGATGCCTATCTGGCCGAGTGGCGCAAGGCCGAACCCTTTGCTGTCGAGGGCGACCCGTCCGAGATTGCCGAGGCCGAGGCCGTGCGTTTGGAAACGGAATACGATCAGGACCGCATCAAGGCTCTGATCGCCAATGACGGTTGGGCATGAGCCCAAAATCTATATGGGAGGCCGCAATGGCTTTGCTGAACTTCAAGAAACGTGATGCGGTCGAAAACGGCCCTGTGAATCCGACCGTCGAAGCCTTTTTGCAAGGCTATTCGATCGAGGTGATGCCGCGCACCGCCGAAAAGGTCGAAGATTTCCGCGCGCTGTTGCCCGAAGGCACCCGCGTCTACATCGCCCATATTGAGGGCACACCCATCGAAGATATGGTCAAGACCGCCAAGCGGATCGCCGACGAAGGTTATCCCGTGATGCCCCATTTCCCGGCGCGGATCATCAAGGATGCGGCCACGTTGGAAAACTGGATCTCGATGTATCAGGGCGAAGCGGGCGTTGATCAAGCGCTGTTGCTGGCCGGTGGTGTCGCCAATCCGCACGGTGATTTCGACAGCTCGATGCAACTGCTGGAATCCGGCCTGTTCGACAAGGCAGGCTTCAAGCGTCTGCACGTGGCGGGCCACCCCGAGGGCAACAAGGACATCGACCCGGACGGCTCGACCAAGAATGTCGACGACGCGCTGCGTTGGAAGCAGAAATTCTCGGAAACCACCGATGCGGAAATGGCTCTGGCAACCCAGTTTGCTTTCGATGCTAAGCCGATCATCGCATGGGCCGACAGCCTGAAAGAAGCGGGCATCGATCTGCCGATCCATATCGGCATCGCGGGCCCGGCCAAGCTGCAGACCTTGATCAAATTCGCCATCGCCTGCGGTGTTGGCCCGTCGCTGAAGGTTCTGCAAAAACGCGCTATGGATGTCTCGAAGCTCTTGCTGCCGTATGAACCGACCGATGTTGTGACTGAGCTGGCCAACCACAAAGCGACCAACCCGGATTTCAACATCACCAACGTACACTTCTTCCCGCTTGGTGGCATCAAGACCAACGCCAACTGGGCGATCAATAACGGCGGCGCTTCGGCAAAGCCTGCAAACGCTTAAGGAACGGACATGACCCGTACAGTCGTAGAATCAAAAACAAAAACAGCCGTCCTGGGATTTGACGAACCGTTTTGCGTCATCGGTGAGCGGATCAACCCGACCGGTCGTAAAAAGCTGGCTGCAGAGCTGGAAGCGGGCGATTTCTCAACCGTTGAGAAAGACGCCATCGCACAGGTCGCCGCAGGGGCCACCGTGTTGGATATCAACGCAGGCGTTGTCTACAACTCGAACCCCAACCCGAACGAGACCGAGCCGCCGCTGATGCGCAAGATTGTCGAGCTGGTACAGGGGCTGGTCGATGTGCCGCTGTGCGTTGACTCCTCAGTTCCCGGCGCTTTGGAAGCGGGTTTGGAAGCCGCGGAAGGTCGTCCACTGCTGAACTCGGTCACCGGCGAAGAAGAGCGGTTGGAAATGGTTCTGCCGCTGGTCAAAAAGTACAACGTTCCAGTCGTTGCGATCTCGAACGACGACACCGGTATTTCAGAAGATCCCGATGTGCGGTTCGAGGTTGCCAAAAAGATCGTCGAGCGTGCCGCTGATTTCGGCATCCCGGCCCATGATATCGTCGTTGACCCGCTGGTTATGCCCATCGGTGCGATGGCAACCGCAGGCCAGCAGGTGTTCGCTCTGGTCCGTCGCCTGCGCGAGGAACTGGGCGTGAACACCACTTGCGGTGCGTCCAACATCTCGTTCGGTCTGCCGAACCGTCACGGCATCAATAACGCGTTCCTGCCGATGGCAATGGGCGCTGGCATGACCTCGGCGATTATGAACCCGGTCGCCTTGCCGGTGACGCAGAAAAAGATTGCCGAGAAGAAAGAGGCCGTCACAGCCGCTGGCATCATCCTGCCCGAAGGCATGGATGACGAGGCTTTCGTCCAGATGTTTGGCCTGGGTTCGACCAAGCCGCGCGCTGGCAAGGAAATGGAGGCCATTCGTGCCGCCAACCTGCTGACCAATAACGACCCGCATGGCGGGGAGTGGATCAGGTTCAACAAAGCGCCGGACGAAGCTGGGGCCGCAGGCGCTGCTGGTGGCCGTCGCGGTGGTGGTCGTCGTCGCCGCGCGTCCTGAACCGGACACTATATACAGTGAAAAGGCTGGGCCTCGCGCCCAGCCTTTTTCGTTCTTGATACCAATCAAGGCTAAGGCGAGGGTGGCGGGTCAGACTGACTGGGACAGATGACGAAGGACCAGCGCAATCATGACCCGACATCACCCCCCAAAGCTCGCCGACGCGGACTTGAACCTGAAATTGGGCAAGCAGAGCTATTTCAAGAAATTGGCCGAGTTGCAGGCGCAGTTGGCGCTGATCCAACAGGCGTTTCTGTTTCACGGAACCAAGGGCGTGCTGGTCTTTGAAGGATGGGATGCGGCAGGCAAGGGCGGCACGATCCGACGGATCAGTCAGGCTCTGGATCCACGCAGTTTCAAAGTGTGGCCAATTGGGGCGCCCCGGAACTATTACCTGAACCGTCACTACCTGTTGCGGTTTTGGGAGAGGTTGCCACCTCAAGGCGCGATCTCTGCCTTTGATCGCAGTTGGTATGGCCGGGTGCTGGTCGAACGGATCGAGAAGTTCACCCCGGAAGAGCGCTGGCGCGCAGCCTATCGCGAGATCAACGATTTTGAACGCATGCTGGTGGATGACGGCACCCGCATCGTAAAGCTGTTCTTTCACATTTCTCAGCAAGAACAGATGGAGCGGTTCACCGAACGCCTACGCAACCCGATGAAGCGGTGGAAACTGACCTATGAGGACTTTCGCAACCGCGAACGATGGGCCGAAGCAGAAGTTGCCGTAGATGAAATGTTGGCCCGTACCTCAACCGATGTCGCGCCATGGTGTGTGATCCCTGCCAACAACAAGAAATATGCAAGAATCAAAGCTATGCAGGCAATTGTTGACGCGTTTTCGAAAGATATCGACCTGAACCCGCAGCATCTGGATCAGCGCACGCTGGATGCGGCATGCGAGGCGCTGGATGTGGATCAATCCCTGATCGACGACCTGCGTGCCCGGACCGAGTAAAATGGGAGATGAGATGGAAAGACGCTTGCGGTTAATCAATCGCCGGTGCTATTCAGCGCCACACGGCGGGTATGATGTAATGGTAGCCTGTCAGCTTCCCAAGCTGAACGCGCGGGTTCGATTCCCGCTACCCGCTCCAATTACTCAGATTTTTGCGCCTGAAACAGGTTGATCAAAGCCGGGATTTCGACCGTGTTTTCAGACGCATACGGTTGAAATGCCTTTGTAATTCCTTGCTGGATATTCAATACGTCCTCGGAATCCCCTTCAAAATAGGCGATCAGACGGGCCGCCGGACCGATACGTGTACACAAGGTTGCGCAATCCTCGATCGTTCCGCGAATGCGCAGTAAGACAGGTACTTGTTCGACACGAATATCGGTCAGGCCAGCCTGGTCCAGTAGGCCAGAGACCCGTTCGTGGTCATGAAAGGCCAATGGGCCGGGGGCGTTTCGATCCATTACAGGTGGGTTGCCCAGTCGGGCACATGCGATGCTATGCGGTGTCTTGAACCAGGGATTTCCGTCTAATGGTCCCCAGGCGGCAAAGGTCATCTGACCACCCGGCTTCAACGCACGTGCCATGTTGGCAAAGGCAGCGACCGTGTCTTCAAAAAACATCACCCCAAAACGCGAGATCATTGCGTCGCGGTCTGCCTCGACAAACCGGTGGGTCTGGGCATCGGCATGTTGGAGGTCGATGTTTAACAACCCTTTTTCGATGGCGCGTTGCCCCGCGCGGTCCAGAAATGGCTGCGAGAAGTCCGCCGCCAGTACGTGACCGTTTTCGCCTACGAACTCTGCCGCCCTGACGCTGCTTGCACCGGTGCCGCAGCCGATATCCAGCACCCGCATGCCGGGTTGCAGCCCGGCTCGGTCTAGGACCAGATCAAGAACCGGGGCCAACATCTCATCCATCTGCTCTTCAAAGGTGAGCCAATTGGCGCCAGAGGGAGAATTGCTCCAGAACTCGGCCTGTTCTTCGTTCGCAGCTTGCATGATCGCCTCCCTCAGGTGACGCGACTATGACCGGCGACGGCGACGACGACCAGACTTTTCCTCGGCCCCGCCACCCGAGTTGAACGACGGTGAGGGCAGAGTGACCACCTGCGCAAGTTCCGGGAACGGATCGGTTTTGTGCGGGATGGCGTTTGCGGCGACGAAATGATCCTGGAACTTGGGTTCGATCGCGGTTTCAACCTTGGTGATCTCGCGCACGACGCGCTCGATTTCCGACCGGGCGGTGATGTTACACAGCGCAATCCGCGCACCGGTGCCCGCCGCATTGCCCGCGCTTGAGACCTTGTCCAGCGGCGCGTCGGGGATCATGCCCAGAACCATCGCGTGTTTGGTCGAAATATGCGCACCGAAAGCTCCGGCCAGTACCACGCGATCCACTTTATCGACCTCCATGACATCCATCAGAAGGCGCGCACCGGCATAAAGCGCAGATTTGGCCAGCTGGATGGCACGGATATCGCCTTGGGTCACGGTTATGCGCGGGCCGCCCTCGGCGCTGGCGTCATGGATCAGGTAGGCATGGGTGCGGCCTTCGGGCACGCAGCGCGTGGTGCCAGTTTGCTCGGCTGACCCGATTAGACCGCTTTCATCCAGCAACCCGGCGATGCGCATTTCAGCGACCGCCTCGATGATGCCCGAACCACAGATGCCGGTGATACCGGTGGTGGCAACGTCCTGATCGAAGCCATCTTCGTCAGACCATTTCTCGGAACCAATAATGCGGAAGCGGGGTTCCTTGGTAACGGGGTCGATCTCGATCCTTTCAATGGCTCCGGGGGCGGCCCTTTGGCCGGAACTGATCTGCGCGCCCTCGAATGCAGGACCCGTGGGCGAGGAACAAGCCAGAACGCGGCTGGTGTTGCCCAGCAGAATTTCGGCGTTGGTGCCGACATCGACGATCAGAACGAGGTCTTCGGATTTTCCGGGCTCCTCGGACAGGGCAACGGCGGCACAGTCGGCGCCGACATGACCTGCGATGCAGGGCAGGATATAGACCTGCGCGCGTGGGTTCATTTTCGTCAGGTCCATCTCACGCGCGGGCAGGGACATGCTTTCCGACGTGGCCAGAGCAAACGGCGCCTGACCAAGTTCAACCGGGTCCAGCCCCAGCAGTAGATGGTGCATGACCGGGTTGCAGACGAATACGGTTTCGACGATCAGGTCGGCATCAATCCCAGCTTCATCCGCAATCGAGGTGGACAGGTCATTGATCGCCTCGCGCACGGCTTTTGTCATTTCCTGATCGCCGCCGGGGTTCATCATCGAATATGACACGCGGCTCATCAGATCTTCGCCAAAGCGGATCTGTGGATTCATCAGGCCCGATGATGCCTTGACCTCACCTGTTTCCAGATCGGTCAGGTGGGCCGCAATGGTGGTTGAGCCAAGGTCAATAGCCAGCCCATACAACCCGCTTTCATGGAGGCCGGGCCAGATTTCAACGACCTTCGCGACCGAATCCTTGTGCCCTTTGTGAACAGCAACGGTAACTTCCCATTTACCTTTGCGCAGAACCGGCTGCAGCTTGGACATCAGCGACAGATCGGCTGTGACGGCATCGATGTGCCACTGTTCGCGCAAGGCACGCTCCAGCCGCTCCAGATCGCCGGTGGGTGAGTGCATATCGGGCTCTTCCACCACCACAAAATACAGCCGGGTTGCCGGGTCCATGGTGATGGCGCGCGCGGTGGCAGCCTTGCGGACGACCTGCCGGTGTACCTGGCTTTCAGGTGGTACGTCGATCACGATGTCGCCCTGAACCGTCGCCTGACAGCCCAGACGGCGACCGGTTTTCAACCCGCGCTTGTCGTCGTAACGCTGTTCGACCGCGTTCCATTCGCTCAGCGCGTCGTCGGATACAGTCACGCCGTGCTTGGGAAACTCTCCATAGCTGGGCGTGATCTGGCATTTCGAACAGATCCCGCGCCCGCCACAGACCGAATCCAGGTCGACGCCCAACTGCCGGGCAGCGGTCAGAACCGGGGTGCCGACGGGGAAATGCCCGCGTTTGCCCGAGGGGGTAAAGACAACAAGGGGATCGGTGGTCATATCTGGCCTGCCTTTTTGTATTCGCGCGTTTGCCGGCAAGATATGGGTTTGTGCGCAAAGGGAAAGGGCATTCCGCGGCACGTTTTGGATAATGAACGTCGTTTTTTACTGTGGTAGCGGCTTGCGGGGGAAAACTAGTTTAGGTCAGGGGCTTTTCCTTGGGATGAATCCATGTAATAGGGTCACCGCCAAACGGGCTTTTGCATGAGGTTAGCAGATGCAGATTCGTGAGGCACTTACCTTTGACGACGTACTCTTGGTTCCGGGGGCATCGACTGTGCTGCCTGCGACGGCGGACACGACCACGCGCGTGACCCGTGAGATTACCATGAACATCCCGCTGCTCAGCTCGGCCATGGATACGGTGACCGAGGCGCGCATGGCCATTGCCATGGCGCAGGCCGGTGGCATTGGCGTTATTCATAAGAACCTGACAACCGAAGAACAGGCCCGCGAAGTGCGGCGGGTCAAGCGGTTTGAATCCGGCATTGTGTATAATCCGGTGACCCTGAGCGCGGATCAGACGCTGGCAGATGCGCAGGCGCTGGTGCAGCGTTACAACTTTACCGGTTTTCCGGTGATTGATGACCAAGGTCGCGTCGTTGGTATCGTGACAAACCGTGACATGCGTTTTGCGACCTCGGATGATACGCCGATCAAGGCGATGATGACCTCGGAAAATCTGGCGATGCTGAAAGAGCCCGCCGATCTGGAAGAGGCCAAAAGCCTGATGCGAGCCCGTCGGATCGAAAAGCTGCTGGTGGTCGATGGCGAGGGCAAGCTGACCGGCCTGCTGACGTTGAAGGACACCGAACAAGCGGTGCTGAATCCAACGGCCTGCAAGGACCGCCTGGGCCGTTTGCGTGTGGCTGCGGCGACCTCGGTCGGGGATGCCGGGTTTGAACGGTCTGAGCAACTGGTGGATTCCGGTGTCGACATCATCGTGGTCGATACCGCGCATGGTCATTCCCAAGGCGTTCTGGACGCGGTGAAGCGTGTCAAGACGCTGTCAAATGAGGTTCAGATCATTGCGGGTAACGTGGCAACGGGTGAAGCGACCAAGGCACTTATCGATGCCGGCGCGGATGCGATCAAGGTTGGTATCGGGCCTGGGTCGATCTGTACGACGAGGATGGTTGCGGGGGTCGGGGTGCCTCAGCTGACAGCGATCATGGATTGCGCTTCGGCCGCCGGAGATGTTCCGGTGATTGCGGATGGTGGCATCAAATTCTCGGGCGATTTCGCCAAGGCGATTGCGGCGGGCGCATCCTGTGCGATGGTCGGCTCGATGATCGCGGGCACCGATGAAAGCCCGGGAGAAGTGATCCTGTATCAGGGCCGTTCATTCAAATCCTATCGCGGCATGGGCAGCCTGGGCGCGATGGCGCGCGGCTCGGCAGATCGGTATTTCCAGAAGGATGCGGCCAACGACAAACTGGTGCCCGAAGGGATCGAAGGGCAGGTGCCTTACAAAGGGTCGGCCAGCGCGGTGGTCCACCAATTGGTTGGCGGTTTGCGCGCGGCGATGGGCTATACCGGTTGTGCGACAGTTGAAGAAATGCGCAAGAACTGCAATTTCGTCAAAATCACTGGTGCAGGCCTGAAAGAAAGCCACGTACATGACGTGCAGATCACCCGTGAAAGCCCGAACTACCGGGTAATGTAATTGCATCCAATGCGTAATGCGGCGTCCGGATCAGGGCGCCGTTTTGCATTTTCAGCGCATCTTTACGCGCCAAGACAACAGCATCGGAAAACACTATGACCCCGGCCGCTCGTATTCAGGCATCGATTGAGATCCTTGACCAGATTCTGTCGGGTATGCCCGTCGAGAAGTCTCTGACCAACTGGGCGCGACGCAGCCGGTTTGCCGGGTCCAAGGATCGTGCTGCGGTTCGTGATCATGTGTTTGATGCATTGCGGTGTCAGCGGTCCTATGCGGCGCTGGGTGGTGCTGACACTGGCCGAGGTTTGATGATCGGTGCGCTTCGCGCCTCTGGCGAACGGCCGGAGGATTTGTTCACAGGCGCCCGTCACGCGCCCGCGGTTTTATCTGAGTGTGAGGTCGGGCGTGATTTTCGTTCGGATGCCGAGTCTTTGGACATTCCCGAATGGCTCTGGCCCAGATTTCAGTCCTCGCTGGGGGATCAGGCGGTTGCCGTCGCGCGGGCGCTGCAACACCGCGCGCCGGTGCATCTGCGGGTTAATCTGGTCAAAACGGATGTAGCGTTCGCAAGCAAATCGCTAGCGGCTGAAGACATAACAGCCGCCCCGCATCCAACTTGCGAAACAGCCTTGGAAGTAACCCAGGGCGCGCGCAAGATCGCCCAAAGCCGGACCTATGCAACGGGGTTGGTCGAACTTCAGGATGCCGCCAGTCAGGCCGTTGCGGCCGCTTTGAATCTGCGCCCGGGGATGCGGGTTTTAGACTATTGCGCAGGTGGGGGTGGTAAGTCGTTGGCCCTGGCCGCGCATCAGGGGGTCGAGGTATTTGCCCATGATGTAAACGCAGGCCGGATGCGCGACCTGCCTGCGCGCGCGGAACGTGCGGGGGTGCGGATTCAGATTGTGTCCACGGATCAACTCGAACAGCAAAAGCCGTTTGATGTCATTCTCGCGGATGCGCCATGTTCGGGCAGCGGGTCGTGGCGACGTGCGCCTGCGGGCAAGTGGGCGCTAACCGAAAGTCGCTTGCAGGAGCTTACCGGAATTCAATCGACCATTCTGGATAAGTTATCGACAATGGTCGCGCCGGGCGGTGTCTTGGCCTATGCGACGTGTTCTATGTTGGAGGATGAAAACGGCGCTGTCGTCGCCTCCTTTCTGCGCGCCAATCCAGAGTGGTCCGAGGCATTTCGCAAAACGTGGCTTGTTTCGCACGGAGCTGATGGTTTCTTCACTGCACACTTGACGCGATAGTGCGTCAGGGCATAGCAACTTTAGGGAGAGTATCCGGTTTCGCTTAATCGGACATTAACCTTATTTGGGCTGACTACGCCAAAGCCCATCGACTTGAGTTGTTTATGACTGACACTACGGAAGTATTCGCCGATCCGTCTGACCACAAAACCCCATCCGGCCTGCGACTTGCCTCTTTGGTTGTCATCGGTGCGCTTCTAAGCCTGACGCCGGTTTTAGGGCTGTTGCCCGATGTTTGGCATACAGGCTTCATGGTTGCGGGCGTATCCCTTCTGGCCGCTTCGTTTCTGGTGGTTCTTCGGGGGAAGATCACGGACTATTTGGCGCAGCAGGCGGTGAAAACCATGGCCGTTTTTGCAGAGCAAGATCTGTTTCCCTGCGTGATTGCGAATGCCCAAGGCGAAATTCTGGCCGCCAACCCCGAGGCACGCGCGCAGTTTCAGGCCTTTCCAGGCAGTCGGTTAGAGCAATGCCTGAAATCCCTGTTCGCGAACCCTCCGGCTATTTTGCTTCGACTGCAGTCATCGGCTGAAATTTATGGCAAAGCCCGCGAAGACATTGTGACCGTAGGGTCAACGATCCCGGTTTCAGTGTTCAACGTTGGTCAGGGTCGGTTTTGCTGGCGTTTTCATCTGGATACGCCAGGACAGTGGGACGAGGTCAACATCCCGGTCCTGACCGAGGGGCGCAACGGCACTTTGCTGCGGGTGAATGATGCAGCGGCGCATATGCTGGGGCAGAGGCCGGACGCGTTGAACAAAGTGCTCACGAGCGATTCTCTTACGCAGGGTGAAATTGTACAGGTTCAGACAACAAGGGGTGCGGTTTCAGCCATTGTATGCGAACTCGGCTGGTCCGGCACTGTGCGAAACCTGCTTGTGTTGCCTGTGGCGCAGGACCGGCAAGCCAGCAGTGGTACATCCTTTGCCGATTTGCCAGTGCCGATCATGCGCCTTGCCCCCGATGGTCGTATTCTCGAGGCGAACCGGCAGGCGGTAAAGTTGATCGGTGATATCGAGCCCGACGAAACCAATGTCGATCAGATCATGCAAGGGCTGGGGCATCCAATCTTGGATTGGTTGGGGCGGACCGCCGCACAAGAACCCACGATGCGGTCCGAGTTTCTGCGCCTGACCCGCCAGGACAAAGAGATTTTTGTTCAGGTCACCTTAAACCGTGTGGTAAACAACGGGCAGGTCTGCCTGATTGCGGTGTTGAATGACGCTACTGAACTCAAAACGCTTGAGGCACAGTTCGTGCAGGGTCAGAAAATGCAGGCGGTGGGCCAGTTGGCCGGTGGCGTTGCCCATGATTTCAACAATTTGCTGACAGCCATTTCCGGGCATTGCGACCTGCTGCTTTTGCGGCACGACCAAAATGACCCGAACTACGGCGATCTGGTTCAGATCAACCAGAATGCCAACAGGGCTGCGGCTCTCGTCAGTCAGCTGCTGGCGTTTTCGCGCAAACAAACTTTGCAGCCCGAGGTGCTGGACCTGCGCGATACGATCTCGGATCTGATCCACCTGCTGAACCGATTGGTGGGCGAAAAAGTGCGTCTGATACTCAGCCATGATCCGGTTCTGAAACCCGTCCGGGCGGACAAAAGACAGCTAGAGCAGGTGCTGATGAACCTAGTTGTGAACGCGCGCGACGCCATGCCGGATGGCGGCGAGATTCGGATTGAGACCGAGGTGGTCGTGCTGAGCCAACCCTTCACACGCGACCGTGCCACGGTTCAGCCGGGGGAATACGTGACCGTCAAGGTAATCGACAGCGGCACTGGTATCCCGGCAGACAAGCTGCAAAAGGTATTTGAGCCGTTCTATACGACCAAGCGCACTGGCGAAGGTACGGGGTTGGGCTTGTCCACGGTCTATGGAATCGTCAAGCAAACGGGCGGGTTCATTTTTGTCGACAGCCTTCCGGGACATGGAACTGAATTCATTGTCTACCTTCCGGTGTCCGCGGCGCCTCAGGAAGTTCAGCAAGAGTCGTTGCCCGCGGTCGAAATGCAAAGCGCTCGGCAGGGTGAGGGTGTTGTGCTGTTGGTTGAAGACGAGGCCCCGGTGCGTGCCTTTGCAACACGCGCATTAAGGTTGAAGGGCTATACCGTTCTTGAGGCCGGGTCGGCAGAAGAGGCACTGCGCTTGCTTGAGGACGGAGCGTTGAATGTCGATGTTTTTGTCACCGATGTGGTCATGCCCGGGATGGATGGGCCAACCTGGGTGCGTCAGGCGCTGAAAACGCGCCCGGATGTACGGGTGATCTTCATGTCTGGCTATACCGAAGGGGCCTTTAGTGATTCAGGGCCGGAAATCGCGCATTCGGCCTTCTTGCCGAAACCATTCTCATTGAATGAGCTGACCGAAGCGGTGTTTCAACAGATTAACTGACCAAATCAAAGTGCGGCGTCGTGGCAGACGAACTCGGCACCGTGGCGTTTTCGAAATTTTCGCTCGGTTTCAGGTGACAGGGCAAGCTCACGTCGGGGTGAGACATTTTCCTGCTGCAGGTTAATCTGCATGTTCAGACGATCCTGAAGGAAGTTCAAAATCTTATCCTGATTTTCGTATTTGAAGACATGGCTTGCACCAAAACCGTTGCTTCGGGTGCGGAAAAACTGACTTTGGCTGCCCACATCCGCGAAATCGGGGCGCGGAGATTTCATATAGGCCTGCACAAAATCGTCAAAGGACATGTCACGAGTTGAATGTGGATGCCCGACCCGGTCATCGCGGCTGCGGAAACGGTACCAACTGCCCAGCCAGTCGATCGGTTCGCGTACGACGGCCATAACCTCCATTTCGGTGTCGTACATTTTCCGAAAAATGTTCTGAAAAAAGCGGTCATAGCGCCGCACAGGAGTGTGTTTCAGATCCGGTGGACCGGTTACGACAAAATCGGCGCGCTCGCGCAGGGCTGAGTGATAGGCCGTGCTGCCGGTCTTTGGAACAGCCAGAAATGCAAGGCGTTCCTTATAGAAAACAAGCATTTATTTGCCTTTTGCCGATCTTTGTTACGGGTGCAGATTGGCGTAAACGACTCTTTAACACAATTGCCCAACAGTAAGTATTGTAAGTTTTAGTTGAAATGTTCTCTTTTTGGTCTCATAAGGAACAAGAGGCGAACAAAGCAGCGATTGCCGCCCGTTCAAGGGTGTGACAAAAGGGAAGGCGACAGGACAATGGCGGATCTTCTGACGATGAGCGACAAGAAAAACGCAGACAAGCAAAAGGCGCTCGACAGCGCGCTGGCCCAGATCGAACGCCAGTTCGGCAAGGGCTCGATCATGAAGCTGGGCGAGGATTCCAAGCAGGACATCGAGGCCAGCTCGACCGGCTCTCTGGGTCTGGATATTGCTCTGGGGATTGGCGGCCTACCGATGGGCCGGATCGTTGAAATTTACGGGCCAGAAAGCTCTGGTAAGACGACGCTGACGTTGCACTGCATTGCCGAACAGCAAAAGCGTGGTGGTGTTTGCGCTTTTGTTGACGCGGAACATGCGCTGGACCCGCAATATGCGCGAAAGCTGGGCGTCGATCTGGATGAGTTGCTAATCTCACAGCCCGACACCGGCGAACAAGCGCTAGAGATAACCGATACGTTGGTGCGCTCGGGTGCGGTGAACATGGTTGTCGTCGACTCTGTTGCGGCTTTGACGCCGAAATCCGAGTTGGAAGGCGACATGGGCGACAGCAATGTCGGCGTTCAGGCCCGTTTGATGAGCCAGGCGATGCGCAAACTGACCGGTTCGATCAGCCGCTCGAACTGCATGGTAATCTTCATCAACCAGATTCGGATGAAAATCGGCGTGATGTTTGGCAGCCCGGAAACCACGACCGGTGGTAACGCTCTGAAATTCTACAGCTCGGTCCGCTTGGACATCCGCCGTATCGGCGCCATCAAGGATCGTGATGAGGTTGTGGGCAACCAGACCCGCGTCAAAGTGGTCAAGAACAAGGTGGCGCCACCATTCAAACAGGTCGAATTCGACATCATGTATGGTGAAGGCATCAGCAAGATGGGCGAGCTGCTGGATCTAGGTGTCAAGGCTGGCGTGGTCGAAAAGTCGGGCTCGTGGTTCAGCTATGGCGACGAACGGATCGGGCAGGGGCGAGAGAATGCCAAGCAATACCTGCGCGACAACAGCCGCGCCGCGCTTGAGATTGAAGACAAGATTCGCGCAGCACACGGTCTGGATTTCGAAATGCCGCCCGGCGCGACTGAGGATGATGATATCCTCGAGGCATAAACGTTCGCTGACGGGAACGGAAAAAATTCCGCGTCACACAGCCAGTGCTTAGAAAATCCGAAACAAGGCGTTCCATCGGGGTCGCCTTGTTTCGTTCTGCGAGTCCAACGCTGTGGACTATCCGCAGGGACAGGGATAAACCCGTTTTGACACAATATGATTGCGCGCCGAGAGAGCCTTATGCCCACGCTGAATGATATCCGATCAACCTTTCTGAACTACTTTGACAAACAGGGGCACGAAGTGGTGCCGTCCAGCCCTCTGGTCCCGCGCAACGACCCGACGCTGATGTTCGTGAACTCGGGGATGGTGCAGTTCAAAAACCTGTTTACCGGTGTGGAAACCCGCGACTATCAGCGTGCGACCACCGCTCAGAAATGTGTGCGCGCGGGCGGCAAGCACAACGATCTGGACAATGTGGGCTATACCGCACGGCACCACACGTTCTTTGAAATGCTGGGGAATTTCTCGTTCGGTGATTATTTCAAACCCGAGGCAATCCCGTTTGCCTGGGAGTTGATCACTAAGGAATTCGGTGTCGACAAGAACCGCCTGCTGACCACTGTCTATCACACTGATGATGAGGCGTTTGAGATCTGGAAGAAGGTTGGTGTGCCAGAAGATCGGATCATCCGTATCGCCACCAATGACAACTTCTGGCAGATGGGCCCCACCGGCCCGTGCGGTCCGTGTACCGAGATTTTCTATGATCATGGCGATCACATATGGGGTGGCCCTCCCGGATCGGCCGAGGAAGACGGCGACCGGTTCATTGAAATCTGGAACATCGTTTTCATGCAGAACGAGCAGTTCGAAGACGGCTCGATGGTCGAACTCGACATGCAGTCGATCGACACCGGCATGGGGCTGGAGCGGATTGGGGCGCTGCTGCAAGGAAGCCATGACAACTATGACACGGACCTGTTCAAAACCCTGATCGAGGCGTCGGCGGATGCCACGGGTGTTGATCCTTATGGTGATCAGAACGTGCATCACCGGGTGATTGCAGATCACCTGCGTTCGACGTCGTTCCTGATCGCAGATGGTGTGATGCCGTCGAATGACGGGCGAGGCTACGTTCTGCGGCGGATCATGCGCCGCGCCATGCGTCACGCGCATTTGCTGGGCGCGAAAGACCCGGTCATGCACCGGTTGGTGCCCGCGCTGGTGCAACTGATGGGCGCGCAATATACCGAGCTTGGTCAGGCGCAAGCCCTGATCGAAGAGACGCTGCTGCTGGAAGAAACCCGCTTTAAACAGACGCTGGATCGCGGTCTGAAGCTGTTGGATGATGAGGTCTCTGGCCTGCCTGAAGGCAGTGCATTGTCTGGTGAAGCGGCGTTCAAGCTGTATGACACTTACGGTTTCCCACTGGATTTAACGCAAGATGCATTGCGTGAAAAAGGCCGGACTGTGGATACGGACGGGTTCGATGCGGCCATGGCCGAGCAGAAAGCCAAGGCACGTGCCGCTTGGGCCGGATCGGGCGAGTCCGCGGATCAGGCGGTTTGGTTTGACGTTCTGGACGCAGCGGGCGCCACTGATTTTCTGGGTTACGACACCGAAAAAGCCGAAGGGCAGGTGGCTGCTCTGGTGGTTGATGGCGCTTTGGTCGATAAGATTGAAAAGGGCGGCTCGGGATGGGTTGTCGTGAACCAGACGCCATTCTATGGCGAAGCTGGTGGTCAGGTTGGTGACACCGGTGAAATTCGGCGTCTTGAGAACCTGCAAGACGTGGCGCAGGTCGAAGACACGCGCAAGTTTGCAGAAGGTAAGGTTTATGCGCATCGTGTCACGGTAAGTCAGGGTGCTTTGTCGAAGGGCGATGCTGTTGAGCTTGAGGTTGATCATGCCCGTCGAACAGCGATCCGGGCCAACCATTCGGCCACGCACTTGCTGCACGAGGCGCTCCGCGAAACGCTGGGTGATCACGTGGCACAGCGCGGTTCGCTGAATGCATCAGATCGGCTGCGTTTCGATTTCAGCCATTCCAAGGCGCTTAACCCTGATGAGATTCAAAAGATTGAACGTGAGGTGAATGAATTCATTCGCCAGAACTCGACCGTTGAAACTAGAATCATGACGCCCGACGATGCGCGGGAACTGGGTGCGCAGGCGCTGTTTGGTGAGAAGTACGGTGACGAAGTCCGGGTTGTGTCGATGGGTAAAGCTCAGACAGGCAAGGGTCATGACGGTGATACATGGTCCATCGAACTGTGTGGCGGCACGCATGTGCGTCAGACCGGTGATATCGGCACGTTTGTTGTACTGGGTGACAGTGCCAGCAGTGCCGGTGTGCGCCGGATCGAGGCGCTGACCGGGGATGAGGCATTCCGGCATCTGTCCGCGCAAGATCAGCGGCTGGGTCAGATTGCTTCGGAATTGAAAGCGCAGCCGGATGATGTGGTCACCCGTGTCAAGTCTCTTCTGGATGAACGCAAAGCCTTGCAAAACGAGGTTGCTCAGTTGCGCCGTGATCTGGCGATGGCCGGTGGTGCAGGGCAGGGCGGCGGAGCCGAGACGCGCGAAGTGAACGGTGTGCCTTTCCTGGCGCAGGCGCTGAGCGGAGTTTCGGGCAAGGATCTACCTGCATTGATTGACGAACACAAAAGCCGTCTGGGCTCGGGCGCGGTGCTGTTGATTGCGGATGCCGGTGGCAAGGCTGCCGTGGCTGCCGGTGTAACATCGGACCTGACCGACAAGGTTTCAGCCGTTGATTTGGTCCGGGCCGCAGTGGTTGAACTGGGCGGCAAGGGTGGCGGCGGACGTCCGGACATGGCGCAGGGCGGTGGCCGGGATGCGTCAAATTCAGAAGCGGCAATCAAAGCCGCAGAACAAGTTTTGGGAGGATAGGATGCCGGCACTTTGGATTGCCCACGTGACCGTGACGGACAACGAGGCCTATGGCAAATATGCTGAACTGGCAGGACCGGCGCTTGCCAAGCACGGGGGCTCGTTCATCGCACGTGCTGGACGGTATGTGCAGCTTGAAGGGAAAGAGCGCCCACGCAATGTTGTTGCCCGTTTCCCCTCGGTCGAGGCCGCAGTGGAATGCTACAATTCACCCGAATATCAACAGGCGCTGGACCATGCACGCGGGGCTAGTGAACGTGAATTGTTGATTGTCGAGACCACTGAATAAAGCTCGACCGCCAAAGATTGGCCAACTTCTGGTTGTGTAAGCGGAATTTAGCCAATGGATAAGCCAGGCAACTTGATGAGTCGTCTGGCTTTTTTGACATCGCAATATTTCTATATATTACAGTTATTTGTCTTCAATAACTTGCGCTAAGTTAACCTTACGTAACTTTTGGATTGTGGCCGAGCCCTCACAATTCTTGCCTGAAATGGTCAAAATGCGGAACGAATTTCCGCCTCTTTTTCCTTGCAACTTCACCTCAGATTGCGCAAACGACCCCGTCTACTGATAGTTAAGCTAAACGATCTACGGTCCTGTTTGTCCGCAATTGCGAGGATGAATAATGGTCGAGGAACAGGCATGAAGCTGTTGAGCAATGAACTCAGAGATGTATCTGCACGGTTGATCTCATCAATTGGTCGACTGGTTGCTGTATCCGCATTGGCGTTAGGAACTTTGGGTGTTGGCACCGATGCACAAGCAACCGAGGGACGCTTTATCCAGATTGCAGCCGTGTCGCCGCCGCCGTCAGGCGCTCGGCAATTGTGCCGTCAATACAGATGGGCGTGTTCGACCAAAGCAACTGTATCCATGTCCAGCCAGAAAGAGATGCAGATTATTCAGCACGTAAATCGTCAAGTGAATGCTACGACACGCGCGGTGACAGATCGGTCGCAATATCGGACCGCGGAAAGATGGGCCTTGCCGACCTCTCGTGGTGGAGATTGCGAAGATTTTGCACTGCTTAAGAAACGCGATTTAATTCGGGCCGGGGTTGATCCCAGTAAATTGCTGATCGCGACTGTGTTGGATGCAAAGCGCAATTCACATGCCGTGCTTGTCTATCGCTCGGCAGCCGGGGATTTGGTTTTGGATAACCTAACCAATCAGATCAAACCGTGGGCCGCCACGCAATATCTGTTCCTTCGCATGCAAAACCCCAGGAAACCCAGCGGTTGGGTCGGCGTTTACGGTCGTAGCTAAGACTTTTTCCATTTCCCCTCAGGCTGGAGGGAAAAAAGGGCGGCCCTGAGGTCGCCCTTTGTGCATTCCATAGGTTTTAGCTTGGTCTGACCATTCAAATCCGAATCTAAGGACGCAAGTCAGATGCAGCTGTTCGGTTAAAACGTTCCACCACTGCCGGGGCCGCCAGCGTTTCCACCAGAAGCGCCGCCTGTGCTGCCGCCATTACCGTTGCCGCCGCCGCCGCCACCTTGTCCGTTGTTGCTGCCGCCATTGCCAGTGCCCGGTCCTGAACCACCGTTGTTGCCGCCGCCATTACCGCTGTTTCCGGCGTTCCCGTTCCCATTGCCCGGGCCACCGTTATTGCCGCCGTTGCCACTGCCGCCATCGGTGCCGCCGCCATTGCTGCCGCCGTTCCCGGAACCGCCACCGCCATTGCCGCTACCGCCGCCTTGGCCATTATTGCTGCCGCCATTACCGGTGCCCGGTCCTGAACCACCGTTGTTGCCGCCGCCATTACCGCTGTTTCCGGCGTTCCCGTTCCCATTGCCCGGGCCACCATTATTGCCGCCGTTGCCGTTGCCGGAATTGCCACCGCCGCCATTATTGCCGCCGTTGCCGTTGCCGGAATTGCCACCGCCGCCATTGTTGCCGCCGTTGCCGTTGCCGGAATTGCCACCGCCGCCATTGTTGCCGCCGTTGCCGTTGCCGGAATTGCCACCGCCGCCATTATTGCCGCCGTTGCCATTGCCGTTATTACCGCCGCCGCCGCCGCCACCGTTATTGCCGCCGCCGCCGCCGCCACCGTTATTGCCGCCGCCGCCGCCGCCACCGTTATTGCCGCCGTCGCCGCCACCGTTATTGCCGCCGCCGCCACCGCCGCCGTTGTTGCCGCCACCGTCGTCACTGCTGCCGCCGCCGTTATCACCGTTGCCTGAATCGCCAAAGGTGTCGCTATCACTATCGCGATCAGATGCAGCCGTGGACGCCGTTGGCAAATCAGTCAGGACAGCCGCAAAAGCCGGACAACTATCAAGTGTACGGGCCAGAATGTCCTCGAAATCAGCTCGGCGTTGGATATAGCGCAACATGCGCGTATCGACGACTGAGCAGCCGCACAACGTTTCTGTCGATACCGATTGTCGGGCTGTTTTGATGTTGCATCTTTCCGCCTGCGCCGCGCTGGCGGTGATGAACGGTAATGTTGCAGAGACAAATACAAAAGATAATAAATGGGATTTCACGCGCATGGCGCCGCTCCTTCAGAACTCGTTACTAACACTATTGCACTACAGTTTGTGCTTTACGTTTTGGTACATCAATTGTGCCATACTTCAACCATAATTACACCCATTTTGGGTCACATTTACAAGGGGTGTTTAATTTGAATTAATTTTAGGAACAAATTTTACGCGAAAAAAATACACTTAAAACAAAGAGAAAGCCCGCCAAAACGGCGGGCTTTTCGTATATTTGCGCAGTTCATGCGCGCACAAAATTGTCAGAAGTGTGGCATTGTTGCAATTGCGGCAACTATACTTAAGGGAGACTCAAGCAGACTTCGCCATACGCTTGCGTTCATGCGGGTCCAGAAAGCGCTTGCGTAGACGTACAGCGTTTGGGGTGACCTCAACCAATTCATCATCGTCGATATAAGCAATCGCCTCTTCTAGCGAGAACTGAACGTGGGGCGTCAGCCGTACGGCATCGTCAGATCCGCTTGCGCGGACGTTGGTCAGCTTTTTACCCTTGAGCGGATTCACTTCCAGATCATTGTCGCGCGAATGCTCACCGATAACCATGCCCTGATAAACGTCAGTTTGTGGGGCAACGAACATGCGGCCGCGCTCTTCCAGGTTCCACAGGGCATAAGCCACGGCCTGACCTTTCTCCATCGAGATCAGAACGCCTGCGCGACGGCCCGGGATCGGGCCCTTGTGCGCGGCCCAACCGTGGAACACGCGGTTCAGAACGCCGGTGCCACGTGTGTCTGTCAGGAACTCGCCATGATACCCGATCAACCCGCGTGAAGGGACGTGTGCGATGATCCGGGTTTTGCCTGCACCGGCGGGGCGCATTTCGGCCAATTCACCTTTGCGTGCACCGGTGATCTTTTCGATCACCGAGCCCGAAAACTCGTCATCGACGTCGATAGTGACTTCTTCGATAGGTTCCAGACGCTGGCCTTCTTCCTCACGGAACAGAACCTGCGGGCGCGAAATGCTGAGTTCGAACCCTTCGCGGCGCATATTCTCGATCAGAACGCCCATTTGCAATTCGCCACGACCCGCGACCTCAAACGCCTCGCCGCCGGGGGTATCGGTGATGCGGATGGCGACGTTGGATTCGGCCTCTTTCATCAGTCGGTCACGAATAACGCGGGATTGGACCTTTTTGCCGTCACGACCTGCCAGAGGGGAATCGTTGATGCCAAAGGTCACAGTGATGGTCGGTGGATCGATGGGCTGGGCCGGCAGAGCCTCTTCGACCTGCGGGGATACCAACGAATCCGCAACAGTGGCTTTGCTCATCCCTGCGATGGTGACGATGTCCCCAGCTTCGGCCACGTCGATGGGTTGCTGCGCGAGGCCACGAAACGCCAGAATTTTCGACGCGCGGAAGTTCTCGATCAGGGTGCCATCGCGGGACAGCGCCTTGAGGCTGTCGCCCGCCTTCAGCGTGCCGCTTTCCACGCGGCCAGTCAGGATACGGCCAATGAACGGATCGCTGCCCAGCGTGGTCGCCAGCATGCGGAACGGTTCGTCCTTGCGTTCGGCCTGTTGCGGGGCAGGGACGTGATCAACGATCAGGTCGAACAGCGCGGTCAGGTCCTTGCGCGGTCCGTCCAGTTCCATATCTGCCCAGCCCGAACGGCCCGATGCGTACATTGCCGGGAAGTCCAGTTGGTCATCATCAGCGCCAAGGTTGGCGAACAGGTCGAAACATTCGTCCAGCGCGCGGTCGGGTTCGGCGTCGGGCTTGTCGACCTTGTTCAAAACGACGATCGGGCGCAGTCCCAGCGCAAGCGCCTTGGAGGTCACAAACTTGGTCTGTGGCATCGGGCCTTCGGCGGCATCGACCAGCAATACAACGCCGTCGACCATGCTGAGAATCCGCTCAACCTCGCCACCAAAATCTGCGTGGCCGGGGGTGTCGACGATGTTGATGCGCGTACCCTTCCACTCGACCGAGGTGGCTTTGGCCAGGATGGTGATGCCACGCTCGCGTTCAAGATCGTTGCTGTCCATGGCTCGTTCAGCCACAGCTTGGTTTTCCCGGAACGCGCCGGATTGTTTGAGCAGCTCATCCACCAGGGTCGTCTTGCCGTGGTCCACGTGAGCGATGATTGCGATATTGCGCAGGTCCATGAGAGGTCAGCCTTTGAACGGGAAGTTGCCGCGCGCATAGCGTGGTTTGACCAAATAGACCAGCCCTAACCGGCGATCAGTGACCGGCCGTCTTGGAAAACAGGTGAATGATCAGGATTCCGGCCAAAATCATGATCAATCCAATGACGGCGGGCCAGTCCAGCCTTTGCCCGAAAACAATGAAGCCAATGATCGCGATCAGAAAGATGCCAAGCCCGGACCATATCGCATAAACAATTCCGACCGGCATGAATCTTAGCGTCAGGCCCAGCAGGTAAAAAGCAATGCCATAACTGACAACCACCAGAACGGAGGGCCAGAAACGACTGAACTGTTGGCTGGCTTGCAGGGACGTTGTGCCGATGGTCTCTGCGATAACCGCCAGCAACAAGATCAGATAGGCTTTGGGCACGGTAGGTATCTCGACAAATGTTTTGCGAGGTTGAGCATGAAAACGGCAAAGCGAGCAAGCAAAATTTCGGAATCACGACATGCGCAATGACGTTAAGGCAAAAACACTAGCCATTTGGGAAGTATGGATAACCTGACTATTTTTTGACCCTAGGTTATGTTAAAAACGCGTTGTTTTTTAATGATTTTTGTTTTCCGGGTTACATCGCATGACGAAATTTGCAGGAATAATAGTTTTTGTTTCGGCTTTGATCGTGGCGCTTGGGTGGCTTGCTGGCGGGGGGTCCGTCGACAAAAACGCGGCCAAGTTTGTTGAACGGTTAGATAGTTTTCAGGTTTGAGCGCCTGCCGAAACAAGGGAAAAAGAGGCCTTTGCGCCTCTTTTTTCTTTTCCTACGTGGTGGCCATGGCGGCGAAATAGGCATCTAGCTGGGGTTGCAGCCAAGCCCATAAGTCGGGTGCGCCGCATTTGACCGGAGTGCCGACACGGGTTTCGATCTGCGCATAACTGACATCATAATCCACCCATGATCCGCCGCCCGTTGCCAGGTTTCCGACTGGTGCCTGAAAACGGTCGACTGCCTTGGCAAAGCGGGCATCGGCACTGTCGGCTGCTTCGAACTCATGCCACAGAGACAGAAAGGTCGCCTTTTGATTATCCGGTAGCATCCCGAACAGGCGCTCTGCTGCGGCTTGCTCTTCGGCTTCTTGGGCCGCGTGGTCGACATGACCATGAATGGGGTTATCCCCGGCGTCGATCTCAACAACATCATGCAGCAGAAGCATTTGTAAAACGCGGTCAATGGACACATCGGGTGCTGCGTATTCGGACAGAATCCAAGAGTACAGCATAATGTGCCATGAATGCTCGGCCGAATTCTCGAACCGCTCACCGCTGAGCAGGCGCGAAGCCCGGTAGACGGATTTCAGTTGGTCGCTTTCGGCAAGAAATCCAAGGCGAGCTGAGAATGAAGTCTGTGCAGGGGTGTCTCCGATCAGCAGGCTTTGCGCTGCGGTATAGGCGTCTGGAAATTCGGTCTTCAGATAAGCGGCCCGCCCGCCGTTCAGATTGTCCTGAACAATAGCTTTGTGATCCGCCCTCGGGGCTGCGGCGCAGAGGACCTGAAACATCGGCTGGCAGCGATCAAGGGATTTCGCGAATCTGGCGTCTTGGGTCTGATCGGCTTCGAACTCTTGCCACAGGTTCAGACAAGCCTCGGCCTGATCTTCAGGCAAAAGATCGAACAATTCTGACGCGGCGGCTTGCTCGGCCCGTTCGACCGCTTGCCAATCGGTTTGCAGATGGATCGGATGATCGCCGACAATGATTTCGACCAAATCATGCAGCAACAGCATGCGGATGACCCGATCAATGCTGACACCTTCATCAGCCAAAGGTTGCATAACCAGCGCCCAAAGCGCGAGTTGCCAGCTGTGTTCAGCCGCGTTTTCAGCGCGGGATTGATCCAGAAGAAAATTCGCGCGATCGACCGATTTCAGCCTGTCCACGCGTTTGAGAAATTCGATTTGCGCGGACAGTCTGTTTGTCATTGTTTTTCGATCGCTTTCAGTTTGGAGCGGTGATCCGAGAGCCTCTGGATCACGAACTTGCGGGCTTTGCGCTCTGCCAACCGCACGCGAATTTCGGTCAGGAAGGCTTCTTCCAAAGTCTGAGAGGACGCTCCCAGATGTTCGCCCACTTCGACAAAGAAACGGTCGTCGCCGGTTTCATCCATCACTTTCATTGTGTCCTCGGCCAGCTTGGCGGCCAGGGTGGTGATGGTGTCAGACATCAGCGTGTGTTCTCGGTCAGGCGGCGTTTCACATAGTCGCTGACATCGGTCATCAGAGTATCCATGTGACGATCCTGGAAGAAGTGATCGGCGCCATCAACCTCGTTATGGGTGATGGTGATTCCCTTTTGTTCGTGCAGCTTGTTCACCAGCGAGGTTGTGTCCGCAGGTGGTGCCACGCGGTCGGCTGATCCGTTTATGATCAGGCCCGAGGACGGGCAGGGCGCCAGGAACGAAAAGTCGTACATATTTGCAGGGGGTGACACGCTGATAAAGCCGGTGATTTCCGGGCGCCGCATCAACAACTGCATGCCGATCCATGCACCAAACGAGAAACCCGCGACCCAGCAGTGTTTCGAGTTGTTGTTCATTGACTGCAGGTAATCCAGCGCCGAGGCTGCGTCGCTCAACTCACCAACACCCTGGTCGTATTCACCCTGGCTGCGACCCACGCCACGGAAATTGAACCGCAAAACGGTAAAGCCCATATTGTAGAATGCGTAATGCAGGTTGTAGACCACCTTGTTGTTCATGGTCCCGCCAAATTGAGGATGCGGATGAAGCACGATGGCGATCGGTGCGTCTTTTTCCTTTTGCGGGTGGTAGCGGCCTTCCAGGCGGCCTTCGGGTCCGGGAAAAATCACCTCGGGCATGTGTGCTTTGGTCCTGTCTTTTTCTTCTTGGTGCCGGGATATACTTGACGGTTATCGTCAGGCACCTTAGAACGGTTCTAATAATTTTGCATTGCGCAATGCGCTGCCCGTCGGAGATACGCACTGGCAGCGGCGGCGTCAATGTTTTCGCGCGTTATCGACCAAAAGGGGACGAGAATGAAGCTTTCGACCAAGGGTCGCTACGCGATGGTAGCTATGGCCGATATCGCCCTGCAACCGACAGATACGCTTGTAACGCTGAGTGAGATTTCTGAGCGGCAGGACATCTCACTGCCTTATCTTGAGCAATTGTTCGTGAAACTACGCCGAGCCGATCTGGTCTCATCGGTTCGCGGACCGGGTGGTGGGTATCGGTTGTCGCGGTCGCCTTCGGAAATTCGCGTGGTCGAGATTCTGTCGGCGGTCGACGAAACAGTGGATGCGCTGCAAAAAGGCGCAGGGGCGTCGGGTGCGTCATCAGGAAGCCGGGCGCAATCGCTAAGCAACCGTTTGTGGGAAGGGCTAAGCGCCCATGTTTATGTTTTCCTGCATCAAACCCGACTGTCGGACGTAATCAGAAACGATTTGGCCCCGTGTCCCGCGGTTCCGAGCCTGTTTGCAGTGGTGGACGAGTGAGATTATGCACTTGGTCTATGAAAACGCGATACCACTTCGCATTCGTGAAAAGGTGACTCCATGAGTCGTGTTTACCTGGATCATAATGCCACGACTCCTTTGCGCCCCGAGGCCAGAGAGGCGATGATCGCGGCGATGGAGGTTTGCGGCAACCCGTCTTCGGTGCATGCCGAGGGACGTGCCGCCAAAGCCTTGATCGAGAAGGCGCGGGCGCAAATCGCGGCGGCCTTTGGTGCGGATGGGGCGGATATCGTATTCACGTCGGGTTCCACCGAGGGGGCGGCGCTGACCTTACGCGGGCGTGGCCTGCATGGATCTGCTGTTGAGCATGACGCGGTAAGATCCTGGATTACAGAAGACTTGCCAGCGGACGCCTCGGGCCGCGTTCAAGTCTCCGATCCTGCTCAATCGACCTTGCAGCTGGCGAATTCGGAAACCGGTATCGTGCAGGCTTTGCCTGCGGGGCTTGCCGTAACCGATGCGACGCAAGCTTTTGGAAAACTACCGGTGGCCTTCAACTGGCTGGGTGCCCAAATGGCGCTGATCTCAGCGCATAAATTGGGTGGCCCCAAGGGTGTTGGTGCTGTTGTGATGAAACGCGGCACGGATTTGCCTGCCCAAATCCAAGGCGGTGGTCAGGAAATGGGGCGCCGGTCGGGTACCGAAAATGTCATTGGAATCGCGGGCTTCGGGGCCGCAGCAGAAGCCGCTGCACGGGATCTTGCCAATGGGGTTTGGGACAAGGTCAAAGAAATTAGAAATATTCTAGAAAATGCCCTTGAGGCCGGTTCTAAATTGACTATTTTTGTCGGGAAGGATCAGGATCGCCTGCCTAACACATTGTGTTTTGCCACTCCGGGATGGAAAGGCGAAACGCAGGTCATGCAAATGGACCTGGCGGGGTTTGCCATCAGCGCGGGTTCTGCCTGTTCCAGTGGCAAGGTGCGCGCCAGCGCGGTCCTCACGGCAATGGGGTATGATGAGGTCACGGCAGCCAGCGCAATACGCGTTTCGCTGGGACCTTTTACGACGAAAGAAGATGTGCTGCGTTTCGCCGAAACGTGGTTGGAAAAAGAGAAAAAGCATCGCGCGCGTGCCGCGTGACTTGACGGAGTGAAGGAAATGGCCGCTTTGGACCAGACCCAGGTAAAAGAAGGTGTCGATCAGGAAACCGTGGACGCGGTGCGCGAGGCTGGCACTTATAAATACGGCTGGGATACCGATATCGAAATGGAGTACGCACCCAAAGGTGTGAACCCGGATATCGTTCGACTGATCTCTGACAAAAACGAAGAACCCGAATGGATGACCGAATGGCGTCTGTCGGCCTTTGAACGCTGGACCAAGATGGAAGAGCCGACCTGGGCGATGGTACATTACCCCCCGATCGACTTTCAGGACCAGTATTACTATGCCCGTCCCAAGTCGATGGAAGAAAAGCCAAAATCGCTGGACGAGGTCGACCCCAAACTGTTGGCCACCTATGAAAAGCTGGGCATTCCGCTGAAAGAACAGTTGATTTTGGCCGGCGTCGAAGGCGCCGAGAATGCGCCCGCCGAAGGCCGTAAGGTCGCTGTGGACGCGGTATTTGACTCGGTCTCTGTTGGTACGACCTTCAAGGATGAGCTTGCCAAGGCCGGTGTGATCTTCTGCTCAATCTCTGAGGCGATCAAGGAACACCCTGAACTGGTTAAGAAGTACTTGGGCACTGTGGTTCCGGTATCCGACAACTTCTATGCCACATTGAACTCGGCCGTATTCTCGGACGGATCGTTCGTTTACATCCCACCGGGTGTTCGCTGCCCGATGGAGCTGAGCACCTATTTCCGCATCAACGCCGAAAACACTGGTCAGTTCGAACGCACGCTGATTATCGCCGATAAGGGATCATATGTGTCCTATCTGGAAGGCTGCACCGCGCCGCAACGTGATACCGCGCAGTTGCATGCCGCTGTGGTTGAGATCATCGTCGAAGAAGATGCTGAAGTTAAATACTCGACCGTTCAAAACTGGTTCCCTGGTGATGAAAACGGCAAGGGCGGTATCTATAACTTTGTGACCAAGCGGGCGGATTGCCGGGGCGACCGGTCCAAGGTGATGTGGACGCAGGTCGAAACCGGCTCGGCCGTGACCTGGAAATACCCGTCCTGCATCCTGCGTGGCAATGAAAGCCAGGGTGAGTTCTATTCGATCGCGATTGCCAACAATTATCAGCAGGCCGACACCGGCACCAAGATGATTCACCTGGGTAAGAACACAAAGTCGCGCATCGTGTCCAAGGGCATCAGCGCGGGCAAGGCGCAGAACACCTATCGCGGGTTGGTCTCGATGCACCCGAAGGCGAAGGACAGCCGGAACTATACGCAGTGTGACAGCCTGCTGATCGGTGACAAATGCGGCGCACATACGGTTCCGTATATCGAGGTCAAGAACAACTCGAGCCGTGTGGAACACGAAGCGACGACATCCAAAGTGGACGACGATCAGCTGTTCTACTGCCGCCAGCGCGGTATGGACGAGGAAGAAGCCGTGGCCTTGGTCGTCAACGGGTTCTGCAAGGACGTGCTGCAGGCATTGCCGATGGAGTTTGCCATGGAAGCGCAGCAGCTTGTTGCGATCTCATTGGAGGGCTCGGTCGGTTGACCGGTCGAGCTTGACTATCGGCAACTCTAAAAGGTCATTCCTTGTGGAAACAGCTGCAGATTTCAAAAGATGGGTTAGAAGCTCCAGACGCTCTGGCGTTTTTAGAGCCACAGCGGGGCAGGTGGTTCGGGCTCGGGTTCATGACCGAACAGTCTTTTTTTCCGTGATCAATCCAAAAGATACGATACAAAAATGTCACTTTGGGGGTGCGTTCTACGAAGTCGAAGAGCTTGGGATGATTTCAGAACACTTCCCTGTTGGCGGCAGTTTTTTGGATATCGGCGCAAATGTCGGGAACCACAGCCTGTACTTGGCGCTGTTCCTTCACGCGTCTCTAGTAGTTCCTGTTGAACCCAATCCTGTGGCTGCCGAGATTTTGGTTAGCAACCTCCACTTGAATGGGATGGAAAGTAAGGTTGATTTCAACTGGGTTGGGTACGGTGTTTCGAACGAGGCACGCTCGGACCTTGGTGTGTCTTGGAACGCCAGGAATTTGGGTGGGGGTAAACTGATTGAGCAACAAGGGTCTATTCCCGTTGTCCCGGCTGCAGAATTGGTTAAAGACCGCTCATTCGACTTTATAAAAATTGACGTCGAGGGTATGGAAATCGCCGTTCTGGAAAGTCTTTTACCCAGTTTGGGACAAAATCGCCCTGTGATTTTTGTCGAAGTGGATGACAAGAATGCCACCGAATTCCACGAACTGATCGCGACCAATGGTTATGAGGTGGTCGACCAGTTCAGGCGCTACCGCGTTAACGAAAACTTCCTGATCAAACCCAGCGAGGGACCGGCAAAGGTCGCTAAGTCTGCATAGCCATCAGGTAGAAACCAAAATTCAAACAAGGCGGCAGGTAATCAAACTGGCGCGAAAAGAGGAAAAATCATGCTGGAAATCAAGAACCTGCACGTACAGCTTGAAGACGAAGACAAGCAAATCCTCAAGGGTGTGGACCTGACGGTCGAGCCTGGCAAGGTACACGCGATCATGGGACCGAACGGCTCGGGCAAATCGACGCTCAGCTATGTGCTTTCAGGACGTGACGGCTATGAGGTCACCGAAGGTACGGCGACGCTGGACGGCGAAGACCTGCTGGACATGGAGCCAGAAGAGCGTGCTGCCGCTGGCGTCTTTCTTGCGTTCCAGTATCCGGTCGAAATTCCCGGCGTTGGCAACATGACTTTCCTGCGCACGGCGGTAAACGCTCAGCGGAAAGCGCGCGGAGAAGAGGAGCTGTCAGCGGCAGACTTCCTGAAAGAAGTGCGCGCCAAGGCCAAGACGCTGAAAATCGACGCCGATATGCTCAAGCGTCCGGTCAATGTTGGTTTCTCGGGCGGTGAGAAAAAGCGCAACGAGATCCTGCAGATGGCTATGCTGGAACCCAAGATGTGCATCATGGACGAAACCGACTCGGGTCTCGACGTGGATGCGATGAAGCTGGTGTCCGAAGGCGTGAACGCGCTGCGCAACGAAGGTCGCAGCTTTTTGGTCATCACCCACTATCAGCGGCTGCTGGATCACATCAAACCGGACGTCGTACACATCATGGCCGACGGTCGTATCGT
Organism: Ruegeria sp. BB5; assembly: GCF_056539405.1. NCBI lineage: Bacteria > Pseudomonadati > Pseudomonadota > Alphaproteobacteria > Rhodobacterales > Roseobacteraceae > Ruegeria > Ruegeria sp. BB5. The sequence goes on along the minus strand of NZ_JBQFUX010000001.1, from coordinate 1,032,025 downwards.
GAAGACCGGCGGACCCGAGCTGGCGTTGGAAGTTGAACATAACGGCTATGCCGACATTCTGGCCGAGGTGAACTGATGGCTTTGCCACAAGAGAAACTGACCGCAACCGAGGAGCGGCTGGCATCCCTGGCCATGCCCGAGATGTGCGGATGCACCCGTGCTGCACGCGAGGATGCGCTTGCGCGTGTGCAAGAGATGGGCCTGCCTGGCCGTCGCGATGAGTACTGGAAGTACACACGTCCTGATACGCTGATCTCGGCTCAAGCACCGCGCGCCGAGGTTTTCGACGCGGGCGAGCCCATGATTTTCGAAGACATGGACAATCTGAAAATTGTCTTCGTCGACGGAGTATTCAGCCCCGAGGAATCCGATGATCTGACACTTGAGGGGGTGATGATCGACCGGATCGAGGATATCTGCGGCAAGGATATTCACTGGGCCAAAGAGCTGTATGGCGCGTTAGAGAGCCGTGGCCAGACCCCGGTGCCACGTCCGCTGGCTGCGCTGAACACAGCCTTTGCCAAAGATGGTGTTGCCATCCATGTGACAGGCAAACCGTCCAAGCCGATCTGCCTGATGTATCGTCACGCCTCGGAAACATCGGACGCGATGCTGCATCACGTGATCCGTGTCGAACCAGATGCCGAGGTCACCGTGCTTGAGGTTGGTCCGGCCGCGTCGCGCTTTAACAAGGTGATGGAGATTGACATCGCCGACAATGGGACGCTGCATCATGTGCGCGCGCAAGGTCGCGATCATGAACGTCGGGCAATGACTCATATGTTCGCCCGTCTGGGAACGGAATCGACCTATAAGTCATTTACCCTGACCGCAAACGGCGTTCTGACCCGCAATGAGCAGGTCGTGGAACTGACCGGAGATGATGCGGTTGCCCATGTGGCAGGTGCATGTGTCGGAGACGGTGATTTTCACCATGACGACACAGTGTTTATCACCCATGACGCGGTGAACTGCGAAAGCCGCCAGGTGTTCAAGAAGGTTCTGCGCAACGGTGCGACCGGCGTCTTCCAGGGTAAGATCCTCGTGAAAGAAGGCGCGCAGAAGACAGATGGCTATCAGATCAGCCAGTCGCTTCTGTTGGACGACGACAGCCAGTTCCTCGCCAAGCCCGAGCTTGAGATCTATGCCGATGATGTGGCCTGTTCACACGGCTCGACCTCGGGCGCGATTGACGAGACGGCTCTGTTCTACCTGCGATCACGCGGCGTTCCGGTCAAAGACGCAACCAACATGCTGACACTGGCCTTTCTGGCCGAAGCGGTGGACGAGATCGAAGACAGCGAAGTTGCTGAAAAGATCGTGAACCGTTTGGAAGATTGGCTGGCGCGCCGCAGCTGATGCCAGTCACATCGGATATCGTGGCCACGTACCGGGGGCCGGGGCGCGTCGTGCGTCGGCTTCTGGATTTGGGGCAGCGGGAAGACAGGGCCTTGGTCTTTGTCATGGGGTTTTGCGTGGTGGCTTTCATCGCACAGCTTCCCGGCCTCGCGCGGCGGGCGCATTTGGAAGGGCTTGAGCTGAACGCGCTGATGGCCGCGGCTTTGCTAGGCACTGTTTTCATACTGCCGTTGCTGTTTTACCTTCTGGCGTTCGTATCATACGGGGCCGCTCGTTTGGTTGGCGGACGCGGCACGGCTTATGGTGCTCGTCTGGCTTTGTTTTGGGCTTTATTGTCGTCGACACCATTGGTGTTGTTGAACGGTCTGGTGGCGGGTCTCATCGGGCCAGGACCTGCGTTAACTGTGGTAGGGGCAGCCTGGTTTGGCGTGTTTATCTGGTTCTGGCTGGCGGGCTTGAGACAAACACAAAGGCAGGCGGAATGAATTTCTCGACCCTAGGTAACATTGCGGTCCTGACGCTGGTCAACCCGGCTGAAGCGGCCCGGCACCTATTATCCTTTCGCGCCGGGCGCGAAGTTCTGTGGCTGGCCTTCTGTCTGGCCGTCGTTTTGAATGGACTGGTGCAGTTTGGGATCGAACATCTGGTTCCTTCGCCGGAAGGCCTGAATGTTCCAACACCCGAACCGATTTTCATGAGCCTTATCCGCTCGGCCGCCCTAATGATGTTCAGCATTGCGGCGTTCCTGTTCGTCGGGCGTTTGCTGGGCGGGCGCGCGTCATTCGACGAGATCATGACGCTGACGGTCTGGTTGCAGTTCCTGCAAAGCGCGGCGATGTTCGTAACGCTTGTGCTGGCCATTTTCGTTCCGGTTTTGATGGTGCTGTTTTTGTTCGCCACAGCGCTGGTGAGCCTTTACGTCACGCTGCATTTCCTCAATGAAGCGCATAAGTTCGGAACGCTTTGGAAATCCTTTGGGGTCATAGTGTTGTCTGCGTTGATCGCAGCCCCCTTTGTCCTCGCTTTAACACCCAGCGGCCCGGTATAGGGATATGAAGACCATGTATGACGTAGAAAAAATCCGCGCGGACTTTCCGATTCTGTCACGCGAGGTAAACGGCAAACCGCTGACTTATCTGGACAATGGTGCCTCTGCGCAGAAACCTCAGGTGGTGATCGACGCGGTGACCCGCGCCTATGCCGAGGAATACGCGAATGTGCATCGTGGTCTGCATTACCTGTCCAACCTCTCGACCGAAAAGTACGAGTCCGTCCGCGGCACCATAGCCCGTTTCCTTGGGGCGGCGGATGAGAATGAGATCGTCCTGAACTCGGGCACGACCGAGGGGATCAACCTTGTGGCCTATGGCTGGGCGATGCCGCGCCTTCAGGCCGGGGATGAGATTGTCCTTAGCGTCATGGAGCATCACGCCAACATCGTTCCCTGGCATTTCCTGCGCGAACGGCAGGGGGTTGTCCTAAAGTGGGTCGATATCGATGCGGATGGCGGGCTGGACCCGCAGGCCGTGATCGATGCAATCGGTCCCAAGACCAAGCTGGTCGCGGTCACGCAATGCTCGAACGTGCTGGGGACGGTGGTGGATGTTAAGGCCATTACCGAAGGTGCGCATGCCAAAGGCGTTCCGGTGCTGGTCGACGGCAGCCAGGGTGCCGTGCATATGCCGGTCAATGTGTCGGATATCGGCTGCGACTTTTATGCAATCACCGGGCACAAGCTGTATGGCCCGTCCGGTTCGGGCGCGATCTATATCAAATCCGAACGCATGGCCGAGATGCGCCCCTTCATCGGTGGCGGCGACATGATCAAAGAGGTCAGCAAAGATCAGGTGATCTACAACGACCCCCCAATGAAGTTTGAGGCCGGAACACCCGGTATCGTGCAAACGATTGGTTTGGGCGTGGCGCTTGACTATATGATGGACCTGGGGATGGAGAACATCGCCGCCCACGAAGGCGCGCTTCGCGACTATGCGATGCAGCGGTTGACCGGTTTGAACTGGCTGCAGGTACAAGGCACACGTCCCGATAAGGCTGCTATTTTCAGCTTTACGCTGGATGGGGCAGGGCATGCGCATGACGTGTCGACGATCCTCGACAAAAAGGGGGTTGCCGTGCGGGCCGGTCATCATTGCGCCGGTCCACTGATGGATTTCTTCGGCGTGACCGCCACCTGCCGCGCCAGCTTTGGTCTGTACAACACCAAGGATGAGGTCGACACGCTGGTCGATGCCCTTGAACTGGCGCATGATTTGTTTGCCTAAAAGCTGGTCGATCCGGGTGGATTTTCAGTTGCACCCGGATCGGAACAAGGATAGCTAACGGCCAAGGCACCTGTAGCTCAGCTGGATAGAGCGCTGCCCTCCGAAGGCAGAGGCCAGAGGTTCGAATCCTCTCAGGTGCGCCATACCACCTCGCATTAGCAGTTATCCTGAGTGTCTTATATTGGAGAGTGCGTCCTTCAATTTGACGCTATGATGACTGGTTCTGATACAGTCCGGTAAGCGACAATATCTGGTCGATGGATCACAGTTCATCGAGGTTGAGCTGTTCTTTTCATAAGGAATAATTCAAGGTTACTTAAAAACAAAGAGCGCCCAGAGGCGCTCGTTGTTTTTTAAGATTTTGGAAGTGTTAACCGCCCCAGCTACGGACCTCACCGCAGTCCATATGGACGAAATTCGAGCGGGAGTACTTGCCCACTCCACCAGCGCGGCAGGACATTGCAGCCTTGGCCATTTGCGACACTGAACGCGACGACAGGCGCAGGTCAGCCGCTTGGCCTTTCATATGCAACGAGTTCTTGGCAACCCGACGAGAACGAGACCGAAGCATCGCGTTGGTTTGCGGAGAACGATAGCCGGACAGCAGCATATAGGGTTCATTTACATCCAGAAGGTTATGCGATGCAGCCATGATGTCGATCGTGCGCAGATCCATGTCTTTGCTCTGATCAGTCCGCCAGTCACGCATGAAGTGGTTCACTTCTTTGACAGCGTCCTTGATGTATTTTCCATCGACCCAATAAATCATATCAATCCGTTCGCCGGTGCGACCGGAATACATACGAATACGGCGGATATCGCCGCCGCCTCGAAGGAAACCTGCTGCATTGGAATAGGTCGGTGCGGCCACAACTGCCGTAGCTGCAAATGCGCCCAGAAGGGCACGCCGGGTCAAGCCCGATGTACTGCTCATCGTCATTTCAGTTTCGTCCCGTACTGTTCCTGCCTGCACACGATGTTACGCGCGCGATATTAATTTTTTCCCATCCCAGATGCGGGATTTATGACACAGTCGGTTTTGTCCGCCAAGAAGTCTTTCGGATTCATCAATTCAAGGGGGAAATTTCGGCAGTTTTTTGCGCAGGTGATGCGAATATGTATAATATTGAGACATTTGGCGGCGCATTTCCGCCAGGCGATGCAAAGACGCATCACGCACCGAAAGATGCGCCAGGTTGATACGTTTGTTAATAGACAACGCGCCCAAGGCGTAACCATATTTGATCCGCGCACATTTCTGCTGCGTAAAATAATGAATAATCAAGGCCATCCAATGTTCTCAGGTATTCGGACCCGTTCTGGTATTATTTTCACCGCATGTTTTCTGGCTTCGGCGTCTGTAGTGAATGCAGACACCCGGCCAGCGACGGCGTTTCAGATGGCTGTTGCCGAATTTGCGCCCTCGGGGTCAGGAATCGCCGAGTTTTACCGCGAGAATGGTTTTGCCCCGGTTTGGGTTGGCGAAACCCCGCTACATTCGGCGCGCCGCGCACGGCTGATCCAGGCCTTGTCATCGACTGATATGCATGGATTGCCGCAGGGTTCGGACAGCGTCCAGTCCCTTGTGGAACAGATGCAAGAGGCCCGTACGACGCGCGATCTGGGAGCTGTTGAGATCAGTCTGACCCGTGCTTTCGCTGAATACGCGCGCAATCTGCAGTCGGGCGCGCTGCGCCCATCCCAGATTGATGATGGGTTAGTGCGCAAGGTTCAAAGGGCTTCGACAAAGGAGCACTTGCAGGGGTTGATCGCAGGGGAAAACGGCTCGTATTTCGATCAATTGGCCCCGCAAACAACCCAGTACCGGGCGTTGATGAAGCAGAAGTTGGTGCTGCAGGACCTCATCCATCAAGGCGGTTGGGGCGCGACGGTTCCTGTTGCCAAGTTGGAGTATGGTGACACCGGGCCCAATGTAATAAAGCTGCGGAACCGTTTGGTTTCCATGGGATATTTGCGTCCTACCGCCAGTCCGGATTTCGATGCGGCTTTGTTGGGTGCCGTGCAAGCATTCCAGACAGATCATGGTCTTGCGCCGGACGGTGTGGCCGGTCAGGGCACGATTTCCGAGCTGAACCGCAGCGCCTCAGACCGTCTAAAGGCTGTCTATGTCGCATTGGAGCGCGAGCGCTGGTTGCCGCGCGAACGGGGTGAGCGGCACATTTTAGTAAATCAGGCTGATTTCTCGGCCAAGATCGTTGATGACGGTTTGGTCACGTTCGAAACGCGCGCGGTGATCGGCAAGAACACACATGACCGACGCAGCCCCGAGTTCTCGGACAAGATGGAGCATATGGTCATCAACCCCAGTTGGTATGTGCCGCGCTCGATCATCACCAAGGAATACCTGCCCCAACTGCAATCAAATCCCAACGCCGTTGGCCATATCCAGATCACCGACCGCAGCGGTCGGCAGGTCAATCGCGGCGCGGTGGATTTCACCCAGTTCAACGCGCGGAACTTCCCGTTTGCGATGCGCCAACCGCCCAGCAAAAGCAATGCGCTGGGGCTGGTGAAGTTCATGTTCCCCAACAAGTACAACATCTATCTGCATGATACGCCTCAGAAAAGTCTGTTCGCGCGTGAGGTGCGGGCGTTCTCGCACGGGTGTATCCGCCTGGCAGATCCGTTTGATTTCGCCTATGCGTTGCTGGCCAAGCAGGAAGAAAACCCAAAGGCGTTTTTTCAGCGTGTTCTGGCCACGGGTAAGGAAACCACGGTGCAATTGGAACAGCATGTTCCGGTTCACCTGATCTACCGCACGGCTTATGTTGGTCCTAAGGGTCAGGTTCAGTATCGCCGGGATGTCTATGAGCGTGATCGGAAAATCTGGGAGGCCTTGCAGAAAGCAGGGGTGGCCCTGCCGGACGTTCAGGGGTAATCAGCGGGGCAGATCCTTAAACCGGGAAGCCCGATATGCACTATACCATCCAGCAAATCGCCGACGCTCTTGGGGCAGACTGCCAGGGCGATACTGGCCTGATCGTTGAACGCGCGGCTGAGCCGGGTGATGCAGCGGCGACCGATCTGGCGATGGCGATGTCTCCGAAATATGCCGAGGCGCTGAGCGGCAGCTCGGCACGGACAGCCGTGTTGTGGGAAGGTGCGGATTGGCAAGCGCTAGGGTTGGAGGCGGCCATCTTTGTGCCCCGTCCGCGTATGGCGATGGCCGGGATCACCACAATGTTGGATCGCGGGCAGGGCGTAGCGCCGGGTATTCACCCTTCGGCCGTGATCGACCCGACCGCGGAAATCCCCAAAGACGCAGCCATCGGCCCCTTGGCCGTCATCGGTGCGCGGGTTCGTATTGGCAAAGGCGCAGTTATCGGCCCGCATTGCGTGATTGGCATGGATACGGTTCTGGGCGAAAACGCCATGTTACGTGAGAAGGTTAGCATCGGGTCCAGGGCGCAGATCGGTGATCGTTTCATTGCCCAACCCGGCGCACGGATCGGGAGCGACGGGTTCAGCTTTGTTACCCCCGAGGTTTCGGATGTTGAGAATGTCCGCAAAACAATGGGCGACAAAGGTGATGCGCGGGCGCAAAGCTGGCTTCGCATTCACTCGCTGGGTGCAGTTGAGATCGGGGATGACGTTGAAGTCGGCGCCAATTGTACCGTCGACAACGGAACGATCCGGAATACCTGCATCGGAAACGGGTCCAAGTTGGACAATCTTGTGCATGTGGGGCACAACACACGGGTTGGGCAGGATTGTCTAATTTGTGGTCAGGCTGGCGTGTCCGGCTCGGTCGAGATTGGCAATAACGTGGTACTGGGTGGCCAGACCGGCGTGGTCGACAACATCTTTATCGGTGACGGCGTGATAGCGGCGGGCGGCACTAAAATCCTGTCCAACGTTCCTGCGGGTCGGGTACTAATGGGATATCCGGCCATCAAAATGGAAACCCATACCGACATCTACAAAGCACAACGTCGTTTGCCCCGCATGGCACGTGACGTCGAGGCGTTGAAAAAGGCTGTTTTCAAACAGCCCCCGAGTGATTAAATCATCCGCAACGGGAAAATCAGAGGACCGACATGAGCATCACCGACCGCGTCATCGCAATCATTGCTGAGCAGGCCGTGCTGGAGCCTTCGGACGTCACGCCCGAAAGTACACTTGAAGATCTGGGTATCGACAGCCTGGGTCTGGTCGAGAGCATTTTCGCCATCGAAGAAGAGTTCGATATCTCGGTCCCGTTCAACGCGAATGAACCACAAGCCAGCGATTTCGATATCTCAAATGTGGCAGCGATCATTGCCGGGATCGAAAAGCTTGTGTCGGAAAAGGTCTGACCTGAAATTATGAAACGCGTTGTTATTTCCGGGGCCGGGACGATTAATTCGCTGGGTCACTCTGTCCCTGATACGCTTGAAGCTATGCGCGAAGGGCGTTGTGGCATCTCACAACTTGAATTCCGCGATGTTGAGCGGCTTTCCATCAAAATCGGCGGCCAAGTGCGCGGGTTCGAGGCCGAAGGGCGGTTTAATCGCCAGCAGATGAGCCTTTACGATCGCTTTACGCAATTCACGCTGACCGCCGCGAAAGAGGCGATTGACCAATCCGGGATCGAGTTTCACGGAGATCTTGCTGCTCGGTCCGGTGTGGTTCTTGGCACCGCCGGTGGCGGCGTGTCCACTTGGGACGATAATTACCGTTCCGTCTACGAGGACGGTAAAAACCGTGTGCATCCATTTGTGGTGCCCAAACTGATGAACAACGCGGCGGCCAGCCATGTGTCTATGGAACATAACCTGAAGGGGCCAAGTTTTACGGTTTCAACCGCTTGCGCCTCATCCAATCACGCGATGGCATTGGCGTTTCAGATGGTCCGCAGCGGCGCCGCACCTGCAATGATCACGGGTGGATCAGAATCCATGTTGTGTTTCGGCGGCGTCAAAGCCTGGGAAGGCCTGCGCGTGATGTCCAAGGACGCTTGCCGCCCGTTCAGCGCCAACCGAAATGGAATGGTGCAGGGCGAAGGGGCCGGGGCTTTTGTCTTTGAAGAATACGAACATGCGCGCGCACGAGGGGCAGATATCCTGTGTGAGGTTGTCGGCTTTGCCATGTCCTCGGATGCGTCTGACATCGTGATGCCCAGTAAGCAGGGCGCGGCGCGTGCCATGTCAGGTGCGCTGACCGATGCGCGCCTGAATGCGGACCAGGTCGGGTACATCAATGCGCATGGGACGGGCACAGCGGCGAACGACAAGACCGAATGCGCGGCGGTGGCCGGTGTGTTCGGGCCGCACGCAGACGACCTGATGATATCGTCCACGAAATCCATGCACGGGCACTTGATTGGGGGTACTGGCGCGGTCGAGTTGCTGGCATGTATCATGGCGTTGCGCGACGGGGTGATCGCCCCAACCATCGGTTATGAAGATCCAGATCCCGAATGTGCATTGGACGTGGTGCCAAATGAGGCGCGGGACGCGAAGGTGGATGTTGCGCTTAGCAATGCGTTTGCCTTTGGCGGGTTGAACGCGGTTTTGGCTCTGAAACGGGTCTGAAGCTTCGGAAGCAAAACGACTAAACGCCGCCCGAAGGACTGGGCGGCGTTTTCTGTTTTACTAGTCATTAGTTTTTGATGACTTCCAGCTGGTCAAACCCGGCAGTGAACCCGGCTAGAGATATTTCCAATTGCAGCGCCTGCGAAGGTGCCAGAACAGAAACCATCGACAAGGTACCTTTGGTCCCACTCTTCAAAGCTTCGAGGTCTTGCTGGGTAAAGCCCACTTGCGCAAGGCACCCAACGGGGTTGCAGTGGTGATAGTTGTATCGTTTGCCCGGCGCTCCGTCGATCGACAAGGATATCTGAGCTTGCAATAGCACCTCGAGGGGCACAACGATGATCGCAGCAGCTACGGCCGGAGCTTCTTCGGGCAGCTTTTCAATCGTAATTTCCGCAATGGGCTGGTCTTGCTGACCGGTCAGAATCTGTCGCATGACACAAGGTTCGCTGTCAGTTCCTGTATTGATGCACATGACTGCCCAGTCGCCGGTCTCTTCCTTAAGGTACTGCTCGCCAATACGCGGGCCGGATTCCCCAAGATCCAGGTCAGCACCGGTTTGGGTTTGCGGAGCCTCGGCATCCTGCGTTGCTTCTTGTGCATAAGCGGCACCACACCAAAGCGCAGCGGCCACAAGGCTGAGAGATAGAGTGTTCTTGATCATGAATGCCTCGGCAATGTGATTGAGCTTTTTGACCCGTCTATCATCCTTGGATCATGGTGTCAGGCATTAAGCTGCACAAATGGGTGACCGAAGTCAGCTTTTTGCCGCTTTCCAGTGCTTGAAACCTGGATGAAACAAAAAAAGAAAGGGAACCGGTGGAGCGGCTCCCTTTCATAAAATTTTCTCCCCGTCGGACTGGCCGACTTAGTTATGCGCAGACGTTACGAAAGGCGGTCGCATGCGTCAACTGAAAACCTGAAATTTTAATGGAAGAACCAGCATTGCTTTAAAAAAACCGCGCCCGAAGGCGCGGTCAGTCGACAGGGAGGAAGTTTGCCGCACCCTACCTCTGACAGCGAGGGCAGCAAAATGACTATCGCAGTCAAAGGTTAACTTTGTATGCTGGGTTCAGATCGGTGGAAATTAAGGCCTTACCTACATGGACAAAAACATTTTTCTGGGCGGCGCGGGTGAAGATTACAGCCAGCCTCAAAACCTGACCCTCAAATATGCCAACCGGCACGGGTTGATCGCAGGGGCGACGGGCACAGGCAAAACGGTGACGTTGCAAATCCTGGCCGAGGGGTTCTCGGCTGCGGGCGTCCCGGTGTTTCTATCCGATGTCAAAGGCGACTTGTCCGGGTTGGCAATGGCGGGCAGTGAAAGTCACAAGTTGCACCAGGCGTTTCAGGATCGCGCGGTTCGCATCGGCTTTCAGGATTATACCTATGCCGCATGCCCGGTGACATTCTGGGATCTGTTCGGCGAACAAGGCCATCCTGTTCGAACGACCGTTACAGAAATGGGGCCATTGCTATTGTCTAGGCTCATGGACCTGAGCGAGGCGCAGGAAGGTATTTTGAACATTGCTTTCCGAGTGGCGGATGAAGAAGGGATGCCGCTGCTGGATCTCAAGGATCTGCAAGCCCTGCTGGTCTGGATCGGTGAGAACCGCACACAGTTATCCCTGCGCTATGGCAATGTCTCGACCGCTTCGATTGGGGCGATCCAGCGGCGGTTGTTGGTGTTGGAAAACCAGGGCGGTACCAATTTGTTCGGAGAACCCGCGCTGGAATTGGCTGATCTGATGCGTACTGATGCGAACGGGCAGGGGATGGTGAACATCCTGGCCTCGGATAAGCTAATGGGGTCGCCGCGTCTCTATGCGACTTTCCTGTTGTGGCTGTTGAGTGAGCTGTTCGAGGAGTTGCCCGAGGTTGGCGACCCCGACAAACCCAAACTGGTGTTCTTCTTTGATGAGGCCCATTTGTTGTTCGAAGATGCGCCCAAGGTTTTGGTAGACAAAGTAGAGCAGGTCGCACGGCTGATCCGTTCCAAGGGTGTCGGCGTCTACTTCATCTCGCAAAACCCGGCGGATATTCCCGAAGATATTCTGGGACAACTTGGCAATCGGGTGCAGCACGCGCTGCGTGCCTTTACCGCGCGGGATCGCAAGAACCTGCGTTTGGCGGCCGAAACCTATCGTGAAAACCCGGCCTTCGACACCGAAACCGCAATCCGAGAGGTTGGCGTGGGTGAGGCGGTCACGTCGATGCTGCAGAAGAAGGGTGTGCCAGGTATTGTTGAACGGACGCTGATCCGTCCACCGGGAACACAACTTGGGCCGATCACCGCGTCCGTGCGTCAGGCGGTCATGACGGCGTCACCGATGCAGGTCAAGTATGGCACATTGAAGGATCGGAAATCGGCCTTTGAAATTCTGCAGGCACGCGCCGATCAGGCCGCGCAGGCTGCTGCAAAAGCAGAAGAACAAGAAGAGACACAATCTGTCGCTGAACGCGAGTTCGCCACGGCCAGGCGCTATTCCGGTGGCCGGGTCGGGCGATCTTCCTCTCGCGTAAAGCGGCAGAAAGATACCTTTGCTACAGCAATGAGCGAGGCCGTCATCAAAGAGCTAAAAGGAACAACCGGGCGCCGCATTGTTCGTGGAATTCTGGGCGGGTTGTTTCGCGCTAGGTAAGCCCAAGGCGCCGCACAGCCGTTTCGTTGCGCGGCGCTATTTGGTTACTTCAGACGACGCTGACCTTCCTGCCGGCAGTAGCCGTCAGCCTCGGCCACAGACATCTTGGTCGCGGGGTAGTCGATGGCACGATCCCAGATGACGCGATCCGGGCGGTACAACTGGCACGTCACCACACCCTTTGAGGTCTGGACCTGAACTGGATCGGTTTCCAGATCTTCGGGTGACGGGATACATGCAGCCAGGCTGGCAACAACTGTCAGCATTAGGATTTTTGGGATAAACGAAGTTTTCATGTGTCGTCTTCTTACTCTCGAGAGGTGACCTGTAGTATCAGCGTCAACTGACTAATTAACCGTGAAGGCGATCTGGCGCAGGTCCGGAAACTGCCCAACGATAATTCGGTCTATTAAGGTTCGGTTCATGAATCAAGAAACCGCGCCGATTTTGAGGCGCGGTTCCGAATATTCCCCTGAAAGTGATCTATTTCTCGGGGATCAAGCCCCTTGGACTGAATCTGAGAACAATCAGTAGGATCAACCCCATGGTCAGCAGGCGCATATGCGCGGCGCTTTCGATCAGATGTGCCTTAAGCGCGCTGCCATCAGGTAATCCAGCGGTGATCAGGTTCATCAGCCACAGCCCGATAGGTTCGACCTGAACCCACAGGAACCAGATCACGAACGCGCCCAGTACCGCACCAAAATTGTTACCTGATCCACCGACGATCACCATTACCCAGACCAGGAATGTAAACCGCAATGGCTGATACGCGCTGGGGGTCAACTGGCCGTCCAACGTGGTCATCATAGCACCTGCAATTCCGCAGATGGCCGAGCCCAGCACAAAGATCTGTAAATGGCGGCGGGTCACGTCCTTGCCCATCGCCTCGGCCGCGACCTCGTTGTCACGAATGGCGCGCATCATGCGGCCCCACGGGCTGTTCAGCGCCTTTTGCGCCATCCAGAGCAGGACCAGCAGAACGATCAGGAACAGAAACGAATAGCCCAGTTTAACCGCCAGCGTCGAAGCCGTGACTGTATCCAGCCCCAACCACTCGGCGCGAGCGACAAAGCCAGGGTCATTCTGCAGATCGACCTCGTACCCAACGACCGGCGCAGGGCGCGGGATGCCGTAGACGTTTTTGACGCCCCGGGCCAACCAGTCCTCGTTTTTCAAGATCGCGATGATGATCTCGGCAATCCCCAGCGTTGCAATCGCCAGATAGTCCGAGCGCAGGCCCAGAGCAGTTTTACCAATCAGCCACGCTGCACCAGCCGCCAGCAGTCCACCTGCGGGCCAGGCCAGCAGAACAGGCAGATTCAGACCGCCGAGGTTGCCCGCAACAGCCGGTTCAATGGCCTCGACCGCCGCGGTGTTGGGGTCGAGAACAGCGCGGTAAACAAAGAAGCCGATGATGAGAATGGCAATGATCGACAAAGTCCGAACCCGACCTTTGGGCATCTTCTGCGCCACCAGAACTGTGGCCACAACGGTTGCAGCGCCCAGCAGCAGGGCCAGTACAATACCGAAACCTCCGGCAGACCAGGCGCCAGGTGTTGTCGGGGTCGAGACCAGCACAACGGCAAGCCCGCCCAACGCAACAAAGCCCATGACCCCGACGTTGAACAAACCGGCGAAACCCCATTGCAGGTTCACCCCAAGCGCCATGATGGCCGAGATCAGTCCCATGTTCAGGATCAATATCGCGGCGTTCCAGCTTTGCGTGAATCCGGTCAGCAGGATCAGGCCACCGACAACAGCGAAAAGCAGCGTATTTTTGACAGGCTCGGTCATACCGCTTTCCCCTTAAACAGACCCGTAGGTTTGAACAGAAGCACGATCAGCAAAATGACAAAACTTACGGCGAATTTGTAATCGGTGGACAGGAATTGCACCAATCCCGACGGCTCCAGGTTTTCCGGGGCAAGATAGGTCAGCACCTTTTTCCAGGCGTAAGTGATCGTGACTTCGGAAAAGGCGATGATGAACCCGCCGGCAATGGCACCCACAGGGCTGCCTAACCCGCCGACGATGGCCGAGGCGAAAATCGGCAGAAGCAGCTGGAAATAAACGAAAGGTTTAAAGCTCTTGTCCAGCCCGTACAGGACCCCGGCCGTGGTCGCGAGCGCCGCAACGATGATCCATGTAATCATCACCACCCGCTCGGGGTTGATACCGGACAGCAGGGCGAGATCTTCGTTATCCGAATACGCACGCATCGATTTGCCCGTGCGGGTTTTGTTGAGGAACCAGAACAACAGCACCACGGCAACAACTGCAACGATGACGGTAATGCCCTGAGATGTCTTGATCGCCAGCCCCTCATTCAGCCCGGTCATGGCCTTGAATTCACGTGCGGAGATCACAAACCGCTGACCGTCCGAAAACCTCTGATCGTCCGGGCCGATGATGAACCGCACCAGGCCGTTCATGATGAACATCACGCCCATCGACACGATAACCAGAATGACCGGCTTGGCCTTTTGCTCGCGATAAAATCGATAGACCAATCGGTCGGTGATCAGCACCAGAACGATACAGCCCAATATGGCAAAGGGCAGGGCCAAAAGGGCGGTCGGCAGCGGACCAAAACTGACCCCAGCGGCCTGCAGCCCCCAGGTGACCAGAACGGCGATCATCGCGCCAAAGGCCATCGTGTCGCCATGGGCAAAGTTGGAAAACCGCAGGATACCGTAGATCAGCGTGACCCCCAGCGCCCCCAGTGCCAGCTGGCTGCCATAAGCAATTGCAGGCACCAACACAAAATTCGCAAGCGCGACAAGCGCGTTCAGTATGTCCATCTCACCTTCTCATTCCGCCGGGTGCGGCCTTATGGCATACCCGCGCGCAAAGACACAATATTTCAACGGTTATGGACGGTCGAATTCCGAAGAAAAACTGCATATGGGCAGCGTTCCTTTCGGGCATTCAATGCGCGCCTGACAGGATCATGTCCGTCAGACGCGTCGCTGGCTCAGCTTTGCTGGTCTTGGGATAGTAAATGTGGTCAATTTTTGAGTGTACAGACCCCGCGTTCGTTGCGCTGTTGCCCGCCAGAGGCGCGAACTTCAAGATGACCGGTCTCTGAATCTACCGTGTATCCCACGCTACCGTTGCTTTGAATTTGCAGAAATTCCTGCGCGCCGAGGCTGGGGATCACAAGGACTTCATGTTCTTGACCCTCGGCCAAAAGCAAGCCCTTGGATTGCCCTTCGACCTGTTTCAGCACGACTTGGTGGGCTGGTTCAATTGGGTTGCACCCACCGGGGTTGCAGGTTTCGGTAATCTGGCACTCGTAAACAAATTCACCTTGCGCGGGGGCTTGCGACGCGGCCTGCGCGGTCGCAGGCAGAACGATGGCGGCAAGCGCAGCCAGATATTTCATAATATGTCTCCTGAAGGGGGCAATTGCCCAAAATATTTGAGAATCCAATCAGGATTCCCGCTGTTCGCGCGTTTGTGATTAGGGGCGGATCGTGGCGGAATTTGAGCCGAGACGAGGCGGAATTCTGAAGGGATTAATTTTAACAATTCTTAGGGGAGTGGGGTAACCAGCCGGGAACAAACCGTTTTATTGGAGGTTGTTTATCCGACCAGTGGCGCAAAGCTGCAAACGCCATCTTCTCGCCACGATTGATTGCCTGAAAGCACGCGGTTTAACCGTGTCAAAGAGGCGTTGACACGCGAACACAGCCTTTCACCTGGGATCAACTGAAAGTGAGGGCCGTCATGCAGCCTGTTGAAGTTATTTATCTAATTTATGATCTTTCCCTGTGCCCGAGGGCGCTGAATAAAGGGAGGTACATCATGAAATTCTACGCAGCAGTGATATTGAGCGCGGTTTTGCCTGCGATGGCGCAAGCCGCATCAAGCGACCCTCTGGACGGGGCGGATTTCGTCGTCAATTGCGTATCGGACAATACTGATAGCGCGGTGACATTGGCCAGGTCCGGAGCCACGGATAAGGGATTTATCGTCACAGATGATATTCGCGGAGAGGCGACGATCATTGCCGGTCTGAACTCGCTGACCTTCCTGCACATCATGGACAAGGACGTCGTGACCTTTGTCGTGGATTTCGAGGACTTGAATTATGATATGTCGATCAAAGGCCCGCATGCAGCGCAGGATTTCGGGTCTTGTGGTGATCCGATTGGATGATTGAAATTAGGTGTATGGGTGGTGAAGACAGGGCTGACTAAAGAAGGTCCTGGTTTTCCGGCGCGACGACCTAAAGCGAAGTTAACGCTACAATTTCAACGCGTTGAATCTTGAATAGTCAACTTAAGCAAATGCAGGAAAAAGGACGAAGTTGGAAAGCGCCACAAGGGCGTTGAAGTAGTCCATTATTTGCCTACCTGACAAGTGCCTAGGTACGAACGTGCAGAAGGTATGCCGCTCGTGAGTTTCACATGAACGCCAATTCGTCCGTTTTCTGACAACATGACGTCCCAGTTCTTAAATTCATCCAAAGGGGGCTGACCCTTCATGATAACCAAAACTTCGTTATTTTGGTGTTCCAGAACTATCTTTGCGCCTGATAATACGAACCTTTCTTCACCAACTTGACTGATGGCAGCATACGCATTTTGATCGCTACTATCTTCTGCTTTTAGAAGCTGAAAAGAAAAATTTAGGGGGTCTTTGCAATACCCCTTGCGCGGTTTGCAGTCATTGAAATCATCTCTACCGCAGTCAAGAGGTGGGCTGCAATCGTGTATGGCTGTACAGTGCATCTCATCACCGTTCTCCTTCAAACGCAGAATTTCTGCGAACCCGTTTCCGGGCATAAAAACGAAGGTAGAAACCGTAAGAATGTTGGCAAGATGCTTCATCCTCACCCCCCCAAGAAACTCTTCCGCACCTCGGGATCCGCGAGCAATTCCTTGCCCGTGCCCGAGTACGCATTCCGCCCCTGCACCAGGACATATCCCTTGTCCGCAATCTCCAAAGCCTGACGGGCGTTCTGTTCCACCATCAGGATTGGCAGGCCGGTGCGTGAGACCTCAATGATCCGGTCGAACAGTTCATCCATCACGATGGGTGAGACACCGGCTGTAGGTTCGTCCAGCATCAGCACCTTGGGCTGGGTCATAAGCGCTCGACCCACGGCAACCTGCTGGCGTTGACCGCCCGACAGCTCTCCGGCCGCCTGGTTGCGCTTGTCACGCAGGATGGGGAAGAGGTCATAGACCTGCTCCATCGTCTGGCTGATATCGTCGCGGCGGATGAAGGCACCCATTTCTAGGTTTTCCTCGACCGTCATGGAGGTGAAGATATTCGAGGTCTGCGGCACAAAACCCATCCCCCTGATCACCCGATCCTGCGGCGACAGTTTGGTGATGTCTTCGCCATCCAGCCGTACAGCGCCCGCGCGAACATCCAACATCCCGAATACGGCTTTCATCGCGGTAGATTTTCCAGCACCATTGGGGCCGACGATCACCGCGATCTCGCCCTTGTCCACGGCGATGGTGCAATCGTGCAGAATGTCGGGCCCCTTGCCATAGCCGCCGGTCATGGTGTCACCGATCAGAAAGGGGCCGCCGCTGACCTTGTGGGTTTCCCCGCTGGTCGGATGTGCAGGTGTCATCGTGCCAATGCCCTTGGTATTGGCAATTGTTGCGTCCTTGTTGCCGTGATCGTCCTGATAAGGGTTGTCGCTTGCGCCCGCGGTCATGTCTGGGCCTCCAGCTTGTCTTTGTTCTTCAGGCCGGTGCCCAAATAGGCCTCGATCACGTGTTCGTTGGCCTTGATCTCGTCCAAAGTGCCCTCTGCCAGAACCTTACCCTCGGCCATGCAGATGACCGGGTCGCAGATTTTGCCGATGAAATCCATGTCATGCTCGATGACGACAAATGTATAGCCGCGTTCTTTGTTGAGGCGCAGGATGGTGTCGCCGATGGTCATCAGCAAGGTGCGGTTCACACCCGCGCCGACCTCGTCCAGAAACACGATCTTGGCGTCGACCATCATGGTGCGACCAAGTTCCAGCAGTTTCTTTTGCCCGCCCGAAACCTGACCTGCCTTGTGGTCGGCCAGATGTTCGATCGTCAGGAACTCCAACACCTCATCGGCCTTGGCGCGCAGGGCGCGTTCCTCGTCGGCGATGCGTTTGCGGCCAAACCAGGTGTTCCACAGTGATTCACCCGATTGCGCGCCGGGCACCATCATCAGGTTCTCGCGGCAGGTCATTGACGAAAACTCATGCGCGATTTGGAACGTGCGCAGCAGCCCTTTGTGAAACAGCTCATGCGGAGGCAGGCCAGTGATATCTTCGCCATCCATGAAAACCTTGCCGCTGGTCGGCGGCAACACACCCGCGATCACGTTGAACAGGGTTGTCTTGCCCGCACCGTTCGGTCCGATCAGGCCGGTGATCGAGCCCTTTTGGATTTCCAGCGAAGCACCGTCCACCGCGTGGAACCCGCTAAAATGCTTATGCACGTCCTCAACGACGATCATGGTCTTCCCTTGCCTTTTCCCCGAAAACAGAGGTGCAGCCTTTTGTCACTGAAACAGCCCGGACACAAGGCCCGGGCTGTTCGGTTTTGCTCTGTCAGATGAGGATTTAACGGTAGTTAACCGTCTTCATCTCACCATCGATGACTTCGATTTCGCGGTAAGCACCGGCGCTTTCGCCGGGGCCGATCAGCTCAACACCCGAGGCGCCGACATAATCGATGTCTTGGCCCGCTGCGAGGAGCTCCAGACCCTTGGCCAGCTCACCCGGATAGATCTTTTCACCCGGTTCGTTGGCAACATCCATGATCTTGCCGCCATAGTCCGCCGGGTTGCTGGAACCCGCCGCCTGCATGGCCAGCAGGAACAGCGCCGCTGCGTCATAGGACTCGGGCACGAAGATGGACGAGCCGTCAAAACCCTCGGCCTCGGCCATGGCAAAGAACGAATCCGCAGCTTCGCTTTTCGATCCCGGGGCCTGACCATACGAGCCGTTCAGATCCGGACCGACGTTTTCAGGCAGCGAGTCACCGATCATGCCACCCGGCAGACCAAAGGTGTCAAATGCGCCGCTGTCCAGCGAGGACTGGATGATGCCCAGACCGCCCTGATCCAGATAGCCCGCAACGACCAGAATGTCGCCACCTGCCGATGCCAGCGCGCCGACTTCGGCCGAATAGTCGGCCTTGCCGTCTTCGTGCGCGGCAACGATGGTTACCTCACCGCCCAGCGCCTCGAACGAGGATTTGATCGCTTCGGACAGGCCCTTACCGTAGTCGTTGTTGGTATAGGTCAGAGCGATCGAGTTGACGCCGCGCTCTTTCAGGATGTCGGCCATGATTTCGCCTTCGCGCGCATCCGATGGGGACGTGCGGAAGAACAGGCCGTTATCTTCCATAACTGACAGGCCCGGAGAGGTGGCCGAAGGTGAGATCATGACCATACCATTCGGCACGGCGACGTTTTGCAGAATGGCACCGGTTACGCCCGAACAGTCTCCGCCAACAAGGCCGTTTATGCCTTCGGCAACCAGACGTTCCGCATTAGCGGTGGCCAGAGCATTGTCAGCGCAGCCCGTATCAGCACGTACGGGCGTTACGGTGGACCCGTCCAGCAGTTTGCCGGATTCCGAAACCTCTTTCATCGCCAGCTCAGCGCCGGACGCCATTGCTGGCGAAAGCGATTCAATCGGGCCGGTGAAACCGAACATAATGCCCAGTTTAACGTCTTCGGCCATGGCGGTGCCGGCCAACAGTGCGGTTGCTGCGGTTGCAGTAAGCAGCTTTTTCATGTGGTTACTCCCAAATTGGAACGTGTTCGTTCTGGGCACGACCCTAGGCAAGCTGTTCGGAAAAGAAAAGTCCTCACGCAATTGTGTGGTTGCCACCTGAAGTACTGGTTGTTTTGTTGGGTTTGTCCCGTTTCTGGCGGCTGGCATGCTGCAGGTGGAGAGCTGAATGTTGAGAGTTTTCACGATTCTGTTTCTTGTCTTTAAGGCGGCGCTGCTCAGTGCCGACGTACTGCAAACTTCTTCTGGCCCTGTGCGAGTGACGCCGATGGTCGAAGGATTGGATGCCCCGTGGGCAATTGGTATTTTGCCGAACCAGGGGGTTTTGATCACCGAACGGGATGGCAAACTGCTTTATGTTGCGGATGGGAAAGCCAAATCCGTCAAAGGTGTGCCCGACGTTTTGGCCAAAGGGCAGGGCGGTTTGTTGGACGTGACGGTCGCCCGTGATTTTAGCCAAACACGCGAGATATTCCTTACCTTTTCCAAACCACAGCGCGGCGGCGCCGGAACGGCCCTTGCGGTGGCCCGATTGTCTGAAGGCGGTGATCGGCTGACCAACCTGCGTGTGATCTTCGAGGCTGTCCCGGGTGGTTCATCAGGGCGTCACTACGGTTCCCGCGTGGTGGAAGCTAAGGACGGAACTTTGTTCGTCACAATCGGCGACAGGGGGGAACGCCCCAAGGCGCAAGACAGGTCCAATCATAATGGCACGGTGATCCGCGTGAACCGTGACGGATCGGTTCCCGGTGACAATCCCTTTATTCAGGCAAGCGGTGTGCGGCCTGAGATCTGGTCCTTTGGCCATCGCAATCCGCAAGGGGCCGATTTGGACGCAAGGGGCCGCCTTTGGATATCGGAACACGGGGCAAAAGGTGGGGATGAGGTCAATCTGGTTCAGCCGGGATTAAACTACGGTTGGCCAGTTATCTCCTTTGGCGTGCATTATTCCGGCGACAAAATAGGAGAAGGCACCACGAAGCCGGGTATGGAACAACCAGAGCATTATTGGGACCCTTCCATCGCCCCTTCGGGTCTGATGGTTTATTCCGGCAAGCTTTGGTCGGACTGGAAAGGGGATATCTTCGTTGGGTCGCTCAAATTCGACTATATCGCGCGGCTGGCGGGATCGCCGCTGCGCGAGGTTGAACAGATCAAGGGCCCTGAAACGATTCGGGTGCGCGACATAGTCGAGGCCCCTGACGGGTCAATCTGGTTCATTTCCGTGGGTGAAGGGGCCGTCTATCGTATGACCCCTGAGTAACTTACACCGACAACCGGTCGCCCTGCGCTCCACGCTCGCGATAAGGCGTGGTATTGTAATGCGCCCGGTAGCATTTCGAGAAATGGCTGGGCGAGGCAAACCCGCAGGCCAGCGCCACATTGATCACACTCATATCGGTTTGCATCAACAAGTTGCGCGCTTTGTGCAGGCGCAGCTCCATGTAATACCGTTTGGGCGAACGGCTCAGGTAGCGGCGGAACAGACGTTCCAACTGCCGCGTCGACATGCCGACATCCTTGGCCAGAATCGAGGGTGAGATCGGTTCCTCGATGTTCTTTTCCATCATCAGGATGACCTGGCTCAGTTTCGGGTGACGCACGCCAATCCGAGTTGGTGTCGATAGACGCTGGGTGTCTTGGTCGGTGCGGATCGAGGAATAGATCATCTGATCCGCAACGGCATTCGCCAAATCCTCGCCGAAGTCATCAGCAATGATTTTAAGCAGCAGGTCGATGGAAGACGTGCCGCCTGCAGTCGTCATCCGGTTGCCGTCGACGATAAAGACGGACTTGGTCAGTTCAACCTCGTCGAATTCCTCGACAAAGCTGTCGGAGTTTTCCCAGTGAATGGTTGCGCGTTTGCCATCCAACAGCCCGGCCTTGGCCAAAGTATATGCCGCTGTACATAGGCCACCGATGCGCAAGCCGCGCCTTGCCTCGCGGCGCACCCAGTTCAACACCTTCTTGGTGGTCGCCGCCTGAACGTCGACCCCACCGCAGATCATGACAACATCGTCGCGCTGCAGCTCAACTAGGTCTGAATCCAGCGCAAAGGTAGTTCCGGCCGAACAGCTGACTGTTTCGCCACCTTCACCCATCAATGTCCACGTATACAGCGTTTTGTCCGCCATACGGTTGGCTATGCGCAGGCTGTCTAGTGCCGAAGCAAACGACAGCAGAGAAAATTTGTCCAAAAGGACAAATACGAAATTGCGGGAGTTGGCCGCAGTGTCTTCCACCGTGACAACTTGGCGTTGCTCTTGCATGGCGAGGTGTCCTTGATTCGGCGCCCGGCGACTTTTTGTCCGACGTCAGATTTGGCAGCCACCTTGATCAAAGCTTGTTTGCTGCGTCAAGAGGGCCAAATCGTATATGGTCAGTCTTCAATGCATTTTGTATAGAAGCAACCTGAATACTTCAGCGGAGATCAAAGCTATGACTGAATGGCAAAAAACGAACTGGCGCAACAAGCCCCGGGTTCAAATGCCAGACTATACCGACGCGGCCGCGCTGGCCAAGGTCGAGGCGCAGCTTTCACAGTATCCCCCGCTGGTCTTTGCGGGCGAAGCACGGCGTCTGAAGCAACATTTGGGTGCCGCCGGTCGCGGCGAGGCCTTCCTGCTACAGGGCGGGGATTGTGCAGAAAGCTTTGAACAATTCAGCGCGGATGCGATCCGTGATACGTTCAAGGTGATGCTGCAGATGGCAATGGTTCTGACCTATGGCGCCAAGGTACCGGTGGTCAAAGTGGGCCGCATGGCCGGCCAATTCGCCAAACCGCGCAGCGCCCCGACCGAGGTGGTGGATGGCGTTGAGCTGCCCAGCTACCGTGGTGACATCATCAACGAACTGGCCTTCACACCCGAAGCACGGATTCCGAATCCGGGCAAGATGCTGCAGGCCTACACTCAGGCGGCTGCGACCCTGAACCTTTTGCGCGCTTTCTCGACCGGTGGTTTCGCCGATATGAGCATGGTGCATTCCTGGACTTTGGGCTTCACCGATGTACAGGACGTGCAGAAATACTCGGAAATCGCCGACCGTATTCAGGACACTATCGACTTTATGGGCGCGGCGGGGATCACGGCGGACACCACGCATGAGTTCTCGACCGTTGAGTTCTACACCAGCCATGAAAGCCTGCTGCTGGAATACGAAGAGGCGCTGACCCGTCTTGATTCCACCTCTGGCAACTGGCTGGCCGGTTCGGGCCATATGATCTGGATCGGTGACCGCACCCGTCAGCCGGACGGGGCGCATGTAGAATTTTGCCGCGGCGTCCTGAACCCGATTGGTCTGAAATGTGGTCCCTCGACCACGGCAGAAGACCTCAAGGTTCTGATGTCCAAGTTGAACCCGGAAAACGAGGAAGGTCGCTTGACCCTGATCGCGCGCTTTGGTGCGGGCAAGGCGGGTGAGCATCTGCCGCGTCTGGTCAAGGCCGTCAAGGAAGAGGGCGCCAATGTCACATGGGTCTGCGACCCGATGCACGGCAACACGATCAAATCGGCGACGGGCTACAAAACCCGTCCGTTTGATTCAGTCCTGCGCGAGGTGCGCGACTTCTTTGGTGTGCATCAGGCCGAAGGCACCATCCCTGGGGGCGTGCATTTTGAGATGACCGGTTTGGACGTGACCGAATGCACCGGTGGGGTGCGTGCCGTGACCGAGGAGGACCTCTCGGATCGTTACCACACTGCGTGCGACCCGCGACTGAACGCGACGCAATCGCTGGAACTGGCCTTTTTGGTTGCGGAAGAACTGACCAACCTGCGCCGCGATCGCAACAAACGTGAAGCCAGCTAAGACTTGCTGTCTTTAAGGTTAAAAGGCGGGCTGCACTGGCCCGCCTTTTTTGTCAGTCGTCCCGTGACGCAACCAGTCGTAGATGTGATCCGGGTTTCTTGAATTCTGCTTGCTCTTCCGCAAACCCGGCCGAGATTTGCTGCGCCGGTTGTTGCGGTGCCTGAACGTCTGAAACAGCCCGCACTCTGGTGTCGGGGATTGAGAAACGGCGAGGCGTCGCGCCAATTGCACCGTCGGACATCATGACACCCAACACGCGGCTGACATCGCCAAGATCGCTTTTCAGGGGCAACAGGATCATACGTGCCTGCAACTGGCTGCGGCCCAGTTTACCGGCGGCGACCAATCCAAGCTCGGCAATTGCCGGCTGGGCAAAGACCTGCTCTAATACGTCCGATATCTGGCCACGAGCGCTGGGTTCGAAAAACGCGGTTAACGGCATGCCGCGCACTTCCATGCCTGCCAGCTGTGTTAGATGGCTTCCAGCCAGACGAAACCGGGCCAGACCGGGCGCGATACGTTCCAGAATGAAAGTGTATTCCAGAACGTTCTCAAGCCCGCGCGGATCGATCTGCGCACGTTTGGGGACACCGTCGCCGGTTAACAGCGCGGTCCAGTATGCCTCGACCTGTCGGATGGGCGAGAGGCTGCGCCCGCTGTCAAAACGATCCATTGCGACGATCTTTCCAGAGTTCGATCCGAACCTGTTACCGAAAAACGTTTTCATTTACATCACCCTAGCGTCAATCGCCCGTCATTTATCTAAAATTCCAGATATCGGGACCCTTCAGGTCCGATCATCCCTGACCAAAGCCAAATTGACACGAGTTGAGTCAATTTTGGAGGAATTCTTTAATGAATGGTTAACTTCTGGGCGAAGGCCGAAAACCAGCAAACTCTTGCCCTGCGCCCGCCGATGGCATTAGGTGCGACAACCGAGCAGACAAGGACAGCCAACATGATCAGATCCATGACCGGATTCGCCGCAGGCAAAGGGGCGTATGGACCGCATAGCTGGACGTGGGACCTGCGCAGCGTGAACGGCAAAGGTCTGGACTTACGGCTGCGCATGCCCGAGTGGCTGACCGGGCTTGAAACCGCCTTGCGTGGCCAGCTGTCCAAATCACTGAGCCGGGGAAATGTCACCTTGTCCTTACGGTTAAGCCGCGAAGAAACTGCCCCTGATCTGGTTCTGAATGAAGACGCCATGGGCGCGGCACTTGCTGCGCTGGCCCGTACGCAGGAAATGGCGGTAGAAAGCGGCGTCGCGCTGGCACCTTCGACCGCGGCGGACCTGATAGGGCTGAGAGGAATGTTGGAGGCTGGCAGTGAGGTGGACGACCCCGCGCCTCTGGTCAAGGAATTGACGAACGAATTTGCCGACCTGTTGGCAGCTTTCGTCGACATGCGCCAGACAGAAGGCAAGGCTCTGGCAGACATTCTGGACGGGCAGCTTGCTCAGGTCGCCGACTTAACGGCGCAAGCGGCCGAGCTTGCAGAACAACGCAAGGACAAGACCGCCGAGGCACTGCGCGAAAATCTGGCCCGTGTGCTGGACAATGCGCAAGGGGCTGACCCAGACCGGGTCGCGCAGGAATTGGCGCTGATCGCGGTCAAATCCGATATCACCGAAGAAATTGACCGCCTGAAAACGCATGTGAACGCCGCACGCGATCTGCTGTCGCAGGATGGAGCCGTGGGGCGCAAGCTGGATTTTCTGATGCAGGAGTTTAATCGCGAGGCCAACACGCTGTGTTCAAAGGCGCAAAGCGCCGAGCTGACCTCGGTTGGGCTTGAGCTGAAGGCGGTAATAGATCAGATGCGCGAACAGGTGCAAAATGTTGAATGACGATGGGAACAACTGACATGGCAGATCGCCGCGGCCTACTTATCATCCTGTCTTCGCCTTCCGGGGCGGGGAAATCCACTTTGGCCCGAAGGCTTATGGCCTGGGATGAAGGTCTGGAGTTCTCGGTTTCGGCCACGACCCGCGCACCTCGTCCGGGCGAAGAACACGGACGGGAGTATTACTTTCTTTCAGAGGATGAATTCAGACAGCAGGTTGCCAAGGGTCAGATGCTGGAACATGCGCACGTGTTTGGGAACTTTTATGGCTCTCCGGCTGGCCCGGTGCAGGACTCGATAAATGCGGGCCGCGATGTTCTTTTTGACGTGGATTGGCAGGGTGAGGTTCAGATCCGCAATTCGGATCTGGGTAAGCACGCATTGTCGATTTTCATTCTGCCACCCTCGATCCCCGAATTACGCCGCCGCCTGGAAACCCGCGGTCAGGACAGCGAGGACGTGATCGCCAAGCGGATGCTCAAAAGCTGGGATGAAATCAGCCACTGGGGCTATTACGACTATGTGCTGGTCAACGATGACCTGGATACAACCGAGGAAAAGCTGAAAACCATCGTCAGCGCAGAGCGTATGCGCCGTATCCAACAACCAAGACTGCAAGACCACGTACGCACCTTACAGAACGAATTTGAAGGTTTGTCATGACCATCTATGCCTTGGGCGAACACGCACCACATATCCACGCCGATACTTGGGTTGCACCCGATGCCAACTTGATTGGCAAAGTAGTGCTGGAAGAAGGGTCCTCGGTTTGGTTCGGCTGCACCATCCGCGCTGATCATGAAGAGATTCGCGTGGGCGAAGGCAGCAATGTGCAGGAAGATTGCATCATGCATATCGATGCCGGTTTTCCTCTGACCATCGGTAAGAATTGTACCATCGGCCACAAGGTGATGCTGCATGGGTGTACGATCGGGGAAAACACGCTGATCGGCATGGGAGCCATCGTGTTGAACGGGGCAAAGATTGGTAAGAATTGTCTGATCGGGGCAGGGGCCTTGATCACCGAAGGCAAGGAAATCCCCGACAACTCGCTGGTCATGGGAACGCCGGGTAAGGTTGTGCGGGAACTGGACGAAGCCGCGGCGCAGAAAATCACGCTCAGCGCGTTACATTATCAACAGAATATGCGCCGGTTCCGTGACGAGATGAAGCCTGTGTCCTAACTTGCCGGGAAGGGTCTGAAGAATGTCAGACGACCTGCTTGCCGAATTTGTCTCGGCCATTCCGATGCCGGCTTTGATGGTCGACCAGACCGAACGGATCATTGCCGCCAATGACGATGCCAAAACCCTTCTGACGCAGAATATCGTCGGTCGGCATTTCGCGACGATTTTGCGGCAACCTGGGGTGATTGACGCAATTGAGCAGTGCCTGCATACCAATGGTCCGGCAAAGGCGCGCCACCTGTCCAATGACGGAGCGCAGGACACCACGTTCGAGGTCGAATGCCGTTATCTGAACGGTGTAGGGGCGGTGTCCGGCGGTGCCATGCTGGCGACTTTCCAAGATGTCTCGCATGTCGAGCAGGCCAGCCAGATGCGGCGGGATTTCGTGGCGAATGTCAGTCATGAGTTGCGCACACCGCTGACAGCGTTGATGGGCTTCATCGAGACGTTGCGTGGTCCGGCGCGTGATGACGCCGCCGCGCGCGCGCGGTTTCTTGAGATCATGGCCGACGAAGCCAATCGTATGAACCGATTGGTGGGGGATCTGCTGTCACTGAACCGTGTCGAAAGCGAAGAACGTGTGCGGCCCAAAGATCAGCTTGAATTGACGGGGCTGTTGCAATCAACGCTGAACTCACTGCGCCCGCTGGCCGAGAGTGCCAACGTCGAGGTGAGCTTGAACGCGCCAGAAGGGCCTATCTCGCTGATCGGGGATGGCGACCAGCTGCGTCAGGTCTTCACCAACCTGATCGAGAACGCCATCAAATACGGTGGCAGTGGGGGCAGCGTTGACATTCGGGTGGAATCATCCGAACGCGATTCCGTCATGCGTGGTCCGGCTGTCAGGGTTTTGGTCAGTGACAAGGGGCCCGGCATTGACGCGATACACCTGCCCCGCCTAACCGAGCGATTCTACCGCGCCGACAGCCACAGATCGCGACAACTGGGCGGAACTGGGCTGGGCCTTGCGATTGTAAAACACATAATCAACCGCCATCGCGGGCGTTTGCGGATGCAAAGCGAAGCTGGAAAGGGTTCAACCTTTACCGTAATATTGCCGCGATAACAGAAGCTTGCCAGCCGTGGTCTGCCTGTCATGTAAAAAGCGCATTGCAGCTTTGCGTTCCAACGGCCTGTTTTCATGCGATCTGTCATAAAGCTGTTACATACCTGTCACAAAAGGCTTACGCGCGACTTTTAGACGTTGGCGCAAGATCATCATGGGGATGATCACAAACTGATATGATCAAGGAGACTGGAATGTCCTTTGTAAAACTGTCGGCTTCGGCGCTTGCTATCGCTGCCGTATCGGCCACCGCTGCTGCTGCGCGTGACCAGGTTCAGGTTGCGGGTTCTTCGACCGTGCTGCCCTATGCTTCGATCGTTGCAGAAGCCTTCGGTGAAAACTTTGACTTCCCGACACCAGTTGTCGAGTCGGGTGGTTCGTCTGCGGGCCTCAAGCGGTTCTGCGAAGGTGTTGGCGAAAACACCATCGACGTGGCAAACGCATCGCGCGCGATCCGTGAAAAAGAGATCAAAGCCTGTGCCGAAAACGGTGTGACCGACATCATTGAAGTGCAGATCGGTTATGATGGCATTGTGTTCGCCTCGGACATTAACGGCAACACGTTCGAGTTCACGCCGGAAGATTGGTACAAAGCCCTGTCCGCGCAGATCGTTGTGGACGGCGAGTTGGTCGACAACCCGAACAAAACCTGGGCCGACGTGAACCCGGATTTCCCGGCGCAACCCATCGCAGCCTTCATCCCGGGCACCAAGCACGGCACCCGTGAAGTGTTCGAAGATAAGGTGATCCTGGCTGGTTGTGAGCATCTGGGCGACTTTGACGTCTACAAAGCTGCCAACGGCGACGACAAAAAGGCGGCTGAGAAAGCCTGTATCGCTCTGCGCACCGACGGCGTTTCGGTCGACATCGACGGCGACTATACCGAGACCCTGGCACGCATCGATAGCAATAAGGACGGCATCGGCGTCTTTGGTCTGGCGTTCTACGAAAACAACACTGACAAGCTGCAGGTTGCGACCATGTCAGACGTTGTTCCGTCGACCGAATCCATCGCATCGGGCGAATACCCGGTGTCGCGCCCGCTGTTCTTCTACGTGAAGAAAGCGCATATCGGCGTGGTTCCCGGCCTGAAGGAATATGCTGAGTTCTTTGTCGCGGATGAGATTGCAGGCCCCGATGGCCCGCTGGCCGAGTACGGCCTGGTCTCTGACCCGGAGCTGGGCAAGGTTCAGGAAACTGTTGCAAACGAAGCCGTTCTGGGCGGTGGTTCCTAATCCATATCGAAAACCGAACCGGGGCGTTTCCTTCACGCCCCGGTTCTTTTTGACTCCACTCACTGCCATCCTCACGGAGTTCTCATGGCGTTATCCTGGCTGTTGCTAATCCTGCTTGCGCTGGCAGTGATCGGATATTTCACGGGCCGTTCCCGAGCCCTGGCTAGCGCGGGGGGTAACGCCCGCGAACTGCATTCGTTGCCGTCTTATTACGGCTACAATGTTGCCTTTACGGCGCTTGTACCGGCCTTGGGCGTACTGATCATCTGGCTTTTGGTGCAGCCAATGATCATCGACAACGCAATATCCGGTTTGATCCCTGACAACGCGATCGACGAAGGGTCGGATCGCGGCCTTGTTATGAGCGAGGTGCGCCGCGTGGCTGACGGCCTGAACGGTGCTGTTGCCGCTGGCACGATGACCGAGGCACAAGCGCAGAACGCGAATGCGGATATTGACACACTGACCGCGGCTCTGAAGGACGCGGGCCAGGTTCTGACGCAAGATATCACCCAACCAATCTTGATGGCCGCTCAGAAATACCGCAGCATGACCAGCAGCGGGTCTGTGGCGATGCAGGTCGTAGTGCTGGCGCTGGCCTTGTTGGGTGCGGCCTTTGCTTACGTTCGCACGAATAAGGAATTCCGCGCCCGCAACGTGGTCGAGCAAGGCGTTCTGGCCTTGCTGCTACTGGCCGCGTCGATTGCTATTCTGACCACCGTAGGCATCGTCTTGTCGATGTTCTTCGAGACGCTGAACTTCTTCCAACTGCACTCGTGGAAAGACTTTTTCTTCGGCAGCACCTGGGCCCCGAATTTCCGCGGTGGGAGTGAGCTGTCGATCCTGCCGCTTTTGTGGGGTACGCTCTATATCTCGGTGATTGCCCTGTTGGTGGCGGTGCCGATTGGCCTGTTTGCGGCTGTGTATCTGTCAGAATACGCCTCGACCGTGACGCGGTCGGTCGCGAAACCTTTGCTGGAAATCCTCGCGGGTATTCCAACTATCGTTTACGGCCTGTTTGCCTTGCTGACCGTGGGGCCTGCGCTGGTGTCCCAGTTCGGAAATGGCGGCGCGTTGGGGCTGGGGTGGATGGCAAGTTCCAATGCCGTTCTGACCGCTGGTTTGGTGATGGGCATCATGCTGATCCCGTTTGTCTCATCGCTGTCTGATGACATCATCAACGCGGTGCCACAGTCGATCCGGGATGGCTCGCTTGGACTGGGCGCGACGAAATCTGAAACCGTGCGTCAGGTGGTTCTGCCCGCCGCGCTGCCGGGGATCGTGGGCGCGATCCTGTTGGCCGCCAGCCGCGCCATTGGTGAGACGATGATCGTGGTGATGGCCGCCGGTGCAATCGCCAAATTCTCGGGCAACCCGTTCGAGGCAATGACCACCATTACAACCCGGATCGTCAGCCAGCTGACCGGCGACACCGACTTTGCCAGCCCCGAGACTCTGGTGGCCTTCGCACTGGGTCTGACACTGTTCATCATTACGCTGGGGCTGAACATCTTTGCCCTCTACATCGTACGCAAATACCGGGAGCAGTACGAATGACCGATATTTCCCAAACACCTGGCGCTGCTCCTGCGGCGAAACCCAAGGGCGGTTCGCTGTTTGAAAAGGACGCGCGCACCAAGCGGCGCAATGCGGCTGAAAGTCGGTTCAAGATGTACGGTGTCGCCGCAATCGGTATCGGGTTGCTGATGCTGGTCGTGCTGGTCACGAATATTGTGACCGCTGGGACAGGGGCCTTCCAGCAGACCTATCTTGAACTGAATGTCGAGCTAAAGGCCGACAAGCTTGATAAGAAGGGCAACCGCAATATTGAGGACATCAAGAAGGTTTCGACCTTCGGTTACGCGCCCCTTATTGCATCGGCTCTGGAAGCCGAAGTTCAAGAGCTGGGCATTCAGACCGATCTGAAACCCAAGGCAATGGGTAAAACCCTGTCCAAGGCAGCGCAAGCCGAGCTGCGCAATTACGTCATCGCCAACCCAGATGAGATCGGCAAAACGGTCAGTTTCCGCTTTTTGACCAACAGCCGCGTCGATGGCTATTTGAAGGGCCGTGTCACACGTGAGTCGATTGCCAACGATAAGAGCATCACGGTCGAACAACTTGATTTCGTTGATCAGTTGCGGGATGCGGGCGTGCTGTACAAAGCTTTCAACCCTGATTTCATCTTTGGCTCGGACGCATCTGATCAGCGGCCCGAGGCTGCGGGGATCGGTGTATCGATGCTGGGTTCGCTGTTCATGATGTTTGTGGTGCTTGCGCTAGCGCTTCCGATTGGCGTTGCGGCCTCAATCTATCTTGAGGAATTCGCACCGCAGAACCGACTGACTGATATCATTGAGGTAAACATTTCGAACCTCGCTGCCGTGCCGTCCATCGTGTTTGGTATTCTGGGTCTGGCCGTGTTCATCAACTATATGCACCTGCCGACATCCGCTCCGCTGGTCGGTGGTCTGGTGCTGACGCTGATGACCTTGCCGACGATCATCATATCGACCCGCGCGTCGCTGAAGGCGGTTCCGCCGTCGATCCGTGATGCAGCGTTGGGGGTAGGGGCCTCGAAAATGCAGGCGGTGTTCCATCACGTTCTGCCTTTGGCCGCGCCCGGCATCTTGACTGGCACGATCATCGGCCTGGCGCAGGCGCTGGGGGAAACCGCACCCCTACTGCTGATCGGAATGGTGGGCTTTATCGCCTCGAACCCACCGGATGGCATCGTCGCTGGTTTCCTGTCGCCAAACTCGGCCATGCCGGCGCAGATCTATGAATGGTCCAAGCGCGCCGACCCGGCCTTTTATGAACGCGCATGGGGGGGCATCATCATTCTGTTGATCTTCCTTGTGACAATGAACACCATCGCGGTACTTCTGCGCCGCCGCTTTGAACGCCGCTGGTAAAAGGGGCCCAAGATGAACCAGATGACAAATGTGGAGAGAAACGTGGACTCCAAAAACATCAAGATCGCCGCGAATAACGTTCAGGTCCATTACGGCGATACGCACGCCATCAAAGACGTGAATGTTGAAATCGAGGACAAAACCGTCACGGCATTCATCGGGCCGTCGGGCTGCGGCAAGTCCACCTTTCTGCGGTGCTTGAACCGGATGAACGACACGATCGACATTTGCCGGGTGCAGGGCGATATCCTGCTGGATGGCGAGGATATCTATGACAAGCGCGTCGACCCAGTACAACTGCGTGCAAAAGTGGGCATGGTGTTTCAGAAACCCAATCCGTTCCCCAAGTCGATCTATGACAACGTGGCCTACGGTCCGCGCATTCACGGTCTTGCGAAGAACAAGGCGGAACTGGATGAAATCGTGGAAAAATCCCTGCGCCGCGGTGCGATCTGGGACGAGGTCAAGGACCGCCTGGACGCCCCTGGCACCGGTCTGTCCGGCGGTCAACAACAGCGGCTGTGTATCGCCCGCGCTGTGGCGACGGAGCCCGAGGTTCTGCTGATGGATGAACCATGCTCAGCCCTGGACCCGATTGCAACCGCTCAGGTGGAAGAACTGATCGACGACCTGCGCGCGCGCTATTCAGTGGTGATCGTCACACACTCGATGCAGCAGGCCGCGCGGGTCAGCCAGAAGACCGCGTTTTTCCATCTGGGCAATCTGGTGGAATTTGGGGAAACCGGGCAAATCTTTACCAATCCCGTCGACCCCCGCACGGAAAGCTACATCACCGGCCGGATCGGCTGAACACAGGTATTCAGATATGAGCGAACAACATATTGCATCCGCCTTCGACCGCGACCTAGAAGCCATTCAGGCCCATATCATGAAGATGGGCGGTCTGGTCGAAGCCGCCATCATGAACTCGGCCCGGTCCCTTGAAACACGAGACGAGGAACTGGCCCAGCAGGTCCGTCAGGGTGACAAGGCCATCGACGCTCTGGAAGAGTTGATCAACGAAGAAACCGCCCGCCTGATCGCGCTGCGTGCGCCGACCGCCAGCGATTTACGTCTGGTGCTGTCAGTTCTGAAGGTATCTGCCAACCTGGAACGCATCGGCGACTATTCCAAAAACATCGCCAAGCGCACCACGGTTCTAGCCAGTGGGGGGGATATCAACGGCAGCGCGGCTGCCTTGCGTCGTATGGCACGCGAGGTTGAACGCATGCTGCGCGACGCACTGGACGCATATATTCAGCGTGATGCCGAACTGGCCGCCGAAGTGATCGACCGCGATGAAGAGGTCGACCAGATGTATAACGGTCTGTTCCGCGAATTGCTGACTTTCATGGCTGAGGACCCGCGCAATATCTCGTCCTGTATGCACCTGCATTTCATCGCCAAGAACATCGAGCGTATGGGTGACCACGTCACCGCGATTGCCGAACAGGTCGTGTATTTCGTCACCGGTGAGCGCCCGACCGAGGCGCGCCCGAAAGCCGATATTACCTCTCAATCCGCCTAGGAGTTCAGACGAATGTCCGCTGATCAACCAACCGTTCTGGTGGTCGAGGATGAACCGGCCCAGCGTGAAGTGCTGGCCTATAACCTCGAAGCTGAAGGGTTCCGCGTATCCAAGGCCGCCAATGGCGACGAAGCCATGCTGTTGGTCGATGAGGAACAGCCTGACATCATCGTGTTGGATTGGATGATGCCGAATCTCAGCGGGATTGAGGTCTGTCGCCGTCTTAAAATGCGCCCTGATACACGCGCAATTCCGATCATCATGCTGTCGGCGCGTACGGAAGAGATCGACAAGGTACGCGGTCTGGAAACCGGCGCAGATGATTACGTTGTCAAACCGTATTCGGTGGTAGAACTAATGGCGCGGGTGCGCACGCAATTGCGCCGGGTCCGCCCGGCAACTGTTGGTATACGTCTTGAATTTGACGACATCATTCTGGACGCGGAAACGCACAAGGTGAGCCGTAACAGCAAACCATTAAAGCTTGGCCCGACCGAGTTTCGCCTGCTGAGCACATTCATGGAAAAACCCGGCCGCGTCTGGAGCCGCGAGCAACTGCTTGACCGGGTTTGGGGCCGCGATATCTATGTCGATACGCGCACCGTAGACGTCCATATCGGTCGGTTGCGAAAAGCACTGACGCAGCATGGCGGCAAGGACCCGGTTCGAACCGTTCGCGGCGCCGGTTACGCTCTGGGTTGAAGGTCGGGGCAGGGGTATGAGTTTTGCTCATAGTCAGATGCCAAACTCTTACTGTCTTTTGCTGAAAGGCCGGGTTAGTTTGCCGCGAAGCTGATTGAGCGGAGAAGCACCATGAACGCCCCTGACACCAAGCCAACTCTGCGCGCCAAAGATGCGCCTGATATGGGTAAATTCACATGGGATGATCCTTTTCGTTTGTCCGATCAACTGACGGAAGACGAACGTATGATCGCCGCCAGCGCCAACGCTTATGCGCAGGAAAAGCTGCAACCAAGGGTGACCAAGGCCTATCAGAACGAAGAAACCGACCCCGAGATTTTCCGCGAAATGGGTGAAATGGGCCTGCTGGGCACCACGATCCCCGAGGAATACGGCGGACTGGGGGCAGGGTACGTGTCCTACGGTCTGGTCGCGCGCGAAGTCGAGCGTGTAGATTCGGGCTATCGCTCGATGATGTCGGTGCAAAGCTCATTGGTGATGTACCCAATTTATGCCTATGGCAGCGAAGAACAGCGCCGGAAATACCTGCCGAAACTGGCCAGCGGTGAATGGATCGGGTGTTTCGGTCTGACCGAGGCTGATGCAGGATCGGATCCGGCCGGTATGAAAACCCGGGCCGAGAAAATAGACGGCGGATACCGTTTGACCGGCAGCAAGATGTGGATCTCGAACTCTCCGATTGCGGATGTGTTTGTGATTTGGGCCAAGTCAGACGCCCATGACGGAAAGATCCGTGGCTTTGTCTTGGACAAAGGTCTTAAGGGACTGAGCGCTCCGAAAATTCAGAACAAGCTGAGCCTACGGGCGTCGATCACCGGCGAAATCGTTTTGGACGGCGTCGAGGTCGACGAAAACGCGCTGTTGCCGCACGTTCAGGGGCTGAAAGGTCCGTTTGGCTGTTTGAATCGTGCGCGTTATGGCATCAGCTGGGGCGTGATGGGGGCGGCTGAAAACTGCTGGCACGCCGCGCGCGAATACGGGTTGGATCGAAAACAATTCAATCGTCCGCTAGCGCAGACGCAGTTGTTTCAACGCAAGCTGGCAGACATGCAGACCGAAATCTCATTGGGCTTGCAGGCAAGCCTGCGTGTTGGCCGTCTGATGGATGAGGCGAACGCCGCACCCGAGATGATTTCGATCGTCAAGCGCAACAACTGTGGTAAAGCACTGGATATCGCTCGGATGTCGCGGGATATGCACGGCGGTAACGGTATCTCGCTGGAGTTCCATGTCATTCGCCACATGGTCAATCTTGAGACTGTGAATACCTATGAAGGGACCCATGATGTGCATGCGCTGATCCTGGGGCGGGCTCAAACCGGGTTGCAGGCATTCTATTAAAGTTAGCGTGTAATTGGTATTATGGTAAAAAGATGATATGCCTAATATGCAAATCACACCATTTTAACAATGGATTACGACGGTTCACTGAACCGTCGTTTGAATAAGCTGAATGGAACTGCGCGGAAAAACTGTGGTTGTCACCGGTGCCGCTCAGGGTATTGGCAAAGGTCTGGCTGAGCGGTTCGCCAAAGACGGTGCCACTGTTGTCTGTTCAGACATCGACCAGCGCGGCGCAAAATCCGTGGCCTCACAAATCGGAGGTCACGGGCTGGCATGCGATGTGTCGAGCGAAGACGATATCAAAACTCTGATCAACACTGTTGAAAACGAAATTGGACCCATTGATCTTTTCTGTGCCAATGCCGGTATTCTCACACTTGGCGGTCTGGATGTTCATGACCAGGATTGGGATCGCATCTGGAAGATCAATGTCATGTCCCACGTCTGGACCGCGCGCCATATGGTGCCGCGTATGGTTGCGCGTGGCGGTGGTTATATCATGATCACGGCGTCTGCGGCTGGCTTGCTAAATCAACCAGGCGCCGCACCGTATGCCGTCACAAAGCATGCGGCAGTCGGATTTGCCGAGTGGCTGTCAATTACATACGGCCAGAAAGGTTTGCGTGTGTCCGTTCTATGCCCACAGGCGGTTCGCTCCGAAATGACGCGCGGGCATGAAACTTCGGTCGCTGCAATAGACGGCATGTTAGAGCCTGAAGAAGTGGCTGATGCCTGTCTTTCAGCTATTCAGTCCGAGCAATTTCTGGTCCTGCCGCATCCCGAGGTTCGGGATTACATGCAACTTAAAGCTGGTGACTACGATCGCTGGCTGTCCGGAATGCAAAAGCTAAATCAGCGGTTTATCGAAGACACCTAAGGTTTGTGCCGCACCTTGCGCATCAAACCTTCTTGCGCCACCGAAGCGACCAGTGTGCCGTCTTGGGCATAAATGGACCCACGATTGAAATTACGTCCCTGCCCGCTCCAGGGAGAATCCATTGCGTATAGATGCCAGTTTTCGAAATGTATCGGCGCGTGGAACCACAAAGCGTGATCTAGGCTTGCTCCGTTGACGTCTCCGGCAAACCAACTAAGCCCATGCGGGCGCAGGCCGGACGTCATCAGGTACATGTCAGACGCATAAGCCAGAATCAGATGCTGCGTCACCGGATCAGTTCCGGCGGCAGCTTTCATGCGAAACCAGATCTGGTTTCGGTCGTCTGATTTTTTGGGGGAAAATGGATTTTGGTGATCCACTTCGCGCACCTCGATTGGACGTTCTCGCAGCAGTTCGTCGCGTAATTTTTCGGGAACCTGGTCCACGTATCTTTGGCGCAATTCCTCGCGGGCCGGATAAGCTTCGGGTGCTTTGGTCTGCGGCATGGCGTGCTGGTGATCCCATCCTTCGTCCTGAACATGAAACGAAGCTGACATGTTGAGGATTTGTTTGCCATGTTGGATCGCAACGACGCGACGTGTGGTCATGGAACCTCCATCACGCGCTCTATCAACTTGATAAATAACAGGAATAGATGGATCACCAGCGCGAATGAAATAAGCGTGCAGTGAGTGGCACAGGCGATCTTCGACAGTTCGATAAGCCGCTGCTAGGGCCTGAGCGATCACCTGACCTCCGAATATGCGTGTTGGTGTTTCACCTCCGGATCCTGTGCCACGGAACAGATCAACCTCAAGCCTTTCGATGTCCAAAAGGTCCAGAAGGATACGTTCTGCTTCGGTCATGTTGCGGTCTCCGGGTGTTTTAAGTCTTGGGTATCAGCGGTCAGAACGTCATTCAATCAATGCCGAGAGGACAAGTGCCTTTAGCTCTGCCCGCGATGGGTATGAACTGGAGGGTGACAACTGGGTGAAGAAGACTGTGGTCAGGTCGTTGACCCGGTCGATCCAAAAGTATGTCGACGCCATGCCGCCCCAGCCAAAATCCCCCAATGAGCCTGGCACTCGGGTTCGACCGGGGTTTATCACCACAGCACCGCCCAAGCCGAATCCGGTACCCTCCATGGGCTGTTCTGCGAAACTTTGCGGACCCATCGCGGCGATGTCGCCTGGCAAATGGTTGCGCATCATGTAGTCCACAGTTTTGGGACCTAAAATGCGGTGTCCCGCGCCCTGCCCGCGATTTCGCAACATCTCCGCAAACCGTGAATAGTCGTCAATCGTGCCAACCAAGCCACCACCACCCGAAAAGGTCGTGGCGTTCTCGAACGGAGAACCTTTGGCCTGATCAACCAGCCTCAGGGTCTCGGCGCCGGTTTCTGCTGAATTCAATGCCATCGCGTCCCCGGCCAACGGAGTGTACAGCGACGCAAATCGATCCCCTGCTCCTTTCTGTACTGAAAACCGGGTGTCCTTCATTTCAAGCGGTTCAAGAATTTCCGTCGCGAAAAACTGGTCCAGAGTTTGGCCCGAAACAACCTCGATCACGCGACCAATTACGTCGATGCCCACGGAATATTCCCAGCGAGTGCCCGGTTGAAATGCCAAAGGCAGAGCAGCGAGGTCGCGGACGCGATCGGCTAGAAGACCTTGATCTGGTTTGAACATAAGGTCCTGTTCATCCATCGCTAGCGGCAGCACTCCGGGGTTGAAGGGATAGCTGAACCCACTTGTATGCGTCAGGAGTTGATGCAGCGTCGGCGTAGGTGCGTCTTCGGTTTGATCTAACCGCGCGGCCCCCGGAATCAGTGCCTGCATTTTGGAATATTCTGGCAGAAATTCTGATAGTTGCGCATCGAGGTGAAACAAACCCCGCTCGGCCAGCATCATCAGAGCGACAGTGGTGATCGGTTTGGTCATTGAATAAATGCGCACAACTGTATCGCGCTGAAAATCCAGATCATCTTCAACGCTTCTTTTGCCGCAGGCGTTGAAAAACACCTCGGAACCCTTGTGTTTCACCAACAGGGAGTTGCCCGCGTATTTTCGCTCATCGACATAACGCTGCATCCAGTCGGCAATGCGGCTCAAGCGGTTCGCGTCGAAGTTTGTCATTGATGATTAACCCTTTGGTACATGGGCGCGATCTTGCGGGCTTACGTGCTGAATTGACAGGGAAATCGACCACACGGACTGCAAGCCTGTTACACTAGGGTCGTAGCGGATTCGCTTGTCACGAGTTGGTTCATTTCTAGTGTTCAAATTCTCGGAGGAGCAACATGGCGCAACATATAGATTTCGTTTATGATTTTTGCAGTCCCAATGCATTTTTGGCGTTTAAGACCTTGCCGGACTTGGCAGGCGAACACGGTGTGCAGGTGAACAATGTGCCGGTCCTGCTGTCGACGGTTTTCAAGGTGACAAACAACCAAAGCCCGTTTCAGGCCTTTTCGGAAAACCGTCAGAAATCGGCCTATCTGACTCATGATCTGCATCGATTTGCGCGCACTCGGGGCCTGAGCTTTCACATGAGTCCTCATTTTCCGATTAACACCAAATTTGCCATGCGTGGGGCTGTGCTTG
Source organism: Ruegeria sp. BB5 (assembly GCF_056539405.1). NCBI lineage: Bacteria > Pseudomonadati > Pseudomonadota > Alphaproteobacteria > Rhodobacterales > Roseobacteraceae > Ruegeria > Ruegeria sp. BB5. Next base: position 993,340 of record NZ_JBQFUX010000001.1, on the reverse strand, counting down.
CGTCCGGAAAACCCTGGGAAGACAAATATATGAACGCTGTTTTCGATGCGATTTGGGTGCATGGTCAGAAGGTCGATGAACTGGGTGTTCTGTCGGAAATCATGCAAGAGAACGATCTGCCAGCGCGTAAAATACGCGAGGCGATGACCAGCGTCGATATCAAGCAACAACTGAAAGACCAGACCAAGGCCGCCGTAAAACGCGGTGTGTTCGGCGTTCCCAGCATGTTTGCGGGGTCCGAAATGTTCTTTGGCAAGAATAGTCTGGGAAATCTAGGGTTGGAGCTGTCAAAGACCCCTTAGCCTTCTATGGCGTCCAGCCCGTGTCGTGCGAATATTGGAACATACGAACCAAGTATCATCGCCCGTTCCGGGTCGGAAGCATTTCCGTCCTGCGCGCGTTTGAAGACCCCCTGCAAAATCGCGGCCATACGAAAGAAGTTAAAGGCTAGATAAAACCCGAAATTGTCGATCCCGGAAAAGCCACGACGCTGGCAATACTGATCGATAAATGCCTGATCTGAGGGCAGGCCTAGACTTGCCCGATCAATTCCGGCCAGCCCCCTGCCCTCGGCACCCGGCGGCATCTGCCACTGCATGATCACTGCCGCCAAATCTGCATACGGATGCCCGATCGTCGACAATTCCCAATCCAGAACCCCGATGCACTGTGTGCCGTCTTTCTCAAACATCAGATTGTCGATACGGTAATCACCATGCACCAGCGTTCTTTGGCCGTCATCTGCGGGTATCGAACCTTCAAGGGCGGTCATCAGCGCATCCATCTCGGGGATATTTGCGGTCTCAGAGGCGCGGTACTGTTTGATCCAGCGCGCAATCTGGCGTTCAAAGTAGTTTCCGGGCGGGCCATAGTCAGATAGTCCGGCGGCATCGATATCCACCTCGTGGAGGTCGGCCAGTACACGGTTCACTTCATCCAGCACGGCGGAGCGGGTGGCATCGGTTTCCCCGCTCAATGTAGGTTCTAGAAATACGCGCCCTTCCAGATGCTCCATAACATAAAAATCCGACCCGATGACATCGCCATCCTCGCACAGCAGGTACATTTTGGGGACCGGTACGGCACTGTTGGCCAACGCGCTTTGAACACGGAATTCCCGATCCACCGCATGGGCAGATTTCAATAACGCACCCGGAGGCTTGCGACGCAGAACATAAGACTGATCGGGGGTCTTCAGCAAAAAGGTCGGATTGGATTGCCCTATCGCAAACTTTCTCGCCTGCAACGGCCCACAATAGCCCGGAAGATGCGACTTGAGGTACGCATCCACAGCTGCCAGATTGAAACTCGTGCTGTCCATCTACGCCTGAATCCTCACAAAGCTTCGGCAAATATGTTCCCGGCCGTCTCGACGTTGATCCCACCGGACACCGGGATCACTGCACCGGTGACATAGCTGCCGCCACGACCGCATAGGAACAGCATACAGCCGGCAATATCCTCATCACGCCCAACCCGACCCAAAGGAACCGAGTTACCAACCCTTTCGCGTGTCTCTTCATCGGCCGTGGCAAAGGCAGTCATCTTCGAGACGAACGGCCCCGGTGCCAGCGCGTTGACCGTGATGTGGTAGGGCGAAAACTCCTTGGCCATGATCTTGGTCAGGTGCAGCACTGCCGCTTTCGAAGCCGAGTAGCTATAGGCCCCATCGCCCATCGGCACCTCACCCATGACCGAACCGACATTGACCACTCGCGCCGGGTCGTCAACTAAGCCAGACTGCATCAGCATCGGCAACAGTTTTTGGGTCAGCTCGAACAAACCCGCGACATTTACCGACATAACCTTGTCCCAGGCCTCATGTGGGAATTGTCCCATAGGCGCACCCCAGGTTACGCCTGCATTATTCATTAGGATATTAAGGCGATCTGTTCGCTTGTTAACCTCGGATACAAGCGCCGCGATTCCATCTTTGGTTGCAACATCTCCGCCGAACCCTTCGGCATGACCGGGCGCATCCAAAGCGTTCAGCTCAGCCGCAACGGCTTCGCAGGCGTCTGCCTTGCGGGATGCGATCAGAACACGCGCCCCTGCCCGCACCAATGCCTCGGCCGCCATTCGCCCGATGCCTGTTGCGCCACCGGTGACCAGTGCGGTTTTGCCTTGCAATGAGAATAACGTGTCGGGGGTCATGGTCTGCTCCTCGGTAAAGTGGCTATAGGCACGTCTGGGAAATGGTTGATTTCTTGACAACTCATTGGTCCGCGCCAAAGCTCCTCATATCCGAATAACAGGGATAACGGGATTAATATGCAAGCTTTACTCAGCGTCGCGCCGGGCGGGCCAGATACACTAGAGCTGACCAGCCTGCCTGATCCAGTACCGGGTAAAGGCGAATTGCTGATCGGGGTTAGGGCCGCAGGCGTTAACTTCCCCGACACACTGATCATTCAGGACCTCTATCAGATCAAGCCACCCCGCCCTTTTGCGCCGGGCGGTGAAATCGCCGGGGACGTTCTGGCCATTGGCGAAGGTGTGACCGGTTTCAACGTTGGAGACCGTGTTCTGGCGCTGACCGGGCATGGCGGGTTTTCAACACATCTAGCAATCCCTGCTGCAACCGCTATTAAATTCCCAGGCTCAATGCCATACGAGGATGCGGCCTGCTTTGTCTTTACCTACGGCACGTCTTATCACGCGTTGAAAGACCGCGCTGCCCTGCAGCCCGGGGAAACCCTGTTGGTCCTGGGCGCTGCCGGAGGGGTAGGGTCTGCCGCGATCGAGTTGGGCAAGGCCATGGGCGCACGTGTGATCGCCGCAGTCTCCTCGCCCGACAAAGCGGATTTTTGCCGAGATTTGGGGGCGGATGAAACGCTTATCTACTCCCGTGAGATGAACAAAGAGGCACAAAAAGAATTCTCATCGGGAATCAAAGATTTGGCAGGGCCGTTAGGTGTAAATGTCGTTTATGATGCTGTAGGTGGAGATTATGCGGAACCTGCGCTGCGTAGTATGGCCTGGGCCGGGCGATATCTTGTGATAGGTTTCCCGGCGGGCATTCCCAAAATACCTCTGAACCTGCCATTGCTAAAAAGCTGCCAAATTGTAGGGGTTTTTTGGGGCGCATCGGTGCTGCGCGATCCTGTAGGGCATTCAAAAAATGTGAGTGATTTGTTCAAGTTATACGTCGATGCTCGTATAAAACCGCGGATCAGCGCCAAGTATCCGTTCGACCTTGCCTCCAAAGCTCTGACTCATCTGGCCAACCGTTCTGCCCTTGGTAAAATCGTGGTGACAATGCCTGCAAGGGCTGAGCATGATTGACGGTTTCTTTAATCGCTCGCCCTATACGCGCGTTGGCCGGTGGACATTCCCACCTGTTCGCGTTTAAGAAACTGGTATGGGAACAGTGAAATAATGCACAAAGCTCTGATTTTGAATGGCCCGAACCTGAACCTTTTGGGCACCCGACAACCCGAGGTTTATGGAAGCACCACGCTGGAGATGGTTGAGAATCTGTGCGTCAGCCACGGATCTTCCATCGGTCTGGACGTGTCGTGCTTTCAGTCAAACCACGAAGGTGCCCTGATTGATGCCATCCACGCGGCCAAGGGGGATCAGGACGGCATTGTTCTGAACGCAGGTGCTTATACGCATACCTCAATCGCCCTGATGGATGCGATTGCGTCCGTTGAACTTCCAATGATCGAGGTCCACCTGTCCAACATTCATGCCCGCGAAGAATTCCGGCACGTGTCCTATATCTCGAAGGTGGCGATCGGCCAGATTTGTGGCTTTGGCCCGCAAGGCTATGTGATGGCTCTGGACGGATTGGCGGCGCATCTGAAAGGCGGGTCGACTGCATGAAGCTGAGCGAATACCTGCACTTTCTCAGCTATACCAAAACTTTGGAAGAGCTTTGGGACGCCCATTGCCGTCAGATGGCCGAATACGGGTTTGATCGGCTGATCTATGGCTACACCCAATACCGCACCGAGACATCGCTGGGTGATCCAGAGGATTTCGTGATTCTGACCAATCATGGAAAGTCCTATCTGGATGGATTCCTGCGTGGTGGCCTGTATTTTCATGCTCCGATGTTGAAATGGGCGCTAAGCAACGAAGGTGCCGCCAGTTGGAATATCGCCCAGGATTTGGTGTCCAACCGCGGATTAACACAGCAAGAACTGGACGTTCTGGAATTCAATCGAAAGCACGGCGTTGCGTTCGGATATACGGTCAGTTTCACCTCGGTTTCGATGCGTTCCAAGGGGGCGATTTCCCTTTCGGCAGGAAATGCGACCAGCCAGGACGAAGTGGATGCGATGTGGGATGAGCATGGTGATGATATCCTGCTGATGAACAATGTTGCGCATCTTAAAATCCTCACCCTGCCCTATAACGCGCCGAACCGAGCGCTGACCAAGCGCCAGCGTGAAGCGTTGCAATGGGTCGGTGACGGCAAGACCACCCAGGACATTGCCCTATTGATGGGGCTGACATCGGCTACGGTCGAAAAACATTTACGATTGGCGCGCGAGGCACTGTCGGTGGAAACCACCGCTCAGGCCGTTCTGAAGGCGTCACTACAGAATCAGATGTTCGTTATGGAGGTCTAAGGTCCGAGAATTGACGCTTAGGAGCGTCAATTTACCTTAGGTAAGGAAATCATGACTTTCCAATCTGGGGGGCTGGTTGCAAAGTGAGAGTGTTCCGTGAGTGGTGGCTTTAGCCAGGGAACATTTGGTTGGATCTTTGTAATACCAAGGCTCTCCAATCGCTCTGACATAAAGGCGCCTATTTGTCCGCGTCAGTTTGTCGGAATTTTGAGGGGCCTCGACCATCCCCATCATGCGGGGCCCCTCATACCCTTTCAGAAACGTTCAGGACGCGAATGCGTCCTTTTTTATTGGCTAATGGCTTGATTGGCCTAAAAAAACCGGCCACGACTTGCGTGACCGGTTTCTTTGGTTCCCCGAACTCCGCAGAGTTCGGGAATGCTTTTTTAGCCTTGTGCGGCTTTGGCAACTTCTGCTGCGAAGTCTTCTTTTTCGACAACGATGCCTTCGCCAACTTCCAGACGGACAAAGCCGGTGATGGTTGCGCCTGCCTCTTTCGCCGCTGCTTCAACGGTCAGGTCAGGGTTCACAACGAAAGACTGGTTCAGCAATGTGGATTCCGCGACGAATTTCTTCATGCGACCAACGATCATCTTTTCGATCACCTGCTCCGGCTTGCCGGATTCGCGGGCAATGTCCATCTGAACCTGCTTTTCTTTTTCAACAACAGCCGGGTCCATGTCTGCCTCGGACAGGGCCGCCGGGTTCACGGCTGCGATGTGCATTGCAACTTGTTTGCCGATGGCTTCATCGCCGCCAGACAGAGCAACCAGAACACCGATTTTGCCCATGCCGTTGGTGGCCGCGTTGTGGACATAGGACACAACAGTGTCGCCCGACAGCTTGGCCATACGACGGACCGACATGTTCTCACCAATGGTGGCGATTTTGTCGGTCAGAGTGTCCGCAACATTCTTGCCACCCAGATCAGCAGCCAGCAACGCCTCGACATTGTCGACGCCTTCTGCGGCATATGCGATCTTGCCAACCATTTCCTGGAACTCGGCGTTTTTCGCGACAAAGTCGGTTTCCGAGTTCACTTCGACAGCAACACCGTTGCCACCGTTGACGTGAACAGCGACCAGACCTTCTGCAGCGGTACGGCCCGATTTCTTGGCCGCCTTGGCCAGGCCCTTGGTGCGCAGCCAGTCAACGGCTTCGTCCATGTTACCTTCGGTTTCGGTCAGCGCTTTTTTCGCGTCCATCATGCCTGCGCCGGTCGAGTCGCGCAGTTCTTTAACCATTGCTGCTGTGATTGCCATCTCTTGGCTCTCCTCAATTCAAACGGAATTGGGGCAGGTCTACCCTGCCCCATATGTCATTTAGGTGACGGGCAGCTTACGCTTCGGCTTTGGCTTCCGGCGCGGCTTCTTCTGCGGGTGCTTCTTCCGCAACGGCTTCTTCAACCGGAGCTTCTTCGAACGCACCCAGATCAACGCCTGCTGCACCCATCTGCGCGGTCATACCGTCCAGAGCGGCCCGTGCGGCCAGATCGCAGTACAGCGCAATCGCGCGCGCCGCGTCGTCGTTGCCGGGAATGATGTAATCAACACCGTCAGGCGAGCAGTTGGTGTCGACAACGGCCACAACCGGGATACCCAGTTTGTTGGCTTCGGCGATGGCCAGTGCTTCTTTTTTGACGTCGATGACGAACAGCAGATCAGGGACGCCGCCCATTTCGCGGATGCCGCCCAGCGAAGCCTGCAGCTTGCCCTGGTCACGTTCCATGCCCAGACGCTCTTTCTTGGTCAGGCCCTCGGCACCCGATTCCATGGCTTCGTCGATCTGGTTCAGACGGTTGATCGACTGAGAAACGGTTTTCCAGTTGGTCAGCGTGCCACCCAGCCAGCGGTGGTTCATGTAGTACTGAGCCGACTTTTCAGCTGCTTCAGCGACGGGCTGAGCTGCCTGACGCTTGGTGCCGACAAACAGAACGCGGCCACCTTTTGCGACGGTGTCACGAACGGCTTGCAGAGCCTGATCCAGCATCGGAACGGTCTGAGTCAGGTCCATGATGTGGATACCATTGCGCGAGCCGTAGATGAACGGGCCCATGCGGGGGTTCCAACGCTGTGTCTGGTGACCAAAGTGAACGCCAGCTTCCAGCAGCTGACGCATGGTGAACTCGGGAAGAGCCATGCTATTTTCCTTTTCCGGTTTACGCCTGGGCGGGGGTGAAAGAAGCAGATGCTCCAACCGGCGGTCTTAATGAGGATGTCTCCCTCAAAAAGCCCAAACCCCGCCTGCGGGTTTGAATGGCGCGCGTATACGGCAGGTTTTCGGCTAGCGCAAGGGCTTTTCGCCCTTATTTTTCAAGCCCTGCCAGTGCGTGCGCGTGGCGCACGGCCTCTTCACAATATGCGGCCAGCGCCTTGCGGCTTTCGAAATCGCTAACCTTGGCCGGTGCATGATAAATCAATTCAACCGCACCCTGCCCGCGCGCACCCAGCGTTTTCAAAAGGTGTGGGGCGAAATCCATATCTCCCCACCAGCCATAAAACCGGTCGGGTTGCCCTTTGGGCGCGTGATACACAACCGAGACTGGCTGCACATACATGAAATCTCGCAATTCATCTGCGAAGAACGCGGCGAAAAGAGTTGTTTTAAAAGGTAAAACACGCTGCCCGTCGGTCGACGTCCCTTCGGGGAAAAACAGCAGCTTATGACCAGCTTTCAAGCGAGTTTCGAATATTCTTGTCTGTTCTCTTGCTTTCTTGCGGTCCCGCTCGATGAACACGGTTCCTGTTGCACGGGCAAGCCAGCCGATACCGGGCCATTTGGCCACCTCGGCCTTGGACACGAAATAGACGCGCTTGCGCGCATTCAAGGCGAAAATGTCCAGCCATGACGTGTGATTTGCAACCACAGCGCCGCGCTGTTGCATCAATTCGCCCGAGGTTCGAAACCGTATCCCGAGGATCCGAAACGCATTGCGGCAGACAAATTGCGAAATAAACGGCGTTACGGGGCGGCGCACGCCGTACAACGGACGCTCGATCAAGCGCACCACCAATAGAACTAGCAAACCTCCAAACACCAATACGGCCAGTGGTAATCCGCGGAGAAAAACCAACATCCACCCCACCAACCCCAGTTTGATGGGGTCTGGTTCATCCTCGCTGTTCCAAAGCGGTTCGTTCACCAATTTATGCCCCGCCATAGATGCGTTTCTGCCGCTCGTTCATGCGGGCCGTATCGAGGATCAGGCAAACATCAGTGGTGTTGAATGAATGGTCGATGAACGCGCCTTCTCCCACGAAACCCCCTAGGCGAAGATAGGCCTTGATCAATGCCGGAACCTGAACCATCGCAGCTCGGCGATCCAGATCGGCGGGCGCAACAAGATCCATGGAGTTAAATACTTCTGGTTGTGCCCTCACCCTCAAATCAGGCGGCGCGAGATGGTTGTGATGCAGCATCGACAAGGGCTGCGCCAATTCCTGAACATCCGTTCCGTGAAAGCTGGCGACACCGAACAGAACTTCGATCTCACGCTCATTTACATAGGCCGCCAATCCGTTCCACAGATGATACATCGCAGTGCCCCCGCGATAGTCACGGTGGACGCATGAACGGCCGAGCTCCAACAGCTTGCGACCGCTTTGCTTCAAAACAGTCAGATCGTATTCATCTTCGGAATAAAACTGCCCCAGTTCTGCAGCACGTTCGCCCGGTAATAGCCTGTAAACGCCAACAACTTCGCTTGTCAGGTCGTCTATCGCCAGCATGTGATCAAAATACGGATCGAACTTGTCGCGCTCCAGTCCGGCGTCATGATCCACCATCTCTCCGCCACCGCCCAGTTCGCGAACAAACACGTCATAGCGCAGCCGTTGGGCAGCGCGCAGTTCGTCCTCGGTCTGTGCAAGTTTGACGGTAAAGGAAGGGCCTGCGTCCGGCATTGATGGTTCCGTTCTTGTTTGCGCGCTGATACCGCAGTTTCCGTAGGGATGGCAACAAGAGCGGATTTGCGGGGCCGTTAACCTTTCCTAAACCAGTTTCACAGATCAAAGACCGGCATCAGGGCGATGCGCGTTCCGTCAATCACCACTTTCCCCTGCTCGCGAAAGTTCACGGTGATCTTGCCCCCGATGTTGGACTGCACCTGTCCAACGCCCCAATCGGGGTAATCGGGGTGGCGGACGTACATGCCCGGTGCAAGAATAGCATTAAGGTCTGTCATGCGAGGGCTCCGGTCCGGCGGCAGATGCAGCAGGAGGTACGCATGAGCGACACCACAGTCAACCTGGCCGAGTTGATCGGGTCCCGGATCTGTCACGATTTGATCAGCCCCATCGGGGCGATCACCAACGGTCTGGAGCTGCTTGAGATGGTTGGCGCAGTCCAGGGGCCTGAGATGGAACTTATCTCGGGCAGTGTTGGCAGTGCCGGGGCGCGGATTCGGTTTTTCCGCGTGGCGTTTGGTTCAGCCAGCGATCAGCCTTTGGGCCGAACCGAGGTCTCGGAACTGTTAAAGGATGTCGAACGCGCAGGCCGCGTGCGCGTCAACTGGCACCTGACCGAGGCGGTGCCGCGTAATCAGGTCAAACTGGCATTTCTGGCGTTGATGTGCTGCGAAAACGCCATGCCTTTTGGGGGCGAAGTGACCATCGATCAAAATGTTGAAAGCTGGACGGTCACAGGATCAGCCGACAAGCTGAATGTGGATAATGACCTTTGGAAGAATCTGCCGACAGGGCGATACCCCAATAAAGTCACGCCCGCACAGGTGCAGTTTGCTCTTTTGCCAAAGACTGCCACGTCGGTGGGGCGGCGGGTTGCGGCGGAAACCACCTCAACCCGCGTTGTGATCCGGTTTTAAGACCGGGTCGTTCCATTCCCGCGCACAAGATACTGAAAGCTGGTCAGCTGCGCCGCACCCACCGGGCCACGCGCATGCATCTTACCGGTCGCAATGCCGATCTCAGCGCCCATACCAAACTCACCCCCATCGGCAAATTGGGTTGAGGCATTGTGCATCAGTATCGCACTGTCGAGCCGTTCGAAGAACCGTGCAGCGGCGGTCTCGTCCTCGGTCATGATGCAGTCGGTATGGTCCGAGCCATTTAGGCGGATATGCGCGATGGCTTCGTCAATATCAGCGACCGGTCTTGCCGCGATGATACTGTCGAGGAATTCTTTGCCCCAGTCATCGGCCGTCGCAGCCACGGTGCCATTCTGGGCCAGCGCGCCTTCGGCGTGAACCTCAACACCTGCGGCCATTAGCGCAGCGATAACGTCGCGTCCCAGTGTTTCCACCACTTCCTGATGGATCAACAGGCATTCGGCTGCGCCGCAGATTCCGGTCCGCCGGGTTTTGGCGTTCATTACCACGTTCAGCGTTTTCTGCGGATCGGCGGCTTTGTCGATGTAGATATGCACGATGCCTTCAAGATGCGCGAAAACAGGCACGCGCGCCTCGCGCTGCACCAGCCCCACCAGGCCTTTACCCCCGCGAGGGACGATAACATCGACATAATCCGTCAGGGTAAGCAATTCCTGAACCGCGGCGCGGTCTCGCGTCGGCACCAGTTGGATGGAATCCTCGGGCAGGTTTGCGGCCTTTAGCCCTTGGACCAGACAAGCGTGGATGGCGCCCGAAGAATGAAAGCTCTCGGACCCGCCACGAAGGATCACCGCGTTGCCCGATTTCAGGCACAGCGCGCCGGCATCTGCTGTCACATTGGGGCGGCTTTCATAGATCACACCGATCACACCCAAAGGCGTACGCACACGCTGGATATGCAGTCCCGAGGGCATGTCCCATTCGGTCAGCACCTCGCCCACAGGATCAGCCTGATCCGCGACCGTGCGCAGCCCGTCAACCATGCCCTGAATGCGCGCCTCGTCCAGCATCAGGCGATCCATCATTGCCGGGTTCAGACCTTTTTCACGACCGAATTCGAGGTCTTTCTTGTTGGCCTCGATGATTCTGGCACGGTTGGCCCAAACCGCATCAGCGGCGGCGATCAGGGCTGCATGTTTCCGTTCGGCGCTGGCAAAAGCCAATTCGGCCGAGGCTTTCTTGGCGCGTTTTCCAAGATCGGCCATCAGTGTGGGGATGCTGTCGAAATCCTTCATCTCAGATGCCTTTCAGTCGGTCTTTTGGTGTTCTAACATCGCTCGGCTACCGCGCCAAATCGTCTCGGTGGATCAGCACGGCCCTGCCCGGATAACCCAGAGTCGCCTCGATTTCCGAGGATTTTCGCCCCTTGATCGCGTCTGCTTCTTGCGCGGTATAGCGGCTGAGGCCCTGTGCCAAGCGTCGCGCTTCCGGGTCCAGAATGGCCACAGGATCGCCACGGCCAAAGTCTCCGGTCACTTCGACGATCCCGGCAGGCAACAGGCTTTTACCGTTGCCAAGTGCCCGGGCTGCGCCGGCGTCCACCACGATTTCACCACGCGGCTTCATCGCCGAGATCCACCGTTTCCGGGCCGCATGTGGGTCCAGGGTCGCGGTGAACCAAGTGCAATTCGCACCGTTTTCAAGTGATTTCAGAGGGTTCAGCGGCGATCCTTCAGTAATTGCCATATCACACCCGGCGGCTGTCGCCATCTTTGCAGCCAGCAGCTTTGTCTTCATTCCGCCTTTGGACAGGCCTGACCCGGCGTCACCCGCCATCTGTTCGATCTTAGGCGTAATTTCTTCGATCACGTCGTAACGAGTGGCCGAGGTGTCCTCATTCGGGTTGCCGGTATAGAAACCGTCCACGTCAGATAGCAGTATCAACTGATCCGCGCCCACCGTGACAGCGATCTGTGCGGCCAAGCGATCATTGTCGCCATAGCGGATTTCATCCGTTGCGACCGTATCGTTTTCGTTGACGATAGGCACGACACCCAAACCCAGCAAAGTTTCAAGTGTCGCGCGTGAGTTCAGATAGCGGCGGCGGTCAGCGCTGTCCTCCAACGTCACCAAGACCTGCGCGGTAGTGATCTTGTGCGGCGTTAACGCCTCCTCGTACGCGCGAGCCAGCCGGATCTGACCTACAGCAGCGGCAGCCTGAGATTTCTCTAGCGGCAAAGCCTCCATCGGCAAGCCCAAGACCCCGCGACCCAACGCGATAGACCCGGATGACACCAAAATGACGTCCGTTCCCTGCCCCTTTAGCCAAGCTACGTCCTGCGCCAAGGAGTGCAGCCAGTCCGAGCGCAAAAGGCCCGTGTCCCGATCCACCAGCAAGGCGGACCCGATCTTGACCACCAGACGCTTGGCTGAGGTCAGGGTTGCCACGTCTTCGCCTCCTCAACGGGCTTTTGCCGCAGGCGGTTTTCGTCAATCTGGGTACGCAATGCGCGCAGAACCTCGGTCACGCCTAGATGCGCCACACCGGACATTGTCATGACGGGGCCGCCGACGGCCTCTTCCAGCTCGGCCTTAGCCGCTTCGCGTTCTTCGTCATCCAGTGCGTCGACCTTGTTCAGCACCGTAATACGAGGTTTCTCAGCCAGTTCGCCGCCATAAGCCTCAAGCTCGTGAATAATGGTCCGATAGTCATCAGCCACGGTCTCAGACGTTCCATCGACCAGATGCAGCAGAACGGCGCAGCGTTCCACGTGACCCAGAAAACGATCTCCGATCCCACGGCCTTCGTGGGCGCCTTCGATCAGGCCGGGAATGTCAGCCACGACAAACTCGACGTTATCAACGCCGACCACACCCAGGTTCGGGTGCAGCGTGGTAAAGGGATAATCCGCAATTTTCGGACGGGCGTTGGATGTTGCGGCCAGAAAGGTCGACTTTCCAGCATTGGGCATGCCCAGCAAGCCCACATCGGCGATCAGTTTCAGCCGCAGCCAGATGGTGCGGTCGATCCCCGCCTGCCCCGGATTGGCCCGGCGCGGGGCCTGGTTGGTGGCAGATTTGAAGTGCAGGTTGCCGAAGCCGCCATTGCCGCCTTTGGCCAGCAAAACCCGCTGACCGACCTCAGTCAGATCGCAGATGACGGTTTCTTCGTCTTCGTCCAGAATCTCGGTACCAACCGGCACCCGCAAGACAATGTCGTCGCCGTCCTTGCCGGTGCGCTGCTGACCCCGACCGGGTTGACCGTTCTTGGCAAAGAAATGCTGCTGATAGCGGAAGTCGATGAGGGTGTTCAACCCGTCAACGACCTCGGCCCAGACAGATCCGCCCTTACCGCCGTCACCGCCATCGGGACCGCCGTATTCGATGTACTTTTCGCGCCGAAAGCTGACGCAGCCGCCACCTCCGGCCCCGGACCGGATGTAGACCTTTGCAAGATCGAGAAATTTCATGTGTGTCCCCTACTGCAAAGGCCCCATCGGCCACAAGTCAGAGTTTCTTAGTATACGTCCAGGTGGGCACATTCGCATCACGCGCCACCGAATAGGTTTCGGCATCACCCAGATATTCAAACCCGCAATGGGTCAACACCCGCGCCGAGGCCGGATTGTCCTGAAAAACGCTGGCAAACATGGTGGCGTTTTCCAACGGGTTGGCATTGACCAGCGCTTCGACCGCCATCGATGCAACGCCCGTGTTCCAATAGACCGGCGCGACCCAATAGCCCACCTCGGACTGGTTGCGATCCAGGCGCGTCAGCGAGATCAGGCCGATCAGCTCGGGACCGCCATCTTTGGTGGCATCCATTGCCCAGACGTCTTCATCGCGTTCTTCGGACATCGCGCGCGTCACAAAAGCTTCGGTCGAACCCGGTGGCAGCGGATGTGGAATTGCTGTGGTCATGCGCGCCACGCGCTCATCACCTGCATAATGTTCAATGAGACCCAAATCCGACCGGCGCAATGGTCGCAGATCGAACCGCTCGGTTTCAATGACCGGCTGGTTTATTATTGCCTCAAGCTTCATGAGTGCGTTCCTCCTCCGAACAACACGAATAATACGGACGCAACGGTGAGACTGGCTAACGTCCACATCAGATATTTTTCAATTGGACGTCCTTCAACCGCGTGGGCAATTCTATCGCCCGCAAATGTCCAAATTGGATGAAGAATGACCTGACAAAACAACAAACAGAGAGCAATCGTTACTGTGGCCTCAATACTGGGCGTCCCTGCCGCCACAAACCCGGTAAACCCTGCAATGATCATCGCCCAAGCCTTTGGATTTAAGGGATGAACGATCAAACCAGCCAAGAACCCGGGTGCATTGCCATCAGCCTGCTGACGCGACAGGCGTGTGTTGGCGATCTTCCAGGCCAGCCACATGATATAGGCTGCTGACGCGTATTTCAGCGCTGTAAATACGTCCGGAGCCTGATCGGCCAGTTGCAGCAGGCCAAAGCCCACAGGCCAGATGATCAATTGCTTCCCTACAATGACGCCCCCGACAAACGGAAGTGCCGCCCGAAAACCATAGCGCGCACCAGTTCCCAACAGGACCATATTGGCGGGTCCTGGGGTGCCGACCTGACTGGCGGCGAAAATCAGGAAACTTGTGGTTGCGACGGGCATAGGTGCGTTCAATCAAAACTACGTTAAAACGAGAAAGGGGACCGGCATTTTCTGCCGGTCCCCCAAGAATTTTCAAACCTTATGGGTTTCGGCTTACTCTGCGGCCTCCGCCACTGGCAGGACCGAAATAAAGGTGCGGTTTTTGAGGCCTTTGTGGAACTTCACAGCGCCGTCGACAGTTGCAAAGATTGTATGATCTTTGCCCATGCCTACGCCTTCGCCCGGCCAGAACTTGGTGCCGCGCTGACGCACGATGATGTTACCTGCGATGGCGGCCTGGCCACCATACAGTTTCACGCCAAGGCGACGACCAGCTGAGTCGCGACCGTTACGGGAGGAACCGCCAGCTTTTTTATGTGCCATTCTCTCTCTCCTTAGCCTTTAGCCAGTTCTTTGGCCTGCTCAACCCATTCGGGTTTCACTTTGATGGTGTCGATAGCAGCAATCTGCTCGTCCGACAAGGCGGCCAGAGCGGCAAAGCTCTCGATACCGGCGTCGGCCAGCTTTTTGGCGGCGGCGGGACCGACACCGTTCAGGGCTGTCAGATCATCAGCGGCAGCAGCAGCAGCGGCAGGTGCCTCTGCTTTGGCTTCAGCTTTCTTGGCAGGCTTTTTCGCCGCCGGAGCAGCTTCGCCAGCAGGTGCCGAACCAGTTGCAGCTTTGATGCCCGATTTGTCAGCGCCCGATGCCAGGATGTCAGTGATTTTGACCAGAGTCAGTTTCTGACGGTGGCCAACGGTACGCTTCGAGCTGTGCTTACGACGACGCTTGACGAAGTTGATGACCTTGTCACCCTTGATCTGTTCGATCACTTCGGCCTGAACGCCTGCGCCTTCAACGAAGGGTGCGCCAACAACCGGTGCGTCACCGCCCAGCATCAGAACATCGTTGAATTGAACTTTTTCACCTGCGTCGGCAGCCAGCTTTTCAACACGGAGCACATCGCCCGCCTGAACCTTGTACTGCTTGCCGCCAGTCTTGAGGACCGCAAACATGCGTCTTTCCTTTTCCAAACCGCGTTCTGTGGTCCCCGTTTGGGTGTTTTGGCTTTCGCCACCTCGAACAGCGCGCCCTTTTTCCGGGCTGTGTGACGACCCGTGGGAAAAGCCCTTTGGGTCAATAATAACGAGACCCGGCGCGGAAGAACCGGCCGGGATGCGCGCTTATCCAAAGATTGCAGGGGAAAGTCAACATCAAATGCGACGCTAAAGGTCCGATCCTTTCAGCACCTGAGCGACCGCCTGACCCAGCTGATAATAGATCGTGTCGAACATCCGGTTAAAGCTTTCAAACAGGGCCGTATTGATCGCTTTGCCCGTTTCAGTGCGTGAAAATGCGATGTTCTCGCGCATTTGACTGTCGGTCAGTGGCTTGTATGCCAGCAAAAAGAAGGAATACAGCCACATTCGTGTGTCTTCGGTCATGCTGTCTTTATCCTCAAGCAGCTGTGCCAGAAGTTCCCCGTCGTCCCCACCAACCCCCAGGCTCATCCCACGGAAAAAATTGTAATCTGCACTGATGGAGTTATGCACATTCTCGTCAATCAGGTTGTTGACCTGAATATACTCGTCGACCAGCCGATATAGCTCCGTGCTGCGATCACCGTTTTTGTAGGCGTCCTGTGCCATTTCTTCGATGGCTTCATCTGCCAAGGCGACACGGGCGGATAATTCCAGCGAGGTTATAACCTGCCCTAAATCGCTTTCGAAAAACAGGATGGCGCGGTCTATCTGGCTCTCGGTCAGGGTTTCCGCGAACACACTTTCGACCTGATCACGCATTCTGTCCGCGTCGTAAATCCGGTCTACCTGATCCAGAAAGACTGGGCCGCCATTGTTGTTAAGAAAGGTTTGTTGAAGGTCCTGCCCAAGCGTACTGCCTTCGTCCCGCAGGATGTCGATAACCGCGTCCACTTGCAGGGCCTGCATAAGTTGTTCGACCTTTTCCTCGGCCTGCAAAGGCGTGGTCCAAACGAACAACGCCAGGAACGTCGCGATAAAACGCATCAGATATCCTGTGCCGGGTGCAAGTCCGCCATCCGAGTGGCAAGAATTTCGAATTTCATGGCCATGATTTCATATTGAACGGCATTCAGCAGTTCATAGACCTCTTGCATCAGCGGCTGCTCTAGCGCATCGGCATAAGCGTTCACATCGGCATCGGAAAAATCCTGGTACGTATAGGCAGCCCCGGCCAGGGCCGATAACTGCAACGCCTGTCGCATGCTTGTTTCGTTCTGGCGCATCATGAGGCGCAGTTGATCAGCATCCAACTGAAGATCAATTACCCCCGAAGCACTGGCGGCCAGCAGAAACCGCAGTTGAATCTCTTGCAGGGCTCGCAAGGCGGTCCCGCTTGAATCAATGGCCCTATTCATGCGTTTGAGGCTTTCAACACGGTGCGAGCCGTCTTTGATCAACTCAGCCACGATCTCTTGCCCCTGCTGCTGCTTGGCCTCGTCATCATCCAGCATATGCGAGGCGTTTTCCGCTTCGACCAGACGCTGCCCCAGGTCCGAGGCATAAAATTCCACTGCATGAAGCAGCGCCTCGTCTCTGAGTGTCTGCTCCAGAATCGACACGGCGGTTTCATGCATGTCTTCAGTGTCGAATACTTCTTCGGTCAGTCGGGCCCAATCGGAACCGAAACCATCCGGGTCTATGCCCAGCATCTGCGGCGCCGACGCAGAAGAGAGCGCGATACTTTCCAGCGCCACGTCAAAACCAGTTGTAGTCAGAAACGCTTCGATCCTGTCTCGCCCGGCGGCAAAGGACGACACAGGCGCCATGGCCAGTGTCAGAAGCAATAAGAATAGGGTGAAAGCGGAGCGGCGAAGAGAATAAGTCATAGTTCAAAGCCTAGGCGTTTTGTGCCGTCTGGCAATGGAAAATCCCGTCATAGTGAATTTCGGGAATTTTCTGCTTGCACCCCCGCGCGTTCCTCACTAAATCCCCCCCTCACAGACCCCCGCGGAGAGGTGCCGGAGTGGTCGAACGGGGCGGTCTCGAAAACCGTTGTGGGTGCAAGCCCACCCAGGGTTCGAATCCCTGTCTCTCCGCCACTATCTTCTTGAAATTGAAAGCTAGTAATAGAAATTCAGGGTGTAGTGTGCTTTCTGCCCTAGTCGACAGGTACGGCCATTGGTGTCCTACTGCGCCCCATTTTAGGACTTCCGGCTATGCCAATTACGCCCCTTGGGCGCCGACTATGACACATTGACACCCTTCCAAACTGCAATCAGGCAAACGAAAAAGGGATCCCGCGTCTGCGGGATCCCTTTTGAATGTTGCGGGGTTTAAAGGCTTCAGCGAAAGCCGTTGTCGCTGTTCTGCCTTAACCTGAGCGATTTCTTCCTGTGTCAGGTATCTCAGGTAGTAACGGCCTGTGGCAATCCGTTTGTGACCGCTGCAGTAAGACATGCCTCGCGTAGAGCGGTCTGAGTTGTCTCTCTTTACGAAGGATCCGATATAGAAACCAAAATCCTGTCAAGCTCGCTGTGAACTGGCTCCCATCCCGTGGCTAGTTTAAGAGCGCTGACATCCGCACAGATCTTTGCGATGTCACCAATACGTCTGGGCGCGTAGACCGGTGTGATCGACGGCGCATGCCTGTCCCGAAACCGCTGCACAATCTGTTTCACAGAGCAACTCGTCCCACTGCCGCAGTTAACGATTAAGTTCTGGCCAGTCTCAGCGATGTACTGGAGGCTGCGCCAGAACGCCTCGGTCACGTCGTCAATATGGATCAGATCGCGCTCGCAGGTGCCATCTTCGGTGTCATAATCATTGCCCAGAATCTGGAATTCGATCTTGTCAGTATTGCGCGCCCGCACCCGACACGCGGCCAACGCGTCCAGAAGGCTGGGCTCACTTCCAGCAATGTCTTCGTGGGTCATGAACGCGCCGCGGCCTGCCACATTGAACAGGCGCAAAATGGCGCATGCCATCCCGTAATGTTCGACCGAAGACCGCAGCACGTCTTCGAACATTTTCTTGGATAAGCCATAGGGAGATTTGGGCAGAGGGATGGCGTCCTCGGTCACGATCCCTCCGGGCACATCGCCATAGACGGCCGCTGAAGACGCAAACAGGAACTGCCGAATATCTGCCGCGGCACAGGCTTCCAAAAGCGCAACACTGTGAGACAGATTGTTGCTGTAGTGAACCAAGGGATCGCGCACCGACTCGGCGACGGATTTTGATGCTGCCAGATGCACCACCGTGCGGCAGTGGTGCGTGTTAAGAATCTGCGTGATCTCGTCCCTTCGGCTGATGCAGGTTTCATAGATCGGCACGTCATCAGGCAGACGCGCGCGCTCACCGTTGGATAGGTCGTCCACCACCACAACGTCGCAATTGCGGGATTGAAGATGCCGGACCAAATGGGCCCCAACAAAACCCGCGCCTCCGGTCACCAGGATTGGTGAGAGTGCATCTTGCATGAGTATCGATCAGACCTTTTTGAAAATAAGGGACGTGTTAATCCCGCCAAAGGCAAAGTTGTTTGACATCACATATTGGGGTCGGAACTCACGCGCCGCACCAATCAGGAAGTCGGGCGTCGTAGCGCTGACTGCCAGGCATCTTGGATCAGGGTCTGAGAGATTTGCCGTAGCCGGGAACCAGCCGTCATTCATCATCTCAATAGCCAGCCAGGCTTCGATGGCCCCACAGGCACCAAGCGAATGTCCGAAATGTCCCTTAAGCGAGTGCATGGGAACCGCGCGATCAAAAACGGCTGAGGTCGCATGAACTTCGGCAATGTCACCGGCATCCGTGGCGGTACCGTGGCCACTGACGAAACCGATGCTCCCCTGCTCAAGCCCGGCATCTTGCAATGCCAATCGCAGTGCGGTCTGCATCGTGTCGGATTGCGGTCGTGTCGCGTGACTACCGTCCGAATTGGTGCCAAAACCGACGATTTCAGCAAGGATGGGTGCACCACGGGCGGTGGCGTGTTCAAATTCTTCAAGGATCAGAGTCCCAGCACCCTCGCCGATCACCAAGCCGTCTCGGGCGCTGTCGTAAGGCCGGGGCGTCTGACCCGGGTGATCGTTCAACGCACTGGTGGAAAACAGCGTATCAAAGACAGCACTCATGCCGACGCTCATTTCCTCAGCCCCGCCAGCCAGCATGATGTCCTGCTTCCCATCCCGGATCGCCTCATAGGCAAACCCGATCCCCATACTGCCCGAGGTGCAAGCCGATGACGTCGGCAAAACTCGCCCGGTCAGCCCCAGATGGATCCCGATATTGACGGCTGAGGTGTGGCTCATCATGCGCACATAGCTTGCTGCGTTCAGATTGCGTGCCGTGCGATCTGTCAGCAAGCGGGCAAAATCGATGACCGGATCAACGTTGCCGAAGGATGAGCCATAGGCCACCCCGGCGCGTCCTGATTGCAAGCGCTCTGATTCTTCTTTCAGACCCGCAGACTCCAACGCCTTTTCAGAGGCATACATCGACAGCGCGGCCACCCGTCCGGCGGTTCTGAGGGCCTTGCGGTTATAGTGGTCCCGCGGCTCGAACGTATCGATCGGCCCGCCCAGCCGGGTGTTCAGATCCTGGCAATCATCCCATTCGTCCATGTATCGGATGCCGGTCTGCCCTTGCTCCATCCGATGCCGAATATCGCCCCATGTCTCGCCCAGAGACGTGACGCCAGCCATGCCTGTTACGACAACCCTGCGCGTCATTGCAGCCCTCCGTCCACGGCGATCACCTGTCGGGTAATGTAGGATGACCCGTCAGAACACAGAAAAGACACCAGATTTGCCACCTCCTCCGGCAGACCCGCACGCTGCATCGGAATCAGAGTCTTGACCATATCGCCGGGCAGTTCTGAGGTCATGCCTGTCTCAATGACACCCGGCGCCACGCAGTTCACAGTGATTTTTCGCTTGGCCAATTCAATGGCCAGAGACTTGGACGCCCCGATCAAGCCGGCCTTTGATGCCGCATAGTTGGTCTGCCCCCGATTGCCGATAATCCCCGAGACCGACGTCATCGTCACAATCCGCCCCGGCTTACGGCGCTGGATCATCGGCATCAACAAAGGATGCAGCACGTTATAAAATCCATTCAGGTTGGTATCAACGACCCCATCCCAATCCTCACCGGTGAGGGCGGGGAACGCGCCGTCTCGCGTCACACCAGCATTCAGAACGGCCCCGTAGTAGGCCCCGTTTTGCGCGATATCCTGTTCGATGACATCCCGACATTGGTCGCGATTGGAGACATCGAACGACAGCAAGTTGCAAGTGCCACTCTGACTTTGTATCGCATCGGCTTGAGCTTTGGCACCCGCGCGGTCACGCCCGTAATGCAACGCGATTTCAAATCCGTCGACCGCCAGCTTTTGGGCTATCGCAGCCCCCAGCCCTTTGCTCGCACCAGTGACCAGAATACGTTCAGGCATCTTCGGCCTCCTTCGTTACTTCGGTCCCATCCGGGCTGTACACGTTCAGCGTAGCAGAGGCGACGGTCTCGGCTCCACTGTCCACACGTCCGTCGAACGATGCCATGTTTCCGTCATTGAATCGTTCTTCAACGGTGACGGTCAGCACTTCTCCGGCTTCAAAAAAAGGCCGAGACAGGGGCATCGCACGAGTTCCCAGCAAAAAGCCGATGGACGGCGCACTGCCGCGTTGTGCCTTCCAAAATCCATCCAATGCCGCAACTGCTTGGGCCATGTATTCCAGCGACAGATAGCTCGGCACGCCTTCGTCTGGCCGATAGAACATGGATTCTGATTTAATCCGAACCTCAGCCTTGAGACGTCCGTTTTGCGCCTCGATCAAACGATCCAACAGCATCATGGGCCGGTCATGCGGCATGAACTGAGCAATATCCTCGGGCATACTAGGTGTCGTGTTTGTCATGGCTGTTCGCTCCTGCCCAGAACAAGGCTACAATTGTTGCCTCCGAAGGCGAATGAATTGCTGATCATAGCCGAGGCCCGCCGAGTGGTGGGGTCAGTTTCACCGGGCATGACGAAATTCAACCGTTCGCAATCCATTCCCAACTGCCCATCCCACAGGTGCGGTGGCAGAGCTGTATCTGTCGCAGAATGAGACAGCAACAACCACAGAAAACCTGCCTCAATAGCGCCAGCCGCCCCAAGCGTGTGGCCGGTCATGGGCTTCGTCGAACTGGCCGGGATGTCATGCCCGATGGCCTGAGCGACAGCAAGCGACTCCATCGCGTCGTTGGCTTTCGTTCCGGTTCCGTGCAGATTGACATAGGCGATATCACCGGCATCGCACCCGGCCATTCCCATCGCCATTTTGATAGCGTCAATTGCCCCCTGCCCTGACGGGTCCGGGGCGTTCATGTGATACCCGTCTGATGTCTCACCCCACCCCAAAAGCACCACGTTTGAATGCTGGCGCGTCATCAGAAAAACCGCCGCACCTTCTCCGATATTGATGCCGTTGCGATTGGCCGAGAACGGGTTGGACAGCCCCGGTGTAATCGACGACAACGCATCAAACCCATTCAAAGTCAGACTGGTCAACGCGTCGACGCCACCTACGATAACCGCATCACACTGCCCGGTCGCCAGAAAGCGCGCGCCGCTGGCCAGCGCATTGCCCCCTGATGAACAAGCGTTTGACACAGTAAAGGACGGGCCCCGAAGCTGGTAAAGCGTGGAAACGAAATCTGATGGATTGCCCAACTCCTGCATTTCCAACCGAAAATCGGACGCAAACGCACCATCCGCATGGACAGTTGCCAGTGCTAAACGGCCTTCTTCAATGCCGCTTGTCGTTGCACCAATTACAACGCCTATACGCTCTGGCCCATACCGTTCAACCGCGCTGACAATCGAATCCTCGATCTGCACCAGCGCGCTATACAGAATACGGTTGCTGCGCGTCGCAAACTGATCCGACCGCGGCAATGAGGGCAAATCCTCGGGCAGGTTCGGCACAATGCCGACAACGGTCTTTCCACGCTGCAAGTAACCCGGATCTGGTTGCATTCCGGATTGATCCCCGTCCAAAAGCGCCGCCCGCACGATCTGTTTCCCCTGCCCCAATGCGCAGGAGATTCCCAGATCGTTCAGGAAGTACGGTTGTGCGGTCATGACAATTCTACAGAAGAGATTTTCAGAGTGTAGCCGTGTTGTTGGTCATTGATCGTCAGCTCAGTCGAGTCAGACGGTTTGCTATAGGTGACGGTGACCAGAGGCTGCAACCCTTCACTGACCTTGCGGTCACGGCTGCCCACCTTCAGTTCAAGATCTTGGCGCATCAAAGGCAGCAGAGCTTCCGACGGCCAAAAGGCCAGAACTATGTCATCCAGAATATGGTGGTCCGATATCTGGGCGGGCAGGAATTGCGCGCTGTTCGGCTCAGCCTGACCATTCACCCATTTCAACGACCCCATCGGCAGCCCAAGTGGATCAAACAGCTGCATTTCGATCACTTCGCCCGACAGGCTGAGAAACGCCATCGCCTGCCGTGTATGCCCATCGACTTCTAATGTCAGCCTTTGCTGAAGCTTCAGCGGCGGCTTGGGCCAAACCAACCGGTTCGTTGTGAACACCGGTGTACTCTCTGACTGCGGTTGCTCTGACGCTACCGCAGGTTCGTCCGGGAAAACGGACGCCGGAGCGTCCTGCGGCGCTTCTGGTTCCGGCCCCGCACAGGCCGTCAGAACCAAAGCAAAGAATCCGGCCAAGACCCGGCGCATCAGGCGACCATCTTTCTGATCGCAGCCAAACCGCTTGCCGGTTTTTTGACCAGAGGATTGTCGCGGTTCCAGGCGTATCCCGCCAAAATCGACGTAACCATCCGAGTGACATTGTTGATCTCGGCCGGGTGATTGAAGATCACCTCTTGTAGACTTTGATCGTACCAACCGGTCACAAAGGTTCGGAAAACATCCACACCAGATCGTAAGGGGATCGCGAAATCGCGATCCCAATCCACTTCGGCACCGTCGAGTTGTCGCAGCAAAACATCGCAGGCCAGGTCCGCCGAATGCAGCGCGATTGTCACACCGCTTGAGAAAACCGGATCCAGAAACTCGGCCGCGTTGCCAAGCAAGGCGAAGCGCGGGCCATGCAAGGATTTGACATTCTTGGAATATCCCCGAATACACCCCGTCGGTCGAACCGCGCGTCCATCCTTTAGTAAACGTCCCAAGTTGGTTTCATTGACCCATTGCCACAATAGGTGTGCGTGGTCATCACCGGTGTCGCCCAAGTCATGCTCTTCCCCAAGAACAACACCGACCGAACTGGTCCCGTCAGAAAAACAGATTAGCCAGAACCAGACCTCGGGGTGCTGCGGATGCACGGTGATCACGATCTTGCCGCGGTCGAAATCCGGATTGGTGATGCCATCCTCGATATGGGTGAACAACGCGCCCCTGAACGGCAGGTCTGACGGGGTCTCAAGCCCCAGAAGCCGGGGCAACACCCGCCCGAAGCCGCTTCCGTCCAGTACAAAACCGGCATTGAGGCGCGTGGTTCGGCCACCCTCATCGCGCAGCGTCAGCGATGCATTCTGTGCTGAGATATCTGCGTCCACCACTTGCGTATCATAAAGCATCTCTGCGCCCGCACGCTCGGCCGCATCTGCCAGAATTTGGTCAAACCGGGCGCGTTGTACCTGAAATGTCGTCCCCCAGCCGGGTTCGTATTTCTGACGGAAGTCAATGTCTGTAGTCTGAGCGCCCCGCACGAAACGTGCCCCGGTCTTGATCTGAAATCCGGCCTCTTCAATCTCGGGCAGCAGCCCTGCACGTTCCAGTGGGATCATCGAAAAGGGCAGAAGACTCTCGCCAATAGAAAACCGCGGGTGTCGAGCGGATTCGACCACTGTCACCCGATGCCCGGTGTCAACCAGCCGCTTGGCCGCCAACGAACCCGCAGGCCCCGCCCCGATGATCGCAATGCCGGTGGTTGTCGAATTCAGCGTCATTTATGTATTCCCATGACTTGAGTTGAAAAGGGTGAAAGAAGCCACGCTACGGTCAGGCCCGCGGATAAAACGGTACCAATCTGGTGGATGGCAGGAAGGCTGCTGGTCCCAAGGATCGCGAAAGCACCAACCGAACTCAGCGCGGACAGGGTCACGGCGCGATAGGTCTCGGGATGCGGCCCAAGGTCCGGATCGCTAAGGAAGATCGCATAATCCGCACCGATGGCCAGCACCAGAAACAAAGACATCACGGTCAGCAGGTTCAACGGCACACCGACCAGCGTGGCCAAAACGGGGGCCGCCACAACCGCCGCTGCAGGAACCAGCGTCAACCTGGTACCGCGTGCCACCCCATTGCGCGCACAGAACAACGCCCAAAGCAGAACCAGCGCGACCAGCAACGCGTACTGAGCGCCCTTGCGTGATTTTTCGAAGGCCCGGTTCGCGCCATCGACCGGATCTACCATATACACGTCGTCAAAGCGCTGCGCCAATTCAGCAACCGCTGCAGCAGTACCGCCGACAATCGGAATGGCGGCCCAAAACCGCCCGTCCTGCGTATGGTGCACGATCTGCAGGGCGCGATGCTGGGGTGCGACGATCTGAACGCTTTCGATCGTAAGCGGTACGGGCTTTGGTAAAACAAATGGCAGGCCAGTTGCCTCTGCCCAGCGTGACGCCAATCCATTCTGCACCAACGCGGCGGTCTCAGACTGCTGAGCCAGGCTGGGGATCAGGTCTGAGATCAGAAAAGCCGAAGTGATCTGACCTTGCTGCTGAAGGCTGCGCAACGTTGGTGCGATGTGTTCAAGCCGTTCTAGCAATCTTTGGCTGTCATCAGCCTTTACCACAAGAAAGCGGCTGATCTGAGCCGACGGGAACAGCTCAGCCCCCAGCGCAGCATCGCGCAGCAACGCCTTTGGCGCATGGCCTAACGCTCTGACATCATCGGAAGGTGGCTTGAGAACCAGAAAAGCACTGGCCAGCAGCGCCAAACCCACGACCGGGTGCGCCAGAAAACCGGCCACCCGGATGTGCTGGCGCCGTAACTTCGCGCTGAACAACATCTGTTGTTGATTTGCCGAAATCGGCAGCAAACCAATTGCAGGAAAAAGGATTAGGATCGTCGTCAGTGACGCAGCAATGCCAGAACAAGCAATAACGGCGATTTGCGCCAACAGATCGGACGAGGTAAAAAACAAACTGGCGAACCCCACGACAGAACTGAGGGCTCCAAACAGCAAAGCTTTGCGGGTGGCCAATGCCACACGCTTGTTGCCATCAGGACGCGTCAGAAAATAGTGAAAGACGTAATCTGCCACCACACCCAGCAACCCCCCGGCGAAGCCGAGGGCGACGGTATTCACACTGCCCCACATCAGCGCGGCGACGGCCCCGCCCCACAGCAAACCGATGCCAAGAACCAAAGCAGTGGCAATCAGCGATCGGGCAGATCGCATGGAAACAACGACCACCGCCAGAACCCACAAGGCGGACAACAGCGTCAGGCGTTCTGCCTCGGCCCGCGATGCCTTGGCGATATCAGCCGAGAAGAAAACGCCACCCAAAAAATGGACCTGAACCTGTGGCCTGTCCTGCACCGTCTCAGCCACGGCTGCCCGAATTGCTGCTGCCAGGTCGCTCTGACCTTTCAAATCGTTGACGTCCGCCGCCTGAAACGGGACTCGCACGTGGTACACGCCGTCAGCAGATTGGAAAACCGGCACGCCATCGATCAACTGACTGGGGATTACTGGATCAAGGGCCGAGATCAACGCCTGCCCGGTCAGGTTGAACGGGTCGCGCACAGGATCGGTAAAGGACAAAGCTATGCCCGGAATCGTCAAGCCAGCGAGAGCGCGGGCCAGAATTCCATCGCCTTCCGACCGCTCAAGATCCCGGCGATCCTTGCTGCTCATAACGCCTGGGAAAGCCTGCAGCAGCAGCTCGGAAAACTGTTGATCCTCTGGGTTTTGTTCCGTTAGTCCTGCCGAGGAAAGGCCGGGATGAGCCGTCAAGGCAGCCTGTAGCGCAAGCGCCGCATCAACGGCGCGATCCGGGTCCTGATGCGACAGCAATACGCTGCCCTGCCCTGTTTGCCGCCCGCGCAGTTCGACCCAAACAGCATCAAGTTCAGCACTATCGCTGTTGCTGTGATCAAAGGCCGAGATGTCACCCCGGATGTTAAATCGCCCGTCGGCAATGCCCGCAAACAGGACAACGGCACATACCGCCTGCGCGAGTATCCACAATAGAGCCCGGCGATGGAGGACCACAGTCAGTGTGCCTCCTGAAACTGCTGCCACAGGGCCACAAGCTCGGCCCGGTCGGAACTGTCCACATCCAGACGCACTGCGCTGGCCTCATAGGTCTGACCTTGAGCATCTTTCGCCCAGAACACGATCTCCCGCAGAACGGAATCTGGCCCACCTGAGACACGTAAAGTGACCGGTTCGGATTTGCCGGATGGTGTTTTCATGACGCCGCGTATCTGCGTGTCACCATCTTGCATCTGCGTTTCATCGCTAAGCGTAAAGATCCCCGTCTTAACTAGCGAATGCGGATCACCCGAGAGCATGTGGTCGAGTATGGACAACTCCAGCGCCCCGCGCCCTTCATCAATCGCAGAAAAATCACCGGCGGGATTCAACTGATACAGCCCATCCCGTGCAACAATCAGTGTTGTTTCAAACGGTGTTCGGTTCACCCAGATCAACCCCTCACCGGGCAACAGGGCAAACGAACCTGTTGTTTCTAGCGTCACGTCGTGCTCAGGCAAATAACGCGACTGGTGGAATGTCCCACCCAAAGGTTCAGCCGCCGCAAGACTGGCAACCAGACACGCCAAGAGGATCAGAACAACGCGCATCTTCAAGCAGCCCGATCACTTTGTTTTTCGACTTTGGCGCGGAAGGTGACCGGTGTTTCGAACTGCATGACACCGGTATCTGCTGCAACGCAAACCATCGTCGTCTGGCCCTTGGTCAGGCGCGCGTCGGTCTCGATATCAACGACCTGATAATCAATGACCATGCGGTTGATGTATTCCCGCAGGGTCGCCGTCACCCGAATACACATCCCGAACCGCGCAGGCGCCACATATTTCACACGCAGATCAACCACCGGCCAGCCGAACCCATCCTCTCGCATCTGCGGATAGTTGTATTCCAGCTTGTCCAGCAAGGCACAGCGAGCCTCTTCGAACAGTTTGACATAGTTGCCGTGCCACATGATCTCCATCGGATCGAGATCATAGAACTGCACGCGCGTCTCAATGCTGGCCGAGATCATCGTTAAATCTCCCACACGCGGTTGTGGATGTCGTTGGTCAGTTTGCGCAAAACGGCATCTAGCGGGCGGTCTTCGTCAATCCGCGGGATCGTTTCGCCCAGTTGGTCCAAGAAGGCCCGGGTTTCCGGCGTCAGCTGATCGTTCCGCAATTCGCCGCATTCCAAACGCAGCAGGACCGCCTGATGAACAGAAATCAGCAAGGCGGCTGCCACCTGCTCGGTCAGCGTGCAGACCCGCAGCGCGTCTCGCGAGGCGATGGTACCCATACTGACCTTGTCCTGGTTGTGACACTCGGTCGAACGCGAAAACACACTGGCTGGCATCGTGTTCTTCAACGCTTCTGCCGTCCAGGCCGAAGCTCCGATCTGCAAGGCTTTCAGCCCGTGGTTGATCGGTGCGCGCTCGGGTTCAGCACCGGACAGGTTCGAGGGCAGCCCGTGATTGTACTTGGTGTCCACCAGCAACGCCATCTGGCGATCCATCAGGTCGGCCAGATTGGCGACAAGGTTCTTAAGCGAGTCGGCAACAAACGCCATGTGACCGCCATAGAAGTGCCCCCCATGCAGGATGCGATGGTCGTCCGGGTCGATCAGCGGATTGTCGTTGGCGCTGTTGATCTCAGTCTCTACCATCTGCGCAAATTGCGGCAGCATGTCGAACAGTACACCGATCACATGTGGCGCGCAGCGGATTGAGTACCGGTCCTGCAGGCGTGCAGGTTCGTATTCCGCACCCAGATTGGCCAGATCCGCACGAATACGGGCCGCTGCTTCGGCCTGACCGGGATGAGGTTTCGCCTCGAACAAGCGGGCGTCGAAATGGGCGGGGTTACTGGTCAGGGCAATGGCCGCCAGCGACGTGATGCGTGTTGTCAATCGGCCCAGATAGGCGGCCTGTTCCATCGCCAATGCGGTCAGCGCGGTCATCACCGCGGTTCCGTTCATGATCGCCAACGCCTCTTTCGGGCGCAGCGTGATCGGGCGCAAGCCTGCCATGTCCAATGCCTGTGCTGCAGGCATCACTTTACCCTGATAGGTGACGTCCCGCTCGCCGATCAGGGCAGCCGCAACATAGGACAAGGGCGTCAGGTCACCGCTGGCACCCACCGACCCTTCAGAGGGGATGCAGGGCAGAATACCGTGATTTAGCAACCCGGCCAGCAAGTCCACCAGCTCTTCGCTGACACCGGAAAACCCGTGCGTCAACGAGCTTAGTCGCACGGCAAGCACAGCTCGGCTCTGTTCCGGCGTCAACAACTCGCCCAGACCACAGCCATGGAAACGGCTCAGGTGCAGGGGAAGTTCGGGGACCAGCGCGGGCGGAACTGACCGCACAACACTGTCTCCGTACCCGGTTGTCACACCGTATATTTCGCCGTTTTCGTCCAGTAAGCGATCCAGATAGGCCGTGCTGGCCCGCAACTTGCCGCGATAGGTTGGACAGGTGTTGACCACGGCTGCCACAGCAGGTTGGCGCGCGATGCGAATGATGTCTGAACAAGAAATGCTGCGGTCGCCGAAAGTGATGCTCGCTATTGGAAAATTCATCGTGTTTTCTGCTCCGAAGCCCAGAAGTTGAAAAAGTTGAACCACTGATAGGGTGCTTTGCGGATTTGTGCCTCAAGGAAGGCAGCGTAGCGGCCAGCATAGTCCTTGAGCCCCTGTCCCCGGTTCGCCCGTGGCAGATGTACCCGGTCGGCCAGCTTTTCCCAGCTGACTTCGAACCGTCCGTCGCGCCGGTGGCACCCCATCATGTAGACCGGGCATTCAAGCAAATGTGAAATCAGGAATGGCCCAACGGGAAAGGCAGCCTCATCGCCCAGAAATGGAATGCGAACTACATTGTCACGCGCCTCAACGGGCGTCCTATCCGCTGCGATGACCAGCCATTCCCCCCGCTGGACACGGTCATAAAGCTCACCCGCGACCACAGGATTCAGCGCCGTGACCTCGATTAATCGGGCCTGTGAACCGGGGTCCAGCTTTCTGAGAACACTGTTGAAGTTTTCGGCGTGTTTGGTGTGAGCAAAGATATTGACCACAAAGGATTTCTGTTTAGACGCCACCGCCCGCAGAACCTCGGGATTGCCCTGATGCGACACCAGAACGACAATGCCCTGCCCCGATCCGACCTGATCGCGCAACGACGCAACCCCGTCGCCCAACCATACGTCCTCGGCCCCGATATCGCCATTCCAGGCGCTGGCCTTATCCAAAGCCGCGCGGCCGAAATTCAGAAACTGCCAAAAGCTGTGATACCACGCGGTGCCACAGCGAACCCCCGCCTGCCGCGCCCGGACCAAGTACTGGCCCGACGCCCGCCGTGCGTCGCCCGAGAACAGGAAAGCCATCGCCACAACCGGCGCGATCAGCACCATCGCCGCCCGCGCGCCCAGCAAGCGGTAAATGGAGGCCACGCAGCGAATGCCCCAATAGGTTCCGCGCTCTCTCTGGTCTGCCCAATGTGTCGATCTGACCGGGCGCACCCACCCGAACAACCGTCTGTACAACATCGAGAACACAAGTCGTGTATGCATCTTCGAGATGGCGATATTGTCGCGGAGCGCATCGAAATTCGAATGGTTCTCAGCAGGGTAATTCACTATCACTGGAATCTGGCGAACTGGTGTTTCGTTCCAGAACATGCGCACCATCACTTCTATGTCGAAGTCCATCCGGCGGCCATGGACCTGGGTCGTGCAAACCTCAAGCGTTCGGCACACCGGATAAACTCGCAGGCCGCACATGGTGTCCTTGATCTGAAACGACAGCGTTTCCACCCAGACCCAGAAATGAGTGATATAGCGCCCGATCCGGCGACCCCATGGAGCGTCACTTTCATAAATCGGGCGACCGCTCCATAGTGTGTCGGGCGCACCAAGGGCGTTGGCAAGCAACTCTTCGACCGCATCCAAATCATGCTGACCGTCAGCATCCACCTGAACGGCATGTGTGAACCCAAGTGCCTGAGCCTCTTGCAAGCCACGAATGACTGCAGCCCCCTTGCCGCCGTTTTGCGGGCAGCGAAACACGCGCACTGAACTGCTGGGTTGCGCCAACTGCGCTATCGCCGAGGCCGCCGGTTCCGCCGACCCGTCATCTACAACAATCACCGGCAGACCAAGCTGTTTCAGGCGCTCTACAATAGCTGGCAGACCTTTGTAATGATTGAAGCTGGGGATCAGCGCGCAGGGTCTAAATTCGGAAATAGCGCCGGTCATGCTGGCACCAGTTCGACAATACCGCTGGCATGTTCACCCAACACCGAAGCAATGGTGAATTTGACGCGGTCGCGTTCAAGCTGGTGTTCCAGTGTCAACTCAAGTTGCGCGCGCGGTTCAACCACCTTTTTGAATTTCAGATTCCGCGTACCGGCGACCGAACGGCCACAGTCAAATACCTGATCGGCCAGTCGAACTGCCCAATCAAGCAAGGCAATGCCCGGAACGATCGGGTTCTCTGGGAAATGCCCCTGTAGGCATGTCATCTCTGGCACCACGTCCAGAGACAAAACTGCGTGCGGGCCTTCAGACTTGATAATCCTGAACGGAGGCAAATCGGTGGCGCGAGGGCTCTGTCCACTCACGTCCGAACCGTACGTTTGTTTGTGATTATACACTGCCATACTCACCCCGAAAAAAGTTCAGCCAAGGCGGCCGTCTGTCTTTTTCCGCGCTCATTGGTTGGAATTTCGCGGACAAACCGCCACAGCTTTGGCGCGGATGCCGCGTTTTCCGCCGTCCTGATCGCGGTTGAAAGGACGCGTTCGAGGCGAAATTTCCCCCTGCTTTTCAGCAATTGCTCGCCCTCGGACGTGAGGGTTGCCACCATGGCCAGCTTTTGGCCCTTGTCCGTATCCAGGCCAAGTGCGGCGGCTTCCAGAACGCACGGGTTTGCTTGCGCAAGTGCTTCGATCCGAGGCAACGAGATACGCACCCCTTCGATCTTGAGGACGCGGTCGTTTCGCCCACCCAATTCGAAACTGCGCGCGTCTTCTGACAAGGTACATAAATCTGACGTTTCGAACCAATCAGCACCGGGCGTCACCGCCGAGCGAACGGCCAAGCAACCCGAAGACGTTTGCATGGTTTCAACCCCCGAGAACACGGTCCACTGCTGCCCCAAAACAGCCTGGGTTCGGAAGCCAATGCCCCCGGTTTCCGTGCTGCCATAGACTTCAATCGGAAAGGAACCGGAAATCTTGGCCATAGCCCTCGCAACGTCCGGCATCAGCGGCGCGCCAGAGGAAAAAACCAACATCGGTGCCCGCTCTGATGCCTGTCTGGACCCGAGGCGCATCATATGCGCCGGGCAGGAAACGATGACGGTCGGGCATTGCTCGGCGTAATCCAGCGCCGCGTCGACGGAAATCTGGCGCGGCACAAACAGCGCTCGCCCCGTGCACAAGGGCCAGACGAGGTTAAACAGAATTCCATAGATATGGTGATGCGGAACCGTGGCCACAACCCGAGCCCCGCCGACGTCGGACCCAAACTGCTGGTGAAGGGTTTCAGCCTCGGCCTCAATCTGCCGCCAGGATTTCTGGACTGGCTGTGGTGCGGCAGTTGAGCCGCTTGTGAAGAACACCAGATTGCACTTGGCCGCCTCTGGCAGGGTCAATGTGTCATGTGTAACCATCTCGTCGGAAGTCAGGCGCGCTATCCCGGCATCGGTAACCAAGTGATCAAACTGATCGGCCCTATCTGCCAAGCCATCGGGTGACGTAATTCCGGGCAGGATCGCAATGCTCCGGCACGCGAAACACGCCAACAGGGCCGCCAGAAAGTTCGATGGGTCTTCGCAGGCAATTGCGATCCTGTCCACATCCCCTTGGCGTCTGCGCTCATAGACATCCGCGACGAGTGCGCGCGTCAAACCCAGCACGTCGCCCACGGTCGTGGCAACGGCGGACCCCTGAAAAAGCATCCCGTTTTTCGGCCAATTCGGCAAGTCGCACAGTGTTCTGAATGGGCGCAAAGTATTCCTGCTCGTTCAATTTGGACAGGGCTACCGCTTCTGTGACGTCTACGCCCTAAATTAGAATTCAAAAGCTCTGTACCAACAGATCGGCCTGAGGGATCGCTTCACCCGCGTCAAACCGGACGCTGCACTACCGCATGCACCGTTTCAGCGTCAATACAAAAGGCATACCTAAGTCCACAGACACGTCCCTCCACCCAAGTGGATGTGACGATTTGGGCACAGCTGTCTGCAGTTTTGTCCGCAATTTTCTCAAACTGGTTTTCGGCGCCACACTTCACACACGCCTCCCACAGTGTCCAGAACAGGTAAAACCGCGTCTGATCCTTAGGCTGCATTCCACCCGGCCAGGCCACCTGCGCAAGCTCTGTCCAGTTCGGTCGGTCCTGCAGAATTTCCAGATCCACACCGACCGGTCCGATTTCGGACAGGCCAGCACCAACAAACCCACCGCGATGCGTTATCGATGCCCAAAGCCGCCTGTTATCAGAGGTATAGGTTATTGGGCCATCCCGAGGGTCGCTCAGCACCGCATGGCGCATGTCTTCCCGATCCTGAACCGCCCCCGCCAATAACTCCCGTGCAGCCTGTGATTGCGCGGCTCGGTGTGATGGCCGGTTCAGGGGCTCTCCCTCCAGCTTTGCAGTAAGAACGGTGCAACTCTGCCCGAACAGCAGCTGCGGTTTCTGGGGATAAAATAGGGCCATCCAGAAAGCAGCTACGCCCTACGCCCGGAAACGTCATTGCGACTAAACGTCATCCTTGAATGTTTCAGGCCACACTGACATTCCTGCGTCTATTCGAGTACCTTTCCGAAACTGAGCATCATTGGTCCAATAATCGCATGGCAACCAACATAAGACTTTCAACCATCCTATTCCTGACACTTGTGATCGCTGGCTGCACGAGTGACGTGCAAAGTCTGGACGCCAACCAGACTACATCTTCGGGTCAGTCCTACACGCCTCCGCTCATCGAACGAGTGGTTCCGGTTTTCACACCGGTTATCAACGTTCCGCAAGGTTCAACGCGCCTGTCGTTATGGGATGTGGAACAAGCCATCTTGCGCGGAGCAGGTGCCCGTGACCAATGGCTTGTGACCAACAAGCAACCCGGCCAAGTGGACCTGACCGTCGTTGTCCGGTCGCATCAGGCGCGGGTCAAGATTCTCTACAACACCAAGACAGTCAGCATAAATCTGGTCGACAGCACGAACCTGTTGCAGTCTGGGAACAGGATTCACCGGAACTACAACAAGTGGGTCATCCTGCTGCAGCGCGAAATCGAAACTGAGCTGCTGAAAAAGTCCGGGGGGAGCAACAGCTGACCCATACCGACCAGACTTTTTTTGCTGGACCCTGCCGATATTGGGATGAACGGGGCGGTGATGGCCCGGGCTTCGTGGATGCGCCTCATAAGAACGTACCCCCGAAAATCCGCCGTCGCCTGAGCAATTTTGCCCGAACGGCATTGGGTACCTATCTGGCCGCCGAGGACCCAGCGGACTCGGATCTGATTTTCGCGTCCAGATATTCGGACATGCAAGAGACACTTAAGCTGTTGACCGAACTCAACCAGCAAGAGCTTTTGTCGCCGACGGCCTTTTCAACCTCGGTACACAATGCAGTCCCGGGGTTTGCCACTTTGATACGTACGTTGCGGTCGGCCCACTCCGGCATCTCCGCGGGTGTTGAAAGTTTTACAATGGGACTGACCGAAGCGTTGACCCGCATTTCCTATAACCCGACGCGACCAGTGACATACCTGTTTCACGAGGCTGCCCTGCCCGACGAATACCGCTCACTCGCGCCTGAAGGATCGGATTGTTTTACCCTTTGTGTTTCGCTCTCTGCCAGCCCAAGCGCCTTTCACGAACGCGCATTTGTTCTGTCTCCTGCGGGCATAGAAAAGACACACACAAAACCCTACGGCCTGGAAAATGCCCGCGCGTTTGTGCGGCTTCTGGGTGATGAAACGACCGAGGTCCGATTGCCCGAAACCCGGCGCAATCTATTGCTGAGACGCGTCGATGCGTAAACTGAACTACTATTGGCGCGTTCTGGCCACCGGCATTTCTTTTTCAACCTTCGGACTGGGCAGCCTCGTATTGGGGGCCATTTGGTTTCGTCTGCTGGCATGTATCGAAAATGACCCTGCAGAGCTTGAACGGCGAAGCCAACGCGGCGTCAGCCTTACCTTCAACGCGTTTTTGCAGTTGATGACCGTGTTGGGTGTGGCCCGGTTTAACTATCGCGACATGCAGAACTTGACGACGGCCCCTTCGGCTGATGGTAAGGGCCGCCTTATCATCGCTAACCATCCGACTTTGATAGATGTCATCGCTTTGATTTCCCGCATGCCGAATGTGCAATGCATCGTGAAACACCAGCTTTTTTCGAACTTTTTCATCTCACCTGCGGTGTCCGGGGCGAATTACATCCGGAATGATGAAGATCCGGAGAAATTGGCTCAGGACTGCATCGACGCGATCAATTCGGGTAAATCAATTGTCGTTTTCCCCGAAGGTACACGAACACCTGCCAGCAATGTAATGAAGTTTCACCGTGGGTTCGCCGCCGTCGCCTGCGCAACGCAATGCGAAATCGTCCCAATTACAATCACCGTCAACCACCGGACGTTGATGAAAGGCGTGCCGTGGTACCGTGTGCCGCCTGAGCGCCTTTCGATGACCCTGACCGCGTTGCCCATTGTATCAACCAGTGATCTGTGTGATACGACCCTGCCCGTGCCAGCGCGCAAGCGGCACCTTTCAAGAAATGCACAGAAGATTTTGGAGGTATCCCTTGGATATCCAATCGCTTGAACAACGACTAAAGACACTGATTATCGAGGCTCTTGCCCTCGAAGATGTGTCTGAAGCTGACATTTCGTCATCGGAGCCGCTGTTTGATGGCGGGCTTGAGTTGGATTCGATCGATGCTCTGGAAGTCGGCGTTGCCGTTCAAAAAACTTATGGCGTAAAGCTTGACGCAAACTCGGACGACGTGAAACAGGCGTTTTATTCGGTTGCTACGCTGGCGCAGAAAATCTTGTCTGACCGCGGAGGCGCCAATGTCTAAACCTGCTAATTTCGACGAGGTTCTAGACCTACTGAAGCAGTATCTTGAAGAAGACTTCGAGGTTCAGTCGGCAGACGTTCAACCAGAGGCTCGGCTGTATGAGGACCTGGATCTTGACAGTATTGATGCGGTCGATTTGATCGTTCGCTTTCAGCGAGACATCGGGAGACGATTTTCGGCAGAGGAGTTCAAATCGGCGCGGACCGTTAGGGACGTCGTCGACGTGGTGGTGGCGAACCTCTGAGGTCGCCCAAAGCTCGTAATTCGATGAACATCTTCCGCGCAGCACTTTCTTTTCTTCTGGCCGCTTGCTTGGTCGCCTTCCCGCTTGCGGTATACTGTTTCTCGTCCTTCGCATATCCGTATTGGCTGTTTGCTGCCGCAGTCGCGCTGAGCGTTCTTCGGTTTGCCATGACAGGACGAACAGCAACCGATCTTCTTATACCGCAACTGATCTTCTACCTTGTTGTCATGGCCCTAGCTCTTTTGGCGTTTAAAGATCAGGCCTATCTGCTACACCCATTTGCAATGAGCGGTTCCTTTGCGCTGATTTTCGGCATCAGCCTCACAAAAGAGCGGTCACTAATCGAAATTCTGGCACGGCTGCGAGAACCAGAATTACCAACATCTGGCGTCGTTTACACACGTAAGCTGACACGCATCTGGCTGGTATTTCTGGTATTCAATTCCATTGTCGCAGCAATAACCGCCCTCTTTGCTCCCATAGAAATCTGGGCCTTTTATAACGGCTTTCTGTTTTATTGTTTGTCGGGTGTTCTGATGGCATCTGATTTTTTGTACCGCCGTTTCTTCGTAGCCCATGCAAAAGAATCCAGCCATCCATCTCAGCCCAAGGACGAAGCTGCTCCGGCGGCCTAGAGCGCCCATGGCGGGCATTACTTATTGAACTCCCCTTCCCGACCAATATTAGTTAAGGGAACCTTGGCAACCGCCAGAAATGTCCTGAAAGCTAATTTGCCAGACAGTTCATAAAACTACGTTTAGGTGCGTGAAACGCTCTGCCCCAAGCCGCAGGATACGCACCAATCAGACAAACTTCATTCAGCCATCAGACGCGAAATTGAAGGTGGAGAACAAAAGCTCCGAAATTTAGGACACTGAAAATCTTTCGCGTTAAATAGCGGTTGCTCCCATTGTTGACGAGATCACCGCAGGGAAAAATGCGACACTTCACATATGTTCACTGGGCTTTTCTTTTTGCTGAAAAAGCTGCTGAACCACGATAGCGCATTGATTTATAGGCGATAATAGAAATGATTAGGCAAATCCTAATGTTTAGTGAGGAAGTCAATTCTTAGGACGGCAACGCAGCCCGTATATACCTGAATGGAATTTCGCGATGCTCAGGGGAGGCGCAATTGTCTGGCAAAGAAAATATCGCGATTGACGTGCGGGACGCGGTAAAACGTTATGGCGATTTTACGGCGCTCAAGAAGATCTCGCTGTCGATCATGGACAATGAGTTCTTTACCCTTCTGGGTCCGTCTGGCTGTGGCAAGACAACTCTCCTTAGAATGATCGCCGGGTTCGAGGCCGTAACCGAAGGTGCGATCTACCTATACGGAGATGAAATCGAGAACCTGCCTCCCAACAAGCGCCCGGTGAACACAGTTTTCCAAAACTATGCTTTGTTTCCGCATATGACCATTTTGGACAATGTTGCATTCGGGCTGGAAATGCGCGGGGCCTCGAAATCCGAAGCGCGTAAGAAAGCGGGTGAGATGCTGGAATTGGTACAGCTCTCTCAGTTCTCGGCCCGCAAGCCCAGCCAATTGTCAGGTGGCCAGCAACAGCGTGTTGCGCTGGCACGTGCCCTGGCGCCTCAGCCCAAGGTTTTGTTGTTGGACGAACCCCTGTCTGCACTCGATTTGAAGCTCCGCAAAGCAATGCAGCTTGAGCTGAAGCATCTGCAACGTGAAACCGGGATCACCTTTATCTTCGTGACCCACGACCAAGAAGAAGCGTTGACCATGTCCGATCGCATCGCGGTTATGTCCGCTGGCGAGCTGCAGCAACTGGGGTCTCCGACGGACATTTACGAGCGTCCACACAACATGTTTGTGGCTGATTTTATTGGCGAGACCAACCTATTGGAGGTTTCCGTTGACGATATCTCGAATGGCCGTGCAACCTGCCACCTTGGCGGTGGGCATGAGTTGACCTGCAACTCGGTTGAGGGGGTCGGCGTCGGCTCCAAGGTTCACATGTCAATCCGGCCAGAGCGGTTGTTTATGTCGGACAGCCCTGCCGAAACCGAAAGCCTTAAAGGGCGGATCAAGGAAAACATCTTTGTCGGCACAGATATCACAACCATCGTGGATTTGCAGGATGGCCCAGATTTTGTCGTACGCACCTCAAACTCAGACCGCGGCAACAAGCGGATTTTTGAGCCGGGCACCGAAATGTATGTCAACATGGAGCTGGGGGCTGGTCGCCTCCTGGTCGACTAATGGCGGCGGGTGCGGCAAGCGGCGGCAGCGCAACGACAGATACCTATAAAGAGGCGCGAACCTGGCTTCTGCTGCCCGCATGGGTGACACTGGCCATTCTGGTTCTGGCGCCGGTCATCATGATGCTGATCTACTCTTTCCTGACAAAAGAGTTCCGGGGCGGCGTCATTTGGGAATTCTCGCTGGCGGCTTATGATCAGTTCTTCTTTGATCGAGGATTGTTCGGTGACGACCCCCCTAAGATAGAATGGACCTATATCACGATTTTCTGGCGCTCGATCTGGCAGGCAGGTGCTGCTACATTGCTCAGCCTCGTGATCGGCTTTCCAACGGCCTATTTCATCGCCACCCGATCCGAAGGCATGCGTCCAGTTTGGGTGTTCCTGATTACCATCCCCTATTGGGTGAACCTGTTGATCAGGACCGTGTCGATGAAATTCCTTCTGCGCGATCAGGGGCCGTTGAACGACTTTCTGATGAATATCGGCCTGATCGACAGCCCCCTGCATATCGTTAACACCAATTTTGCGGTGCAGCTCGGCCTGTTCTATTCATACCTGCCCTTCATGGTGTTGCCGATCTATGCAGCGGTAGAGCGGTACAACTTTGCCCTGTCCGAAGCTGCGGCCGACCTCTACGCGTCGAAATGGACCACACTGCGCCGCGTGCTGCTTCCCGCGGTCAAACCCGGAGTATTTGCGGGTTGTATTTTGGTGTTTGTTCCGTCGATGGGGTCGTTTCTTGCACCCGACCTTCTGGGTGGCGCCAAAAACTTTATGATCGGCTCGCTGATTGAAGAGCAGTTCAAAGGCAACGCCGGCAACTGGCCGTTTGGCGCGGCCGCGTCGATGATCCTGCTGACAATGGTTTTGATCATCCTGATGTTATCGGCCCGTCAGCAGGCCAAAGCCGACAAGGCGGGGGGCTGATCCATGGCAAGCAAACAATTCGACATCAAGTCTTACACTGGCTTCAAGGGGATCACCCTGTTGTGTCTGGTCATTCTCTATGCGCCGCTGGTTGTGGTCACGATCTACAGCTTCAACGCATCCCAATCACTAACCAACTGGGAAGGCGTTTCGCTCCGTTGGTATGCGGATGTTTTCACCGGGCCTGAAAGCGGTAAGTTCAAGACGGCTGCCAGGAACAGCTTTATCATTGCGATCATTGCCTCAACCACGGCAACCGCAATTGCAACGTTGGCCGCAACTGGCATGGTTCGAGGTGGCAAGTTCCGCTTTCGCACATTGTCCTTTGGGTTGATCAGCCTGCCGCTGATGGTGCCCGAGATCGTTCTGGCCGTCGCGACCCTGATCTTCTTCAATTCGATCGGATTCGAACGCGGGCTACTTACCATCCTACTTGCCCATATCGCCTTTTGTATTCCGTTTGCCTATCTGCCGATCTCGGCCCGTATGCAGGGGATCGAGGACAGTTATGAGCAGGCCGCACTGGATCTCTATGCTACTAAACGGCAAGCATTCACTAAGATCCTCCTCCCGCTAATGATGCCCGGCATCATATCAGGTTTTCTGCTGGCCTTCATCGTCAGCCTGGATGACTTCATCATCACCAACTTTGTGAAAGGTGCCGGGGTCGAGACTTTGCCAACGGCGATCTTTGGCTCGGTCAAACAAGGGATCAAACCGAATATCATGGCGATTTCGACCATGTTGCTGAGTGTGTCCATCCTCATGGTCACGATCAGCTATTTCGTCAGCAAGTCTGACAACACAAAATAACCAACAGATGGAGAGACACATGAAACATATGATGAGAAGCGGCGTTGCTGCCATTGCTTTGGCTATTGGCGCGAACGCCGCCGCCGCCGATGGTGAACTGGTTCTGTACCATTGGTTTGAGTACATCCCGCAAGAGCTGCTGGACAAGTTCACCGAAGAAACCGGCATCAATGTCACCATGGACACCTACGACTCGAACGAGGCGATGCTGGCCTCGCTCAAGGCCGGTGGTATCGGGACCTATGACGTATCGGTTCCGGGCGATTACATGGTGTCGATCATGGCCGGCGAAGGCATGTTGGACACAATCGCCGACGGTGAATTGAAGAACAAGGGCAACATCGCCGAGGAATGGGCCGATCCCGGTTTTGATCCCGGTCGGCAGTCCTCGATCCCGTATCAGTGGGGCTCGACCAGTTTTGCAGTCAGCCGTGATGCGTTTGACGGCGATATTCAAACCACCGATATTCTGTTTAATCCGCCAACTGAACTGCAAGGTCGTATCAACATGTTGGACAGCCAGGGCGAAGTGATGGCCATGGCCGCGTTGCATATGGGTATCCCGCAATGTTCCACTGACCGCGAGCAGTTGAAGGCGCTGAATGCCATGCTGCAAGAAGCTAAGCAGCACTGGGCGTCGTTCAATTCGGATACCGCGAAAGAGGTTCTGGTTTCCGGTGACGCAGCCGTAGGCCAGATCTATGACGGGTTCTCTGCCAAGGCGCGCGAGGAAGGCGCCAATGTGGAATACGCCTTTCCGACACAAGGTTACATCGCCTGGATGGACAATGTCGTTCTGCTAAAAGACGCCCCCAACCGCGAGAACGCGCTGATATTCATGGATTTTCTACTGGAGCCCGAGAATATCGCAGCTGTGTCCAACTTTGCGCAGTACAACGCCGGTGTGAACGGTGTGGGTGAATTCCTAGACCCGAAGCTGGCTGAACAACCCGAAAAGAACCCTCATGCCAATGCAGGCTCGGGCGTGTTCATCGAAGTATGTGATGAGGAAACCCAGGCGGTCTATGACCAAATCTGGACCAACTTGAAGAAGTAATTCAGGCCCTATTCCTGACGCGAAAGCCCCCGTTTTTTTCGGGGGCTTTTTCGGTTTCAGTAAGGGGGTGTTGTTTAGCGGCTGATGTCTTCGAGGATGCGATCCATCATCGCGTCGCACGCGTTCAGCTGTTCGATTTCAAGGTATTCATCCGGCTTGTGTCCCTGACGCTCCATGGAACCCGGCCCGCAGACAACAGTTGGAATCCCCAACTCGCTGAAAAACCCGGCCTCGGTACCAAAGGCGACTTTGGTGGTGGCGTTGCTTTGCGCAAGTTTCTGGGCGTAAGCGATGACACCCTCGGTCTCGACAACATCCAGTCCGGGATAGGCGTTATACTGTTCGACCTCAATGCGCGCCTCCGAGCATAGGGCCTGATACCGGGCCCCTACCCTGACCGCTGCGTTTTGGATCTGTGACAGAATATCCTTGCCATGATCCAAAGCAAGATGACGGTATTCAAAGGTCAACTCAGCGCGGTCGGGCACAATATTCAGGGCTCTGCCGCCCGACAGTATACCCACGTGGAAGGTCGTATAGGGCACCGAGTAAGCCGGGTCGCTGTTACCACTCTTGGCGTAAACGTCTTGTAGCGCACGCAACTCGGCCACAAAATCGGTTGCAAGATGCAGTGAATTGACAAATTTAGGGGCCAGCGCGGAATGCCCGCTTTGACCGTGGCAAACAGCGCGCAGCGCAGCTTTGCCTTTGTGCCCGATAGCGACCTGCATTTCTGTCGGTTCGCCGACGAAACACGCGCGGGGCTGACCGAGCATTGGGGCGAGCCGATCCAGCATGTGTTGAATGCCGACGCATCCCACCTCTTCGTCATAGGACAACGCGATCTTAAGGGGTTCTCGCAGGTCAACCCCAGCAGTCCGGTCTGCCAAAGCCATAACCGACGCCACATAACCCTTCATATCTGTGGTTCCACGACCGTAGACACGGTTACCTTCTTGCGTCAGGCAAAACGGGTCTTTGGTCCAGCTTTGGCCTTCGACTGGGACAACATCCGTATGCGCAGACAGCAGAACTCCGTCACCGTCAGGGCCTTTTTCCGCGTAGAGCCCAGTTTTGTCGCCGCCGGGATCGGTGATGCGATGAACCGCAAAGCCGCGCGCCTCTAGAAACTCTTCGACATAAGCGGCAA
Organism: Ruegeria sp. BB5; assembly: GCF_056539405.1. Classification (NCBI taxonomy): domain Bacteria; kingdom Pseudomonadati; phylum Pseudomonadota; class Alphaproteobacteria; order Rhodobacterales; family Roseobacteraceae; genus Ruegeria; species Ruegeria sp. BB5. Next base: position 951,624 of record NZ_JBQFUX010000001.1, on the reverse strand, counting down.
GTTCGAGGTTCGAGTTCTTGCTGACCGTATCGAAGCCAACCAGTTTATCGAGAATACCCAGTGTAGACGTCATGCGACTTGAACCTGCTTTTCGGATTGCCGACCGGTTTGACCCCCTCTGCGTTGGGGATTGTAGATTAGCCTATACGACAGGCAGAATACTTAAATCTGGGAATGACGAAGCAGAGGTTAGGAGATTTCTAAGGACCTGCGGTCACTCTTTCTCTGGAATGCACAAACCCGGGAGGGTTCCCGATTTCACGGCGTGCGCACAATGATCGACAAAGGTTTTCAGAGTGTTTGTTTCATTCTCGGCCCGGGCGCGCAGCAGACCAAGGCGCATGGGGCGCACCTCTCCAGCCAAAGGCACAAAAATCAGTTTCTTTCCGTCCGGTGACAAGCTGTTCAAAGGGCGAATATTCGCAATGGAAAAGCCGAATCCGTTGGCAACCAGTGAACGCATCACCGACATATCTGCGGTTCGTTCCGCGATATTGGGCTTTATGTTGGCCTCGCGGAAAAACGACAAGAAGTACTCACCGCTGAATGGAAGGTCCAACAGAACCATCGGGCTGTCCTGCAGGTCTGGAATCGTTAATTCGACCTGCTTCGCCAAGGGATGGTCTTCTCCCAAAACCACATAGGGCGGGAGCGCGTGCAGAGGTTGGAATTCAAGATCAGTGGGAATGTCCAGGTCGTATGTCAGTGCAATGTCCAGCTCGGCCCGGCGCAATTGGCTGAAGATGTCAGCCTGATTCAATTCACGTTGTTCAATTTGTACATTAGGGTAGCTGTCCTCGAATTCGCGCCGCAAGCCCGGCAAGACGATCTGAGCGAATGTCACAAGACACCCCACGGACAGAATGCCCTGAACCTTACCCGTGATTTCCCCAGCAAGCGTGGCCAGCAGTTCGGCTTCACGCAGAACGAACTCGGTTCGTTCCATGATCTTGTGTCCCGCCTTCGTCAGCGACAGACCGCGTGCATGTTCGCGCACAAACAACGTAACGCCGAATTCGACCTCAAGCTGAGTTATCGCCGCCGAAATCGACGGCGACGACACGTTCAGCTTGTCGCTGGCCGCAGCGATACTGCCCGCCTTCCCGACCGCAACAAAATACTCAAGCTGTCGCAGCGTGTATCTGAAAGGCAATGGTACATCTCCGCTTGGCCGTGGATTAAGCCTTGTACTTGATCCACGTGGTCTTCAAAGCAGTATACTTTTCAAGTGAGTGCAATGACAAATCGCGTCCAAAACCTGACTGTTTCATGCCTCCGAATGGTGTCATGGCTGACAATGCGTCCACCGTGTTGACCGAGACGGTTCCCGCCATCAGCTTGTCAGACACTCGGCAAGCGCGAGACAGGTTGTCAGTCCAGACTGACGCGGCCAACCCATAGATCGAGTCATTTGCCATCGTGACCGCCTGCTCTTCGGTGTCAAACGGGATCACCGACAAGACGGGGCCGAAAATCTCATCCCGAGCCAATGGGTTGTCATGGGTCACGTCGTCAAAGATGGTCGGTTGAACAAAACAACCTTTACCGTCCACGGTGACACGTTCACCCCCTGTCACCAGATTGGCCGTGTTCTTACCTTCGTCCACAAAGCGCATGATGCCTTGTGTTTGCTTCTCATCGACGATCGCTCCCATCTTCGATGCCGGGTCTAGCGGGTCGCCAGGCTGCATTGCTTGCGCGCGGGCAATCAGCTTTTCAACAAACGCATCCTTGATCGAGCGCTCCACATAAAGCCGAGAGTTGGCCGAACACACTTCGCCCTGATTGAAAAAGATGCCAAAGGCCGCCATGTCCGCGGCGGCGTCCAGATCCTCGCAGTCGGCGAAGACCAGATTGGGGCTTTTGCCGCCCGTTTCCGGCCAGACCTGTTTCAGGTTCGACTGGCCCGAATATTGCATAAACATTTTACCAATCGCGGTAGAACCAGTGAAGGCCAGGCAGTCGACATCCATATGCAGGCCAAGTGCCCTGCCCGCAGTCACCCCAAAACCGGGAACAACGTTGAAGACGCCATCCGGAACACCGGCTTCAGCCGCCAGCTCTGCCAGGCGAAGTGCTGACAGGGGCGATTGTTCTGCGGGTTTAAGCACAACCGAGTTTCCCGCAGCCAGCGCTGCAGCGGCTTTCCAAGTCGCCATGTCCAGCGGAAAGTTCCAAGGGGTCACGGCACCAACAACGCCCAGCGGCACGCGACTGACCAACGCCAGATCGCCAGGGCCGGTTGGGGCCACTTCATCATAGACCTTGTCGATGGCCTCGGCGTACCACTGAAAGAAATGTGCCGAGCCCGGCGCGTCGATAGTCGCCGCATCGGTTACCAGCTTGCCCATATCAAGGCTGTCCAGCAGCGCCATCTCCTCCAGATTTTCCCGGATCAAGTCAGCCAGATTCAGCATCACCGCCTTACGGTCACCCGGAGCCATACGCGACCAGCGGCCATCCTCAAAGGCAACACGACCTGCGGAAACGGCACGATTGACGTCTTCTTCGTCACATTCGGCGACCGGTGTCAGAACCGCACCTGTGGCCGGGTTTATACTGTCAAAAGTCTTGCCTGACACGGCATCGGTGAATTTACCGTCGATAAAGGCTTGCCCCCGGAACGACAGACCGGCGGCGAGGCTTTTCCAATCCGCGTGGGTATTGTCCAACATTTTGTTTCTCCCTGATTATTCGTCGCCGGGGACGCCATAAGACGGTGCCTCGCGCGGGTCGAGCGCACGCTGGACATAGGCGTCAAGTTGCGGCTTATAGATGTCCCAGGCGGTCGCGATGGCCTCAATGGGGCAATCCTCGGTCCAGTCACAGCGAAGATCGGCGACGGGCCAACTGACTTTGTCGACAATCTTCATGCCTGCGGAATGCACCGGGCCAGCCTCGCCCCCTGCGGCCAATCCGGCGCGCATGGCGGCGATCAGACGGTCGCCGATATGGCCCGAGGCCGACAGAAAGCCATCGACGATGGCCTGCGGGACCCCGTTATTGGCCAAAAGGTTGCCGCCCGAGGCAACATTTTCAGCCTGTGCTTGCGTCCAGATACCAAGGCTGTTGGGACCGGAATGGATCGCCGTGCGCCCGGCCGTATCCACTGCCAGAACCTGCCGGTATTCGATGAATTTTGCCTTCGCGGTCATGGCCTCGATTGCTTGAGGTGCTGTCTTGCCCTGCTCCATCAGGTCCAGCGTCAACGGACCGAGGCTTGGGTCTGTAACGTTCTGCGATGCAACCGCGCCAACACCTGCCCGCGCAAAAGAACAGCGCGCAGCCACGGCGGGTGACGATGACGAAATCGCCAGACCGAACATGCCGGTTTCAGCGCAGCGGGCGACCAGTGAAAAAGTCATTCGAATCTCCTGGAAATAGAAAGTCCGGACCGCGCCTGTTTGGAGGAGAACAAGTGGCGCGGTCCGGCTAAGGTGGTTGATCTGGTGGATCAATCGGGAATAACGGCGGTTCCGTCGATTTCAACCAACCAGTCGGGACGCGCCAGTGCCTGAACGACCAGCCCTGTCGAAACAGGATGAACACCTTTGATGTACTCGCCCATAGTGCGGTAAACAGCCTCACGGTGGCGCACATCGGTGATGTAGACGACCACCTTGACCAGATGCTCCATCGAACCGCCGGCTTCTTCGATCAACTGTTTGATGTTCTGCATCACTTTGTGGGTCTGTTCGACCGGATCATGACTGTCGATATTTACCGCATCATCCAGATTTTGCGGGCACTGACCACGCAAGTAAACCGTTTTGCCGCCCTGTGTCACAACGGCCTGACACAGGTCGTTATCCAGGTTTTGCTCAGGATAGGTTTCTTTGGTGTTGAATTTGCGAATGCGTGTATGGGCCATTTCGAAGTCCTGACTACTTATTCCGCCGCGGCGGGGGCGATGATCGCAGCTTCGCCGTCGTATTCGGCATAAGCGCGTTGAATAGCGATCTGATCGGCGATGTATTTCGCGTCGTGCCAGACGCCCCAAATGAAGGTTGAACCGCGTCGCGATTGCCAAGGCAGGCCCAGAAAATAGATGTCGGGCTCGACAGACACGCCTCGCTGATGGATCGGTGCGCCTTTGGCGTCAAAGGCGTCGGCCTTGATCCAACTGAAATCCTGACGGAAGCCTGTCGCCCAGATAATTGTCGTGATGCCTTCCTTAGCAAAATCGACTGAAGTCAGGGGATTGGTTAGGCTATCGGGATCAGCAAACCGCTCTCGTGCCTCTGGCTCTTCGGGCAAATCAATACCAGTACGAGCGATGTAGGCGTCCGCCATGTCCAGCATTTCAAGGTAGTTGGCATCGCCCGCAGCGACGTTGCCTTGGAGATCATCGGCAAAGCTGAGAATACCGTTCTCGAAGCTTTTGGTCATCCCGGTAAGGGTCACCCCTTCATTTCCCAAGCGGCGGAAATCCATCGTGTGGCCGCCATTCGCGCCGCTGACCGAGATCGTAACGTGTTCAGTACCTGGTTTCTGTGCAGCCATATCCCAGAGTCCCAGAACGCCCAGCCACCAAACATTATCGCGGCTACGATAGCGACGCGGGGGGCGATCATGAGGACCAACAGACAGGAACACCTTGCGACCGGCGCGATTTAACTCATCCGCAATCTGAGCACCGGACGAGCCGGCGCCCACAACCATCACCGCCCCTTCGGGCAGTTGCTCGGGGTTTTTGTAGTAAAAGGAATGAAGTTGCTCGACGCCGGCCGTTTCCGGCACAATGGGCGGAATAACCGGGTGCTGGAAAGCGCCTGTTGCGGCGACAATGCGCTTGGCATGGATTTCACCGGCGGTCGTCTTAATACGGAACCCACCTTCGCCGGGCAACCGTTCGGCGTTCAGCGCCTCAACACCCTCGCGGATTGGGGCGTTCACCATTTCTGCGTATTCAACCAGGTATTCGGCGACACGGTCCTTTGGCACAAACGCATCCGGATCATCCCCGTTGAACTGGAGGCTGGGAAAACGGTCATGCCAGCATGGTCCATTCGCAACCAATGCATCCCAACGGCCGGTGCGCCACGCTTCGGCAGTTCGGTTCTTTTCCAGAATGATATGGGGCACATCGTTGTTTCCAAGGTGCTCGCTTAGCGCGATACCCGCCTGCCCGCCGCCAACAACCAGCGTATCCGTTTTCTCAATGGACATGTGTCGGTTCCCTATTCCTGCGTCTCGAATTGACCTGAAATGGTCGTTGTGCCCGTGCATCTTGCGCTGCCTGGACGGACGAACGACCACAACGGGCCGAAGACCTTGCACTTTCAAAACAGAAGACATCAGAGCGGAGCCATCGCATCGACCAACACCGAACAAGGGCCGCTTTGGCGTTCCGTTTCCTGTGCCACTCCAGCACGTTTTGCACGTTTCCGGGTAAAGGTTTCACAAGTTGGGAACAGACGAAATTACTGTCTAACTTACTCTTAATTAGGCTTTGACTAACCCGCCGGGAATTGCCCTTGTTTCCCAGCCGGTTGTCCGCTTTCCGACAGATACGGCGCGATCAGATAGTATAGTTCACCCTGCGAAGAGATCTGACATTTCCGGTAGAGTTGCTTACGCAAAACCTTGACGGTCTGAGGGCTGATACCCAGTGTCAGGCCAATAGAAATCGATGAATGACCCTGCAGGATTAACAACGCCACCTGCGCCTGCCTCGGACTTAAACCGATATCTTGTTCAACAGACAAACGCTGACGCAGTTGCGCGACGATATCTTCCGGCTTTTTTTCATTCGAGGGCTTCAGATCAGGCCAATTCCTTCTCACCAGCGCATTGACGATCGGCGCGACATTTTTTGCGATGGCAAAATCCTTGCTGGAAAAACGCGATGCGGTGGTTGCGTCCCTGCCGAGACAAACAGTGATCGAACTCATGGGGTTGAGACCGGCGTAAAAGGCCAGCTCGTCCGTCAACGTCGTGTTTGTGTAATAGGATTTAAAGTACTCGTTCCGTTGAAACTGATCCGGGGCAACATCGGTCAATCTGTAAAGACCGTCCGCCGCGCGGCTTTGATGCAGGCCATAAAACGGATCCAACAGATAAGCGCCTTTGACATAGTGGCTGTCGATCCGTTCAAAAACGCGGCTGTCGCGGGCATGTGTCATTAGTACCATCGGGCTGCTGCGCCGAAAAAATGCGATGATAGCGAAGTTGTCGAAGGAACAGGTTGCATCCAGCCACCTGTAGAGCGCATCGCCGAACCCTTCTGATCCGATTGCCGTTATTGCGGCTGATAGAGCGTCTGGTGCTTCAACAGTTGACATTTCGAATACCCCCCTGGGGGTATGTACCCCTCAAATGAGCCTAAGTAACCTTTGAAATGAATATAGGTGGTATGCAATCGCCAACACGTTCGTGGTTCCTAACAAACCTCACCGGATCAGCGAAATTGCATCGCGAAAACAAAGGGGTTGATCATGGCCATAGATACACTCGACATTCTTGCACAGGACGAACACCTGATTCAGTCCTTCGCTGATCTAAACGCACTTAAGCAACAAGGCGCGCGCACCGTGATCTCGCGCGCAAAGGGCGCATATGTTTACGACAGCGATGGCAATGAACTGATCGACGGCATCGGCGGGTTGTGGTGTGTCAATATCGGCCACGGCAATGATGAAATGATTGAGGCGATTTCCAATCAGCTGAAAACGCTGGACTATTATTCGACTTTTTACAATTTCACGCACCCGGCAGCGGCAGCACTGGCTGATAAGATTGCGCAACTTGCACCGGGTCATTTGAACGCCGTTTATTTTGGCAATTCCGGTTCCGTCGCCAATGACAGTGCCATTCGGATGCTGCATCACTACTATATCCGCAAAGGGAAGCCGGAAAAGAAACTGGTTCTGTCAAGGCGCGGGGCCTATCACGGCTCGACCCATCTGGCGATGGCGATGACCACGCCCGGTTATTCCGAAGGCTGGCACGCGGCCAGTGAATTGGTGCATCATCTGCGCTCGCCCCATTACTGGCGCGAAGGCGGTGATATGACCGAGGCCGAGTTCCTCGACGCGCTGATCGACGATCTGACGCAAAGCATTGAGAGTATTGGTGCCGAGAACATCTGTGCCTTCATCGCCGAACCGATCCAGGGCGCGGGTGGTGTCGTGACCGCGCCAGCTGGTTACCACAAGCGCGCGTGGCAGGCCTGTCAAGCTAACGACATCAAATACGTTGCTGATGAGGTCGTTACCGCCTTTGGTCGCCTTGGGCATTTCTTTGCATCAGAAGACGTGTTTGACATGGTGCCCGACGTCATCACCACGGCCAAAGGTCTGACCTCAGGCTATCAGCCGCTGTCTGCTACGATCGTTTCCGACGATATTCACGAGGTCATCTCAGGCCCGGACGGAATGTTCCTGCACGGCATGACCTATTCGGGCCATCCAGCAGCTGCGGCAGCGGGTCTGACCAATATCGCAATTATGGAGCGTGAAGAAATTCCTAAGCGTGTGCAGACAACCGGGAAGCAGTTTGAAAACAACCTGCGCGGCCTGACCGATATCGAAATGGTCGGCGAAGTACGTGGCAGCCATTTCATGATGGGGGTCGAATTCGTCAAGGATCGCTACACAAAGGAAGGCCATCCGGCAGAGGCGCAAGTTGGTCTGAAAGTCGCACGCGCTTGTCAGAAACGCGGTCTGATTGCTCGTCAGCTCGGCAACGTTCTCATCTTGTCTCCGACGCTGATCATGGACGAGCCGATGATTGACCGTATCGAAGCCATCCTGCGCGACGCCATCACTGAAGTCGCCGCTGGTCTGTAATCCCGCATTCGGGGCGGCACGGCCCCTTCATCATCTTAGCCATCCATAAGGAGCCAGCTATGCGCGATCCACGCTATGACATCCTGTTTGAACCGACGAAAATCGGTCCCCTAACAGCCAAGAACCGGTTCTATCAGGTGCCTCACTGCAACGGTGGTGGATATCGCGACCCATCGGCGGCGGCTGCGATGCGAGGCATCAAGGCTGAGGGTGGCTGGGGCGTGATCTTCACCGAACAGTGCGAAATGCACCATACATCTGAAATCACCCCATTTATCGAGCTGCGCCTTTGGGAAGACAAAGACATCCCCCAATTGCGCAAGATGTCCGAGCGCATGAAAACCCATGGTGCTCTGGCTGGCATTCAGCTTGCCTATTCGGGCATTAACGGTCCCAACCTTTATACCAAGGAGGTGCCACTGGCCCCCTCTGCCATGCCGATCCGGACCTTTACCAATGATCCGGTGCAGGCGCGCGCCTTGGACAAGCAGGACATCAAGGATTTGCGCCGGTGGTTCGTGAATGCCGCAAAACGCTCGAAAGAAGCAGGTTTCGACCTGATCTGCCTGTATGGCGCGCATGGGTTTGGTATCTTCCAACACTTCCTCAGCAGGGCAACCAACCAGCGCAGCGACGAATATGGTGGCTCACTGGAAAACCGCGCCCGATTCAGCCAGGAGGTTATCGCCGATATGCGCGACGCCGTGGGCGATACGATGGCGATCACGCTTCGGGTGTCGTTGGACGAGACCATTGGCGATCTGGGCTTCTCGAATGCCGAAGTGCGTGACTACATCGAAATGAACAAAGATCTGCCCGACCTCTGGGATCTTGCGCAGGGTACTTGGGAGGATTGCTCCGGCCCTTCGCGGTTCAAAGAAGAGGCTGCCCAGGAACAACTGGTGCGTGGCATTCATGAATTGACCGAAAAACCGATCGTTGGGGTCGGACGGTTCACTTCGCCCGATGTTATGGCCAAGATGATCAAGTCTGGCACACTGGATTTCATCGGCTGCGCCCGACCGTCGATCGCTGACCCGTTTCTGCCGAAAAAGATCGAAGAGGGCCGGATCGAGGACATCCGAGAGTGTATCGGGTGTAACATCTGCATCACTGGCGATATGACCATGTCAATCAGCCGCTGCACCCAAAACCCGACCTTCATGGAAGAATGGCGCAAAGGCTGGCACCCAGAGAAGATGAACGACAAGGGGGATAGCTCGAACGTGCTGGTCGTAGGTTCTGGCCCCGCCGGGCTTGAGGCTGCCTGGGCTCTTTGTCGCCGGGGGTATGACGTCGCCGTGGCCGAGGCGCGTGATGTGATCGGTGGTCGCGTGGCCCGCGAACGTCTGCTTCCGGGGCTGTCGGCCTGGGGCCGTGTCGTGGACTATCGCGACTATCAACTTAGCCAACGTCCGAACGTGGAAATCTATCGCGAAAGCGAGTTGGGTGCCGAGAGCATTCTGGAGTTCGGTTTTGAAAATGTCTGCATCGCCACGGGATCTACATGGCGCAACGACGGGGTCTCGCGTCAGCACGTCGTGCCAATGCCGATTGCCGAAGGCGCCAAGGTCTATACACCGGACGATCTGATGGATGGCGCAATCCCATCGGGCCGCGTGGTGGTGTATGACGATGACCACTATTACATGGGCGGCGTTCTTGCCGAACTTCTGGCCAAAAACGGTGCGCAGGTGACACTGATCACTCCGTCGGCTTATGTCAGTGACTGGACGAACAACACGCTCGAGCAAATCGCAATCCACCCGCGGCTGGTGGATGCAGGTGTCGAAATCGTCCTCAACCAGGGTGTCACCGAAATCCACCCAGATCACGTGGTCTCGAACTGCGTCTACACCGACCGAACCTGGAAGATCGAGGCGGATGCGGTTGTGGTGGTGGCGTCACGTCTTGAAAACAACACCGTTTTCAATGACCTGAAAGCCCGCGAGGTCGAATGGGCGGACGCAGGTATCAAGTCGGTCAAGTTGATTGGGGATGCCAACGCACCGGGCCCAATCGCCTGGGCAACCTATGCCGGCCACCGCTATGCGCGTGAGCTTGACGGTAAAGATATTGGTGACGACTTGCCATTCCGCCGCGAAATCACAGAGCTTGCGGTGGACTAAGGTCGTGACCGCGTAACGGGCGGTAAAGTGCTCACTCCGCCCGTCACATTTGAACGCCAACTGCCATCTGCGATGCTTCAACGGATACAACCGTATTCTGTGCTCCCCAATGTTCGCCTTCACCGGTCAGTGGCAAATTACTCGCTGTTTTTCTCAAACTCGTAATAGCTTGTTTGCCCGCTTTTTCTTTAAAATTTATAGCCGTATGCAATGGCCGCGAATGACTGCCCTCAGCGCCGTGCTTGACTATTGTTGCCTTCACAAAGCCCTTGTTGTATTGATCCAAGGACTTCCGTTTGTTGTCTAAATCGGAACCGCAAACTGTTGTGAGTGCAAGCCCAGCCAGGGTTCGAATCCCTGTCTCTCCGGCATTATGTCCCTTGGCTACGATACTTTCGGACTAATGATGCGAAACGGCCCTCCCTGCGCCCGGCAGAGACTGGTTTTTAACCGGCTGAAATCAAATCTCTTTTCCTTTGCGCATCCCTGATAAGAGCTGCAACCCGATAGAAACCGTGCGCCATCTTGGTATACGGCATCAAAACAAAGAACGTCAGGACCGATCCAAGATGGACGGCAAGCAGCGCTGGCATCATGGCTGTTGAACCGAGGGCGTAAAGACCAAGTCCACTCAACCCAACAAATCCAAGCAAAAGGGTAAAGGCGATTTCCCCTCCCCACGCCATAGGGTCACCGAGATCGCGGTCGGATTTTTGTTTGAGATACACCATAGCACCACACCCCACTGTCAGCAAAACACCACCGGGAATCCCAAGCAGTTTAGGCAATGACCAGAACCCATAGGGCGCATGCATGCCAAAGCCGTAGTGCATCACAGTTGCGACCGAAGTTGACGCAAAGCACAACAGGAAGCCATACATTATAGCTTGGTGAATGTGTCGCCGCGCTTGGCTGAAGCGGTCTTCGTCCTCAAAATTGCAGCCCTCTGCGTGCCCAGCAGCAAGATCCTGCATCTTTCCTGCGCGCTTGAAAGCAGCTGTCACGTCCGCAATTTGAACAGGTTTGCCGCCGACTTCGACCCAATAGCGCCTTAGGCTTATGGCTAAACTAAAGAGCGGCAGCAGGAAGGCAGGTGCAAAGATCGCGACCATCGCATTATGCGACAGGACAGCATAGAACCCCTCGCCTCCGCTCGATCCAATGGCGCGAATGGCCAAGAACAGCATGGCAAATCCAATTACTAGCGCCAGGGCTATGGTGCCACCATGGGTGTGGAACCGACGCGCTAAAGGTTGCGGCCAGGCGAAGCATTCCCAGCTGTTCCGCCGCACCTCGGCCAAAGCTTTGGGCAGGTTTAGGTTGAACTCATGCGGAGCTGTGTACTGACAAGCGTAATAGCAACCCCGGCAGTTGTGGCACAGATTAGCCAGCTGCGTGATATCCCCATCGGAAAACGCTCGTTCGGCATGCAAAGAAGGAAAAACCGAGCAATAGCCTTCGCAATACCGGCAGGCGTTGCAAATTTCGGCCTGACGACGGGCCTCATGAATCAGTTCAGTTTGCATAAGCGGCGGCCTCACGTCCTGCGATGCGTCCAAAAACGGTGCCTATGGTCATGCCAAAGCCCGCCAGATAACCCTGTCCAAGGATCGACCCGGCCATGGTTTCTCCGGCGGCCCAAAGGTTTTTGATCTTTCCGTCAGGGGTCGAACACTGAGCGGTATCGTCTACCTTGAACCCCAGATAGGTGAAGGTCACGCCGGTGCGTAGCGAATAACCATAGAACGGTGGCTCGGTGATCGGGCGGGCCCAGTTGGTCTTGGGCGGTGTCAGGCCAGAGGTTGTAACACCGTCCAATTCTGTTGGGTGAAAGCCCGTTGTGTCACCACAAGCTGCGTTGAATTTGCTGACAGTCCCGGTCAGCTTGTCGGCTGGCAGGTCCATCATCCCGGCCAATTCTTCCAACGTATCCGCCTTATACGGCGGGAACACTGACGGCATAAACAAGTTCAGCGATTTGGCATCGATAATCACATAGCCCACCTGATCCGGTTGGGCTGCTACAAGTCGTCCCCAGATCGCATAGCGCTTTGGCCAGACGTCCTCACCCTCGTCATAAAACCGTTCGGCATCTTTGTTCACAACAATGGAAAACGGAACGCAATCAAGCCGAGTGACAATCCCGCCATCGAATTTCGGCGCGCGTCCGTCGATGGCAACGGCATGACATTGAGTCGGATCTCCAACGCTCTCGACGCCTTGATCCAGAAGGTCTGCCAACACTACACCCCGGTTATAGGGCGTTCCCCGGATCAAAAAGTTCTTTGCTGGCTCACCCCAGGCACGCGTAAGCCAATCGGTATCGGCCTGAAACCCGCCCGAGGCGACAATCACTGCTTTGGGTGTTATGCGATGCGACTGGCCTTCAAAGGTGTAATCGACCCACTCGATTTGGTCACCGCTCAGTTCCAGATGCGTAACCGCAGCCTCATAAAGCACATCAACGCCCAGACTAGCCGCCGTGCGGTAATAGGCATTCACCAACGACTTGCCACCCCCCATGAAGAATGCGTTGGTCCGTGCCAAAGATAGCGTTCCTGACAATGATGGCTGAAAGCGAACCCCATGTTCCTGCATCCACGTTAGGCACTCTTCTGAAGAACGGATTGCCAGCCGGGCCAGATGCTCATCGGTCTTTCCGCCAGTGACTTTCATCAAATCCGAGAGATATTCGTCTTCGCTGTATTTTTCGATAAGTGGACCAAGAGGAGATCTGTGCATGCAGCGGAAATTACGCGTGTGGCGAGAGTTTCCTCCGCGATACGGTTTTGGCGCCGTTTCAAGGATCAGAACTCGGGCGCCTGCCTCGGCAGCGGTCATCGCGGAACAGAGGGCAGCATTGCCGCCGCCAATCACAGCGATATCGTAAGCTTCACTTTTGGGGACCATGTCCTGACTACCTATAGGCTTTCGTCGATTGTGCGGTCGCGTTCCTGCAACGCACGTATCCGCATCCGTTGCGCGGCCTGAATATGCGCACGCATTTCCGTCTCGGCCGCAGCACCATCACGGGCTTTCAACGCGATCATGATGCGCCGATGTTCGGCCACTGCCGCCTCAGCCCTGTCACCATCCAGCAGTTGCGATGGCCCAAGGATCAACAGCGCCTTTTGAAGCGACAGCATGGATTTCGTCAAAAACCGGTTCTTGGCCGCGTCAAGCAAAGTGGCGTGAAAAACTCTGTTAATCCGTGCCGTATCTGTACCGGTGCCCGCTTCGGCCAGCCGGTCTGTCAGCACGTCCAGCTCATCCAGCTCGACTTCTGACGCCGCGCGAGCTGCCAGCCGGGCTGCGGTACCTTCCAACACCGCGCGCATTTCATAAAGCTCCATGATTTCGGCGTAATCCAGACTTCGAACGGTCGCGCCCTGCCGGGGAACATGGGTAACAAGGCCGTCGGCCTCAAGCTGCCGTATCGCCTCACGCACGGGGGTACGGCTGACGCCTAACCGTTCGGACAACTCGACCTCGCGCAGGCGTTCGCCGGGCAAAAGCGTGCCTTCGCGAATTTCTTCCAGCAAACGCTTATACGCGGAATTTCCTTGCGGACCGGGCTGGAAAGGGTCGTCCTGAATTGTCATTGCGGGCTCTCTTGTCATTGTGTGTCCTGATGTATACAAATGGATACATTGTGAGTCAACAACGCCGGAATTCTTCCCTTGTCCGACCAGTTAAAGACATCTTCTCTGTTGTTAAGACGGGCCGTAACACTCGGCCTTGCAGTATTGGGAACGGGAGTATTCTGGGCATTGAGCTTGCCGTTGCCCTTTCTATTCGGCCCAATGAGCGCTTGTCTGATTGCTGCCTTGGCTCATGCCCCCATGGCGGGTTTCGGTCAGGTCTCAGTCGCGGCTCGCACAATATTGGGTGTGGCGGTTGGGGCGTCTATTACACCGGCCCTGTTTGTTGAATTGCCAAAGATGGCAGCATCGATCGCGCTGATCCCGTTCTTCATCCTTTTGATCGCGCTGGTTGGGGTGCCATTCTTTCGAAAAGTCTGGGGCTTTGACACCACAACCGCTTTCTACGCGGCTATGCCCGGTGGATTGCAGGACATGATCATCTTCGGTTCCGAAGCCGGGGCAAACCCGCGTACCCTATCCCTGATCCATGGCACGCGTGTGCTGATCATCGTGACGCTGGCCCCTTTGTTTTTAACCGTGTTTTACGACGCACAACTCACCAACCCTATCGGAGAGCCCGCCCGCGACCTGCCCTTGCGTGAACTGGCGCTTATGGTTCTGGCGGCCTTTGTCGGCTGGAAAGGCGGCGAACGGATCGGCCTGTTCGGCGCGTCCATACTGGGACCAATGATACTGACTGCGGCGCTGTCTCTGGGGGACTTCATTCATACCCGCCCGCCGCGCGAGGCCATCCTCGCGGCGCAGTTCTTTATCGGCTGCGGGATCGGTGTAAAATTTATTGGCGTCACATGGGGTGAATTGCGCAGGGTTGTTGCAGCGGGTTTTGCCTATGTCGTCGTGCTAGCCATACTTGCGGCCGCCTTTACTGCTGTCGTCACTACACTGGGCTTCGGTCAGCCGGTTGAGGCATTTCTTGCTTTCGCACCCGGCGGACAGGCTGAAATGACGGTTCTAGCCATCGTTTCGGGGGCAGATCTTGGCTTTGTGATCACCCACCACCTGACGCGGATCGTTCTGGTGATCATCGGCGCGCCCATCGCGGCCAATCTTATCTTGCGTTGGTCCAAATCTCGGGATTGATCATGTGAATCGGAGCATTCTCGGCATAGGCGTTAACCTGATCGAAGATGTCGGCAAATTGCAGGTCGAACTCATCTTCGGTGACGAAACCGATATGCGGGGTTGCGATCAGGTTGGGATGCGACAGCAACGGATCATTCGGATCTGTAAGGGGCTCTGTATCAAAGACATCAATTGCGGCCTTACCAGGACGACCCGCGTTTAACGCGTCAAGCAACGCACCGGGAACAATTAGCCCTGCACGGGATGTATTCACAAACAGCGCGTCTGATTGCATCTGCGCGAAATCTGACGCCGTGAATATCCCATGCGTGTCTGGTTTCAGGCGCACATGGATCGAGACGACGTCACTGTTGGCAAAGAACGCGTCGCGGTCGGGCGCGACCTGTACTCCATCTGCTTGCGCCCGTGCCCGGCCTTCGTCCGAAGACCACCAGACGACGTTCATACCGAACGCCTCGGCATAACCAGCGACGGCGCGGGCAATACGGCCATAGCCATAAAGGCCCAATTGCCGCCCCCTCAGTGTTTTGCCAACTCCGGCCTGCCAATGCCCCGCCTTGGCCGAGGCTATCTGTGCAGGTAAATCGCGCATTCCGGCCATGATCAGCGCCCAGGTGAGTTCGGCAGCGGCATATGAGGGCGTCCCGCCATGCATGTTCGAACACAGCAGTACGCCGTGGTCCGAGCATGCCTGCACATCGACATGGGGGTACACGCTGCGCTGGCTGATAAGTTTCAGGTTGGGCAGTTTTTCAATCAAGGCGCGACTGATTTTGGTGCGTTCGCGAAACAGCACCAGCGCCTGAGCCTGATGCAAGCGCGCGGCCAGTTCGTCGGTGTCTTCGACATGATCGGTCCAGACCTTCACGTCATGTTTGGAAAGCTTCCCAAAACAGGGCAGACCCTGCAGCGTATCAAACCAATCATCCAGAATGTGAACCTTCATCGGCTTTCTAAACCCTGCCCTGTTGTCAGCTTTCTTGGTGTCGGCACAAAATGCTGCGCGTCGAGTGCGGCAAGCGCATTTCGAACGCGTTCGCTTTGATCAAGTAAATGGTTGAACTGCTCATCGCATCCGGCGATCGGTGTTGGGTATTCCGCCATGTCCCGTCTTAGGGCCGCCTGCGCCAACCTGAGTTCCTGACGCGCAATATCAAGGCATTCAGAATAGTCATCCATCGCGGCATCCTTAAATTGTATACCGTAGTATACCAAATTATGATCCCTATTTCAACTCCCGTTCCATACAGATTCCGGCACATAGACATGTCCATCCGCCAACTTCCGCGCGGTCCGCACCAGACCTGCTGAGTTGACTTTGAACTCCTGGCCATTTGAAAAGTCCACCAACACGTCGATGTTGCCTGATGCATGTTCCAGCACAACATCAGCCGGGCTTGCCTCGGGTCGATCCAACAGACTGTCGGCGACTGTTCCGGGTGTCAAAGCGCAAGACGCCATACATTGTGCGCCGGTAACAGCCATGGTCGGATGAGTCTTCCACGGCATGAAATACCGAATTGCTAGGGTTCCACCTTTCTTTGCGGGCGCGACAAGGCCAAATTTGGGTGTCACTGATTTTGACACGTCCCCCATGCCCATCAATTTTCCGGCTTCGATCCGAACCGCCTCCATCCGGTCAAAGAAACCGCGGTTGGCATCCAACTCATCAGCGCTTTCATACCCTGTCAGGCCGAAATCTGAGGCCCGCGCGATGGCCATCGGCATGGCGACATCCATACAGGTCAACTCGATCCCCTGCACTGTATCGCGCAGGTTTCCGGTGGGCAAAAATGCACCAGTGGCTGATCCTACAACCCCCATGAAACTAAGTTGTACCGGCGCTGATTGCCCGGGTACCCCGGCGATTTCTGCATCGCCTTCATAGACCAGCTCACCCCCCGGCGTCTGCACTTTGGCTACAACACGGGCACCCGTGTTGACTGCGCGAATGCGAACCTCCGTCACATCACCTTGTGGCTGGAACAAACCCATTTCGATCGCAGCCGGAGCGACGCCGGACAGGATGTTGCCGCAGGTGGGTTTGAAATCGACCAACTTCTCTTCAACCGAAACCTGCGCGAAGAAATAGTCGATATCGGCCCAGTCATCGTCGCTGACAGACAGCATTGCAACCTTTGTGGTCACCGCTGTGCCACCACCGATCCCGTCGATGTTGATTGATTGCCCTGCCCCAAGGGCCGCGACCAGAACGTCGGCCAACCTGTCCCGATCTTCGGGCAGATCAGAGCGGCGGAAATAAGGCCCCCGCGAAGTGCCTCCACGCATGAAAATATACGGGATTGCTGTCTGGGTCATAGCGAACCGTCCTTTACAAACCGTGTGAGATTTTTTGTGAATTCAGCCCCGTGCTGCGTGCTGTTCATCAGGTCGGGCATCATTGGACCGCTTACTTCAGTGGCCATGGCAAACTGACCATGTCTTGCAGTAGACCCGGCGGGAAATCCCGGTTCAGAGCACCTGCCATGAAGCACATGAAGCCAATGCCGCAGGCGGTCAGGATCAGAGTTAACCGCCAGTCCGCCCCGGAACGAATGCGAAAGAAGGCGATCAGGAACCCAAGCAAGGCGAGGATGAAACCCACAACCCAAGTGGCCGCGATCAAACTGGCGAACCATGCCAAGGTAGACCAGAGGCCGTGAGGCGCGCTCGCGTCCTCGCCGGCGATCTCTTTGTCGGCAAAGATTGGATCACCTTCTGGCCGCCTCATCATCTGGACCAACAAAATGACACAACAGAACAAAGACACGCTGCCGATCACCAGCGGGATGATCTTGTCGGTCATGTTGTAGTTGGGGATCATATTGGCGTTCACCAAAGCGACGATCAGGTAGGCCATGATCACCAGCAGGAAGATCAGCGGCGCACGTTTGGTGCCTGCTTGAACCTCACCCTCGGCCATGATCATCTTGGCTTGTCGAATACCTAGAATGATCGAAACAACCGTAACCACGATCAGCACGATGACGATTGGGCTGAACACGTACTCCATCCCCTCACCAAAGCTTTTGCGGAACCGGAAAGAGGCGATCTGGAACGCCTGATTGGTGAACTTCTCAACCGGGTTTGACAGGACAAAACCGATCAGGAAAGCCGGGCGCGACCAGTCGAAACGGCGCAGGAAGATGCCAATCAGACCGATGACAAACAAGGCCAGAAGATCTTCGAAATTCTGACCAGACTGAAAGGCCGCAAAGCTGATCAGCATGAACAGGAACGGCGCCAGATAGGTGAAGCGGATGGTTGTCAGTTTGGCGATACCGCCCGAAGCGGCGATACACAGAATGGTTCCAACGACGTTGGCCAACGCCAACAGCCAGACGATGGAATAGGTAATGTTGAGATTGTCCTTGAGCATGCTCGGGCCAACCTCAATGTCGCCAGACCCCAACAATGCAACTGCACCGATGAAAATCGCCATCGATCCCGAACCTGGAATACCAAACAGCAAAGTAGGAACAAGCCCACCCCCCTCTTTCGCGTTGTTCGAGCTTTCCGGGCCAATGACCCCACGCACTTCGCCCTTGCCAAAGTTGCTCTTGTCCTTGGTGGTTTGCACCGAGTGGCCATAGGCGATCCAGTCGACGACCGAACCTCCGAGGCCGGGGATGACACCGACAACCACACCGATGATCGAACACCGGACTGACAGCCAGATATTCGCAGCCCAATCCTTTACACCATCCAGCCATCCAGCCCCCAGCGAGGCCCCCTTGGCGATAGATCGATCCTGTCGCAGCAAAGAGACAATTTCGGGGACGGCAAAAATACCCAAGCCCACGATGACCAGTTTCAGACCGTCTGTCAGATAAGGAATGTCGTAAGTCGCCATCCGCAGCGACCCGCCCGCATCGGCCTCACCGATGGTGCCGACCATCAGGCCCAAACCCGCAGCGGCGACGCCTTTCAGCGGAATGCGCCCCGCCAGAATAGCAACCATCGACAGGCCGAGAATGGTGATCATCAGCATCTCGGGCAGGCCAAAGGCCAGCACGATTGGTCGCGCGATCAGAATGAACATGGTCAGGAAGGTCGCGCCAACGAGCCCGCCAAACAACGAAGACGAAAAGGCTGCTGACAAGGCCCGCGCAGCCTCGCCCTTTTTCGCCATGGGGAACCCGTCCAGCACCGTGGCCTGCGAAGCAGAGCTGCCGGGAATACCCATCAAAACAGATGCGAACGTGTCCGAAGTGGGCACAACTGCGACCATCCCGATCATCAGCGCCAGCCCCAGGATCGGGTCCATGCCGAACATGAATGGCAGCAACAGGGAAAGACCGGCTATTCCACCGAGGCCAGGAAAAACCCCTACGGCCAGCCCCATGACAACACCCAATATTAGGTATCCCAGAACGATGGGTTGCAGGATCAGACCCCACGCCTCTCCAAGCGCAGGAAGAGCGGTGGCGAAAACCTCCATAGCGGCCGCCTTTCGTAAATTGTCTTGTGTATGGAAAAGCGCGCGCCCTTCGTTACAGGCGCGCGCTGCGGCTTATCGGCTTAGTTCAGCTCGACGCCATAGGCCTCTTTCAGCCAATTCAGGACATATTCCTTGGCATTGTCGTCGACATTGGTTGCCGTCTGCAGCGCCGACTTAGAACCGTCACCGACGAAAACCGGGTATTTCCCAACGCGCTTGGAGGAGATATCAGCAAAATCCCCGCGCTCGGTCACAGCCTGAAATGCGGCGGTATAAGCATCGACCACTTCCTGCGGTGTGTCGCCCGGCAGAAAGGCCAGTTTCTGCACCGGGAAACCAGCAACGAAGAAGGCTTTCCATGCGTCCCAGGCCTCGCCGCTGGTTTCACAACCATCAGTGGCCTCGCAAACCTCTTTAAAGGTCGGAATGTCCGGGAAGGTCGGGTCGCGGACGATGTTACCGTCAGCGTCCAGTGCGCCCCACGTCATCATTGGCACGGCCTGACCGGCCTCGACCAGCGGTGCCGAACCGCCCAGATACCCGGACGACGTCTGGTAGTCGATGTTGGCTTCACCGCGCTCAAACATCAGTCGGCCGTCGCCACGACCCTTGATGCCAAATACCGGCTCAACATTCATACCCAACATTTGCCATGCCAAAAGCGGCACGAGGTCCAGCCGGGTCGCGCCCTGCGAACCGTAAATGAAGTTGGTGTCTTTCAATGCATTTGCAGAGCCATCAAACTTGGCGCCATCTTCAGTGTTCAGATAAGCCACACCGCCGGTGCCGGACGCCATCACCGGAATCCAGTCATTGTATTCATAGCGGACGCGCGGATCGCTCAGCAGATACGGGAACTGTGTCGAACCCGAGGTGCCGAACAGCAAAGTTCCATCATCGTGCGCCTGTTCCTGGAACCAGTTGGCACCTTTGGTCGAACCTGCGCCTGGCATGAACTTAACAACCACGGTTGGCTGTCCTGGCAGAGCCTCGGACAGAAGTGGTGCAAAGAAATTGGCCCATTTGGCCGAACCGCCCGTTTCCGAGAACGGGATGACCCATTCGATAGTCTTGCCTGAGAAGTCGACCTCGGCTGCGGCGGGTGCCGTGAGACCGGCGGCGGCAATCAGCCCCACGACGGCGCGACGGGTGAATTTGGTAATGGCCATTGGTTCCTCCCTGTTGACCAGACAACCATGCCAGCGACTGTCGCGCCACCATGATCGTAAATAGAACTGTGGGGTTGATTCCCCCTCCCATCTGGCAATCATGGAGTGCCAACCTTGCGCGAAACTTGCAGGAGACCCGATGCGGATCGTCATCGTCGAGGATAATGAACCCCTTGCCAACGCAATTGCCTATCGTCTGCGAGACCGCGGACATGCAGCAGATGTACTGACCGACGGCGACGCAGCGAACCTGTATCTTGAACAGGAAAGCGCGGACTTGATCGTTCTGGACATCAACTTACCGGGCCGGTCCGGGCTGGAAATTCTGAAATCGCTGCGCAACCGTGGAGACAGTGCGCCCGTAATTCTGCTGACTGCACGCACTGAGACAAGCGACCGGGTGTCTGGCTTGGACATGGGGGCCGATGATTATCTGGTCAAACCCTTCGAAATGGACGAGTTGGAGGCACGCATCCGGGCGCTTTCACGCCGCAAACAGCTTGATTACGGAGCGCGGGAAAGCATCGGCAGCCTAGAGTTCGACCGCACTGCTCGTCAGGTCAGCGTTAAGGGTGAGGTGATGGATATTCCGCGACGGGAAATAGCGGTGCTGGAATGCCTGTTGGAGCGTCGGGGCAGGATCGTTCCCAAAAGCCAACTAACTGATTACGTCTATGGTGTAGGGGCGGATGTCGAGGTTTCGGCTGTTGAACCTCATGTTTCGCGACTGCGAAAGCGCCTTCAAAACCTGGGTATAAAGATTAAGACAGCCCGCGGTCTGGGGTATCTGCTTGAGGTGCAGAAGTGATTAACCACGGCTCGCTCAGGCTAAGGCTGTTCATTCTTATCCTGACACCTTTGGTGCTGCTTGCAGTGCTGCTTGGGTTTTGGCGTTTTATGGTTGCCCAGAAGACCGCTCAGGAGCTTTTTGACGACAGTCTACTCTCAGCTGGCCTGGCAATTTCGCGGGATGTGGCGATTTCGGGCGGTGATGCGTTGTCGCCCACCACACGCAGTCT
Source organism: Ruegeria sp. BB5 (assembly GCF_056539405.1). Lineage (NCBI taxonomy): Bacteria > Pseudomonadati > Pseudomonadota > Alphaproteobacteria > Rhodobacterales > Roseobacteraceae > Ruegeria > Ruegeria sp. BB5. Next base: position 930,328 of record NZ_JBQFUX010000001.1, on the reverse strand, counting down.
GATCCGCGACGCTTCGGGCGGTGAGATCTTCTATCATGTGACTGGCCCTGGCGGCATTTACGTGACGGGTTATGCCTACCCTCCGGCATCCGCGAACTCGTCGGTGCAAGAGGCGTACAAGCCACAGTTTTTCGAAGCGATCTACCGCGATGAACCGGTGCGCGTTCTAAAGATGACAGAACGTGTGACCTTGGAAAATCTTGTAGGTGATGCGACGGTCACGGTTTGGCAACGGATGGCGGATCGCAACGCATTTGCCAATGAACTGTCCATTCGCGCCGGAATTGTCATGGGCATCCTGCTGGCCACCTTGGCTGTTGTGGTATGGTTCGGTGTGGCGCGTGGCCTGAGACCATTGCTGGATTTGCAGGACGCAATCGACCTTCGTTCGCCAGATGACTTAAGTGAGATTAAGCGCCCTGTCCCGGACGAAGTGCAAGGTGTTGTAAAGACCTTGAACCGGCTCTTTGGGCAGGTCGAACACAGCATCAACGCCCATCAGGTTTTCATATCCGAAGCAGCTCATCAGTTGCGGAATCCGGCGGCCGCAGTCCAGTCGATGGCCGAGGCGCTTCGGGATGCGAAAACGGATGAAGACCGAGAAAAACGCATCCACGAGCTTGTGGCGGCCGCAAAGAACTCGGCAACGGTGGCCGAAAAACTGTTGTCACTTGAAAGGCTCAGGCAACCGACGCACCAGGATCAAATGGATGAGATTGATTTCCGCTTGGTTGCGGAAGAAGCCTGTGCCGAGATGGGTGTTCACATCCTGGCGAAGGGGATCGAGTTTGACGTTACGATGCCCGAGGCGGCGATCATGGTGTCCGGTGATCGGGTGTTTTTAACTGAGGCCCTGAAGAACCTTTTGGACAACGCAGTAAAGCACGGCGGCACTAAGTTGAGCCGAATTTCTGTTGTGCTGCAGCGTGACGAAGGCGCGGTCAGTGTAACCGTAGCTGATGACGGAGCGGGCCTTTCGCCCGATCAAAGCGAAGCGGCCTTCAGTCGGTTTTCGCAGCTGGACTATTCCGAAGGCAGCGGGTTGGGGTTGTCAATCGTTTCAGCCGTGGCTCAACGGCATGGGGGATCGGTGTCGATCAACCAAGTCGAAAAAGGAGCAAGCATCACGCTTGAGGTTCCAATCGCCCTTTAAAACGGACGAATCCGTATGCTGAGCCGTGAAACCGCGCATCTAAATGTATGGCGGCGTGTTATTGCCGCTCGCTCTTCGCGGATAGGCATAGCATGGCTCAATCCACGGATTTGAAAAGAATTTCCGGGATTTCCCCTTTGAACTCGGGTAATTTTGACCCATCTCGGCGACACATTTTCCAAAGGAGAGACACATGTCGCGTACTATCATATTGGCCGTGGTCATCATTGCCGCTGGCGCAGGAATTTATTTTTACACTACCCAACCAGACCCCACACCCGCCGAACAATTGCAATCGGCGGCAGAGGACGCTTCTGAGGCTGTTAGCGAAGCGGCAAGCTCTGTGACCGAGCAAGCCAGTGAGGCCGCGTCTTCCATCTCGGAACAGGCCTCAGACGCGGCTGAACAAGCAGGGCAAACAGCCACGGATCTGGCTGATCAGGCCGGTGATCAAGTTGCCGCCTTGGCAACTCAGGGCCAGGATCTGCTAAATTCATGGATTGAAGACGGCACACTGACCCTTGATAATTTTGACTATGACACGTTGGTTGCCTCGGTTCAGGAAAGCGATCTGGCGCAAAACCTTAAAACACAAGCCATCCAAATTCTGGACGATATCAAAGCATCGCCTGAAACGATCGCGACAAAGATCCAAGAACTCAGCAATCTGCTGTCAGGACAGTGAAACTCGGCGGGCTGCCATTCGGGGCAGCCCGTCCTCTTTTGGCTTGATCATTATTCCAATCACGTCATCTTGCGTGTCGATTGGTCTTCCACACCGCATTTGATTGGTTGCGAACTAGCGGAACGCACACCAAGTCCATTGCCGCTGTGCCGCTCAATCGGAAAGAGCGACTATGACCACCCTGCCCCCGACCATGTTCGGAACCGATCTGACACAAGACGGACATTCCGCTGAGGCCACCGGCACGAAAATCAGGCGCGGGTTGCGGCCAAGGTCCAAACCCGTTTCACCGATGGACGCCGGCAAACCGACGTTTCAGAACGGCTTGCTTTGAAAGATGTGGTCTCAAGCTTGACCAGTGCTTCGAAAAAGAGCGATGGAAAGGTGATCATCTCGCCTTAGCAAAAAGACGCTCTGGTTGAGGGGGGTATGCTCGGCGCGATTAGAGTGTTGTTCTCGCTGTGCCAGAGGGTTTGACCGGTCAGCGCGTTGCTGATGATCGGCGGGCCGAAGCTCGTACTCCGACTTCGCCTAAATTCGAACAAAATCACTGTTAATACTTACTTAACAACGTATTATGTGACTTATTTCAACTACAGAAGTTCATCCGATCACCTGTGTTTTTCGGGGGGATGTTCTGAGGCACGACCTCGGCTTGCACCTTCACGAAACTGTTATAATTTGGCGGCATGGCAACCGCTCGAATCGAAAACTTGGTAAGGCTCAAAAACTCTGAGGTGATAGCTCAGGGTAATCGGCAGTTTGTTTACCAACACCCTGATGCATCTGACGCGCTTCTAAAAGTCCCGCAACCGGACACGACGGATGGCCAGGACGGTCTTTTGGGTGACACATGGTTCGATCGAACGTTTCGGCGATCTACTGTATTCAAAGGTTTCCTGCGCGAGTTTCACGAATCCTTTGACCTTATGGTGCGTTACCAGCACAGGGATGAGGCTATTCCTGTTTGTGAGGTCCGGGGTGTTGTGCAAACCGATATCGGCCTTGCCCTCGTCTATGAACGAATTTCCGAACCCGATGGGAAGTTGTCGCCCAGTCTGAAGGAATTGGCGAAAAGTGGGGGCTTGACGCAAGAACATTTGGCTTCCCTGCAAAAACACTTCGATATGTTGATCGAAGAACAGGTCCTTATCAGCAACAAGAATACCGGCAATATTGTCTATCAAACGTTTTCTGACGGGTCTGGCCGCTGGGTGTGGATAGACAGTTTTGGTAGCAAGCAGATCATCCCCGTTCGCCGCTGGTTTCGGTCTTTGAACCGGCGCAAGATCAATCAGATCAGAGAGAAATTTACGACCGTTGCCGAGAACGCTTTGCTCTCGAAGTCAGAGCGTTAGTCAACAAACCTCTCTTTGGCCAAAGAAACTACTCACTGGGTATCGGTCAAATATTGATTGCCCAAAAGAAAACGGCCGCAATTTCTTGCGACCGTTTGAAATTTGTATTTTGCAGCGATTAACGCTTGGAGAACTGGAACGAACGACGGGCTTTGCGCTTACCGTATTTCTTACGTTCGACAACGCGACTGTCGCGGGTCAGGAAGCCAGCGGCTTTCAGTGCGCCACGCAGCGACGGATCGTACAGTTGCAGCGCTTTCGAGATGCCGTGCTTGACCGCACCGGCCTGACCGGTCAGGCCACCGCCTTTGACGGTTGCGACAACGTCGAACTCACCTTCTACACCAGCAACCTGGAACGGCTGGCGCAGGATCAGCTGCAGAACGGGACGAGCAAAGTACTTGTCCTGATCCTTTCCGTTTACGGTGACCTTGCCGGAACCCGGCTTGATCCAAACGCGGGCAACAGCGTCTTTACGCTTGCCGGTGGCGTAGGAACGGCCCAGCTCGTCACGCACGGGTTCACGCACGATGACTTCTTCGGCCACGGTTTCAACGCCTGCGACGGCGCTCAGCTCTTCGAGAGTATTGATCTGATCAGCCATCGGTCATTAGCTCCGGGTGTTTTTCTTGTTCATGGACTTAACGTCCAGAACTTCGGGCGCTTGCGCCTCGTGGGGATGCTCGGCACCGGCGTAAACGCGCAGGTTGGTCATAACCTGACGCGACAAGCGGTTGCCCGGCAGCATACGCTTGACCGCTTGGGTCACGACGCGCTCGGGGTGTGCACCCTCGAGGATCTGCTGCTTGGTGCGAGACTTGATGCCGCCCGGGTGGCCAGTGTGCCAGTAGAAGTTTTCTTCGCGCTTCTTGCCGGTCATCTGGATTTTGTCAGCGTTGATCACGATGACGTTGTCGCCCATGTCCATATTCGGGGTGAACGACGCTTTGTGCTTGCCACGCAGGCGCATGGCGACGATCGAGGCAAGACGGCCCAGAACAACGCCCTCGGCGTCGATCAGGATCCATTTCTTGTCGATGTCTGCAGGTGTTGCAGAAAAGGTTTTCATGGCAGGATAGTCCTGTTTGATGTGAAAGACCGCCCCAAATCAGAGCGGCCCGAATTCGATGGAGCGTATTTAGAGGCCCCCGCAGCGCAGGTCAACAACACCAAACTCTTTTAAATATAGTAAAATCAATGAGTTATAAAATAGGTATTATTTTACCCCACAATTAAGCCCATTTACCCCCGCCCCGCCTCGCCCGCTATACTGAATAAGCAAATCGATTCAAGGAGCGTGACTACTATGGAGTGGCAACAAACCATCGCTGACTACGGCGCATCCTGGCAAGAGACGGACCCGGATAAGCGCCTAGTGCTTTTGACAAAGTGCTTTGCTGAAAACGGTCGCTATGTCGACCCGACCGCCGAAGTGAATGGCCGCGTGAACCTGTGCGATCATATTGGCGAAGTTCTACTGAGTTCTGGTGGACGTGTTGAACTGACAAGCGAACCGTCCAACCATCACGATGTTGTTCATTTCACTTGGCACATGGTTAGTCCAGAAGGCAGTATCGTTGTGTCTGGTCACGATTTTGTTCGTTTGGATGCCGGGGGTAAAATATCCGATTTGGCGGGTTTCTTTGGTGATCCGGCCCCACTGAATTGAACGATCAAACACTGATCTGTTCCGGCGGATTGTCCAGCAGACGCCGCAACCTGTGCATCGCATCTTCAAACCGTTCCAGGGACACATGCCCGTTCATGGCGATACGAACCGCATTCGGGGCTCGTCCGTCCCGCAAAGCGAACTCATCGGCAGACCGGAGCTGTATCCCCTCTCGTTCAGCCGCACGGCTGAAGGCTGCGGCGCGCCAGCCCGAAGGCAGGTTCAGCCATACAAAAGGCACATCCGGCGCCCAGTTCAAATCGAACCCGCCCAAGGCGTTGACCGCAACGCGAACATATTCACCCATTCGAACCCGCACGTCCCTTGCAATCTGCAGCGTACGAGGATCAGACAGCAGCAACCTGGTCAATTCCGCCAACGGCTGCGCCAAACCAAAGTACCCGTATTCCGCCGAACGCCGCAGGTCGACGCTCCGCTCACGCGGGGCAATGGCAAACCCAACACGCAGCGCAGGTGTCAGAGTTTTCGAGATTGAAGATACATGCCACCCCCGTTCCGGTGCCAAAGCACGAAAGCTGGGTTCACGAGCGTCGCCCATGCGATAACAATCATCCTCGATGATCTGAAGGTCAAAGCGCCGGGCCACGTCGACAATTTCTTTCCGACGTTCAAGCGGTGTATGCGCGCCGGTCGGATTCTGTACCTCTGGTGAAACGCAGATGGCTTGTGCTGGTGTCTGGCGCAGGACATGTTCCATCGCGGACGGATCGACGCCCCACTTATCCATTTTCACGCCAACCACGTCAGCGCGCATCAATTCCCCGGCCCGGCGGAACCCGGCATAGGAAAGATCTTCGACCAGAACGACCGGTTTTGGCCCCCGCAGGATGGTTTGAAACACAAGGCACAGCCCATTTTGCCCCCCATGCGTCAGCACAATATCGTCATGCGACAATGCACCCAAAGGTAGGTCAGACAGCCACTCCACCACCGCCTGCCGCATGGGTTGATAGGCGTCGCGGGTCGGGTAGTTCAAAAACAGGCCCGGATCAGCCTGGGCCACTTTTTGCAGGCACTCCCGGATTAGCGAGACCTGCCCAACATCCGCCAATCGTGGGCTGAAAAGACTGACATTGGCATTGTACTTGTTGTCTTGCAAATGCAGCTGACGGGCCCAGACATCATCCAGGATTGGCGATTTGGGCGGGGCGACAAATGTACCACGTCCGACCTCGGCGTGTAACAATCCCTCATCCGTCAGAATCGTATAAGCCCGCGCAACTGTGCCCGGCGTGATTTGTAACCGATACGCCAATTCACGCACTGGGGGCAGCTTTGTCCCGACCTCCAGCAACTTGTTATCAATCGCTTTTCTGATTGTATCAGCGACCAGAGTATATTTCGGCCCCTTGGATTTTGGCAGCGATTCCGGCCAAATTGTATCCATTACAATTCTTCCTTTGATTTTGGCACAATCCTGAATGTATCAAGCAAATATACCGAACACTTTAACTTTGTGTCAATACAATTTGAAAGGATACCCTGATGACACGCTCGATGCACAACCCCGCCCTCTTGCTGCTGAACGACAGCCCCCGGCTGCCGCTGATCGCCGCGCTGGCCGTGCGGTTTGCGGCGACGGTCACGAAATGGGAACGTCAACGCCGTAGCCGGCTCAATCTGTCCAAGCTGGATGACAGGCTTCTTAAGGATGTCGGTCTGACAAGATATCAGGCTCGTCAGGAATTCACCCGCCCATTCTGGCAGGGTTGAGTTTTCCCCAGTCCCTTGATGGGACCTCTTCCTGGCCGGGCTTCGCCCGGCCTTTTTTATCCGAAGGCCGCCGCGGCCGATCCTTCGGGAGGTAATGAATAGGTCATCGTGGCGCGCGCGACGGGTTTGTCCGACCCTTCTGAAAACATCAGCACATCCCCAACAGCCAGACTGCGGCCCAGCTTTAGCAGTCGACATCGGGCAATAATATCTTTGCCGCCCTCGGGTTTTCTTAGAAAATCCAAGGAGCTGTTCGTGGTAACGGCCAAAGATTGGCGTCCCTTGCGTGCCAGGATCATCGCATAGACACTAACATCCGCCAGCCCGAACATGGATGGCCCTGAAACTGTACCGCCAGGGCGCAGATGGCGATCTTCGACTACCAAACGCATCTCGATCGAGTCCTCATCCAACTTTTCCACGACGAAATCCCGATGTACCTGTGGGAAGATTTGCCGCAGGTATTCCATCAGGTCTTCCCGGCTCATGGCCAATGACATGCTTCCCCTCCTCGACTTGCCGACCTAGAGTTGGCCCAACATCGCTACGGAGGGCAAGATGGCAATTTTGGAACGTAACGACACAGGCGCAGTCGCCACACTGACAATGAACGCGCCCGATCGTCTGAACGCCCTGAGCGACGAAATGCTGGCTGCCCTGCAATCCGAGTTCGACAGCCTGCGCGATGACAGCGCGATTCGGGCGGTTATCCTGCGCGGTGAAGGCAAAGCGTTCTGTGCGGGTCATGATCTGAAACAGATGACAGCCGGACGTCAGGCCGAGGACGGCGGCAAAGCTTATTTCCAGGGCTTGTTCGCCAGATGCACCCAGATGATGCTGTCAATCCGGTCCCTGCCCCAACCGGTCATCGCACAGGTCCACGGTATCGCCACCGCTGCGGGATGCCAGTTGGTCGCCACCTGCGATCTGGCCGTCGCGGCTGAAGGTACGCGGTTTGGCGTGAACGGTGTGAATATCGGTTTGTTCTGCTCGACACCGATGGTTGCCCTCAGCCGGAACATCTCGCGCAAGCGCGCGTTCGAGATGCTGACGACTGGCGACTTTATCTTGGCCGAAACCGCAGCCGAGCTGGGTCTGATCAATCGCGTCGTGCCCGAAATGCTGTTGGAGCATGAAACAGTGTCGCTTGCCGATCAGCTTGCGGCCAAATTGGGTTCGGCTGTGAAAATCGGCAAACAGGCCTTCTACAAGCAGCTGGAAATGCCTCTGGAGCAGGCCTATGACTATACCGGAGACGTAATGGCGCAGAATATGCTGCATCGCGATACCGAAGAAGGCATATCTGCATTTATCGAAAAAAGGCCGCCGAACTGGCACCAATAAAGCGATTATTGTCAACAATTTTTACGATTGTTCGTAATTTTGCACTTCCCAAAAGGGCGACACTGTGGCAATGCTGGGACAGGGCTATGGCTCTAGATACACTTTTTGGGTCGCCGTGGGCGGAAGGTCCCTCCAAGCTGGTTTCTCTCACCGGCGTCGACATTCCCGCAGCGGCGACCCCAAAATTCTCATAAATTCTTAAACTAAGCGGCCTGTGTTGCGTTGCACGGTTCACTGTCCTATGTGGCAGCGCATGACACAAAAACTGCATATCGTGGGCGGCGGCATGGCCGGGTCCGAGGCCGCCTGGCAGGCGGCGGAAATGGGCGTAGATGTGGTGATCCACGAAATGCGACCCAAAGTAGGCACCTTTGCGCACCAAACTGGCAATCTGGCCGAGATGGTGTGTTCGAACTCTTTCCGCTCAGACGATGATGAACAGAACGCAGTTGGCTTGCTGCATTGGGAAATGCGCGCCGCGAACGGCCTGATCATGACAACGGCGGACGCGCACCGGCTGCCCGCGGGTGGTGCGCTTGCTGTAGACCGCGATCCTTTTGCCGAGGCGGTTACCGCCAAACTGCAGGCCCATCCGCGTATCGAGGTTACAGGGGAAGAAGTCACCGCCCTGCCCGATGGCGGCCACTGGATCTTTGCCACTGGTCCTTTGACATCGGCAACATTGGGTAACTCCATCCGAACCGAAACGGGTGCAGAGTCCCTGGCATTTTTCGACGCCATTGCCCCGATTGTCTATGCCGACAGCATCGATATGAGCAAAGCCTGGATGCAATCGCGCTATGACAAAGGCGAGACCGAGGAAGAACGCACCGCCTATCTGAACTGCCCAATGGACCGCGAACAGTATGAGGCATTTATCGACGCTCTGCTGGCCGCTGACAAAACTGAGTTTCACAAAGGCGAAACGGCGGGGTATTTCGACGGCTGCCTGCCGATCGAGGTGATGTCAGAGCGTGGTCGCGAAACGCTGCGCCACGGCCCGATGAAGCCGGTCGGCCTGACTAATCCTCATCAGCCTGACGTCAAACCGCATGCGGTGGTGCAACTGCGCCGCGACAATGCCCTTGGCACGCTGTTCAATATCGTCGGCTTTCAAACCAAGATGAAATATGGCGCGCAGACCGAAGTGTTCCGTATGATCCCCGGTCTGGAGAACGCCAGCTTTGCGCGGTTGGGCGGTATTCACCGCAATACGTTTATCAACTCTCCGACGCTTTTGGATGCGCAGATGCGGTTGAAATCGAAACCAAATATCCGTTTTGCGGGGCAGATCACCGGGGTCGAGGGTTATGTTGAAAGCGCGGCGATGGGCCTGTTGGCCGGTCGTCTGGCCGCGGCCGAGATTCTGGGCCGGACCCTGCCCGAGGTTCCGCAGGACAGCGCCATGGGCGCCCTGATCCACCACATCACCGGCGGGGCCGAGGCCAAGACTTTTCAGCCCATGAACGTCAATTTCGGCCTATTCCGACCTGTCGAAGGGCTAAAAGGCGGTCGGCGCGGTCGCAAGGACCGCTACAAGGCTTATACGGATCGCGCCAAGGCCGAGTGGACCAACTGGCTGGAGCAGTGTTGACTGGACGCTGTTGGCTCATGCAGCGTAGTATCCGTGTATGAGCGATAAGTACCTCAAAGACGTCTATAATCTGGACACCCCGCAAGAGACACATGCGCACTATCAAAAATGGGCGTCCTCCTATGATGCCGAGGTTGGCGCGCATGGCTATGCGACCCCCGGGCGGGTGGCCGAGGCGTTATGGTCAAAACTGCCCGAGCCGCAAACACCGATCCTGGATTATGGCTGTGGCACCGGATTGTCCGGTGTAGCCTTGCGTGCGGCGGGTTTCGAAGTGATTGACGGCGTTGATCCAACTCCGAAGATGCTAGAAGGCGCTCTGGCCAAGGGGGTATATCGAAGTCTTTCAACCTTTGAGATCACCAATCCCGATCCGTTGAATCAAGGAGCCTACAAGGCGATCACCGCAATCGGTGTCATTGGGGTTGGCGCAGCACCGCCCGAGGTTTTCGATATGCTGATGCGCGCGCTTCCCGAAGGTGGCCTGCTTGGCTTTTCCTTTAATGATCATGCGCTTGAGGACGTCTCTTACACTTCACGCTTGAATGATTGGCTTGATATGGGGGCAGCTCGTTTACTGTTTCGGGAATACGGTCCTCACCTACCAGGAATGGACCTTAAGTCAGACGTATATATCGTTGAAAAAGCGTGATATTTAAAACCCGATTTGCGCCATCTCCCACAGGTCCGTTGCATCTGGGACATGCGTATTCAGCGATGCTCGCCCATGATTTGGCCGGGTCTGAAGACGGTCAATTCCTCTTGCGGATCGAGGATATCGACCAATCTCGATCGCGCCCCCACTGGGAAGAACAAATTTATGATGACCTGCGGTGGCTTGAGCTGTGGTGGCCTGAACCCATCATGCGTCAGTCCGACCGGTTGGCAGTATATGACAGAGCATTGGATGACTTGTGGTCGCGGGGCCTGCTTTATCCCTGCACCTGCAACCGCAAAGATATCGCCGCTGCGGCCAGTGCCCCACAAGAAGGTGCACCGCTGCACGGGCCTGATGGGATCATTTACCCTGGGACGTGCCATGGCAAACGTCGAGACACACAACGTCCCACGGACATTCCTTTGAGATTGGATATGGCCGCTGCAGGCCGCGTGCTTACGGGTTCAGCCCAACCCGGTGCAAAAGTCGGCGCATTTCACGAATCCGGCGCGGGACCAAATGGAGAGACGGGCACCATCCCGTTTTCTTTAGGCGAGCTGACAGACACAATCGGCGACGTTATCCTGTCGCGACGCGATATGGGAACGTCTTATCACTTGTCAGTGGTCTTGGACGACGCCGCACAGGGTATTACCCACGTTGTACGCGGACAGGACCTGTTCGAAGCGACCCGCATTCATGTTGTGCTGCAAGCCTTGCTGGGTTTACCGACACCGCAGTACCTTCATCACCGGTTGATCCGCGACGACGTAGGAAAACGTCTAGCCAAGCGTGACGATGCGCGGGCGATCTCGAAATACCGGGCCGAGGGGGCGTCGCCAGCAGATATCCGGGCGATGGTTGGACGGTGAACCGGTCACTCCATGGGTGACATCAGCTCGACCTCGTCGCCGTCTCGTACCGCGGTATAGAAACAGGTACGGCGATTTGTATGGCACGCAGCACCGGTTTGACGCACTAGAACCAGCAAACAATCGCGGTCGCAATCAAAGCGGAAATCCACCAATTCCTGCACATGGCCCGAGGTTTCGCCCTTGATCCAAAACGACTGACGCGACCGCGACCAATATGTGACGCGCCCGGTTTCCAACGTCTTCTCAATGGCTTGAATATTCATCCAAGCCATCATCAACACTTCGCCCGAGCTTGCATCCTGAGCGATGGCAGGGATCAGCCCGGCCTCATTAAACTTCAGCGAGGACGGATCAAACGCGACGGTGGCAGACATGAGAAAAACCTTTTGCATCCCGGTAGATGCTCACTATGTATGGGGAACAGACAACGAGGGAAAGCCATGTCCGGCGAGAACGACCTGATAAAGCTCTATTCCGGCCGCATTCTGGCGCTGGCTGCGGATATTCCGCATCTGGACCGACTTGAGAATCCTGATGCTACGGTGAAAAAACGCTCACCCCTGTGCGGGTCGACGGTGACCGTGGATGTGAAGATACAGGACGGCAAGATCTCGGAGTTCGGGCAGGACGTCAAAGCCTGTGCCTTGGGCCAGGCTTCGGCCTCAGTCGTGGGCAGTGCCATCATTGGGGCGACTCGGGCGCAGGTGGAAACTGCACGCGATAAATTGGCCGCCATGTTGAAGAAAGACGGGCCCGTACCTGATGCACCATTTGATGGGCTCGAAGTTCTGATCCCTGCGCGGGACTACAAGAACCGCCACGCATCGATACTGCTGGCCCTTGAGGCCACCGCCGAAGCGATGCGGCAAGCTGAACAGGCAAATTGCGCATAACATTGGAATTATTGCGGGCAATCCGGTTTAATCACCCCGCATGATGTCGGGGGGATTGGATGGAAAAATTGCTTGAACACTTTGTTACACTCTGGGTCGTAATTGACCCGATTGGCACAATCCCTGTTTTCATAGCCGTCACAGCGGGCCTGACTGCAGCGGCCCGTCGCAAAACCGCCCTGCTCGCCGCGCTGGTCAGCGCTGGTGTCCTTCTGTTCTTTTTGATTTTCGGCCAATTGCTGATCGAGGCGCTGGATATCGGACTGAATTCGTTTCAGGTCGCTGGTGGCATCATCCTGTTCCTTTTCGCGCTGACAATGATCTTTGGCGAAAGCAAACAAGTCGTCGAGCAGCATGAAGCTGAAGAGGAAATGGAGATTTCCGCCAACAAACCCAATCCGGCGATTTTCCCGTTGGCAGTGCCATCCCTGGCGTCACCCGGTGCTATGCTGGCAATTGTCATTCTGACCGACAATAACCGTTACAGCGCCGCGGATCAGGGTATTACGGCGCTGGTCATGCTGTCCGTTATTCTGATTTCGTTTGTTCTGATGCTGCTGGCGGATCCGATAATCCGTGTCATCCGTGCTTCAGGTGCTGCGATTATCAGCCGGGTCATGGGCATGATCTTGGCTTCGGTCGCAGTAAATTCCGTTCTGTCCGCGCTTCTAGAGATCATGAAAACCGGGCAGTTATAAGAAAAAACCGCCGCACCTTCCGGGCGGAAAGGGCGGCGGCAGGTTGTGCGTGTCTCGCGTGGGGTCCGGATAGCCGCACGGGGCCGAGGCAGGCCCCTCAAGGGAATTGGGACAGGCAGGTCACCCTTGACTGAAATGGGGATGACAGCGCGGTATGATCGGCACGAGATCGCAGGCAGAAAGGCTTAGAACGCTCCGGGCAGGTGCAGGGCAACCATCAACATGACCACCAAAGACACGGCCCCCACAGTATCCTGCAAAATCGTCGATTGCGAGCGGCTCAGGGCGGTCTTGATCTGGGTCAGCATGGTCTCACCTCCGGTCGAGATTTAATCCTTTGTTGACCTTTTGTTCTCATATTTTGATGAGTCGGTAAAGAACTTTTTGAGAACATTTGTGAACTTAGTGGAACAAAGTTTCTAACCTACTGAAATCAAACGGATTGCCTGATCCTGTTTCATAAGCCACAGCAGAACACGTGCCGCCTGCCCCCGGTCCGATTTCAAACGGGGATCAGCAGAAAGTAACGCACGGGCATCAGTCTGCGCTGTTGCCATCAACCCAGCCTGACGTTCCAGGTCCGCAATCCGAAATTTCGGCAACCCGGATTGCGCTGTCCCGATCAAATCACCCGCACCACGCATCTGCAGATCAGTTTCTGAAATGCGAAACCCGTCTTCGGTTTCGCGCAGCACTTCTAATCGTTTGCGTCCTCCTTCACTGAGCGGAGGCTGATACATCAACAAACAGGTTGAATCCGCCTCGCCCCGCCCAACGCGACCGCGCAACTGGTGCAGTTGCGCAAGCCCAAAAATCTCAGCGCGCTCTATGACCATGATTGAGGCATTTGGCACGTTGACCCCAACCTCGATCACGGTCGTGGCGACCAGTACCTTGGTTTGCCCGTCCTGAAAGGCCTTCATGGCGGCATCTTTATCGACCGATGGCATCTGGCCATGCACCAACCCGACCACTCCTTCGCCCAGAATGGCGCGCAAGCGCTTGAAACGCTCTTCGGCTGCCGTAAGGTCCGAAACTTCGGATTCGTCGACCAACGGACAGACCCAGTAACACTGACGTCCTTCATCAATCGCGCGACGTAGGTGCGAAACGACGTCGTCCATGCGATCTGTGCTGATGATGGCAGTCTTGATGGGTTTTCGTCCCGGCGGTTTTTCGTCTAGCACCGAAACATCCATATCGCCATATTGCGCCAAGGCCAGACTGCGAGGGATCGGAGTGGCGGTCATCACCAGCACATCCGCGCCCTGCCCTTTTTCCGACAACTCCATTCGTTGCCGAACACCGAACCGGTGCTGTTCATCGACAATCGCCAGCCGGAGCGCTCTGAATTCAACATCGCTTTGAAAAACCGCGTGAGTTCCGACCAGGATTTGAATTTCGCCATTCTTCAGCGCCGCCAGCTTTGCACGTCGTTCCGCGCCCTTGTCCCGGCCAGTGAGGATTTCCAGCACGACCCCAGCCTCTTCGGCCAACGGGCGCAATCCCTCCAGATGTTGCCGGGCCAGAATTTCGGTAGGCGCCATCATGACGCCCTGGCCTTTGGCCTCGACCGCGATGAGCAAAGCCATGAAGGCCACCAGCGTCTTGCCCGCACCCACGTCGCCCTGCAATAACCGGTTCATACGCGCGTCCGAGGCCATATCGCCACCGATGTCGTCAATGGCCCGCAGCTGCGCTTTGGTAGGTTGATATGGCAGGCTGGCAAGAACCTTGGCCTGCAAAGCCCCCGTTCCGACACTGACCAGACCCCGCGCTTTCCGCTCTCGCTGACGGGCCAAGGCCAACGTCAATTGATGCGCAAACAACTCATCATAGGCCAGACGTTCCCGTGCCGGAGCATGAGGCGCCACATCATCTGCCCCCTGCGGGTTATGCGCAACTGCAATTGCAGTGGCCCAGGCTGACCACCCTTGCTTAGCCACCAGGGCGGGATCGATCCATTCAGCCAATTCCGGGGCCCGCGCCAACGCGCTGCGGGCAGCCTTATAGGCCGTTTTCTGTGTGATCCCCTGTGTCAGATGATACACCGGTTCAAAATCCGGAATTTCCTGCGCCTCTTCCACAGGCACCATATGATCCGGGTGGACCATCTGCGCCATGCCATCGAACAGTTCGAGCTTGCCCGAAATCACCCGCCGTGAACCTTCCGGCAAAATACGCTTCAGGTAGTCACCACGCGCGTGAAAGAACACCAACTGGAAATCTGCCTGGCTATCCTCGACATGCACCCGGTAAGCGCCGCCCTTACTGCGGGCGGGCCGGTGCGTACCAACAGTCACTTCAACTGTCAGAGTGGTCGGCAGGTCAACACCCTGAATCGTATCGCGCCGACGGCGGTCAATGACGGCATATGGCAGGCTGAACAGCACATCGCGCGGCGACTCCGTCCCCGCTTGGGTCAAGACCTGAGCTGTCTTCGGCCCAACCCCATCCAGTGTTTCCAACCCCGCGAACAGAGGAAACAGGCTTTCTGGGCGCCCGCTCATGCGGTTCCGATCAGCTGTAACCAACCATCCTCATCCAATGTTTCAATACCCAGTTCGGCGGCTTTCTTTGCCTTGGAGCCAGCACCGGGGCCGGCAACCAGAATGTCGGTTTTCTTGCTGACCGAACCCGAGACTTTAGCCCCTAATGCCTCGGCGCGGGCCTTGGCCTCGGCGCGAGTCATCTTTTCCAGCGTGCCCGTGAAGACGACCGTTTTGCCTGCGACCGGACTGCCGGCTGTGTCGGGGCGTTTCGCCTCTTGTATGTCCAGCTGGGCGACCAGCGCATCAATGCTGGCGCGCTCGGCCTTTTGCGCGAAGGCTGATATGAGGGCGCGGGCCATAACCTCGCCGACGCCATCCACGCCCAACAAGTCGTCCCATTCGGAGCCTTCGAACCCCGCCGCAGAGGTAATGGCGCGTTCAAAGTCACCCCAGTTTCCATAATGTGTCGCGATCAGGTTCGACGCGGCCTCACCCAAATGGCGGATGCCCAGTGCAAACAGTAGCCGACCAAAGGGAATTTTGCGTTTCTCGTCGATGGCCTCCCACAGATTACCCGCACTTTGCGCCCCCCAGCCTTTGCGATTGGCCAGTTTGTTCAGGTTTGCCGCGTCGCGTGTCTGCAGGGTGAAAATATCGACCGGCGTTCTGACTGGCAGATCCGGGTCATCGTAAAACATCTCGATCTGCTTGGCGCCCAAACCTTCGATGTCGAAGGCCTTGCGAGAAACGAAGTGCTTCAACTTTTCAACCGCCTGTGCCGGACAAATTACACCCCCGGTACAGCGGCGCACTGCGTCGCCCTCTTCGCGGACCGCGTCGCTGTTGCATTGGGGGCAGGTCTTGGGGAACTGAAACGGCTCTGCCCCTTCGCGTCGTTTCGAGATATCGACATCGGCCAGTTTCGGGATCACATCACCGGCTCGGTATACCTGCACCCAATCACCGACCCGAATATCCTTGCCGTCGCGGATAGTACCACCTTTGGCGTCACGACCCGCAATGTAATCTTCGTTGTGCAAAGTGGCATTCGACACGACTACACCACCCACCGTGACCGGGTGCAACCGGGCAACCGGGCTGAGCGCCCCAGTGCGGCCAACCTGAATGTCGATCGCTTCAAGTCGGGTCCAGGCCAGTTCTGCAGGAAACTTGTGCGCAATCGCCCAGCGGGGGGTTGTGGAACGGAACCCCAGACGCCCCTGCAAGGACAGATCGTTCACCTTGTAGACAACGCCGTCGATATCATAACCCAAGGTGGATCGTTGGGCCTCGATTTCGCGGTAATGCGCCAGCATCTGATCCGTCGTTTCACACAGCTGGGTCAGGGAATTGGTGGCGAAACCAAGACCGCGCAACCGGTCGATTGCCTTCATTTGGGTTTCTGCCAACGGTTCGGACAGCTCACCCCAGGCATAGGCAAAGAACCGCAATGGACGGGATCGCGTGACGGACGAATCCAATTGCCGCAAGGAACCCGCTGCTGCGTTTCGTGGATTGGCGAAAGGCTTTTCACCTGCCTCTTCCTGCCGCGCATTTAGCTTTTCGAAGTCTTCATGAGACATGTAGACCTCGCCCCGAACTTCCAAAATGTCCGGCGCATTTTCCAAGGTTTGGGGAATATCTGAAATCGTCCGGGCATTTGCCGTGACATTTTCACCAACTTCGCCGTCTCCGCGGGTGGCCGCCTGAACCAATTTGCCCTTCTCATACCGCAAGGAAAGCGACAGACCGTCAATTTTAGGTTCAGCCGTGTAAGACAAAGGTTTAGATGCTTCCAACCCGAGGTACTTTCGGATTGAGCGGTCAAAATCCTGCACGTCTTCGTCGTCGAACGCATTGCCGAGCGACATCATGCGAACAGCATGGGTGACTTTCGAAAAACCGTCAGACGCGCGAGCGCCGACTTGATCCGAGGGGCTGTCGGCGCGCTTTAGTTGCGGAAACCGCGTTTCGATTTCAGCATTTCGACGCTTGAGCGCATCATATTCGGCGTCCGAAATCTCGGGGGCGTCTTCGCCGTAATACAGCGTGTTTGCCCGCGCCAACTGTTCGGCCAATTGCGCCAACTCAGCGCGCGCGGCCTGTTCAGTCAGGTCAGATACCGGAATCAATTTGCTCATGGCCTCGCCCTGTCACTTAGTCTTGGACCTCAGTGATAGGGCGAGGTCATGTTCAGGTCCAGACGTGCTGTACAGTGAGTGAAAGCGGTCGCCCCGGACCACGGGCGGCCATGTTAAAATCAGGCCCCAACCGCCATCCGCGTTTCGTCAACACTGTTGCTTTGCGGATCACGCAGGACATAGCCCCTGCCCCAAACTGTCTCGATGTAATTTTCACCACTGGTGGCGTTGCTGAGTTTCTTACGCAGCTTGCAGATGAAAACGTCGATGATTTTCAGCTCGGGCTCGTCCATGCCGCCATAAAGATGGTTCAGGAACATCTCTTTGGTCAGCGTGGTGCCCTTACGTAGGCTGAGCAGCTCAAGCATCTGATATTCCTTACCGGTCAGATGAACCGCCTTGCCTTCCACTTCGACCGTTTTGGCATCAAGGTTCACAGCCACACGCCCGGTCTGTATGATGGATTGCGAATGCCCTTTTGAGCGGCGGATGATGGCATGGATTCGGGCCACTAACTCTTCTCGATGGAAAGGCTTGGTCATATAATCATCGGCACCGAAGCCAAAACCTTTGATTTTGCTTTCCGTGTCGTCTGCGCCTGACAGGATCAGGATCGGTGTTTCCACCCGAGCGATGCGCAGTTGCCGCAGGACTTCATGCCCATTCATGTCCGGCAAATTCAAGTCCAGCAGGATCAGATCGTAGTCATAAAGCTTTGCAAGATCGATACCTTCCTCACCCAGATCCGTTGCATAGACGTTGAGGTTTGCGTGTGTCAGCATCAATTCAATGCTTTTGGACGTAGTCGGATCATCCTCGACAAGAAGTATACGCATTTACTGCTCCAATTCGGGTCAATTTACCAATTCAAATTGAGCCTGCTCAAAAATGGTTAATCTGACGTTACCGTTGAATTATTTATTCCCTTTCGCCCTTAGGTTGTCGATATTTTTTTAACGCGGTCACCTTTAAAGCGTCCGTGCCGTGTTCTGCGACGGCCGCAACCCACGCGTTAAATTCCTCATCACTAAGGCCGTATCGCTTTTTGGCGTCTGACAGTGTGATCAGCCCGTAAACCACTCCCCGCACGACGATTGCCTTGCGCGATGCGACCCAGCGTGTCGTATCCTTTGGCGGCAGATCGGCGCGCGATAAAACCGTTCCATCCGGTAAGGTTATGGATCTTGGACCCTCAACTTTGTGCAAAAACATTTTATGACCCTCTTCGTGCTGCGACAAAGCTGACACCACCCTACTTAATGCTGAGTGAAACCGCCCCTTGAGAGTGTGTAGAATTTTCCTATATTCTGCCGGTCTTTCTTAACCCGCACTGGAATCACCATGGCCCTCGCTGCCGAGACCCAACTCAATTCGCTTGGCTTTGCCAAACCGCCCTCGGAAACGCGGGTGGTTGTTGCCATGTCCGGTGGCGTAGACAGCTCTGTCGTGGCGGCCCACCTGGCCGACCAGGGCTATGACGTGGTTGGTGTAACGCTACAGCTTTACGATCATGGTGCAGCGCTGGCCAAGAAAGGTGCTTGCTGTGCGGGGATCGATATCCATGACGCACGCCGTGTGGCCGAGGAACGCGGATTTCCGCACTATGTTCTGGATTACGAGAACATCTTCAAAGACGCGGTGATCGACGAGTTTGCTGACAGCTATCTGGCCGGAGCAACGCCTGTGCCCTGCATCCGCTGCAACGAACGGGTCAAATTCAAGGATTTGCTGGAGACCGCCAAGGATCTTGAGGCCGACTGCATGGCCACCGGTCACTATATCCAACGCAAAATGGGTCCCAATGGGCCAGAGTTGCATAGCGCCGAGGACGCGAACCGCGATCAGTCCTACTTCCTGTTCTCGACCACGCCCGAGCAGTTGGATTTCCTGCGTTTCCCTCTGGGCCACCTGCCCTCGAAGGACGCCACCCGCGAAATGGCCGCGCAATACGGGCTGGCCGTGGCGGACAAGCCGGACAGTCAGGACATCTGCTTCGTGCCCAACGGCAATTATGCCAGCGTCATCGAAAAACTGCGCCCCGGTGCGGCAGAACCCGGTGAGATCGTGCATGCGGACGGTCGCGTTCTGGCGCAGCATAACGGCGTGATCCACTATACCATCGGACAACGCCGCGGTCTGGGCATCGGTGGCCTTAGCGAGCCATTATATGTCGTAAAGCTGGACGTCGATGCGAAACAAGTAGTTGTTGGCCCCAAAGAGATGCTGGCCACCCGAACCATTCCTGTACGTGAAATCAACTGGCTTGGGGATGAACCCTTCACCTCACGAGATGAATGGCATGTTCTGGTCAAGGTCCGCTCGACACGGCCCCCGCGTGAGGCGATCATCCGGCCTTTGTCCGAGACTACGGCCGAGGTCGAGCTGTTGACGCCCGAAGAAGGTGTCTCACCCGGTCAGGCCTGTGTGTTTTACGCGTCGGAAGGCAGCCGTATCTTTGGCGGCGGCTGGATCTGGCGCGGGTACTAAATCGCGTCCGTCCACGAGTTGCTAAGGATATAGAGCCCGGCGCAAATCATCACATAGGGAACCAACCGTTCCAACCGCCGGGCCAGCGTGCCGCTCATGAACGGCGCTTTGGCCCCTAACAGCGCAACGGTTGCCAGACCAAATGCCGCCAACACGGCCCCGATAACACCAGCCGTTCTGAACGTGGGGGCCGAGTCGGCCAGCAGAGGCGCAAGGACGGCAAACGTATCCATCGACAGGCTGATGAACAGCAGCGTGACCATGATCACCGACGCCCCGGTATCCAGATTTGCGTGCGTTTCAGTCTCGGTTCCCCGCCTTTGCCGGATCAAGGCTAAGATGCCCAAACTCAGAGGTATCAGACCCAGATACCCGGCCCAGTGCGGCACGACATCCTCAACCCCCAACGCCAGCAAAAGCGCTGCGCTGATCACGACCCCCTGCGCAAGCAGAAAGCCAAAGACCGCGCGTTTGGCCCCCGACACCAGCGATAGCGCCAGCAGCGCCGCCAGATTGTCCAGATTGGTCAGAATCTGAGCCATAAAGGCAGACAGTCCGAACAGCACGAAATCCAGCATTACGGAGTCATCCGATCAAGAACGGCTCGGGCGGCCCTCAAACCGGGGGCCTCACCTCCGCGCCCCAGACGTTCCATCGTGAGGGTCATGGCATCGCGCTGCGCATCGGGGGCAGCCGCGACCTGTTTCAACGCCTCTGCTATCTTTTCAGGCTGGCAATCATCCAGCAAACACTCGGGGACCGTTCGGGTCTCGGACACCAGATTGACTAGCGTTACAGTATCCAGCTTGACCATCCGCTTGGCAATCAGAGTGGTCAGCCAGTTCAGATTATACGCTATCACCATAGGCGTCGATTGCGCGGCCAGTTCCAACGAAACCGTCCCCGAAGCGGCGAGTGACAACTCTGCCGCCGCAAACGCGACCCGCTTTTGTGCTTGTGCCTGATCCGAAGGCATCTCGCGCGGATCGACGACAACAGGGTTTCCGGGCCAGCTTTGCATATGCTCGGTGACGGTATCCACCATATGCGCAACCGCGGGCACCACAATACGTGCGCACGGCCGTTCATTCAGATAAAGGCGCAGCGCCTCACCAAAGATCGGAGCCAGGCGCTCGATCTCGCCACCACGCGAACCAGGAAGCGCCAGTATGATCGGTGCGTCGCCCAGATCGTAGGTCGCGCGAAAATCCTGGATATCCTGATCCGAAGCTATCGGTTCGCTGGCCACCGGATGACCAACGAAATCACACTCCATCCCCGCACGTTCCATATAGGGCGGTTCAAATGGTAACAACGCCAGAACTTGGTCGATCACCTTGGCCATCTTGTCCGCGCGCCCGGGGCGCCATGCCCAGACACTGGGGGCGACGTAATGCACCGTTCTGATATTACTCTGCGCTTTTACCTGCTTGGCGACGCGCAGTGAAAAATCCGGGCTGTCGATGGTAATCAATACATCGGGAAGCGTATCCAGAACGGCCTGAGCTGTCTCGGCAATCCGGCGTTTAAGGTGGAAGAACTTGGGCAAAACCTCAACCAGCCCCATCACCGACAGTTCAGCCATTGGAAAGCGGCTGTCCAAACCCTGTGCCTGCATCAGCGGTCCGCCAACGCCATCGAACTGGATATCGGGTACGAGACTGCGCAATCCTTCCATCAAGGCGCCGCCCAAACGGTCGCCCGAAGGTTCACCGGCGACCAGGAAGACGCGCATCAGATCGCCCGCTCACGCACATACAGAAACAGGCCCAGACGGTTGCATTCGTCGATCACACGATCCTGTTGCAACACGATCACGCCACCTTTTTCGATGACAATACCCGCTAGCCCAGCTGCCACCGCACCAGAAACGGTCCCAGGGCCAATGGTCGGCAAGTCAGCACGTCGGTCCTGATCGGGTTTCGGCGCTTTGAACAAAACGCCACCCCCCGCATCCGGTCGTTGGGTCAAAGATTGCAGCATCCAATCTGTGCCGTAGATGCTTTCGACCGCAAGCGCCTGCCCTTTGGACACCGCACAAGCCTGACCGATATCCGCAGCTCCCATGGCCCGTAGAATACCCGCTGCCCTGTCTGCATCGGACAGTTCAGCCTCGGATGGCTGCGTTTCGGTAAGGCACCCTAGTTCCGGCAGTAACGCCGGGGCAATTTCGTGAGCGGCACGAACGGTCAGTCCAGAGTTTTCGAATATGCCGATCACGGCGCGCAATGCCCCGTCATCCCCGGACATCATCGCCTGTTGCAGTACTGGAACCAGAGGCATCGTGGCCGCATCAATCCGCGATGGATCGATAGCGGGACGGCGCACCGCGCCAGCCATGCAGATCTGGGTCACGCCGCGCGCTTTCAAATCTGCAAGGAAGCTTCCCAGCTGTTCCAATGGAAAGACGATATCCGCGATCAGAGCGTCAGGCGTAAAACCTTCCATCGCGCAGATCAGCGGACGGTCGGAAAGACGGGCAACCACTTCGCCCGGCAATGCGCCTGTTCCAGCAATCAATGCCAGCATTAGTTTATTTCCTCGGTGTCAGGAACGAGCGATCGGATTGCCCGGTCACGAAATCCACGATCCGCTGCACATATTCGCTTTCGTTGTCCACACCTACCCGGTGCGCGCGTTCCATGAACGTGCCATCGCCAGTCGACAATTCGCGGAACGCAGCACGCAGGGCCGAGATATCCTCGCGCGAGACACCGCGCCGTTTCAAACCAACCAGGTTCAGTCCGTCCAACTCACCCCGAGGCGCCTGAACCAGGCCATATGGGATCACGTCATTGGGCACCATAGTCAGTGCGCCGATGATCGCGCCACGGCCCACGCGCACCCATTGATGCAGGCCGGAAATTCCGCCCACGATCACATCATCCTCGATGACACAGTGACCTGCCGCGCCGGAATGGTTCACCATGATCACACGATCTCCGATCTGAACGTCATGCGCCACGTGCACACCTGCCATCAAAAGACAATCGTCGCCGATCCGGGTCACACCGCCGCCGCCCTCGGTTCCGGTATTCACCGTCACATGTTCACGAATGCGGTTACGCTTGCCGATCTCAAGTCGCGTATCCTCACCCCCGAACTTCAGGTCCTGCGGAATTTCTCCGATCACCGAGAAATTGAAGATCACGGTCTTATCACCGATCTGGGTGTCGCCGGTCACCACGACATGGGACTTAAGTTCAACCTGATCACCCAGTTTGACCTGACTGCCGACAAAACAGAACGGCCCGATGATGCAGTCTTCACCGATCTGCGCACCGTCTTCGATGATTGCGCTTGGGTGGATGCCGCTCATGTTGTCTTTTCCATGTCCCAGTCGACATAGGCCGAAAATTCGGCTTCGGCTGCGACTTCGCCATCAACCGTCGCCCGGCCGCTGAATTTGAAGATCTTGCCACCCTTCTTACCCCGCACGGTTTCCACGTGCATTTCAAGCACATCGCCAGGGATCACTTTGCGGCGGAATTTGCACTTGTCGATGTTCATAAAATAAATCAGCAGTTCGCTGTCGATCACGTCCATACCGACGCCCAGCATCACACCTGCAGTTTGCGCCATCGCTTCAACAATGGTCACGCCGGGCATGATCGGCGTTCCGGGAAAATGGCCCTGAAAATGTGGTTCGTTCATTGTGACATTCTTGATGCCAACGGCCGATTGATAACCCGAGATATCAACCACCTTGTCGACCAGCAGAAACGGATAGCGGTGCGGCAAAATCCGTTGGATCAACTGGATGTCGGCGCTTTGGGTTTCCGTGCTCATGGTGTTGTAGTCCCATTCTGGATTTCTGTTTGCGGCGTGGTTAGCAATACCGCGCCCTAAGGGCAAGCAAACCTATTCACTGGCCCCATTTTCAACGGCACTGCCGTCGCCGATCGCCGCATTGATCCGCGCAATGGCGGCATCGGTGATATCGGTTCGATCCGAACTGAGGAAAACGCTGGATCGTTCAATAATGATCGAAGCGCCGGATTCGCGTAGCAGGTCAATCAAAACCGGCCGTGCAAGTTCCAGAAACATCTGCCGAGCCTCTTCACTGCGTCGTGCCAACACGTCCAGTTTTGCGCGCTGCCCCTCCCGATGCGACTGAACCTTTTCGTCAAAGGCATCGGCCAGGGGGCGAAATTCTTCAGCCGTCATGGTCGCACGCTGTTCCGTCAGAACCTTTTCCTCTCGGCTCAGTTCGGCCACGATCCGTTCGTTTTCTTCCCCTAATAGAACGCCTTCGGCCTCGATCTCTCGAAGGACACGTTGACCAAAGGCAGATTCAGCAAACAAACGCTCGCTGGACAACGTCACCACGCTGCTTTGCGGAACCCCCAATTGTTGGGCTGCTACTGGCTCCGAAAAGACAAGAGTCAGAAATACACACAGGGCCCATAAAGGGCCCTGCAGTTTCATGAACACACTTTTCAACATTCAGGATCAGAACCGAGCCTGAACCGTCAGGTCGAAATTCTGCTCTTTGTCAAAGTCTTCCTTTTTCAACGCTTTCGAGAAGTTGAAGCGCAGCGGACCAAACGGCGTTTCCCACAGAACCGACACACCAATTACGTGGCGGATCGAGCCGTCTTCGCCGACGATATCGGCACCGGTCGTATTGACGTCGTTAAGATTGTACAAGTTACCAAAGTCGTAGAACACGCCGCCACGCAGGCCGAATTCTTCGGGCAGACCCAGCGGGAAATCCGACTCCAAACGCGCAACCCAATAGTAATTGCCCCCGATCGCGTCATCCTGTCCGTTGGACAAGTCGCGCGGACCAAGACCCGCGGGCTCGAACCCGCGGAAGATGCTGGGTCCCAGAACAAAGCGGTCGATAGTGCGGCTGAAATCATCACCTCTCCAGTGCAGCGCACCGACTTCCATCGACGCACGCAGAACAACTTCTTCGTTCCAGACACGTGTCTGGGCGACACCACGGGCCGTCGTCTTGAAGTATTCGTTGTCGCCGCCCAGTCCTGCAGCATCGATACCGGCCTCAAACAGGACGCCTGCATTCGGGTTCAGACCTCCGATCCGGCTGTCATAAACATATGAGAGGCCAAGAGAACTGGTGGTACGCTCACCCTGATCAATTTCCGAAGAAATGACTGCACCGTTAGTTTCGTCACCTTGCTGGGTCATTTCGCTGTTTTGCCAACCATAGCGCAGACGCAGGGATGACAACTCGCCAATCGCATAGCTCAACTGAGGCCGGAAGAATAGCGTCTCGGTGTCATAACTGGCAAAGCTTGAATTGGTCGTCGACAGACCCAATCCCAGATCAAACCGAAGTTTGCGCCCCAGCAGGTAAGGTTCTGAGAAGTTCAACGTGTATTGTTCGGCATCCTGGGCAGTCGACAAATTGACGCCAATTGTTTGCCCGCGTCCCAGGAAGTTAGATTCCTGAAGGCCAATCGCAACCCCGAAACCATCAGAAACCGAGTAGCTACCACCCAGGCTCAGCGAACCCGTCGGCTGTTCCTCTACATCCACATCCACAATCACCTGGCTGGGCGAAGACCCTTCGCGCGGTTCGACATCGGCCGCAGCAAAGAAACCCAAGGCCCGGATACGTTCGGCGGCCTGACGGATCTCACGCGGGTTAAAGGGGTCACCTTCCACCGTATCGAATTGACGACGGATCACGCGGTCAAGCGTGGTTGTGTTGCCTTCAATATCGATCCGCTCGACAAAAATCCTTGGGCCTTTGGTCAGAACAAACTGCACATCCAGCGTCAAGTCACGTGCGTTGCGCGTCACGCGCGGCTCCACACGCAGGAAATCGACGCCCTGCTTGATGCCGAGACGTTCCATCCGCGCAATCGAGTTTTCGATCAGCATCGGAGTGTAAGTCACTCCCGGTCGAATTTTCAGTGCATCCTGATACGGAGCAGGATCCACACCCGGAATTTCGCTGACAGTGCTGATCTGCCCAAATGAGAATTTTTGACCTTCGGTGATGTTCATCACCAAGAAGAAAGCGTCGCGCTCGCGAGTGAATTCCACATTTGCGCTGTTCACGCGGAAATCGACATAACCACGCGACAAATAGAAATCCCGAATGACCTGTTTGTCGAATTCGATCCGGTCAGCAATGAAAGTATCGCTGCTGACAAACGTCCGCAGGATATTCGCCTGTTTCGATTCCAGAACCCTGCGCAGGCGCCGGTCAGAATAAGCTCGGTTGCCGACAAAACTCACACGCTCGACTTCGATCGTGGTCCCTTCTGCGACCTCGAATACCAGATCGACACGGTTGTCACTGCGGCGAATGATGCGGGGAATGACCGTTGCAGACACCCGTCCCTGAGACGAGTAGATCTCGGCGATCAGGTCGGCGTCAGCCTCCGCGACTTGCGGTGTAAAGACGCGGCGTGGCTCTGATGAGATCGCTTCAAGCAGCACGTCATCTTTTACGCGGCGGTTACCTTCAACGCTGATCTGATTGATTGTCGGATATTCTTCAACTTCGATCACCAGCGTGCTGCCACGCGGCGTCAATTCGACTGTCTCAAAAACACCACTGTCAAGCAAACGCTGATAGGCATCGTTCAATTCGCCCGCTGTGACCGACTGGCCCGGCTCGATTCCGGTACGTTCAATAATGGTCGAGGTTTCTATACGTCGGTTGCCTTCGACATCGAACGAATTAAAGACGAAATTTTGCGCCCACGCGGCCTGCGGAAACGGTACAAAACCTACCAATGTAAGAAGGAATATTAACGTTAGTGACCGCCACAAAATCTTGTTTTTCGGCTTCTGCCCACCGCAGGATGTGCCCGCGCCTCGCCTATCAGTCATATTTTTCACTACCCAATATTTTTGGACTTTAAAGCTGATTAGCGAGAATATTTAGCCTTGTCAAAAGACCAAAACAGAAAGCGGCCCGTAGGCCGCCTTGTGTAGTTTCAATAACAGGTCTTAAGAATCACATAGTGATCAAATAGGCCCAACCGCCGATTGCCACGGCAGTCACACCGAAGAACAGCAATGTATCCCAGTTCAACACGAACAAGCACCCAAAGCTTTTGGCGGATTTACGCAGGGCCTTTGTCATAACTACCTCTGACACGGTTCAACTACCGGCTATTAACCTAAGTTGGAATTGGGGCGGAATTGGGGCATTTTCTTGTGATCGATGCCACAATCAGCAGAACAGATCGTTCGTAACCGAAAAGACCATAAGTCCAAGGATCAACGATACGCCAACCCCCATAAGCACGCGCAGTACACCGTCGCTGGGTGGTTTGCCTGCAATAGCCTCATACGCATAGAATACCAGATGGCCCCCATCCAATGCCGGAATGGGAAACAGGTTCAGCAAACCTACGGCGGTTGACAGAACGGCAATAAAGAAAATGAAATTCTGAGCACCCTGACTGGCCATAGCGCCCGAAGTTTCCGCAATGCCGATGGGGCCGGAAATGTTGCAGGTGCTGATCGCCCCCGTCACCATATGCCAGACGCCCGACAAAGAGCCGTCAACGATACGAATGGTCTGCTGCACACCGCCGGATAGAGATGCCAGAAGGCCCGCGGGTTCCGTCGCTGGTTCCAAAGCCATTCCACCCACAATCCCGATGCGCCAATGGGTCACAAAGCCACCTTCCGGCTGCGGCTCATCCGTGCGACGCGGGGCCAAGGCAAATTCAAGCTCGGCCCCGTCGCGCCAAACGTTCAGCAACAGAACCTTGCCGTCCGATCCCTCTACATGTTCTTTGAGCTGCTCAAAGGCAAAGATAGGATCGCCGTTGACGGCCGTGATAACGTCGCCCGACTTCAGATCGATATCCATGGCTGCACTGCGTGGAACGACCTGTTGGATCAGCGCCGGGAACAACCAGGGGCCGGATACATCCAGTGTCTGCCCATCGCGGATCACCGTGTAATCCAACTCCGGTTCAACAGGCAGTGCATCCGTAAAATCAGACCAGGCCCCCTGCTGATCAAAATCAGGAACGGGAAGACCCGCAATTGCGACGATTTCATCCCCGTCCTGCAATTCCTGCACCGAACCAGGCAACGAGCGCAATTCGCCGACTGTAAAAGGATCGCGCGTAACGCCCTGAGACATAAAAATCAGGCCAAACACCACAATGGACATCACAAAGTTGAACACCGGCCCTGCGGCAACGGTAGCTGCCCGCGCCCACAAGGGCGCGCCGTGCATGGTGCGGCGCAGCTCTTCGGGGGTTTGCTCGGTGATTTCCTGCATCGCGCCTTCGTCCTTGCCGGATGCGGCGTTGGCATCCCCAAGGAATTTGACATACCCGCCGAAAGGCAAGGCTGCGATCTGCCAACGTGTTCCGCGTTTGTCGATACGGCTCCACAATACCGGGCCAAACCCGACCGAGAACACCTCGGCATGGATGCCGGACCAACGACCGACGATATAATGGCCGTATTCATGTACCGCGACGATGACGGACAGGGCGATCACAAAGGCAACGATGGTATAAAGCAAGTTGCCGAATTGAGGGATCAGAGAGATTACGTCCAAGTTTCTATCCTGCTTGCTGCATCACGGCTTCTTCTGCCCACTTACGTGCCAGATGGTCCGTTTGCAGTACGTTATCAAGGGTTAAAGAGGCATCAAGAAGGCCGTCTGACGTCTCAAATCTGTCCAATACACTTTCAACGATCTGGGCCATCTCTGGAAAACTGACCCGGCGTGCGATGAACAGGTCCAGCGCCCGCTCTTTCGCGGCGTTGAACACCGCACCTGACAGACCGCCGCGCTGCATCACGTTACGGGCGAGGCGCAGCGCTGGATAGCGGGTCTCGTCTGGGTCCTGAAAGCGCAACTGACCCAGTTTCGCCAGGTTCAGACGTTCGACCGGTAGCTTGCGCCGATCCGGCCAGTGCAGCGCATAGCCAATTGCATGGCGCATATCCGGTGCGCCCATATGAGCCATGACCGCGCCGTCATTGAACCCAACCAGCGAATGCACGATGGATTCGGGATGCACCAACACTTCGATCTGATCAGGGGAAACACCAAAGAATTCCCGCGTTTCAATCACTTCGAGCGCTTTATTGAACATCGAAGCGCTATCTATGGTGATCCGCTGACCCATATCCCAGTTCGGATGGCTCGAGGCTTGCTCGACCGTGGCATTGACCAGATCGCGCAACGGCCAATCGCGGAACGCGCCACCGCTGGCGGTGATAATGATCCGTTCAACTGCATCCATATCTTCGCCCACCAGCGCCTGGAACACGGCAGAGTGTTCGCTGTCCACCGGCAAAAGTCGGGCATTGTGTTTTCGCGCCGTTTCCAACACCAACGGTCCGGCACAAACGAGCGTTTCCTTGTTTGCCAGGGCTAGGGTCGCACCTTGTTTCAATGCCTCAAGACCCGGTGGCAATCCGGCCGCACCGACGATGGCCGACATGACCCAATCCGCTGGCCTCGCTGCCGCTTCGGTCAGCGCAACCTGTCCGGCCGCAGCCTCGACACCGCTGCCGGATAGTGCAGCACGCAGGTCCTCGAGCTGATCCTCATGCGCGGTCACGGCCAAATCAGCCTGCAGTCGGCGTGCATCGTCGGCCAGCTTTTCGATATTTGCACCGCCGGTCAATGCCACCACGTCATAGGCCGACGGATTCCGGTCAATCAGGTCGATTGTGTTCTGTCCGACCGATCCGGTCGCGCCGAAAATGGAAACTCTGCGCATTACATGCCCCCGGGGGAGTAAATCAAACCCGCGATCAGAACGAACAAGGCCGCCCCCATCATCCCGTCAAACCGGTCGAGAAATCCGCCATGTCCCGGGATCAGGTTCGAACTGTCCTTGACCCCAAATTTCCGTTTGGTCGCACTTTCGACGATATCTCCGGCTTGACTGGCCATCGAGGCCAAAACCGAAGTCACAACAAACATGAACCCAAATCCGGCATAGATCGCAAAAACAGCCCCCACGATGGCTGCTGCGGCCCAGCCTCCGGCAGTGCCCGACCATGTTTTCTTGGGGCTGACCTTGCGCCAGAACTTAGGGCCCCCAAAGGTTTTGCCAACAAAATACCCGGCGACATCCGTCGCCACGACCACCGAAATCAGCCAAACCATCCAGCCAAAACCCATCGTCTCGCGGATAGAGATGAAGCCCAGACCAGATGCCGCAATCCAGACGGCAAATAGCGCATAAATCGTTTTCGAACGACCGACCTGCCCCGCCCCAACCAAAGCCGGAGCCACCAGAACCGGAAGCTTAAAAAGCGGCGGCACGTGGTAGCTGATCAAGACGGCCACTCCGGTCAGAATGCCAAGCTGAACGCGCACGCCGACCTTGTCCGGATCGATCATCCGCACCAGCTCCCAGGTCATCAAACCGCAGGCAATTGCGATGAATGCTTCGAACCAAAGGCCGCCCAGCCAAACCTCGACCGAACCGATGGCAATTAAAACGGCTGCGGACAGAATCCGGGCGCTTAGGTCAGACCATCGGCCGTCGCTCATACCCGCACTGCCCCAAACCGGCGCTCGCGAGAGCCAAAGTTGCGACACAGCCGTTCCAGCTCGGCCGCTGTGAAATCCGGCCAGAGCGTGTCGATGAATTCATATTCGGAATAGGCCGATTGCCACAGCAGAAAGTTGGATATCCGCGCCTCACCACTGGTCCGGATAACCAGATCGGGATCAGGAAGAACATGCGTGTCCAGATACTTGGGCAGAGTTTCTTCATCAACTTCTTCGGGGCGCAACCGTCCTTCGGCTACGTCCAGCGCAAGACGTTTGGTGGCCCGCGCAACCTCATCCCGACCGCCGTAATTCAGGGCGACCGTCAGGTGTACCAGATCGTTGTTCTTGGTTTCTTCTTCCAGCGCGTCCATCAAGGCGATCAGCTTGGCGTCCAATCGAACGCGATCCCCAATGAACCGAACCCGGATACCATTTTCCTTCAGAGTCCGGGTTTCTTTGATGATGTAGCGCCGAAATAGGCTCATCAGCCCGGCAACCTCAGCCTGCGTGCGTTTCCAATTCTCAGTCGAAAAGGCAAAAACCGTCAGGTATTTGATTCCAAGTTCCGGGCAGGCCTCAACCACCTCGCGCACGCGCCGCGCCCCGGCGTGGTGTCCGAACAGTCTTGGCCGACCACGCGCCTGCGCCCAGCGACCATTTCCGTCCATGATAATAGCGACATGGCGCGGCCCAAGCGCGGGCGAAGTATGAGGGGTGTTGAGCATTCCCTGTCTCAGACCTGCATGATCTCGGCCTGCTTGGTCTCAAGCGCGGCGTCTACAGATTTGATCATCTCATCGGTCAGGTCCTGAACCTCGGATTCCCAGAATTTCTGATCATCCTCGGACATACCGTCCGCTTTGGCTTTTTTGACCTGATCCATCCCGTCGCGGCGCACATTCCGGATCGAGACACGGGCGTGTTCAGCGTATTGCCCGGCAACTTTGCCCAATTCGCGGCGGCGTTCTTCGTTCAGTTCCGGGATCGGCAGCATGATGATCGTACCGTTCAGCTGCGGATTGATCCCCAGCCCGCTTTCGCGGATCGCCTTTTCAACCTTGCCTACCAGACCCTTGTCCCAGACGTTGACGGTCACCATGCGCGGTTCGGGTACATTCACCGTCCCAACCTGATTGATCGGAGTCATCGAGCCATAGGCATCCACCATCACCGGCTCAAGCATCGAGGCCGACGCCCGCCCGGTCCGAAGCGAGGCGAATTCTGTTCTGAGGTTGGCCATGGCGCCTTCCATGCGCCGTTTCAGATCATCGGTATCCAGTTCGAAATCGTCAGACATGCTGCTCACTCCCCGTATTCAGGTGCTGTTTGCATGGCTTCTAAGCCATCGCAATTGGGATGTATAGCAATGATGATGTGGAAATGCGCCATTGACCAGAGGTGTCTTCAGCATTTTTTCGGTTGATTAAATACCAAACAGACCAGCCGACATCCTAGTCGGCCGGTCTAAAGGAAGCTTTTCCGATCAGGCGTTTACGTCAACGACGACGCGGCCTTTGACCTGACCTTTCAGAATATCGGCGCCCAGTTGCGGCAGATCGTTGAGGGTTGCTGGCTGAACCATTGCCTCAAGCTTATCCATCGGCAGATCGGTGGCGATACGTTGCCACGCCCGGACGCGATTTTCATAAGGCTGCATCACGCTGTCGATGCCCAGCAGATTTACGCCGCGCAGAAGGAATGGAATGACCGTCGCAGGCAAAGCAGCACCACCCGCCAACCCCACAGCCGCGACCGAGGCGCCGTATTTCATCTGCCCCAGGACGCGCGCCAGCATCTCTCCTCCGACTGCATCAACGCAGCCAGCCCAGCTTTCGCTTTCCAGAGGCCGCTTGGTGGTTTCGTTCAGCTCTTCCCGCGGGACGATTGTGCTGGCCCCAAGAGATTTCAAGTAATCCCCCGCCTCGGGTCGACCGGTAACAGCTGCCACTTCGTAGCCAAGATTGGACAGAATGGCCGTGGCCACAGATCCGACCCCACCTGCGGCCCCGGTTACCAAAACCGGCCCGTGATCGGGTGTCATTCCGTGATCCTCAAGCGCCATCACAGCCAGCATCGCAGTAAATCCGGCCGTGCCTACAGCCATTGCCTGGCGAGCATCCAAGCCATCGGGCAAGGGCACCAACCAATCGGCCAGTGCATTGGCTTTCTGCGAATACCCGCCCCAATGCGCCTCACCCACGCGCCAGCCGGTTAAAACTACCTTGTCACCGGGCTTATAGCGGTCATCTGATGACGCTTCGACGGTCCCGGCATAGTCAATGCCCGGTACATGTGGGTAGTTGCGCACCAGCCCGCCACCCTTTGGCGACGTACACAAACCATCCTTGTAATTCACCGTCGAATACTCGACCGCCACGGTCACGTCACCATTTGGCAAATCATCCAGAGACAACTGCTTGACCGAGGGGCTGGCCAAGCCGCTCTCTTCATCCTTTTCCATCACCAATGCGTTGAACATCCGATTTCCTTTCGTTTTCCTAGCGCCAGGCCGTTCTACGCCTGGCTGAATGAGTTCGGGTGCGCCGTGTAGCGACGAGGGCGACGCCCAAACCCTCCCTTAGATCCAGAAACGCTCCTGCACTGTGGCGCGGCGCATGCCGTCTGGTGTTTCAACCTCGACAATCGTTCCTGCTTCCCAGTGGCTTAATCGCAGCATGCCGATTGAGACATTCGTCCCGAAATCCGGGGACCACGCGGCTGAGGTCACCTGCCCCACACGCCTTCCACCTGCGAACACAGACCACGGTCGGTCGCAGGGCGGTACTGCGTTGCCCTCAATCGCAATTGGACGAATCTGCTGTACCGGGCCTTCCTTAGCCACACGTAACAATGCATCCCGACCGATACACCCAATCGCGGTGTGAGTATTACAGAACTTGCCCAAACCACATTCGTGCGGCGTGTTGTCGTCGGTCATGTCATTGCCATAAGACAGCAAACCACCTTCGATCCGCTCGATCAGGTTGGGACAACCCGCCCGCACCTGCAGGTCCTCACCCGCCGCAAAAAGGGCGTTCCACAATGGCATGCCTATTTCAGTGCCTTCGACATAGATCTCGAACCCACCCTGTTTCGAATAACCCGACCGAGCCACGGCCAGGTCACGCCCTTCGAATTCAAACATATCGAATTTGAAAAAACGGATATCCCGCACGCGATCCCCGAATACGCGCGCCATCAGGTCATCCGCCTTGGGCCCCTGAACCGCCAAGGGCGATACGTCGGGTTCATCCACCAGAACATCCAGCCGATACCCGTTGGCGACCCCTTTGACCCAAAAAAGCAGGTCACTGTCAGCAATGGAAATCCACCAACGATCATCGGACAACTTCACCGCCACAGGATCGTTCAGCATCCCACCGGTTTCATCGACGATGGGCACGTAAAAGCACTGCCCCGGCAGCATCCCCCGCAGATCACGCGGCGTCAGCATTTGCATCAATCTGCCCGCGTCCGGGCCGCGCAGCTCAACCTGCCGTTCACAGGAAACATCCCAGACCTGAACGTGGGACTTCAGATGCCTGTAATCTGCCTCGACGCTTTCGAAAACTGTGGGCAATAACATGCGGTTATAGACCGTGTATGCTTTAACTCCCGCAGCCTCGACACCGTCTGAGAAGGGCGTGCGCCGCAACCGGCGGGATAAGGAAATTTGCGGCATTCAAACCTCCTTTGGCATAAACACCAAATCGCTAACAGGTGCGGCTGATCCGGTCTCGGTCAGCATTTGGTGCAATTGCCCGCGATGATGGGTCTGATGGTTGAACATATGGATGACGCATTGCGCGTAAGGCAATGTAACGTCAGCTTCTTTTGCCGCCGAGAACCATGTGAATTCACCAGTCAGAAGGTCCTCTTCAAGCGATCCAGCCCAATTGGAGATGCGGGCGTCGACTGTTTTGCACAGCGGCAACCACTCGGCCAGATCAGCGCAAAAGGACACACTTTCCGGAATGCCGCCACCTGGACCATCGCCCTGATCAAAACGCGAAATCCAAATCCAGTTACCCCACAAAAGATGGTTAGCAGTCCCCATGATCGAGCCAAAAAAAGCGCCGCAATCTTTCGCTAACTCCTCGGGCGTCAGATCTTGAAGAAAAGCGGACAACTGGCTGTTCTGCCATTGATTATACCGCGCCATTTCCTGTGCATAGGCCCCGGTGATCATTATTTTGGTCCATGCCAGTCAATCGGGCAAATCTCGGCCGATTTACCGCCGAAATCCCAGACGCGGCCGTAATCACGCACCTTGGATTTGGTTCCACGCGCTACGATGATATCCGGTCCCATCCAGTATTTCGAGTTCGAAACCATCACCGGATGCTCGGGGTCTTTACCCGCCAACATCTCAATCTCGCCCTGAATCTTGCGACCGATTACAATGCGGCGCTTGTTGCCATCGCGTTCGATCTGGACAGGGGCCCGCTCGGCCCCGATGATCTCGCTGACCAGCATGGTGAACAGACCAGTTGTACCGCCAGCCTGCCCGCTGAAGATTTGCAGCAGACCGTTATAGGCCTTGCCGCTAGCGCGTTCATCGACATAGGCCGCGACTTTCCACTGGCCCTCGCCCATGCGACCGGGAATATCGACCAGCAGACCAACGTTTAAACCCGACAGGTCCTCGCCCTCGTAATGGCCTTCATCGATGATGACCCCCATCCACGCGTGGCAATGCCCTTCGGTCGGAGGATGCGCCCCCAGCGATACAACGCAGGGGCAAAACACATCGCACGAGCAGTTGAGGATCAACTCTCCCTTGATGACCCAATCAGTCGGGCTCATCTCACGCCGCTTGGGATTTGGCATACGACT
This sequence comes from Ruegeria sp. BB5, assembly GCF_056539405.1. NCBI lineage: Bacteria > Pseudomonadati > Pseudomonadota > Alphaproteobacteria > Rhodobacterales > Roseobacteraceae > Ruegeria > Ruegeria sp. BB5. The sequence goes on along the minus strand of NZ_JBQFUX010000001.1, from coordinate 895,237 downwards.
GTCGATACGTTGGCTGATCGGCAACCTGTCGGCTTCAGGTTTTCTGTTCTTAGCCATATACTTATCCTCCGAAAATAAAGGGATAGATCAACAGGAGAATTCCCCCTGAAACAAGAGCAAACCCCATTGGTCGCGTCACTGCGTGACCGATCTGAGGCAATTTTTCCAAAACCATGAACAGCGTCGCCAACCCCATCCAAAGCAAGCTCATGACGCCTCCAACGAAACCCAGCGCCATAAAGCCCCAACAACATCCGACGCAAAAGGCACCCAGCCCCAGGCCCATGCGCAACCCGCCTGTGAAACCGGTTTTCCAATGAACTAGAAAATAAGTCATGGGCGCGTGGCAAACTCCGTGGCAGACCTCTTTCGCGCGGGTGAACTGAAAAGCGCCAACTGCGATCATCAAACCACCGGCCACAAAGCTGGATTTGGCGATGCCCAGCATGTCGACAACGCCACCGAACAGTAAAACCAGCTGAACCCCCGTGATCAGCGCCGCGAACCCGACCCAGACGATGAAATACCCCGCCAGAACGCCCAGCCAACCAGCTCGTGTGCCATTGGCGCTGCGGATCAGGTCATCATAGCTGCGCAAGGTCGGCACAAGGGTCGGCAACATCATTGCGGCCATCATGATGGCCCACATCCAGAACAGCGGGCTAAATTCGGCCATCGGCATGTACATATCCATGCGCGGATCCATGGCGGCCATCGCTTGCCCCATTGGGCCGGGGCGCCCGATCCAATCCAGATCCATTCCGCGGCTCATGGTGAACATCATCCACCAGGCCCACAGAATCAGGCTGTAAAACCCAAGCCACAAACCGCTGCGTAGAACTGCGCGACTCATGCGTCCCTCCCGACTCAGTCCTTGCAATTCAAATGTCAGACTTTTAAATGTCAGACAAATAAAATCTTACCAACGGTCCCCGGAATATGAAAATCGACCCACGAAAACCCGCCGATTTGTCTGCGCAAATCGCGCAGGCCATCCGTGATGCCATCATCTCGGGTGAATTGATCGTGGATGAGCGTTTGCCGTCCGAGGCAGAACTGTCCGATCAGTTTCAGGTCTCACGCCCCACGGTGCGCGAGGCATTGAAACGTCTAGCCGCGCAATCCTTGATCCGAACGCAGCGGGGTGCCAGCGGGGGGGCTTTTGTTAATCGGATCAGCTTTGAGGATGCGCATTCGCAGCAAATCACAACCTCAACACTGTTATTGTCGATGAATGAGGTCAGCTTTGATACTGCCTGCGAGGCCCGATTTTCGTTGGAACGCGCCTGCGCGCCTTTGTCTGCGCAACGCCGTACTTCGGATCAACTGGCCACCATGCGGGCCGAGATTTTCCGTCAGGCACAGCCTGGGCTTTCGGATGAGGCCTTTTGCGCTTCAGACGTCACATTCCATCGGGCCTTGGTAGATGGTGCCGACAACCCGGTGCTCTCTTACCAGTTGGCCGGCGCTGTCGAGGCCATGCAGCCCTTGATGAACATGATCACCTTCACCGCCCGATCGCGTGAACAAATCATCTCCTTGCACAATCAGATTGCCGATGCGCTGGAAGAAAGGGATGCGGCAAAGGTAGATGCAAAACTAGTTGAGCTAGAAGAATACACCCGTAAGCTGGCCCAGGATGTCGCCCAGCAACACCGTAAACCTGCTTGATGAGGGACAGATGACAACAGCGCTGAACGTAATTGCCGCCCTCTTGACCATAGGTTTTGGCCTCTTCGGATTTCTGGCGCCCGCGTTCACTGCGGCCTCGTTGGATTTGACACCAACCGACAGCAACATGGGTCTCAGCGAGATGCGCGCATCAGTCGGTGGGCTATTTGTCGTAACCGGCGCGGTGGTGCTGTGGCTGAACAATCCTATGGCTTATGCCATGTTGGGCGTTGTTTATGCGGGCGCGGCGCTTGGGAGGTTTGTCTCGGTCATTTTTGATAATCCGCCACTCATCAAAGCCATGACATTTGGAGGAATCGAATTGGCCCTGGCGCTGTGGTTGATCTTGGCGAACATCAACAGGGCTGCGTAAGCATCTGTTTTTAAAGCAAGCGTAGATTGGAATTCCTAGTTTGCATCCACGCGCGCGCTCACCTATATAGGATATGTCTTTCGGGACTATGGACATAAACGCGCTCGTAATAAGCGGATCGGACCCGGGGGCGGTACCCGGCGGCTCCACCAACCATCCTTCGTTTGAGGATTTTGGGGCCGAAATAGGATCGACGAACGTCTAAAGGGGTTAGCTTTGTCTCGGCTGTCTGCCACCGTTACCGGCGAAAATAGTACAATTGCAAACGACAATCGTGCTCCGGTTGCAGTTGCTGCGTAAGCAGTAACAAGACCGAAACTTAAGTCCTTGCGCCTAGCCGCGTAAGGCGGGGTTCGCAGGTACCTGGCAACAGAAACCTGCATTTTCTCCCTAATGTCTGCTGTTTAACCCTGATCTTGTTCACGTTTAGAGTTTATTCACCCTTTGGTCTCATGCTGACCCCGACAGAAAAAGGAGAGTCGGGATGTCCCATACAGATGTCGTCAAAGGATGGTATTCCGAGGTTTGGGAAAACGGGAACCTTGATGCGATAGATCAGTATTTTAGCGCTGATACGATGGCCGAAGGGTTGATCCCCGAAATGCAGGTCGGCGCGGATGATTTCCGCGATCTGGTCATGGCGTTTCGTCACGTTCTTGGGGACATCAAGGTCGAAATTCCAAAGATCGTCGAAGATGGGGACTGGGTTTCTGCCATTTTGCATGTCAGCACGACGCGGGCCGACAATGGCGCCCCGCTAAAGGCCACGGGCAGTGTGTTCGCGCGGGTCAAGGACGGTCGCATGGTCGAGGCTTATAACCAATTCGACTTCATCTCTTTGTTCGAACAACTCGGGCAGTTTCCGCAAGACACCTTGCCTGTCTGCATGACAGGTCAAAGGCTCGATTGGGTGTAACACGGTTCAGGCAATCTTGACCCCTTTGGCGCTTAGCCGTAAGCAAAGATCATGGGGTAAGATTGCGAACGCCCCGTGAGGCGCCAGCCCAAGTTTCGCATGTATCCGCCCAAAACAGGAGACATGCCATGCCTGCGCCCAATTCAATCACCCCGAAACAGCTGATGCGCCTAATCGGAACGCCACAGGCTCCTGTTTTGGTCGACATATGTCTGGATGAGGATTTCACAGCTGACCCCTATCTAATCCCCGGCTCACTGCGTCATCCCGCCAAAGATATCGACGGGATCGCCGAAAGGATTGGCGACCGTGCGGCTGTCATCATTTGCCAAAAGGGCAAAAAGCTCAGCCAAGGGGTTGTCTCTTGGCTGCGCAGCAAAGGTTGTGTGGCGGAATTCCTGGAAGGTGGTATGTTTGGCTGGCAGGAAATGCCCGACGCGCCGCGGGTTCCAGCCTCGGCCGTACCATGGCACGAGGGTGGTCGATCCGTCTGGGTCACGCGTCACCGACCCAAAATCGACCGGATCGCATGCCCCTGGCTGATCCGCCGCTTTGTCGACCCGGGCGCGCAGTTTCTATTCGTGGCACCGTCCGAGGTGCAAGCCACCGCCGAGGCCTTTGACGCAACGCCGTTCGATATAGAGGATACGTTTTGGTCCCACAGACAGGATCGCTGCACCTTTGACACCATGCTGGACGAGTTTCAGCTGCGCATGCCGGCGCTTGACCGATTAGCCACGGTCGTTCGGGCCGCCGACACCAATCGCCATGATCTCGCCCCCGAAGCCGCCGGGCTATTGGCAATCTCTGTCGGCTTGTCACGCCAGTACCGCGACGATCACCAAAACCTCGAGGCAGGGCTGCACTTGTATGACGCACTGTACCGCTGGGCGCGGGACGGGTTTGACGAGGGGCACGACTGGCCAACGGATCGCAAATCATGACGCCATCCCTTTCAGACCTTGTCCGGGTGTTTGGCCGCATCGGGTTGCTGTCGTTCGGAGGGCCGGCCGCGCAAATCTCACTGATGCACCAGGAACTGGTCGAGAGACGCCCGTGGCTGGACGAACAGGCTTATCTGCGCGCCTTGTCCCTGTGCATGCTTCTGCCCGGCCCCGAGGCCATGCAACTGGCCACTTATGCCGGTTGGCGTCTGCGTGGTGTGACCGGCGGGTTGATCGCAGGTGCCCTTTTCGTACTACCGGGTGCGTTTGTCATCGCCATTCTCGTGGGGCTTTATGCTGCGTTTGGCGACCTGCCAGTGGTGCAGGCTGGTTTTTTGGGTGTGAAAGCGACTGTGATTGTCATCGTTCTTCAGGCCCTTAGGAGCCTGTCGCGCAAAGCGCTGACCGATACGCAACACCGTGCGATCGCTGGGTTGGGTTTTCTTGCGATTTTCGCGCTGAACCTTCCCTTTCCGCTGATCATTCTGGCGGCAGCTATCTGGGGCTATGTCACGTTTAACGGCGAGGTCACCACCGCAGATGCACCCCCTGCCCCAAAGGTCAAAGGAATGCTCGGCACCGCCGCAATTTGGCTGGTTCTGTGGCTGGGGCCACTGTTGGCATTGACCTTGGCGGGACAAAAACTGTTGAGCGATCTGGGCTGGTTTTTTGCTCGCCTTGCCGTTGTCACGTTTGGCGGGGCCTATGCCGTTCTGGCCTATATGACCCAGACCGTGGTTGAAAAATATCAATGGGTCAGCACAGATCAGATGATCGACGCGCTGGGTCTGGCCGAAACGACTCCGGGGCCGTTGATTCTGGTGACACAGTTTGTCGCCATGTTGACCGGTCAAATCAACGGCGGGGCGCCGCTTGCGATTGCGGCTGGAGCGGTTGCCCTTTGGGCCACATTTGTACCGTGTTTTCTTTGGATATTTTTGGCCGCCCCCTATCTGGACCAATTGGCGACCCGTCCAAGGTTGTCCGCCGCGCTGCACGGGATTACTGCCGCTGTGGTAGGTGTGATTCTTAACCTGTCAGTGTGGTTCAGCCTGAACGTTCTGTTTCAGACTTTTCCCCAACAGTCCTGGGGTCCGGTGACCATCCCCAGGCCCGATCCAGCCGCCCTGGATCCTGCCGCTCTGATCCTGACACTATTGGCTGGGCTATTGATTTTTAAGTTTAAATTTGGGATGGCAACAACTCTGGCCATCATGGCCATGATTGGAACGGGAATTCACTTCCTTTGAACAATCCTCGCATACCCGGTCTTTCGTTTCCGTCGAAATCCCCTATGCTGAGGGTAACCACTTTTGAGGATGACACATGTCGCAAGACATCGATTATGGAAACTTGATGCACACCGCGATGCGCGGGCTCATCAAATCCGTTCTAAACAGCGTTGCCGATAATGGCCTACCTGGGACGCATCATTTCTTTATCACCTTTGATACGCGTCAGGATGGCGTTCAGCTGGCGGATTGGCTGCGCGAGCGGTACCCCGAAGAGATGACAATCGTCATGCAGCACTGGTTCGAAAATCTAGAGGTCGGCGACGAAGGCTTTGCCATCACGCTGAACTTTGGAGACGCACCGGAACCGCTATACATCCCTTATGCGGCGATCAAAACCTTCGTCGACCCATCCGTCGAATTCGGCTTGCGGTTTGAAAGCCCCGATGATGAGGAAGAAGCCGACCCCATCGTCGAGGAATCAATCGAGGTTGAGGAAGGGGCAGATCAACAAGACGCCGAGGTCGTCTCGCTGGACAGTTTCCGTAAATAATTGCTCAATAGACTATTGTTTTTTAAGAAAAGTCTCGACCGAACGGGACTTTTCCCCATTGCGGAACCGCGAAAACGACAGGTCCAGACCACCCTCAGCCAATGTACGGTCGTATTGCTGCAATTCATAGTCGCCGGTTTCGCCGATAAACAGCGAAAATACGGTTAGAGTATCACCTTGGATCCGGCCCCAGACAAAAGGTTCGCCTTGCATCGGGTCAAGCGGTACTTCGTGTCCAAACACATTGCGTTTCATCGCAGCCGAAAATACATCTGCCCGGTCGGACTGTTTGAAATCAATCGAGAATTTCTGTTCCTTGATGCGGCCATCCGCCTTGTAGGTCGTTGTGGTCCAACTGATGTTAAAACCGTTCTTCATCTCGTGAATCGACACGCTCATGTCGCGTGGCGTTTCGGTACCGTCATCATCGACAACACTTGCAGATCCAACATAGTCGCCGACAAAAGGCGAAATATCCGCCGCTTGGACAGGAACGCCAGATAATGCGATCAAAAACAGGAAGCACAGCGAAAAGACTATATATTTCAAGAAATAAGTCTGAACCAATTTGCCCACCGGAGCCTCCAATATGGTGATCCTATTATTGTAGCGGACACGTATGCACGCACAATGCGATTCACAAGAAATTTCACCGTCCCTTCCACCTATACCTCTGGCACCCTTAAGTTTATGGTGCGCGCAACTGGCCGATTGCTCTGCAACTATGTTGCGGGTAAATGGCATACGAACGTATACACTACGGAGTGATAGATGTCTCAGACCCGCACCGAATCCGACAGCTTTGGCCCGTTGGAGGTTCCTTCTGACAAGTATTGGGGTGCCCAAACGCAGCGATCAATCATGAACTTCCCGATCGGTTGGGAAAGGCAACCCGTTGCCATCGTGCGCGCGCTGGGCGTGATCAAAAAAGCCTGTGCGATGGAAAACAAAGCCATTGGTAAGCTGGATGCAAAGATCGCAGATGCCATCATTCAAGCCGCTGGCGAAGTGATCGAAGGCAAGTTTGATGACAATTTCCCTCTGGTCGTCTGGCAGACCGGTTCGGGTACGCAGTCGAACATGAACTCGAACGAGGTGATCGCCAACCGCGCGATCGAAATCCTGGGCGGCGTTATTGGTTCGAAAGAGCCTGTTCACCCCAACGACCACTGCAACATGGGTCAATCGTCGAACGACACCTTCCCCACCGCCATGCATATCGCTACCGCGATGAGCGTGCGCGATGTGCTGTTGCCGGGTCTTGAAAAATTCGCATCAGCCCTGGAAGCCAAAGCAAAAGAATTTGCAGGCATCATCAAAATCGGCCGGACCCACACTCAGGACGCGACGCCACTGACGCTGGAACAGGAATTTGGCGGTTATGCACACCAGATCCGTCAGGGTATCGCCCGTGTCCATGCGTCGATGCCCGGAATTTATGAACTGGCGCAAGGTGGTACGGCTGTTGGTACTGGCTTGAACACCCATAACGGCTGGGATGAGGCCGTGGCCAAGAACATGGCAGACATCACCGGCCTGCCCTTCATCACCGCACCGAACAAGTTCGAGGCACTGGCCGCCCATGACGCCATGGTGTTCCTTTCGGGCGCTTTGGCGACCATCGCGGGTTCTTGCTACAAAATCGCCAACGACATCCGTCTGCTGGGTTCCGGCCCACGTTCTGGTCTGGGTGAGTTGATCTTGCCGGAAAACGAACCTGGTTCGTCAATCATGCCGGGTAAGGTGAACCCAACACAGGCCGAGGCGCTGACCCAAGTGGCCGCGCATGTCATGGGCAATGACGCAGCGATGAAGTTTGCCGGTTCGCAAGGTCACTTCCAGCTGAACGTCTATAACCCGATGATGTCCTACAACCTGCTGCAATCGATTCAACTGCTGGGCGACGCAACCGACAGCTTTACCGAGCGGATGCTGCTGGGCATCAAGGCTAACGAGCCGCGCATCGACAAGCTGATGAAGGAATCGCTGATGCTGGTGACCGCTCTGGCCCCGACGATTGGCTATGACAACGCCACAAAGGTTGCCAAAACCGCACACAAAAACGGCACCACCCTCAAGGAAGAGGCCATCGCATTGGGCTTTGTGGATGAAGAGACCTTTGACGCCGTTGTCCGCCCCGAACATATGATCGGCCCGAAAGACTGATGGGTAAGCCGGTCAATCTGAACCGGTACAGAAAAGCAAAGGCTCGGGCCGAGAAAAAGGCCCGCGCCGACCAGAACGCTGTCAAATTCGGGCGCAACAAGGTCGAAAAGGTCGAGGCCAAGTTCGAGCAAGACAAACAGCGCCGCGACATGGACAATCACGAGTTGGATGAATGAGCGGTCGCCCGGTCAAACGCTCACTGACTTTGAAAGGTCATCGCACTTCGGTGTCCCTTGAGGATGAATTCTGGCAAGCCTTTCGCGACATTTCGAAAGAAAAAGAAATGGCAATAAATGCGTTGGCGGCTGAGATTGACGTCGAACGTGACCCTGAGATTGGCCTGGCGTCGGCCATTCGCGTCTATGTTCTGAATTGGTACCGCACCCGCGATTGATGCTTGTCACCCTGTTTCCTTTGCATGTACCCTGATCCGGAACAAAAGGGGTACATCATATGAGCAAGACTGTAACCGGACCCGATGGACAACCGCGCTGCGCTTGGTGCCAAGCCGCCCCTGAGTTCTTTGAGTATCACGATCAAGAATGGGGCTATCCGGTCGCGGACGATCAGCGATTGTTCGAAAAGCTGTGCCTTGAAAGCTTTCAGTCCGGACTTAGTTGGCGAACAATACTGAACAAGCGCGAGAATTTTCGCAAAGCGTTTAATCAATTCGATTTTAACGCTGTAGCTGCATTTACTAATGCAGACATCGAGCGTCTCTTACAGAACGAAGGCATCATACGTCATCGCGGCAAGATCGAGGCCGTGATCAACAATGCCCGCTGCGCGCAGGACCTTATCGTGGCCGAGGGTTCTCTGGCTGCTTATGTATGGCGATACGAGGCCGACAACCCGCCTGCGCCGCAAACTGCGTCAACCTCGGCCGAGTCCATTGCAATGTCGAAGGATTTGAAAAAACGCGGTTGGAAGTTTGTTGGGCCAACCACGGTATTTGCTTTCATGCAGGCCATGGGGTTGGTCAACGACCACGCAATCGGCTGTTCCATGCGTGAAAAAGCGGCGCAGATGCGCCGCGAATTCATCAAGCCGGAATAGCGCCTCTTAGACTGAGGCGCGGAAGATCTTGTCGATATTGCCGCCCAGAGCCGTATTGAACTCGGCGTCTGATTGCTGTTTGGACAGCCCTTCGGTCAACGCGCGCGAAAACGACGCAATCATCTTGCCGTTCTGGTTCAGCAGATCACAGGCTTGCTCGGTCGAATAACCACCAGACAAGGCCACTACGCGGACAACACGAGGGTGGTCCGCTACTTCGTCAAACAAGTTAGCTTTGGTGGGCAGCGTCAGCTTCAGCATGATGTCCTGCCCCTCGTCCAGTTGATCGAGGTTCTTCAGGATTTCGGTCTTCAGAATATCCTCGGCCTCGGCCTTGGAGGCAGAGTTGATGTTTACTTCGGGTTCGACGATTGGAACCATACCTGCGGCAACAACCTCGCGTGCGACATCGAATTGCTGTGCAACCACGGCTGCAATGCCTTCCGCGTTGGCCTCGTGGATAACCGAGCGTTCCTTGGTGCCAAACACGCCATCCGCCTTGGCCAGTGTTTCCGCCAGGCCAGGAATCGGTTTCATCATCTGTACACCGTTGGCCTGATCTTCCAGACCCTTGTCGATCTTCAGGAACGGCACGATACCTTTCTGCGACCACAGGTAATCGGCGACTTTGCGGCCATCGATTTCCTCGCCCAGCGTGCGTTCGAACAGGATCGCGCCGATCACTTTGTCCTTGGTAAAGTCGTCAGCCAGAATAATGCGTGCGCGCATTTTCTGGATTTCACCGAACATTTCCTCGTCCGAGCTATAGTCCGAGGCCTCAACCCCATAAAGAGCCAGCGCCTTGGGCGTCGACCCGCCGCTTTGATCCAGGGCCGCAATGAAACCCGCGCCGTTGGACATCTGCTCGCGCTGTTCTGCTTTGGACATAAGACTTTCCCGTTTAACAATGATTCCGCATTTTGCACTCGCATACAGCAAGGCGGCGGGCGATGGTAGCGTGTTAGCGCTCAACCACGCGCAGCCAGATGCCATCTTTGGACCGTACCGTCAGATGCGCCACTGGCACTGGTGTGCGATCTTCAACCAGTTCGAACCGGAAATTTCGCAACAACATCGACAACAGCAATGGCCCTTCGACCATGGCGAACCCGGCCCCAGTACACACGCGGGGACCGGCGGAAAACGGGATATATGCGTAGCGCTGGCAGGTTTTACCGTTTTCGGTAGACCATCGAGTAGGATCGAAATCATCGGGTCGATCCCACAAACGCTCTTGCCGATGCAGGTGCCAGGGGCTGATAACGATCTGCGCGCCCTTGGGAATGTCCCGCCCCCGGAATTGTTCAGGGCACGTCGCCTCGCGCACCATCATCGGTACCGGAGGGTACAGGCGCAGCGCCTCGCGAAATACATCGCGGCTGAGCTTCAATCTGGACACTGCGCTAAAGCTGGGATCATTCAGAATATCCGCCTCAGCGCTTAGTTTTTCCTGCCATTCGGGGTAAAGCGCCATCAAATACAGCGTCCAGGCCAGCGCTGATGCACTGGTTTCATGCCCAGCTAGGAAAAAGATGGCGACCTGATCCACCATCTCCTGCGTGTCGAAACAATGACCGGTTTTCGGATCAGGTGTGGTCATGATCTTGGTTGCCAAGTCGTCCGGCGCTTGACCCGTGGCGATCAGATCGGCACGCTCTGCTATTAGACGCGAAATCAAAGCCCGGATATCCTGCGCGTTTCTGCGTGTATTGCGCGCATGCAACCGCGGCACCCACTTCGGTACCGGAATAAAGGCCGCCAGGTTCAACAATGGCTGTTGCCGCTGATAGGCTCGGAACTTTTCGAACACCTGCGCGGCTACTTCATGTTCAATCGGAACTGAAAACAGCGTTCGGAAAATCACGTCCGCTGCGGCGTGGCTGGTAACCTCCTCGCATTCAATCACCTGCCCCGCTTGCCCTTTCAACCGCGTGACACAGGCTTGCGCGGCTCCCAGCATGGCTGGGAACGTGTCTTTCAACCGCCCGCCTTCAAAGGCCGGGTCGATGATGCGGCGCTGCCGTTTCCAGGTCTCACCATTGGTCAGAAAGACCGAGTCACCCAATAGCGGGCGCAACCCCTCGCTTATGCGACCAGATTTCGGGAAATCGTCGGGGCGCTGCTTAAGGACGGTTTCTACAAGCTCGGGCTGGTTGATCATGTAGGACCGAAAGAACGGCGTTCGGAACTCGGCCATCCAGGCCCGGTACAGGCGCTGTGGCTGGGCCGATAACAGGTCCTTGCGAAACAGTTTCAGATAGCGCCACAAAGAGACCTTATCCGGGCGGGATGTTGGTTTGGGCGGCTTCACGGAAGAACCGATCTGTATTTCGAAACCGGCTGGTCGATACGCGATTTTGACGGATCACGGCCTTGGAACCTTTGCGCCAAAGAAAGCGGCCCTGCGGTAACGCGGAAATAGTCATAATCGCCGGGGCGATCAAACGCGCAGAGATACTGAAAATGTAGCCGGAAAAACCGCCAGCGCAGCTCGTGCCAGCGTTCTGGCGACAGAGTCTGTGTAAAGGCCGCCGACAGCACCAGCGGCCAACGTTTTTGATCGGGGGCAACGCCACTGACGCCCACTGGGTCACATAGAGCAAAGGCACACCCATCCCCCGGGGCGGACACGTCAACCCAGGTGAGTTCACTTCGGGTCGACAGAAATTGCAGATCGGTGCGCAAATCCCTGGCGTCCGGCAGGAATGAGACCATAGGCACCACCTGCCCAAGGCTTAGAAAGGACAGGATCGGGCCGTCACTGGGAAGGTTTTGCGAACGGATCAGATCAGCCAGTACCATCACACCCAGATGCGCCCCCGATGAATGGCCAACGACCAGAACCTCATCCACATCCGTCTCAAGTGCGCGTTGAATATGTTTGGTAAATTCGGCCAGACGTGACCGTAACTCGGCTGGGGTGGTGCCATTCAACGCAGCCGAATAGGCATAGTCGTGCATCAGGTAATACGCAAACAAGCGATTATCGATCTTGCGAAACCAGAGCAGCAAAGCATAAGCGGTCGCTATTGCCGGCACCATGGCCACCCACCCAGCAACAGGCCATAGCAACGCCGCAAATATCCACAGCACGCCTAGCGACAGGGCCAATTGCGCAATCAGCATGCCGACAGGATACAACGCTGCAATCACTGGCCCTTTGCGCAAGCGCATAAGGCACCACATTGCCCCTGACCCAATGTAAATCCAGGCCGTGCGCACAAGCTGCAAGTAGGCCGCGGGGATCGAATTCGACATACTGTCGCGCACGATGTCCGACCAGACCAAGACCTCGATTTCTGCCTCGACGTCGACGCCATCCTGGTGCGAGCGGACATGCCAGCCGTACGGACCGTCACCTGATTTGGGCGCCAGTGAGATCTTGTAGCCTGAGATTTCTGCCTGCGCCCGACCTTCTTTTCGGTACAGCTCTCGGTATCGCCGAGGGTGAATCGGATCGTAGCCGGGTATGTAGAAAACCCGACGCCGTCTTACCTGAGACTGATTTGTGTGACTGCTCATGGCCTTACCTTCTGCGGCGCAGGTTAACGCAGCCTTGCCGCCAAGGTAAGTCAGATCATCCGAAATTGGCGAGTGCGGGGAAGGTTTCCAGCAGCCACCAGCTGAACTCGGTGAATAGGCCAGTGATCAGCATGATGCCGACGAACAGCAGCAGACCCCCCATGACCTTTTCAATCGTTCCCATGTAAGGCTTGATCCGGTTCATCACTGACATCGACCGGTTCAGGAACATCGCGGCCAGTAGGAACGGAATACCCAGACCTGCCGCATAAACACCCAGCAACAACGTACCCCGCGCCACCGAGGACTCGGACGCCGCCAGCGACAGGATCGCACCCAGTTGTGGTCCGATGCACGGAGTCCAGCCGAACGCAAAGGCCAGACCCAGGATATAGGCACCAAAGACCGAGCCGCCGGAATCTCCGGTTTCGATCCGCGCCTCACGATCAAGGAAAGGAATGCGGAAAACATTCAGGAAATGCAGACCAAAGACAATCACCACTGCACCGGAGAGTTTGGCGAAAAGCACCTGGTTCTGCAGCACGAATACCCCAAAGGCCGATGCTGTGAACCCCAATAGCAAGAACACCGTGGACAAACCCAGCACAAAGAACAGCGCCGACATCGTCGCCTTACGCCGCGCACGCGCCTCATCCTGCATCTCGTTGATGGTCACACCACTCATATACGCCAGATAAGGTGGCACTATGGGCAGAACGCAAGGCGACAAGAAGCTGATCAGCCCGCCCAGCATCGCGATGAACATGGCGGGCAGCAGGCCCGCGTCTATGATATCAATTCCGAACATAAATCAGCACATATGGTATCAACCCCGCCACGTCACGGGGCCATTCGGTCACATCCCCGTGCTTGGACGCTGGACACTGCGTCAACTTGGAAATATCTGCACATTATGTCTAGCCCCACTGAAACATTGGATGCGCTGGGTCTTTTGTGCCCTTTGCCCGTCCTGAAAGCCAGAAAACGCCTTAAATCTATGCCCTCGGGGGCAATTTTGCGCGTGTTGGCCGATGATCCTGCCGCCATCATCGATGTTCCGCATTTCTGCACCGAAAGTGGGCACCAGCTGGTGTCACAAGAGGATGCGGACGGACATCAGATCTACCTGATACAAAAATCAGGCTGAGGTGGAAACACGTCTGGTTCAAGAAAAAGGCGGGCTCAAAGCCCGCCTTTCTTATTTATTGCCCCAAGGACCACCACCCGCGCCGTTTCGGCTTGGGCGGTTCGCTGGGTTGCTCAGGCTCTTCGGCCACAACTTCCAGAACAGGCTCAGGCGTTTCTGCAACCGGCTCTTCCAGCGCTACTTCGACTTCAGCGGTCTGGACAGTCTCGGCAACCTCTTCCACAGCTTCTTCAGCTTCGACAGCTACTTCGGTAATCACTTCTGTCTCGGTTACCTCATTCGCTGTCGGCGCATCGGGTTCCGCTGAAACCGGTTCGGTCACCACCTCAGCAGCTTCGGGCTGTTCAACGGCTTGTTCCGGCGCAGGTTCTTCTGCAGTGGTTTCCTCGGCCTGCTTAGCGACTGCTTCCTCAGCTTTATCAGCGGGTGTTTCGTCGGTTGCTTCAACCGTTTCCGCGTCCTTCTTACGACGGCGCGGCGCACGGCGGCGCTTCGGTTTTTCAGCCTTTTCTTCCGCAGCAGGTTCTTCGGGTTGAGCCTCAGCAGATGCTTCATCCGTAGCTTCGGCTGCGGTCTCACCGTCCTCTGCACCAGTTTCAGGTGTATCCCCCGAGCCGTTGCTTTTCTTACGACGACGGCGGCGACGTTTGCGCTTGGGCTTAGTCTCTTCTTCGGCCTGAACCGCCGTTTCTTCTTCGACGGCTTCGTCCTCGTCCGCATCCACCAGATCCATCAGCGTTGCGTCCACGGATACAACCGGCGCTGTCGCCTCGGGCACGATACGGCTGGCGGTCTTAAACTTCTCCATCGAGAAATCGGGACTGACCAGATGCACGTCGCCTTCGATGCGAACTGACAAGCCATAACGTGCTTCGATCTGCGCAATATGTTCCCGCTTTTGGTTCATCAGGAAGTTAGAGATACTGACCGGGCAACGCACCAGAACCTCGCGCGAGCGGCGGCGAGTGCCCTCCTCTTCGATCTGACGCAGGATGGTCAGCGCCATGTTGTCATCCGACCGGATCAACCCGGTGCCATGACAGGATGGGCACGGCTGTGTTGTCGCCTCCAGCATGCCAGGGCGCAGACGCTGTCGGCTCATCTCCATCAGGCCAAAGCCGGATATCCGACCCACCTGAATACGCGCGCGGTCTGTCTTGAGCTTGTCTTTCAGACGCTTTTCAACGGCCGAGTTGTTCTTACGCTCGTCCATGTCGATAAAGTCGATGACAATCAGACCAGCAAGATCGCGCAACCGAAGTTGCCGCGCCACTTCTTCAGCGGCCTCAAGATTGGTCTTAAGCGCGGTTTCCTCGATCGAGCCTTCCTTGGTTGCCCGGCCCGAGTTCACGTCAATCGCCACCAGCGCTTCGGTCACGCCGATCACGATATAACCGCCGGATTTCAACTGTACCGTCGGATTGAACATGCCGGTCAGATAGCTTTCGACCTGATAGCGTGCGAACAGCGGCAGGGCGTCTTCATACCGTTTCACGTTCTTCGCGTGGGACGGCATGATCATTTTCATAAAGTCCTTGGCGATGCGGTAACCGCCTTCACCCTCGACCAGAACCTCATCAATCTCACGATTATAGAGATCGCGGATCGACCGTTTGATCAGGTCGCCCTCTTCATAAATCTTGGCGGGCGCGATGGACTTCAGCGTCAGCTCGCGGATCTGCTCCCACATGCGCTGCAGATACTCATAGTCGCGTTTGATTTCGGACTTGGTGCGCTTGGCCCCCGCAGTCCGAATGATCAGGCCCGCACCAGTCGGCACGTCAATTTCAGCCGCGATTTCCTTTAGTTTCTTACGATCCGGGGCATTGGTGATCTTGCGGCTGATGCCACCGCCACGCGCGGTGTTGGGCATCAGAACGCAATAGCGACCCGCCAGCGACAGGTATGTGGTCAACGCGGCACCCTTGTTGCCGCGCTCTTCCTTGACGACTTGTACCAGCAGAACCTGGCGTACCTTGATCACTTCTTGAATCTTGTACCGGCGCGGACGCGGCTTGCGCGGCGGACGGATGTCCTCGCTGTCGTCCTCATCAGCAACTGACTCAATGCTGTCATCTTTAGCCGATGCATCTGAACGAGGTTTTTCTTCGGCCTCGTCTTCGTCTTCGGCGTCGGTTTTGGTGGCTTCCGCAGCAGGCGCGTCGTCTGCGTTGTCGTCCGCAGCGCTTTCGGCTTCAGCTTCCCCTTCGGGAGAGGCATCTTTCGCCTTTACGTCTGCAGTTTCTTCTACAGGCTCCACAGATTCCTCTTCCGTGGCGGCTTCCTCAGCCTCGGCAGCAGGCTCCTCCGCGGTCGCAGGCTCT
Source organism: Ruegeria sp. BB5 (assembly GCF_056539405.1). Classification (NCBI taxonomy): domain Bacteria; kingdom Pseudomonadati; phylum Pseudomonadota; class Alphaproteobacteria; order Rhodobacterales; family Roseobacteraceae; genus Ruegeria; species Ruegeria sp. BB5. The sequence goes on along the minus strand of NZ_JBQFUX010000001.1, from coordinate 879,333 downwards.
TCTGCCTCAGCGGCAGGTGCCTCAACTTCATCCGAGGCTTCTGCGTCATCGCTGGGTTCCTCAACCGGCGTCTCAGCGACATGATCCATTGGAGAGGTGCCTTCTGGAACAGACAGATCAGCCCCTTCTTCGCCCTCATCCAGATCAATCGTTTCCATGCCTGTTGGCTCAGACGAAACCTCGATGGATTCGACTGCGTCGTCAGATTTCACATCCGCCGCCTTGGTCCGCGACCGGGACCGGCGCTTTTTAGGCTTGGCTTCTTCCGCCTCGTCCCGCGCCTTCATCGCCTCGGCATAGGCGCGCTCTTCTTCCATCAGCGCTTCGCGGTCGGCGACCGGAATCTGATAGTAATCCGGGTGGATTTCCGAGAACGCGAGGAACCCATGCCGGTTCCCGCCGTAATCCACAAAGGCCGCCTGAAGGGACGGTTCTACTCGCGTAACTTTTGCTAGATAGATATTGCCAGCAAGCTGACGTTTGTTTTCGGACTCAAAATCGAACTCCTCGACCTTGTTTCCGTCGACCACCACAACGCGGGTTTCCTCCGCGTGGGTGGCATCGATAAGCATTTTCTTAGCCATTTGTCCTTGGTGCACCGCGCCAAACGCGTTGTCCTGGCCCGTCCGGGAGGACAGGCGCTTTTGGGGTGGTGTCTTGTCAGGGCGATATTGGACGGCGCGCGGCAGGGTCTGGCGCTGTGGCCCCCTGCCCGTACTCTCGATCGTTGCGCGCGCGTCATCGCGGTTCTTCTCCGACAGGCGCGGAATGCCGCGTCCTGCCCATTTTTTCCTTTCGCCCGCTCAGGCGGGCTCAGGCGTTCAACTGCCCGGTAAAGGGCATAATCGGTCTGCTTTGCCTCGTGGGGATCATCACCATCCGCGGCAGAGCAGCGAAACTCAAAGCTTGGGGTTTAAGAGCGCAAAAAGGCCCGGCCCGTTCCGCCACCATAAAGGTAGTCCTGTGGAAAAGACAATGGGCAAACTGCACGGTTCACTCTGAACACGGGCCAGGATCGCTTCATCTGGCCAAAAATACTTGGGAGTGTGAATTGGCCCAAAAGGCCAAGAGAGGGGGCTGGCCCCCTCCCTGGTGTTTACAGGTAATCCGAACGCTGCAGGCTGTATTTGGCCATTTTCTCGTTGAGCGTCCGTCGCGGCAGGCATAGCTCTTCCATCACGGACGCAATCGAGCCCTTGTGACGGCGCATAGTGTTGTCGATCAGCATCCGTTCGAACGCCTCGACATATTCCTTCAGCGGCTTGCCCTCAGTCGTCATAACCGGCTGCATTTCTTCGTGATCCGACATCAGCAACGAGGCAATCGTCCCGGAACCCCGGCGAGATTGCAGCACGGCGCGTTCGGCAATGTTGATCAGCTGACGCACATTGCCCGGCCACGGAGCCTGCAGCAACTGCGCGGCCTCCTGCGCACTGACTTGCGGCGCATCGCAGCCATACTCTTCGGCAAATTGCTCACTCAGACGGGTGAACAGCGTCAGGATATCTTCGCCGCGCTGGCGCAAGGGCGGCATGGTGATCCGCAACGCCGCCAAGCGATAAAACAGGTCTGGACGCAGGACATCTTCGCTTGTCTTACCTGCCTCTTGCAGGTTCGAAATTGCCACGATCCTGGTCTCGGCCGGTGTACCCTGATCATTCATGACGCTCAGCAGTCGAGCCTGAAGCGTGTCACTGAGGGCTTCGACATCTTCCAGCACCAACGTCCCGCCGCGCGCCTCTTCAATCGCGGGCAGTTGCGCGTCTTCGGGCATCATCGGACCGAACAGACGTTTCGACAGCGCCTCTTCTTCCAACGCTGCGCACGAAACCAGAACGAATTTCTTGCCAGCCCGGCTGCCAACAGCATGCAGAGCATGCGCAACCAGGGTTTTACCCGTGCCGGTCTCACCGTCGATCAGAACATGGCCGTCCGCCTGCCCCAAATCCAGGATATCCTCTCGCAAGCGCTCCATCACCGGGCTGGCCCCGATCAGCTTGTTCATGATCTGAGTGCCGCCGGACAGCTCGCGCCGCAAGGCCCGGTTGTCCAATGTCAGACGGCGTGCATTGCTGGCGCGTTTTGCCAGTTCTGACATGCGGTCCGGGTTGAAAGGCTTTTCAAGAAAGTCGAACGCGCCCACGCGCATCGCCTCAACCGCCATCGGAACATCGCCGTGACCGGTGATCATGATGACCGGTAAGGTGCTATCAGCCCCCATCAGCTTTTTCAGCAGTTGAATGCCATCCATTCCCGGCATCTTGATGTCCGAGATCACAATGCCCGGATATTCCGGTCCCAGTACCTTCAGCGCGTCCTCGGCGCTCGAGAACGTTTCAGTGTCATATCCCGACAGTGCCAGCCATTGGCTGATCGACTGGCGCATGTCCTGTTCGTCGTCCACAATGGCGATTTTCATGGCCTGTGCCATAGTCATTCCTTTGTTATTCAGCGGCCTCCAGGCCGTCGCTTCCTAGTATCGGCAATTGCATCTCAAACACCGCGCCGCCGTGCTGTCCATTGCGCGCAGTCAACCGTCCCCCATGGTCGTTTACGATACCTGACGAGATGGCAAGCCCCAACCCGACCCCATCGCCGGGCTGCTTGGTGGTGTAGAAGGGCTCGAACAGATTCTCGATATTCTCGATCCCGTGACCATTGTCGCGGACTGTCAGCACCGCCATGTCACCAGCTGCCAGGATGATTTCAACATCCGGCTCTGATACAGATTTGGTAGCGTCCAGCGCATTGCGCAAGAGGTTCACCATCACTTGTTCGATCCGCATCCGGTCCCCCATCACTATAACGGGTTCTTCGGGCAGGATCTGCGTTATTTTAACGTGTCGCTGCCGCAGCTGAGGTTCCATCATTGACAGGCTGGAAGCCAGCGCTTCGCCAAGATTTACTGGTGAAAACGCATCCGCGCCCTTGCGCGCATAGGATTTAAGCTGTCGGGTGATCGCCCCCATCCGTTCGATCAAGCCGTCGATGCGACCAAAGCTGGCCAGCGCCTCTTCGGGGCGGTTTCTGCGCAGCAACAGACGCGCGCCAGCCAGATAGGTCTTCATTGCAGCCAGCGGTTGATTCAGCTCGTGGCTGACAGCGGCCGACATCTCACCCAAGGCCGCAAGTTTCGAACTTTGCGCCAGCGTTTGCTCGGCAACTTCCAGTGTCTTTTCAACCCGTTCACGTTCAGCAATTTCCCGCTGTAGCCGCATGTTCAATGCGCGAAGCTCTGCCGACTCGCGCTGGAACAAGGCCATCCGCAAGGTCGCCCGGCGGCTCAGCGCGTAAAAGGCCAGCGCCAGCAGAATCGCGAATCCCATGATTTCGAGCGCCAGAACGCTGTTCACCTTTTCCCGGATCGACGCATAGGTGGTGAATGACGTCATTTGCCAACCGCGGAATGGTATACGCGTCTCCATGCGCATCACGGCCTCACCCTGCAGATAGGCATCAGGCGGCAAGGCGGTCCAATCGGTCGTTGCCCGGATTGCGCGCTGGATGGCCCCTTCGGGCGGCTGACGCAGCATCGCCTCGCCTTCTTGCACGCCGCGCCACTGTGGTTCGGTCGACAAGATGATCGTGCCGGTACTATCCGCCACCATCACCGCGTCCGAAATCCCTGCCCAGGCCAGTTCGAATTTGTGCAAATCGACCTCAACCACGATGACGCCAAGGATTTCGGCGTTGGCTTCCATACGACGCGAATAGACAAAGCTATAGCCGCCGGATTCCTTCGGGATTACCGTAAAGATCGTGGCGTTCGAGCGTACAGCATCAATGAAATAAGGCAAACTCCTGTGTGCCTCACCCAAACGGTTGCGATCGGTGGACGCGACCGAACGCCCATCCCCATCCAACAGCATCAGCGAGGCTGCTCCAATTTCTTCTACAAATGAGATCAGGCGCTGGGTCGACAGAGAATAATCGCTGGATTGAAGCGCCGAGATCAGCGTGGGATCCCGCGAAAGCAGCTGCGGCACAATCGCATTTCTGCGTAGTTCGCTCAGCAGGTTGCCGGAGTACAGGGCTAGACGCAGCTCGGCGCGGTTGCGGGTGGACTCAGTAAATCTGTCCGTCAGCAGCCGGTTTGTGATCCAGATCGTCGCAACAGCGACCACCAGAAGGGTAATGACGGCCAATCTCAGGCGCCACCCAAGGGGCGCGCCGCGAAAAGGTTTTGTCAGAATGGACCAGCCAGAGCGTACATCAGAACTCATCCCGGGAAATTACGCGGGCTTGATCGCAACCTCAAGTCACGCAGGTGCGAGGACCCCCGACAATGCGCGGAACAATGCCGTTCCGTCAGTGCCGCCGTGACCTTCATCCGCCGCCCGCTCGGGATGCGGCATCATCCCCAACACCCGACGGTTTTCTGACAGGATACCAGCAATATCGCCGATCGAGCCGTTTGGATTCTCGGTATAGGTGAATGCAATCCGATCCTGATCCCGCAACGCAGCCAGAGTGGTGTCATCCGCGAAATAATTGCCGTCATGGTGTGCAATCGGAATACCGATCACATCACCGGCGTTGTAACCTTGGGTAAAGGCGCTGTCGCTGGTTTCCACCTTTAGACCGACAGTTTTGCAGATGTATTTCAGACCCGCATTGCGCAGCAATGCACCCGGTAGAACGCCGGTTTCTGTCAGAATCTGGAAGCCATTACAGACACCCACGGCATAGCCACCACGGTTAGTATGTTCGACAACCGCTTTGCAGATCGGCGATTGCGCGGCAATCGCGCCGCAACGCAGGTAGTCACCATAGGAAAACCCGCCGGGAACGCCCACGATGTCGATGCCCTCGGGCAGCGCGGCATCCTTGTGCCAGACCATGTCGACCTGAAACCCCGCCTGTTCAAAAGCGACGGCAAGGTCCCGGTCACAGTTGGACCCAGGGAATACGATAACAGCAGCGCGCATGGCGGGGCCTCCGGGGTAAAGGGTCAGACCAGTTCGATTTCGTAGCGTTCGATGACCGTGTTGGCCAACAGCTTTTCGCACATCTCGGTGATGTCAGCCTCGGTCGCGCCTGCAGCCAGCTCAAGGTCGATCACCTTGCCTTGACGCACGCCTTCGACCTGATCGAAGCCCATAGCGCCCAATGCGTGCCGCACTGCTTCACCCTGCGGGTCAAGGACCCCATTTTTGAGCATCACATGCACCCGTGCTTTCATTCCTGCAACTCCAGCTAAGGGCCATGGTTCCGGGCCCGTTCCGTTGCGCGGGGGATAACGCGACAAACCGCGTTCGACAACCCTTGTCCGCACACAGTTTGCCGCAGGTGTGACGCTCAGCCACTGCCGGTTAATCCGGGGTAATGCGCATCAATGGCATTAAACGTACCGGTCAGCACCATTTCGACGGCCACAGCCACAAGTATAATCGCCATGACACGAGTGATGACGTTTATCATGGTCGGCCCGAAAAACCGCGAGATCGGGTCCGCGAACAGTAATCCCATCCCTACGATGGCGCAGGCAATCAGCACGGCGGAGCCTAGTGTCACGATCTCGGCCCCATCCGACAGCGTATGAGCAAACACGATGGTCGTGGCAATCGTGCCGGGTCCGATGGTCAAGGGTATTGCCAACGGTACGACGGCAATGTTGCTTTTCTTCTTTTCGCCCTCTGCAACCGCCCTTTGATCACCTTTTGGCGGGTCAGACGCGTTCAGCATCGACATGCCGACCCCCAGAATGATCAACCCGCCGGCAATGCGGAAGGACGGGATGTCGATGCCGAAGACCGCCAGAATCTCTTCGCCAACCAATACCGCGATCAAGGCCACGACAACCACTGTTCCGGTTACGACCAGTGCCACGCGCTTGCGTTCGGGACCCGAATAGCCTTCGGTCATACTCAGAAAGATCGGGATACCGTAAAGCGGATTGAAGATCGCCAGTAACGCCGCGAGGAATTTCAGAAAAACCGCCTGATCGAACAATTCGGCCATTTCGTGACTATCCTTGATTGCACCTGCCCCGACAATGCGAAGGTGCGGACCGTCTGTCAAACCACCAGAGCAAAAGAAAAAAGCGCCGTCTTAGAAACGGCGCTTTTGACAGAATTTACATCCGAAAACCGGCTTAGTTTATCAGCGTGGGCTTGGTCACGTTGCTTTTAGGCAGAACGCCCAGACGTCGTGCGACCTCTGAATAGGCATCAGTCAGATTACCCAGATCGCGGCGGAACACGTCCTTGTCCAATTTCTGTCCGGTTTCGATATCCCATAGGCGGCAGCTGTCCGGGCTGATCTCGTCCGCGATAATCAGACGCTGATAGTCGCCGTCATAAACGCGGCCAATCTCAATCTTGAAATCGACCAGACGGATGCCCACGGCCAGCATCACGCCACTCAGGAAATCATTCACGCGCAGCGCCAGGCTCAGGATATCTTCCATGTCCTGTTGGCTGGCCCAGCCAAAGGCGGCAATGTGTTCCTCGGTTACCAGAGGATCACCTAGCGCATCATCCTTATAGCAATACTCTACAATCGGGCGCGGCAACTGCGTGCCCTCGGCGATGCCCAGACGTTTCGACATCGTCCCAGCGGCATAGTTGCGCACTATCACTTCCAGCGGCACGATCTCGCAGCTGCGCACTAACTGTTCGCGCATGTTCAGGCGGCGAATAAAGTGGGTCGGCACGCCGATCTGGGTCAGGCCGTTCATGAAGAACTCGCTCAGGCGGTTGTTCAGCACGCCCTTGCCGTCGATCACGTCCTTTTTCTCGGCATTGAACGCGGTGGCATCATCCTTGAAATATTGCACGATGGTGCCCGGCTCTGGGCCTTCATACAGAATCTTAGCTTTACCTTCGTAGATTTTCTTGCGACGCGCCATAAGCGACCCTTCCAGTCTGGTAAGAGGGAATGAGTCCCCTCACGTTGGCGTCCTCATAGTGCAAGCCCCCCTTTCCCGCAAGTTCGCACACAAGAAAGACTTTGATACAACGCAAATCCCTTGCACGCGGCGTTCTGTATGGTCATATCAACATCAACGATATGTTACTCGAAGAGGTCCCCAACCTATGACGACGTTTGACGAACGCGAATACGCATTTGAAGCCAAGTTTGCGCATGATGAAGAGATGCAGTTCAAGGCACAGGCCCGCTGCAACAAACTGCTTGGCCTATGGGCCGCGGAAAAGCTGGGCAAAACCGGTGACGAAGCGGAAGAATACGCCAAAGCCGTCGTGAAATCCGATTTTGAAGAAGCCGGTCACGAAGACGTCGTGCGCAAGGTTTCCGGCGATCTGGGTACTTTGTCGTCTGACGATGAAATTCGCGCCAAGATGGCCGAGCTTCTGCCCGAAGCCAAGTCGCAGATTCTTAGCGAGACTGACTAAGGGCTTTTGCCCCACCTCATGATCTTCATGAGATTTATGAGTTTGCTTTGGCGTCCCGGTCATGAGACACGGGGCGCCTCTGTTATTATCAGGCCAATTGCGCCTTTTTCCGGATAACCCCAATGACAAATGCATTGACCGAACTTCTCAAGACCAAAGATGCCATTTTGGCAGACGGTGCAACTGGGACCAACCTGTTCAACATGGGTTTGCAATCGGGTGATGCACCCGAATTGTGGAACGTGGACGCGCCGGATAAGATCCGCGCTCTATATCAAAGCTCGGTGGACGCGGGCAGTGATCTTTTCCTGACCAATACTTTCGGGGGCACGTCGGCCCGGCTAAAACTGCATGATGCGCAAAACCGCGTGGCCGAATTGAACCGGATCGGTGCCGAGTTGGGACGTGAGGTTGCTGACAAAGCCGGACGCCCGATCGTTGTGGCCGGATCGGTCGGCCCAACCGGCGAGATTCTGGTGCCAGTTGGCAGCCTGACCCATGCCGACGCCGTCGAAATGTTCCATGAACAGGCCGACGCGCTCAAGGCTGGTGGCGCCGATGTTGTGTGGCTGGAAACCATAAGCGCCCCTGAAGAATTCCGCGCCGCTGCCGAGGCGTTCGCTTTGGCCGATATGCCCTGGTGCGGCACCATGAGCTTTGACACCGCTGGGCGTACCATGATGGGTGTTACTTCGTCCGATCTGGCTCAACTGGTCGAAACCCTACCCAACCCGCCGATTGCGTTTGGCGCCAACTGTGGCACCGGCGCGTCGGATATCCTGCGCACCGTTCTGGGCTTTGCCGCGCAAGGCACCGAGCGGCCCGTGATCTCGAAGGGCAATGCCGGTATTCCGAAATACGTGGATGGCCACATCCACTATGACGGGACGCCCGAGTTGATGGGTGAATACGCCGCCATGGCGCGTGATGCTGGGGCCACAATCATCGGCGGTTGCTGCGGCACCATGCCCGATCACCTGCGCAAGATGCGCGAAGCGTTGGACACAAAACCGCGAGGATCGCGCCCGACACTGGATCAGATCACCGATGCCCTGGGGCCGTTTACCTCGGCCTCGGATGGTACCGGTGACGATGCCAACGCGCCCGAGCGGCGCACACGCCGCCGCCGCCGCGCCTGAACGGTTCAGCGCCCCTCGAATTTCGGGGGGCGTTTTTCCATGAAGGCGACGACACCTTCGGCAAAATCACGGCTGCGCCCGCATTCCCCTTGTAAATGTGCTTCGGCGGACAATTGCTGTGGCAGCGTTTTCTCATACGTCCCGCGGATGGCCTGTTTGATCGCGCCAAAACCGGCTGTGGGACCATTCGCCAGATAGGCTGCACGTTTGCGCCAATGGGCATCGAATGTGTCGTCGGACACGGCTTCCCAGATCAGACCCCATTCATCAGCCTGCCGTGCGCTGATCTTGTCCGCGAATAAGGCGGCCCCCATCGCTTTGGCGAACCCCATCTGACGCGGCATGAACCACGTACCGCCCGCATCCGGCAACAACCCGATCCGGGCGAACGCCTGCAGGAAGTATGCGCTTTCGGTGGCGATCACCACATCAGCGCACAGCGCAAGGTTTGCCCCTGCCCCGGCTGCCGGTCCGTTCACAGCCGCAATGGTGGGCACCGGGCAATCATAGATCGTTTCCAGCATCGGTTCATATTCATCGCGCAGCGTGCGTTCTAAATCGACCTTGCCGGTGCTGGACGCATCACCCAGATCCTGTCCTGAACAAAAGGCGCTTCCCGCTCCGGTCAGAACGATCGCCCTTGCATGACGCGCCGCATGTTTCATTGCATGAGTGACTTCGGCCCGCATCTGCGCGGTCATCGCGTTCATCTTGTCGGGCCGGTTCAGGGTGACAACAGCCAAATCATCCGTGATGTCCAAAAGGATTGTTTCGTATTCCATGAACCTTCCCCCAATTCCAAACTTTTCGGAACCCTGACCGAAATGGAGGGGAAGGAAAAGATGAACGCGGGGTCAGTCTTCAAGAATCTGGCGCAAACGCTCTTTCTCAGCCTCGCTGAGCGTGTCCTTTTCACCCGTGACCTGAACCCGGGACCGTTTGCGCAGGAAACTCCAGCCCATGAGGGCTGCGATCAACAACATGATCGGGCCCGCAAGCCACAGCATCAGATTCGATCCCGAAGTGGTTGGCTTCAGCAAGACATATTCGCCGTAGCGATCGACAATGAAAGCGATTGCCTCGTCATCCGTGTCCCCGGCCACCAGTCGCTCACGCAACAACAGGCGCAAGTCACGGGCCAGTTCGGCGTTGCTTTCGTCGATGCTCTCGTTGCGGCAAACCAGACAGCGAAGGCCGGTGCTAAGGTCGCGCGCCCGCTGTTCCAGCGCTGGATCGTCCAGCACTTCGTCCGGCTGTACGGCAAACAGGGGCGACGCGATGAGGGACAGGATCAGGACCAGACGTTTCATTCCGCAGGTACTCCGCCCGATGGCGCCTTGCGCGCACCTGCCGCCACACGGAACCGGCGGTCCGACAGGCTGAGCAGCCCGCCCAGAGCCATCAGGATACACCCACCCCAGATCCAGTTGGCCAGCGGCTTGATATAGGTCCGCATGACCCAGCCACCATCCGCTTGCTGATCGCCGATTACCACGTAAAGATCCCCCAGGAACCGATAATCAATCGCAGCTTCGGTCGTGGGCATCCGTGCCACTGGGTAATCGCGCTTTTCAGGATGCAATGTTCCCATAGGCCGTCCATGCTTTTCGACCCGAACGTCAGCAGTGGTCGAGAAATAGTTTGGCCCTTCCACAAGCCGGACGTCTTCCAAAGTCAGAGTAAACTGCCCCACCTCGAACGGCTGACCTGGTTGTGCAACACGAATGTCTTCGACCTCCCACGCGGTCAACCCGGCGATGGCGAACATGGTCACGCCCATACCTGTATGAGCAACGGCCTTGCCCCAATCCGCACCGGGCAAACGAAACAGACGTTTCAGATTGCCTTTGCGGCCCGTACGGCTCCACAAATCAACCGCCGCGCCAAAGGTGATCCACGCGCCCAGGAACAGCCCAACCGGACCCAGCGCACTGCGCTCTGTTTGCATTGCCCAGACCAGCAATGCCAGCGCAACGGCCAGAACAAAGGCATAGCGCAGCGAATAGGCAGTTTTGCCAAGCTTGCCGCGCTTCCACGGCAACATCGCACCCACTGGCAATGCAATCCCTAACGCCACCATGAAGGGCGTAAATGCCGAATTGAAGAACGGCGCGCCGACCGAGAGTTTGCGGTCAAAGGCCATCTCAGCCACCATCGGCCACATTGTTCCGACGAATACGACGAAACAGCTGACGGCCAGCAGGATATTGTTCAACACCAGCGCGCTTTCTCGGCTAACCATACCAAAAACGCCCTTGGCCTCCATCGCCTGCGCCCGCGCGGCAAACAGGGTCAGCGCGCCGCCGATGAAGATCACGAGGATAATCAGGATGAACACGCCACGCTCGGGGTCATTGGCAAACGCATGGACCGAAGTCAGAAGGCCCGAACGCACAATGAAGGTACCTATCAGCGAAAAGCCAAAAGCAATGATTGCCAGCAAGATCGTCCAGCTTTTCAACGACTCGCGTTTTTCCACGACGATGGCCGAATGCAACAGCGCAGCGGCCAGCAGCCATGGCATGAACGATGCATTTTCGACCGGATCCCAGAACCAGAACCCGCCCCAGCCGAGTTCGTAATAGGCCCACCAAGACCCCAGCGCGATACCGATGGTCAGAAAAACCCAAGCCGCCAGCGTCCATGGGCGTACCCAGCGGCCCCACGCGGCGTCTACGCGCCCTTCGATCAGGGCGGCGACGGCAAAGCTGAACGCCATGCTCAGCCCCACATAGCCCAAATACAGAAACGGCGGATGAAAGGCCAAACCGGGGTCTTGCAGCAACGGGTTTAGATCGCGCCCGTCAAAGGGGGCCACGATCAGCCGGTCAAACGGGTTCGAGGTGAATAGGATAAACGCGAAAAACGCGACCCCAATTGCCCCTTGCACCGCCAATACCCGCGCCTTCAAAGTCGGCGGCAAACCGCCCCCAAAAAACGCGGCCATCGCGCCAAACAAGGACACGATAAGAACCCACAACAGCATCGAGCCTTCGTGGTTACCCCATGTTCCGCTGATCTTGTACAACATTGGTTTGGCCGAGTGACTGTTTTCAACCACGATCCTCAACGAGAAATCGGACGTCACAAAGGCCCAGACCAGCGCACCGAACGAAAAGGCAACCATCGTAAATTGAATGATTGCCGCCGGTTCAGCGAAATTCATCCAGCTAGGCCAGCGTTTCGCTGCGCCTATCAGTGGAACCACCGATTGCACGATGGCAACCAGAAAAGCGAGGATCAGGGCAAAGTGGCCAAGTTCGGTAATCATGGCCCGGGTATATTCCTGTTCCGGGGCAAGCACCAATCACTTTCGCCCCTTTGGGGCGAGCATAGTGTCGCGGTTTAGGCCACGCGATTGCGTCGCCAATCCTCAAGCGCCGGATTTGCATCAGGACGGCCTGCTTTTTCCGCCAACGCGGCGTCCGTTCCGGGATTTGCTGCGCCGACAGCGTCGCCGTGCATTACCTTCAGGGCTTGCAGGTTTTCTAAAACCTGAGGCGTACGCTGCATCGTGGCAGTGATCTCTCGCTGCAGATTCTGCACCTTGGCCTGATGACGCGCGCCGAAATAGAAGGACACAATCACCCCCAGCAACCACCACAGGGGTTCCGGTACCAGGGCAATCCCCTGCATTCGGGCCGCAAACCACAGCGGATCAACCATCGCCGCGACAAACAAACCCAAAGTACCAAGTGCCATAGCCGGTCGCGGCAGACGGTTGAGCCCATCCATGAACCGGTCAAACGCGCCCTTATTCGGGCCCTCAAATTCATCTCCGAACTGAATCATCGCCTGCTGTCGCAAAGCCAGACCACGCTCTGCCCCGTTTTCAGCATTTTCCCAAAATATTTCAGCAGTTTCCCGCACGACATTACGGCCACCGCCAAACAAAAACGTCAACACGTCCGAGATCAAACCCATCTTGAAACCCTCGCTTGAAATTCCGCGTCACTCAGGTGGTAAATCGGCGAAACAAACTCCTCGGCCCGGCGAATCCAACCGCCCTTGCGGCCCGCCCGAGTACGGGCATATTTGCGTGACGCAGGCCGATGATCTGCCAGACGGAAATAGTAGTTCCGCCGCGCCACACCGTACGCATCCCTGAGTGCATCCGGATCGGGGTCAGCCGCATCCCGGCAGGCCCGCGCGGTTTTGGGACCAATTGCCCCATCAACCACGATTTCGAACCCCATATCGCGCAACAGACGTTGCAGGATTTTGACCGCGTGACTGCCAGCGTTGACATACATGTCAAAAACCGAAGCCCGCAATTCGTGCGGCAAGAGGTCCAACCGCGGTTGTTCAAAATAATGCTGCACGAAAATATCAATGGCCTGAGATTTGCTGAGCATCCGAACATCGGTGCGGTTGATTATCCCGTCACCTGAAAGATCAAGCCCGAGACGCCGCATCGTGTGAATGGTCACCCCGTATTTCGTCGCGCCACCGGGATCGTCCGAATCGTCCACAAAGCCACCTTCTCGCGCCACGATCTCAGTTGCAATCTGTCGCACCGTCTGCATCGCACCCTCCGCCTGCCGTTGACCAAACGCTGAGGCTAACCGGTTAATTTAGCGCAATGAAAAAGGGCGCTGCATGCGCAACGCCCATCAGTTCTTGCTTGTTAGCTAAGGTAAATCAGCTTTCACCAGCCTCTTTGTAAACACCTTGTTCTTTCAGGGCGTCGACCACCTCTTTCGGCATGTACGTTTCGTCATGTTTTGCAAGAATTTCTGTGGCTTCGAATACACCGTTCACGTAAGAACCCGTCCCTACCATGCCCTGGTTTTCCGCAAACAGATCCGGCAGAACCCCGGTAAACGCCACCGGTACACTTTCACCGCCATCGGTCACGACAAAACGCACTGTCTCGCCCTGCCCGCGAATGATCGAGCCTTCCTCGACCAGACCACCGATACGAAACACTTCTGTCGGTTTCGGGGGTTCAGCAATCACCTGACTGGGAGAGCGGAAAAAGTTAATGCCATCGCGCATCGCAAACCCAATCAACCCCGTCGCCAAGACCAAAGCCACGACGGCCAGAAGAATGACTTGTACTCGACGACGTTTCTTGAGCGTTTTCATACCGTCCTCACGGGAATAGCGGGGCCATCATCAGCCCCCGGGTTTCATCTTCACCTAACATCAGGTTGGCGTTCTGCAAGGCTTGGCCGCTGCTACCTTTTGTCAGGTTATCCAATGCGCCAATCACAATGGCGCGGCGTTCTATCCGGTCGCCGACAACACCGATATGGCAGAAATTCGAACCGCGCACATGGTGGGTCGAAGGTGTTTCGCCGAACGGCAACATCTGAATAAAGGGTTCATCTTCATAGGCTTTGGCAAGTGTCTCATACACACTTGCCGAGTCCCCTTTGACGTAAGTCGTCGCAAGAATTCCCCGGTTAGCCGGGATCAGGTGCGGCGTGAACTGCACATGCACCGTACGCCCTGCCAGCGCCGAGAATTCCTGATCGAACTCACCCAGATGCCGGTGCGTACCGCCAACGGCATACGCATTGTAGCCTTCGCTGAGTTCCGCATGCAGCAGGTTTTCCTTCAGCGACCGGCCTGCGCCCGAAACGGCGCATTTCAGATCCAGCACGATGTCATCCAAATCGATAACACCTGCAGAAATCAACGGGCGCAGCACATACTGACCCGTCGCTGCATTACACCCGGTTCCCGCGACCAACCGCGCATTGCGGATGTCATCCCGGTAGAACTCGGTCAGGCCATAGACGGCCTCTTCCTGCTGTTGCAGCGCGGCGTGCGGGTTTCCGTACCATTTTTCGTATTCATCCGGGTCACGCAGACGGAAATCCGCGGACAGATCAACGATTTTGAGGTTTTTCGGCAGGTCACGAATGACCTCTTGGCTAGTTTTGTGTGGCAAGGCGCAGAAACACAGGTCGATCTGCGAAAAGTCGATCTCAGAGATCTTGCACAGGTCTGGCAAATCCATGTGACGCAGATGCGGAAAGACCTGTGCCATTGACATGCCGGCCTTCCGCTCGGCGGCCAAGGCAGTGATTTCCATATTCGGGTGCTCGGCGATCAGCCGCACCAGTTCGGCGCCGGTATAACCCGAAGCACCCAGAATTGCGATTTTATGGGTCATGTCAGACCTCTTGTTCCAGTGTGTCACAAATCACGACCGCCGATGTGACGGTCTTCGAATAAAGGAGAGTGTGCAGCAGCGTCCTTGACCTAAGTCAGGCGGCCTCGAACGAAATTTGTCGTCGGAGGAACTGCGTCGCCCGGTCGCTGACAAAATCTGGCTTTCCAGTCGTCAAGAAGCCGCCCTTGCCTTCACCCTGCATGTTGGGGTGACGTTGAAGGTAATCCCCAAGGCTTTCAGCAACCAAGGCGCCCTGACTGTAAACCTGAACATCCGGGCCCAAGGCGGCCTGAAAGGTTTCCGCCATCAACGGGTAATGCGTGCAACCCAGAATGGCTGCTTGCGGTTCTGGCATTTTCCGTTTCAGCGCGTCCACATGGCTGCGTACCAGTGCCTCGGCCAAAATCATGTCGCCGTCTTCGATGGCATCGACCACGCCGCCGCACGCTTGCGCCTCGACGTCTACGCCGATGGCTCGGAACGCCAGCTCTCGCTGGAAGGCTCGGCTAGACACCGTTGCGGGCGTGGCAAACAAGGCAACGTGCTTTACGGCAACCTCACGCGGAGGGCTGTTGTCGCCCCACTGCCGCTCAGTCAATGCCTCGATCAAAGGCACAAAGACTCCCAGGACACGCTTGCCGGCAGGCACACCCTCTTCCTGCATCCGACGCAGCGCGGCGGCGCTGGCGGTGTTGCAGGCCAGAATCACCAGATCGCAGCCACGGTCCCACAAGTTGTAAACAGCATGCCGTGTCAGATCATAGATATTCTCGGCGTCCCGCACGCCATAGGGCGCATGCGCGCTGTCCGCAAAGTACAGAAAATCCACGTCCGGCAGACGTTTCTGCGCGGCGTCAAGAACGGTTAAACCGCCCAAACCAGAATCAAAAATGCCTACTGCCATTAGCCTCTTTAGGCGCGATGCCGTTCCTCGAATTCATAGCCGTAATCATAAGATTTCAACGGCGTCGGGGACAGCTCATACGTGGCTTTGCGCAAGAAATCCATCATCTTGCGCGTATCCGTGGCCAATGGGTCCAGAACGTCGCGGCCGATGGGCTCTCCGATCACCACTTTGACAGGTGTATCCACGCGTTTTTTGAACTCTTTGATCAGCAGTCCCATGCGTAAAGTATTGTGCAAATGACTGGCGATCTGAAACAAGCGCGACGTGTGGCCGTCAAAGAAGACCGGCACTACAGTGGCGTTCGATTTGGCCACCATTCTTGCCGTGAACCCACGCCAGCCCGGATCCATCGGGTGTGAAAAGGGTTTGAGCCCAGTGCTGACCGTACCACCCGGAAATATCCCGATTGCTCCGCCCTCGCCCAAATATTTCAAGGCCGCTTTGCGCGTCTCAAGGTTCTGTCTCATCGCCTCTTTGGTTTCGTCAAACGCAATCGGCAGGACGATCTTGTTCAGATCCTCGGCTTTGCGAAACACGTGATTGGCCAAAATTCGGAAATCGCCACGTGTCTGAGACAGGATGTGGCCCATCATCAACCCGTCCAGAATACCGTACGGATGATTGGCAATCAGAATCAGAGGCCCGGTCGTCGGAATATTCGTCAACGAACCGTCGACAATATCCAGCGACAGACCATAGCGACCCACCATGACCGACCAAAAGTCGCGCCCTTTGGCGACCTCTTTCTCATAACCGTCTGCGCGCTTGATTAGGCGCAAACGCCCAGTGGTGTTCTCTATCAGCTTGATCACCATCCGCCCCCCTTTGGTTGCGGCGGAATAGGCATAGGATATGTCACGAGCGATATGGCGGCGCGAGGGCATACGACTCTCCGAGAGTTTGCGGCCTGCAAGATAAGTATAAGCGGCAATTTTGCCTAGGTTTCGTGACAATCCCGTTACGGTTTATTCGGCGGCAGCGCGCAGCTCTGGTCCTCCGTTCCGTATGGTGGCCAGTAATTCCTCGCGCCGTTTGGCCGCCTTGGCCTCGTTGGCCTGCAACACCGGCCCGAACCCGCGAATGTCCAGCGGCAATTGCGCCAGCGCAATCACTGCGTCGCGGGTCTGAGGTGTAACAAGAGGCTTTATCTCATTGAGATCATTTTCATATTGTTTGATCAACGCGCGTTCCATCCGCCGTTCTGCACTGTAACCAAAAATATCCAGAGGTGTTCCCCGCAGTGACTTCAACCGCGTGAGCAGTTTCATCGGCTTCAAAATCCACTCACCGAAGGAACGTTTGCGCGGACGTCCGTCAGCACCAGTTCCGCCAAGGATGGGCGGGGCCAGATGAAAGGTCATTTTGAAATCCCCGTCAAACTCGGCCACGGCTTTTTCGCGGCTGTCCAACATCAACCGTGCAACCTCGTATTCATCTTTGTAAGACAACAGCTTATGATAGCCTTTTGCCACGGCTTCGCGGATGGCTTCATCATCAAACATGTCCACCAGTTTGCGATATAGTTTGGCCAACCGACCGCTTTGATACGCTGTCAGGTGCTGCGCACGATAGTCGATCTTTTGCTCTAAAGATTTTGGCATATCTGACACGTTAGGCTCTAGAATGCCTGCGACCTCCTGCGAGTGCAGAACCGCCCAACGCCCAATGTCAAAAGCACGCTTGTTGCGCTCGACCGCAGTTCCATTCAGTTCGATGGCCTGAATTAAGGCATCATGGCTGATGGGCAACAAGCCCTTCTGCCAGGCCGCACCAAAAACCATCATGTTGGAATAGATCGAGTCGCCCATCACCGCGCGCGCCAGATCGGTTGCGTCAAACAGTGAGACGTCATCCTTCAGCCGCGCCTGCAAGGCCAGTTCAAGCCGGTCACCCGGAATACGGAAATCGGTATCGCGGGTGAAATCTCCGGTCACCGTCTCATGATTGTTGATCACGGCCCCGGTTTGACCCGCGCGCGTCAGACCCAGCGTCTTGGCCCCGGCAGAGACAACCAGATCGCCCCCGATCAGTGCATGTGCCTCACCTGTTGCAACACGAATGGCGCTGATATCCTCGGGCCGGGTTGCCAAGCGACAATGGATATGAACGGCACCACCTTTTTGAGCAAGGCCTGCCATCTCCATCATTCCGGCGCCTTTACCGTCGATCTGTGCCGCCTGTGCCAGGATCGCACCCAGTGTCACCACACCTGTGCCGCCAACACCAGTGATCACCACGTTATGTGTCCCTTTGATTTCAGGCAGCACTGGTTCAGGTAGATCCGGTAGATCGATATCGGTGGTTGCTTCCTTGCGGATTTTTGCACCTTCCAAGGTTACGAACGACGGGCAAAACCCGTTGAGGCAAGAGAAATCCTTGTTGCAGCTTGATTGATCAATAGCCCGTTTGCGACCGAACTCCGTCTCTTTCGGCACAATCGAGACGCAGTTCGATTGCACTCCGCAATCGCCGCATCCCTCGCAAATGTCAGTATTGATGAATACGCGCTTATCGGGGTCAGGAAACTCACCTCGTTTGCGCCGACGCCGTTTTTCGGCCGCGCAGGTTTGGATGTAGACGATGACCGAAACACCCTCGGTCTCGCGGAACTGTTCTTGTACCCGCATCAAATCCGCGCGCTCAAAGGTTTCCACACCAGCAGGCATCGCCTTGAAATTCACATCTTCCTTTTCGTCATAGACTACGGCCACGTTCTGCACGCCCATAGCCTTGACCTCGGCTACGATCCGTTCCGCCGACAGTCCGCCCTCGTTTTCCTGACCGCCGGTCATGGCGACAGCGTCGTTGAACAGGATTTTGAAAGTGATGTTGGTGCCCGCAGCCAACGCCGCCCGGATCGCCTGCACACCGGAATGGTTATACGTCCCGTCACCAAGGTTCTGGAACACGTGCTTGGTGGTCGAAAATGGCGCTTCGCCAATCCAGTTTGCGCCCTCACCCCCCATCTGCGTGAACCCGGTGGTCTCGCGGTCCATCCATTGCACCATATAATGACAGCCAATACCCGCATAGGCGCGACTACCGTCGGGCAACCGGGTAGAACTGTTATGCGGACAGCCCGAACAGAAATACGGCAGACGAGTCGCGATTTCTTCGGCGTTGTCGGCTCGGCGGGCCTCGGACAGTTTGGCCAAACCGGCGCGGACGCCTTCTGTGTCGTGGCCCTCTTCAATCAGAATCTCGCCCAGCTTCTCGGCGATCATATTCGGATCAAGCGCACCACGAGTTGGAAACAGTTCCTCGCGATGCAAGGTGCCAGCCCCGCCCTTATACCAGCCGTAAACACGGCGGCCGCGACGGTCGTCAAAGATGGCTTCTTTGACCTGAACCTCGATCAATTTTCGCTTTTCTTCAACGATAACAATCAGGTCCAGTCCTTCAGCCCAGTCGTGAAATCCAGTCATGTTCAGCGGGAAGGTCTGACCAATCTTGTAGGTCGTGATCCCCAACCGTTCAGCCTCATCCGCGTCGATGTTCAGCAACGACATGGCATGGGACAGATCCAGCCAGTTCTTGCCGGCCGCAACAAACCCGATCTTGGCACCGGGTTTGCCCCACACACGCTTGTCCATCTTGTTGGCGTGCGAGAACATCTCGGCCGCGAAACGTTTGTGGTCGATGATCCGCCCTTCTTGCAGGTGCGGCGTGTCGCCCAAACGTATGTTCAACCCGCCCTCGGGCATATCGAACTCGGGCACGACAAGGTTCATCCGGTCAGCACTACCATCAACGACCGACGTGACCTCAATCGTGTCCTTCATCGTCTTCAGGCCAACCCAAAGCCCCGAAAACCGGCTGAGCGCGAAACCGTAAACGCCATAGTCTAAAATCTCTTGCACACCCGCAGGGCTGACAATTGGCATGTACATATCAACCAAAGACCATTCCGACTGATGCAGAACGGTCGAGCTTTCGCCAGTATGGTCATCACCCATCGCCACCAGCACGCCGCCATGTTTGGCCGTACCCGCCATATTGGCGTGGCGCATCACGTCACCGGACCGGTCTACACCCGGCCCCTTGCCGTACCAGAGACCGAAAACACCATCGAACCGCCCATCCCCGCGCAGCCCAGCCTGCTGACTGCCCCAAAGCGCTGTGGCGGCTAGGTCCTCGTTCAAACCGTACTGGAATGTGATGTCGCTTTCGGTCAGCTGTTTCTGTGCCCGCGTCATCTGTAGGTCCACCGCGCCCAGCGGTGAGCCGCGGTACCCGGTCACCAATCCCGCTGTATTCAGTCCTGCCTGCGTATCCCGGGACTTTTGCATCAGCATCAGGCGAACCAGCGCCTGCGTGCCGTTCAAAAGAATTGGATTCTTATCCAGATCGTAACGATCATTTAGTGATATTTGCGGCTGACTCATCAAACGCCTCCCCACGTCAGATCAGTGTGCTATATATTTCTACATTTTAGGTCATAATTTCTGACCTGCATAGGGTTTATCCCCTGAAACCTAAGGATTTCACCGTTTGAATGTAGAAGTTGCTACCTATTTCATATAGGCAGTTCGAAAGATAACGAAAGTTGCGGCGATGGATTGGGACAAGCTTAGAATATTTCACGCAGTTGCGGATGCAGGCAGCCTGACTCATGCAGGTGACAAGCTGAACTTGTCGCAATCGGCCGTCAGCCGACAGATCAGAGCGTTGGAAGAGTCGCTTGATTCGACGCTGTTCCACCGCCACGCGCGCGGGTTGATCCTGACAGAACAGGGCGAGTTGTTGTTTGACGCAACCTCGGCCATGACAAAACGTCTGGACGCTGCTGCTGCGCGCATTCGCGACAGCGAAGAAGAAGTGTTTGGCGTTCTGCGCGTCACAACTACGTACGGCTTTGGCACGCTTTGGCTGGCACCGCGCCTGCCGAAACTGTACGAGCAGTTCCCCGATCTCAATATCGACCTGATGCTGGAAGAGCGCGTGCTAGACCTGCCCATGCGCGAGGCTGATGTCGCCATCCGCATGAAAGAGCCCAGCCAGGCCGATCTGGTCCGCAAACGCCTGATGACCGTGCAGATGCAGCTGTACGCGACGCAGGAATACATCGATACCCATGGCGGTATGCTGAAATCTTTGGACGAAATTAAAAATCACCGGCTGATCTGTCAAACACCTTCAGCACCGCAAGTTGGTGCGGGTGCTGCGATGGTGCGCCATCTGATGACGTACAATCCAGGATCCCTGCTGACCGTGAACAATTATTTTGGTGTGCTTCAGGGTGTGCTGCATAACTTGGGTATTGGCGTCCTGCCGGACTACGTTACCCAAGGACTTCCCAATGTCGCGCCGATCCTTTCGGATATCGAAAGTGCGGATGTTCCCGTATACCTCGCCTATCCCGAGGAATTGCGCCATTCCAAGCGCGTCGCGGCCTTCCGTGACTTTGTTCAGGATGAGATCATAACGCAGCGCAAACAATTGAAGCAGATGGGAAAACTCTAGCTATGCACCACTGGCATAGCGGGGTTGATCAGCAATCATTCTGAAATCTCTTGATCGTTCACAAAGTGATCCCTAAATGAACTCTCGAAGGCGGTGATGCTGAAACGCTCATCATCTTCATACCTCCCTGTTGGACTACGGCCGAGCTTAGTGCTCGGCCTTTTTTTTGGCCATTCGGCAACGTGCGCTGTGTTCGGCTGGCAAAACATCTGGGAAACTCGGGCACTTAGACCTATGATCACGAAAAATTCACGAAGACTTGTGTTCGAGGACAGATTCGATGTTTCAGCCCCTTCGCCTTTTGTTGGCGATACTTTCCGTCATTTGCCTTTCAGGGCCGGTTCTTGCGCAGGATAGCGGATCGACCGGTTCGTCAACCACTATCAGCATTCCCGATGATCTGACGCCTGAACAGGTGGACGATCTGGTCGCGCGTATGTCTGACGATCAGGTCCGCGCCATTTTGCTTGAGCGTTTGGACGCGGTCGCTGAACAAAAGGCTGCCGAAGCAGAGGATCGCGAAGATCCCATCAAGGAAATCGGCGCGATTTGGGCGGCAATGGTGACGTCCTGGACGCAGGTCGTAGTCACGGTGCCAAATATATTCAGCGCTCAGGCCCATGCGGCCAAGAACTTTATAGGCACATTCGGATCAAGCGGCGCTCTTACGCTGATGGGTTTGATTCTGAGCGTTTTGATTGCAGGCTACATTGCGGAAAAGCTTTTCTACCTGCTCACCAACAGATGGCACAGTCAAGCAAGTGCGACCGAGGAAAGTGACCTTTGGGGTGCGGTAAGCTTTCTGTTTCGCCGCTTTTGCCGCGAGATCGCTGGGCTAGTTGTTTTTTATGTCGTGATCCGCGCCTTGGGACGCGGATTGTTGACGCCTGAACAACTGACCTACGCCGCACCTTTCGTCCTTTACCTGATCTGGGTTCCACGCCTGGGCGCGGCTGCCTCGCGGTTCATACTGGCCCCGAACCAACCCCAATATCGGCTGGTCAACATTGACGACCACTGGGCAAAATATCTGCACCGCAATCTGATCGGGCTGTTGATCCTGATCGGGTTGACGTTGTTCATTATCCATTTCAACGAATTGAACGGCATCACCGGGCGTGAAACCCGGATCGGGTTCTGGCTGAACGGTGCGATCCACATCTATATCGGAGTGATTGCCTGGAAAGCCCGTGAAGGCCTGTCCCAAATGATGCTGGGGACAGACCCGGACCACACCAAGTTCGACGAGGAAGTCGCTCACTATTACCCATATTTCGCCATCGGCGTATCTGCGGTGATCTGGCTACTTGTCGAGTTCCTGGCTGCTCAGCGCGACCCGATGTTGCGCGCCTTGTTGCTGCAGGGTGCACATTTCACCACCATGTTCTGGCTGCTGATTGCACCCGCGCTTGATACGTTGATACGTGGCTTGGTGCGCCATCTGCAGCCGCCCATGCAGGGCGAAGGCCCGGTGGCCGAAAAGGCGTATAAATCGACCAAGCGCAGCTATATCCGCATCGGACGGGTATTGGCTGGCATTCTGGTCATCTTGATGATCGCCAACGCGTGGGACCTTGATCTTCGGGAAATCGCGGGCGGAGGTGATGAATCCGGCAGCAAGGTGATCCAGTTCTTTATCATTATCGCCGTTGGGTACATCCTTAACGAGCTTGTTTCGCTATGGGTCAACCGCCGTCTGGCCAAAGAGCAAGCCGCTGATCAAAGCCCGGATGAAGAGGCCGGTGAAGGCGGCGGCTCAGGCGGGTCACGCTTGGCCACAGTCCTGCCTCTGCTGCGTGTGACCGCTCAGGTCGCTATCGCGGTTATCTTCGTGCTGCTGGCGCTTGGGGCGCTGGGGATCAATATCACGCCCCTGCTGGCTGGTGCTGGTGTGCTGGGTCTGGCCATCGGTTTTGGTGCCCAAAAGTTGGTGGCCGATATTGTTGGCGGGATTTTCTTCCTGGTCGATGATGCATTCCGCGTTGGCGAATATGTGGATGTAGGCGGCACCACCGGGACGGTCGAAAAAATCTCGATCCGTTCGATGCAGTTGCGCCACCACCGCGGCCCGGTCCACACCATTCCGTATGGTGAGATTCAAAAGCTGACCAACTACAGCCGCGACTGGGTCATAATGAAGCTGAAATTCACCGTGCCTTTCGACACTGATCCGAACAAGGTGAAGAAGATCTTCAAGAAGATCGGCGCTGAAATGCTGGAGGATGAAACCCACAAGGACGGTTTCCTACAGCCCTTCAAGTCGCAAGGTGTGTTCGACTTTGATGATGTCGGCATGATCATCCGTGGCAAGTTCATGGCCAAGCCCGGTAAGCAGTTCACTCTGCGCAAAGAAATCTTCAACCGTGTGAAGGCCGCATTTAAAGAGAACGGTATCGACTTTGCCCGCCGCGAGGTGCGCGTTGCGATCCCCGGTCTGGATGACGCGGACAATCTGAGTGAAGAACAAAAGGCCGCCATAGGCGCAGCCGCAGGTGAGGCCGCCAACCAGCAAGCGGAACAGCAGGCTCAGAAACCGAGTTCAGAACACGGCGCGCCAAAATAGCAACCTGACACTATAAACAATGCAAAGGCCGCCCTCAGGGCGGCCTTTTTTCATCGGATTGGCACAGGAAACCCTCTGACCCCGGTCTTAACCCTTTCCACCGACGCGCCCTTGCCCTAAAAGGCGCGCAATCTCGGCCACCTTGAGAACAGGACAGACGATGCAAGAGCCAGCCATCACACCGGATCTGATTGCCGCCCACGGATTGAAGCCCGACGAATACGACATGATCCTTGAGATCATCGGCCGCGAGCCGACATTCACCGAGCTGGGCATCTTTTCCGCCATGTGGAATGAGCATTGCTCGTACAAATCCTCGAAGAAGTGGCTGCGCACCCTGCCCACTTCGGGTCCGCAGGTGATCTGCGGTCCGGGTGAGAACGCCGGTGTCGTTGATATTGGCGATGGGCAAGCGGTTGTTTTCAAGATGGAAAGCCACAACCACCCATCTTACATCGAACCCTATCAGGGCGCGGCGACCGGGGTTGGTGGTATCTTGCGCGATGTCTTTACAATGGGTGCGCGTCCCATTGCGTCAATGAACGCACTGTCCTTTGGCGAGCCCGGCCACCACAAGACCCGCCAGTTGGTCAATGGCGTTGTCGAAGGCATCGGCGGCTATGGCAACTGCTTCGGAGTACCCTGCGTCGGCGGCGAAGTTCGATTCCATCCCGCCTATAACGGCAACTGCCTTGTGAACGCCTTTGCCGCAGGTCTGGCCGACAGTGACAAGATTTTCTACTCGGCGGCTTCAGGCGTTGGCATGCCCGTTGTCTACCTCGGTGCCAAAACCGGCCGCGACGGCGTCGGCGGCGCCACCATGGCCTCGGCCGAGTTTGACGACACGATCGAAGAAAAGCGCCCTACCGTTCAGGTCGGTGACCCCTTCACCGAAAAGCGCCTGATGGAGGCGACGCTGGAATTGATGCGAACCGGTGCCGTGATTTCGATTCAGGACATGGGTGCGGCGGGTCTGACCTGTTCCGCCGTTGAAATGGGCGACAAAGGTGGTCTGGGCGTGCGCCTCGATCTGGAGAACGTCCCTCAGCGCGAAGAGGATATGACAGCGTACGAGATGATGCTGTCTGAGTCTCAGGAACGCATGCTGATGGTCCTGAAGCCTGAGCTTGAGACCGAAGCCCGCGCCGTGTTCGAGAAATGGGATCTGGATTTTGCCATTGTCGGCGAGACCATCGCCGAAGATCGCTTCCTGATTGTCCATAACGGCGAGGTTAAAGCCGATCTTGTGCTGTCGAAGCTGTCTTCCACCGCACCGGAATACGACCGCCCGTGGGAGCCTACGCCCGAAGCTGAAGAACTGGCCGAGGTCCCGCAGATCGACCCGATCGACGGCCTGCGCGCCCTCCTCGCTTCGCCGAACTATGCGGGCAAACAATGGGTGTACGAACAATACGACACCATGGTCATGGCCGACACCGCGCGAACGCCGGGTCTGGGTGCGGGCCTGGTTCGCGTGCATGGCACAGACAAGGCATTGGCCTTCACCAGCGATGTCACCCCCCGCTATGTGCGCGCCAACCCGCTTGAGGGTGGCAAGCAGGCCGTCGCCGAAGCGTACCGCAACCTGACTGCCGTTGGGGCAAAACCACTGGCCACCACGGACAACCTGAATTTCGGCAACCCCGAAAAGCCCGAGATCATGGGCCAGTTTGTTGGCGCAATTCAGGGTATCGGCGCTGCGGTCGCCGCACTGGACATGCCCATCGTGTCGGGCAACGTGTCGCTGTATAATGAGACCGACGGTCAAGCGATCCTGCCTACCCCGACCATTGGCGCGGTTGGCCTGTTGGACCACACCGACGAAATCATCGGCAACGAGGTCCGCGAAGGTCACGTCGCGCTGGTCATCGGCGAAACAAATGGGCATCTGGGTCAGTCGGCCCTTCTGGCCGAAGTGTTCAACCGCGAAGACGGCGACGCGCCGCATGTCGATCTCGACGCCGAAAAGCGCAATGGTGAGTTTATCCGCGCCAATCGCGAGATGATCAAAGCCTGCACCGATCTGGGTGATGGTGGTCTGGCCCTGGCGGCTTTCGAACTGGCCGAAGCCGCAGACGTTGGCGTTCACCTCGACGAAGCCTCGACCGAGTTTTTGTTTGGCGAAGATCAGGCCCGATATCTGGTTGCCTGCAACTTTGACCAGGCCGAGGCGCTGATGATCGCAGCAGGTCAGGCCGGTGTTCCACTGGTCTCGGTCGGTCGCTTTACTGGTGACGCCGTCAAGGTCGGCAATTCCGAGGCTCCTCTAGCCGAGTTGACGGACACGTTCCGTGACAGCTTTGCCGCTGCCGTGGCTTGATCATATCTTGAAACTTATTCGCAAAACCTGTGCCCACACCGGCGCAGGTTTTGTCGTTTCAAGCCAACCATCACACCCTTGCGCGCCCCGCCCCGGCGCTCTACATCTTGGGAAAGATCTTCAGGAGTTACCTACATGCCGATGAGCGCCCACGAAATCGAACACTTGCTGCGCGAAGCCTTTCCGGATGCGGAAATACAGGTTGGCGGGCATGACGGCGTGCATATGTCCGCCATGGTCGTGGACGAGAGCTTTCGAGGGAAAAACAGGGTTCAGCAGCAGCGCGCGGTCTATGCTGCGTTGAAAGGCAAAATGGACGGCCCGGATGGAGAGTTACACGCGCTGGCGTTGACGACGAAAGTGCCTGAATGAGCACAGGTTTTTGGGCATACTCGATTTGGGGCATTGTGCTGTTAGCCATCATCGGTGTGTACGTGGTGGCAATTTTCAGACGTAGCAGATCAGAACGAAAACGAGTTACCCGGACCCCCAAAGGTGCGACCCCTAGTCAGGACTCAAGTTTAGTTGCATCAACCACCGACACTGGTAAAGGCGGTGGGGTAAGCGCCATGGCGATCCCTCGCGATCCGCAACAATATGCCAAAGCCATGGCTCCGAAAAAATGAACAGCTGGCTCTTTTGGATAGGTGTACTCGCAACATTGATAGTTGCCGCCGCGCTGATCGAAGCCTATGTGAAACGCAACCGGAAACGTAGCCTCGCCGATATGCGTCCCGACCCGGACAAAATCAGTAAGGTCGGCGGCATTGAAAGATACGGGCTGGATCCGCTGGCCCTGGCGCAAGCCGAACACCGACGGTTGGAGGAAGAAGGATGGACCTCTGACCCGTCACAGAATGAAACGACCGCCCCGGATGCGGGTGAAAAGGACAAGCAAGATGAGCGACGTTAAGACCCAAATCGACGAAACCGTCAAAGCCAATGATGTTGTGCTGTACATGAAAGGCACCAAGGACATGCCGCAGTGCGGGTTTTCGTCCCGTGTGGCCGGTGTACTGAACTACATGGGTGTGGATTTCACTGACGTGAACGTTCTGGCCGATGAAGACGTGCGTCAGGGCATCAAGGATTATTCCGACTGGCCGACCGTTCCGCAACTGTATGTCAAAGGCGAGTTCGTTGGCGGCTGCGACATTATCACCGAGATGACCCTGTCTGGCGAGTTGGACACGCTGTTTGACGACAACGGTGTCGGCTATAACAAAGAAGCAGCCGACAAGATCCGCGAAGCAAACGCTTGATCAGCGGCTGACGCAATTATCCAGAATGACCTGCTCACTGGCGGCATCCAATCCTGTCGCCAGAAAGCTCACCGTTGCGTCCCATCCTTTTGAGCGCAGGATGTACGTCCCTGTCCCTCCGTTGGATTCATAGCGTATGCCGGAACCGCTTTGGACCTGACGCAGAGTGACCAATTGGTTATCCACCATCATTGCTGCTGCACTCGACCCGTCCGGCGCGTTGAAATAGGCCACTTCCAATGGCACGCCGTTCTGGCATGTGAATGTCACTGGCAGAATGTCGATCTCAGCCCAAGCCAAGCCACCGGGCAAAGCAAATGCCACGGCGCAGGCGACCGTCTTTACAGAGTTCATCCCGCTGACTTCTCCTCGATCACGGATGCCAAGGCTTCGGCCCGCGCGGCTATTTCCGCCAGCGTGTCCGTCACTGACGGAGGTACCACGGCCACCTCGATACGCTCAGGCTCGGGCTGTGGCATGTTTCTGAGGGTTCGAAGCTCGGTCTCAACCTCGGCCAGCTTTGCCTCAAGCGCCTTGATCTTGTCATCGGTTCCGGCGGCCTTGTCGGCCAGCATCAGCCCGGCCATCAGCAGCATCCGTGATTCTGGCATGCGCCCGATCTGATCGGACAAAACTTGCGCCTCGTCATCCAGCAATTTGGCAGCCGAATGCAGGAACGCCTCTTCCCCCTCCTGGCACGAGACATCAAAGCCGCGGCCACCGATTTGAATAGTCAATTCGGGCATTATTCAACCTCTCCTTCTGCCAGTTTCGCCTTCGACAGCAACGGCTCTAACCGCGCCAGAACTGCGTGCGCTTCGGCAGCGTCGGTTGCTTGTGCGGCGCGCGTCGCCTCAAGTTCGGCCACTGTTGCGCGGTTAAGCAGATCAGCATCCGGCACGCCGTCTTCGGCGGCGGCGCGCAGTTCATCCACCGATTGCCGCAACTGTTCATTCGCCTTGCGCATGCGTTGCAGATCGTCATCCAGACGGGACATCGCCGCCCCGTGACTGGATCGCTCAGCGCGCAACATATCCAACTCGGCGCTCAACTCGGCGACGCGTTCGCTGTCCGCCAGTTCAGACCGCAGGCGCGCGTTTTCGGCTTCGACACCCTGTGTCGCAGCCGCGGCAGCCTTGAGCTGTGCATTTTCGGCCTTTAGCGCCTCAACCTCATCCTGATTTTCCAGCGCGGCCTTGGCCGCGGCCAACTCGGCGCGGGCGGCCTCAACCGAGGCCAGTTTTGCCTGCGCCTCTGCCAATTGCTCGCGCAATGCCCCGTTTTCCGGGCTTTCAACGGGCGTGGTCCGCAGCCGTTCCATGTCCGAACGCATGGCGTCGACTTCTAGTTCGTGGCGCTCTTTCAGCGATTTCAGACGTTCTTCCAACTGCGCATTGGCGACACGTTCATCATCCAATGCCGTCCGCAGAGCGTCATCTGCACCACCGCTGACCGGAGACGTATCCCGCAGCGTATCGACGCCGGTCCCTATCCGATCCATTGCAGCAACAATACGGCGATGTAATTCTTCGATCTGGCTCATGCCCCTGCCACCTCTTAACCAAGGTTCCTTGTATCGCGGATAGTCCGAATCAATATCATCCACGTCTTGCCCTAGTCTAACCTAACGAGGCGGAAAATACCCACTGTTTGCTTTCAACAACTTGGGCAGCTTTCTTGAACCACTACCTCATCAGAAATCCCGGTTCTACTTGCACTTTGGAGGCTGGATGGTATTGAGCGCCACATCTGCCTGTAATCCAAAGGAACAACGCCCGTGGACCTGACTGCGCTGCGCAATGCAAACCCCGAACACTGGGACAAAGCTGCGGCCATCCGCACCCTGACCCTTGACGCCGTCGCCGCCGCCAATTCCGGCCATTCCGGTATGCCGATGGGCATGGCCGACGTTGCGACCGTGCTGTTCGAAAAGCACCTGAAATTCGACGCCTCGGCCCCGAATTGGCCTGACCGCGACCGGTTTATCCTGTCGGCGGGTCACGGTTCGATGCTGATCTATTCGCTGCTGTATTTGACCGGCCACGGCGACGTGACCCTTGAGGAAATCAAGAACTTCCGCCAGTTGGGTGCAAAGACAGCTGGTCACCCGGAGAACTTCCTGGTTGATGGCATCGAAACCACGACCGGCCCGCTGGGCCAAGGCATCTCGAACGCTGTGGGCTTTGCCATGGCCGAAGAAATCCAGCGCGCGCATTATGGCAAGAAGGTTGTGGATCACTATACCTATGTGATCGCCGGCGACGGCTGCCTGATGGAAGGCGTCAGCCAAGAGGCAATAACCTTGGCCGGTCGTCATGAACTGAGCAAGCTGATCGTCTTCTGGGACAACAACAACATCACAATCGACGGCACCGTCGATATGGCTGATCGCACCGATCAGGTGCGCCGTTTCGCAGCCTCGGGCTGGCACGTAATCGAGATTGACGGGCATGATCCGCAAGCCATCGACACAGCCATCGTACAGGCGAAAAAGTCGAATAAACCGACCATGATTGCCTGCGAAAGCCACATCGCATTGGGTCACGCGGCGCAGGATACCTCGAAAGGTCACGGAGCGCTGACCGATCAGGACCAACTGAAGGCAGCGAAAGAAGGCTATGGCTGGCCTCATGACGCGTTCCATGTACCCGCCGAAGTGAAATCCGCTTGGGAGGCCATCGGTTCTCGCGGGCTTGCTGAGCGCACGGCTTGGGAAGAACGTTTCGCGCAACTGTCCGAACGCAAGCAAGCCGAATTTAACCGCGCCTATGCGTTTGAAGCGCCCAAAAAACTGGCCGGTGCGATCCGCGCCTTCAAAAAGCAGATCTCGGAAGATCAGCCGAAACTGGCCACCCGCGCTTCGTCCGAAAAGGTTCTGAATGTCGTGAACCCGATCATGACCGAAACCGTGGGCGGTTCGGCTGACCTGACCGGCTCGAACAATACCAAATCGGCTGACATGGGTGTCTTCCTGCCGGAAAATCGTAAGGGTCGTTACATCCATTACGGAATCCGCGAACACGGCATGGCCGCGGCAATGAATGGTATGGCGCTGCACGGCGGCATTCGCCCCTATGGCGGCACGTTTATGGCCTTCACCGACTATGCCCGTCCGTCCATGCGTCTGGCGGCGCTTATGAAGGTTCCTTCGGTTTTCGTGATGACTCACGACTCGATCGGTCTGGGCGAAGACGGTCCGACCCACCAGCCGGTCGAGCATCTGGCAATTTCGCGCGCGACCCCGAACACCTATGTGTTCCGCCCCGCAGATTCTGTGGAAACCGCCGAAGCGTGGGAACTGGCGCTGACGTTCAAGGACAGCCCCTCCGTTCTGTCGCTGACCCGTCAGGGCGTTCCGACCGTACGCACGGAACACAAAGCCAAGAACCTGACCGCGCAAGGTGCATATGTGCTGGCTGATGCCGAAGGCAAACGTCAGGCCATCCTGATCGCAACGGGTTCCGAGGTTTCTTTGGCTATGGAAGCCAAAGCGATGCTTGAGGCTGAAGGCATCGGTACTCGCGTCGTGTCCATGCCCTGTATGGAGTTGTTCGCACAGCAGGACGAAGCCTATCGCAAGCGCGTTCTGCCCGGTGGTCCGGTCCGCGTCGGTATCGAAGCCGCCGTTCGCGCCGGTGGCTGGGATCGCTGGCTATTGGGTGAGCGTGGCCGCGAAGCCAAGGCCGGCTTCATCGGTATGTCCAGCTTCGGCGCGTCCGCTCCGGCGAATGAGCTGTACAAGCATTTTGGCATCACTGCCGAGGCGACCGTTGCTATGGTCAAGGAATTGCTGGGACTGTAATCCAGCACACGAAGAATAAGGCAAAGGGCGGCATCAACCGCCCTTTTTAATTTCATTTCAATGTGTTGCGGTCTTCTTTGATAGCAATGGCCCGATCACCTTGGTGGCTACAGGGATCAGAACAAAGCCCCACGCCAGACCAAACACACCATCCATTGCTGCTTTGGAAATCCATTCGACAGCCCCTACCCAGCCGTCTGACACGGAATGCCCAATCGCATATGCCCAGTCGTGGATGTGATGGCCCAGCCAGCCGAAGCCCAGAACTTCCATCCCGTGAATGACGATCGACCCGCCGACCCACAGCATCGCCGTGGTTCCAACAATTGACAGGGTCTTCATCACACCGGGCATTGCCTTGACCAACCCGCGCCCCAGTCCGCGCCCGACAGGTGTCGGGGCATTGTTTGCCAGAAACAATCCGACATCATCCATCTTCACGATCAACGCGACCGAGCCATAGACGGCCACCGTCACCCCGATGCCCACAACCGCCAGTGTCGCAGCTTGCATCCATAGATTCGGCGCCTCAATCGCGGCCAGTGCGATGGTCATGATTTCGGCGGACAGGATGAAATCCGTTTTGATCGCACCTTTGACTTTCTGCTCCTCTAGATGACCAGGGTCGCGCACGTTCATGTCTTCATCAATGGCATGGCTGCCATGTGGAAACAGAACATGAAATATCTTTTCAGCACCCTCGAAGCATAGGTAAGACCCACCGATCATAAGCAGCGGCGTAATAAGCCAGGGCGCAAAATTGGCCAGCAAAAGGGCCACAGGCAGCAACAGCACGATCTTGTTGAATACCGATCCACGCGCAATCCGCCAGATGATTGGCAACTCGCGCGCAGGCGCAAAACCCTGAACGTATTTCGGAGTGACGGCTGCATCGTCAATAATCACCCCTGCCGTCTTGGCCCCGGCCTTTCCCGCCGCCGCCACCACGTCGTCCACCGACGCCGCTGCAACCTTGGCGATCCCCGCCACGTCATCCAAAAGAGCCAAAAGACCGCTCATCGCGCTACCTTTCCTGTCACCTGCCGCCTCAGGAACCTACCCAATCTTACAGCCAGTGCAAGCGTTAGCGCAATCGTGCGAAGTTTGCGCTAACACATTAAAAATATGCCGCTTTTGCTCTTTTGAGATTCACCAATCGCGGCTATATGGCCTGCAAGGCAAGCGCATTTGGAGACGTCACATGACCATCAAGGTCGGCATCAATGGTTTTGGCCGCATCGGCCGCTGTACCCTGTCGCATATCGCAGCGTCAGGCCGGAACGATATCGAAGTTATCAAGGTCAACGCGACCGGGCCGCTGGAAACTTCGGCTCATCTGCTGAAATACGACAGCGTTCATGGACGGTTTCCGCGCGACATCGCCATCAATGGCAACACCATGGATCTGGGCCGCGGCCCGATGGAGATGTTCTCGACCTACGACATGAACGAGCTGGATTGGGAAGGCTGCGACGTCGTTCTGGAATGCACCGGCAAATTCAATGACGGCACCAAGGCGAAAACGCACCTCGAGCGTGGCGCCGGCAAGGTTCTGTTGTCCGCACCGGGCAAGAACGTCGACAAAACCATCGTGTTTGGTGTGAACCACAACACGCTGACCGCCAACGACAACATGGTCTCGAATGGGTCTTGCACCACGAACTGCCTTGCTCCGCTTGCCAAGGTTCTGGACGAAGGTGTCGGCATCGAAAACGGCATTATGACCACGATCCACGCCTATACTGGCGACCAGCCGACCCTGGATCGCCGTCACAGCGATCTGTATCGCGCCCGTGCCGCTGCCATGTCGATGATCCCGACATCGACCGGAGCGGCGAAAGCACTGGGTGAGGTTCTGCCGAACCTGAAAGGCCGTCTGGACGGTTCCGCCATCCGCGTACCTACCCCAAACGTGTCGGCGGTGGACCTGACTTTCCGCTCATCGCGCGAAGTGTCTGTCGAAGAGGTCAATGAAATCGTTCGCGAAGCCGCGCTTGGCCCGATGCAGCGCGTTCTGGGTTATGAACCCGCGCCGCTGGTTTCGACCGATTTCAACCACACCGAAGAAAGCTCGATCTTTGCGCCGGAACAAACCCGCGTTGTAGACGGCCGCCTTGTCCGGGTTCTGGCCTGGTACGACAACGAATGGGGCTTCTCGGTTCGCATGGCCGATGTCGCTGTTGCCATGGGTCGGCTTAACTAAGATCGATTTGAAATCTTGAACATTTTTGCCCGCTCAGGTTATCTGGGCGGGCATTTTCGTTCGGGGCCACTATGACCAACCAAATCGCTATCTGGCTTGGCCTCTTGATCCTTGGCGGGTTGATTCTGGACTACGCTATCTTTGGACCCGAACATTTGGTTTTCCTCGGGAAAAAGCTTTACGCCTTTCTGGATTGGCTGGCTTTCTGGCGCTGACAGAGGTTTTGCTTGACTTTTCCGCTCATCTGGCTTTGTTAGCGCTAACTTTACTAAAGTCGAAATTCGGACGGAGCGGAACATGACACTCAAGCTGGCAATCAACGGATTTGGTCGGATCGGACGCGGAGTTCTGCGTGCAGTGATGGAATCGGGACGTACAGATGTAGAAATTGTTGCCATCAACGATTTGGCCAAACCCGAGATGAACGCGCATCTGTTCGAGTTCGACAGCGTACATGGCCGTTATTCCAACAAGGTGACATTGACCAACGAAGGCCTGGACGTTGGCGCAGGCCCCATTCGTCTGTCCAGCGAGCGCGACCCCGAAGCGCTGGATTGGTCGGATATCGACGTAGTTCTGGAATGCACAGGCGTTTTCCGCACCCGCGAAGCGGCTGAACGTCACCTGAAAAACGGTGCCAAGAAAGTCCTGATCTCTGCGCCTGCGCGGGGCGAAGGTGCCGTTAAAACAATCGTCTATGGTGTGAATGAGCATGAGCTGACAGCCGGGGATACCGTTGTTTCGAATGCTTCATGTACCACCAACTGCTTGTCGCCAGTTGCCGCTGCGCTGGATGCCGGGCTTGGCATCGTCCATGGCAACATGACCACGGTCCATGCGTATACCGCCAGCCAGCCAGTTCACGATGCCGCGGGTAAAGACCCCTATCTGTCGCGCGCTGCGGCTTTGTCGATGATCCCGACCACCACGGGTGCCGCAGCGGCTGTCGGTCTTGTGCTGCCGCAATTGGCAGGCAAGCTGACCGGTCAGGCCATCCGCGTTCCGACGCCTAACGTGTCTGTTGTCGATCTGGTGGCCGAAGTATCGCGCCCCACCACCGAAGACGAGGTCAATGCGCTGTTCGTCGAAGCCGCCGCCAAAATATCGGGCGTTCTGGCCGCCGAAAGCCGCCCACTGGTGTCGATGGATTTCAACCACGATTCCCATAGCTCGACCGTGTCATTGGCCGAGACCAAAGTCACCGACGGCACATTGGTGCGCGTTCTGGCCTGGTATGACAATGAGTGGGGCTTTTCGAACCGGATGCTGGACACAGCCGCCGCGATGGGCGCGTTAGCCTAACCTTTCGCGCAATGCAGTATGAACGCGGGGCGTTACGAATTTCGACACGTCCCCGTTCAGGCGCGCGATTTCCTTAACCAGTTTCGATGCGATGGCCTGATGCCGTGCTTCGGCCATTAGAAAGACGGTTTCGATTGAATCGTCCAAAGCACGGTTCATTCCGACCATCTGGAATTCATACTCGAAATCCGCCACGGCCCGCAGCCCGCGAACAATGATTTGTGCACCCACATCGCGGGCGCAATCGATCAGAAGGTTTTCGAACGGATGAGCAACAATTTCGGTTCCGGTTTGTTCAGACAACAGCGCACATTCCGCCTCGATCATGGCCACGCGCTCTTCCAGAGAAAATAACGGTCCCTTATCGCGGTTGATCGCTACTCCGATCACCAACTTGTCGACCAAAGCCGAGGCGCGCCGGATAATGTCAATATGGCCCAGAGTAATCGGGTCAAAGGTTCCGGGGTATAGACCAACCCGCATCACGCTCTCCTGCGTTCTGGAAATTGTGCGTCAGCAAACATAACTTTGCTGTCGGTGCAAGAGGTTGCTATCGCAACCAGCCCCGTCAGTGACCCATAATCATACCTTGAAGGGCGTCTTTTTCCATCGCCAGTTCGGCCAATTGCGCCTTCACCACGTCGCCCAGGGTCACAATGCCTATCAGCTTACCTTCTTCGACCACGGGCATGTGGCGAAAGCGGCCTTCGGTCATGCGGGCCATGATGTCTTGTACGGTGGCCTGTCGTGTGGTGGTGATCAGATCCTTTGTCATGTAAGAGCTGACTGGCTGCGTCAAACATCCGCTGCCACTGGCAGCCAATTCACGAACGATATCGCGTTCAGACAGAATGCCGGCTGCCGTCTGACCACCATCTTCGGAAACGATGACGGTACCAATGCGCTTTTCCGCAAGGATTTTCGCAGCCTCCGACACAGTCATCGAAGGCTCGACCGTCACGACGCTGTCTGTCGCCTTGGATTTTAGAATGCCCTGAACGAGCATGAAAGCACCTCCGGAATAATGAATTTATCCAAAGCGTTGCGCGATTGTGTCGACCTGTCAAGCGTTGGCATCGGCTTCAAGCCGCGCAACTTCGTCACGGATGCCTTGTGTTAAAGCCTCGGCAAAGCGGTTTAACCGTTCGTTGCGCTGATCGCCCTGATGCCGGACAAGATAGAAGCTTCGCGTCAAACCCACTTGATCCGTCAAGATTTTCCGCAGGTTTGGATGGAACGGCAAAGTAAAGTCATGGGCAACACAAACACCGGTACCCAACGAAACCTGTCGCAATTGAACCGAGACCGAATTCGATGCAAGTGCGACACGGTCAACGCCAATATCGTTGAGATAGTCCAGCTCTCGGTCAAAGATCATATCCGGGATGTAACCAATCAGGCGGTGCCCCTTAAGATCGTTGACTGAACCAATAGGCGCATGGCGATCCAGATAATCCTGCGTGGCCACCATATGCAGCTTATAATCGCTGATCTTCTTGACCAGCAACCGTCCTGCTGTGGGCGCGCTGACAGTTACGGCCATGTCGGCCTCGCGCCGGGATAGGTTGATGATCCTTGGCAGCGCCAGGATCTGGATGTCCAGATCAGGGTTGGCATCACTGATTTTCGCACAAACCTGTGGCAACAGGTAATTGGCGCTGCCATCGGGCGCACCAATCCGTATCTGCCCACTGAGAGATTTGGTCGACCCAGTGACCACACCAGCCGCCGCGCGCATCGCCTCTTCGGCCTGCAAACCGTGGTCCAACAGGCGTTCACCTGCGGCGGTCAGGATGTATCCCTGTTGCGACTTCGTAAACAACAGCGCATCCAATGTTGTCTCAAGCCGCGCAATGCGCCGCCCTACAGTTGCAGGATCAATCTTGAGGATACGGCCCGCCGATGACAGGCTTTCCTCGCGCGCGACGGCCAGGAAAACCCGCATATCATCCCAGTTCGGATTCATATTTTCCCTTTTGCATTTTTGCAAAGCAATTTTGAAACATTGCCTCTGTTCACCAAATTTTTGCAAGTCTATTTTGCCGGCAGGTCTACCCGGAAGGAATTTGTCATGCAGAACCTGACCCACTATATCAACGGCGAGAATGTAGAAGGTACATCTGGCCGTTTCGCCGACGTGTTCAACCCCGCCACCGGCGAGGTTCAGGCCCATTGCCCGATGGCCAGTGTTGCCGAAACCGAAGCTGCGATTGCCGATGCCGCTGCTGCTCAGCCTAAATGGGGAGCAACGAACCCCCAGAAACGTGCTCGCGTGATGATGGCAATGGTTGGCTTGATGAACCGCGACATGGACAAACTTGCCGAAGCGCTGAGCCGCGAGCACGGCAAAACCATCCCCGATGCCAAGGGTGACCTTCAGCGCGGTCTGGAAGTTATCGAATACTGCATCGGCGCACCGCAGATGCTGAAGGGTGAGTTTACCGACAGCGCAGGTCCCGGCATTGACATGTATTCGATGCGCCAGCCTCTGGGTGTTGTCGCCTCGATCATGCCGTTCAACTTCCCGGCCATGATGCCTCTGTGGCATGTCGGCCCGGCTTTGGCCTGCGGCAACGCGGTGGTACTGAAACCGTCCGAGCGCGATCCTTCCGTGCCGCTGATGCTGGCAGAACTGTTCGTCGAAGCTGGCCTTCCCAAGGGCGTATTCCAGGTCGTGAACGGCGATAAGGAAGCGGTCGACACTCTGCTTGACAGCGAAATTATTCAAGGCGTCAGCTTTGTCGGTTCAACACCAATCGCGCAATATATCTATTCCCGCGCAACCGCCAATGGGAAGCGTGCACAATGCTTTGGCGGTGCGAAGAACCATATGATCATCATGCCGGATGCCGATCTGGATCAAGCCGCCGACGCGCTGGTCGGAGCTGGTTTCGGAGCAGCTGGCGAACGCTGCATGGCAATTTCGGTTGCTGTACCCGTAGGCGAAGAGACCGCCGACGCGTTGATCGAGAAACTGATCCCGCGTGTCGAGAAACTGAAGGTTGGCCCCTACACCGCCGGGGACGATGTTGATATGGGACCGGTTGTAACCGGTGCTGCCAAAGAGCGTATTCTTGGCCTTATTAACTCGGGTGTTGAACAAGGTGCAAAGCTGGTCGTCGACAACCGCGATTTCAGCTTGCAGGGATATGAAGACGGCTTCTTTGTTGGCCCGCACCTCTTCGACCATGTCACACCCGACATGGACATATACACCCAAGAAATCTTTGGCCCAGTTCTGTCTACCGTTCGCGCAGGTTCGTATGAAGAAGCGCTGAAGTTGGCGATGGACCATGAATATGGCAATGGTACCGCGATCTACACCCGCGATGGCGATACCGCGCGTGACTTTGCGAGCCGTGTCAACATCGGCATGGTCGGCGTCAACGTTCCGATCCCGGTTCCGCTGGCCTATCACACCTTTGGTGGTTGGAAAAAGTCCATGTTTGGTGACCTGAACCAGCACGGCCCAGACAGCTTCAAGTTCTACACCCGCACCAAAACCGTGACCTCGCGCTGGCCGTCGGGTATCAAAGAAGGTGGTGAGTTCAACTTCAAAGCGATGGACTGATCTGCATCCGCAAAACTGCCTACCACCAATGCCGGCCCCCAACGGGCCGGTATTTTTTGGCGAAGTATTGCCACAGTGGATAAGAAAATCCGGGCTTCACGATAAATTCACAGCTCTGGCACTGGAAAAGCAACTACAGCGACAATAGTTTGATGCCAATTTCTAAGTTCGAGCAGTACGAATACCGGAGGCCGCTTTGTCAAACCCGTACATGACCCGCCGTTCTGCCCTGTTGGGCGCAGCTTCTCTTTTGGCGACGCCCGCCTTGGTGCGCGCTCAAAGCTCTGATGCCTTCCCGGTGGATGAAGAGGCCATCAGCACGCAATTGCCAGTACGCCGCAATGTGTCGTCGTTCTCGCAACAGAACTGGCAGGATCACTTCGATGAGCTGGGCGTTGGCTGCCTGCTGGCCGATATCACCAGCCGAGCAGTGCATTACTGGGGACCGGACGGAACGTATAAGCTGTACCCCAGCTCAGTTCCGATGAGCGAAGAGCTTACCAAGCGCGGCTATACCGAGGTCAAGCGCAAGACTGAAAATCCAAGCTGGACTCCAACCGCGTCTATGCGTGAACGTGATCCGTCCCTGCCCGTACGCATGGAAGGTGGCGATCCCGGCAACCCGTTGGGGACTCGCGCCATGTATCTGGGCTGGCCCGCTTATCTGGTGCATGGCACCCATGACACGCGCAAGATTGGCCGCCAAAGCTCGTCAGGGTGTATCGGCCTTTACAACCAGCACGTTGAGGAACTGTACCCTCTGGTCCAGGTTGGAACTCAGGTCAGACTGGTTTGACAAAAAAGCCCCGGCCACCAGGACCGGGGCTTTCTACTTAGCGGGGGTCGTTATTCCGGCAGGATCACCGCATCAATTACATGAATCACGCCATTGCTGGCTTCAATGTCGGCCTGCACAACTTTGGCATCATTGACCTTGACGCCTTTTTTGGCGTTCACGCTCAGCTGGTCGCCCTGTACCGTGCGAACCTTGGCGCGTTTGCCGGCAATATCACCTGACATCACCTTGGCCGGGACCACGTGATAGGTCAAAATCTCGACCAGTTGATCCTTATTTTCCGGCAACAGCAGCGTTTCAACCGTGCCTTCAGGCAACGCGGCAAAAGCTTCGTCTGTGGGTGCAAAAACGGTGAACGGTCCATCACCTTTTAACGTGTCAACCAGACCTGCGGCCTGCACAGCGGCGACCAGAGTGTTGAACGATCCGGCCGAAACGGCGGTGTCCACGATGTCGGCAGCTTGTGCCTTGACGGGCAGTGCAAGTGCAAGTGCGGCGGCGGCGCCCATGAATGTGCGGCGAAACATGGCTGTTATCTCCTCTCCAGCTTGTTATGGAAAGGGGTACGGAGGTTCAGCCAGCCCGGATCACTTTTCTTTGACTTGAATCCAGATACTCTGCGCGCGCCCGTCTTTGAGAAACGGCAATGCTTCAACCGCATCAGGACGATCCTGTTGCAGGAAGTACCCCGGCCAAAGCAATGAATACGCGCCAGATTGCAACAAAGCATGCAGGATGTACTGCTCTCCCCAGCCGGGGCAATCATAGAAGAACCGCTTGGGGTACTCGAAGGGCAGAAAAACATCATGTACGTGAATCACCACACCCGGCTTTAGCGCGGGAATGATGCGGCAGAACAGATGTGCCACGTCGTTGCTCATCCGTACGACGTGGCTGGAATCGATGAACAGAACGTCACCTGCTTCAAGCTGATCGAACAGCGCCGGATCGACCTCTTCCAGCCGCTTCTGTTCAAAGTGATCGACGACATGCGCGATATCCGCCCGTGGATACGGATCAATCGCAGTGATCTGCGTATCCAAACCGCCGTCGATGATGGCCTGCCGGGTGACGCGGGTTGAATTGCCGCAGCCGACCTCAATCACGCGTTTGGGCGCGAACCGCCGGATCATCAGGTACAACGCGTCAGCATCCGGGCTGTCGTAATATCCATTGCCCAGGCGATAGCCGGTTTGATTGCGCGCAGGGTCTTTCAACGCCACCAATGCGGCAGCGTACTGACCATATTCTGCAACCAGCTCGGTGATATCAAATCCCTCCATCCCCGGCGACAAGGCATAGGCCGGGCGGGTCAACCCGCCTGCCCTTTCAAACGCCTCAAGCCGCGCACGCTCGTCCAGTTCCGTGACCTTATCGACGAGCTTCACCCCCAACTCATCAAGGGCTGCGTTGATCTGCGGAAATTTTCTGGGTTTCACGGACGGCTCCAATTTGCGGTTCGCGTGTTCCATACCCGTGCGGGCCGGGCTTGTGCAAGATGAGCCACCCCAAACGCTTGGCAAAACAGAAATTTCCGTATTCACTGGTCGGATTAGTAGTACGAGGGTCGCCATGCAGCAGGAATTCACGCTGGGCATAGAAGAAGAGTATCTGCTGGTCGATCGCGACAGCCTGCAACTTGCGCAAGCACCCACCGCCCTGATGGAGGCTTGCCAAGCGGATTTCGAAGGACAGGTCAGCCCCGAATTCCTGCAATGCCAGATCGAAGTCGGCACCCGGCCACATTCAACAGTCAAGTCAGCCCGAGAAGACTTGAAACGCCTGCGTTCATGCGTTGCGGGCCGGGCTGCAGAATACAACCTCGCGCCAATTGCCGTGTCCTGCCACCCTTTTGCCGACTGGAAGAAACAGCACCACACCCGCAAGGATCGCTATGACGCGCTGCAACATGCCCTTGGTGGCGTGGCCCGGCGCATGTTGATCTGCGGGATGCACGTTCATGTAGGTGTCGAAGACCCTGCCATGCGCGCTGACCTGATGCCTCAGCTGTCCTACTTCCTGCCGCATCTGTTGGCCTTGTCGACGTCGTCGCCCTATTGGAACGGAGAGGACACTGGCCTGTCATCTTACCGCCTGACCGTTTTTGACAACCTGCCGCGCACGGGTTTGCCGCCGGTTTTGGCCAGCTGGTCGGATTATGAACGCACTACCGGTATTCTGGTCGAACTTGGCGTGATCGAGGACACGACAAAAATCTGGTGGGATCTGCGCCCGTCACACCGCTTTCCCACGCTGGAAACACGGATCATGGATGTGCAGCCACGTATGGAACACACACTGTCGCTGGCAGCCTTAGTCCAGGCCCTGACCCGAATGCTGTGCCGCCTG
Source organism: Ruegeria sp. BB5 (assembly GCF_056539405.1). Classification (NCBI taxonomy): domain Bacteria; kingdom Pseudomonadati; phylum Pseudomonadota; class Alphaproteobacteria; order Rhodobacterales; family Roseobacteraceae; genus Ruegeria; species Ruegeria sp. BB5. The sequence goes on along the minus strand of NZ_JBQFUX010000001.1, from coordinate 838,177 downwards.
AAGGACCGGAACTTACGTTGGCGGCACTATGACCAGTTCCTAATCAGTGAAAACCGTTGGCGCGCGCAGCGCTATGGCGTGGGCGAAGGTCTGATTGACTTTGGCGACCGTTCAATAAAACCCATGCCCGAGTTGATGGGCGAACTGATGGGAATGCTGGCTGAAGACGCCGAGGCACTGGGCACCATGACCGAGCTGGCGCGTCTGCAGCAAATCGCACAGACCGGCACGTCGGCCACCCGACAGCGCCGCGTCCATGCCGAAGCTGCAGCACGCGGCGATGATCCCGGCAAAGCCGTCGTGCAGCACCTGATCGAAGAATTTCATCACGATCTTTAATGCCCCTGCCGATTGCTGGCCGTGCAAAATTTCTGTAAGAATTCGGAAATAAACAGTCGTTCAATTCATTCGGCAGCGTGGGAGGCAAGCCTTGGATTTCGCACTGACAGAAGAGCAAACCGCAATCTTCGACATGGCGTATGATTTCGGGCAGGACAAGATCGCCCCGAACGCACGCCAGTGGGAGGCTGACGGAACCATACCCAAAGACCTTTGGCCGCAAATTGGCGAGTTGGGGTTCGGCGGACTTTATGTCTCGGAGGACAGCGGCGGGTCCGGCCTTACCCGTCTGGACGCGACATTGGTGTTCGAAGCGCTGTCAATGGCTTGCCCTTCCGTCGCGGCCTTTCTGTCGATCCACAACATGTGCGCCAAAATGTTGGACAGTTTCGGAGGCGACGATCTGAAATCCCGCATCATGCCGGATGTGCTAAGCCTCAATACCATCCTCAGCTATTGCCTGACGGAACCCGGATCAGGCTCGGACGCGGCTGCACTGAAAACCCGCGCGGATCGCACGAATGAGGGGTATACGCTGAACGGCACCAAGGCCTTTATCTCGGGTGGTGGTTATTCTGATGCCTATGTCTGCATGGTGCGCACCGGCCAGGATGGGCCAAAGGGCATTTCAACTGTTTATGTCGAGGACGGCACGCCGGGCCTCAGCTTTGGCGCGCTGGAACAAAAGATGGGTTGGAAAAGCCAACCGACAGCGCAGGTGCAATTCGATGACTGCCACATCCCGGCCGGAAATCTGGTGGGCACCGAAGGGGATGGGTTTAAATATGCGATGAAAGGTCTGGATGGCGGGCGGCTCAATATCGCCTCTTGTTCCCTGGGGGCTGCCCAGTCCGGGCTCAACATGACCTTGCAATACATGTCTGAACGCAAGGCATTCGGCCAATCGATCGACCAGTTTCAGGCGCTACAATTCCGGCTGGCGGATATGGAGATCGAACTGCAAGCCGCACGTACCTTCCTGCGGCAGGCCGCCTGGAAGTTGGATCAGGGCACGCCCGATGCCACCAAGTTTTGCGCCATGGCCAAGAAATTTGTGACCGAGACTGGATCGAAAGTTGTCGACCAATGCCTGCAATTGCACGGTGGCTATGGTTATCTGGCCGATTATGGCATCGAAAAACTGGTGCGTGATCTGCGCGTTCACCAGATTCTGGAAGGCACCAATGAAATCATGCGGGTCATCGTCGCTCGTCAAATGCTTGCCGAACACTGAGGAACTCATGCCAGACATCGACATCCGCATCACTGGTCGCGCCGGGCGCATCACCCTGACCCGACCAAAGGCCCTGAACGCGATGACCTATGATATGTGCATGGCCATCGACACGGCCCTGCGCAACTGGCGCGAAGATGATGCCGTGGATCTGGTCGTCATGGACGCCGAAGGCGACAAGGCCTTTTGTGCGGGCGGCGATATCGCCGACCTTTACGCGTCAGGCAGCAAGGGGGATTTCGATTTTGGACGTACCTTCTGGCGCGATGAATACCGGCTGAATGCGCTGATCTTCGAATACCCCAAACCGGTCATCAGCTTTCTTCAGGGTTTCACCATGGGCGGTGGCGTGGGCATTGGATGCCATGGCAGCCACCGGATCGTTGGGGAAAGCTCGAAGATTGCTCTGCCGGAATGTTCGATTGGGCTTTTGCCGGATGTGGGCAGCACATTGATGCTGGCGCTGGCCCCCGGTCGTCTAGGCGAATACCTAGGCACAACCGGTCATCGCATGGGCCCCGGAGACGCCGTCTTTGCCGGTTTTGCCGACCACTTCATCCCGATATCGGATTGGTCAGCCTTAATCGAGATGCTCGAGGCTTCGGGTGATGCCGAACTGATTGCAAAACATTCCACGCCGCCGCCCGAAAGCACGTTGGAACAACAGCACTCCGTTATCGAAGCCCTATTCGCCGGGGAAAGCCTGGGCGATGTCCTAAACGCATTGACCCATTCCAACGACGCAATGGCTGCGGACGCGCTGACGCTGATGGGCCGCAATTCGCCGCTGTCGATGGCTTGTACGGTCGAAGCGCTGCATCGCTTACGGGGGCCCAGCCTGACGCTGCGCAAGGCGTTGGAACTGGAATACCGCTATACGTTCCGCGCGATGGAGCATGGCGACTTTCTGGAAGGAATTCGCGCTCAGATCATCGACAAGGACCGTAATCCACAATGGCGGTTTGCCGACCAATCCGTACCAGCGGTGGCGGTGTCGAAAATGCTGCAGCCACTGGGCAAAGACATGCTGACATTTGAGGAGGTTTGAGAGATGAAAATCGGGTTTATCGGTTTGGGCAACATGGGCAATCCAATGGCCGCCAATCTGGCAAAAGCCGGGCATGAGGTGACTGGTTTTGACATGGCCGAGGTCAGTGTCGCTGGTGTCGCCATGACCGGTTCGGGTGCCGAAGCTGCCGCAAACGCCGATATCGTCATCACCATGCTGCCAAACGGAAAAATCTTGCGCGCTGTCGGGGATGAGATCATCCCTGCAATGCAATCCGGGTCTGTGTGGATCGATTGTTCAACCGTCGATGTCGAGAGCGCCCGCGCTGTCGCGGATCAGGCAAAACAGGCTGGAATTCTGGCGGTAGATGCCCCTGTTTCGGGTGGGATCGGCGGCGCAGCGGCTGGCACTTTGACTTTCATGGCAGGTGGCAGCGATGCCGCATTTGCGAAAGCCGCGCCGCTGTTCGATATCATGGGTCAAAAAGCCGTTCATTGCGGTGAATCCGGCGCCGGTCAGGCTGCCAAGATCTGCAATAACATGATCCTAGGTGTCACCATGATTGCCACGTGCGAAGCTTTTGCGCTGGCAGATAAACTGGGCCTGGACAGGCAAAAGATGTTTGATGTGGTCAGCACATCCTCGGGCTATAGCTGGACCATGAACGCCTATTGTCCCGCACCCGGCGTGGGGCCGGAAAGCCCGGCAGACAACAATTACCAACCCGGTTTCGCCGCTGAATTGATGCTGAAAGACCTGCGTCTAAGCCAACAGGCCGCCGAAAGCTCGGATGCCGATACGCCGATGGGTCAGGCCGCAACCGCGCTTTATGAACAGTTCGTTGAGTCTGAGGGGGGATTGGGCATGGACTTCTCTGCCATGCTGCCGCGGTTCGAAAAGCGCGGTCGTAGTTAGGCGCGCTGCGTGGGCGGCTTCTTGCCCACGGGGTTGACCATACAGGAACCAACGGCCATTTGTCTTTAACTACGGCATGTTTGCAAAGGGAAGTTAGATGTCGCGAGTCTTAACTATTTCCACGTCAATCCTCGCGCTCGCGCTCAGCGCTGGGCTTGCCGACGCCGGGAACGGCAAAGGGAAAGCCGGGCATTGCCCTCCTGGACTGGCCAAGAAAGCCGTTCCGTGTGTGCCACCGGGTCAGGTTAAGAACCTCTATCGCACGGGTGACTACATCAACCGCGACTATCGCTGGATCAACGACCCGTATCGCTATGGGCTGAACCGTGGCAGCTACATCCGCGCAGGTGACTATGTCTATCGCGTCGATCCTGATACACGAAAAGTGCTGAACCTGATCGGTGCGGTGGCTGACATCCTCAACTGAGGATCAGCCCCCTATTCCGCAGCAACACGCGCGCCCTCAAGCATCTGCTTCAGATACCGCCCCGTATGGCTGCGTTCCACTGCAGCCACATCCTCGGGCGTGCCGGTCGCGACGATCTCACCACCACCATCGCCACCTTCGGGGCCGATATCAATGATGTGGTCGGCGGTTTTCACAACGTCCAGGTTGTGTTCGATCACCACAACCGTATTACCTTGATCGACCAGTTCATGCAGCACTTCCAACAGCTTACGGACGTCTTCGAAATGAAGTCCGGTGGTTGGCTCGTCCAGGATATACAAAGTCCGCCCGGTTGAACGCTTGGACAACTCCTTTGACAGCTTCACCCGCTGCGCCTCACCACCAGACAGCGTAGTCGCCTGCTGACCGACCTTGATATAGCCAAGCCCGACCCGTGCCAGCGCATCCATCTTGTCGCGGATCGAGGGCACGGCCTTAAAGAACTCCTGCGCATCTTCCACTGTCATATCAAGAACATCGGCGATGGACTTACCCTTGAACTTGATCTCGAGCGTTTCGCGGTTGTAGCGCGCGCCCTTGCAGGTTTCGCAGGTGACGTAAACATCGGGCAGAAAGTGCATCTCGATCTTAATGACGCCGTCACCTTGACAGGCCTCGCACCGGCCGCCCTTGACGTTAAAGCTGAACCGACCCGGCTTGTAACCACGCGCCTTGGCTTCGGGTAAACCGGCGAACCAATCACGGATCGGAGTGAAGGCCCCAGTGTAAGTTGCTGGATTCGAACGCGGAGTCCGCCCGATAGGCCGCTGGTCGATGTCGATGACTTTATCCAGATGTTCCAGTCCCTTGATCGTCTCACAGGGTGCCGGAGTTTGGCGCGCACCGTTCAGACGCATCGAAGCGGTTTTGAACAACGTCTCAATCGTCAATGTCGATTTGCCACCGCCCGACACTCCGGTCACGCAGACAAACTTACCCAGCGGGAAATCGGCGGTGACGTTCTTCAGGTTGTTGCCCGTTGCCTTAACCACCGAGACCTTTTTCTTATTCCCCTTGCGCCGTTCTGTTGGAACGGCAATTTCCCGTGTGCCTGCCAAATACTGACCGGTCATAGAGGCTGCATCTGAAGCGATCTGTTCAGGTGTTCCCTTACTGACCACCTGTCCGCCATGAACACCGGCTCCAGGTCCTATATCAAACACATAGTCGGCCTCACGGATTGCCTCTTCGTCATGTTCGACGACGATCACCGTGTTGCCCTGATCGCGCAGGTTCTTGAGCGTGCCCAGAAGGCGGTCGTTGTCCCGCTGGTGCAGCCCGATTGAGGGCTCGTCCAGCACGTACAGAACGCCGGTCAGGCCGGAACCGATCTGGCTGGCCAGACGAATCCGCTGGCTTTCGCCCCCGGACAGTGTTCCACTTGAACGGGACAACGTAAGGTATTCCAAACCCACGTTATTCAGGAAACCCAACCGCTCGCGAATCTCTTTCAGAATCGCCCGCGCGATTTCGTTCTTCTGAACGCTCATGTGGTTCGGAGCATCCTCGACCCACGCCAGAGCCTCTTTGATCGACATCTGAACAACCTGTCCCACATGCAGACCTGCGATCTTGACGGCCAAAGCCTCGGGGCGCAGGCGATACCCTTCGCAGGACCCACAGGGGCGGTTGTTCTGGTAGCGTTCGAACTCTTCCCGAATCCAGGCGCTGTCGGTCTCGCGATAACGGCGCTCCATATTGGGAATCACGCCCTCGAAACTGCGAGTGACCTGATACACCCGACCGCCTTCGTCATAACGGAACTGGATCTCCTCATCGCCAGACCCGCGCAAAAACACCTGTTGGACCTTTGGCGGCAGGTCTTTCCAAGGCGTATTCTTGTCGAATTCGTAATGCCGCGCGATGGCTTCGATGGTTTGCAGGAAATAGGGCGACTTTCCTTTGCGCCACGGGGCCAAGGCACCATCATAGAGTTTCAGCGTCTGGTCCGGCACTACAAGCCTTTCGTCAAAGAACAGCTCGACCCCCAGGCCATCGCAGTCCGGGCAGGCCCCGAACGGCGCGTTGAATGAAAACAGGCGGGGCTCGATCTCGGGGATGGTGAAGCCGCTGACCGGGCACGCAAAATTTTCACTGAAGGTAATCCGCTCAGGATCACCTTCGCGCGGCGCGGTTTCCAGAACCGCGATCCCGTCTGCCAGATCCAGAGCGGTCCGCAGGCTGTCGGCCAGACGCGTTTCCATCCCCTCGCGCACAACCAGTCGGTCGACCACGACATCGATATCGTGGCGGAACTTCTTGTCCAGCGTGGGCGGCTCATCGAGCTCATAGAACTCGCCATCAACTTTCACACGCTGAAAACCCTGTTTGCGCAGTTCGAGGAATTCCTTTTTGTACTCCCCCTTCCGGTCCCGCACAATGGGGGCCAGCAGATAGCCGCGCGTGCCCTCCTCCATCGTCATGATGCGGTCGACCATGTCCTGCACCTGCTGTGCCTCGATGGGCTGCCCAGTAGCCGGACTATAGGGTGTCCCCGCGCGCGCAAATAACAGACGCATATAGTCGTAAATCTCGGTCACCGTCCCAACGGTCGAACGCGGATTTTTCGACGTGGTCTTCTGTTCGATCGAAATTGCCGGGGAAAGGCCGCTGATATGATCCACATCGGGCTTTTCCATCATATCAAGGAACTGGCGCGCATAAGCCGACAGGCTTTCGACATAGCGACGCTGACCTTCGGCATAAATCGTATCAAAGGCCAAAGACGACTTGCCAGAACCCGACAACCCGGTGATCACCACCAGCTGATCGCGCGGAATATCCACGTCAATGCCCTTGAGGTTATGCTCGCGCGCGCCGCGCACCTCGATATTTTTCAGCTCAGCCATTTTGGCCCCCAACACACAAGTGTCCTAGAAATAGGCGAGCGGCTCCGAGTCTCCAATAGAAAAGTTAGAACAAAGTGTGAACAATCGGATTATTGCCGACATCTCCTGACAGTATGACCCCGATCCGATGCGTGCCCCGGAAGGGGTTGATTGAATATTCGGTATTTCAGGAAAATGGCGCGGTTGACGGGGCTCGAACCCGCGACCCCCGGCGTGACAGGCCGGTACTCTAACCAACTGAGCTACAACCGCGCATTTAGGGTCTATGTGCGATCCATTAACCCGGATCAAAGGCTGGCAGCGATGGCGCGGTTGACGGGGCTCGAACCCGCGACCCCCGGCGTGACAGGCCGGTACTCTAACCAACTGAGCTACAACCGCCCGCTGCCCGTTCGATGCTGAACGTTGGGGTGTATTATGGCCACGCCCCGGCATCGTCAAGCGGGGTTTTGAAGTTTTTTTAAAGAAGGCAGAAATTGTTTCCGGGCTTCGCGACGCACCTTCTTCGGAACCAGACCTTTCCGAAGCTACCGCAAGACCCCAAACACACTTTAACTAAAATGATTCTTAAATTTGTAAATGCCGAAATATCCAAGGATTTTTCTTTCAAACGATTCCAAAGAAACACACTCATAAGTTGTATGCTTTCTGAAAAACCCGAACATAATCCTCGATATATCTGTATCTAGCAAAACGACCTTTTGGGCGGCTTGAAACCCCCGCCATTATTCAGCCACATTGCGTGTGCAAGAGGCGACACTGCCCCCACAAAATCAAAAATACGTGTCGGCAAACTTGCGCAGGCAAGTCTCGAAGTGAAGTATCCCAGCGGATAACAAAATCTCGGCTTACGAGATCGGAAGGAAGCTTAACGCAATCAAAAGTCATGATTTGTGATGACCTATCGGTTGCGTTGTTAATGATGGAAATAGCGGAATGTCAGTTGCAAATCAGAATTACCCGGGCGCCAGCCCAACCGGTCATGAATATGTTGACGGATTGATTTGGGGGACCTCTTGGAACCTCGGCACAAATAACGGAGGACCGGCTGGCACGATTACCTATTCATTCGGCGACTCGTCGGTTCAGGGCTTCGTAGATTTTCTCCCCCATGAAAAACAGGCGTTCCGCCAAGCCCTGGCCGTGATCGAACAATACATCCCGATTGATTTTGTCGAGGTCAATTTCCTATCGCCTCAGGGGACGCCCTATTACGAAAACATCTCGTGGGGTCTAGTTACAACCCAATCCCTTGATGGCGGCCTCGGCGCACACCAAGTGCCCGGAAGCGATCCCATTCTGCAAGGGTTTGGTATCAACACCCTGTTTGGCTGGTTCGCATACGATACTCCTCTGTTCAGCCAATCCGCGCTGGCAAAGGGCGGCGAAGGATTTGCAACCATTGTGCATGAGATCATGCATGGCCTCGGCCTTGCACATCCGCATGACAATGGTGGACAATCAACCGTCTTCGACGGTGTGACACAGGCGTTCGATGACTATGGAACCGATGGTCAGAACCAAGCCGTCTACACGATCATGTCCTATAACTCTGGCTACCCGCAGGTTGTACCGCTGCCTTCGTTCAACTACGGCGGCGTGGCCTCGCCCATGGCACTGGACATCGCCGCGCTTCAAGCGATTTATGGAACCAAGTCAAACAATACGGGCAACAACGTCTATTCTTTGAAAGGGTCCAATGCTCCCGGCACCTATTGGGAGGCGATCTGGGATACGGGTGGAACTGATACAATTTCAGCCAGTGGCCTTTGGAAGAGCGTGAGGATCAGCCTGAAGGCTGCTGATCTGGAAGGTCACGATGCTGGGGGAACGCCGTCGCACGCGGCCGGGGTCAGCGGTGGCTTCACGATCGCCAATGGTGTTGTCATTGAAAACGCTGCTGGTGGCCACGCCGGAGACTTCCTTTATGGCAACGACGTTGCAAATCTCATGGTCGGTAATGGTGGCAATGACCTGATTGCAGGCGGAAATGGCAACGACACCATTAAAGGCGGCCAAGGAAACGATTTCTTGATCGGTGGTCAAGGCAACGACACCCTGACCGGCGGCAACGGTTTGGACAACTTCATCATCAAAGACAGCGATGGCAACGACACCATCACAGGTGGCCTTGGGATTGATACCCTCTCGTTCAACGGCTCATCTGCTGCGACCGTGGATCTGTCGGTTACGACCGCTCAGGATACCGGATACGGCATGGATACGATCACCTTGGTCGAAAACGCCGTAGGAACTGCGCAGGACGATCAGCTTACTGGCGATGATCTGGCAAACACCTTTATCGGTAACGATGGAAACGACACGCTTGACGGCCAGAAAGGCGCGGATCTGCTTCAGGGTGGCGTTGGCAAAGATACGATTTCCGGTGGCAATGGTTGGGATACACTGCGTGGTGGCAACGGCTCTGATATCATTGACGGTGGTCTAGGCAATGATGCGATCTTCGGTGGCAAAGGGATCGACACGATCATCGGCGGCGCCGGCGTGGATACGATGACCGGCGGTATCGGAACGGATACGTTTGTTTTCAATGACATCACTGACAGTGGTACCAAAGGATCTCTGGCCGACAAGATCACGGATTTCACACAAGGCGAAGACAAAATCGATCTGAGCGGTATCGACGCCAGCACAGTTCTTGTTGGCGATGACGCTTTCGTCTTCAACGGCACGACCCCATTCGGATCGTCCGACGAAGGTGAGATCTATTTCGTCAAGCAGGACAACGCTGGCACGGCATTCGACCAGACCCTGGTTTACGTTGACACAGACAATGACAGTGATCCTGAGATGGTCATCAAGCTATCTGGTCTGCATGACCTGACAGCGAACGACTTCATCCTGTAAGGCTGTATGCGAAATCAACAGGCAGCACGTTTAGCTGCCTGTTTTTTTGTGTCCGCAGCATAGAAAATTTACCCTTCGGGCACCCTTGCAAGCCTGCGGGACACTCTGTATTAGGCGCGCTTATGGGTGATTAGCTCAGTGGTAGAGCGCTTCGTTCACATCGAAGATGTCAGGAGTTCAAATCTCTTATCACCCACCATTCCTCTCATTGGTAGGCACCATCCAAATTTCCGTTTCTTGACCGATGCTTGCCAGATTTCTCCTGGGCTGCGTATCCTGCTTTGGACGGCCGCAAAATTTTGCGGCGCTTTGGGATGGAGTAGGAACGTGGCCAGATTGAAGCGGGACATCGGCCTCGTTGGGCTAACCTTCATCTCGGTTGGTGGAATCATTGGCTCCGGGTGGTTATTCGGTCCGCTGCTGGCGGTGCAACATGCAGGGCCTGCTGCCATCTTTTCATGGATCATTGGCGCCGCGGCCATGTTCATTCTGGCAATCACCTTCGCCGAAATATCGGCCATGCTGCCGATCCCAGGGGGCATCGCGCGGGTGCCGCAGTTTTCACACGGCAATATCGTCTCGATGACGATGGGTTGGACCGCGTGGATCGGCTATAACACCACCGCCCCGATCGAGGTCGAGGCGATGCTGAAGTACCTGGCCCCCTACGCCCCTTGGCTCCACACAGCAGACACAGGTGACCTGACTGGCGCGGGAATCACCGTGGCGCTGTTCTTCATGCTGCTGTTCGTCGCGGTTAACGCGTTAGGCGTCAAGTTCTTCACTCAGGTGAACGCGACACTGACATGGGCCAAGATCGCAATTCCAATCGTATTGGCCGCCTTGTTGATCGGCAATCGGTTCGACACTCAGAACTTCACTCAACCAGATGGATTCGCACCCTATGGGCTGCAAGGCATCATGGCTGCTGTCTCGACCGGAGGCGTTATCTTCTCCTTCATCGGCTTTCGTCATGTGGTTGATATGGCCGGCGAGGTTCGAAACCCCAAATTCGCCATCCCTGCCGCACTGATTCTGTCCATCGTGCTTTGCGCGTTGATCTATGTGGGCTTGCAAATCGCCTTCATCGGTGCGCTCGACTCGAAAATGCTGAGCAACGGTTGGGCCAGCTTGAGTTTCGGAGGTCAGGGCCCGTTGGACGGCGTCATCATATCGGTCGGGTTTGTCTGGTTCCTGAGCGTACTGAACATCGGATCGGTCATCGGTCCGTTCGGCAATGGTCTTGTCTCAACCGGATCAAATGCGCGGATCGCTATGGCTTTGGCAAAAAACGGATTTTTACCGTCGCGCCTGATGATGTTGTCGTCGTTCGGAGTGCCCCTTTGGGCACTGGCACTGAACTTTCTGATCGGCACCTTGTTTCTTTTGACGGTTCCCTTCACCACCGTCATCGCCTTGAATGGCGCCGCCATCGTGCTGTCTTTTGCGGTCGGTCCTATCGCCGTCGTGTGCCTGCGCCATCTGATGCCGGATCGCCCAAGATCCATCCGCATCCCCGCCGTGAAACTGGTTGCGGTCTCGGCCTTCGCCATCGCAACCCTTGTTGTTTATTGGAGCGGTTGGGACACGGTCTGGCGTCTGGGTATCGCCCTTGCCTTCGGGATGGCCCTGCTGCTGGTGCGGTTTCGCAACCGGTTGGATGAGATGGACGTGACCGAAGCGCTATGGCTGCTCCCTTATCTGGTGGGTGTCGGCCTGATCTCATATCTCGGACAGTTCGGGGATGGCGCGCTGAAGCAAATCCCGTTTGGGTGGGATATTGCGCTGTGCGTGTTGTTTTCTGCTGTGATCTTTGGGTTGGCAGTACGTTCTGCCCTGCCCCAGGAAAAGTTCCAGGAATACATCGACGAAGAAGAGATTCTGGACCCGAAAAAACCCATCATCGGGTTGTAAAAAAGGCGGGGTCTCCCCCGCCTTTGATCTGCTCAATGCGCTGTTGCCGATGGGCTGGCCCCTTCGGCCGCCTTGGCTGCTGCTGCGGCGGCCTCTTCTGCGGCTTCATCCCATTCGACAGGCTCAGGCTCGCGGATCAGCGCGTGTTTCAGAACTTCCGAGACATGTGTAACCGGGATGATTTCCAACCCTTCTTTCACGTTGTCCGGAATTTCCGCCAGATCCTTTTCGTTTTCTTCCGGGATCAGAACGGTCTTGATACCACCGCGCAGAGCCGCCAGCAGCTTTTCTTTCAAACCACCAATCGGCATCGCGTTACCACGCAGTGAAACCTCACCCGTCATCGCGATATCCTTGCGCACCGGAATACCGGTCAGCACAGACACGATCGAGGTCACCATCGCCAAACCGGCCGAAGGCCCATCTTTCGGTGTCGCGCCGTCCGGCACGTGGACGTGGATATCCAGCGAGTCAAACTTTGGCGGCTTCACCCCGATCTGAGGCGAGATTGACCGCACATAAGACGAGGCCGCATCGATGGATTCCTTCATCACATCGCCCAGCTTACCGGTGGTCTTCATCCGACCCTTACCCGGCAGTTTCAGCGCCTCGATATGCAGCAGGTCGCCACCTACGGATGTCCACGCCAGACCGGTGACCACACCGACCTGATCATCCTGTTCGGCCAGACCATAACGGAATTTCGGCACGCCCAGGAATTCATCCAGATTGTCAGGCGTAACAATGACTTCTTCCGCCTCATTCTTGATGATCTTGGTCAGCGATTTCCGCGCTACCTTGGCGATCTCACGCTCAAGGTTCCGCACGCCCGCTTCGCGAGTGTAAGTGCGGATCATCTTTTGCAGCGCCTCATCCGTCAGCTCAAACTCCTTGGCTTTCAGACCATGGTTTTTCACTTGTTTGCTGATCAGGTGCTGCTTGGCGATCTCGCTCTTTTCTTCTTCGGTGTAACCGGCCAGCGGGATGATCTCCATCCGGTCCAGCAGAGGCCCTGGCATGTTGTAGCTGTTCGACGTGGTCAAGAACATCACATTGGACAGGTCATATTCGACCTCAAGGTAATGGTCCATGAACGTGCTGTTTTGCTCAGGATCCAACACCTCAAGCATGGCCGAGGCCGGATCGCCACGGAAGTCCTGACCCATCTTGTCGATCTCGTCGAGCAGGATGAGCGGGTTCGTAGTTTTTGCCTTTTTCAGCGCCTGGATGATCTTGCCGGGCATCGAGCCGATATAGGTTCGACGGTGGCCGCGAATCTCGGATTCGTCGCGCACGCCACCCAACGAGATGCGAATGAACTCGCGCCCCGTTGCCCGTGCAACCGATTTACCCAAGCTGGTCTTACCAACACCCGGAGGACCGACAAGGCACAGGATCGGGCCCTTCAGCTTTTTCGAACGCTGTTGAACTGCCAGATATTCGACGATCCGTTCCTTGACCTTTTCCAGGCCATAGTGATCGGCATCCAGAATGTCCTGCGCCCGGCCCAAATCCTTTTTGACACGGGATTTGGTGCCCCACGGCAGTGACAGAATCCAGTCCAGATAGTTACGAACAACGGTGGCCTCAGCCGACATTGGGCTCATGTTGCGCAGCTTTTTCAGCTCGCCTTCGGCCTTTTCACGCGCCTCTTGCGACAGCTTGGTCTCGTTGATCTTGGCTTCTAGCTCAGCGACTTCATTACTGCCGTCCTCGCCGTCGCCAAGCTCCTTCTGAATGGCCTTCATCTGCTCATTCAGATAATACTCGCGCTGCGTCTTCTCCATCTGGGACTTGACGCGCGTCTTGATCTTTTTCTCGACCTGCAGAACCGACATTTCGCCCTGCATCAGACCATAGACCTTCTCAAGCCGCTCGCTAACGCTGAGGGTTTCCAGCAGTTCCTGCTTTTGCTCGACCTCGATACCCAGATGACCTGACACAAGGTCGGCCAGCTTGGCGGGTTCGGCGGTTTCACCAACGGCGGTCAAGGCTTCTTCGGGGATGTTTTTGCGCACTTTTGCGTAGCGCTCGAACTCATCCGCAACGGTACGCAGAAGCGCCTCGGTCGTGGTGACATCGCCCGGAATTTCGGTCAAATATTCGGCACGAGCCTCGAAAAACTCTTCATTTTCAAGGAACTCGGTGATCTGCACGCGTGCTTGACCTTCGACCAGCACCTTTACGGTACCATCGGGCAGCTTCAGCAACTGCAAAACATTGGCCAGAACACCCGAGCGGTAAATTCCGTCTTCTGCCGGGTCATCATCACCCGGATCAATCTGGCTAGACAGCAAAATCTGTTTGTCGTCCTGCATCACCTCTTCCAGTGCGCGGACGGATTTTTCCCGACCCACGAACAGCGGTACGATCATGTGCGGGAACACCACAATATCGCGCAGCGGAAGTACGGGGTATGAGGAATTAAGGGGCTCTTGCATGCTCAATCCTTATCGTTGGCAAGATGGCTCCGGTCCCTGTTCAGGCAACGCTCGGCCATCTCCTGTCTTGGACGATAAAGGTGGGGCCTCATCGCCCTTTTTCAACCTTACCGCCATGTATCGCGATTCAGAATGGCCCGAGGTTTAGCGGACTGCAAGGCGTCCAACGAACATATCCACGGAATTTAACAAAACATGCCAACAAGGCTTAGAATGCGTGCGTTAGAACACCCTTTGAACTGCACGAGACAGAAAAAACCCGTGCCCGTCCTCATTTTTGCACTCCAAACCCTTCTTCGAGGAATGGCAAACAAATCCACCGAATTTACCAGTCACACCATATTCGGCCCGATCAAATCCGTCGCGATGACGGTTGAGAGGACGGCACAGCATTTCGACCGGCCCGGTATTTGCCATGAAGAAATCATGCCCCCAATCGGATTGGCAATTAGACGGGCGCGGCATGGCTGGATCACCCCGGCGCTCAATGATGGTGCAGTAGATATCTGCGGTGTTCAACTCTTGTCCAACCGAGCATTGGATGTTTTCCGACGGAGTTTCAAAAGTCCAGACGTCGGCATAAGCCGACGTCACAATCGCAGATAGAACAAGTAAGAATCCAAATAGGCGAGGCATCGAAACCCCCGATGAAAAACGGAAAATACCTTGGTTAACAAGTCGGTAGATTACCAAAAAATCAGCAATTTGTCATCAAGGGTTCAGCGCTACAGCGGTTCGATATCGCCTTGCGCCCGCTGTGCGTGAAACTCTGCCTGCCATGCCTCGAATGTTCCGGCTGCAATGGCATCTCGCATGCCCTGCATGATTTCCTGAAAGTAATGCAAGTTGTGCCAGGTCAACAGCATGCCCGAGATCATCTCGTTAGACCGGAACACGTGATGAAGGTAGGCCCGCGAATAGTTCGAACAGGCCGGGCAAGAGCATGCCTCATCCAGCGGTCGCGGATCATCGGCGTGACGGGCGTTCTTGATGTTCACAACGCCATAGCGAGTGAACACCTGGCCAGTGCGCCCCGAACGTGAAGGCAAGACGCAGTCCATCATGTCGATGCCACGCGCAACTGCGCCGACGATGTCGTCCGGCTTGCCGACCCCCATCAAATAACGCGGTTTATCGGTGGGCAAGAAGTCAGGCGCATAGTCGAGGCAATCGAACATCGCTTCCTGCCCCTCACCCACAGCCAGACCACCGACTGCGTAACCTTCGAAACCGATGGCTTTCAGGGCCTCAGCGCTTTCTTCGCGCAAGTCCTGTTCCAAACCGCCTTGCATAATGCCGAACAACGCGTGACCAGGGCGATCCCCGAAGGCATCGCGTGAGCGTTCGGCCCAACGCATCGACAGGCGCATCGACTCGGCGATGCGGTCGCGGTCGGCAGGCAAGGCGGGGCATTCGTCGAAACACATGACAATGTCAGACCCCAGCAAGCGCTGAATCTCCATCGACCGTTCCGGCGTCAGCTCGTGTTTGGATCCATCGACATGGGATTTGAACGTCACGCCCTTTTCGGTCAGCTTGCGCAGACCGGCCAGTGACATGACCTGAAACCCACCCGAGTCCGTCAGAATGGGCCGGTCCCAGTTCATGAATTTGTGCAACCCACCCAACCGGTCAATACGTTCCGCCGTGGGACGCAGCATCAGGTGATAGGTGTTGCCCAGCAGAATATCCGCCCCGGTCGCCCGCACACTTTCCGGCATCATCGCCTTGACCGTCGCTGCGGTGCCCACGGGCATAAAGGCCGGCGTGCGCACTTCGCCCCGCGGCGTGTTAATCACACCGGTTCTGGCCTTGCCATCGGTGGC
The DNA here is from genome assembly GCF_056539405.1 of Ruegeria sp. BB5. Lineage (NCBI taxonomy): Bacteria > Pseudomonadati > Pseudomonadota > Alphaproteobacteria > Rhodobacterales > Roseobacteraceae > Ruegeria > Ruegeria sp. BB5. The sequence goes on along the minus strand of NZ_JBQFUX010000001.1, from coordinate 822,334 downwards.
TTTCAGGTCAAATGAAAAACGCTCTGTCATGGAGGGTGCCTCGGGGTCTCTGAACCGGGCAGCATTTGCCCGATCTGTCGGTCCAATGCAACCCGTCAGGGAAGCGAGGCGACGCGGTCTGTGAACAGATGCACCACCCCTGCCCCATCTACATCCCGACACACACGAACCGGAGGTCGCGAACGATCGGGACGAGTCGCGCCAACTTCAGCCCCCTCGGTCACCACGCGCAACCCTGTTTCGATCATATCGAACATCGGTTCATGGGTGCAGGCAATCACAGCCGTCGAGTCGTGTAACCCACATCCCTCTAGCCCGCCAACCTCTTTGTAGAACTTCAAATAGAACCGAGAGATATCGCGCAGGAACCCACCCATATTCGGTGATCGGCCCGCCAACGCCTCGAAATCCGCGGTTTCATAAAGGGTTTTCAACGTTACATCCAAACCCACCAATACGGTCTGTGGTGGTGCAGCGAAAACCACATCTGCAGCCTGGGCGTCGTGATAGATGTTGGCTTCGGCGAACTGAGTGACGTTTCCGGGGCAGTAGACCGCGCCCCCCATGATCACCAACCGTTTGATATTTTTCGCAAACTGCGGATCCAAACGCATAGCAGCGGCGACATTCGTCAGTGGACCAACTGCGCAAACGACTAACTCGTCCTTATGTTTACGCGCCATATCCACCAAAAACTCAGCCGCTGTCAGCGTATGATTGGCCCCAATCTCTGGAATCTCGGTCACATCGCCAAAACCTTCAGGCCCATGCACATGATCCGAGGGGTCATGACTACTTTGTCCCACTGCAAAGGCCGCACCTTCGGCCACTGGTACTTCCAACCCCAGTTTATCCAGCAAAAACCGCGCATTGCGGCTGGATTGGTGAATGTGTGTATTACCGAAAACCGTCGTCAGACCGATCAGGTCAATCTCGGGCGCGGCAGCGGCATAAGCGATGGCCATGGCATCGTCGATGCCGGGGTCTGTATCAATGATCAATTTCATAGCGCCCGATACCGCAAACAAGACGGGATGCAAAGCGGTCACATTCCTGAATTTCCACCCCGCATCCGCAGCTTCAAAGATTTGCATCTGCGACTGTTCACCCCATACCAGAGTTGAAATCGGGCGACTCAATCCCCACATGTATACCATAGTACACAATAAAAGAGGACAGATATGATCGAAGACCAGATTATTGGCTTGCTGACGTCCAATATCATTTACGTGCTGGCGGCGGTGCTGATCGTCGTTGTCATTTTCAAGGGCATTAAAATCGTCCCTCAATCGGAAAAATACGTGGTCGAACGGTTTGGCCGCCTGCATTCGGTGCTTGGCCCCGGCATCAATTTTATCGTTCCTTTTCTAGATGTTGCACGTCACAAGATATCTATTTTGGAACGCCAGTTGCCCAACGCGACCCAAGATGCGATTACCAAAGACAATGTTCTTGTGCAGATCGACACCTCGGTGTTTTATCGCATTCTCGAACCGGAAAAGACGGTGTATCGTATCCGTGACGTAGACGGTGCGATTGCGACAACTGTGGCCGGTATCGTACGGGCGGAAATCGGTAAAATGGACTTGGATGAGGTCCAATCGAACCGCGCACAACTGATCGAACGCATTCAGGAAAGCGTCGAAACCGCCGTGGACGACTGGGGTATCGAAGTGACCCGGGCCGAGATTCTGGACGTGAATTTGGATCAGGCCACCCGCGACGCGATGCTGCAGCAGCTGAACGCGGAACGCGCCCGCCGTGCGCAGGTAACCGAGGCCGAAGGTCAAAAGCGCTCGGTCGAGCTGCAGGCAGATGCCGAACTGTATGCCGCCGAGCAAACCGCCAAGGCGCGCCGCATTCAGGCCGAGGCTGAAGCTTATGCAACCGGCGTGGTCGCCAAGGCCATTCAGGACAACGGCATTGAAGCCGCGCAATATCAGGTTGCCCTGAAGCAGGTCGAGGCTCTGAACGCCCTGGGCAACGGCACCGGTTCGCAAACGATCGTTGTGCCCGCCAATGCGCTGGAGGCCTTTGGCGACGCCTTCAAGATGCTGAAAGGAGGAAAATAATGGCCGATCCCTTCTGGCTGACCTGGTGGCTATGGCTGGCCGGAGCGCTGGCCTTGGGTATCCTTGAGATCGTACTGCCCGGTTTTATCTTTCTGGGCTTTGCGATCGGGGCCGCTGTTACAGGGGTGTTGCTGGTTATCCCCGGTCTCACACCGTCTCTGCCAATCCTTCTGTTGATCTTTGCGGCACTGTCGCTGATCGCCTGGTTGGTGTTGCGCCGCGTGTATTCCCTGCCCCATGGTCAGGTGAAAACCTTCCGGCACGACATTAACGATTAAAAGTTTCTGGCGCCCCTCAGGGGGCGTCATTGCGCCTCTGGACGCTGCCGTTGGCTTTCCCTATATAATTGCTCAGGTAACAGACCCGAGGCACAAATGACTCATCCGAGTGAACACCTAGAAGGCACCCCGCTGATTGCACCTTCGAGCGTTGAACACCCCCTATATGACAACGTGGTAGAAGCCTGCCGCTCGGTCTTTGACCCTGAAATTCCAGTGAATATCTACGACCTTGGTCTGATCTACACGATTGACATCACTCAAGAAAACGCGGTGAAAATCATCATGACGCTAACCGCACCCGGCTGCCCGGTTGCCGGTGAAATGCCTGGTTGGATCGTCGAAGCGGTAGAGCCCGTCGCGGGCATCAAAGAGGTTGACGTCGAGCTAACATGGGAACCCCCCTGGGGCATGGAAATGATGTCCGACGAAGCGCGACTTGAGCTTGGCTTTATGTAAGCCGGGCAAATATCCCCCTGACATAAAAGCTTTATATTTCTGTCATCACCGCGTTGAAAAACCGTTACCAAAACCTGGTGATAGTTTCCACGTGTCCATGCTTGCATCCCACCAAGCGCTGGCCGGGCCTGTGCTTGCCCCCCCGTTAAAGACCCGGCTTAACGACCAGAACACTAGACCGCTCTTGCCCGAGAGCGGTCTTTTTCATGGCAAAGCACAACTTATTGCACGCCACATTTGGATTTAATTTCCGCCGCTCGTTCATCCAAGGCTTCTACATAATCGCCTGACAACATGGACAATCTCTTGTTTTCGGTTCCTGTTATTAGACCCAAAAGCGCCCCAGCGGGCAGAATTGATACCACACTTTCCACTTGCTGATCCTGCGCATGCTTTTTTTCGGCCGCAATTGCGCGCAGGTCACCTTCGGCAGTTGCACAATTAACGGGGTGTCTTTCCAGCTTTGCCTCAGCTAAAGCCACGCTTGCAAGTAACGGAGACATGGCAACAACCGACGCCAATGCAATGCTTTTGCAGGTAAAATTAATCTTGGTCATTTTGCTTCACCCTATATCTAACTGCCTGAAATTACCCGTGCTCAGCTAAGGTCAGCATGTTTCAAAACGCAAGAACAATCATCAACGCTCCGAATTGTTAGGTAAGAATGGCTGCTATGCCTTGAGCCATTGTCCTGTCGGTACTAAATTGAAGGCTACGCGCGACAACGGAGATCACAATGTTCGGCATTCCCGGCAAACAGGCTGTGACCATGACGCCTAAGGCGGCAGAGCAGATTGCCCGCCTGATGGATACTGGCGGCCATGCGGGCCTGCGCATCGGCATCAAAAAAGGTGGCTGCGCTGGCATGGAATACACGATGGACTATGTCGATCAGCCAGAAACGAACGACGAAGTCGTAGAACAGGATGGCGCGCGGATCATGATTGCACCGATGGCGCAGATGTTCTTGTTCGGAACCGAGATCGACTATGAGGTCTCGCTGCTGGAATCCGGGTTCAAGTTCCGCAATCCAAATGTCGTTGACGCTTGTGGGTGTGGCGAATCGATTAAGTTCGACGAAAAACTGTCTTCTCAATCTTAAGTCCCCCGAAGTTGACGACCCCCTACCTTCGACTGCGGTGGACGCTGCCGTTTTGATGGCTGCGCTGGAACCGCAATTGTCAGCCCGAGCTGGCGATGCTATCCGGTTCCAGAATTTACGAATTTCAAGGAGATCGGGATATGCGGCGCAAGCTGGCGGCTGGGAATTGGAAGATGAACGGAACCACAGCAGCGCTGAGCGAGTTGGACGCTCTGGCCCGCGCCTTTCCTTCGCCGACGATCGACATTCTGATCTGCCCGCCTGCAACGTTGCTGCACCGTGCCGCCGAAACTGTTCGCGAGACCGGTGTCGCCACTGGAGGACAGGACTGTCACGCTGCGCCCTCGGGCGCGCACACGGGTGATATCAGCGCGGATATGCTGGTCGATGCCGGAGCCAATGCCGTCATTCTGGGCCATTCCGAACGTCGCGAAGATCACGGTGAACAGAACGAAACCGTCCGCGCCAAGGCCCGCGCAGCCATGGATGCCGGGTTGAAGGCGATCATTTGCGTCGGCGAAAGTCTGGAACAGCGTGAGGCCGCCAATACGCTGGATATCATCGGCGGCCAATTGTCGGGTTCGATCCCGGATCAGTCGACCGGTGAGAACCTGATCGTCGCTTATGAGCCGATCTGGGCCATCGGCACTGGAAAGGTGCCTACGCTGGACGAAATCGGAGAGGTTCACGACTTTATCCGCAACCGTCTAGAGCGGCGCTTCGGTGGAGGAGTCGGGCGGTCCGTGCGCCTGCTGTATGGGGGGTCGGTCAAGCCCGACAATGCCGCCGATATCTTTGCCGTGTCGAATGTGGACGGCGCGCTTGTCGGTGGCGCCAGCCTGAAGGCGCAGGACTTCTCGGGCATTATTGATGCGCTGCAAAAGGCCTGAGCGGCAGCTCAGGCCAGTTTCATTATCACCAGACCTGTCACGATCAGAACCGCCGCGATGATACGCGCGGCATTTACTGTTTCGCCCAACAGCATGATTCCGACAAGAAACGCCCCTACTGCGCCGATGCCGGTCCAAATAATATAGGCCGTGCCCAAGGGCAGTGTACGCATCGCAATGGCCAACAAACCGAACGAGCCAACCATGGACACCCCCATGATGGCGGTCGGCCAAAGCCGCGTGAAGCCCGCGGATTGCTTCATGGCGACGGCCCACACGATTTCAAGCAGGCCAGCGAACAAAAGATATATCCAGGACACAAGGACACCTCGAAACTCTTCGGGTCGTCCCGAATGATCACCCGTTGTGGGGAGGTCGTCCTCTGCCACCGATGTGGGAAGGTTGGCCACAACTTCAAGTGGCTGGCAAAGAAAAAGGCCGGGCAGATTGCGCTGCCCGGCCTGAACGAAGGGTTCTCTTCGCTAGTTCGTTATGATTTCCGGCCCCATGAAGGTATTGGGCAGGAAGGTCGATATCCACGGGATATACGTCACCATGATCAGGAAGACGAACAGGACGGCCAGGAACGGCAGCGCCGCCTTCACCACACCCATCATCGGCATGCCCGCCACGCCGGATGTCACGAACAGGTTCAAACCGACTGGGGGCGTGATCATCCCGATCTCCATGTTCACCACCATGATGATGCCCAGATGGATCGGGTCGATGCCCAGCTCAATCGCAATCGGAAAGACCAGTGGTGCAACGATGACCAGTAGACCCGAAGGCTCCATGAACTGACCGCCAATCAGTAGGATCACGTTAACCACGATCAGGAACGTCACCGGCCCCAGACCAGCCGAGAGCATGGCGCTGGCGATGTGCTGTGGCACCTGTTCGTCTGTCAGCACATGCTTCAGGATCAGCGCGTTGGCAATGACGAACAGCAGCGTGACGGTCAGCTTACCGGCCTCGAACAAGGTGTGTTTGGTGTCAGGGTGGAAGAAGGCCGTGATCAGTGCATAGGGTTTCTTGATCAGCGACAGGTTCGCCTGACCCTCTTCCGTGCTAAGTGGCCCCATATCCTTGTAGACAAAGCTAGCAATCAGGAACGCGTAGACGGCCGCCACAGCCGCAGCTTCGGTTGGGGTAAAGATACCGCCATAGATCCCGCCAAGGATGATGACGATCAGGAACAGCCCCCAACCGGCTTCGCGTGCCGAGGTAAAGACCTCGCCCCACCCTTTCCATTCACCTTTCGGCAGGTTCTTGACCTTAGCCATGACATAGATGGTGATCATCAGCATCAGACCGGCCATCAGGCCCGGAATAACACCGGCAAGGAACATACGCCCAACCGAGACTTCAACGGCCGCGGCATACACAACCATCACGATTGACGGTGGGATCAGAATGCCCAGCGTACCCGCGTTACAGATCACACCGGCGGCAAATTCCTTGGAATAACCCACTTGGCGCATCCCTGCGATCACAATCGAGCCGATGGCCACAACAGTCGCCGGAGACGATCCGGACAGCGCCGCGAACAACATACAGGCAAACACGCCCGCGATTGCAAGACCGCCCGGCAAATGGCCCACACAGGCAATCGAAAACCGGATGATCCGCCGCGCTACACCGCCCGTCGTCATGAATGATGACGCGAGGATAAAGAACGGGATCGCCAGCAGTGTGAAATGCCCCTCAAACGCTTCGAACAACGTGCCAGCCACCGAAGCCAGCGAACTGTCGGAATACATAAGAAGGAACAGGGTCGAGCTTAGGCCCAGAGCCACCGCTATCGGAACCCCGATCAGCAGCAGGCCGATGACCATCGAGAAAAGGAATACAACGTCCATCAGTCATGCTCTCCTTGCTGAGCGCGCACTTCTTCGATCTCGTCCTCAACCTCATGGCTGGCGACAATGCGATCGGCCTCGCCCCGCCAAATCTGAATGGCGGCCTGCGTAAAGCGGATCACCAGCAGCAGCATCGACAACGGTAGGATGAAATACGGGACGACTTTAGGCAGTTTCTCGTAGGCCTCGTCGTAGTTGATCATCGCTTCCAGGAATCGCAGCGGCGCGACCATGGGGATATCGTCGACCTCGTAGAAACTCTGACTACGGGCGTCGAAATTGAAACCTGTCGGGAACCAACGGCCCGACGTGGGCGGCAGATCAGCGAATACAGCCCAATAGTCATACGCGCCTTTGAGCATCAGCAGCGAAAACACCAGACAGCACCCCACTGCAACTAACGCCAGAACGCGACGTGGCGCCGGGGCCAGCATATTCAGGATGGCATCCACACCAAGATGCGCGTGCTTTTTCACCGCATATGACGCCCCCAGCAGCACCAGCCAGCCAAAGGTGAACACCGTCAGCTCAAGCGCCCACAGAATGTTGGAATTGAACACGAACCGCGCGATCACATTGGCAAAGGTCACGGCCGTCATCAGGCCCAGCAACAACGCGATCAGGGTTTCTTCGATATGGTCGACCAGCCCGCCTTGGCCGGATTTCGCACCAGACATCTCTTTAGTCCCCGCAAATTTTTTGTGATGAGAGTAATAGCGGGCGGGCCTGTTATGTCGGCCCGCCCGGCCTGCGCGTCAGCAACTCCCCAGCCCCCTGACGCGCGGCCTCAACCAGGATCAGAACCCGGCGTTGATTGCCTGAGCAGCGTCGATCTTGTCCTGACCCACGTCGTCGGCGAACTTGTCCCAAACCGGTTTCATTGCATCGACCCAGGCCTGACGCTGTTCGGGGTTCAGATCACGAATGATTCCACCCGCGTCGGTGATCGAGGCTTTGGCCGCTTCGTTCACAGAAAAGGCTTCTTTGTTCCGGGTCTCGGTAACCTCTGCCAGAATGGTCAGAAACTGTTCACGCACTTCTGGATCAAGGCTGTCCAGCCAATCCACCGAGGTTACGACCAGATAGTCGATAATGCCGTGGTTGGTCTCGGTGATGCCGTCCTGCACCTCAAAGAACTTCTTGCCATAGATGTTCGACCAGGTGTTTTCCTGCCCGTCCACAACGCCCTGTTGCAGCGCGCCGTACACTTCCGAGAAAGCCATTTTCTGCGGGCTGCCGCCGATGGCCTCCATCTGTGCAACCAGCACGTCCGAGGACTGCACGCGGAACTTCAGGCCATCCGCATCCGACGGATCAACCAGCGGTTTGTTGGCCGACATCTGCTTCATGCCATTGTGCCAGAACGCCAGACCTTGCAGGCCACGGCGCTGCATGCTGTCTTTCATTGCCTGACCTTCCGCCGAGGCCTGGAATGCATCCACAGCGTCGATGTTCTTGAACATGAACGGCAGGTCAAACAGGCGAAACTGCTTAGTGAACTTCTCGAATTTCGACAGCGACGGTGCAGCCAATTGCACGTCGCCCTGCAGCATCGCCTCAAGCACTTTGTCGTCGTTATAAAGTGTTGAGTTCGGATAGACCTCAACGCACATCACGCCGTTCATCTCATCATTCACGCGCTGTTCCAGCAGCGATGCCGCGATGCCTTTGGGGTGCTTATCAGTGTTCGTCACATGCGCAAACTTCACAACGATTTCACCATCGTCGCAAGCCGCCATGCCAGTCGTGGCAATTGCGGACAGTGCAATCGCCGTTGCAGCGGTTGTCAGAAATTTCATCAGCCTTTTCCTCCCGGACTTCCTAGATACTCCAATTGGCGCTTGATCAGCGCCGGATGCCGGGAAGTGAACTGAATCAGCAGGTACGGCTCAACGATTTGTTACAATGCGCCACATTCGAATTTTTTCCCTTTTAAATTAGTCTGTTAAATGGTGAACTTTCAATTAACCTATTACGCAACATGACCCGCTGTGTGAAAATCCGCACACGCTTGACGATCGTTGTGCGGATTCTCGCACTTCTCTCGAATCACTTCGAAAGAATCAGGTCTCTCTTGGCTTGATCCAACCGCAGCCCGCACCAGCGGGCTGCACTGCCCAACGCCTTTAACCGCATGATAATGCGGTCAAAGGGGGCGGGAGAACCTGCGACTACCTGCGGTAATCCTCTGGGCGAATCTGATATCTGGCCAGTTTGTCATAGAAGGTTTTGCGCGGCAGCTTCAGCGCCTTTGCCGCCTCTGATGCCTTGCCGTTGTGCCGCCCCAGCGCTGCAATCAGCAATGACCTCTCAACCCGCGCCATCTGTTCGCTCAGCCCCAAGTCGACGGCTTGTGAAACCTCTTCGGGCATCCCCAGAACAAACCGCATCGCCGCAGACATCAAGGATCGCGCGTTCCCTGGCCATTCTCTGACCATGAGCGTGGCGAGATGATCCGATGTTATCTCGGGTTCCGCAATGCCCGACTGTTCGGCGGCCTGAGCCACATAGTGGCGAAAGATCACCGGTATATCCTCAGGCCGTTCCGCCAAAGACGGAATGCGCACGCGCATCACATCCAAGCGATAGAACAGGTCCGCATGAAACCGCCCCTCAGCAGACAGTGCGGCCAAATCCGCCGTTGTGCCCGCCAAAATACGCGCGCCCACGCCCTGCTCGACCAACTCCAGCGCGGCATACTGAGTGGCCTCTGGCATAGCTGAAATCTCATCCAAAAACAGTGATCCCCCCGCGGCATCTTCGCAGACCTGGACCAGCGCCTCAGGCGTCAGACCCGATGACGGCTGTTTCACGAACGAGCCATGAACCTGCGGCGACATCAGATGAACGACCTCGGCCACTTTCGAAATCCCGCTGCCTGCGGGCCCGGTAACCAAAACTTCGGCCCCGGTGGGGGCGACGGTCCGAACACGCTCTCTCAACGCTTCGGCCTGTGCGGATAGACCGAACAGCAATCGCGCGGCCGGATCTCCGCGCATCAGTTCGTTCTTCAAGGCACGCCGTTCCAGAACCTGAGCGCGAGCAGCAAAAGCCTTATTCAACACCTCAAGCAGGTCCGCAGCCGCACAGGGTTTTTCCAGAAAATCGAAAGCGCCCTGTCCCATGGCCCGCACAGCCATGGGAATATCCCCTTCGCCTGTCAACAGAACAACCGGCAGTTCCGGGTCGACCTCATTCGCGTAGTTCAAAAGGTGAAACCCGTCCCGCCCCGGCATGCGGATATCCGACACGATCACACCTGGAAAATCATCACGAATGTGGTCCTTGGCCGCCACAAACGACCCCGCCGTGACCGGATGGTATTCTGCTAATTCCAGCGTCTGCGCCAATGCCTCGCGAACGGCGGCGTCATCATCGACCAATAGAACCTTGCGCGTCATGCCACTTTATCTTCCCGGTAGTATTCAAGCTCGACCGTAAACATCGCACCTGTTCCGGCGTTGGACCCCCGAATGTTACCGCCAAAACTCTGTACCAGACCATACGAGATCGAAAGGCCAAGACCCATCCCTTCGGACGAACCAACAGCCTTTGTCGTGTAGAACGGCTCGAACAGTTTTTCCGTGTTTTCAATGCCCGGCCCGATATCTCGCACTGTAACAGTCAGCTTCTTTCCGTTGTTGATTGCAATTCGAATAAGCCGATCATCCTGCTGGCTCATCGCGTCTGCGGCGTTGTTGATAAGGTTTACAAAGACCTGAACCAGCCGCACTTCCCCGCCCCACGCATATACCGGCGTTTCTGAAGGATGCCATTCCATCGTCACGCTCTCGGCACGCAGGCGCGCTTCGGTCAGCTCCACAGCCGTGTCAATCACCTGAACCAGATCGACCTTGCCCATTGGCTCACGTTCATTGCGGGCAAAAGCGCGCAGGTTTTTGATGATCCGCGCCATCCGGGCGGCCATATCAGAAATGCGTGTCAGGTTTTCGCCAGCCTTTTCTGCGCGGCCTCGCGACAGGAACGCAGCCCCATTGTCAGCAAATTGCCGGATTGCCATCAGAGGCTGATTCAATTCATGGCTGATGCCCGCCGACATCTGACCCAGGGCGCTCAGTTTGCCGGCCTGAATAAGCTCTTCCTGCGCGTGTTTCAACGCGGCCTCAGCCTCTTGCCGCTCGTGAACCTCGCGGCGCAAAGCAGTGTTGACCGCCGTCAGAGCATGGGTGCGCTCGGCGACGCGAATCTCAAGTTCCGAATTGGCCTCGGCCAGGGTACGCCTGCGCTCGGTCGCCAGAAACAGCAGGGCGCCAAAGGCCAGGCAGATCGCCGCAACGGTAGCCGCCTGCAATCCGGCCAGTCGCCGTGCGGGCGCCACATCCATGACCACTTCGCCCGTCATACCGATCACCGGCAAATCCCGACTGAGATGTAAGGCGCGCTGCGGCAGGTATGGCCCCCACCCTAGCTGCCATAACTCGAACGAACCAAGGCGGGTTTCGGAAAACACAACCCTTTCACCGCTCGGAGGGATCAATCCCAATTGCCCCTCTGTGCGTTGCCAAAACAACAATTCAGATCGGTTGGAAATGAACACCAAGCCGGTGCGATCAACAAAGTATACGGCTTCGGTGCTACCGCGCCAGGTCTGCTCGATACCCTCGACATCGGCGATGACGATCAAAGCGCCTAAGACCTTACCATTCGGTGCAAAGTCCGGCGCAGCGTAGGTGAAAATCCGGCTTCCCATCTTGGGCAGGACGCCGTGGGAACTGCCCAATGCGCCTTGCATCGCACGTTCGAACGCAGGTTGACCCGAAACATTGCCGCCTACAACGTCATGCGCTGCCGCCAATACGCGCCCCGAAGCATCAGCATACAAAACATCGACAGCCGCAGTTTTGTCGGCAACCTCCAGCAACAAGGCACGGGCAACAGCCAAATCCACAGGATTGTTCAGGTTGCGCAATTCAGGGTGCCCTGACATTAGAACGGCCAGCTCCTGATACACCTGCAACTGAGTACTGAGCCGATCTGCAGCCAATTCCAGATCCGCTTCTGCCTTTTCACTCAGCTGCGACAGCGCCTGCCGATACCCATAAGACCACACCCCGGCGGACAACAGCCCGACGGCACACAGAAAACCCAAGATCAACCAAACCCTTTGCATGACTTAGGGTCTTGCATTCGACGGACCACATGGCAAGTCTGCCGAGCATGAAGACGGTGTTCCAATCCCCGGTCGAACCGGATTTTTTTCAAAACCCCTATCCGTTCTATGACGCCGTCCGTGCGCATGGGGACCTTGTATATTGGGAGGATTACCAGAAGGTCGCAGCAGTTTCGCACCGGGCTGTACAGGCCTTCCTGAAAGATCGCCGCTTTGGTCGGGAGGTTCCCACCGAACTGCAACGCCCTGGGCCCGACCACTTGGCACCCTGGTTGATGACCGAGGCGCATTCCCTGCTTGAGGCTGAACCACCCCGCCACACGCGGCTGCGCGCACTGGTCATGCGCGCCTTTACGTCGCGTGCGATTGTCGCGTTGGAACCTTCCATCCAAGACCTCAGCCACAGCTTGATCGACCAATTCCCCGGCACGCCTTTCAACCTTTTGGACGCGTTTTGCACGCAGGTTCCCGTGATCACCATCTGCCGTCTTCTGGGTGTACCCGAAGAAATGTCGCCGGATCTGTTACGATGGTCGCATGCCATGGTGGCAATGTATCAGGCCAGCCGGACACGCCAGACCGAGGACAAAGCCGCAGACGCCGCGCGTGATTTTACACTTTTCCTCACTGACTATATCGAACAGCGCCGGACCGATCCCCAGGACGATCTGATCACCCGCTTGATCGCGGCCGAGGAAGAGGGTGAAAAGCTTTCGCACGATGAACTGGTCGCCAGCTGCATATTGCTGCTGAATGCGGGGCATGAGGCGACGGTTCATTCATTGGGCAACGGTGTGAAAACGGTTCTGCAACTAGGATTTGACCCCCGAACTTGTGATCCGGACAGGTTGGTCGAGGAAATCCTGCGTTACGATCCGCCCCTGCATATGTTCACGCGCTATGCGTATGAAGATGTTGAGGTTTTCGGCCACGACTTCAAACGTGGAGAAGAGGTTGCCCTGCTACTGGGTGCCGCAAACCGTGACCCTTTGATCTGGAGCGATCCGGGGCGCTTTGACCCCTCGCGCCCGATTGTCACCAATACCAGTTTCGGTGGCGGTTTGCATTTCTGCGTCGGTGCCCCGCTGGCCCGGTTAGAGATGCGAATTGCGTTACAAGCGTTGTTCGACCGATGCCCAGAGCTGCGCTTGGTCGACGAACCGGGTTATTCGAATACCTATCATTTCCACGGGCTGACCCGGTTGATGGTTCAGCTCTAAGCGGCTTTAGCTTTCGATCAGCGCATTCAGCGGCAGCATTGTGGTGGATTTGATCTCTTCCATCGACAGCAAGGCGGTCACGTTATGCACGCGCACCTCGGAAATTAGGGTCTGATAGAAGACGTCATAGGCCCGCGCGTTTTTGACCCGCACCTTCAGGATATAGTCAATGTCACCGGCCAGTCGGTGTGCCTCTTGCACTTCGGGCCGGTCACGCAGGGCCTTGAGGAACTTGCGCTGCCATTCTGCCTCATGTTCAGAGGTTCGGATCAGAACGAAGAATGTGGCCTCAAACCCCAGCGCTTCGGCGTCCAGCAAAACGGTCTGCTGACCGATGACTCCGGCCCCTTTCAGCTTGCGGATTCGATTCCAGACGGGGGTCTTGGAGCTGCCGACACGGGCGGCTATTTCATCCAGCGATTGGCTGGCATCGCGCTGTAGCTCGGCCAAAATTTTCCGATCCGTGTCATCTATCCGCACCGACATTCCAATTTTCCCTTTGTTTCGAAACCAGCGTCCCAATTGGCGATGCCAGAAGAACATTTGTCCTTATTTGGTCGCCCATATGGCGCAATACCGGGAATATTTCCTATATTGCAGATCAAGTCAAACCAAGCGGAACAGAACATGCAGTTTACGCATTCATATGATGGCACAGGGCACGTCGACTTTGTCGGCGCAGGTCCGGGCGATCCGGAATTGCTGACGCTCAAGGCGCTGAAAGCCTTCGCGCGCGCTGACGTCGTACTGCATGACCGCCTGATCAGCGCCGAGGTTCTGGAACTGGCTGGCAAGACCGCCGTTCTGGTCGATGTTGGCAAGGCCGGGTTTGGTCCGTCATGGAAGCAGGAAGACATTGATGCCTTGCTGGTGGATTACGCTCTGAAAGGTCAGCGCGTGGTACGGTTGAAGTCTGGCGATCCGACCGTTTTCGGGCGCCTGGATGAAGAGATCGAAGCGGTTGAGGCCGCAGGCATCACCTGGCAAATCGTGCCTGGCATCACTGCTGCGTCGGCAGCCGTCGCCGGGATTGGTCAAAGCCTGACCCGCCGTGGCCGCAACTCGTCCGTGCGCATCCTGACCGGCCATGACATGAAAGGATTTGCCGATCACGACTGGACCGCGCTGGCAAGTGCTGGTTCCGTTGCGGCGATCTATATGGGTAAGAAATCCGCCCGCTTCATTCAGGGCCGCCTGATCATGCACGGTGCCGACCGGGACACACCGGTGACGCTGGTCGAAAATGCCTCGCGCCCCGATCAACGCATTCTGGCCACCAATCTGGACCAACTGCCCAATGACCTGGCCGCCGCTGAAATGGACGGCCCCGCCCTGACCTTTTATGGCCTCGCCCCGCGCCAAGCGGCCCAGGCCCTGACCGAATTCAAGAAGGAGCACGCCTGATGGCCCGCGCTTTTACCCCCAAAGTAGTGACCGCCAACGATCTGTTGGAAGGTGACGTCATTTACCTGACCGAGGACGACCGCTGGTCGCGTGATCTGCGCGAAGCGGAACTGATCACTGACGAAGCACATGCGCAGGTTCGCTTGCTGGATGCCCAACGCCAGGCCAACAAGATTGTCGGTGCCTATCTGGCGGATGCCGTCGCTGGCGCAACCGGCCCCGAACCCACCCATTTCCGCGAGGATTTCCGCCGTACCGGCCCGTCAAACTATGCCCACGGCAAGCAGGAAACAGCAACGCAGCCCCGGGCCTGACCTCTGGCCTAATCTCTCCCCTTCAAGGCCCCTTGGTATCGGGGCTGCAACTAAGGACAGCTAGACATGTATCGCTACTCCGAATTTGACCACGATTTTCTGGCAGAGCGTAACGCACAGTTCCGCGCCCAGGTCGAGCGCCGCATTGACGGTTCGCTGACCGAAGATGAATTCAAGCCCTTGCGCCTGATGAACGGCCTGTATCTGCAGTTGCACGCCTATATGCTGCGCGTCGCGATCCCTTACGGCACGCTGTCCAGTGCGCAAATGCGCCAGCTGGCTCTGCTGGCCGAGAAATGGGACAAGGGCTATGGCCATTTCACCACCCGCCAGAACATTCAGTACAACTGGCCGAAACTGAACGACGTTCCGGATATGCTGGACGCGCTGGCCGAGGTTGGCATGCATGCCATCCAGACCTCGGGCAACACCATCCGCAACGTGACAGCCGACCATTTTGCCGGCGCCGCGGCTGATGAGGTCGCCGATCCACGCCCCTATGCCGAACTTCTGCGCCAGTGGTCCACCGACCACCCGGAATTCCAGTTCATGCCGCGTAAGTTCAAGATTGCCATCACCGGCTCGGAAGAGGACCGCGCCGTGATCAAGGCGCATGACATTGGCCTGCAACTGATCGAGCGTGACGGCGTTCTGGGTGCTCGCGTTATCGTGGGTGGTGGTCTGGGCCGCACGCCGATGATTGGCAAGGAACTATCCGAATTCGTCGCCTTTGACGACCTGTTGGCGTATCTCGAAGCCACCGTTTCTGTGTGGAACCAGATCGGTCGCCGCGACAACAAGTACAAGGCGCGCATCAAAATCACCGTGCATGAGCATGGTATCGACGCCATCCGCGCCAAGGTGAACGAACGCTTCCTGAAGGTTCGCCCGCAGTTCAAAGGCGCGGATATGAACCTGCTGGAAGAAATCAAAGGCCACTTTGCGCCTCCGGCCTTCCGTGAAGGTTCGGTTGCCTCGTTCGAGAGTGCCTACACCAATGATCCGGTTTTTCGGTCGTGGGTCGACACCAACATCGCGCCACACAAGAACGCAGACCATGCGATCGTCACGATCTCGATCAAAAAGCACGGCCAGACGCCGGGCGATGCAACTGCCGAGCAAATGCGCGTAATGGCCGATCTGGCCGAAGAGTTCGCCTATGACGAACTGCGCATCAGCCATGAGCAAAACGTGATCCTGCCGCACGTCCACAAGTCGGACCTGCCCGCGATCCACGCGAAGCTGAAAGAGTACGAGCTGGCGACCGCCAACATCGGCCTGATCAGCGACATCATCGCCTGCCCTGGCATGGACTACTGCGCCCTGGCGACAGCGCGCTCAATCCCTGTTGCCCAGGAAATCGCGACACGCTTTGATGACCTCAAGCTTGAGCATGATATCGGCCACCTGAAGATCAAGATCTCGGGCTGCATCAACGCCTGTGGTCACCACCACGTTGGTCATATCGGTATTCTGGGTCTAGACCGTGCAGGCGTCGAAAACTACCAGATCACTCTGGGTGGTGACGGCACCGAGAACGCGGCCATCGGCGATCGCACGGGTCCCGGCTTTGCCTATGACGAAATCGTGCCTGCCGTGGAACGCATCGTTGACACGTATCTTGAGCAACGCGAAAGCGCAGAGGAAGAATTCCTGCAAACCTATCGCCGGGTAGGCATGGCACCATTCAAGGCTGCCCTCTACCCCGAGGCGCAGGCCAATGCCGCTTGACCTAATCCAGACGGAACTGGGTAAAGATCGTGCTGAACTGACCGAACAGGTCGAAGCACTGAACGCCCAGTTCCGCCATCACAGCGCTCATGATGTGATGCACGGCGCGATTGAAGAGATCGACGAGCTTGCTCTGGTCTCAAGCTTTGGGGCTGAATCGGTTGTGCTGCTGCATATGGCGGCTGTGGTGAACAAGGCCACACCGGTTTTGTTTGTGGATACGCAAATGCTGTTTACCGAAACGCTGGAATACCAGCAGGAGGTGAGCGAGCGTTTGGGCCTGTCGAATGTCCGCATCATTCGGGCCGAGGACGAAGACCTTGAGCGTGACGACCCATACGGTGCTTTGCGGCTGAACGACATGGATGCGTGCTGCAACCTGCGCAAGACCTTCCCACTGCAAAAGGCACTGGCGGGATTCGACGGCTGGATTACCGGGCGCAAACGGTTCCAGTCCGGCTCGCGGTCCGCCCTGGATTTCTTTGAGGTCGAGGACGGAACCGGTCGGATCAAGGTCAACCCGCTGGCCCATTGGGCGCCCGAAGATGTGCGCGCCTATATGGAAGAGAACAACCTGCCCCGGCATCCGCTGGTGGCCAAAGGATACCCTTCGATCGGTTGTGCGCCCTGCACTTCGCCGGTCAAAGAGGGCGAAGATCCCCGCGCCGGACGTTGGCGCGATCAGAACAAGGAAGAATGCGGCATCCATTTTGTCGATGGTAAGATGGTGCGCGCAGGAGAGAAAACATGAACGTAATCGTAACGGATACGGGGTTCGCCCCAGATGACTGGACCGATGGCTTTGTCACACTGGAAGATGCGGCCAATGATGTGGTCGCACTTGACGTGGCCTCGGATACGGACCCGGATGAGTTGTTTGACCGCCTAGGCAACGCCAAAATGGTGCGTGTGGATTTTCCATCCTCGGCCGATGGTCGCGGCTTCACCATTGCACGTGTCCTGCGCCTGAAAGGTTACACCGGTCGCCTTCGTGCCAAGGGTCATGTGCTGGCCGACCAATACGCGATGGCCCGCCGCAGTGGCTTTGACGAGGTCGAGATTGATCACGCGCTTGCCAATCGTCAGACGGAAGATCAGTGGCTGGCCCGCGCTAACTGGAAAGATCACCACTATCAGGACCGCCTGCGCGGCTGAGATCGCAATCGCCAGCTTGTGACTAAAGGGGGCAAACTGTCCCCTTTTCCTGCCTTGAAACAACGTTTAAACGGAGATGCCGGTCACGCTGACCGACAGTGAAACCATGACAGAGATGAAGCCCGTGACCGAAGCAACCGCCGTGAAGGCCCCCGTTCTGCCGGACGCCCAGACCGTAACCGACGTCAAACACTGGACCGACAGCCTGTTCTCGTTCAAGGTGTCGCGCCCTGCCTCGCTGCGTTTTCGCTCGGGTGAGTTCGTGATGATCGGCCTGTTGGGCGACAACGGCAAGCCGCTGTTGCGCGCATATTCCATCGCCTCGCCATCTTGGGACGAAGAGTTGGAGTTCTACTCGATCAAGGTGCAGGACGGCCCGCTGACTTCGAAACTGCAGCACATCAAACCGGGTGACCAGATCATCCTGCGGCCCAAACCCGTTGGCACGCTAGTCCATGACGCCCTGCTGCCTGGCAAACGCCTGTGGTTCTTCGCCACTGGCACCGGCTTTGCGCCCTTCGCCTCGTTGCTGCGCGAGCCGCAGACCTATGAGGATTATGACGAGGTCATCATTACACACACCTGCCGCGAAGTGGCGGAACTGGAATACGGCCGTCAACTGATTGACAGCATCCGTCAGGACGAGATGCTGGCCGAATTGATGGGTGAAGGCTTTGCCGACAAGATTCGCTATTACCCCACCACGACCCGCGAAGAGAGCCCCAAGATGGGCCGCATCACCAACCTGCTGAAGGACGGGACCGTGTTTTCCGATCTGGGCATCGAAGGCGGCATCAACCCTGACACCGACCGTGCCATGGTCTGCGGTTCGCTGGCCTTCAACCTGGACATCAAGGCGATCCTGGAAGAGTTCGGCCTGCGCGAAGGCGCCAATTCCGAACCCAAGGAATTCGTGATCGAAAAGGCCTTTGTGGGCTGATCTTCTGTCGCGGGCCGCTGGAATTACCGTGGCTCGCGCATAAACCCGCTGCAAACCTGTGAATTTCAGCCATTTCCGCGCGGATGGCGCTTGAAACGGGCCGCGCAGCAGTCTAAATTTCGGGCTCGAAATTCTGCAATCATCAAAGGAATGAACCAATAGCTCGCAGACCTCACAACGCGCCGCCGCAGCGAGACACCGGCCCGCGCGTCAATGATAAGATCCGTGCCCCCGAAATTCGCCTGATTGGCGCCGAAGGTGAAAACGTCGGGGTGGTTCATCCCGCCAAAGCAATGCAAATGGCCGCCGATGTCGGACTTGATTTGGTTGAAATCTCGCCCAATGCGAACCCGCCTGTCTGCAAGATCATGGATTTCGGCAAGTTCAAGTACGAACAGCAGAAACGCGAAAGCGAAGCACGCAAAAAGCAAAAAATCATCGAGGTGAAAGAGGTCAAATTCCGACCCAACACCGACACGCATGATTATGATGTGAAAATGCGCAACGTGTTCAAGTTTCTTGAAAACGGCGACAAGGTCAAAGTCACCCTGCGTTTCCGTGGTCGTGAGATGGCGCACCAGAACCTGGGCCGTGAGTTGTTGGAACGCGTGGCCGAAGACGTCAAGGATCTGGGCAAGATCGAAAACATGCCCAAAATGGAGGGCCGTCAGATGATCATGATGATCGGGCCTCTGCCGCAGAAATAAAGTTCTGACAGAATGAATGATCAAAGCCCCCTTTTCATAAGGGGGCTTTTTTCATTTCAAGCGCGCTGTCCCATACCGCTAGATCACGGACGCAATAGCCTTGCTCAGCTTGCTGACCATCTCATCAATCTGCGCGTCTTCGATGATGAAGGGCGGTGCTAACAGGATGTGATCCCCCAGCTGCCCATTGCGTGTGCCAGACATGGGATAGCAGATCAGGCCTTCGGCCAGCGCGGCATTTTTGATCTTGCCAGCCACCCCAAGCGCGGGGTCAAGCGGCGCCTTGACGTCTCGATCCGCCACCAGTTCAATGCCCCGGAACAATCCCCGACCCCGGATATCTCCGACATTCGGATGCTGGCCCAAAGCAGCCTCAAGTTTGGATTGGACCCTTTGACCCATGACCGCCACCCGAGCAGGTAGATCGCGTTGTGTCATTTCGCGGACAACTGCCAGGGCTGCCGCTGTCGCGACCGGATGGCCGATATAGGTGTGGCCGTGCTGAAAAAAACCAGACCCATTGCGGATCGCATCAAAAATCTGTGCGGTACACATCATCGCGCCGATGGGTTGGTATCCAGCGCCCAGCCCTTTGGCGATGCATAGAATATCCGGGGCAACCCCATCGTGATCACAGGCAAACAGATGCCCGGTCCGACCCATGCCGCACATCACCTCATCCAGGATCAACAACACACCATACTGGTCGCAGATTTCGCGGATGCGTTTGAAATACCCCTCAACCGCTGGCACCGCGCCCAAGGTTGCGCCAACAACCGGCTCGGCCATGAACGCCATCACGGTATCAGGACCCAGCCGCAGGATCTCGGCTTCAAGCTCATTGGCCACGCGCTGACCGTAGTCAAAGCTGCTCTCGCCGTCGGGTTTCTCCGCGTATTCATAACAGGGCGCGATATGAGTCATCTCGATCAGCATCGGTGCGAACTGCGCCCGCCGCCACGCGTTGCCTCCGGCTGACAAAGCCCCCAAAGTGTTCCCGTGATAGCTCTGCCGCCTGGCAATTACATGTCGCCGCTCAGGCTGGCCAATTTCCAAATAGTACTGCCGCGCCAGCTTGATCGCAGCCTCGGTCGCCTCGGATCCACCCGACACGAAATACACCCGGTCCAAGTCACCCGGAGCATGCTCGACCAGCAAATCCGCCAACGCTTCGGCCGGTTCCGAGGTCATGAACCCGGTATGCGCAAAGGCGATCTGCTCGACCTGTTCCTGCACTGCCCCGATGACGGATGGGTTGGAATGCCCCAGACACGACACCGCAGCATCACCACAATCCAGGTAGCGGCGGCCCTGCGCATCAATCAGGTAACACCCGTCCCCACCAGCCGCGATCGGCAGCTCTGATTTTGTATGGCGTGGAAATACGTGACTCATTTGACTGCCCTTTCCAGCTTGTCAACAAGCGCCGACACCGACGCGGCATTGTCTTTCCAAAGAGTTCCGCTCTCATCGGTCAGGCTGTTTTCAAACCCGACGCGAACGTCCCCGCCCTCCCCAGCAGCGTATGCCAGACAGGCATGTTCATGCGCGCCAAAGGCACACACCATCCATGGCGACAACCCTTTGGGAAATCTGTCCAGGTCCTGCGGGGTAGATTGCTGACCGGCCGTATAGCGCCCCAGAACAAAAATACACTCCGCCTGATTTTCACGCACAATTCCGACCTTTTGCCATTGCGCCAGCAAGTCGGCATCGTCAGCATCGTACAGAATATGCTGCACCCGCGTCCCCTGCGCGGCACACAGACCGTAAACCCGATCGGCCAATTCAGGCGAGCGCGCAATCTCCCGTATGGAAATCGACGCCCAATCCGGGCACACCTGCTCCAGACACGCAAACTGGGCGACCACATCGAACACGCCCGCGGCCTCGGTCGTGATTTGCAGATCCAGCCCGGGTACACTCTGACGCAGCGCGGCCATCGTTTCCCGGTATTGACCAGCGTCCAGAGAATGCTGCCCCTCCGCATCCCTGATATGCAGATGCAATCCGTTCGCGCCCACCGCAAAACAGGCGCGTGCGGTCTGGATAATCTGATCAGTGGATACCGGCAATTCCGGGTGATCCGACACCCCACGCCGCGCGCCATTTGGGGCGACAAGAACATAGGGCCGTCCAACAGTTTGGATTTTTGATTGCGAGTCCGACATGCACTTTCCTCGGCTAATACTTGCCCTATCTAATCTGCCAAAAATTGTTTTTTACTTGCTAATTGCATAACATTTGTTTTTTTACAGCTATGAACAGCACACCAACCCAGATCATCGACCGTCTGCGTCAAGAGATTGAACAGATGCCAGCTGCCCTGCAAGCTGCTGCCAAATACATCATCGACTACCCCGGAGATTTCGGCATTGATCCGATCCGTACCACAGCCACCCGGATCGGCGTCAGCTCGAATGTTCTGGTTCGTTTGGCGCAACGCATGGGTTTCGATGGTTTCGAGGCCTTCCGCACCCCATTCCGAAATGCTCTGGTTACCGACAGGGAAAGCGATCTGGGACAAGATTGGTTGAGCGCCCTGCAATCCGAGGATACCTTTGGCTCCTACCAAGCCAAACTGGTACAGAACGAACAGAACGTCGTCACACGGTCGCTGCGCCTCATGAAACCCGATAAAGTGCGCGAGGCCATCCAGTACATGACCAGGTCTCACCGGTGTTTCGTGACGGCCACGCGCGCCAGCTATGCGCTGGCCTACTATTTTTCCTATACAGGGCGCATGGCGCATCCGGGCATTCAGCTGGTGCCGCGCCATGTGGGATCCGCAACTGACGACCTATTGGATGCGGACCAACAGGATTGCCTGATCGCCATCACTGTTCATCCCTACTCGGCAGATACAATCCAATCGATGCGAATTGCGAAGCAACAGGGGCTGCGCCTGATCCTGATCTCGGACAGTGACGTGATCGCACCTGGGATCGAGCCTGATGTTACCTTCACCGTCAGCACCCGCGCCCTGCATCCGTTTTCCTGTTTCGCCGGCGCAATGGCCGTACTGGAATGCCTGCTGGGTCAACTTTTCGACGCAGGAGGTGAAGCTGCCCGTCAACGGTTAGACGCCTATCAAAAAGCGCGCGAAGACACCGGTGCGTATTGGCAGCCTTCAAAACCTCCAAGACTACGCCGTACCTAAAAAGCCCCGACTTGCGGCCGAGGCTTCAAGGGTTTTCTACCATTCACATACAGGCTTCGACGGCCCGTTTTGTCATGACAACAACAAGATGCGCGCGGTATTCTTTGCTACCATGCAGATCACCGATCATGTTTGCCGGATTGATACGTAGATCCATCAGAGCATCGGCCCTGAACTCTTTGTTCAATGCTTCCTCCGCTTCGGACCAACGGAAGACACCGTCTTCACTGGCGCCGGTCACAGCAACGCGCACCCCATCCGCAAAACGTGCAAGGTAGACACCCACCAGTGCAAACCGCGACGCAGGCTGCAGGAACTTCTGGTAGCTCGCCGCCTGTGGCACCGGGAACCGGACTGTGGTGATGATCTCACCTTCATCCAGTGCGGTCGAGAACATCCCTTCAAAGAAATCATCCGCCGCAATCTGGCGCGTATTGGTGATAATTGTCGCGCCCGACCCCAAAACGCCCGCCGGATAGCAAGCTGCAGGATCGTTATTGGCAACCGAACCGCCAATGGTGCCGCGATTGCGCACCGCGGGGTCACCAATCTGACCAGCCAACGCCGCCAGTGCAGGATAGCTGCCCGCCGCCTCTGCCGCGACGGTTGCATGTGTTGTCGCTCCCCCAATCGACACCGAGCCGTCGTCGTCAACACATACACCCTTCATCTCGGCTATCCCGCTCAGCGAGACCAGAGCGGAAGGTGCCGCCAGCCGTTGTTTCAGCGTCGGAATCAGTGTTTGCCCGCCTCCTAGGGCTTGGGCATCCTCAACCGCCAGAGCAGCAACCGCATCCGCAATGGTCGAGGGTTTCTCAAACTCGAAATTGTACATTTCGTCTTCCTTTCCGAAAGGCGCGGAACCGCCCTTCATCTGGCTGTAATTATTTCGGAGAGCGCGAGGGGCAGCCCCTCGCACCCCAAACCACTCAGCTGTTCATCGCCGCCCAAACGCGCGATGGGCTCATTGGCATGTCGATGTGATCCACCGCCTTTCCACCCGAGTTCAGCGCATCCAGCACCGCGTTCACCACTGCGGGTGGTGAACCGATCGCGCCAGCCTCACCACAGCCTTTGACACCCAGCGGGTTGTGCGTGCAGGGCGTTTGGCTGGAGTGGTCGACCGCATAGAACGGAACATCATCGGCACGCGGCATGGCGTAATCCATGTAGGAGGCGCTCAGCAGCTGGCCGTTCTCGTCATATGCGCAGTTCTCTAACAGCGCTTGACCAATGCCCTGACCGATACCACCGTGCACCTGGCCATCCACAATCATCGGGTTGACGATGTTGCCGAAATCGTCCGCGGCAGTGAACTTTTCGATGCTGACCTGTCCAGTTTCCGGGTCGACCTCAACTTCACAGGCATAGGCCCCTGCGGGGAAGGTAAAGTTGGCCGGATCATAGAACGCGGTTTCCTCCAATCCCGGTTCGACCTCCAGCGGGTAATTGTGCGGAACATAAGCCGTGAGGGTCACATCTCCCCAAGCAACCGATTTATCGGTTCCCGCGACACTAAACTGACCGTCCTTGAGTTCGATATCGGCCTCGGACGCCTCAAGCAGGTGCGCCGCGATCCGCTTGGCTTTCTCGATCACCTTCTCGGTTGCTTTGACCATGGCCGAGCCGCAAACCGCCAACGAACGAGAACCATAAGTGCCCATGCCGAATGGAATCTTGGAGGTATCGCCATGCACGATCTCAACCATCGACTCGTCAATGCCGATCATGTCAGCCACAACCTGCGGAAAGGCGGTTTCATGCCCTTGCCCATGGCTGTGTGCACCAACCATGACACTGATCGAACCGGTCGCGTTCACCCGAACGGTCGCCGCATCATAAAGACCCGCACGAGCGCCAAGCATGCCAACGATGTTCGAAGGCGCGATACCGCAAGCCTCAATATAGCAGTTGATGCCCAAACCTCGCAGCTTGCCCTTTGCCTCGCTTTCCGCACGACGCGCGGCATACCCTGCAAGATCGGCCGCAGTCTCAAGCTTGTCCATCGTCCCGTTGTAGTCCCCGGTGTCATAGGTCAGCGCCACCGGCGTGTCATAGGGGAACTGGGTGACAAAGTTCTGACGGCGCAGGGCAATCGGATCGACGCCCAACTCGCGCGCAGCCTTGTCCACGACACGCTCCAGTTGGAATGTCGCCTCGGGCCGCCCTGCTCCTCGGTACGCATCCACCGGCACTGTATTGGTGAACATCGCCTTCACGTTCACCTGAATGACCGGCGTCTTGTAATTGCCCGCCATCAGCGTGCCGTGCAGCCATGTTGGAACCGAGCTGGAGAACGTCGACAGATAAGCGCCCAGATTGGCAAAGGTGTTGGTGCGCAGACCGACAAAGTTATTATCTGCATCAAGCGCCAGCTCGATGGTGCTGACGTGATCGCGGCCATGGGCGTCCGACATAAAAGCCTCGGACCGGCTGGACGACCATTTGACCGCACGGTTGCAGGCCTTGGCGGCGAAGGTGCAGAACGCCTCTTCGGCATAGTGGAAAATTTTGGTACCAAAGCCGCCGCCGACATCCGGGGCCACAACGCGCACCTTATGTTCGGGCAAGCCCAGAACAAATGCACACATCAGCAATCGGATCACATGCGGGTTTTGTGACGTTGTGTACAGCGTGTATTCATCCGTGCTGCGCTTGTATTCGGCTACGGCCACGCGCGGCTCCATCGGGTTCGCCACCAGACGGTTGTTCACAAGATCCAACGTGGTCACATGCGCCGCATTGGCGAAAACCTCGTTTACCTTGGCATCATCTGCCTCACCCAACTGCCAGTCATAGCAGATGTTGTTCTTCAGATCGTCATGAACCAGCGTCGCGCCATCCTGCGCGGCGGCTTTCATATCCATGACGGCAGGCAATTCCTCGATGTCGACGTCAATCGCCTCGGCGGCATCACGTGCCTGTTCAAGACTGTCAGCGACAACCGCCGCAATCGGGTCGCCCACATGGCGTACCTTGCCTTGCGCCAGAATGGGGTGCGGCGGCTCTTGCATAGGCGCGCCATGCTTGTCGGTGACTTCCCAGCCGCAGGGCATCCCCCCCACACCTTCGAAATCTTTACCGGTGAATACCTTGACCACGCCGGGCATACCCTCGGCGGCCGAGGTGTCGACGCTTTTGATCCGTCCATGCGCGATGTCGGAACGCAGAAAATGTACATAGGCCTGGCCGGCCACGTTAATATCGTCGGTATAATTGCCGTCTCCGGTCAGAAAGCGCACGTCTTCGCGGCGCTTGGAACTGGCTCCGATGCCACTGTCTTTGGGCATTGCTTGTTCTCCTCCCAATAACGGATGCTTATGCACCCTTTGTCATCCCACGGGCGTCTCGCTTACGCCCGCAGCGGCATCATTCGGCAGCGATGCTGCTGACGTCCTGACCTGACGCGGCCATGATCGCCTTGACGATGTTGTGGTATCCGGTGCAGCGGCACAAGTTGCCTTCCAGATACTTGCGGATTTCAGCTTCGGTCGGGCGCGGATTGTCTTTCAGCAACGCCGCCGTACTCATCACCATGCCTGGCGTACAGAAACCGCATTGCAACCCGTGATGATCCTGAAAGGCCTGTTGGATAGTGTTGAGCGAACCATCGTCGTTGGCCTGCCCTTCAATCGTGCCGACATCTGCGCCGTCAGCTTCCAGCGCCAGCATGTTGCAGGATTTGACCGCCTCGCCATTCACATGGACCACACACGCGCCGCATTGTGCAGTGTCGCATCCTACATGCGTTCCGGTCAGTGACAGATGATCGCGCAGAAAACTGGACAGCAATGTCCGGTCCTCGACATCACCGCTCACGGATTTTCCGTTCACGGTCATTGAGACCTGTGTCATTCGCTCCTCCCAAAATGAAACTCCCTGGCCCGAGTTAAACACGGGAATTTTTGTTTGAGAACAAAAATATTTAGCGATTTGCCCAGGAGGTCATTTGGTTAGCCTTCATAAGTATTACGTTGTCTCAGAAAGGCAAATTATCGCCGCGATGCCCGCGGTTGCGGCCGCGTCGGAATCTCTTTAAGCAACCCACCCACGCCCATTGCGGCAATGTCTGTTCCGGTCGTGTTGATTCCGCAGGCGACACGGGACAGCACCCAATCGGCCCCGTTCAACGCTGGTGACCGCGCGCATCCCGGCAACCCGATCACCGGTCGCGATCCTAGCGAGCCAAGAAATAGCAGATTGCCCGGATCGACCGGCATGCCGAACCGATCCACTTGCCCACCTGCAGCCCGCACCGCCTGAGGGGCGACATCAGCCACATCCGAGGTGGCCGACCCGGTTAGGATCATCGCTACCTGGCCTTGTATCTCAGAGACAGCTTGCGCAATCGCATCCGTCTGGTGCGGGACGATGCGGACATCGGTCATCTCCATCCCCAGTGCCTCGACCCGGCCCCGGATTGCGGCAATGCCTTTTTCATTCGAAGGCCCGCCGGGAATGTCGGTCACCACCAGCCCGGCTTTTTTGTAAACTGGTGTGGCAAGGCGGATGGCACCCTTTGCCACTTGTGAGGCTTCAAGAACATCCGCTTTTGGAACGGCATAGGATATGACTTTGATCGTCGCGACCATACCTCCTGCGCCCATCTGCTGATGTTGCGGCACGGTGGCAACTGTGATCATTGGGTTGACCTGATTGAACGCCTCAAGCGCTTCGACTTTTAGAACCACAACACCCGGCCCGTCCGCCAACAGGTTCACGCGCCCGGTGAATGGCTGGGTCACCCTTAGCGCAGCAGCTTTCGGATCGGGCGCCAGGGCATCGGCCAGCATCCCAGCGGCCTTGTCCTCATGACAATCTCCGGGTTCCAGCCGGGCGACCGTGACGGCCTCATACCCAGCGGCGGCCAGTTGTTCCTGATGCTCGGGCGTCAGAACGATCCCTTTGCGCAGCTTGGCGTCCTGGACCTGCACGGAATGCGCAAGGATGGCTCCGGCAGCTTGATCAACGGGAACGGGGCCGAACTTCACGCTTTGCCTCGCAGCACAGCTGTCATTTGCGCCAAAATGGCCACGGCGATTTCCGAAGGCCCCGCAGCCCCGATATCCAACCCGATGGGGCCATGAATACGGGCGATCTGTGCGTCGGTAAAGCCAGCCTCTTTCATCCGTGCCACCCGCTTGGCATGAGTTCGGGTCGATCCCAGGGCGCCGATATAGAACACACCCGCCTGCAAAGCTGATTCCAAGGCTGGATCGTCCAGCTTTGGGTCATGGGTCAACAGCACCACCGCCGTGCGCGCGTCCAAGCCCAGTTTGGCCACCGCCTCATCCGGCCAATCGGTCAAAATCTTCTCACCCGGAAATCGTGCGTCCGAGGCAAAGGCGTCGCGAGGATCGATGATAGCCGGGTCATACCCGGCGATCCGCGCCATCGGCACCAACGCCTGCGCAATATGGACCGCGCCAACAATGATAAGCCGCAGCGGGGGATTATGGACCGCGACGAATGTTTGGCCATCTTCCTCAAACCCCGAACGGTCCATACGCAACCGGTCTGCATAAGCGTTGCGGCGCAGGGCTCGATGACCGGTTTCGATGTTCACTTCGTATGCCACGGGGTCACGCCCGGCACGCGCCTTAACCAGCTCACGCAGCATAGGTTCGGGCAGCACGCTGCCCACCGGCTCGACCAGAACCCGGATAGTACCACCACAGGCCAGACCCACGGCAAAGGCGTCCTCGTCGCTGACGCCGAATTCCAACAGGCGCGCTTCGCCTTCGTCGATCGCCTCCAGCGCCTCGACCACAACTGCGCCTTCGACACAACCGCCCGAGACCGAACCTTCGATCCGTCCATCCGCACCTATGACCAGCTGCGCACCAACACGGCGCGGGGCACTGCCCCAGGTCTCCACCACTGTGGCCAGGGCTGTGGGCTGCCCTTCACTGAACCAGCGCAAGGCCGTTTCCGGGCTGTTGTCGAATCTGTCCATTAACACTCTCCGCCAGCGTTCTGACCCAACATAGGCAGGTTTCGCCATATGAAAAGGAAACCCGGCCATCAACTCTGTGCGTGAGTTCAAAGTTCGGAACCTTCGGCGCAATTTAGCCCGGATACCCGCCATAACCGCAAGGGATTGATTGTCACGGAGCCTGATTCTAGCTTACACGCGACTAGTGCATTCTAGTATGCGCATATTTTATTTTCGCAAGGGAGACAGAGACTTGAAACGCATTTTTACACTCGGAACAGCAATTGCCCTGTTGGCGTCAACCGCAGTCAGCGCGGACACATTCCTGCGTTATGGCGAAGTTGAAGGGTGGAAGGTCTTCATCGACCAAGAAAAGAAATCCTGCCTAATCGAGGCCGTAGATAGCGCTGAAAACGTGGTGCAGATGGGGCTTACCGAAGATCGTGGCGTAGGCTATGTGGGCGTATTCACCAAAGCCAAGACCGACATCAAGCGTGGCGAAAAAGAAGCCGTGGCGATTCTGCTGGGCGACAACGTTTATGTCGGCGAAGCCACCGGCATGAAGGGTAACATTACCAAGGGCTATTCTGGCGGCTATGTTCTGTCAGATGATCCCCAATTCGCTGAGGATATCGCAAAACAAAAGGTCATGGTCGTGTTCCCGGAAAAGGAATTCGCCTTCACCGTTGATTTGACCGGCACCTACAAGGCCATGGAAATGGCGCGTAAGTGCAACGAAGAACAGCTGGGCTAAGGGTCAGCCGGAAAGCGCGGTCATCAGCCGCGCTTTCTCACCCATATCATCAGGCTTTGAGATTGCGGCGGCTAGGTCTTCCAGTGACGCAATTGAATGACCGGCGCGGAAACTGTCCACATGCGGCAGCATGGCCACCACGCCCTGCGCCTTGGGCATGAACCCATCCCAACGCAACAGCGGATTAAGCCAGATCAGGCGGCGAGACGACAGATGTAGCCGTTCCACCTCTCGACCCAACGCGTCGGGGTCGCCGCGATCCAGCCCGTCTGAGATCAGCAAAACCACCGCCCCCTGCCCCATAACCCTGCGCGACCAATCGCGGTTGAACGCGTGCAGGCATTCTCCGATCCGGGTTCCGCCCTCCCAGTCTTGCGCTTCGGCACCAGCCGCAGCAAGTGCTGCATCCACATCGCGTTGTTGCAAATGACGGGTGATGTTGGTCAGGCGTGTGCCAAAGGTAAAGGCATGCACCTTGGCCCATCCCGCCCCCTTGGTGTTCGAAACAGAGTGCAGGAAGTGCAAGATAAGCCGGCTGTATTGGCTCATCGATCCCGAAATATCACACAGCACCACAAGGTTGGGCCAACGCGGCTTAGGCTTTAGGCGTGCGATATCGCGCAGTTCTCCGCCTTGACGCATGGCCGCTCGTAAGGTCCGCGCACGGTCAATCCGGTGCCCCAGATGGCTGGCTTGCCCACGGCGGGATTCGATCGGCTTTACGGGCAAAGCCAATCGCGCCAGCATGCGTTTGGCCTGCGCGATCTCGGCAGTACTCATCTGTTCGAAATCCAGGCTGCGCAACAATTCCTCGGTCGACGCGGTTTTTGAGGCGTCGATCTCCAGCTCTGTTTCGCCCTCGTCCTCATCAACGTCTGGCGGGTCACGTTCGACTCCGTCCAACAACGCCTCAGCCGCACGCTTTTCGGCGGCGTCGGCCTTGCGTTCCTCTTGCACGCCACGGATCGCGGGCAACATCAACGACATCATATGTTCAAGATACCGCGGGTCGCGCCAATACAGGCGAAAGACCTGCGCAAACACCGTGCGATGTTCGGGGCGGTTCACGAAACAAGCGTGCAAGGTCCAGTAGAAATCCTGTTTCTCTGTAAATCCTGCTGCCTGAACGGCACGTATGGCATCAACCACCCGACCTGTCCCGATGGGCAAACCGGCCTTGCGCAAGGCTCGCGCAAAATGAGTGATGTTTTGCGCCAGCTTTGGATTGTCGGGGATATCAAGCGGTAGTTGTTCGGCCATCAGGCCAATTCCAGATCAGCTTTCGCCTGATCCAAAATCCGCTTAGCCTCGGACCCCTGCAGCTTTTGAATGTCGTCTTGGTATTTCAGGATCGCGCCCAACGTGTCGCCGATCACTTCGGGGCTTAGGTTGATCACGTCCAGCGCCAGCAAGCATTTGGCCCAGTCTACCGTCTCGGCCACGCCGGGTTTCTTGAACAGATCCTCGGTGCGCAGACGTTGGACAAAAGCAACGACCTCACGGCTGAGCGCCTCGGTCGCTTCAGGGGCTCTGGTGTGAAGGATTTCGATCTCACGGTCGAAATCGGGATAGTCGACCCAGTGATATAAGCAACGCCGTTTCAGCGCGTCATGCACTTCGCGCGTGCGGTTTGAGGTCACGATCACGATCGGTGGCTGGGGCGCTTTAACAGTACCCAGTTCGGGAATGGTGACCTGAAAATCGCTGAGCGCTTCAAGCAAAAAGGCCTCAAAGGGTTCGTCGGTTCGGTCCAACTCGTCAATCAGCAGGACCGGCGCACCATTTTCATCCGGGCGCATGGCCTGCAGCAATGGGCGCTCGACAAGGTACTCATCCGAGAACAACTCAGACTGCAAGGTCCCGCGGTCTGCCCCGCCCGCCGCCTCGGCCGTGCGGATCGCCACCATCTGTGCCGGGAAATTCCATTCATATACGGCCGAGGACGCATCCAACCCCTCGTAACACTGCAACCGGATCAGGCGTCGGTTCAGCCCAGCGGCCATTGCCTTTGCGATTTCGGTTTTTCCGACCCCGGCCTCACCTTCCAGAAACAACGGCCGGCCCAATTTTAGCGACAGAAACACAACCGTAGCCAAGGCCCGCCCGCAGACATAGCCCTGCGCGCCCAGCATTTTCTGAACGGCGTCGATGGAATCCGGCTGTGTCATGTCAATCTTCTCCTTCGCCTCAACTGGTCATGGCTGTGTTCAAGCGTCAAGGCCATAGTCTTTCCAGACATACGGTGATCTGAGTCGTTGACAAGGTCTTTTCCGGCGGCGGGCTCTGTGCTAGCCGGTGCGCCATGACCGATAGCATCACGATCCGCCGCCCCGACGACTGGCATCTGCACTTGCGCGACGGCGCTATGCTGCAGGCCGTCTTGCCCGAAACCGCGCGACATTTTGCCCGTGCCATCATCATGCCGAACTTGGTGCCGCCGGTAGTGCGCGGCGATCAGGCCGCCGCTTATCGCGACCGTATCCTGGCTGCCCTGCCCGATGGCATGAGCTTTGAGCCGCTGATGACGCTGTATCTGACCGAAGACACCGATGCCGACGACGTCGCCGCCGCGCATGCCAGCGGGTTGGTCAAAGCGGTCAAACTGTATCCGGCGGGCGCCACGACCAACTCAGCCTCGGGCGTGCAGGATTTCGACAATGTCCGCTCGGTGTTGGAAAAGATGGCCGAGATCGGACTGCCCTTGTGCGTCCATGGCGAGGTCACCGACCCCGAGGTCGACATCTTCGACCGTGAGGCCGTGTTCATCGACCGTATTCTGGATCCGATCCGCAAGGCGACACCCGGACTGCGCGTGGTGATGGAACACATCACGACCAAAGACGGTGTGGATTATGTGAAATCGAACGACGCTGATCTGGGCGCGACCATCACGGCGCACCACCTGATCATCAACCGCAACCACATTCTGGTCGGTGGGATCAAACCGCACTACTACTGCTTGCCTGTCGCCAAGCGAGAGGAACACCGACTGGCGCTGCTGGCCGCTGCAACCTCGGGCGATGCGCGGTATTTTCTGGGCACCGACAGCGCGCCGCATACGGATGCCAACAAGGAAATGGCCTGCGGTTGTGCCGGCTGTTTCACCGCGACAAACACAATGTCGCTGGTGGCCGAGATGTTCGAATCACAAGGTGCGCTGGACAAGCTGGAAGGCTTCGTCTCGCTCAACGGGCCTGCGTTCTACTGCCTACCGGTGAACGAAGACACCATTACCCTGACCAAGGGCGCCCCCGTGGAATACCCGAACAAAATCGAGACCGAGGACGGCCCCGTGACGGTGTTTGAGCCGGGCTTCGCTTTGCACTGGCGCGTGGTTTAACCCGCCAGCATCCGTGCCAAATCGCGGGCGCGACCGCCGGTGCGCAGCATCGACCAGATCGCGTCCGCCTCTTCGCCACCGATCAGCTTGCCTGCCTTGCCGCGCACGCGGTCTTCGCGATCAGACAGGGTCATCGGTGCCATCAGATCATGCGTCGCTTCAAGCCGCGCCCCGTCGCGGCGCAGCAGGGTCAGATGCGCCTGCGTTTCCGTCAGGGTCTCATCCGCCTCAACCGCGATCCTGTCGCGTAAAGATATCAGTCGCGGGTCAGCACAGACCTTTTCCGAATAGCTGCCCGGCAAGGCCGTATCATGGCCAAGCGCCTGCATGGCGATCACGGTGCGATATGAAAACTTCGCCCCCAGCCCGGTCGTCGGAGACATCTGGTTACAAACGCTCATCCAGCGCGGGTGGGTCTTGATCTTGATCTCGGCCACTTCGGGTTCGGCGATGTCCAGATCACGCGCGGCCTCAAGCGCGGCGTGTAGGCCGTGGCAACAGGCGTGGAACTTATGGCTGACTGTTTCGAACAGCCATTCATCGCCCAACCCATCTAAAGCGGTTTGCGCATCCGCCTGGCCGCTATGGGTCGCACCAAACCCATACTGACCTTCCAAAGCGTTCATGTTCGGCGTGAAGCCTTTAGCGATCAGCAACGCTGCCTCGACCCCGGCCGAGGCCGCAAGCCCAGCATTATAGGGTTTGCCCATTGTTCCGAATTGCGTCTTGAGGCCAGCCGCGCGGGTGGCCGTCAACCCAAGCGTTTTTTGCATCTGATCCGCGTCGAAGCCAAGGATACGCCCTGCCGCAACGGCCGCACCGAACGCGCCTGCCGTAGCGGTTTGGTGAAACCCCGCCTGATAGTGATCCCGTCCAAGCCACAGCCCTACACGGATCGAAACCTCCATCCCCACCAGCGCGGCCTCAAGGAAATCGACCAGGATGCGGTCATCCCATTCGCTCAGCGCCAGCGCGGCGGGCAGAATCGCAACCGAAGGATGACCGATATGGGCAAAGTGCGTGTCATCGTAATCCAATGCATGCGACACAGTGCCATTGACCAATGCCGCCCCACGCAACGGCGCCGCCCCTCCGCCAAAAAGATGCGCCTGCGCGGCGCCCTCTTCACCCAAAACAAGGTCTCGAACTGTCTTTGAGACCGGCTCATCAACCCCGACCCGTCCAACGGCTATCCAGTCCAGTACAGACAGAGATGTTACGACTCGCGTTTGCAAAGTCGTCTCAACGGGCCCGGCAGCAAACCCTGCAAGTGATGTGGAAAAATCGCTCATGGGCGCAGTCTAGCGTGCCCCGTATGCGGGTAAAGACCTAGCCGTACAAATCCGCAGCACGGGTTTCGAACGCCTGCACGATCCGGTGCATGGCCTCGTTGAACACAACACCGATGATACCTTGCAGGATGGCGTTCTTGAATTCAAAATCCACATGGAAGGACACGTTGCAGCCCCCCTGAGGCGCGTCTGCGAACTGCCAATCGGATTTCATGTATTTGAACGGGCCGTCCAGATATTCCGTGTCGATCTTCATCTGATCAGGAAACAGCGTCACCCGGCTGCCAAACCTTTCACGGAAAACTTTGAACGAGATGATCAGGTCCGCCTCCATCACCTGCGCCTCGCCCGCGGCATAGGTCCGGCGAATACGGGCCGCGGCACACCAGGGTAGAAATTCGGGATACTTCGCCACGTCCGCGATCAGGTCGTACATCTGCTGCGCCGTATACGGCAGGTGGCGGGTTTCCGAATGAGTAGGCATGGCGTCCAGTATTAACAGGTGACAATGGCGCGTGATTTCGTATGTTGCGCGCCAAAGATCAAGGGGGCAGCGATGAGCGACCGTGCATATGTGATAGATGAGATGATCTCGGCGAAGGCCATCGCCGCCCGGATCGAGGAGTTGTGTCGCGAAATCAGCACTGAATACAAAGACACCGACAAGCTGGTCGTGGTCGGCCTGTTGCGCGGCAGTTTCGTCTTTATTGCCGACCTAGTGCGCGAGCTGGACCTGCCGATCGAGGTGGATTTCCTTGAAGCGTCATCCTATGGCGATTCAATGGAAAGCAGCCGGGAAGTGCGCATTCTCAAAGACTTGCGCGGCGCTATCGAAGGGCGCGACGTTCTGGTCGTCGAGGATATCGTCGATACCGGTCACACACTGAACCACGTCACCCATTTGCTGCAAAGCCGTAAACCCGCGCGACTGAGATCTATCGCTCTGCTAGACAAACCCAGCCGGCGCGAGGTCGATTTCCGATCCGACTGGATCGGGTTCGAGATTCCGGATGAATTTGTTGTGGGTTATGGAATCGACTACGCGCAGCGCAATCGTAACCTGCCGTTCATCGGCAAGGTTCGCTTTACCGAGGATTGATCGGGCCCAGTACCTGTTGAATGGCGGCTACGAAAATCCCGGTACCGACCGGGATCAGCGCATCCGGGAAATCGTAGTCTGGGTTGTGCAGTTGTGGGTGGCCCACTCCTGAGCCCAGCCAGAACATAGCAGCTTTGGCGTCTTTGCCGAACTGCCCAAAATCTTCCGAGAACTTCTGCGGGTAAGCCGTCACTTCACAAGGTACATCCGTTTCAGAGCAAGATCGGCTTAGGATATCGACGGCGTCAGACGCGTTCACGCAGGCTTCGAAGACGTCTTCATAGGTGATTTCGTATCTGAGCCCTTGATCCAATGCCGCTTGCGCAACCAGCGCCTCGGCCTCTTCGATCAGGCTTTGCATCCGCGCATCAGCGACGGTGCGCAATGTCACCCACAGCTCGGCCCGGCCTGGCGCCACGCCAAAGGTCGGTTCACCAAGATTGACATGCGTCACGGTCGTCAGCGCAAAATCGGCGTCCAGCGAACCGCCACTTCCCAGCCTCGCCATTTGCGGCATCAACGCTGCCAGTGCACCCGCGGGTGAGATCCCATCCTGCGGCGCCGCCGCGTGCGAGGTCTTACCCTTCAAAACAACCTTCATCCCGCGCGACGCACAGTTTGCCGGACCCTCACACAGCTGTACGTCCCCCAACGTCAGCCCTGGCAGATTGTGCAGGGAAAACAGGTAATCCGGCGCGATCTCGGAAAACTTGGGGTCGGCCCGGTAGGCGATAGCCCCTCGCCCGGTTTCCTCGGCAGGTTGGAAGATTAATACTACCCGTCCCTGCAGAGGACGGTTTTGATTTAAGTGATCTGCGACACCCAGAACCATCACCATATGCCCGTCATGCCCACACAGATGTCCTTTGCCTGGAATGCGCGAGGCATAGGCTGCGCCGGACAGCTCTTGAATGGGCAAACCATCAAGCTCGCATCGAATGGCAACTGTCGGCCCGGCCTGCCCGCTGTCGAACACACCCGCCACGCCGTGCCCACCGATTCCCGTCAAAACCTGATCTGCGCCACGGGCACGCAATTCGTTCGCGATCCGAGCGGCCGTCAACTCTTCCTGGCCCGAAAGTTCCGGGGATTGGTGCAGTTCGTGACGCAGCCGGGTAAGCTGCGCGTGTGTGTCAGGTGTCACCCTTGCTCCAACTTCTTCTGGCGTGCATCGCGCAGGCGGGCAAAATCGTCGCCCGCGTGGTAGGACGACCGGGTCAGAGGCGTTGCCGACACCATCAGGAAGCCTTTGCCAAAGGCCGCTTTCTCATAAGATGCGAACTCTTCAGGCGTGACAAAGCGGTCGACGCCATGGTGTTTCGGCGTGGGCTGCAGGTATTGGCCGATGGTCAGAAAATCGATGTCAGCGGCGCGCATGTCATCCATGACTTGCCGGACCTGCTGTTCGTCTTCCCCCAGACCGACCATGATGCCCGATTTAGTGAAAATCGAAGGGTCCATTTCTTTGACCCGCTGCAACAGGCGCAGCGAATGGAAATAGCGCGCACCGGGGCGCACTTCGGGATACAGCCCCGGGACGGTTTCAAGGTTGTGGTTGAACACGTCCGGCTTGGCTTCGACTACAACTTCCAGAACCGAGGGGTCACACTTCAGAAAATCTGGCGTAAGAATCTCGATCGTTGTCTTAGGCGAACGGTGCCGTACGGCGCGAATGGTCTGCGCGAAATGCTCCGCCCCACCGTCGGCCAGGTCATCGCGGTCTACGGACGTTATGACCACATGGTTCAGCCCCAGTTTCTGCACGGCGTGTGCCACGCGTCCGGGCTCAAACGCGTCCAGATCATCTGGGCGGCCGGTGGCAATGTTGCAGAATGTACAGCCGCGGGTACAGATCTCGCCCATGATCATCATGGTGGCGTGGCCCTGGCTCCAGCATTCGCCCACATTCGGACACCCGGCCTCTTCGCATACCGTAACCAGATTGTTCTCGCGCATGATTTTGTGAGTTTCGGCATAGCCCTTACCACCGGGTGCCTTTACGCGAATCCACTTCGGCTTTTTCGGTTGCGCATTGTCCTGACGATGCGCCTTTTCGGGATGACGTTGTTCGGGGATCTTCAGATCACGCACGGTTTGCTTTCCTGACTTTGGGTCATTTTGCTTCGACATAATATAAACTGCAGCGGTTAGCTACGCCACCCATGCATAGCTGCCATAACAGCGCACTATGCAATTGCAGAAGAGCACCCAGCAAGTCCCGACAAAGTTTCATTGAAAACAGCACGCTTTGAGGACTTCACAAGAATTCGCGTTCGCAGCAACAATCACGTTGAAGCCAATTTAGAACTGTTTTAAATCTTCAGCAGTTCACAGATGAATCACAGGAAATTGAGCATGAAATCCGGTACTAAACTGCCTGACGTAACCTTTCACACCCGCGTCCGTGACGAGGCTGTCGAAGGCCCCAACCCGTTCCGTTGGGAAGACAAGACCACTGCAGATTACTTTGCCGGTAAACGGGTGATCCTGTTCTCGTTGCCCGGTGCATTCACCCCCACCTGTTCGACCTACCAACTGCCCGGGTTTGAAAACGGCTATGCCGAATTCAAGGAAAAAGGCATCGACGACATCTATTGCATGTCAGTGAATGACAGCTTTGTCATGAACAAATGGGCACAGGACCAAGGTCTGGAAAACGTCAAGGTCATTCCAGACGGATCTGGAGAGTTCACTCGCAAGATGGGCATGCTGGTCGACAAGGACAATCTGGGTTTCGGCATGCGCTCGTGGCGCTATGCCACCATCATCAATGACGGTGTGGTTGAGGCATGGTTCGAAGAGCCCGGCCTGATGGATAACTGCCCCGAAGATCCCTATGGCGTGTCGTCCCCGGACAACCTTAAAAAGCACCTGAACGAAGCCAAAGAGCCCGCACTGGCCTAAGCTTCGCGCTAAATCAAAGCAAAGGCCCGCCCATGGCGGGTCTTTTCATTTCAGGCGCGTGTTGCGGTGACGATGTCCTCTCCGACTTGGCGGATGACCTGAGCCAGACCGTCGAACCAATCCTCTCCCACAGTCGATGCACGCCGGACCAGACCAACCGTCCGCGCCGGTTGCGGCGTGCCAAAGCGCAGCAGTTTCAATCCGGGAACGGCGTCAGATTCCGCGCGCGCGGCCAGTTCGGGCATGAGAGTCAGACCAAACCCCTCAGCCACCAATCGTGACAACGTCGCAAGCGATGACGCACCCATATTGATCAGGCCGCTGCTTCGATCCCGACCGCAGACCTCAAGCGCCTGATCGGTCAGACAGTGACCGTCATCAAGCAACATCAGTTGCGCGGTCTGCAGGTCCAGCGGCCGTAATGCTTCGGGGTTGGGGACCATGCCCTTCAAGCGCGCTGAGCTGCCAGCCAACAGGAAGCGATCCTGAAACAGAGGCAGTTCGAACAACTCACTCCCACCGGCGGGCAAAGCCATGACGCCGGCGTCGATTTCCCCGGCGCGCAGCATAGTCAGCAAACGCTCAGTTCTGGCTTCGCGCACCTGCACGCGCAACGACACATCGGACGATCGCAACCCAGCCAGCACACCCGGCAGTAAATACGGCGCGATCGTTGGGATAATCCCGATCGCCAACGACCTGTGCCCCCCAGAGCGATCCTTGGCAAACTGATCTAACCTGTCCGCCGCTCCAAGAACCTGACGCGCATGATCCAGCACGTCGCGCCCTAGCGGGGTCAGCAGAATATCACGCGCCTGACGTTCGAAAAGCGGACCGCCCAAACTGTCCTCTAACGCCTTGATCTGCACGGACAAGGCGGGCTGAGACACGTGGCACACCTGGGCGGCCCGACCGAAATTGCGCTGTTCTGCGACTGCACTGAAGTATTTCAGCTGTCTAAGGGTAAAATTCATAACCTTTGATTATCACCCATCCACCAAAGTGCAACCAAAACATATCGCACCGTTAACCGATCATGCGATTGCGCTCGGACTGCCCCTCATAATGTCGCTTGAGCCGCTGCAACGCGATCCGCAACACGATCTTGCCCGAGCGCGCCGACCAGCCCATCCGCTTTTCCGCAAGCTCTAGCCCTTCGAGGTAGCAACAGCAGCGCAAAGCAACATCGCTGAGGCCCGGACCCAGATCCGACAAAGCATGTTCAACCCGATCCCGTGCGTCCGACGCCCCGTGCCCAGCATGGGCTTCACTGTTGAAACCACCGCGCCCCCCTGCAGTCAGAAAATGGTCCCAATTCTGTGCGACCTGAGGGCCAATCTGCGCCAGTTCGAAATCCTCACGCAGGCGTTCGCCCGCCGCCACAAGTGTTTCATCAAGAAAAGGCTTTCCATCCCGATCTCGCCGACGTGCCAATGCGATCAGGGGACTTTCCGCTGCACTATAACGAATCCGCCGAGGCCGGTCGGGTTTTGCAGTCGCACTTTGATTAGGTGACATTTGCGCTTGGAACGGAGCTTGTGCATCTGCCATTCCAAATTCACTACGCTCACGCGCTTTGTTCTCGGCCTCGGCAATAAGGCGGCTCAGCGCCGTGCGGCCCGACGAAGAAATCCGATACCGCGAAATCCGTCCGGGATTGTCGCAGGAAATCCAGTCTTTCAGAGCCAGCGCCTGCGCAATCTTGCAATCCACAACCGCTGTTCGTGTGGCGCCGCTGTCTCCGGTGTCGCGGACCACCACGGCCTTGTCCATTTCCTCAGCCACAGCAAGCACTGACCCCGTTTCACACAAACGGCGCAAAATTCGCAGTGCCTCGCGGTTGAATTCTTCGTCCTTGGCGGCGGCGGTTTCTTTTTCGGTCACAGCCAAGGCCCCGGATTGGATCGGGCCCGTGCCTTCGGCTGAATCCGAGAAATGCGTTTCCGCCAGAGATTGCAGCGCGGCATCCACCAAGGGATCGTCCCGTCGCATTTCGATGCGCCTGATTTGTCTGAGTATGGTCGAAGCATGGCACCCTGCGGATCGCGCAATATCGCGGATCGACTGTCCGGTCTCTGTGTGGGCAAGGTATCGTTGTGCCCCCTCAGGTACCCAGGCCGGGATGGTGAATGCCATGTTCTTTTCCATAGTTACTTGCCCTCGTCGACACAACAATCTGTTTTCAATCGCCCCCGATGAATTTGTTAACCAATTCTAACTAGAGTTGCTTTCGTTACTCGTTCGTTAACCCGCAGCGACAAGGACCAGATTTGATTCAAAAACATAAACACTCATGAAGTTAGAGTTCGGCGCGAACCCAATCAAGGCAACACCCGCTTAGGTTGTGTCACACATTCAGGGACGTTCACTCACACAAGGGAACCCCGGAATGCAGGACCTGATGACCATGATTACCACGCTCCGCCGCCCTCGCCTGTTGGCACGGGCCGCGAAACACGGGGCGCAGGACTATGACCGGGATCGGCACCTGCAGCGCATCCTTGGCTATGGATCACTGCCCGGCACG
This sequence comes from Ruegeria sp. BB5, assembly GCF_056539405.1. Classification (NCBI taxonomy): domain Bacteria; kingdom Pseudomonadati; phylum Pseudomonadota; class Alphaproteobacteria; order Rhodobacterales; family Roseobacteraceae; genus Ruegeria; species Ruegeria sp. BB5. Next base: position 782,061 of record NZ_JBQFUX010000001.1, on the reverse strand, counting down.
GGCGCGGCTCTGATGCGGCTGATGGAAATGGAGCGAGAGGTTAACGCGCAGCGCGTCGAAGAGGACGCAGCCTATTCGCTGGTCCGTCATTTGGACCTGCTGATCGCGTTGTTGGGCGAGGCGCAGCTGTTTCAGGCCAGCCGCGCCGCGCAATATCAGTGATCAGGTAAAGGCATCCGGCATGGATGCTTTTTTCTTGTCAACGTACTCGTTCAGAGCAGCATTGATTGCCGGGTCGAGTTGCGGTTGCTGGTAGTTGGCCAGCAGATGCTCTACTCGGGCAGAGGCCAGTTGACGCGTGTCACGCCCGCCTTCATCTTCCCAGGTTTCGAACGGTTTGTAGTCCAGCATTTCCGACTTCCAGAACGCGTCCTTGAAGTTCGCCTGCGTATGCGCACAACCCAGATAGTGGCCGCCCGGACCAACCTCGCGGATCGCATCCATCGCCTGCGCGTTCTCGTCGTAAGCCACGCCTTTGGCCAAGCCGTGCAGCACGCCCAGTTGATCCGCATCCATGACGAACTTCTCGAAATCCGCAACCAGACCGCCTTCAAGCCAACCGCAGGAGTGCAGCATGAAGTTCACGCCTGACATCAGGCCCATGTTCAGCGAGTTTGCTGTTTCGTAAGCAGCCTGCGCGTCGGGCAGTTTCGAGCCACAGAACGACCCGGCCGAGCGGAACGGCAGGTTCAGGCGACGCGCCAGCTGACCCGCACCATAGGTGACCATCGACGCCTCAGGCGTACCAAAGGTCGGTGCGCCCGAGTTCATATCAATCGACGACACGAACGCCCCAAAGATCGCCGGGGCACCCGGACGGATGATCTGGCTATACGCGACACCGGCCAGAACTTCGGCCAGAACCTGCGTCAACGTCCCTGCCACCGAAACCGGTGCCATCGCGCCACCCACGATAAAGGGAGAGATAATGCAGGCCTGATTGTTAGCCGCGTAAACTTCAAGCGAACCCATCATCACGTCGTCGAAGGTCATCGGCGAGTTGATGTTGGTCAGCGAGGTCATCACTGTGTTTTCCTGCACGAACTCTTTGCCGAACAGGATCTCGCACATCTCTACCGAATCCTGCGCCCGGCTGGGATCGGTGACCGAGCCCATGAACGGTTTATCGGACAGCGTCATGTGCGCCATCAGCATGTCCAGGTGGCGTTTGTTAACCGGCACGTCGGTCGGTTCGCACACAGTCCCGCCCGAGTGGTGCAACCACTTGGACATATAGGCCAGTTTCACGAACTTGTTGAAATCGTCCATGGTCGCATAGCGACGGCCACCTTGCGCGTCGCGCACAAATGGAGGGCCGTAGACCGGTGCCAGCACCAGATTGCGGCCCCCGATGACAACCGATTTCTCGGGGTTGCGCGCGTGTTGTTTGAACTCGCTAGGGGCAGTTTTGATCAGCTCGCGCGCCAGACCGCGCGGGATGCGAACACGTTCACCATCTACATCAGCCCCGGCATCTTTCCAGCGCTGCAGCGCGCCCGGATTGTCGACGAAGTTAACGCCGACCTCAGCCAGAATGGTTTCCGCATTGGTTTCAATGATCTCCAACGCTTCTGCGTTGAGGACCTCGAAATTCGGAATATTCCGTTCGATATATTTTGCAGTTTCGATTCGAACTGCGGTGCGCTCGGCCCTGCGGGCGGCACCACCACCGCCTCTGGCTCTGCGTCGGGTGTTTGCCTCTGCCATGAGATAATCCCGTTAGTCATGTTCACGTTGCAAATCGTGTTACCGGAACCGCAGATCACACCAGACGTGGATTACGGCGCTATAGGGGTAAAAGCGACATGATCGCCTATTCGATGTAGTTTGAACCCCTAATTCCTGACGCTCATGATAGAAGCATGGAACCGAAATCGCAAAATCCGACTAACCGCTAGTTGGGCAAAAACTCTTTGCCGCGACAGAATTTGGGTACGTTGCATTTCGCAAGATAGTTGTGAGAAATCTAAATTGACGGGCTGACAAACCTCAAAGGTTTTTACGCATCGCAACCGAATTCCCGGCCACTTCAGTTTCGATCCAGCCGAGATGCGCGTAAATCGCCTTCGTATCTTGCATCAGACGATGGGTACGCAGTTCCATAAAGGTGCAGCCAACCTCGCGCGCTTCGGCCTCGGCGCGGGACAGCAGTTTTCCAGCGACTCCTTGCCCTTGGGCCGACGGTGACACGGCCAAATTGATAACCTTCATCACAGCACCCTGTTGCGCAAACACAACCACACCAGCCAACCCATCATCGCTGCGGGCCAGGACCACGCGACGTTCCGCAATATCTTGCGCCAAACCACTCGTCACATCAGGCAGATCATCAATAGAACTGCGCGCTTTGGCATAAGCAGCCCTGATGCAGTCTGTGACCGCCTCGACGTCATCCTGCGTTGCATCCGTGAAACGAATGACGGCCATTGATCCCATCTCCTTCCGCATCTGACTGAAATCGCCTTCATAACGCTTGCACATAACCGCCGCGCGACCTAAGAGCCAGTCATGAGCCAGACATCCCATGACCGCCTTCTGATCATCGACTTCGGCAGCCAGGTGACGCAGCTGATCGCACGCCGCCTGCGCGAGTTGAATGTCTATTGTGAAATCCACCCCTATCAAAACGTCACGATGGACTTTGTACGCGAAATGGCGCCCAAGGCCGTGATCTTCTCGGGCGGACCGGACAGCGTGACGCGCGAAGGGTCCCCCCGCGCCCCGCAAGAGATTTTTGACTATGGCGTGCCGATCCTTGGCATCTGCTATGGACAGCAAGTCATGATGCATCAGCTTGGCGGCAAGGTCGAAAGCGGCCACGGCACTGCCGAGTTCGGTCGCGCCTTTGTCACTCCGAAAAGCCAACTGGATATTCTGAACGGCTGGTTCGCGGATGGCGACGAACAAGTCTGGATGAGCCACGGCGACCACGTCAGCGAAATTGCCCCCGGGTTCGAGGTCTTCGGCACCTCACCCAACGCGCCCTATGCGATCACGGCTGATACCAACCGGCACTTCTATGCCGTTCAGTTCCACCCCGAGGTGCACCACACGCCCAGAGGCGCGAAACTGTACGAAAACTTCGTAAAACTGGCTGGCTTCAACGGCGATTGGACCATGGGTGCCTATCGCGAACAGATGATCGAAAAGATTCGCGAGCAAGTCGGCGACAAAAAGGTCATCTGCGGCCTGTCCGGCGGCGTCGACAGCTCGGTCGCGGCGATCCTGATCCATGAAGCGATTGGTGATCAACTGACTTGCGTGTTTGTCGATCACGGCCTGTTGCGCAAGAACGAGGCCGAAGAAGTCGTCGGTATGTTCCGCGACAACTACAACATTCAGCTGATACACGCAGATGAAAGCGACCTGTTTTTGGGAGAGCTGGACGGCCAATCCGACCCGGAAACCAAACGCAAGATCATCGGAAAGCTGTTCATCGACGTGTTCCAGAAACACGCTGATACGATCGAAGGGGCCGAATTCCTGGCCCAGGGCACGCTCTATCCCGACGTGATCGAATCGGTTTCGTTCTCGGGCGGCCCCTCGGTCACGATCAAATCGCACCACAATGTCGGAGGCCTGCCTGAAAAGATGGGTCTGAAACTGGTCGAACCTCTGCGAGAGCTGTTCAAAGACGAGGTTCGCGCACTGGGCCGCGAACTTGGCCTGCCGCAGAGCTTCATCGGGCGCCACCCCTTCCCCGGGCCGGGTCTGGCGATTCGCTGCCCAGGCGAGATCACCCGTGAAAAACTGGAAATCCTGCGCGAAGCCGACGCCATCTATATCGACCAGATTCGCAAACACGGTCTGTATGATGATATCTGGCAGGCTTTTGTTGCCATCCTTCCGGTACGCACCGTCGGTGTGATGGGTGACGGGCGCACATATGATTATGCATGTGCGCTGCGGGCTGTAACCTCGGTCGATGGCATGACCGCCGACTACTATCCGTTCAGCCACGAATTCCTCGGTGAGACCGCCACGCGGATCATCAACGAGGTCAAGGGCATCAACCGATGCACTTATGACATCACCTCGAAACCTCCGGGAACGATTGAGTGGGAATGACAAAAAGCCGGGCTTTGACCCGGCTTTTTTGTTTAAGTCCTGCAAGAAACCCATAGGTTTTAAATTAGAATTCCGCGATTCCCGCAGGCAGGTAAATGGACAGCAGCAGACCGCAGATCGGCAAAGCCGCGCTTTGGATGACGGGGGCAATTGCCTCTTTCTCATCGATGGCGGTTGCCGGCCGCGAATTGAGCGTGGCCCACGATACATTCGAAATCATGTTTTACCGCAGCCTCGTCGGCATCTTCGTTGTAGCGGTGATTCTGACCCTGTCGCGCAAATGGGATCAGGTCTCGACATACAGACTGGGGCTGCACGGTGTCCGTAACCTGACGCATTTTATTGGTCAGAATTTGTGGTTCTACGCGGTAACCGTCATTCCTCTGGCACAGGTTTTTGCGCTTGAGTTCACGCAACCCATCTGGGTGATCCTGCTGTCTCCGCTGCTGCTGAAGGAACGGCTAACACCTGTACGCGCGCTGTCTGCCTTGATTGGTTTTGCCGGTGTCCTGCTTATTACCCGCCCCGGTGCCGTGCCTCTGAGCGCTGGTATTATGGCTGCTGCTTTGTCTGCGGTATTCTTCGCATTTACAACGATTTCCACCAAAACCCTGACCCGTTTTGCCAGCATTGGATGCATCATGTTCTGGCTGACCGTCATGCAGGCTGTCCTGGGATTGATGGCCGCAGGGATTGATGGGCAGATCGCTCTGCCAACCGCGAACACGATCCCCTTCCTGGTATTAATTGGGTTGGCAGGACTACTAGCGCATTATTGCATCACCAACGCTCTGGCTATTGCGCCTGCGACCGTGGTTGTACCGTTCGATTTTGTCCGCCTGCCCACAATCGCCGTGATCGGAATGATTCTGTACCACGAACCGCTGGATCACTGGACGCTGCTAGGGGCCGTCGTGATCTTTTCGGGCATCTTTTTGAACGTGCACGCCGAAAATCGTAACAGTTTGGCAACAGTTTCCCGACACACTCACCCTGAATAACGCACCGTCACTAGTTGACGGTAATATAACCCTCAAGAAAGTATCGAGCACCACAAGACAGATCGGCCTTCACCACTCGATAGTCCGGTCTGAATAACAGGACACCTTTTGGGAGGACAGAATGAAAAAAGCGCTTCTACAGGCGTGCGCGGTGTGCGTTGGGACAACAGGAGCTTACGCCGGCGGTCTGGATCGTAGCGGACAGGGTGTCAATATCCTGTTCGAAGAGGGATCAGTTGTACAATTCCGTCTCGGCTATACTGATCCAAGCGTAAGCGGCACTCAAAATGGCGTAGATTCAGGCAACGTTGCCGAGTCATTCTTCACACCGCATTTAGCCTATAAACATGCTTTTACAGACAGGCTGGATTTCGCACTGGTCTATGATGAGCCGTTCGGCGCGGATATCGAGTATCCGTCAAACTACCCGTTGTCGATCAACCCGACAACGCCGTTTGGTGGGCGCACGGATGTTCTGCGCGCCAAAGCAGATGTGGACGCAATTACTGCGCTTGTTCGGTATAAATTCGACGGTGGCTTCAGCGCTATCGGAGGTCTGCGCGCGCAACGTTTGAAAGCCAACGTGGCAGTGCCCGCCGCTGCGGGGTACGAAGTCGACACAGATTCTGACATCGCATTTGGGTATGTCGTCGGCGTCGCGTGGGAAAAGCCAGAAATTGCCGCACGTGTGGCTCTGACTTACAACTCAAAAATCACACACGATTTTTCCCAGACAGAGTCATTTAACTTCGTACCGCCTGTATTCCCGCCTAGTGCTGTATTGGTCACAGCGGAAACCGAGTCTGAGATTGAATCACCTCAATCCATCAATCTGGATTTCCAAACCGGTGTAGCCCCCAAAACATTGCTGTTTGGTTCAATTCGATGGGTGGACTGGCCGCAAACTGTTTTTGCGCCGCCCAACTATGTCAACATTGTCGGGGATAACCTCGTCGACTACGAAGATGATACGTTCACGTATACGCTGGGGCTCGGCTATCAGTTCTCGGAAGAATTTTCGGGTGCGGTAACTGCTGGGTATGAAACATCCACTGGTTCCGAAGTCACAAATTTGGGCCCGACAGATGGGTTCTGGAGCCTTGGGCTCGGTGGAACCTACTCTCTCGAACGCGCTCAGATTTCCGGTGGTGTCCGGTATACAGACATTGGAGACGCCACTACCACCACCGGGGGAGAATTCAGCGGCAACAGCGCTTGGAGCGTCGGCTTCCAGATCACTTACTCGCTGGGCTGATCCGCAACAGAGTGAAACGTTGAACCCCGCCCTTCCGGCGGGGTTTTTCATTGTGCGTTACCAAGATTTCAATTACCTCGGCCCTTGCAGGCGCACAGGAAATTCACCGTGCTGCAACCATGGGTTATGGACAATCTTCCACTTCCAACGGCGGTGGCGATTTCGGCACCTTCACCGGAGATTTCACTGTCGCTTTGAGCTTCGACAACCGTCTGCATTGGGGTTTGACGCCAAGTATTACAACGCCGATCCCGACAATGTTTCCGGGGATCTTTCCTTCTGAGATCTGGGCGCGACGCTGACTTATCAATTTGATAACTGCGGCGTTCTGGGTGGCTACCTCGACTATGCCGGGCTCGAAGCCTGGATCGGCGACTCGGATACATCCTCAAGCCTGCCAAACGGCACGGATTGGGCCGATTTTTGTGCGCGCTTCCGCTATCAAGTGTCGGACAATGCGGTATTCGGTGGTCACTATGTTCGCAGCGAAGTGCCGGGTGATGGTGTAAACCTTGATCTGTATTGCGTCGGCTTGGGTGGTTACTATCGATTCAACAACGGTTGGGAACTTACGCCAGTCTCGTGCATCAGTCGTTTAGCGACCTCGATTTGGATTCCACAACGCAGGGTATCGGCGTGGACTATAATCTGCTTGAGACCAGCGAAGCTCTCGGACAAGTGTCTCTGGAACAGGCCAGAACGGATATCGAAATCGGCCGTGCAAGCGGCGATATCGATACCCTTCGCTTTGGTCTGACATTCCCCCTTAGCGGCCCCACCTCCTCCACTCTGTTCAACAGCGCAGCCCGCGCGTCTTGATGGCATTTTGGATCATAGGGCTGCTGAACATCGCCATTCCGTTTTCCGGGATGATTTGAGAGCAGTTGTATATCGATACCAGCCAGATCTCGTGCCAGAGGGGGCCGGTTAGTTTATTGGGGTGCGACCATTGTCAGGCGGCTGATCCCAAACCGTTCGGGTACACACGATTGACGCCACCCGCTGCCCGTTTTAGCAAGGTCGGAAAAAAGGACGGCGGACAATGATCTACAGCTCGGCAAAAGATTGGCGCAACGCGGCGCGAAAAAAGGTGCTGTTCTTTGGCATGTCGGGCCTGGGCAAAACCTATGTGTCGAACGTGCTGCGCGACTCGGGCGATTGGTTCCACTATTCGATCGATTACCGCATCGGTACCCGGTACATGGGTGAATACATCGCCGACAATGCCAAAGCCGAGGCGATGAAAGTCCCCTTTCTGCGCGAACTGCTGTTGTCGGATTCGATCTTTATCGGCTCGAATATCTCGTTCGAGAACCTGACGCCTGTCGCCGCCTATTTGGGTAAGCCCGGAAATCCGGCGCTAGGTGGTTTGGAACTGCCCGAATACAAACGCAGGCAGGAACAATTCCGGCAGGCGGAGATTCACGCGCTTCTGGATACCGAGTATTTCATCGACCGGGCACAACGTCTGTACGAATACCCGCATTTTATCTGCGACACCGGCGGGTCGATCTGCGAATGGGTAGACCCGGAAAATTCTACAGATCACGTGTTGTCCGAACTGTCTCGCCAAACCTTGATGATTTGGATTCAAGGGGATGAAGATCACACGGCAGAGCTGATCAGCCGCTTTGATAAAGCGCCCAAACCGATGTCTTATCAGCCCGAATTTCTGGTCCGTGTTTGGGAAGACTATCTGACCCAGTATAACTGCCGATCCGAGGATGTAGACCCCGACGCGTTCATCCGCTGGACTTACGCGCAGGCGCTGGCGCATCGGCAACCCCGCTATCAGGCGATGGCGGACAATTGGGGTGTAACAGTCACCGCTGATGACATGCACAAGGTCCGTGATGCCTCTGATTTCGATGAGTTGATCGAACGCACCCTTGAGACCCGCGCAAACCGGGCTTAATTACCGCCTCTACACTGTAACTCCAAAGGCTTGTACCTGATGCCGATCAAGATCCCCTCTGACCTGCCCGCATTTGAAGTTCTCACCCAAGAGGGCGTATCGGTCATGGCCGAGGATCAGGCAATGCGTCAAGACATTCGCCCCCTGCGGATCGGGTTACTGAATCTGATGCCCAAGAAGATTCAGACTGAAAATCAGTTTGCCCGCCTGATCGGGGCGACTCCGTTGCAGATCGATTTGTCGCTGATCCGGATGACGGAACACCGCACCAAGAACACCGCGGCCGAGCATATGGCCGAATTCTATCGCCCTTTTCAGGAGGTGAAGGACGAGAAATTTGACGGGCTGATCATCACCGGTGCCCCGATTGAGCATTTGGAATTCGACAACGTCACCTATTGGGACGAAATGCGCGAAGTGTTCGAATGGACGCAGACCAATGTGCATTCTACCTTTGGTGTGTGCTGGGGTGGAATGGCGATGATCAATCACTTCCATGGCGTCAAGAAACATATGTTGGACGCTAAGGCGTTTGGTTGTTTCCGGCATGCGAACCTTAATCCGGCCTCGCCGTTCCTGCGCGGATTCTCGGATGATTGCGTGATTCCGGTCAGCCGCTGGACGGAAATGAAACAAATTGAGATTGACGCCGCTAACGGTTTGGTAACTCTGCTGGGCAGCGACGATGTCGGTCCCTGTCTGGTCGAAGATCGGAACCATCGTGCCATCTATATCTTCAACCATTTCGAATATGACAGCGATACGTTGAAACAAGAATACGACCGCGATGTTGCCAACGGCACGCCGATCAACGTGCCCATGAATTACTATCCGGACGACGATCCAAGCCAGACACCACAGAACAGATGGCGCAGCCATGCGCATTTGCTCTATGGCAACTGGATCAGCGAGATTTATGGGACAACGCCCTATGATATCAATCGGATCGGTGTCGATCAGACCGATCTGAGGGCCTGATCCGGTGATGCGCGTCGGCCTCATAGCTTTGACTTTGCTGGTCTTGCTGTGGGCCCTCGCACTCTGGCGCGCTGGTCGGAATGAAGCCCGTGCCGAAGCCGCCTTTCCCCCCGAAGGTCAAATCGTCGAAGTCAATGGCATCCCAGTGCATGCGGTGGTGATGGGTGAAGGCCCGGATGTTGTGCTGATCCATGGGTCCAGCGGCAACACGCGCGACATGACCTTTGCCCTGGCTCCTATCCTGGCGGAAAACTACCGTGTGATTGTGTTTGACCGACCGGGTCTGGGGTATAGCGCCAGCTTCAATCCGGACGGTGAGACCATTGAGGAGCAAGCGGAAATCCTGCAAAAGGCTGCCGCGCAACTAGGTGCGGAAAAGCCCATCGTCGCAGGGCAAAGCTATGGCGGATCCGTCTCACTTGCTTGGGCTGTTACGCGGCCGGGCAATATCTCGGGGCTGGTCCTGATCGCAGCTGCCGCCATCCCGTGGGAGACACCTCTGGACGGGTTCAACACACTGGCGGCAACGCCCACCGGCAATGTCACCGCCCTGCCCCTGATCACTGCCTTTGTGCCCGAATGGTACGTTGAAAAAGCTTTGGACAAGGTGTTCGAACCGCAAACCACACCCGAAGGATATGCCGACCATTTCGGCCCCGGGCTGACCATGCGTCGGGCTTCGATGCATGCAAATGCCAAGCAGCGCGCCAATTTGCTGGAAGAAGTCCGCGCCCTACAACCGCGATACGGCGAGATCGACGTGCCGACCGAGATCGTCCATGGCACAGCCGATGATACCGTTGGGCTGGGCTGGCATTCTCATCGACTGATCAAACAAATCCCCGGCGCGGAACTGATTGAACTGCCTGGAATCGGGCACATGCCACAGGTCGTTGCTGCACCCGAAGTTGCTGCTGCCATCGACCGTGCAGCGCAACGTGCGGGTTTGCGTTAGGCCCGCCGCTAATCCATAGTAGGATATGGATTTTATGGCGAGGTAACACATGGCCCGTTCCGAAAAAGGCTCCATCGAAAAGTACTTTAAGAATGACGCCCCGAAAGAGGTGCGTTCGGCCATCGAAAAGTCCGAAAAAGGCGACATCCTGAACCCCACCTACCCTTACGACGAACGAATGAAGCGTAAGGAATACGAAAAACAGATGGAAAAGCTGCAGATTGAGTTGGTCAAGATGCAGTCCTGGCTCAAGGAAACTGACCATCGCATTTTGCTTATTTTCGAAGGTCGGGATGCGGCAGGTAAAGGGGGCACGATCAAGCGGTTCCGCGAGAACCTGAACCCACGCGGCGCACGCAATGTTGCGCTAAGCAAACCCTCGGACACTGAGCGCAGTCAGTGGTATTTTCAACGATATATCGCACATCTGCCTGCCGCTGGTGAGATCGTGTTCTTTGACCGCAGCTGGTATAACCGCGGTGTTGTTGAAAACGTCTTTGGCTTTTGCACAGCAGAAGAACGTGAACGGTTTTTCCGACAGGTCCTGCCGTTGGAAACCGGTTTGGTGAATGACGGGATCAAACTATTTAAATTCTGGCTAAATGTCGGACAAGCAGAACAGCTCAACCGTTTTTTGGCGCGTGAAACTGACCCACTGAAGCAGTGGAAACTCAGCCCGATTGATATCGCGGGTCTGAACAAATGGGATGAATACAGCCAGTCGATCGAAGAAACCCTGACGCGCAGCCACACGGAACACTGCCCCTGGACCATCGTGCGATCCGACGACAAGAAACGCGCGCGGCTGGCGGCCATTCGTACGGTTCTGCACGCGCTGGACTATGACGAAAAGGACGAAGACGCCATAGGCGCGAATGACCCCGATATCTGTGGCGGGCCAGAGATTTGGGATGCGTGACAGGTGGTGGACGAATGTCTTTTCGCGAATTATGTCATGAATTCTATAACTTGAAAAAGGGCACCTGAAGCAGGAATGACAAAACGCGGGTATCACCACGGGAACCTGAAACAGGCTTTGATCGAGGCTGCCCTGTCTCTGATCGAAGAAAAAGGTCCGACCGGCTTTACCCTGTCCGAAGCGGCGAAAACCGCCGGCGTCACCCCCGCTGCGGTTTACCGGCATTTCCACGGGCGCGAAGACCTGATCGCCGAAGCCGCCCGGCAAGGGTTCGAGATGTTCTCGGATCTGATGCAATACGCCTATGACAAGGGCCAGCCCTCGGCGCTCGCCGCGTTCGAGGCGACAGGCCGTGCCTATCTGGCATTTGCCCGCAAACATCCTGGCCACTACATCGCGATGTTCGAAAGCGGGATTTCGATCAATCGAACGCCTGAACTATCCTTGGCCGCAAACCGTGCCAAAGCAGTACTGGAGAAAGCGGCGGCTGATCTGTCGCAACACATTCCACCGGAAAAGCGCCCGCCCGCATCCATGTTCAGCGCCCATATCTGGGCCATGAGCCACGGCGTTGTTGAACTTTACGCCCGCAACACTGGCGCCAGTTCCCCATTTTCACCCGAAGACTTGCTGGAATCCGGCATCGGCATCTATTTGCGGGGTTTGGGGTTGGTGCCGCAGGACGACTGACAATCAGAACCTGCTCAGCGGCTGTGGTGCGCTGAGGCCAGAGGTGACGTTAATCAACTCCATTTCCCCCATGCCTTTGATATCCACGCGCCCGATATCCGCGACCTGAAATTCGTCAATCAAGGCAAATTTCATCTCTTCTGGGGCGACGATATGCATTGGGTTTGCAAAGACTTGCAGGCGCGAAGCAATGTTCACAGCCGGACCGAACACGTCATAGACGTATTTCTGTATCCCAACGACAGAGCCCACCGCAGCCCCCATTCCAAGGCCAATCCGGGCCTGCCATTTATGCGGATGGCTTTCATTGCGCCGCTCCAGATACCGTAGGAAGCGAACGGCGCAATGTGCCACGGCCGTGGCATGATCCGGTGTCGCGTCAGGCATACCAGACACCGCCAGATAAGCGTCACCGATGGTCTTGATCCGCTCGCATCCGAATTGTTCGACGATACGGTCGAACGCAGTGAAGATGTCGTTCAACTCGCTTAACGTGACGGTTGGATCGGTCTTGGCGGCGAAATCGGTAAAGCCCACGAAATCCAGCATCACCACCGACACCTGATCATATAGCTGCGGCGTGACGACACCGAAGGTCTTGAACTCTTCGTACACCGCCCGCGGCATAAGGTTCAGCAGCAACCGCTCGACACGCTCTTTCTCACGCTCCAATTCGCGCGTGTTGCGTTCGACCATTGTCGAGTAGCTATCGATCATGCTTTCCAGCTCGCGTATGCGGGTAATGTTCTGGCATTCCACAACCAAAACCTGTTCAGACAAGCCATTCGCAAGCGATACAGCCGTTGCAAAAATCAGCGTTCTGCGTTTTGGCTTGATCTGCAATTCGACTGTATAGCGAAGCCCCGATTGCTTGACGTCCTCCAATTCACGCTGATCCAAAGATGGGAGCAAATCCAGCAGGGTCTGTCCTTCGGTCGGAACCCCAAACCATTCGGCAAACGGCCCATTGTGAAACACAAAACTCAGGTCTGAGGCACGCACAACAGCCACGCCAACTCCGATCGCCCGCAGCAACTGTTCGTTTATCGCTGAAATACTCATGCGGCGTCACGGGTTACAATAATTGCGCGTTTGGATTCAATGGCGTTCAAGGCGATCTTGATGTGACCGTCTTCCATACCGTGCATAGAAAGGGCCTCGGCAAATAGTTCGGCCATCTCATCAAAATCCGCATGAGAGATATTCAGGTGTCGATGAACAGCCTCAATCCTGTCATCGCTAAAAGAAGCAGGACCACCAACCAGAGAAGACACGAACTTGGTCTGGTGATCGATCAGGCGCGGCATGTCGATGTCTTCGAAATGACCACCGATCTGATCGGAGTCCAATGCCATTTCATAGAACGTCATAACGATCCGACTGATCGTTTTGAATCCGCCGTATCTTTCATAGATTGTCTGACTCACACCGCACACCCAAGCTTCAACCACAAAAACACTGAAAGCTTATATCAAACTGACAGTTTTGTTAACGCTTATGCGAGGGTTACCAGATCAATGGTCACAAACGCCCTTTGGGCGGCCTATGTAACAAGTTAGACGTTCAGGTCTTCGGCGCAGGGAATAAAGCCCGCAAACCCACCCTGTGCCAACAACCTGTCCTGCCCGCCAGCGCGCCAATACAGTTTGCGCCGCGCGGCTTGCAGCTCGCGGCGTATACGGAACCCCAATGGCCCCTTGTCCAACCCGCTGTTGGTTTTCTGATCCTGCGACCGCTCGCTAACCTTGACGGGTTCGGCGGTCTGCTCCTGCTGCTTGGACCACATCATCTGTACCCCCACCGCCGGAAAACACTGACACATGCGCCAGTCGGGACGTGGGAGCGAGATAAAGTCGTCCAGATGGTCCGAATACTCCTCAGACCAGGACAGCAGTTTGCGACAAGCCGCTTGCGTCAGAATGTAGGCAGCAGAACTGGGGGCCATTTCCAACATTGGGCGAACTGGAACGTCTGCAATCGTCTCAAGCGGCCCGAACCGCATGGAACGTGGTGAATAATCCAGCTTGATCAGATCAAAACCCGCATCATCCGCCAGCAAAGCCGCGATGACGGCCCCGGCCTGAGCCGACATTTCAACGTCATCCTCAAAAATCGCTACCTTGCTCAGGTTCTGATCCACAGCAACCCGCCAAACGGCGCGGTGGCTTTCAAAACAGGCGATTTCGCTTTGCGTCAGCCCCCATCGGGTGCCGGTGCCGGGAACGTAGCAATTGTCATCCAGTGCGCCGGGTTGCTGACCGTCCACTGCGCTGAACCGCTGTGCGCCACGCAATCCTGTGTCGGCGAACTGACCTTCCATGAACTTGGCCCGCTCGGGCACCCGATCCAGGTTAATAAAATAGGCAGCGGCTCCCGATGGCAGTTCGTAATGTCCCACGGCGCATCCTTTCAAACACTGTCGTCAGATACACACCGCTGAGCCGGACAATCAACCCCAACAGGGCATGACCACGCTGACCCTTGCCGTCAACGTGAGGCAGGAAAGGCAGATCGCCCTTCCTGCTGATCCGATCAGGTGCTGATCGTGTTGTGTTCGGGGCCATAGGGGAAGCCGGTGATGTTTTCGGCACCGGAATCCTCGACCACAAGGATGTCATGCTCGCGATACCCGCCTGCGCCTTTCTGGTTTTCGGGGATCCACAGCATCGGTTCAATGGATACGACCATACCGGGCTCCAGCACAGTGTCGATGTCTTCGCGCAGCTCAAGCCCAGCCTCGCGACCGTAATAGTGGCTGAGAATGCCGAAGGAATGACCATAGCCGAACGAGCGGTATTGCAGCAAACCTTCGTCAGCGAAGAACCGGTTGATCTCTTCACAGATTCCAGAGCAGGTCGCGCCGGGTTTGATCAGGCTCAGGCCCAACTCATGCGCAGCGACATTCGCCTTCCAGATGCGCAGGCTTTCGGCGTCGGGTTCACCCAGAAACAAGGTGCGTTCCAGCGCAGTGTAATAGCCCGAGATCATCGGGAACGTGTTAAGCGACAGGATATCGCCCTTTTGCAGCGCCCGTTTTGTGACCGGGTTATGCGCCCCATCGGTATTCAGACCGGACTGGAACCAAACCCACGTGTCGCGATATTCTGCATCCGGATAGGCACGCGCAATCTCAGCCTCCATCGCGTCGCGGCCGGCCATGGCGATCTCAATCTCGGTCGCGCCTTCGCGGATCGCGGCATGGATGGCCGCGCCACCGACATCAGCCGTACGCGCGCCACCTTTGATCAGTTCGATCTCTTCAGCCGATTTTACCATGCGCGCGGCCATCGTATCCGGCGCGATGTCCAATAACTCCGGCCCGCCCAACATGTCCAACGCCGTATCGCGCATCGCCAGTGTCATGTGATCGCCCTCGATACCAATCCGTCCCGCAGACCCAATCAGGCTGGCCACCGCACGCCAATAGTTGTTCCGTTGCCAATCGGTATAGATCACATTCTCTTCGACCGAGCGCCGCCAAGGCTGGCCAGCGTCGATATTCGCCGAAACCGTGGTGCAGCTTTCTTGGGTGACAACGCAGCCATACGGGCGTCCAAACGCGCAATACAAAAAGCCCGAGTAGTAGGCGATGTTGTGCATCGACGTCAGCAGCACCGCCGGGATATCACGTGCCGCCATCGTCGCACGCAGGTTGGCTAGGCGTCGGTCATATTCTGACTTGCTAAACGGCAACGGCGCCTTGTCACCATTGTGGCTGGTGAAGAACTCGGGGCGATTGATCAGGTCTTTCATCTTCTCTCTCCTCAATGCCGGACAGGCAAAGCCCGGCCACAAGTCCCGGCGTTCAGGACAAGCGGCCTCGGGAACCGAGAGCCATGCACCCCGCGTTGCGTCACGACGCCATCGTGACCGAGGTGCATAGTGAAATCGCTAATTCAGCTTTCGAGTCGCGTCAAGCCGGGCTGAGACCCCGCAAGCGTTCAGACCGACGCCGCAGCAGTTCGACCGTGGTCAGCAGCGCAATCGAGATCACAACAAGAATGGTCGCAACCGCCAGAATGGTCGGGCTGATCTGCTCGCGCAGGCCAGTGAACATCTGCCAGGGCAACGTTTTCTGACTGGCCGAACCGACGAACAGAACCACAACAACCTCATCAAACGACGTGATAAAGGCGAACAAGCCACCCGAGATTACACCCGGCAAGATCAGCGGCATCTGGATTTTGAAGAAGGTCCGTACTGGCCCTGCCCCCATATTCGCCGCGGCCCGCGTCAGGGATCGGTCAAACCCGACCAACGTCGCCGTCACCGTAATGATAACGAACGGAATACCCAGAACCGCATGAGCCAGAACAACTTTGATGTATCCGACAAAGTTCTTGTCCATGCCCAATGTTCCCTCCATGAAACGACCGATGTCGCTGTAGAAAAAGAACATACCCGTGGCCGAAATGATCAGCGGCACAATCATGGGCGAGATCAGGATACCCATGATCGCCCGACGACCGGGCACGTGCGACTGGCTGAGACCAATGGCAGCCAGCGTCCCCAGTGAAACCGATATGACGGTCGCGATTGGCGCGATAATCAGCGAGTTTTTGAAACTGCGCTGCCATTCATTGTTGGTGAAGAAATCACGGTAATGCTTGAGCGAGTAGCCTTCGGGGTCCAAACGCAGCATCTCAGGCGTGAAGGTAAAGAAGTCCTGCGCGTTGAACGATAGCGGCAAAACCACAAGGATGGGCGTGATCAGGAACACGAAGATTGCGCCGCAGATAACCCGAAACAGGTAATGTCCAAACACCTGCTGGCCTGTCAAATAGGGCAGCAGCCTTTGCCGATAGCGCCCCTCGTACAGCCAGAAGATGAAGAAGGCAAAGAACCAACCGGCCAGCAAGCCGACGATCAACCCCGTAAATCCGGCGAACAGAAAACCGATCACCCCCATCCCAAGAATGGTGATCCAGCGTGCGACACGTTCATTGTCCAGAACCGTGATATAGACCCAGGCCAGCGCCGCCATCAGCGCGGCGCCTATCAGGATGCCCAGCAGGGCACTGCCCTGCCCGGCCCCGACGAACATGCCGAGGAAACCTCCGGCGGCGGCGACTGTGGGCAGAACCATCGACAACGGCTTGCGGGATATTGGTGTAAGTGCTGCCATGATATTTATCCCAATTTCACGTTATCGATGCCCACAATCTTGTCGTAGCACCAGTACAGAAGCATGACGACCGCCAGCAGGATCGTCCCCAACGCCGCAGCCAGCCCCCAGTTCAGCGAGGACGAGATGTGATACGCAATCCGGTTCGAGATGAAGACACCCTTGGTGCCACCCACGATCTCGGGCGTGATGTAGTAGCCAATGGCCAGAATGAACACGAGGATCGAACCGGCCCCAATTCCCGGAATGGATTGTGGGAAGTAAATCCGCCAGAAGGTAGTCCAGTTGGTGGCCCCCATCGACTTGGCCGCACGGGTATAAGACGGCGGGATCGTCTGCATCACCGAATACATCGGCAGAATCATGAACGGCAGCAGGATATGCGTCATCGCGACGATCGTGCCGATCTGGTTGTTGATGATCACAAGTCGCGCATCATCTGCGACCAACCCAAGCCAAACCAGAGTTTCGTTAATGACACCTTGTTGTTGCAGCATCACTTTCCAAGCCGAAGTTCGCACCAGAAGCGATGTCCAGAATGGCAACAGCACCAGGATCATTAGCATGTTCGAAACACGCATCGGCAAATTCGCCAACAGGTAGGAAACCGGATAGGCCAGCAGGATACAAGACCCAGTAATGATCAGGGACATGAACAGCGTACGGCCAAACAGCTTTACAAGTATCTGCTTGTCTTCCGGCTGCGCAGCAACTCCGTCGGGCGTCAGCCTTAAATCGACGGCGGCAAGAAAATAACCGGGGGTCACGTTTCGGGAATGGGTCTTGATCACACGCCAGTTTTCGACGTCCCCCCATCCTTTGTCCGCGTCAATAAGCTTTTCTTTGAACGGCGCATCCGCTTCAGGGTCCCATTTCCGGATTTTTCGACCGGATTTACGGAACAGGGACGAGATGCCCGGTTCTTCATAGTTCAACCGTGATCCCAACCGGGTGTGTTTCTTTTCAGCAACCGCAATGATCATGTCATTGACAAAGGCGTCATAGACGGCCTCGTCCGGCAGTTCGCCGCTTTTTTCATCCCAATTTTCCAACGCCACGACCGTCAGAGGCAGCGTTTTTTCCACGATACCGTTTTCCACCGAACGGAACAGCATCGACGCAATCGGAATTATGAACGAGAACAGAACGAACAGAAGAAGGGGCGCAATCAATAACAGAGCGCGCAGCTTTTGCCGTCTTAGTGAACGTGCCAGAGATTGCTTGAGCGGCGTTCCGTCCGCGGCCAGCATCGGTCCTGCGTTTTGGCTTGCGTCAGTCATCAGTGCCCCTTGGTTTTATGGGTCAAGGGGCAGCGTGCCGCCCCCTGACTGGTTTTTTGAACTTGAAAGGTTACTGCGACAGCCAAGCCTGGAAACGTGCGTCCAGATCATCGCGGTAGTCAGCCCACCATTCGTAGTTGTTCACAAAGGTGTTCTTCGCGTTACGCGGATCAGTCGGCATGTGCGGTGCCATGTCGATACCCAGATCGGCATGCTTATCGACCAGAGGCGCCGAGGACTTACGTGCCGGACCATACGAGATGTATTTTGCCTGATCCGCCAGACGCTGTGTATCGGACGAGAACCGGATGTAATCCAAGGCCCGTGCCTCACGCTCAGGGCTCAGACCAGCTGGGATCGCCCAGCCGTCCAGATCAAACATCTGCCAGTCCCAAGCCATGCCAACAGGCTGATTCTGCTCGACAATCATCGAGAACAGACGGCCATTATAGGTGGACCCCATAAAGATCTCGCCATCAGCCAAAAGCTGGACCGGCTCGGCGGCGGCCGACCACCAGATCGTCTGATCCTTGATCGTGTCCAGCTTGGCCAACGCACGTTCAACACCCTCTTCAGTTTCAAGCGTGTCGTATACGTCTTCGTAAGCTACGCCATCACAAAGCAGGGCCCATTCCATATTGGCGATTGGGCGTTTGTTGAGTGCGCGTTTGCCTGGATACTTCTCAAGGTCGAATACATCGCACGCTCCGGTCGGAGGCTCTACACCTTCTGGCACCATATCGGTGCGATAGCCGAAGGTTGTCGAGTATACGATCGTCGGAATATAGCAAGGTGAGACAAGTTGATCACCAAAGTCCTCAGACGCAGGTGTCCCATCGGGCGCAGGCGCCAGATGCACGTCCGGGTCGATTTCAATGATCAGACCTTCGTCGCAGGCACGAATATTGTCAGCGGCTTCAAGATCGACAACGTCCCACGTGACGTTGCCCGCTTCGTTCATAGCGCGCAGCTTAGCAACACCTTCGGGCGAGCTGTCATCATTCAGAATGGTGACACCAGTCTTTTCCGAATAGGGTTCGTGATACGCTTTCAACTGCGATTTGGAATACGCGCCGCCCCACGAGACGATTGTCATCTCTTCGGCCATAGCGCCACCAGCAATTGCGGCAACCGCACTCGCCAATAGAGTGGTTTTGGTAACTTTCATTGTTAACTCCCTGTTATTCCCGTTAATTTTAGCTTTTCAGATCAGGTCACGGGGTGCCTGATCATCTGATATCCCGCGCGTCCGGGCAGAGCGCGCGGGTATTTCCTTGCTCAGGCGTCAAGCGCCCGGCAATCATGGGCCAGCCAGCCGATTTCAACCTCTTGGCCCGGCTGCAGTTTTACCGCATCCGGCGCGTTTCGGGTTTTGATGATGAAATCGTCGTTCCCCGCAACAGACAGGCGGAAGCGGAACACGTCACCCATATAGATGAATTCTTTGACCGTTGCCTTCAGCGTATGCGCATCGGCGTGCAGACGATCTTTGTTGAACTCGACCCGTTCGGGGCGGATGGAAACCTTGGTCCGATCTCCCGGGTTGTGGACGTTTACCGGTTTGGCGTCAATCTCAGACCCATCGTCCAAAGCCACCACGCATGAATCGCCGTCGATGGATTTAACAACGCCTTCCAACGTATTGTTTTCGCCAATAAACTGCGCAACGAAGCTATTTTCGGGTTCTTCGTACAGAAGATCCGGTGGGGCCAATTGCTGAATGCGCCCATCGTCGAACACTGCGACACGGTCCGACATCGTCAACGCTTCGGTCTGGTCGTGTGTCACATAGACCGTGGTGATCCCAAGCTCATGCGCCAGACGGGTGATTTCAAACTGCATATGTTCGCGCAGCTGTTTGTCCAGCGCGCCCAGCGGTTCGTCCATCAGCACCAGTTCGGGTTCGAAGACCAGCGCCCGCGCCAAGGCGATACGCTGTTGCTGACCACCCGAAAGCTGCGCCGGACGGCGGCTGCCAAATGCCCCCATCTGAACCATATCCAGCGCGCGCTTGACCTTTTCCTCGCGCTGATCCTTGCCCATTTTCCGCACTTC
Source organism: Ruegeria sp. BB5 (assembly GCF_056539405.1). Classification (NCBI taxonomy): domain Bacteria; kingdom Pseudomonadati; phylum Pseudomonadota; class Alphaproteobacteria; order Rhodobacterales; family Roseobacteraceae; genus Ruegeria; species Ruegeria sp. BB5. The sequence continues at coordinate 761,820 of NZ_JBQFUX010000001.1, read as the reverse complement.
CAACGGAAAGGACAGGTTTTCGGCCACGGTCATGTGCGGAAACAGGGCATAGTTCTGGAACACCATCCCGATGCCACGTTTATGCGGGGGAATATTGTTGATCGGTTTCCCGTCCAACATGATCTCACCATGCGTGGCGGTTTCAAACCCTGCCAACATCATCAGGCAAGTTGTCTTACCAGACCCTGACGGGCCCAACATTGTCAGAAACTCACCTTTTGGCAACGAGAGGTTTAGATCTTTTACAACGAGTATTTCACCATCATAAGACTTCTGGACACGTTGAAACTCGACGAACGCAGCGTCATTGGACATATACCGACTTGGCTCCCTGTGCGGTCTGTTGGTTGCCCGGTTTATCCGGATCTCAAAGACCATTGGGGACATTTAAGGACATGCAGGGCGCGCCGTGCAACCAAAAATATATTTGAAGCACTACAATTTTGGATACGGTCACCCCTTCAATGATGCGAATTCAGTTCCCGCATGTGCCACGCAAGGCTTTGATTGCTGGACAAAACCGGCTTTCCTAGCCGCTCCTGAATCTCACGGATCGCATCAAAAGTTCTTAGATTTGTGCAGCTTAGAAAAATAGCTTCAACCGAAGAATCAGCACCAAGCTTGAGCGCTGCATCAACCACAGAGCGCCGCGAAATGCGCACAACTTTCGATTCTTCAGCCTCTCCGAACGAGCCGAAAACATCCATTGAAACCCCGTTTTCGGCGAATGCCCGACGTAATGGTTCGTTCACATCTTGTATATATGGCGACAGCAGCGCGAATTTTGAGACTCCCAAATGCGCCGCGCAGGCCGATGCAGCACGCAAGGGATTGGTGACCACAGCGGCATTGCAGGTCTCTTGTACCATACGCTCGACCTGCTCGGACCCGATGACCGAACTGGCGGATGTGCATCCATATCCAACCACCTTGTAGGGGCGAATTTTCGGCAGCAAATCCGCCGCTGCGGGCAAAGCCTTTTCCATTTGCGCCAAGGTATCGGTCGTAACTTCAGTTCCGCTTGGAATACGCGAGACATAGATCGGATAGGTTCGATCGGCGAAATAGGCATTGAACTCGGGCTCAATGGTCTCATCCGTTTGCAAAACGATCAGGCCCATTGGTGAGGCAGCTGGATCATCCGCATCCAACGTATAGGGAAGATAGCTCATATCTGGGGCAACTCCGGACCGACTCTTGGGCTGATAAAGCGCGGTGCGCCTTGCGTGATGACGATATTTTCTTCGTGGACCAGTATTTTATCGCCCACGGCGATGCCTGGCTCTAAAGTCAGGACCATCCCGGGTTCCAATACCGTGTGATCCGATGGGATCAGAGAAGGCCATTCCGTCAACGACATGCCAAGGCCATGTCCCAACCTCCCTGCACCGGTGTCTTCGCTGTTTCGGGACAAGATCGAGTTCATTGCTTGGAACAGATCAGCTGCAGTTGCGCCTGGGCGTGCCGCTTCAAACCCCGCATCTGATGCTTCGATCAACGTGGCATAAGCGTCGCGCACTTGCGTCGACGTCTGCCCGACCGACCAATTGCGGTCGTAATCGCAAAAATACCCGTCCCACACCAAGCCTGTGTCCAACATTAAAACATCCCCCGACACCAATGCGGTTGGACGGGCTGGAGAGATCACGTCGGCATACCCGCCCTGCTCGGCCCCGCCAGCCAGATACGGCACCCAATCCGCGCCTTCCTCAAGGCACAGCATCTGAAAACGGCGGAACACCTCGTCCAAAGCAACATCTTCTCCGGCGATCTCGGGCACGCGTTGAAAGGCCCTGCCCCCGATTGCGCAGGCGGTTTCGATCTTGGCGATCTCTGCCTCGGATTTCACCATTCGCAACGCACGGAGAATACCTCCGTCGCTGACCAGACGACGGGAACCCAACCTTTCCTGCAACCTGTTAAGATCGGTCAAAGGCATGCGAACATGGGTTTCGTGACCGTCCGGCAGACCGATTACCGCATCTGCAGGGCAGATTTCGAACAAAGCGTCGGCCAGCAGGCTAACACCATCGTCGGTCAAGTCCGGCGCGCTCCAGGTGCGAATGTCTTCGATCCAGGTTGTCGCCATCAATGCCGCGCCGATCGATGGGATGACGGCGATCGGTTTGCCAGTTGCAGGCACGATCAGGTACCATGGGCGCGTCGGGCTTTCCCAAAACCGGGTCAAATACCCTGTAAAATAGCGAACCTCGGGTTCTGTGGTCAGCAACAGCGCCGACAGCCCCTCTTGCGCCATCCGATGTTGCGCACGCTCGGTCCGCGACTGGAATTCGGACGCTTCAAAGCCCCTCATTCGGCAATCTCTGAGATAATGCACAGAACACGAGCATTTGGTTCGATGCCTAGACCCGCCCGCGCATCTGCATTCATCACGGCGGCAACCCCCGCCCCGCCCGAAGCCGTTGTAGCGATGCCAGCATCGGCCATTGCGGGAAGATGTTCAGTCACCTGCTCATCGGTTAGGGTCAGGAAACTGTCGGCATCCCTGGCCAATCCGTTCAAGGCAATCAGAGACGGTTCCTTGCAATCGAGACGCCCCATGACGCTGTCCGGACCATCGGCGAACACGCAGGCGCCAGCCTCAATACTGGCTTGCAAGGCCGGAGCTGCATCGGGTTCGACAACGATGATCTGAGGTTCTTGCCCCCAAGCCGTCCTCATATAGGCTGCGGCCGCTCCGGCCAAACCACCAACACCGGCCTGCAACATGATATGGGTCGGCACTTGCGGGCATTGGCGCACAGCTTCGGCGGCCATCTGCAGGTACCCCTCCATCAGAGTATGCGGCAGTTCGTAATACCCCTCCCACGAACTGTCCGACAGCAATATCCATCCGTTATCCTGCGCTGCTTTACTTGCGGCCTCCATGCTGGCGGCATAGTCCACGCCCTCGCGCACAACATCAGCACCCTGCGCGCGCAGGCGTTCGGCAAAGCTTTCGGGTACGGTGTCTGCAATATAGACGACAGAATTGGCCCCGAAACGGCTCGCACCGGACGCGACGCTTAGGCCGTGATTGCCTGCGCTGGCGGTGACATAGGTCCGACCCGCCAGTGTCGAGGCGTCCGGGTTTTCCGCGATATCCGCCGCATGGCGCGCGATGACATAGGCCGCACCCAAGGCTTTGAACGACCCCAGATCCATCCGACCACGTTCATCCTTTGCCCACAGGTGTGCGACATCGGCCAATCCCTTCACTTCGGTCAGAGGCGTTTCTTTGTCCGACAGGCAGCGCGCGATCAATTCTGACGCGCGCGCGACATTGGTCGAAGGGTACGGCGCGGCCTCGATCAGTTTCTGGCCGCCGCGATGAGGGTTGGATGTGATTTTCAATTGAGCGTCTTTCCTGAGTTGCCCATTGACGTGATCGGATTCGTCAAGTTCTGTCAACAAAACTCGGTCACCACAGGAGCGTCCCATGGCCCATGCCAATCCGGCATTCAGCCCATCTGAGTATGATCGTCGGCTGGCAAAGACGCGGGCTGCCATGGCAGCAGCTGGTCTGGATGCGCTGTTCATTGAAGACCCGTCTAATATGACATGGCTGACGGGATATGAGGGTTGGTCATTCTACGTGCATCAGGGCGTATTGGTTCTGCATGACCGTGACCCGATTTGGTGGGGCCGCAATCAGGACGCCAACGGCGCGCGGCGCACGGTCTGGATGAAAGACGATCGGATTCGCGGATACGCGGATCACTATGTGCAATCGACCGTCCGCCACCCGATGCAGGACCTTGCGGCTTTGATCCGGGACAGTGGACTGTCAGCGGGTCGGATCGGTGTCGAATTGGACAACTACTATTACTCGGCCAAGGCGCATCTGACCTTGATGGCCGAACTGCCGCAGGCCGAACTGGCCGACGCGAATGGGCTGGTGAATTGGCAACGTGCGGTGAAATCGGATGAAGAAATTGCCCTGATGCGCAAGGCCGCGCGGATCTCGGAACATGTTATTGACGGTGTGCTTGATCGGATCGAACCCGGCCTACGTAAGAACGAACTGGTCGCGCAGATTTACCACGATGCGATCCTGGGTGTGGGCGAGGATTGGGGGGACTATGCCGCCATCGTGCCGCTGTTGCCTTCCGGCTCGGATGCTGCCGCCCCGCATCTGACATGGGATGGTGCGCCGTTCAAATCCGGCGAATGCACATTCTTTGAACTCTCTGGCTGTTACCGCCGCTACCACACGCCTTTCTGCCGCTCAGTTTTTCTGGGTCAACTACCCGATTATCTGCTGCGAGCCGAAGCGGCGTTGGTCGAAGGGCTAGAGGCCGGGCTGGACGCTGCCCGCGCGGGCAATCAGGCGCGGGATATTGCGTTGGCTCTGGCTGCCCCTTTGGAACGCGCCGGAATCGAACGCGGTGCGCGGTGCGGCTATCCGATTGGCCTCAGCTATCCGCCGGATTGGGGCGAGCGCACAATCTCATTGCGCCCCGAGGATGAGACCGTTCTGGAACCCGGCATGACCTTCCACTTCATGCCGGGCCTCTGGATGGACGACTGGGGGCTTGAGATCACCGAGTCGATCCTGATCACCGAAACCGGAGCCGCGGAGTGCTTTTGCAACCGGCCCCGAAAACTGTTCGTAAAGCCATGACCCTGCTAAGAACCAAGGAAATCCTTGCGGACCTGATCGCCTTTGAAACGGTGTCCGCTGACAGCAACCTTGAGATCATCCGCTATTTAACCGAACGCCTTGAAGCTTTGGGCGCGCGCTGTATCGAAACGCGGGATGCAACGGGCAAAAAGGCCAATGTCTTTGCCACGCTCGGGCCGGAAATGGCGGGTGGCATTTTGCTGTCAGGCCATACGGATGTGGTTCCGGTGGCCGATCAGGACTGGACAACGAACCCGTTTGAGATGACCGAAAGGGACGGCAAACTCTACGGTCGTGGCACCTGTGACATGAAAGGGTTTATCGCCGCCGCGTTGGCCTTTGCCGAGACCTTGGACGTAAGCAAACTGACCCAACCGCTGCATTTCGCCTTTACCTATGACGAAGAAACCGGCTGTCTGGGCGCGCAGAACCTTGTCAGTGACCTATCCGAGCGCGGCATAGTGCCAGACATTGCCATCATCGGCGAACCGACCGAGATGCGCGTGATCGAAGGGCACAAGGGCTGCTTCGAATACACCACCAGTTTCGTTGGGCTTGAAGGGCATAGTTCGGCCCCTGATGACGGCGTCAATGCGGCTGAATACGCGGCGCGCTATATCGGCAAACTACTGGAGCTGCGTCATATCTTGAAATCGCGCGCGCCAAAGGGCAGCCCGTTTGAACCGCCCTGGACCACGGTCAATGTCGGACGCATCTCGGGCGGTGTTGCCCATAATGTTATCGCCAGAAAAGCCGAGGTCGCGTGGGAAATGCGCCCGGTGCAATCCAGCGACGCCGAACTGGTCAGAAGCACCCTATCAGATTACGTCAAGCACAGCTTGTTGCCCGAAATGCAGGCCGTCCACCCCGACGCGAGCATCACGCAAGAAGCCGTGGCCGAGGTCGAAGGGCTTGAACCCATGGACGAAAACGCCGCGCGCGAATTGGTGGCCGAACTGACCGGCGCCAATGGCACTGGCGTCGTCGCTTTCGCCACCGAGGCCGGTCTGTTTCAGCAACTGGGCGTACATGCCATTGTCTGCGGGCCGGGCTCGATCACCCAAGCGCACAAAGCGGACGAGTATGTCGAGATCGAGCAGCTTGATCTGTGCAGCCGAATGCTGAACCGCCTGGGCCGCCGCCTGATCGCTTAACCAGCTCCGTGTGTGCGGTTATAGGCCGAGCGCGCGGGTTGCACATGCGCGGCGCGCGCATCCTCGCCCGGATCATAGACCTCCATCACCAGCGGATAGCAGGCGGCAGCGTCCGAGGAATGCTCCGACGAACAATCCCCTCCGGGACAGGCCGAAAGACCGACGATCAAATCGATCTCGGCGTAGAACTCAAGATAGTCGCCGGGGCGCACCGGGCTTGCCTTCATGAAATACTGCCCGGTGTCTCGGGTGAACCCGGTACACATGAACACGTTCAGGACGTCATGCACCAGCATCTCGGCCTCGTGCAGCGGCAGGTTGCAATGGCTGGCCAGCGCACGGGTCAGGTTGGAATGGCAGCAATAATGGTAATCGTCGCCGGACAACAACCGCCCCGTATAGGGATCGCAGCGCGTGCCGATTACGTCATGGACCGAACCGCCGAACGCGTCGAACCCGTACCAATCCAGCGTATCATCGACGACAGTCGCCATAGGGCGCATGTTGGGAAAGCTCGACCACATGCGATCCCCGGTCGACAGATGGGTGCCGTGCAGAGCGCGGGTTTTGCCGGAATAGAACCGCTCGGACAGGTCGTGCTTGTTCCACATGTTCAGGTCGCCGACCTGCGGACCATCAACAGACATGACCCGAACAAACGCCCCAGCGGGCACGTCGATACAGGCCGCATCACGTGGGGCTGCGATAGCCTCGGCCGTTTTGCTGGCCCCTTGCCGCAGTTTGGCCAACGCGGTCAGGTCCGGTTGCGTCAACGTCTCGGGCGGGTAGCAAATGACCGGTTGGATGGCCTTGCGGTCATCTGCATCCGTTGGTGCCGCGAAGTTCGGGTTTACCAGTTTCATCAACGCTCTCCCCATGCTTTTGCACAGGCTTAGCGCATAATGAACGGGTTCGCCATCGGCTCTTGCGCGGTGTTGATCCAGGTTGTTTTGGTTCTGGTGTAATCCAATATTGCCTCAACCCCGGCCTCGCGCCCATAGCCCGATTGGTTGAACCCGCCAAAGGGCGCAATCGGTGAGATCGCACGATACGTATTCACCCAGCAAATACCTGCTCTGATCCGTTTCGACACCCGATGCGCCCGCGCGAGATTCTGCGTGAACACGCCTGACCCCAGCCCATAAGGCGTGGTGTTCGCCAGCGCGATCGCTTCATCCTCGGTATCAAACGGCAGCAGAGACATCACTGGCCCGAACATTTCGACCTTTAGCGTTTCTGTATCAGCCGAGGCGCACTGAACCAGTGTTGGCTTCATGTAGTTCCCCGGTCGATCCGCGATCTCGCCCCCAAAGCGGACCGTCGCGCCCTGCCCGCGCGCTTTGGCCAGCGTTTCCTCGATCCGTCGCACCTGTGTTGCGGTGCAGAGCGGCCCTACATGCGTTTCCGCCTGCAGCGGGTCGCCCAGCCGGATGCCGCTGGCCTTTTGCTCAATCCGTTCGATCAGCGGTTCCAGAATGGATCGATGCACCAAACCTCGTGTTCCTGCTACGCAACTCTGCCCCGAGGCGCCAAAGTTCCCGGCGATCAGACCATTGGCCGCGCCATCCAGATCGGCATCTTCAAACACCAAAATAGGGGATTTGCCCCCCAGTTCCAACGAGGTGACAGCAAAGTTCTCGGCCGAGTTGCGCACCACATGCCGCGCAGTCTCTGGCCCACCCGTAAAGGCAATACGGTCAATATCCGGGTGGCGGGTCAGCGGAATGGCGCAGTTTTCAGCGTCACCTGTGATGACCGAGACGACGCCGGGTGGAAACCCGGCCTGTTCAATCAACCGCGCAAACTCCAGCATTGGCGCAGGCGCAATTTCTGAAGCCTTCAGAATAACCGAGCACCCTGCCGCCAATGCCGGACCCAATTTGGTCGCCGTCAGGAACATCTGCGCGTTCCATGGCACGATGGCAGCAACAACTCCGATAGGTTCGCGGGTCGTAAAGACGTGCATGTCGGGCTTGTCAATAGGCAGAACCGTTCCTTCGACCTTATCCGCCAGACCTGCGAAATAGCGGTAGTAGTCCGCTACATAACCCGTTTGTGCCGAAGTTTCCGCCAGCAGCTTGCCGCTATCGGTCGTCTCCAGTTCACCCAACTTAGTCGCATGTTCGGCCACCAGATCGGCCAGCCGGTATAACAGCTTGCCTCGCGCAGTCTGCGTCATATCCCGCCACGCCGGATCGTCCAAAACGCGTTTGGCAGCCGCAACTGCGCGATCGACATCCGCGGCCGAGGCACAAGCGAACGTGGCCCATCCCTGCCCCGTCGCTGGGTTTTCTGATGTCATGACCTGTGCGTTTGACCCTTCGGACCATTTGCCATCAATGAACAGTTGAAAATGCGGAAGATTTCCCATGGTGGTCCTCACTGAAAAGCTGGCATAACGTCGTCTATGAACCGCGCCAGAGAGGCGCGTTTACGTTCGTTGGTCATGCCGCTGTCGACCCAGAACGAAAACTCATCATATCCCAGATCCTCGTACCGTTTGATCCGGTCAATCACCTGCTGCGTGGTTCCTACGGTCAGATCACGGCCCAGCTTTTCGGTGGTATACATCGGGTTGGCGTCCATTTCGGCCTGCGTGATCGGTTCGATCAAGCCCTGCTGGATTGGTCGTTTATTCAGGAACCACGCACCGAAATAGTTATAGTAGCGCCGCAAATCCTGAATGCCCTGCGCCACGTCGTCATCATCCTTTCCAACATAGGTGTGATGCAGCAACATGATCTTTGGACGCGGCCCCGCATAGGTGTCGCAGGCATCGTTGAAGCGGCCCATCAGCGTTTCGATCTCCTCCATGCCCTGCCACAGCGGCGTGACCTGGATGTTAAATCCGTTATGGACGCCGAACTCGTGGCTGTTCGGGTCTCGAGCGGCGATCCATATAGGCGGGCCACCATCCTGCAACGGTTTCGGGGCCGAAGTCGTGGCCGGGAAGGTATAGAACTCACCATCATGCGCGCAGTCCCCTCGCCAAATTTGCGGCAATAGTGGCGTAGACTCTCGCATCCTTTGGCCGGCTTCCCAAGCGTCCATCCCGGGCATCAGACGTTCGTATTCAAAGGAATAGGCTCCGCGTGCAATTCCCAATTCGATCCGACCCTTGGTGATCTGATCTGCCGCTGCGGCCTCACCGGCCAGCTTGATCGGATGCCAAAATGGCGCGACCACCGTACCCGTGCCAAGGCGCACATTCTTCGTATGATGCGCCAGATCGACCAGAGACAGGAACGGATTCGGCGCAATGGTGAATTCCATGCCATGATGCTCGCCCGTCCAAACCGCACGCATCCCGCCCTCATCGGCCATTTTCACCAGACTAACGAACTCGTCATACAGAACGTCATGCGGCTGATCCGGCGTCTGGCGTTCCATATGGGCAAACAGCGAAAACTCCATCAATCGGCTCCTTTAGCGAAAACTGTGAATGTCGCCGCGTTCGGCGTCGCCCAGATACAAGGCGAAATCCCCGGTCTGAACCTCGCGTGCAAAGCGGGTCATCATGTGGTGAATGCCTTGAGTGGCGAAGGTCAGGTTGGGCAGGTTCGCAACCGGTACCCACTGGGCATTCGTAGATGCGCAGGGCTGATCTGCTGACGCCAGGAAAAACGTATATTGCAGCTTGGTCTCGGCGTCATTGAACGACGAATAGACCTGTTCGATCCGCGCATGGATACCGCGTTCCGACAACCCCTGCGCCAGCCTGTTCCGTTGACCACCAGTCTCAGCACCCGAGACTTGAACCGGGCGAAACGCAGCGCCATGGCGTTCCAAAAGCACTTGGTCGCCAGCAGTAATAATCGCACCGCAAACCGTTGGGACTTTGGCGTCCATTTCGGCCTCAAGACCCAGGCTGAAATACGATCCGCCCACATAGCCTAATCCGTCGCCTGCAACGTGTGAGAATTCAAGCACACGGCCCATCAGGATGGTATGATCGCCTGCCGGAATGGCCTGATGGGTTTCGCAACAGAATTGCGCCACCGCTCCGTCGATCAGCGGCAAGTCATGCTCGCCGTTATGATGGGGAACTTTCGCGAACCGGTCGCCTTTATGCCCTGCAAAAGTGTTCGAAACCTCTTGCTGACCTTCAGCCAGAATGTTGACGGCGAAATGACGGCAATCGGTGAACACTTCATAGCTGGACAGGAACTTGCCTGGGCACACCAGCAGCAGCGGCGGGTCTAGAGACACCGAGGAAAACGAGTTTGCCGTGAATCCAACCGGCACGCCATTTTCATCGCGGGTGGTCACCACTGTCACACCGGTCATGAAGCTGCCAAAGGCATCGCGCAGGGCGCGTGGGTCCAACGTGGTCATGTCAGGCACTCCTGAACAAAGGGCAACAGCGTGGCGTTGACCTGCGCCGCATGGGTCATCGGCATCATGTGTGCTGCACCGGGGATGATCTCTGCCCGCCCCTTTGGTGCAAGGCTGGCCATCTGTAGCGACATAACGGGGGTCGAGTTCGGCTCATCCGCGCCGGTCACAAATATGGCCGGACATGTAACCGCAGCCAACTGCGCTTCGGTCGGGCCGTCGCTTTCGGCAAAGACCGTATAGGCCGCCTTATAGGCGCGTGGATCGACCTCTTGCAGCCATCGCGCGCAGGCATCGCGTTCCGCTGATGCACTCTCTGCAAACCACCGGCGCAGAGTGACCGAGGCGTCGTTCGGCTGCTGCGCATCAAGCGCATGAGCCCGCGACAAGACCGCTTGTCGAGCCGCGTCTGACCTTTTGTAAATGGCGTTCAGGGCCGCAACCCCTTTGATATTTCGATTGTCCGAGGCCGCTATTTGCGTGGCAATCAGCGCACCCATCGAATGCCCGATCAGCACCGCAGGCTCGTTGAACAACGCGGCAATCGGCGCGGCGTAGCTATTCAGTCCACTTGGCACGGCAAAAGCCGTTTCCCCGTGACCCAGCATGTCCGGGCAAACCACGCGATACCCAGCAGAAACCAAAGGCTCGATCTGCCCACCCCACGCTTCGGCCCGCAGACCAACACCGTGCAACAGCACGACCAGAGGCCCCTCGCCCACGTCAATCGCAGCCAGATCATCGAACTTAGACCGAGGCCGGGTTGTCCACGTCATGACCCAAATCCTTCAAGTCCTGATAACGATCCCCAATCCGATGGTGCGGACGCCCCGTCGTCGCGCCGCCCAGCACAATCACAACCTCATCAGCGCGCGGTGCGTCGGGAATGGCGAATTGCAGCGTCAGATAATGCGACCGGCGACCGGCATCGTTCTTGTCCATCAGCGGCACCATGATCGGTGCGTTGGCTGGCCCTCGGGTATTGGTGAAAGACAGGTAGGATTTCGCCCCAACCGCCTGCCGGAAATGATTACCGAAATGCAGCGTGTGGATCAGGCCCGAGGCATGCTCGACCTCTCCGTCCAGCCCGACAACAGCGGCCTTACCATAGGCTTCGATTGCATCGCCGCTGCCAGCCAACGCAATCATTCGTCCGGTCAGTTCCTCACCTAAAACAGGGGCAAAGCTCAGAATCTCAGGCCTCAGGTCCTCGACATAACGTCCGGCCCACGGGTTGGTGACCACAGCCGCCACCGCGAACATCCGCCATGGTCGGTCTGCCTCGCGAAACCCTTCAACCAGAACCTCTTCGTCGTAGGTCACGATTTTTCGAATATTTGGCTGCACAAACGCCCCCTTTGATTGATTGGCAAACTATCCTCGGCCAGGGGCTGCTTTGACAAACGAAAGAACTTTGGTCTTAGGTATTAGTGACTCTAATATGTAGGTTACAAATGCCCAAAACCCTGCCCCCGCTCACGTGGTTCAGATCGTTCGAAGCCGCCGCACGACGGCTCAGTTCCACCGCCGCCGCTGACGAGATCGGCCTGACGCAATCCGCCGTCAGCCAACAGATCAGATCGCTGGAAACGCGGTTGGGTGTGGTGTTGTTTCACCGCCACGCGCGCGGCCTGTCGTTGACCGACGAGGGCCGAAAGCTGCTGCCGAAGGTCGAAGCCGCGCTGGAGATGCTGCACTCGGCGGCGTCACCGTATCTGGCCGAGGAACGCGCGCGTCACCTTACCGTTGCGGCGTCGGTCAGCGTGCTGGAATGGGTGATATCCCCTGCGTTGCCGCAATTCCGGTCGCGAAACCCGGACACATCCGTGCGTTTTGTCAGCACGATCTGGCCGGATGAATACTCGGCCTCTCGCGCGGACATCGAAATACGGTTCGGATCTGCAAAACAGGTGGGTCGGGACGCAACCGAACTGTTGCCCAATGACCTGATCGCGGTGAAATCTCCCCAGTTGGACGGCGACTTGCCGGACCTGCCGTTGATCGAGGCGGTCGGCACATCCGGCAATTGGTCGTCTTGGTCCGAGGCAACTGGGTACACAATCCCAATCCCCACCTTCTACGTGGATTCTTACGGTCTCGCTCTACAACTCGCCACCACCGGAAACGGGGTGGCTTTGGTCAACGCCTTGGTCGCGGAACACGCATTGCGCACCGGTCGGGTCAAACGTGCCACCGAAGCCTCGGCCCCCGCAACCGAAGGGTATTTTCTGGCGGTCCAACGCCGCTCACCCGAGGTAGACGCATTTCTGGAATGGTTTTCCGGCGCACTGCCTGAGGTAAGTCGCATTTAACGTCTGATTCAAACAAGTGGATGTCGCATCTGAGGATATCCAAAGGCCTTATTTTAGTGAATTCTGGCGAAAAAGGTCCGATTCATGCGATATTCCGGCTTCCGAGTCATCAAAGAGGCGCTCACCGGCCACAAAGGGTGGAAACCGGTCTGGCGTGAGCCCGAACCCAAGGCGCATTACGACATCATCGTCATCGGCGGTGGTGGTCATGGGCTAGCAACAGCGCACTACCTGTCCAAGGTCTATGGTCAGCGCAATGTGGCGGTGGTCGAAAAAGGTTGGATCGGCGGCGGCAATGTGGGGCGGAACACGACGATTGTGCGCTCGAACTATATGCTGGACGGGAATGAACCGTTCTACGAGTTCTCAATGAAGCTGTGGGAAGGGCTTGAACAAGACCTGAACTACAACGCCATGATGAGCCAGCGCGGGATCATCAATCTGTTCCACACCGACGGTCAGCGAGACGCCTATACAAGGCGCGGCAACGCGATGATCCTAAATGGCGCGGATGCCGAGTTGCTAGATGCGGATCAGGTCCGCAAAGAGCATCCCTATCTAAATTTTGACGATGCCCGCTTTCCGATCAAGGGCGGCTTAGTTCAGCGCCGCGCGGGTACTGCCCGTCATGACGCGGTGGCCTGGGGGTTTGCGCGATCGGCTGACCTGCACGGCGTCGACATCATCCAGAATTGCGAGGTCACAGGCCTGCGGATTGAGAATGGCAAATGCCTCGGCGTTGAAACGACTAAGGGCTTCATCGGCGCGAACAAAGTGGGCTGCGCGGTTGCGGGCAGTTCCGGCCGCGTGATGGGAATGGCCGGAATGCGATTGCCCATCGAGAGCCACGTTTTGCAGGCGTTTGTTTCCGAGGGTCTGAAACCGGTTCTGCCCAGTGTCATCACCTTTGGCGCGGGCCATTTCTATGTCAGCCAATCCGATAAGGGAGGGCTGGTCTTTGGCGGTGATATCGACGGCTATAACACCTACGCCCAACGCGGCAACTTGCCCGTGGTCGAGGATGTTTGTGAAGGCGGCGTGGCCCTGATGCCCATGATCGGCCGCGCCCGTCTGTTGCGGATGTGGGGCGGTGTGATGGACATGTCGATGGATGGCTCGCCCATCATCGACCGTACGCCGGTCGAGGGGCTCTATTTCAACGGCGGTTGGTGTTACGGCGGGTTCAAGGCAACCCCGGCCTCGGGTCATTGCTTTGCGCATCTGTTGGCGAAGGACGAGCCGCACGCGGTAGCCACCGCCTACCGCCTCGACCGGTTCCAGACGGGCCGGATGATCGACGAAAAAGGCGTGGGCAACCAGCCCAATCTGCACTGAGGGGACTGTACAATGATTATCAACCATCCCCTTTTGGGTCCGCGCGATGCCTCGGAGTTCACATATCTGGGTGATGCCTCACTGATCGATCGCCCGGACTGGCAGTCTGAAAACGCAGCTGAGGCGTTCTATGAATACGGCTATGTCCGCGACAACCCGGCCGGTGAGCATCAGGAACTGTGGTATCACGAGGCCGGAGACCGATCCTGGTTGGTCGTAACGCGCAACACGCTGACGCATGAGATTTCAAAGGTGGAACTGGCCCGTGACGTGGCCCGCGCACGGGGGCGATCCAAATGACGCAGACAAACCGGCTGAATGGCGGCCAGATCGACCGCAACACCTCATTATCCTTCAAATTTGACGGACGCAGCTATACGGCGCATCCCGGCGATACTCTGGCCTCGGCCTTGCTGGCCAATGACGTGCGGCTGATCGGACGGTCGTTCAAATACCACCGCCCTCGCGGGCTGCTGACCGCCGGGTCCGAAGAACCCAACGGCATGGTCGAACTGCGAACCGGTGCCCGCAAGGAACCCAACACCCGCGCCACAACGATCGAGATGTTCGACGGGCTTGAGGCGAAGTCGCAGAACCGCTGGCCCAGCCTGAAATTCGACGCGCTGGCCGTGAACGATATGTTCTCGAACTTCCTGTCGGCAGGGTTTTACTACAAGACCTTCATGTGGCCTGCCGCGTTCTGGGAAAAGCTCTACGAACCGATGATCCGCCGCGCCGCCGGTTTGGGATCGCTGTCGCAAGAGTCTGACCCGGATGAATATGACAAAGGGTTCCGTCACTGCGATCTGCTGATCATTGGCGCTGGACCCTCTGGCCTGATGGCTGCCCTGACCGCAGGACGTGCCGGGGCAGACGTTATTCTGGCGGATGAGGATTTCACCCTTGGCGGACGTCTAAACAGCGAGACCTATGCGCTGGGTGACCACAGCGCCCCGGACTGGGCGGCTCAAGCGGTTGCAGAGCTATCGTCTTTGCCCAACGTCAGGCTTATGCCGCGCACCACAGTCATCGGCGCGTTTGACCATGGCGTCTATGGCGCAGTGGAACGGACTGGGGATCATTTAGCCACCCTACCAGTGGGCAAACCCCGTCAGATCCTATGGCGTATTTACACTAAAAAAGCACTGCTTTGTGCCGGAGCCACGGAGCGTCCCATCGCGTTCGAAAACAACGACCGGCCCGGCGTCATGATGGCCAGCGCATTGCGAACCTATGCCAACCGGTTCGCTGCCACCGCGTCGCAACGTGTGGCGATCTTTACCAACAATGATGACGGCCATCGCACTGCAGCCGATCTGCATGCTAAGGGCGTCACAATCACTGCCGTCGTGGATGTGCGCGAGGACGCACCTACCTGCTATGATTATGAGGTCCTGAAAGGCGCACAAGTCATTGATACCAAAGGCCGCCACGGGCTGACCTTTGTCGAGGTCGCCTTGGTTGACGGCTCAACCCGTACTCTGGAAAGCGGGGCACTGGGCGTGTCCGGCGGCTGGAACCCGAACGTGCATATGACATGTCACCAGCGCGGACGCCCGATCTGGGATGACGCTTTGGCCGCCTTTGTGCCCGGAGAAAACCTGCCCGTCGGCCTGTCGGTTGCTGGTGCTGCAAACGGGGTGATGTCGACACATGGCGCCCTGCAATCCGGTGCGGAAGGCGCGGCCAACGCGCTGGAACTGACAGGTGCCCTGCCCGACTTGCCCGAAGCTGAGGATGTTCCTGTCTCGCAAACGCCATTCTGGTACGTGCAAGGATGCAAGCGCGCCTGGGTGGATCAGCAGAACGACGTGACAGTCAAGGACGTCAAGCTCAGCTATCAGGAAGGGTTCCGCTCGGTCGAGCATCTGAAACGCTATACAACACTGGGCATGGCGACGGATCAGGGCAAGACCTCGAACATCACCGGCCTTGCGATCATGGCCGAGGTGGCCGGCAAGTCGATCCCCGAGGTCGGAACCACCATCTTCCGCCCGCCTTACACGCCCGTGCCGATTGGCACTTTCGCGGGCCGGATGAAGGGGCAGGAATTTCACCCGACCCGCCTGACGCCCTCGCATTATTGGGCCAAGGAACGCGGCGCCGTGTTTGTCGAGGTTGGCAACTGGCTGCGTGCGCAGTGGTTCCCCCTGCCCGGTGAAACCCACTGGCGGCAGTCCGTGGATCGTGAGGTACGCCAAACCCGCGCCTCGGTCGGGGTGTGCGATTGTACGACACTGGGCAAGATCGACGTGCAGGGCACCGATGCGGCCGAGTTTCTGAACCGCATCTACGCCAATGGCTTCGCAAAGCTGGCCGTAGGAAAAACCCGGTACGGACTGATGTTGCGCGAAGACGGAATGGTCATGGATGACGGCACCGCCGCGCGGATGGCCGAGGATCACTTCGTCGTCACCACAACCACGGCGAACGCTGTAAGTGTCTACCGCCACATGGAATTTGCGCGCCAGTGCCTGTATCCGGACATGGATGTGCAGTTGATTTCAACCACAGAAGCCTGGGCACAGTACGCCGTGGCCGGCCCCAATTCGCGCAAACTGCTGCAAAAGATCGTGGACCCAGAGTTCGATCTTTCAAACGACGCCTTCCCATTTATGGCCTGTGGCAACGTCACCGTCTGCGGTGGGTTACGGGCGCGGTTGTTCCGAATCTCGTTCTCAGGCGAGCTGGCCTACGAAATCGCGGTGCCCTCACGTTATGGCGACGCGCTGATGCGGCGGCTGATGGCCGAGGGTGAGGAATTTGACGTGGCGCCATACGGCACCGAAGCGCTGGGCGTTATGCGGGTCGAAAAAGGCCATGCCGCAGGAAGTGAACTCAACGGCACCACCACGGCACTGAACCTCGGCTTGGGCAAAATGGTGTCAAAGAAGAAAGACAGCATCGGCTCGGTCCTGTCCGAACGCAAGGCTCTGGTCGAGCCGAATGTCCTGCGACTTGTCGGGATCAAACCTCTGCAACCCGAAGATAAGGTCACAGCAGGCGGACATCTGATGAACAGCGAAGGCCCGGTCGATGCGGCGCACGATCAGGGGTATGTCACTTCGGCTGTCTACTCGCCGATCCTCAACAGCAATATCGGTCTGGGCCTTGTGAAAAACGGGGCTGAGCGGCTGGGCGAGAAAATGCGTCTGGTCTCGCCGCTGACTGACCTGACTGTCGAGGTGGAACTTGTCTCGGCCCATTTCGTCGACCCTGAAGGAGAGCGTCTGCGTGCATGATCTTGTTGCTATAACCGCCCTGGGCGGGACTGACCCACACGTGGACACCGTCGGAGGTGTCACATGTACCGAAGTGCCCGGCGTGGCGCTGGCCTCGGTCGCGGCCCGGATGGGGCAGGAAGACAAAGCCGCCACTTCTCTGGCCAAGTTGATCGATGCCCCCACCCTCGATATTGGTCGCCGGGCCGGTACAACGATCAGCGCGTTCTGGGCCGGCCCCGATCAATGGATGATTGAGGCCCCTTTTGACACCCACGAAGCGCTTGCCGAACAGGTCAAAACCGCCATGGGAGATGCCGCCTCGGTCACCGAGCAAACGGACGGCTGGACGCGGTTCGACCTGAACGGAGATCCTATTCCTGCGGTTCTGGAACTCCTGTGCCAGCTTGATCTGCGCAAGCTTGACCCAGGCAGCGCGGCGCGCTGTTCGATCCATCATATCGGTTGTTTTGTTCTGTGCCGAACACCCGAGAGCTTCAGTTTCTACGGTCCACGATCCTCGGCCGGTTCACTGCATCATGCCCTTTTGACGGCGATGCGCTCGGCACTTTGATCCATCGGTCAGACCGACGGGAGCGGCGCATTATCTTCAACGCGAAAACGGTTGATTCTGCGGCGATCTTCGCTGGGGCTTAGCCCGAAAGCCGCCCGATAATGCGTCACCAGAGGCGCGACCGAACTGTACCCGACGGCTGAGGCGATCTGGGGGATCGGGTCTTTGGTATAAACCACCATCTGCCGCGCAGCCTTCATACGCATGGCGCGGTAATAGTGGCTGGGGCTTTGACTGGTTGCCTGTTTGAAAGCCCGTTCGATCTGTCGGGGCGTCACCCCCATCCGCTGCGCCACCTCTGCCACGGAAATCGGCTCGCTCATATGCGCAGCGAACAACGCAACACTGCGGGAAACCAGAGGCGGCAGGTTATCGCCCGTGTCGGGCGCAGTTGCTCTGGGTACCTGCTGTTGCACACCGGCGCCGCGCATCATCGGGTGCTGGAACCAACAGGCGACTTCATGTGCGACGTCCCCACCCAGCCTATCCTGAATAAGATGCAATGCCAGATCAAACCCTGCCGCCGCGCCCGAAACGGTTGTTCGACTGGCATCTCTGACGATCACTTCACTGCGGGCATCCATGTCAGGGAATTCCGCTTCGAACGCGGCCTCATAACACCAATGAACCGACACCGGATGACCCTGCATGACACCCGACCGAACCAACGGAAAAACACCTGCGCTGATCCCGCCCAGAACCGTCCCGTGGCGGCCTAGATTGCGCAGGGCACCGTTGCCAAAACTCGGGTTGTCGAAGACCGAAGTCGGACTGCTGAGAAGGAAAATAATGTCAATGTCCTTGCAGGCTGCCAGAGATCGCTCGGCTTCGAATCCAACACCTGCGCTGGATTGGACCTTTTGGCCATTCTCGGAAATCAGGGACCAGAGGAACGCTTCTTGCCCCGCGATTTCATTGGCCGCCCGCAGCGGCTCGATCACCGAGGTCAGGCATGCCATGGGAAAGCCATCAAACAGCAAAAAGCCGATCTCGATTCTGTTTTCAGTCCGCATGGACCTGTCCTAGCAGGAAATCCACCGCTGCCCTAAGCGAAGTTTCAAGCCCAGCGGATCAACCCGATGATGGCTGATGTTGCGTAAAACCCCTGTAGCAACAGAAATGTCCAGCGACGGTCGATCACAGCCCAGGCTGCAAACAGACCCGACGACAATAGCAGAAGCGTAAAACCCATCAGCTCCGCCCCGATATTCGAGGCGATCAGCAAGGCATAGGCCATCGCCAACACGGACCCGGTGATTTCAAACACCGTAGTCAGACTGCGACGCGAGGTTTCGAGTTTTTCCATGCTTCACCCCTGTCCTGTCATGCGGTTTATCGGAGCGGGCTCAGTGATAAAAAATGTCATTTTGGGCCTTTGATGTTTTGTCTTTTCCTGTGACTAGACCAAGGTTATCATGTGACTCAAATGAATGATTGTCATTCGGTGATCGTATTTTGTCATATAGCGACACATGAACGAACGTCTGGAAATTGACGCCCTGCGCGCCTTGCTGGCCATTGCGGCACATGGTGGCGTGACCCGCGCAGCGGAACATCTGGCGCTGTCTCAATCTGCGGTCAGCCACAAAATTCGTCGGCTAGAGCAGGCGTTGGATTGTAACTTGCTGGCCCGCCGCGCCGGTGGCCCCTTGTTTACCGAGGCCGGTCAACGGCTGTGCGACTATGCACGCCGGATCACTGATTTGCATGACGAAGCGTTGTCATCTTTGGGCAAGAAACCTCTGACCGGAACCATCCGCCTGGGTATGACCGAGGACACCGCCACAAGCGACATCGCCCGAATAGTGGGTCGTTTCACGCGGTTGTACCCTGACATTCGTGTCCGCACCCGCACCAGTCAAAGCCTAAACGTGCAGACTTGGTTGAAAGCCGGAGAGCTGGATGTGGCGGTGATGCAGATCTTTCGTCAGGACATTCTGCCTGACGATTTGATCCTGTTTGAAGACACGCTGCACTGGGTCAAGTCGCCGGAATTTCACCCGGATTTATCCTCGCCTGTGCCTTTTCTATCCTTCGATAGCCAGTGTTTTTATAAACAATGGGGCATGGGACAAAAGCTGCACCAGTTCGATAACGTTCTGGAGTGCCCGAGTGCGGCGGGCATCCAATCGGCGGTGCGATCGGGTTTGGGTGTTGCATTGTTGAACGGTATGCACATCACTTCGGACATGGAAATCATCGACAAGCTTTTCCCTGTCCCGCCCCGTATCGCCTTTGTCGCGCGCACGCATCTAAAGCGCCGAAACCCGGCTGCAATAGCTCTCATTCAGGAAATCCGTAAAGAGGTTGAGACCACGATGCCTGTGACCGACGCAGGCTAAGTTAACTCGCCCCGAGGTTGAACGCTTTGGACATACGTTCCCGGCGACGTTCAATCGACTTGTGAAACGCCAACTTGCTGAACAAAACAAGCGGGAACAT
The DNA here is from genome assembly GCF_056539405.1 of Ruegeria sp. BB5. Classification (NCBI taxonomy): domain Bacteria; kingdom Pseudomonadati; phylum Pseudomonadota; class Alphaproteobacteria; order Rhodobacterales; family Roseobacteraceae; genus Ruegeria; species Ruegeria sp. BB5. The sequence goes on along the minus strand of NZ_JBQFUX010000001.1, from coordinate 741,823 downwards.
CACCCGTTCCCCTAGCCCGTCGATGATGACCAGCTTTCCGCCGCGTTCCTGCGCGCGGACGATGTTTTCAAACCCCATGTCACCGACAATGATCTGCCCTTTTTTGAGATCGTCCATCAGTTCCATGAACTCATCATGCAGCCGTTGGCGCGCCTCCCTGTCCGACGCAACCGCACGCTTTTCGGATTGCAGGGTCGGCGCAAGCCCACCATCTGAACCGGTCAGTTTTTCAACAACCAATGCCGGGCCTTGCGACGTCGGCGCATACCCCATGAACCGCGCGAGGCGTTCGATTTCCGGGCAGCCGCGATTCAACGCGGCCAGATATTCGTTCGCTTCTCGATTCCACTGCCGCAGATTACCATAGCGCCAGGCCGCATATCGCGGAATCGTATGATGTCGAATAGGTTCATCCACCCGAACTTTCAACAACGCGCCTTCAATTTCAGGGTGTTGGAAAATCTTGTAGTTGCGGCTTTCGCGCAGCGGGGTGTGGCCGCTTAGGTCAATCATGTCTGTCAGGTCCCAATCATGAGAAACGTGCGCCGCAGGGGCACTTAGTGCTAAAATCAGTGCCCTTCATAGGGCGTTCTGATTTCCGTGACAATTCACCTTTGTTTCAGCCTGAACTAGCGATGACGCTTCCTGAACCTGTTTGATCAACCAGTTCCGAACCGCCTCGGCGACCTTTGCCTGTCTGGGCGTGCGTTGGGTGACGACGTGGTACCCTTCTTGCACCGGGGTTGCAAAAGAAACGGGTTGGCACAAGCGCCCGGCCTCAAGGTCCCCAGCGACAAATTCCCGGTTGGCCAGCGCGATGCCCTGCCCGGCGATTGCTGCATCGATGGCCAGCGAAGTCTGGCTGAACGCCATGGTCTTTAGCCCGGATACAGGCACCTCTCCCAAAGCGGCCTCCAGAAACAGGGGCCACTGGCCATGGGTGTCTTCGAGCAGAACATGGTTGATCAGGTCTGCAGGCGATTGAATGGGGCTATGCCCTGACGTGAGATCAGGATGGCAGACAGCGATCAAATCTGCAGAAAACAAAGGCTCGGAGACCAATCCCGGACCAAACGGTGGCTTACCCTGCCGGATCGCGATATCGACCCCGTCCGTCTGGAAATTCGCCAACGTGTTCGACGCATCCAGACGTAGCCGGATATCGGGATGATCCTGTGCGAAATACCCCAATCTCGGCACCAGCCACCGTGTAGCAAAAGAAGGGGTTGAACTGATCGTGGCGACAACGTCTTGCGGTGACAAGTTTGCGGTTGCCTCGGCCATCAAGTCAAAAGCGCGACGGAGCGGTGCAAGATAAGCCCGACCCTCATCAGTCAGGGACAGCCCTCTGGCCTGCCTGTGGAACAGTTTGATTTGCAATACTTCCTCAAGCGCCCGCACCTGTTGGGCCACAGCGCCTTGCGTGACGCCCAACTCATCAGCGGCCCGGCTGAAGTTCAGATGGCGCCCGGACGCTTCAAAAGCCTTTAACGCGTTCAAGGGGGGTAAACTACGCATGGTTAGGGATTCAACGCGATAGATTTTCTACAAGGTTAAGGCAGAATTACTGATTGGTCAAACGCCACCGCTGACGCCATTTTTCATCCTAAGTAGACATAATGAGGTGCAACATGTCGGACAACAAAGTCGCAATCATCATGGGCGGCGGCAGCGGCATGGGCGCGGAAAGCGCCCGTCGTTTGGCAGCTGATGGGTTCAACGTCGCCATCCTGTCATCATCGGGTAAAGGCGAAGCATTGGCTTCTGAATTGGGTGGCATTGGCTTGACTGGCACCAACAAGTCCAGTGCAGACATGCAAAGGTTGGTGGACATGGCCATGGACCGCTGGGGTCGCGTGGATGTGTTGGTGAATTCAGCTGGTCACGGCCCCCGCGCCCCGGTCCTCGAGATCAGTGATGACGACTGGCACGAAGGGCTAGAGGTCTATTTCCTCAACGCGGTAAGGGCCGCGCGGATCATCACCCCGATCATGATCGACCAAAAGTCCGGAGCAATCATCAACATCTCGACCTTCGCGGCGTTCGAACCCGACCCGGTGTTTCCAACGTCTGGTGTGATGCGGGCGGGTCTGGCAGCCTACACCAAATTGTTCGCGGACAAACATGCGACTGACAATGTGCGCATGAACAACGTGCTGCCGGGCTTCATTGACAGCCTGCCGGAAAACCCGGACTGGAAGGCCCGCATCCCGATGGAACGATATGGCAAGGCCTATGACGAAATCGCAGCAACCGTAGCTTTTCTAGCGTCGGACGGTGGAGCATATATCACCGGCCAGAACATCCGAGTAGACGGTGGACTGACACGGTCGGTGTAACACCGGCGACCGCCCTGCCCCGGCTCATAACGCTGTACGGTCATTTGCTGTTATCCGCCGGGCTCTGGGACTGAGCCTTTTGCCCGGCCCAAAGCCCGATATCGTCGCCGTCGATAATGATCGCCAGATCCCAGAATTTTCGGATCTCTTCTTCAGCGAACTGCGCAGCCATCGGTTCATCGGGTACGCGCTCAACGCGGAAGCCGAACTGCTCAAATCCGCTGTAATCTATGCGGCTTAGAATGACCGGACACACCTCGCGTTCCAACGCGGCTGCGGTAAGAAATCTTGCCACATTGTATACTGATTTCATGGGGCTCACGATCCGAACACCGATATGAGTTGTCCCGCCCTCATCCCGCTCCCAAAGCGCAACGGAAGGGATCAGGCCCATTTCAGGAAATACAACATTCCCGTGCGGCTTGGGTTCTTGATCGCCAGAGATCAGATCATCCAATTGAACAGGTCGTTTAGGCGTTGTTCTGCTTAGGATATCGTACCATGAAATATCTGTCATTTTCTGCACTTGGCCTCTGCAATGATTTCGGCCGCTTTCGCCGCCCCCGGTTCTGGCAATTCAATTTTATTCAACGCGGTCCGATAGACCTCCAAATCACCTTGATCCAAGCAGTCTGAAACCGTTCGCTCGAGTTTCATGAACTCTTTTTCGGTGATGATCGCGCACAGGTCGCGGTCAGCCAACGCCTGGGCGCGTCGTTCCTGATTGTCCAGATACGGTGCTGATTGGGGGATCAGGATTGCCGGAATCTTGTTGTACAGGATCTCGAGAACAGAATTGTATCCCGCCGCCGAAATGACCAAATCCGCGGCCAGGCAAAGGGTTGTAGCCTCAAAGGTCTGAACAACGTGAGTATTTGACCAACCGAAGGTGGCCGGCTGAACCTTGCTGCCCGGCCAGGTTACGACAAGATGCAAACAGTCTGACCGGTCCTCAAGCATCCCGGAAATTGCCTGAAGTTGCGCCGACCGGTCCGACGCCACGCCGCCGCCTAACATGCTGACAACCAGATGATCAAACTCACGCCCGAACCGTTCAGCCAGCCGACCCCTAAGTCCTTGGCGTTCATCACCCGACTGGACCACACGGCGAAAGATCGGGCCAACGTTGCGAACGTGATCGCCGTAACTGTAGGTGTCGTTTAGCTCTTCAAAGGCTTCGGATGGCACTATGACCTTGTCGAATACGGCCTCACGCTGAAGCATTCTTGGCCTGGACCGCCCATCAGGCCACAACCCACGCCGTATCCAAACCGCCGACAAGTTGCGCTCAAGGATTGTTCGGTAGACGGAATCAAAGACATAGCCGCCGTCAAACACCAACCTGTCATTTTCCTGCAGCGCTGCGCCAAGTCGGCGGTAAGTCAGGATATCGTTGCCATTAAAGTTGGCTGATACTTCAGTCCGCTGAACCAGAGGGATGCTGTCCATGCCTTCGCGGCGCACAAGTGGAACGCAGCTGGGAAAGGCCGCAAAAATCGGTGCCACGTCATCCGGCAATTCTTTGGCAATGATAGCGCATCGCTGAGCGTGCCCCAATCCAACCCCGTTGGTTGGAAAAAACACTGTTCGCTGTGCCGTTCGAATAGGTTCGCGTTTTTGGGGCTTTAGGTCTGCTGCCTTTTCCAACCGGGAAATGTCCACCGAATGCAGCCACTGGGATTTTGTCGCCTGTTCAGCCACCCCGGCAAGGTTTTCAAGTATCTTCCCTGTGAGGTACCCGTCCAAGGCAAGCGGCGTTTTGGGTCCGATCAAAGCCGGGGCGCCAGAGGACACAATGGCCTCATCATCCGTGCAATCTATCGCGACCCCACCAGTGGCGATCAGTTCGACTGCAAGCGCGGCCATGCGAACCCCGGCGACACCATGACCAAACATCACCAGGACATCTGTCGTTTTTGCCAGAATACGGGCGGAAAGATCGGTATACAAAATAGTCGGCAGATCATGAAAGGGCGACTCATTGATCACCTTGTTCTGCGCCCCGTTGACGATAAGTTGCAGAGTATAGTCACTGCGATTGCTCATCCGGGCCAAGCAAGAGAGAGTCTCGGGCGCGTCAAGTTCCATGGACCCCAAGACCACGGCAACATTTGGCTTTTCGACCGCCGAACGAGCCGTTGGCCGAATGTCTGCGACCAAGGGACAGGCCGCCGAAGGTAACATCGAGCGCGGCTGGAAGTCCGTAAGGTCCAACACCGTGGCTTCACGCCCAAGGGCATATGCCAGACGCGCCTTTGCACCGATATAACTTTGCTGCGTTTCGAAACGGCCCGTGGCAACCACTGGAACATCCGCCGGCAGTTGCCTTTGCCGCAGGGACGCAAGAAGAAAATCATCAATCTCCTCGGCACCAAGCACAAATACCCTTTCGACCTCATGCTCGCCCGGATCGACCAAAAACTTGGCAGCATCGTAAACCCGGCCGCGACCTGCGTCTTTCGGCAAGTATTCGGCATCGATACACACGTTAAAACCGCGTGCGGTCAGCTGATCGGCAAAGATCAATTGCGCATCAAAGGTCCGCAGCGAGCGCGTGCCAGCCTCGATGAAAATCATTTCATAACCCCGCTGTCTGCAGTCAGGACATTTGACAACATTGCCCTGAAACTCTCTGCCGAATAACGCTCCAGCACCTTTTGCGACCGTGAGACCTGTTCATAATATCGCTGCGGGTCAGCGACCAGATCAGATATGACCCGGTCCACGTCGCCCGGATGACACGTAAGGACACCATCGCCGAAATTTGCCCCGGTTTCCGGATTGGTAAGAACCACTTTGCCAGCGGCCAGCGCTTCGGTCACGACGCGACCAAAGCTTTCTTGCCAGGTCGGCGCTGTAAAATAGACGTAGAAATCGATCATTCCAAAAAACTCGTCCACACTAATGGCGTCAAAAGGCAGCAAGGTCCAATGGGCCCGAAGAACACCCGCGTTCAGCATGGCATCAGCACCCAGAATGACATTGCTTTGAGAATGCTCGGGAAAGCACATGTCGAGGTCGGAAAGCGATGGGAACTTTTCAAACCCCGGTCGTGAATGCCTGCCCCGACGGTCCTGTGGCTTTTCGCACGGAGGACTTACATCCGTATGGCAGATGTTGAACCAGTCGGTGTCCCGAACCCTCCACTGCCTTGCCATGCGCGAGCTGTCCAACCAATCGTTCACGGTCTTGCGATTATGGGGAGAAATCGGTGCCAGGGTTCGCCTCAGCACAAAAGATGACGCCTCAATCTGGTTCAGGCAGCCGGAAACGTCGAACCCTTCCTCGCCGCCCGGACGCAAGAAATTTTCATGCGTCACCACGATCAGATCACGGGCAAAAATTCTGGTGTTCAGTGCCTCGTTGAACTTTAGAAACGATGGATTGTGCAGGATCACGTAATCCGCACTAATACGCGGTGCATCCCAAATCAGCGGGATATGCAATTCGTCCAACACCTGCCGCAGTGCCGGCGCAACAGATTGATTTTCACCAAAAGTTCGCGAAGTTATCGCGTGTACCTCTAGCGTTCCAAAGTCCACAGCCACCCGCAGTTCGGCCGCAACCGCTGCTGACGTTCCACCGGAAAACCGCGGTTCAATGATGTAGGCGATCTTTGGACGCACTGAGCAATTGATGGCCTCGAGCGCCGTCATAAGCTTTAATGCGCCAGCTCGTTGTCGGTCGCAGCAGACGCGGTACCGGCTGTCGGTCCGGCGGTATAGCCAAAGTTCAAAGTACCCGTGGACGCGGCCTCGTAAAAGCTGCGCAATTCGACCGACAGTTCATCAGTTCCGGTCAGCAATCCGGGATTTCTTTCCAGATACGAGCGTAGCGCCTGGGTGTCGTTGGCCGACAAGAGTTGATCGATGGCAAGGAGATGCTCAAGCGTGATCTCAGCGCGCGCATCCTGCGCCGTCGTCAGAAATAGTAGCGCGGTTACTATGCCAATAAGTCTGCTTTCAGTCATTTTACAAAAACCCGTCGATACTTTTTAACTTTACACAATTCAACTTAGTCCTTCGCACTTACCCTATAATAGCGCCATTAGTTTGTCGTTGTCCTGAGTTTTTTCAGAACCTGACTTTTAAGGCGGTTAACCGGGCTACTTTGGGTTGTGGTCCGGCGGCTTTTCTTGGCCACCCGTTTGACCGGAGCTTGGCCAAGACCTTCGCCGGCCAAATACAATTCGATCACCCCGGTGGGTGTTTTGGATTTCGATCCCGTGAAATCGCGCAACAAGGCGCCTGCGTCCTTAGCAAGGGCGGCAGCTTTGGCCGCATCCTGTCTGTGATAAAACCGCACATTGGATTGGGATACTTTGTAACCAACGCGCGCCGTTCCGCTAAGTTCATGCCCCGTCGTTGTTAATTCAGCAACAAATGAGTCCACAGCATCATTGGGAATCTTGTTTGGCGCGTAGAGCCTGAATGACGCGCCGCCACCACTTGCACTCGGATTCGATGGCTTGGCGTCTTCGCTCGGTAGGGCCGCAATATCCTCGGCAGGCAATGCCGCGGGTGTGGCCGAATCCAGCGGGTTTGGTGTCTGTTTCAAAGTAAGCGCCTGTGGGATTGGCGGGCTAAGCGCCACGTCTTCCAGCAAGATCGAAGGATCAGATGAAACGACTTTCAAAGGACGCTCAGCAGGATTACCCGCCAAGGGACGATCTGGCTGAGGCTCCTGGATCCGAATTGACGGCAACTGGTGATCTTCTGCGGCTTCCAAAGCCACCGGAGATTGCAACGACACAAGCTGTGAAGACACGCTGGGCGCGCGCTGCGGGGGAATGATCTGGTTGATCGAAATCGTCAAAGGATCAATTTCTGTGGAAATCTCATCCACCAGGGCAATCCGCGTGGTGAAAAGCTCTGGTTCAAGTTCATAAGGCAGAAAACTCGGGTTTGCCTCTTGTTTTGGTAGGTCACCAGCCCCGCCCACCGGCAACAGCGGTGGTTCAAGCGCCGCAACAAATGACAAAACGCTAGGCGGCACGCTTGAGGTGCTGGGCTCAACAACCTCGGTGCTAGAAGAAACAGTAGTCGTACGCCGCGAGGGCGGGATCGGGTCAATCGAAATCGCCACTGGATCAAAGCCTGCCGAAACTTCGTCCAGCAAAGCGATCGACGTAGTAAAAAACTCTGGTTCGAACTCATAGGGCAGGAAACTGGGATTAGCCTCTCGTCTCGGCAAATAGCCAGCGCCGCCTACCGGTAGTAACGGTGGTTCAAGCGTCGGAACATACGACAGAACGCTAGGGGCCAGACTTGGAGTGCCGGGCTCAACGATCTCGGCCGTTTCCGCCAACTCGGACTGAAGGGGCGCTGATGAGGCAAGACTGCTCAAATCCTTCGTCTCTTCCAATTCTGCGCCGGATGACGACGGCAATGATGACGCGTCGAACAAATCGGCGGAAATGACAGTTTCGCCCCCTGCTCCACTCGGCACATCAGGTTGCGATGGTCCGGTTTGGCCAAAATCGTCTGCCGCTGTACCATCAGTAGATCCAATAGCCGCGCTTTCAATCGGGTTCGATACACCCAATCCGAACAAAGTCAGAAATATCGAAGACGAAGCAACCACACCGATGGTGCATCCAAGGGCCACCAAGCTCCACCTGATCCTGCGCCGCGTCCGTTGGTGAGCTTTCAGCTGTTGCAGGAGCTTTTTGGACAGGCGATGATCAACTTCCTCGGAAGACAGTATTAAACTTAACTCTGCCCTCGTCAGCGCGCTTAAGGACGCGTCTTCGCTGACCAGAGCGTCATCAGACGGGCCCGGCCTCCCTGCGTCCTTTTCTTCCAGAACGCTCTTGGCTGTTGCTTGGTCTGGTTTAGCAGCTGCACGATCAGTCTGTTCACGATTGGTCGGCTTGTCTTTCTGTCTGGGTGTCCGTGTAGAGGTTGCTTTGTCTCCGCCTTGCAGATCTCCCTGACGAGCCTCAGGACTACTGGGGTCTGCTTTTTTCGACTCGGCTGCACGACGGGCAAGCACTTCATTTCTTTTGTGTCTTGCTTCCTCGACCTGAGCGGACCATGGCTTTTGCTTGCTTTGGGCACGCTCATTTGTGGTTGATTGGTTGGTCCTGCGGCGAACCGGTTTGGGTTGTTGACCCTCTTTGTTTTGCTGCGCAGGCGCCGAAAGGTTTTTTTCTCGTTCTACCCGCGCTTTTTCAAGCACCTTCTGCCACTCGGGGGATTGCACAAAATCATAAATATCCGCCGTTTGATTGGCAGTTTTCTTGGCAACTTTAGGTCGAGTTCTTGGGCCGTTAGCCTTTGTCATAAATTCCCCCGACTGGCCGCCGAAACAGGCCCTAATTTATTGTAAATTCGACAAACCGATTACGCCTTAGCGCCGTAATTTCTAAAAGATTATGTTTAAACTATAAAAAGATGGCCACTCGAAAACAAGTCGACCGAACCCGCAATCGCCCTGTCACATAGGCAATTGGCCTTGTGAAATGGGTTCTCAGGTATCCGAAACCGTCCACCAAAGCGCCATTGATACCTAGTGTTCCAAAAAATTTTGTTCCAATTCCTATTTCAAGCTAGGCTGTGGAAAATTGGTGGGGGCCACAGGACCGCTCTGGTCGCGCTGTCGGAGGAACTTAGCTAAACGCTTGGATTTTAATGGAAGATATCCAGAACCATCCGGACCTATTCACTCTAATTGACCACCCCGATCCTGCGTGTGGCAACATGGTCGTGGTGGACTGGACGCTCGGGAATTCGTGCAGCTATGCGTGCAGTTATTGCCCAAAGGCTTTGCACGACGGTTCGCTTGAGTGGCAGAAAACCGGTGACGTTCTGAATCTGTACCGTCAATTAAATCGACACTATGTGGATGAATTAGGCAAGATTGTCTGGCTGCAGTTTACAGGCGGCGAACCCACAATGCATCCTCGCATCATTGATCTGTTAGGTCATGCGTCCGATATAGGGTTCAAGGTCAGCCTGATCAGCAATGCGTCGCGCACACTTCGGTTTTGGGAGATGATCAACAGCCGCCTGAACAGCGTTATCCTGACCTATCATGCTGAATTTGCAGAGCTGAGCCATTTTATCCAAGTGGCGGGTACGATGACTGACCGTATCACCGTTCATATCAACGTGACGATGCATCCAGATCGTTTTGATCAGACGCTTGAAGATGCGCGAGAATTACGCGCGGCGCTGCCCACCGCTTCGATTTCCTTGAAACCGTTGCGGAAAGATTTCGGAGTGCAGCTGTACGACTACACCGACGACCAGTTGCAGGTTCTCGCGGTGGGTTTGCCCTCGGACAGGGCCCCGGTTGGTGAAGAACCTCGATCAGTGATGCGCGCAACCACGCGGTCGGGCCACACTGAGATACTCCGCCCCAATGACTTCCTTCTTAGGGATATGAACCGCTGGCGTGGATATAAATGCAACGTAGGGCTTGAATCCCTTCGGGTCCGGGGGAATGGCGAAATCTTCCGGGGCGTCTGCGGCGTTGGGGGCAAAATAGGGACTCTCGGCGACGTGCTTGACCTGCCTCGCGGTCAAATTCGATGTACAAAAGACGCATGCTCTTGTCTGGCCGACATCCTGATCCGTAAGGAGATGTAACTTCCGCGCAATTAATAGGTCAAAGTTCAAATGCGGAAATCAGGTAAGGATGGCGGAGAGACAGGGATTCGAACCCTGGAGACGGTTTCCCGCCTACACACTTTCCAGGCGTGCGCCTTCGACCACTCGGCCACCTCTCCGTGCGCGCGATATTTGGACCATCGCCGAGGGATTTGCAAGGGGCGATTAAAGCGAAAATTCAACCTTCCGCAGTTCCGCCACAGGCCCCGTTACAGCTCGTCCCCATCACCGTCTGCAAGATCGGCCTCGGTCATGTCCGCAGGCTTGGAAGACAGGGGTTCGGTAGGTGTTTTTTCCGTTGCAGGTTCGGTTTCTTGCGCAGGCCCCTGCCCTCGCAGCGTCTCAGGATTGCGCAGCCAGACATCGCGCTGCGCGAAGGGGATTTCAATACCTTCTTCGACAAACCGGCGATTGATCTCGTGGTTCATATCCGATTTCACCGAAAGCACCCAGTTCACGTCGCGCAAGATGGCGCGAATTTCAAAATCCAGCGAATCCGCACCAAAGCCCTGAAACACCACGCTGGGCGCTGGATGCGCCAGAACCATCGGATGGGAATTGGCAATCTCACCTAAAATCTTCTCGACCACGCGGGTATCCGTGCCGTAGGCCACGCCCACCGGCACGATAACGCGCCCGATCGTGTTGCCCCGTGTGTAGTTCGTCACCACCCCGCTGATCAGGTCCGAGTTGGGAACGATCACATCGGTACGATCAAACGTCTCAATCCGCGTAGACCGCACCGAGATATCGCGCACATAACCCATCATCCCATTCACATCGATCCAGTCCCCCTTGGAGATTGGACGCTCGACCAGCAGGATGATCCCCGACACAAAATTCGACACGATGGTCTGTAGTCCAAAGCCGATCCCAACCGACAGCGCGCCGGCGACAATGGCCAGTGAAGACAGATCAAACCCCGCCAACATGATGGCCACCAGCGCGGCCAGGAATATCCCCACATAGCCGGTGCCCGCGGCAATCGCGTTCTGACCGCCCGGATCGATACTGGTCTTGGGCAGCAGCGAGTTGCGCAGCCCGCTTTGCAACAGCCGGGTCAAGCCATAGCCGATGACAAACACGATTAGGAAGGTAAAGAAGTTGCGGGGCGAAATCGTAACGCCGCCAATGTCAAAACCAAGCAGCAAACGCGACCAGACTTCAAGCAAGTCAGTCTGCCGTGCGCCCCAATACAGCGCCAGAACCGGTAAAGTCAGGATGGCGATTATAAACCCGGCCAACACCGAAAACAGTGAGTCCCGCGCCGACTCACCTTGCCCGCTGAGCCAGCCGTAAACCGAGGTGATAAAGCGATGAAAGATCGTCAAAGCCGCAAACAGAACCAGCGTTTTCACCGCCGGGAAAACGATCCCCTCGGCTGCGTTGGTATATCCAATAGCCGCCAAAATCGGGCTCGCGATCCCCAGCAAAAAAATTGCCTTGCGCAGAAAGTCCATCAGCTGAGTCAGCCCGGCACTTCGCGGCGTTTCACCAGATTGCCCATCTTCGGCTTCCGGTTTTGAGGTCTGAATCCGGCGGATACGCAGAAGAACCAGCGCGGTTCCCACTACCACAGGAAAGCTGATAACGGCCCGGGTCGCGTCCGAAATGTTTTCGATCTGATCAAACAGCAGCCCGAATTCGTACACGATCAGGAAGATCGCCAGAATATCCAAGTATACCCGCAACTGCGTGACACTCTTGCGGGATAGCCGGTTAAAGTTCTGTGCCGCCTGCGAGATGTGAACCTGACGCCCGATCCAGTCGTAATAAAAGATAATCGCGGCCCAATAAGGAACATTCTGGATTAATAGCGTTCCGCGCAATCCCGGCAGGCCAGTCATGATGATCGCCTGAACCAGCAACCAGACACCCAGCCATGGCAGCAGAATCCGCAGCAGTGAAACCAGAAACGACCACACGCCGCTGCCCCGGCCGCCCAACTGCCGCAGATATTCACCGGCAGCCTCGGACCAGTAACGCCCGTAATACAGCAAAACCCCCGCAGCGACGGTTAGGAAGAAAATGCCCAGCCCGCGCTCTTTCAGGTGTTTTTGAACGATTTTGGTTTTCAGGTTCAGCGCAGATTCATTGATCAGGCCTCGCACAGCCTCGACAATATCGACCCAGGCTGGGCCCCAATAGACAGGGTTAAGCGGCGATACACCGCGTTCTAAAAGCTCTTTTGTCTGCCGCTCGCGCAACAGGCTGTCTATCTCGCTGATCAGGCCGTTGGCGCGGCTGAACGCTTCTTCCGAGATGATTTGCGGCACCTGCAGGCTGGTCAGTTGGTTTTCCAGATGCTCGCGAAGCCTGGCAATCTCTTCGGGTTCGGTCGCATCCCCTTCGGGGGCTGGTCCCAACGCCTTGATCTGCGCGTCCAGCGTCTGGATACGGTCGGTATTGGCGCCACGTGCATTGTTGAAATCCTCACGATAGTTGTGGATTTCAGCCCGCAGGTTTTCCAATGCCGCGTTTGACGTGCGATCGGATTCGATATCCTTCTCGGCGCGATCCGCCGTCTCAAGCCAGTTCTGGTAATATTCGCTTTGCCGATCAGTCAACTGGGCGGCAACGGGGCCACCCAGCATGGCAAAACAAACCAGAAAGAAGGCTAGAAACAGGCGAACCTGCCGCAGCATCATACGTCCTCGAATACGCCAGGAATGCTGCGTGGGGCTTCGGTCATCCAATCTGGCACCGGCAGTTCCTTTTCACGCAGGAATTCGGGATTGAACAGTTTGGACTGATAGCGCGTGCCATAGTCGCACAGGATCGTCACGATGGTGTGGCCTGGCCCCAGATCCTTGGCCAGACGCACCGCACCCGCCATGTTGATCGCGGTCGACCCACCCATGACCAGACCCTCCTCGCGCAGCAGATCAAAGATGTATGGCAGCGCCTCGTTATCGGTCATCTGGTACGAGAAGTCTGGCTTGAACCCTTCAAGGTTCTTGGTAATGCGCACTTGACCGATACCTTCGGCGATCGAGCTGCCCTCCAAAGCGATCTCACCAGTGGTGTAGTACGAATACAGTCCTGCCCCCATCGGATCGACCAGAGCGATCTTGACGCCCTTGGGCTGCAACGCGTCGGCCACGCCGGCCAGCGTACCACCCGAGCCTACTGCACTGACAAAGCCATCGACTTTGCCGCCCGTCTGCTCCCAAATTTCGGGGCCGGTGGTTTCCACATGGGCCTGACGGTTGGCAACATTGTCGAACTGATTAGCCCAGATCGCGCCATTGGGTTCAGTCTGCGCCAGTTCCTCGGCCAGACGGCGCGAATAATGCACAAAGTTGTTGGGGTTGCGATACGGGGCGGCCGGAACCTGAACCAGTTGCGCGCCCGCCAGACGCAGCATGTCTTTCTTTTCCTCGGATTGGGTTTCCGGGATCACGATCACCGTTTTGAACCCCATCGACGCGCCCACCAATGCAAGGCCAATACCGGTGTTACCGGCCGTGCCTTCGACAATGGTTCCGCCGGGCTTCAGCTCACCGCGCGAAATTGCGTCCTTGATGATGTAGAGCGCCGCGCGATCCTTGACCGATTGCCCCGGGTTCATGAACTCGGCCTTCCCGAGAATCTCGCAACCGGTCTCTTCACTGATGCGCTTCAACCGGATCAGCGGTGTTTTCCCGACTGCGTCGGCAAGGTCTCGTGCAATGCGCATGGCGCCCTCATTTCATTACGTATCAACGAAGATTTACAGATGCCGTGCGACAACCACAAGCGGCGATAGTTAACCGCGCAAACGATCGCGATGCCGGGCCAGCCAATTTGCCATCATCAACAGGGGCAAATCCTTGAATTCGTTGTTGTCGACCTTTTGAAGGAACGCGTCATATGGCAGGATTTGTGTGCGAATATCCTCACCTTCCGTAGCAACTCCACCATTGTCGATGGTCCGGGTCAAATCAGCCAACCCAACATAAAGGTAGACATACTCGGTCGATGACCCGCTCGAGGAGTAGGCACCGCCCGCATATTCCAAGGCGTTCAGCGACACCTGCGCCTCTTCCTGCACTTCGCGGTGGGCGGCCTGATCCGGCGTTTCACCGGGGTCGATCATGCCTGCTACCGGCTCCCACATCCACGGTTCGGGATCGTCGATCAGAAAAACCGGCGCTCGGAATTGTTCAACCAAAAGAACAGTGTCGCGCACCGGGTCATAAGGCAGAACAACGACGGCGGCCCCCTGCATCAATCCGCTCCGGTGCAGCACGGGACCCATCGTTCCGTCATGCTGGCGGTGCTGCACATCCAATTCTTCCACACCGAAATAATTGACATAGGCCCGCCGATGGCTTTGCACGATCACATCTTTTGCGACGTCACGCGGATCGCCCGTCTGGCGTTTTCGCGCAGCCAGCTTAGCCCAAGCCCGGGTGCGGATCGGCGCAAAGTTACGAGCGATCGTAGTTGCGTCGACCTTGCCGTAATAGGCCAGCTCTTCTTGTGCAGCCAGCAAGGTCACTTCGGACCATTCATCAACCCAGGCCTGCAACGACCACGGCTTGTCTGGTGTCCACAATTCGGGTTCGGGAAAGAACACACTAGCCTCGGCGCGTGAGCCGTCAGCAACGTCCACACCGTGCGGGCTGAGATCATAGTCGAACCCACCTTCATAAAAAGCCAATCGTTTCAGGTCTTCGGGGCTGAAACCCTGAACCAGCAACCCCATGGCCTGACTGCCCTTTTCTGGAACAATCATCGGGAAAGCCTGCCCTGCCACGCCATAAACCGCATGGTCCGGCAAACTGGCCTGAGATATTTTTATTTGTGACAGCGGGTGGCCAAGCACACATTCCAGCAGCGGCAAATGCCTGAGCGTGCCGTAAAAAAACAAATCGGACACTAGAGTAAAGCTCGTCTAAATTCTGGTGAGTTATCGCCAGCGACGGCCGGCTTCTTCGGTTGCAAGCCCTGCGATAAGAGCTCCGATAGCCAAAGTCCACAGAATTTCCGGAACGATGAGCAATTTGCCGTACTCCACACCAATCTGGAAAATGGCCGTGAGCGCCTCAAACGGGCCGTCATAGCGATGACGCATGGCCAGTCGGAACATCTCGTAGCAACCCTGAACAAAAAGGGCCCAGAATACCAATGATACAACCCCAGCGATGCCATTATTGACCGCGGCGGTCCAGCCGCGACCAACGCGCTTTCCCATCACCTTCCAACCACAGGCCACCGCAATAATCATGTTGACATAGGTGAACCAGCCATAGTCCTTGCCCTCTTCGCCGTTGCTGATGATCATGCTCGACACGATAAAGGCCACTGCCAATAGGCATAGTGAAGCAACAAGTCGCGGCGCAGTGGGCATTCGGAATTTCCCTTTGTTAACTGGGTTTTGCTATAGTGATCTGTGTCACATCGCAGTTGCCAGTGTCAAAGGCCGCGCCACACGCGGTTAAATAATAGTTCCACATGCGCCGGAAACGCTCGTCAAAGCCCATTTCCGAAATTTCGTCCCATTTGTCGTTGAACGTTTCGTACCAACGCCGCAATGTCAGGTCATAACTTTTACCGAATTCCCGCGATTTCACGACGTTCAATCCTGCCTCTGCCACCTGTTGTTTCAGGATCGTCGGCGCGGGAAGCATTCCGCCGGGAAAGATATATTTCTGAATGAAATCAACGCCGTTCTTGTAAATGTCCCAGCGGTGATCGGCAACGGTTATGATTTGAAGGGTCGCGTGCGCACCAGGTTTTAGTCGATCACGCACAGTCTCAAAGTAAACCGGCCAGTATTTCTGTCCGACGGCTTCGAACATCTCGATCGAGGCGATGCCATCATACTGGCCACGCTCGTCGCGATAATCTTGCAATTTGAACTCAACAAGGTCAGAAAGTCCTGCCTTTTCAATTCTTTGTCGTGCAAAGCTTAACTGTTCCTGGCTGATCGTCAAACCTGTGACCCGAAGGCCACGCTCTTTTGCGGCATATTCAGCGAAACCGCCCCATCCGCAACCGATCTCAAGGATGTGGTCACCGGGTTTGGCACCCATTTCATCGACTAGGCTGGCATATTTCGCAGTCTGCGCTTTTTCCAGGCTTTCCTGCCCTGTTTCGAACAGCGCGCTGGAATAGGTCATCGTTTCATCCAGCCACAGCCTGTAGAAATCGTTCCCCAAATCGTAATGGTACGAGATGTTCTTCTTTGCTTGTCGACGGTTGTTGTTGTGCAACCAAAATCGAAGCCGTTCATAGGCTTGCACCAGGAACCTTCCGGTGAAATCGTCATACACCGTCTCGGTCCCTAAATGCACCAGATCCATGAACGATCGCAGGTCGGGCGTGCTCCACCCACCTTCTAGGTAAGAATCCGAAAAACCCAGCTCACCCTCTCGGATCAAACGCGCAAATACGTCGGGATCGTGAATGTCCACGCGCGCCACTGGCCCCGGCTTGGCACCTTCGGATCGGAACACGCGCCCATCGGGCAAAGCGATATCCATTCGCCCCGAACCCATCCGGTTCAACATTTTGAACACTTGAGCAAAGTATCTGGGCAGGTCTTTTTGCCCTTCAGTTGTCGTCAGGATCATCCGCTCTCCCCTGTGCGGCCGCAGTTAAAAGCTAGGCCGAGTTTGTGTTTCTGGCAAGTTTTCAGTTCCTTACCCGGTTTTTCGGCCTTCATAAGCCGCCAAGGCCCGTGCTCGGCCAGTGGCCAGATCAACCACTGGTGAAGGGTAATTTTCCGCCGGATCAAGCGCCCACGAATGCGGTACCGCCCGGAAATATGCCAAAGCCGTAGCCGAAGGCTTGGCCCGCCCTTCGGCGATCCAGTGCTTTAGATAGACATCATCAGGATCAAATTTTTCCTGCTGTGTCAGCGGGTTAAATATCCGAAAGAACGGTGATGCATCCGGACCCGAGCCTGCAACCCACTGCCAGCCCATCGCGTTGGCCGCCGGATCCCAGTCTATCAGGCAATCGGCAAACCAGTTTAATCCGATTTTCCAGTGCGTCATCAGATGCTTGGTCAGGTAGCTGGCGACAATCATGCGCGCGCGGTTGTGCATACGGCCGGTCACATACATTTGACGCAATCCCGCATCGACAACCGGAATTCCAGTGCGGGCCTGTCGCCAAGCGACAATTGCGGGATGATCGGCGTCCGTGTTCCAAGGGAAACTGTCCCATTCCGGTTTCCAGTTCCCGCTGAGCAAACGCGGTGTGTGATACATCAAGTGATACGCAAACTCACGCCAAACTAATTGACGCAAGTAGGCGTCTGTCCCTTGCGTGCCGTTCATCGCAGCCCGCTGTACCGCATGCCAGACACTGCGGGGGCCGATTTCGCCAAGCGATAGGTATTCGGACAGATCCGAGGTGCCCTCCAAATCCAAACGGTCCCGATCGTGCGAATAGTCTTGGATTCGGTCCAGAAACTCGTGCAAAGCCTCAAAGGCGGCATTCTCGCCGGGGCGGACAAAAGGTGCGACCACGGCTGCGCCCCGGTTCATTGCCGCACCCAGGTTCCAACCGGTCAGGTTTTCCGAAGTCGGCCAATTCAAGGGTGCTTTGATCGACGACACGCCTTCAGGCGTGGCAACTTCTCGGCCTTGAACGGATCGCCACATCGGTGTGAACACACGAAACGGCTGGCCTGTTTTGGTTGCTACGGTCCAGGGCTCAAACAGTAAGTGACCCGCAAAGGATTTGGCCTCTACCCCCTGCTCTGCCAAAGCAGACTTAATGCGTGTGTCACGGTCGATGGCATCAGGATCATACGCTCGCGTCCAATAGACGCCGCTGGCTCCGGTTTCTGCGATAAGGTTCTGCAAAACAGTCAGCGCGTCCCCGCGCCGCAGGATTAACCGGCTGCCAATGTGCGAAAGAGATTGCGCGAAGGCCTCAAGCCCCAGCCCAAGCCGCCATTTCGGCGCGGCACCGAGCGCTTGAGCCAAATCATCCAGTATGAAAACCGGTAGAATAGGACGACCCGTTTGGACCGCAGCACTTAGCGCGGGATGGTCCGACAGGCGTAAGTCCCGCCGGAACCACATGATGATCGGTGAATGTTTGTTTTCCATGACCGCCCGGCTGTTTTCTTCGCATTACGATGCTGAGCAGAAACCGGATCACAAAACGGCGTCAAGTGCGCCCAATAACTGATCAATTTCCTGTTGAGAGGTATAGTGCGTAAAGCTGACCCGCAGCACGCCCTGATCCAAATCCACACCCATCGCCTGCAACGGGCGCACGGCGTAAAAATCGCCGCCTCCTGCCATGATCCCGTGTTCAACCAGATCGGTGGCCACGGCTTCGGCATTCCGGCTCAGCGATAACGCTACGGTCGGAGCGCGACGTGTAGCATCTGAGGTACCGATCAAGCGTACGGCATTTCGATCCTTGACCGCGTCCAATACGGGCTGCAGCAGCGCAACCTCCTGCCCGCGCATCAGGTCATGCACAAAGGCTCCCCGTTCGGTTGCGTTACCCTTGGGGCCGTTATGGTGGTCGCACAACAGATCAACGTAATCCGCCATACCTGCACTGGCCGCGATCTGAGCGTGATCCGGACCCGCCGGGGTGAAACGCTTGTACAGCGCGTCTGCATTGAAATAGTGCGCCTGGTTTGGCAGCAGCTCACCAAGCGCACGCCTGATCACCATGCAACCCTGATGAGGGCCGTAGGTTTTATAGGCCGAGAACAGATAGATATCCGGCCCCAGATCGCCGACATTTGGGAACCCATGTGGCGCGTATGAAACGCCATCTACACAGACGAACGCTCCCGCCGCATGGGCAATGGCGGTGATTTCGGTGACCGGGTTGATCTCTCCGATCACGTTGGAACAATGCGGGAAACAGACCAGACGCACCTTCTCGTCCAGCAGGTTCTCAAGATCCTGCGGGTTGAGCGATCCGGTTTCCGGGTCGATCTGCCATTCGCGGATTTCAAACCCGTCCTCGACCAGGCGCCGCCACGGTCCCGAGTTGGCCTCGTGATCCTGATTGGTGACAACGATGGCATCGCCCGGCTGCATCCACTGGCGAAATGCCTGCGCCAAAACATAGGTGTTCTGAGTGGTCGAGGGGCCAAAGCTCAGCTCATCGGTGTTCACACCCAGAATCGCAGCCATGCGTGCGCGGGCTTCATCCATCTCTTCGCCTGCCAGACGGCTGGCGTCATAGGGGCCGTAGGGCTGCACTTTGCGTTGCGTATAGTAGCGCGTCAACCGGTCCAGCACCGGCTTACAAGTATATGACCCGCCTGCATTTTCAAA
Source organism: Ruegeria sp. BB5 (assembly GCF_056539405.1). Taxonomy (NCBI): domain Bacteria; kingdom Pseudomonadati; phylum Pseudomonadota; class Alphaproteobacteria; order Rhodobacterales; family Roseobacteraceae; genus Ruegeria; species Ruegeria sp. BB5. Next base: position 722,623 of record NZ_JBQFUX010000001.1, on the reverse strand, counting down.
GAACGCCTGACCTTGCAGGCTGGGCTCGGAAAAAGCCGGGAACTGCGCCCTAACGAAATCGATATCAAGAGTGCCCATGGCACGTCGCTCCTTGCTCATGCTGCTTGTTCCGATGACGTGCCCGCGCATGATTTCGGACAACTCGGAAATCACGGCAGGTCTTCCAGCCCAGCCACAGCCCCAGTCAAACAAACAGGAGCACGGGCAGTCTTTCAGGACCAAATCTGGCAATCAAAAGACGCGGATACATAGCCAGCGGCCCTAAGCTCGGTCAACCCGGCATGAAACAAAAAAGCCCCGGCGCTTGTCCGGGGCTTTCGAAGGGCTGAATTGGATTCAGCGGCGTCGCTTTTCGTTCGCAAGACCGATGAAGATCGACACGCACATCAGCACCAGAACGATCGCAAACGGGAAGCCTGTTGCAATCGCAGCAGCCTGCAGCGCACCCAAGCCGCCACCCAGCAACAGAACGATCGCGATAGCGCCCTCCAGAATGCACCAGAACACACGCTGCGCCGTCGGCGCATCGGTTTTGCCACCTGCCGTGATCGTATCAATCACCAACGAGCCGGAATCCGAGCTGGTGACGAAGAATACAACCACCAGAACGATGCCAACGAAGGACAGCAAACCTGTCATCGGGAATTGTTCAAACATGGAGAACATCTTGAGTTCTAGCGCAGCATCCGACAGGGCCTGCCCCGAACCGGACATAACCTGATCCAATGCGGCTCCACCAAAAACGCTCATCCACAGGGCACCTACAACGGTTGGGATCAGGATCACGCAAGTCACGAATTCGCGCACGGTTCGGCCGCGCGAGATTCGGGCGATGAACATGCCGACGAATGGTGACCAGGAGATCCACCACGCCCAGTAGAAGGTGGTCCAGCCCTGCATAAAGTTGGTGTCTTCGCGACCAACCCAATTTGACAGTGCAGGCAATGCGACCACGTATTCAATCAAGCTGTCGAAAAAGCCGGTCAGAATCGCCACGGTAGGCCCAAGGATCAGCACCAGCAGCAACAAGGCCGCGGCCAGGATCATGTTGGCCTCGGACAACCGCTTTACGCCCTTATCGAGGCCAGCAACCACCGAGATCAATGCGAATGCCGTGATCAGACCGATCAGCAGAACTTTCATCCCGTCCGTAATTGGAACATCGAACAGATAATTCAGACCAGCCAGCGCTTGCGTTGCGCCCAAGCCCAGCGACGTCGCCAAACCGAAGATCGTGGCGAACACGGCTAGAACGTCAATGATGTGACCCAACGGACCCCATGTCGCCTCACCAAACAGCGGGTAGAACACCGACCGCATGGTCAGCGGCAGACCGCGGTTGAAGCTGAAGAACGCCAGCGCCAGTGCCACCACTGCATACACGGCCCAAGGGTGCATACCCCAGTGAAAAATGGTGGCTGCCATCGCCAGCTTCTTCGAGGCTTCGGGGTCCTCCAGACCGGCACCTAACGGTGCCCAGTCGGTGCGAAGGCCATCCTCGCCAGCGGCAACCCCGCCCAGCGACGACCCGTAATGCGAGATTGGCTCGGCCACGCCCCAGAACACCAGACCGATGCCCATACCCGCGGCAAACAGCATCGAGAACCACCCGGCATAGCTGTAATCCGGCTTGGCATCATCCCCGCCCAGACGGATCGAACCATACGGCGTGACGATCAGCAGTAGTGAAAACACGACAAAGATGTTCGCCGCAATCATGAACACCCAGTCGAAATTGCTGGTCAAAGCCGGTCGAAGCCAGCCAAAGAACTCGCTCGCCTGCTCGCGGAACACCAGCGAGAAGAACACGAATGCAATGATGGTTAGCCCCGAAACGGCAAAGACCGGATTGTGGACGTCCAGACCCATGATCTGAACGTTGTCCTGACCGACTTCATAGTCGGTTTCCGTATTGTCGGACATTATCTTTCCTTCCCCTTATCGATGCGCAGGACATCCAATATCCGGATCGGCAAGGGCGTAACTGAGAAGACCACCTATTACTTAAAAGCGACAAAATGCGTAAAAGTGACAGGCTTGCTTCATATGACCGCCATGACGAAAATCGGTCACTGTAAATGAAAACAGGCCGGGCAATCGCCCCCGGCCTGCACACAAAAAGCTGTCGAAGAATTTAGCCCTGAACCTTGGTATAGGTCCCCTCACCCGCCAGAATTCCGCGGAACCCGCCCGGCTCATCCAAACCGAATACGATCAGCGGCAGGTTGTTGTCGCGTGCCAGTGCAATGGCCGAGGCATCCATGACGCGTAACCGCTTGGCCAGCACGTCATCATAAGTAACCGTGTCATAGCGCACTGCGTCCGCGTGTTCTTTGGGGTCTTTGTCATAAACCCCATCCACACCGTTTTTGCCCATGAAAATAGCCTCACACGCCATTTCATTGGCACGCAGAGTCGCGGCGGTGTCGGTGGTAAAATACGGGTTGCCAGTTCCCGCAGCAAAAATGCAAACCCGCTTTTTCTCAAGGTGGCGCACGGCGCGACGGCGGATATAGGGCTCGCACACCTCATCCATGCGAATGGCCGAGATGACACGAGTGAACACACCGATTTCCTCAAGTGCCGACTGCATCCCCAGCGCGTTCATCACCGTGGCCAGCATGCCCATATAATCTGCTGTTGTGCGCTCCATCCCCTGTGCTGAACCGCTGAGGCCGCGGAAGATGTTGCCCCCGCCGATGACCATGCAAATCTCGACCCCCAGATCATGCACCGACTTGACCTCTTGTGCGATGCGCTGAACGGTGGGGGGATGCAAGCCAAACCCCTGATCGCCCATCAACGCCTCGCCCGAGATTTTCAGCATCACGCGATTGTACTTGGTTTTGGCGGTCTCGGTGGATTCGACGGTCGGGGAAAGGCTCATGTTGCGCTCCGGGCTGGCACGGGTTTATTTTCCGGCGCAAAATGAAGCAAAACCTTCGCAGGTTCAATGCGATTGGTGACGATTGAGGCAGCCCGAATGGACAATAACGACAGATCGCAGATTTGGGACCGCCTGCCCCCCATCCCCGACGACAAACCGGTGTTGATTGCGGGGCCGACCGCCTCGGGCAAATCGGCCCTGGCCCTGCAGATTGCCGAGACGTTCGGCGGCGTGATCGTCAATGCGGATGCGAGCCAAGTCTATGACTGCTGGCGTGTAATTTCGGCCCGCCCTTCGATCGAAGAAGAGGCCCGCGCGCCGCATCTGCTTTACGGCCACATCGCGTATGATCAGGAGTATTCGACGGGTCATTGGCTGCGCGAGGTAACGCCACTGCTGACCGGGGGACAGCGCCCGATCATCGTGGGCGGCACCGGCTTGTATTTCTCGGCGTTAACCGAAGGGATGGCCGACATCCCCGCCACGCCGCTGGAAATCCGCGCCGAGGCAGACCAACTGGACCTGACCGCATTAATTGCTGGTGTCGATACGCGGACACAGGAACGGATCGACACGCAGAACCGCGCCCGTGTTCAGCGAGCTTGGGAGGTGCAGCGGGCTACCGGACGAAGCCTGAGCGACTGGCAGGCTGAGACACCGCCGCCCGTTCTGAATTTGACTGACACGGTTCCGATCGTTTTTGACGTGGATAAACAATGGCTTCTTGATCGCATCACCCGGCGGTTCGATCTGATGCTGGACTCTGGCGCGCTGCAAGAGGTCGAAGCGATGCGAGACCTCTATGATCCGACGTTGCCCGCCTTCAAAGCCATCGGCGTTCCCGAATTGCTGGCCTATCTTGACGGTCATCTTACGCTGGACGCCGCCAAAGAGCGTGCAACGATTGCCACCCGCCGATTCGCCAAACGTCAGCGCACCTGGTTTCGCGCACGGATGAAGAATTGGAATCAGATAGATTTCTCAAAACGATACAAGCCGTAGTTCAAACTTCATCTCCGAGAATCCTTTCCAGCGATTCCCCCAAACGCCAATTGTTTCGGTTCACGACAGTATACATCGCTTGAAATAAGACGCTGCGGGCCCGAGACAACAGCAAACACTCCCAGCCATGTCGTTTTTGTGCTATCTACGTCGATTTCGAACATTGACCTCATTTGAATTCTAGGGCGGAATAGCCCCATGGGGATGATGAAAATCCAACGAGTATTCCGAGAACCTGCTGTTCGCCTCAATATGGTCTGAACGGTTCCAACCTTCTTCAATAAAAAGAACATGTCACAGGGAGAGACATCGATGAATAAGCAAACCTTTACCGGAGCACCGATTCACTGGGCGGCAGAGATGCATGCTCAGGAATATCGGGACGGCAAATTAAGCCGGCGCGAGTTTCTGACCCGCGCCACGGGTCTGGGTGTTACTGCTGTAGGTGCTTACGGCATGATTGGCTTAGCAGCCCCTGTCCGCGCCGAGGGCGAAGATACCAGACAAGAAGGCGGCACCCTGCGCGTCCAGATGAGCGTTCGTGCCCTGAAAGACCCACGCACGTATGACTGGTCGGAAATGGGCAACCAAACCCGCGGCACAATGGAATACCTGGTCGAATACAACTCGGACGGTACATTCCGCGGAATGTTGCTGGAAGGTTGGGAAATCAATGATGACGCCACTGTCTACACACTGAAACTGCGCCCGGGTGTGAAGTGGACCAACGGCGATGATTTCACTGCAGATGATGTGGCACGCAATATTGCGCGTTGGTGTGACAAAAGCTCGGAAACCAATTCGATGGCAGGTCGCTTTGCGACACTGATCGACGCGGACACCGGCCAGGCTATCGAAGGCTCGATCGAAGTTGTTGATCCGACGACGGTGAAACTGAACCTGCCAAGCTCGGATATTTCATTGATTGCCGGCATGTCCGACTATCCGTCGGCCATCGTGCATAGTTCGTTCAATGAAAACGACCTACTCAACAACGTCGGAACCGGTCCCTACATCCTTGAAGAGCTGGAAGTCGGGGTCAAATGCACATTGGTGCGCGCACCTGACCACACCTGGTGGGGTGAAGAAGTATTTGGTCCTGCGACATTGGATCGTATCGAATATATCGACTACGGCACCGATCCGTCGGCATGGCTGGCAGCCCTGGAATCGGACGAAGTCGATATGCTGCACGAATCCGTTGGTGAATTCATCGATGTGATGGACGGCCTCGGCTATGAGAAATCCGAAGTGATCACCATGGGAACCCTCGTGATCCGTCCCAATCAGCTGGCCGAAGTTGACGGCAAACAGGTTTATGCCGACAAACGCGTGCGCAAAGCTCTGCAAATGGCGGTGGACAACAGCGTTCTGCTTGAATTGGGCTATGGCGGCCGCGGCACGCTGGCTGAAAACCACCATGTCGGGCCTATCCATCCGGACTATGCAGAACTGCCCAAGCAAACGGTCGATCCGGCTGGGGCGAAAAAGCTCATGGAAGAAGCTGGCATGGCTGATTTCGAGCACGAACTGCTGTCGATTGACGACGACTGGCGCCGTAACACAACCGACGCTGTTGCCGCGCAGCTGCGGGACGCGGGCATCAATGTAAAACGCACGGTTCTGCCGGGGAACACCTTCTGGAACGACTGGACGAAATACCCCTACAGTTCAACCAACTGGAACCACCGCCCTCTGGGCGTACAGATCTGGGCATTGGCGTATAAATCCGGTGAAGCTTGGAACGAGTTCGGTTGGGCCAACTCCGAATTCGACGCCATCCTGACCGAAGCCCTGGCCATTGCCGACGCCGACAAACGGCGCGAAGTGGTCGCCAAAGGCGAGGCGCTGATTCAGGAAGAAGGCGTGACCATCCAACCCTACTGGCGCGCGCTGTATCGCCATATGAAAGATGGTCTGGTCGGAACCGATATGCATATCGCTTTCGAACATCACCACTACAAGTGGGGTTGGGCAGCCTAAAACCTGTCAGACAATCAACGGGGGCGCCTGATCCAGGCGCCCCTTTCCAGCCGCAGACAACCCGGCGTCAAGTCGGAAGTCCGAGGCCAGAAAATGGTCCAAAGATCTGCGGAACACCCGAAAAACAGGGGCCATCATGGGACTATTCATCCTCCGACGGTTTGGCGTCATGCTATTGACAGCATTGTGCCTGACGTTCGTGGTCTTCTTTCTGACCAACCTATACCCAAACTTGGAAAAGCTGGCCAAAACCCAGGGCAACCAACGGATGTCCGACGAACAGGTCGAGGCCTGGCTGGGTAATCGTGGCTACCTGCAACCCACGTTGGTCAAATATGGCCAATGGCTGGGCGTGGCACCGGGGTTTTCCAAAACTCTGGATGACGGCACATTCGTGGGCACCTGCACCCGTCCCGGATTGACCGAGGAAACGACGCCCCGGTTTTGCGGCATCCTTCAGGGGGACTGGGGCTATTCCACTGTTTTCAAGGATGAGGTCGGCACCATTGTCGCCAAGCGATTGGGCAATACCGGCTACTTGATGATGTGGGTTTTGATCCTGATGGTCCCATCAGCCCTGTTGGTGGGCGTACTGGCCGGGATGCGCGAAGGCTCAGCGCTGGATCGGTCTCTGTCCACGTTCTCAATCATAACGACGGCGACGCCAGAATATGTGTCGGGCGTGATCTTCATTGCCATCTTTACCTCATCCACCGTTGGTCTGAAATGGTTCAAAGGCACTGCAACGCAGGCGATGGACAATCCGACCTTCGAGAACTTTTTCCTGCCGGTACTGACCATTGCGTTGTATGGCATGGGTTATATCGCCCGAATGACCCGCGCCTCGATGACCGAGGTGATGACAGCGCAGTACATTCGCACCGCGCGGCTGAAAGGCGTATCCTTCCCCAACATCGTCATGAAACACGCGCTGCGCAATGCGCTGATCGCGCCCTTTACCGTCATTATGCTGCAGTTCCCATGGCTGCTGAACGGCGTGGTGATTGTTGAGACGCTGTTCAACTACAAGGGCTTCGGTTGGGCACTGGTGCAGGCGGCTGGCAACAACGACATCCAGTTGCTGTTGGCGATTTCGGTCGTGTCGGTCTTTGTGGTGCTGTTGACCCAGCTGATCTCGGATATCGGCTATGTCTACCTCAACCCGCGCATTCGCATTTCTTAAGGAGGGTTAGAACATGGAACCACTTACCTGGACCGGCTCTATCGCCTTCCTGAACCCGCTGTTGATGATCGCAATCGCAGCCCTTCTGGTCTCCATCGTGACTTGGATAGTTGGCAGTATCGTACTGCCCGAGGCGCCGATGAGTGTGAATCTGGACGGCACGCTCAGCTCAGGATCGGGCATGCGTGGGTTGACGCAAAAGGCGCTGCGCTACAGCTTTGCTGCCTGTGTCGCGCTTGCCGTGGCCTATATCGTGCTGGGCATCGTGTTGGGTACCAGCGCGGGGATCATCGGTGCGATCTCACAGCAGTTTCTACCTGTCTGGCTGTCGCTGATCATCCTGTACGCCATGTCGATCGCGTTTAAGCGGCGTCTGGGCCTTTATGGCAAACTGTTCGACAGCCCCATCGGCATGATCGGCTTCGGCCTTGTGATGTTCTGGGTTTTCACCGGCATCTTTGGGGCATTGGACCTGATCGTTACCCATGACCCGCTGTCACAGATTTCTGGGATGAAAAACAAAGTTCCCGGAACACCTCTGCCCAGCCCGGAAGAGGGGGAATACACCTGGTATCTGTTGGGGGGTGACAACCTTGCCCGCGACGTCTTTAGCCGCATGGTCAAAGGTGCCTGGATCGTGGTGCAGATTGCGCCGCTGGCAACGTTGTTTGCCTTTATGGTCGGGATCACTCTGGGTCTGCCCGCGGGTTACTATGGCGGTCGGTTGGATACGTTTCTGTCCTTCCTGGCCAACCTTATCCTGGCCTTCCCGGTGATCTTGCTGTTCTACCTGCTGGTGACACCGGAAATCGTAGCGACGGGCGTGCCGAATTATATGGCAGCTGTGTTGTTCGTCTTTCCGATCCTATTCATAGGCGTTCTGCTGAATTCACGCTATTACACGCGACCGAATTTCCGCACACCGCTGCTGATCGGGGTTTTGGGCGTTGCGATCTGGTTCTACCTGTCGCTGATCTCGACCGGTGGTTACATCATCAATACCGATAGCTATCGCATCTGGGGACTGCCGACTTATCTGGACCTGTTCGATATTCCCGGCGGCATCCTGGTGGTGTTCGTATCCGTTGTGTTCGTGAATTCACCCACCGTGTTCCGCATCGTGCGTGGTTTGGCGTTGGACATTAAGACGCGAGATTATGTGGCGGCGGCGCAAACCCGTGGAGAAGGTCCATGGTACATCATGCTGTGGGAAATTCTGCCAAACGCGCGCGGTCCGCTGATTGTCGATTTCTGCCTGCGGATTGGCTACACCACCATCCTTTTAGGAACCTTGGGTTTCTTCGGACTGGGGCTGCCACCGGAAAGCCCAGACTGGGGTTCGACGATCAACGAGGGGCGCAAGCTGTTGTCGATCTATCTGCACCCTGCCCTTCCGCCTGCGCTGGCGCTGTTGTCACTGGTTCTTGGATTGAACCTGCTGGCAGACGGCCTGCGTGAGGAAAGTCTGAAGGACTGATGTGATCGAGGCCGGGGGCCCTGCCCCCGGACCCCCGGAGTATTTTCGAAAAGATGAAAATGGTCGCTTGATCAATTTCATCAGGGAGTAGGAAACGATGAACAAACTGGCGGATTATGACGGTCCGATCCTCGAGATCGACAAGCTGTCGATTTCCTTCTTTACCCGTCTGCGGGAAATTCCGGCCGTGATGGATTTCTCGGTCAGTGTGCAACCGGGTGAAGCTGTAGGGTTGGTTGGTGAGTCAGGCTGCGGCAAATCCACAGTGGCATTGGGTGTCATGCAGGACTTGGGCAAAAACGGTCGGATCGTCGGCGGCACCATCAAGTTCAAGGGGCGTGATCTGTCCGAGATGACCTCGGACGAGTTGCGCGACATTCGTGGCAATGAGATCGCGATGATCTATCAGGAGCCGATGGCCTCGCTGAACCCGGCGATGAAGATCGGCAAGCAGCTGATGGAAGTGCCCATGATCCACGAAGGCGTCGGCGCAGAAGAGGCCTATGCCCGCGCGCTTGAGGTGGTCACCGATGTACGCTTGCCCGACCCGGAGCGTATGCTGAATTCCTTCCCCCATCAGTTGTCGGGTGGTCAACAGCAGCGGATCGTCATCGCCATGGCGTTGATGTCAAAACCAGCGCTGCTGATCCTGGACGAACCAACCACCGCGTTGGATGTGACGGTTGAGGCCGCCGTGGTAGAGTTGGTCAAGGATCTTGGAAAGAAATACGGCACCTCGATGCTTTTCATCTCGCACAATCTGGGTCTAGTGCTTGAGACCTGTGACCGGCTGTGCGTGATGTATTCGGGTGAAGCGGTCGAGCGGGGCTCGATTCATGATGTGTTCGACGAGATGCAGCATCCTTACACGCAGGCGCTGTTCCGCTCGATCCCCTTGCCCGGCGCTGACAAGAACGCACGCCCGCTGGTGGCCATTCCGGGGAACTTCCCTCTGCCGCATGAACGCCCGCCGGGCTGTAACTTTGGTCCGCGCTGCGACTATTTTGAGGAAGGCCGTTGTGACGCGCAAAACATTCTGATGGAGCCGGTGCCGGGCAATGATCGGCACCACACGCGCTGTCTGAAGTTCCAGGAAATCGATTGGAACGCACCGATCACCATGGCTGAACAGAAGGAAAAGGGCGAAATCGGGCGCACAATTCTGAAGATGGACAATCTCAAGAAATACTATGAGGTGGCCGCGAATGCCCTGTTCGGGGGGGGAGAGACCAAGGTTGTAAAGGCCAATGAAACGTTGAGCTTCGAGGCCCACGAGTCCGAGACACTGGCCATTGTGGGTGAATCCGGTTGCGGAAAATCCACCTTCGCCAAGGTGTTGATGGGGCTGGAAACGGCCACCGACGGTCAGATCTTGCTGGACAACCGCAATATCGAAGCTGTCCCGATTGAGGAGCGCGACACCAAGACCGTGGGCGAGGTTCAGATGGTGTTCCAGAACCCGTTCGACACACTGAATCCATCGATGACCGTAGGCCGTCAGATTATCCGCGCATTGGAAATTTTCGGCGTCGGAAATTCCGAGGCTGAACGTAAGCAACGTATGCTGGAACTACTGGACCTGGTGAAGCTACCCCGCGCCTTTGCGGATCGAATGCCGCGCCAGTTGTCGGGCGGACAGAAGCAACGTGTCGGTATCGCCCGCGCCTTTGCAGGGGACGCCCGCATTGTGGTGGCGGATGAGCCCGTCTCGGCCCTGGATGTGTCCGTTCAGGCGGCGGTGACTGATCTGTTGATGGAGATTCAGCGCGAGCATAAAACCACGCTGCTGTTCATCAGCCACGACCTGTCCATTGTGCGTTACCTCAGCGACCGGGTGATGGTGATGTATCTTGGCCATGTGGTCGAACTGGGCACCACTGATCAGGTCTTTGCCCCGCCCTACCACCCCTATACCGAAGCCCTGCTGAGCGCTGTTCCCATTGCGGATACGTCGATCGAGAAGCAGCACATCGTGCTTGAGGGCGATATCCCGTCGGCCATGAATCCTCCGCCGGGTTGCCCGTTCCAGACCCGGTGCCGTTGGAAATCCGAAGTTCCGGGCGGGTTGTGTGAACGCGACGTACCGCCAGTGAAAACTCTGGCCGATGGTCATCAGGTGAAATGTCATCTGGCCGAAGATATTCTGGCCCGTATGGAGCCGGTCATCAAAATCGCCGCGGAATAGGCTTCAAAATTGGTGCAAAGGGCGTCGGTTTCTGATCGGCGCCCTTTGGCATTACTTGAACAAATTTTCTCATAAGCATTTTAGCTAAATGTACCTGGTCAAAAGAGACCTAAGCATCGAATTTAACTCAACCGCCCCAGATAACCTTCACGTAGTTCTGGGTTTCCTTGTAAGGTGGTACGCCGCCATGTTTCTCAACCGCCTGAGGTCCGGCATTGTAGGCCGCCAGCGCCAGACGCCACGATTTGAACTTGCGGTATTGCCAGGATAGATACCGCGCGCCACCTTCCAGATTTTGCTGTGGATCATGCGGATTCACACCCAAAAGCTGCGCTGTACCGGGCATCAACTGTGCCAGTCCCAAAGCGCCTTTGTGTGATACTGCACGTGGATTCCAACCGCTTTCTTGTTGAACCAAGCGCAGGAAAAGCTCTTCCGGGACGTTATGTTTGCGTGCCGCCTGACGCGCCAGTGTCATATACTGACCGCGATACTTCCCGGTATAGCGTTTGTTAAACTTCGGTTGAGCAGTCTTGGGTTTAAGCCGCTCGGAATCCCGATACTGGGTTGCGGCGCGCGTGTCCAAAATCTTGGATTGTTTAAGGAAAATGTCCTTCCGGCTTTTGGTCGACAACGTTTGTGCGGCCACCGGATCCGAGACCAGAGCAACACATAAACCAACAAAACAACCAACCAGAAAACGCATTAAAGCCAATCTCGCTTAGTCAGGAACCTTATGGAGTATAGATATCTCAGTTTATAATGAAAGCATGGTTAACCGAACCTGAGTAATTTCTTGCTCAGTGTTGCATGCAGTAACTATGTTTCAACCAAGACGCAGGCCGTATAGGGTCGCTGGGAAACACTGCGCCAGATTCGGCGCGCATACGTCAATTCAGAACGGGGAAATACATGGCGGGTTCAGTCAACAAGGTCATTCTGGTCGGAAATCTTGGCCGCGATCCCGAGGTCCGAACATTCCAGAACGGTGGCAAGGTTTGCAATCTGCGCATCGCCACATCCGAGACCTGGAAAGACCGCAACACAGGTGAGCGTCGCGAACGTACCGAGTGGCACTCCGTCGCGATCTTCAACGAGGGGCTTGTCCGCGTGGCCGAGCAATACCTGCGCAAAGGGTCTAAGGTTTATCTTGAAGGCCAACTGCAGACCCGCAAATGGCAGGATCAATCCGGACAGGATCGGTATTCGACCGAGGTTGTTCTACAGGGCTTTGGCTCTACCCTTGTGATGTTGGATGGCCGCGGCGAAGGCGGCGGCGGTGGCGGCCAATCGGGCGGTTACGGCGGCGGTCAGGCCGGGGGTGGATACGGCGATCCTTATGGCGCACCGTCCAGCGCCCCTGCCCCGGCATCCGGTGGAATCGACGACGACGAGATTCCGTTCTAAGCGTAGCGGAGGCAAATCATGACATGGTCCTTCTCACTCGGCCGGTTTCTGGGGTCCGAGTTGAGGGTCCATGTCACCTTTTTCCTGCTGCTGGCTTGGGTCGGATTCGCCGCCTATTCCCGCGGCGGGCTGCCAGCCGCCATCGAAAACCTGATCTTTGTGCTGGCTTTGTTTGCCTGCGTCGTCGCGCACGAATTCGGCCATGCGCTGATGGCACGGCGATACGGCATCAAAACCCCAGACATAACCTTGCTGCCAATTGGCGGTCTGGCGCGGTTGGAACGGATGCCCGAAAAGCCGATGCAAGAGGTTTGGGTGGCCCTTGCCGGTCCGGCGGTGAATATCGTCATCTGGATCATTCTGGTCGCACTGGGGGCCGGTATGCCACTTGAGACAATGGCGCAGATCGACACCACTGTTCCGGGTTTGTTGAACCGTCTGGCATATGTGAATTTGCTGCTGGCCGCCTTCAATATGATACCAGCTTTCCCAATGGACGGCGGGCGGGTGTTCCGCGCCTTGTTATGTCTCAAAATGGATCGGGCGAAGGCAACCAGGATCGCGGCAATCGCAGGACAGATCGTGGCTGTCGCCTTTGGCTTTTGGGGGCTGAGCACCGGCAACGCCATTCTGGTCCTGATTGCGGTTTTCGTTTTTGTCGCCGCCAATTCCGAAAGTCAGGACGTGGCCATGCGTTCGGTCGCGCGGCGGGTTCTGGCGCGTGATGCGATGATCACTGAATTCCACGCTCTGTCCCCGTCCGATACGCTGGCGACGGCAGCGCAGGCAGTCATCCACACCACTCAGCACGAATTTCCCGTTTTGGATGATGACGGCGCATTGCTTGGGTTTGTCACCCGCGGTCGTCTTTTTGCAGCCCTAGCCGGGGAAACTCCGCGGTCCGACCCCGCCACGTCGGTCATGGAAACCAATATCCCAAGGGTGCAACTGACCAGCGGGCTTGAGATGGTTCTGGAAACGCTCCACAAGGGCGCACCGGCTATCGCCGTCTGCACGCAGACTGGTAAAATGGTCGGCTATATCACCCGGGAAAACATTGGTGAGCTGATGGTGATCCGGGGGCGCTGATTAGGCCGTCGCCAGGGCGTCTTCCAGCACGGATATCACCGCCTCACGCGGGACGTCCGATGTCACGAAAGCTTCGCCGATCCCACGCGCCAGGATGAACCGCAATTGACCGTCGATGACCTTTTTGTCCTGCGCCATTAGATCGACCAAGGCTTCGGCCCCAGGCAGGTCGCCGGGGATGTCATTCAAATCGGTTTTCATGCCCATAGCGCGCAAATGTGCCCGCACGCGGCTGGGGTCTTCCTGTGAACACAGACCCAGGCGCGACGACAGCTCGAACGCCAGCGCGCAGCCAATGGCGACGCCCTCGCCATGCAGCAGACGGTCGGAATAACCAGTGGCAGCCTCAAGCGCGTGACAGAAGGTATGGCCAAGGTTCAGCAGCGCGCGGTCGCCCTGCTCGGTCTCATCCCGCGCCACGATATCGGCCTTCATCTGCACCGAACGGGTTACGGCCCGCACCCGTGCGGCCATATCACCGCCTGAGACATCCGTTCCGTTGGTTTCCAGCCACTCAAAGAACGCTGCGTCTCCCAACAGGCCGTATTTCACCACCTCGCCATAGCCTGAAAGGAAATCGCGCTGGGTCATCGACCCCAACACCGAAGTATCTGCCAGCACCAGCGACGGCTGATGGAATGCCCCGATCAAATTCTTGCCCTGCGGCGCGTTGATCCCGGTTTTGCCCCCCACCGAACTGTCGACCTGCGCCAGCAGCGAGGTCGGGATTTGCACAAACCGTACTCCGCGTCGCAAAGCCGCAGCGGCGAACCCCACCAGATCGCCAATCACACCGCCACCAAAGGCAACGACGATATCCCGGCGCTCAATTTTCTCAGCCAGCAACCACTCTACAGTGCGTTCGAAATGCGGCCAGCTTTTGGTCGCCTCACCAGCAGGCAAAGTTAGCGACGTCATCTCGATCCCGGCGTGGGCTAAACCGTCACGCAAAGCGTCCAGATGCAGCGCGCCCACGTTCTCGTCCGTCACAACCGCCACTTTGGGCCGGTGCAACAACGGTGCGATCCGTGTACCGGCCTGAGCCAGCAATTCCGGGCCGATTTCTACATCATACGAGCGCTCGCCCAGCTCTACATGTACGGTTTGATGCATTACTTCCGTTCCAAAACATCGGGGCGTGTTGCCAGCGCATCCACCACCCGGTTCACCATATTCTCGATCGAGGTCTCGCCGTCGGACTCGGCGATCAAATCCGCTTTCGCATAAACCGGGACACGCTGTTCATACAAGCCGCGCAAAGTCGCATAAGGATCAGAGGTACGCAGCAAGGGGCGCGTGTCTTTGTGTTTGACGCGATTCCACAAAACCTCGAGATCGGCCCGCAGCCAGACCGAGACCCCGCGTTCCGTGATCATTGTGCGGTTCTGTTCCGCCAGAAACGCGCCACCACCTGTCGATAGGATGCCTTTTTCCTCATCCAGCAAACGTCCGATAACCTGAGATTCCTTAGCGCGGAAAAACGGTTCTCCGTCACGTTCGAAAATCTCGGGGATGGTCATATTGGCTGCCGATTCGATCTCAGCGTCGCTGTCGAGAAAGGGAACGCCCAGCCGCGCAGCCAGCGCACGGCCCACCGCCGTCTTTCCCGCCCCCATCATGCCTACAAGTACAACCGTTTTGTGCAGTGCAAAGCCCGCATCTGTGTCCGAGCTGTGGGTGTTATGCTTAATTTCGCTCATTTCACTGTGAATGACGTGATCTTAGGAAAAATGCTAGCTATAACTATGACAAAAGAGAAAATTGGGGCAGCGTTGAGCAATGGGCCGTCTAATCAAGTTCCTGTTATATCTGATTTGCCTGGGTTTTATCGGGCTGGTGGCATATGCCTATCTTGGGCCGTTTTTCGGTGCGGATTTCTCGGCGCCGCAAGACGAGATACGAGAGCCGGTAATCCTGAATGTCGAATAAGGCCGCAGTGTTCGCACTGTGTTTGGCCGGTTCGGCGCAAGCGCAGCAGCAACCTCTTTCTGTCATTGATTGGTTGAGCAACCCGCCAGAAAACCTGCCGGGAACCGTTTTGCTGGAACCGCCCGTGACACAGACCGGTGTGCGGCCGGATGTCGAAGTCACACCGCTTGAGGCGCTGTCGCAACCGCTGGGGTTGGTGTCGTCCTCTGTAACGGGCCTGCCTGTGAGCCTATGGCAGAACAGTGATCCCGACCGGTTGGCGCAGCTGATCGCTCGGGTTCCTGTTAAGTACAACCCAGCAATGCAGCGGCTGTTATTCACTCTGCTATTGTCCGAAGCGCGGGCCCCTGCCGGGCCGAGTGCGGAAGAAACCCTCTTGTTAGCTCGCCTCGACCGCTTGATGCAGCTGGGTGCCGCCGATCCGACGCAATCGCTGGTGCAACTGGCCGGACCCACCGACAGCCGCGCGCGGTTTCAGCGTTGGTTCGATGCAACGCTTCTGACCGGGGATGAGGATCGCAGCTGCACAGCGCTCATCGCGCAACCGCACCTATCGCTGGATTATGCAGCCCAGATTTTTTGCAAGGCGCGCCGAGGCGATTGGAACTCTGCCGCGCTAACGCTTGAGGCGGCCCATGCGCTGCAAGTCCTGCCCCCCGAGGATCTGGATGTGCTGGACCGCTTCCTGAGCCCCGAGTTGTTTGAGGATGCCGAGTACCTTCCCCAGCCCGACAATCCCGATCCGCTGACTTTTCGATTGTTTGAAGCGATTGGCGAACGTTTGCCCTCGGCCCCTCTGCCGCGGACTTTTGCCAACGCCGACCTGCGCGATGTGGCGGGCTGGAAAGCCCAGATCGAAGCGGCCGAACGCCTGACGCGGATTGGCGCGCTGACCCCTAACCAGCTATTGGGCTTGTATACCGAGCGTGCCCCGGCGGCGTCAGGTGCGGTCTGGGACCGGGTGTCAGCCATTCAGAAATTCGAAAACGCGCTGGAAACCGGTAAACTCGAAGCCATCGCCATGGCATTGCCCCTTGTATGGGACCAGATGCGCAGTGTCGGGCTTGAGGTTCCCTTCGCCGATTTATTTGCTGGTCGCCTGTCACAAGTCTCTCTGCCGGATGACAAAGCCGAAAACCTGCGGTGGCGTATCCTGCTGCTGTCCGATCTCTATGAAACCGCAGCCGAGTCTCCGCCGGACAAATCAGAAGATGCGCTTTTTCTAACCGCTTTGGCGCAAGGTGATCCGGGGCGTGCGCGCAGCCCTTCACCTTTGGCCGATGCGGTGGCTCAAGGCTTTGCCTGGGCGGCGCCGATCCCATCGGACATTCAGGCGATGCTGAACAACAACCAGCTGGGCGAAGCTATTCTTGAAACGATGGAAATGTTTGCTCATGGCGCCAGGGGCAATCTGGTCGATCTGACGGCTGCCATTGCCACCCTGCGCCGGGTGGGCCTAGAGGATACGGCGCGGCGTGCGGCCCTGAACCTTTTGATCCTGCAGGGCACATGATCATGGCGTCCCCGGCAACTTCTGAGCTTTGGATTTCCACCTTCCTGCAAGCGCAGGCGGCCGAGCTTGGGGCAGCCAACAATACCCTGTTGGCCTATGGCCGCGACCTAAAGGATTTCGCCGCCTGGCTGCAGCGCCGCAAAACCAACTTTGCCGAGGCAGAGCGGGATCAGATCGAGGCATATCTGATCGACTGCGACGCCCAAGGTCTGGCGCAGTCCACCCGTGCCCGACGATTGTCAGCGATCAAACAAATCTACCGTTTCGCGTTCGAGGAAGGCTGGCGCGACACCAACCCCGCCATTCAGATCAAAGGGCCCGGACGCCAAAAACGCCTGCCCAAAACGCTGGACGTGCCCGAGGTGGACCGGCTGCTGCAAGCCGCCCGCCAGACCGGGCGCACCAAGGCAGACCGGGTGCGGAATACCTGCCTGATGGAAGTTCTCTATGCCACCGGTATGCGGGTGACCGAACTGGTCTCATTACCTGTGTCGTCAGCCCGCGGTGATCCGCGCATGTTGCTGGTGCTGGGCAAAGGCGGAAAAGAGCGTATGGTACCCCTATCTCCGCCTGCACGCGACGCACTGGCGGTCTGGCTAATGGTGCGGGATGAAGCCGAGGATCAAGTTGTTGCCGATGGCGGTCAGCGATCCAAGTTCCTGTTCCCCTCACGCGGCAAATCCGGGCATCTAACTCGGCATATGTTCTTTCTGCTAGTCAAGGAATTGGCAGTTCAGGGCGGCGTGTCACCGGAAAAAGTCACGCCGCACACGCTGCGCCACGCATTTGCGACGCATCTACTTGCCAACGGTGCCGATTTGCGGTCGATCCAGACCCTGCTGGGGCACGCGGATGTGGCGACTACCGAGATTTACACTCATGTTCTCGACGAACGTCTGGCCGAGCTGGTGTTAGAGCATCACCCACTGGCGAAAGACCCCGACAACAAGGGCTAACCCCTTGATCCGCAGGGGGCGCGCCCCCATAACGGATGCAGCAACACCAACAACCAAGGACCAATGGAACCCTCTTCTTCTCTGATCGACGGCGCATTCTGGTTTACCACAGGCGCCATTCTGCTTTTGCTCGTCTTGTCGGGCTTTTTCTCGGGTTCTGAAACGGCATTGACCGCATCGTCACGCGGCAAGTTGCGGGCGCAGGCCGACAAAGGCTCACGCGGGGCGCAAAAGGCGCTGGACATCACCGATGACAATGAACGGCTGATCGGCTCGGTCCTGCTGGGCAATAACCTTGTGAATATCCTTGCCGCCTCGCTGGCCACGGCCTTGTTCACCCGGTTGTTTGGCGAAAGCGGCGTGGCGCTGGCAACGCTTGTCATGACTTTGCTGGTACTGGTTTTCGCCGAAGTTCTGCCCAAGACCTATGCCATTACCAACGCGGAAAAAGCGGCAGCATTGGTCGCGCCGATCATCAGTATTGTGGTGACGGTTTTCTCACCCATGGTCGCAGCCGTACGCCTGCTGGTGCGCGGTGTCTTGCGTTTGTTCGGTGTTCGGATCGACCCGGACAGCAACATTCTTGCCGTACGCGAAGAGATCGCGGGCGCGCTGCAGCTGGGCCATTCCGAAGGTGTGGTAGAAAAAGAAGACCGCGACCGCATCCTTGGCGCGCTGGATCTGGGTGATCGGACGGTGGAAGAGATCATGCTTCACCGCTCGAACATCGAGATGATCGATGCCGACGACGCGCCCGAGGCCATTCTGCAACAATGTCTGAAAAGCCCGCACACCCGTCTGCCCGTCTTCCGGGATGAGCCGGAGAACATTGTGGGAGTCGTGCACGCTAAGGACCTGTTTCGCGCCATGTATGCCCATGCGGGGGCCAGTGAAAGTGACACCAACCGGCTAAAAGAATTCGATATCTCCAAAGTGGCAAACGACCCGTACTTTGTGCCGGAAACCACGACGCTGGACGACCAAATGCGGGAATTCCTGCGGATGCACAGCCATTTTGCACTGGTGGTCGACGAATACGGATCATTGCGCGGTTTGATCACGCTGGAAGATATCCTGGAAGAAATCGTGGGGGAAATCGCCGACGAGTTCGATATCGAAGAAGACGTTCCGGTGACCCGCACCGAAGACGGGCAATTTCTGGTCGAAGGCGCAATGACAATCCGCGACGCGAACCGCGCGATGGACTGGTCATTGCCGGATGACGAGGCGAACACAGTCGCCGGGCTTGTCATACATGAGGCACAGATGATCCCGGTGGTAGGTCAGGTCTTCTCATTCCACGGGTTTCGGTTCGAAGTCACCGCGAAGGACGGCAACCGGGTGACCGAGTTGAAGATCCGACCGCTATAACCCGGCTAAAGAAAAAAACCGGCGCCCACCATCGGGCGCCGGTTTCATTTCCGGGGTTACGCGAACCAGGTACGGCTAGCGACATAGCCATCCATCAGGTCACCGTTCGCATGTGCGGACCAACCCGTCACCTTGTCCGAATATCCGTCGATGAACTGATTGAACATCGGGTTGATCAGACCGCCCTCTTCCCAGACGATCCGCGCCATCTGGGCGTAGATGTCTTTGCGCTTGGCGGCGTCCAACTCGGCACGGGCTTTCAATACCAGCGCGTCGAACTCTTCGTTCTTAAAGTTGGTGTCGTTCCAGTCTGCGGTCGACAGATAGCCAACCGACCACATCTGATCCTGCACCGGACGCCCACCCCAGTAGGATGCACAGAACGGTTTGTTGTTCCACACTTCTGACCAGTAGCCGTCCGCCGGCTCACGCTGAATCTCAAGCGGGATACCAGCCGCTTGTGCCGACAGCTGGAACAATTGCGCCGCGTCAAGTGCACCGGCAAACGCGGCGTCAGACACATGCAGAACGATGGGCGAGCCGTCATGACCCGACGCTTTGTAATGCTCAGCTGCCTTGGCCAGATCGAATTGGCGCTGCTCCATCGACGCATCGAACAGCGGATAGGCTTCGTTGATCGGAATATCGTTCCCGACCGAGCCAAAACCGCGCAGAACCTTGTCGACCAGCTCCTCGCGATTGATGGCGTATTTCAGCGCCAGCCGCAGGTCTTTGTTGTCAAACGGTGCGGTGTCGGTGTGCATGACAAAGATGTAATGCCCCCGGCCCGAGGTCGCATTGATGGTGACACCCGGCGCGCGGCCAAACAGCTTGGCGGTACGGGGGGGAACCACGTTGATAGCGTGTACCTGACCGGCCTGCAATGCTGCCGAACGAGCAGTGTCATCGTTCAGAACAAGGATCTCGTGGCTGTCATAATGGCCAACGTTTTCATCCCAGTGGTTGGCGAACTTCTCGAACGCATAGCGCACTCCAGGTTCATCTGCGGTCACCTTGTAAGCACCGGTCGAAACCCCCTCGCCGGGGTTATCGATCCCGCCACCCGGCTGCATGATCAGATGATAATCCGACATCAGATACGGCAGATCGGCGTTGGGTGTGGTCAGCGTGATCACCACGTAGTCACCGTCGACCCGCACATCCTCAATCCCGCGCATAATGCCCAAAGCACCCGACTGCGACTCTTCGTTCGAGTGGCGAGCCAGGGTCTGCTGTACGTCTTCAGGCGTCAGTGTCTTACCATTGTGGAATTCAACGCCTTTGCGGATCAGGAAGGTCCAGACCTTGCCGTCCTCATTCGCTTCCCAGCTTGCGGCCAGGCTGGGTGCGATCCCACCATCAGCAGTCACCACGGTCAGGGTATTTCCATAGGCCCGAAGCGCTTTGGCCGTCACATGCGACGCCGACAATGCCGGGTCCAGTGAGTTGGTGCTTTCACCACCCGTCAGACCCAAAACGAAATGGCCCCCTTTTTTGGGCGTCTCGGCCAGACCGGCCTCGGCCCAGATCAGGTTCGCAGCAGTGGCTGTCAGGCCAAGTGCCGCGGCTTTGGCCATGAATTCACGGCGGCTCAACGCTTGGGGTTGGGGATCAAACTTGCTCATCTTATGTCCTTGTAGAGTAGTTACACAGGGTCCTTCCCGGACGCCTGGTAGATCGATTCCGTAACAGAACCGCGACACCCTTTAGCGGATGTTTTCCGCAGATGCGATTTGCTGCGGCGACACGTTTTGTCGCATTCGGAATTGCATCCTGATCCCCACTGATCAGACTGGCAAAAACACTGACGGAGGCCTTCATGAAACTTGAAACCCGCGTAGCAGTTATTGGCGGTGGTGTCGTCGGTTGTTCCGTGCTGTACCACCTGACCAAACTGGGCTGGTCCGACGTCATGCTGCTGGAACGCTCAGAACTCACCAGCGGATCAACCTGGCACGCGGCGGGCGGGTTCCACACGTTGAACGGCGACACCAACATGGCGGCCCTACAGGGATATACAATCCGCCTGTATAAAGAACTTGAAGAGATCACTGGCATGTCTTGCGGATTGCACCACGTTGGCGGGGTGACTTTGGCCGACAACCAAGACCGTTTTGACATGCTGTTGGCCGAGCGCGCCAAGCATCGGTTCATGGGATTGGAGACCGAGATCGTCGGGCCGGACGAGATCAAGAAGATCGCGCCCATCACCAATACAGACGGCATCATCGGTGCGCTGTATGATCCACTGGACGGGCATCTGGACCCATCGGGCACCACTCATGCTTATGCCAAGGCGGCTCGGATGGGTGGGGCCACAATCGAAACGCATTGCATGGTGCGCGAGACCAACCAACGCCCCGACGGCACCTGGGATGTGGTCACCGATAAGGGCACCATTCACGCCGAACATGTAGTCAACGCCGGTGGCCTCTGGGCGCGCGAGGTTGGCGCGATGGCCGGTGTCTACTTCCCGCTGCACCCAATGGAACATCAGTATCTGGTGACAGATTCAATCCCCCAGATCGAAGCGATCATCGACGCTGGCGGAGAACACCCGCATGTCATGGACCCTGCCGGCGAAAGCTATTTGCGGCAAGAAGGGCGCGGGCTGTGCATCGGGTTCTATGAACAGCCCTGCAAGCCGTGGGCTGTCGACGGCACCCCGTGGGAGTTCGGGCATGAACTGCTGCCAGACGACTATGACAAAATCACGGACAGTATCGAATTCGCCTATCGTCGCTTTCCTGTTCTGGCCGAAGCCGGGGTGAAATCGGTGATCCACGGACCGTTTACCTTTGCACCGGACGGGAACCCTCTGGTCGGGCCGGTACCGGGGATGCGCAACTACTGGTCAGCCTGCGGCGTGATGGCCGGATTCAGCCAAGGTGGCGGAGTTGGCCTGACGTTGGCGCAATGGATGATCGAGGGCGAACCGGAACGCGATGTCTTTGCGATGGACGTGGCCCGGTTCGGAGATTGGATCAGCCCCGGGTACACCCGCCCGAAAGTGATCGAGAACTATCAGAAACGCTTCAGCGTCGCCTACCCGAATGAGGAACTGCCCGCCGCGCGCCCGAACCGAACAACCCCGATGTACAATATTTTCAGCGATCTGGGCGCTGTCTGGGGTCAACAATACGGATTGGAAGTCCCGAACTATTTCGCCCAAGGGGACGAGCCGGGCTATGAAACTCCCTCATTCCGTCGCTCGGACGCGTTTGACGCGACTGGGCGCGAAGTGCGCGCCGTTCGCAACAGTGTCGGCATCAACGAGGTCCACAATTTCGGCAAGTACCGCATTACCGGCCCTACGGCCCGCGCGTGGCTGGATCGGATTATGGCCGGGCGCATTCCACAACCTGGCCGAGTGTCTCTAACCCCGATGCTATCACCCAGGGGAAAACTGATCGGGGACTTTACCGTTTCGTGCCTGGCTGAAGGCGAATTTCAACTGACTGCGTCATACGGCAGTCAGGCGTTCCACATGCGCTGGTTCCTGACACATCAGCAGGACGGCGTACAAATAGATAACATCAGCGACCGGTTGAACGGGTTTCAGATCGCAGGTCCAAAAGCAAAGCAAGTCCTGGACGCCTGCACCCGCGACAGTGTTTCGGACCTCAGCTTTCTAGACGTGCGGCGTATGACCGTTGGCATGACCGACTGTATCGTGCAGCGGGTCAGCTATACCGGCGATCTGGGGTACGAGATTTATTGCGATCCGATGGCACAAAGACAGCTCTGGTGGGTTCTATGGCGGGCTGGACAACCGCACGGGATGGTGCCGTTTGGAATGCGTGCGATGATGAGCCTGCGTCTGGACAAGTTCTTTGGCTCATGGATGAGGGAATTCTCACCTGACTATACCGCCGCGGAAACAGGTCTGGATCGGTTCATATCATTCTCGAAAAACGCCGATTTCATCGGCCGAACCGCCGCTGAGCAAGACCGATCGCAGGGCCCGGCGCGCAAATTGGTGGCATTTGAGGTGGACGCCGACGACGCCGATGTGAATGCATATGAACCGATCTGGTTGGACGGTATGGTTGTTGGCTTCTGCACGTCTGGCGGATACTCGCACCATGCCCAAAAGTCGGTTGCTATGGGGTTCTTGCCCGTGGACCGGGTGACTGACGGATTGCAGGTTGAAATCGAAATCCTTGGTCAACTGTGTAAGGCTAGGGTGATCTCGGAACCACTATTTGACGCAGATGGCGCGCGCATGCGGGGATGACTCTGCCCTGTTGCGGCGGCATGGTGGCGGTATGACACAAATACCCATAATTCTATTGGCCGCTGGGCAATCCAGCCGCATGGGCGGCCAGGACAAGCTGTTGCAGATCATCGACGGCCAACCCTTGCTACGTCGCGCGGCATTGATTGCCGGGCTAGCGGCACCAGTCATCGTTGCATTGCCCTCCGCCCCGCATCTCCGATACCAAGCCCTTGATGGATTGGATCTGCATCAGGTCGAAATTCCGGATGCCCAAGAAGGTATGAATGCCAGCCTGCGCGGCGCACTTGCGCACGTGTCTCCCGAAGCGAGCGGCGCAATGATCTTGCTGGCAGATTTGCCGGACATCACAACCGAAGATTTGCTTGCAGTGCTATCCGCGGTCCAGGCCCACCCGGACAACCTGATATGGCGCGGCGCCACAGAGGACGGCAAACCAGGTCATCCGGTCATCTTTGATCGCAGCCTGTTTGATCAGCTCAGCCGTCTGACAGGAGACGAAGGTGCGCAATCCGTGGTGCGCGCGCATGCGGACAAGGTGCATCTGCACGCCCTGCCCGCCCAACACGCATTGCTGGATTTGGACACGCCCGCGGACTGGGCGGCATGGCGCGCAAAGCGGACCATCTAAAATCGACAGGTCTGAAAGTAAATCGGCCCGGTCGATAACGACCGGGCCGGTACCCAAAACAGGACTACCACTTTTCATCAATCCCGGAAACGCGGCCAATAATGTCTGTCGACACTCTGGCTATTCCGCCGCCGAACCTAAACAAGACCCCCTCGTTAACATGCCGCTCAGCGTTTCCAGTGACTGTGACAAGCCTTGGGCACCCCCTAGTGCCTTTGGCTCCCCCTCGCTTGGGCACATTCATCGTCACCCATCCGTTGGATTCAAACAACGTAAAATTGGAAAGAACGGTTAATTTTGCCGATATCAGGATGGTTTTTCCGCAACATTTATTAAAGGCGATTCAACCTTAAGATGAGTGACATTTTTGCTCGAAACACCACATTTCACCATTAAGCATAAACCTAATGTGCTATCTGGTCTAAATGTTATAAATTGTTTTCGATAACCGCATTAACACTTGAAGGTCGACACAACCAAGACGGTATCACCTGAAAATCGGAGATTGCGACGACTGACTTGTTAACGATTTTGATTCAATTCAACCTTTTTCGCGCTTTGGCGTCCAAACCGGCAACAATCCACCGATTCGTGCTCAGTGATTCGCACAAATCCTCCGACTCCAATCCTCGAACGTCGCGATAGAACCGCTAATTTGTGGCAAAATTAAGATATCTTAACAATTCGCTCAGGAAACACACAGAGTGAAGGCGCATCTCCTGTTTCAACGCGCGGCCGCACCCGCGTGATATAAACAGGAGATAAAAATGAGCATCCGCAAATCCTCACTTCTTTTGCCCGGGACAGCCAGTTGGGTTGGCGCTGGCGCACTGAGCGCCGCATTGCTGGCGACCACCGCCCTGCCCTCGATGGCCGACGAAGCACTGGCCGATCTTGTTGAAAATGTATCGCCCTCGGTCGTCACCATCATCGCCGAACAAGGTGCCACACCGGTTCCCACGCAGGGACAGGAGTTTGACTTTGACCAACACCCGTTCGGAGAATTTTTCAAACGCTTCGGCGCGCCCGAAGGGTTTAGCGCCCCGCAGCGTGGACCGGCACAAGGTCTGGGTTCGGGTTTCGTTTTGGATGAAGCGGGTTACATCGTTACCAATCACCATGTCGTAGACAATGCCGAGTCCGTAACGGTTCGCATGTCGGACGACCGTACGTTTGACGCCGAGGTTATTGGCACCGACCCGCTGACCGACATCGCAGTTCTGAAGATCGACGCGGATGAAACCCTGCAGGCGGTCGAACTGGGTGACAGCGACGGCATCCGCGTGGGCGAAGACGTCGTAGCCATCGGCAACCCGTTCGGGCTGCATTCAACCGTGACGACCGGTATCGTATCGGCCAAAGGGCGCAACATATCGCAAGGACCATATGCTGAGTTCATTCAGACCGACGCAGCCATCAACAAAGGCAACTCGGGTGGCCCGCTGTTCAACATGGAAGGTGAAGTCGTCGGCGTAAACTCGGCGATCTACTCGCCCACCGGTGGCTCAGTGGGTCTGGGGTTTGCGGTGACATCGAATATTGTGGAACACATCGCGGCCGACCTGCGCGATGACGGCCAGGTCAGCCGGGGTTGGCTGGGTGTGTCGATCCAGAATGTCAGCCCCGAGCTTGCGGCAGCCATGGGCATCGATAGCTCAATCGGCGCGCTGGTTGCGGACGTTGTTGCCGACAGCCCGGCTGAGGGCGTTCTGCAACAGGGTGATGTCATTCTGACCTTCAACGATGAAGTGGTCGATTCCAGCAGCGATCTTCCGGTCCTTGTCGGCACCACCAAAGTGGGCACTGACAGCGTTCTGACCGTTCTGCGCGATGGCAAGGAACAACAGATCGAGTTGACCGTCGGCCAGCATCAAAGCGCATCGGCCCAGATTGATAAGTCAGTGGACGAAACCGTCTCGGGCACTGCTTTGGGCGTAACTATTGCACCGCTGACCGACACCAACCGCGCCGAGATGGGTGTGGCTGAAAATGTCGATGGTGTGATCGTCACTGACCTGAAACCCGATAGCCCGGCAGCGAAGGCCGGTCTGCAGCGGGGCGATGTGATCGTGAAACTGGGCGGCCAGGAAACCGCAACACCGGACGCGTTGAAGGCCGCTCTGGACAGCGAAAAAACCGACCCCGCGCTTGTTCTTATCAATCGCGGTGGAAACCAGATCTTTGTAGCGGTCGAAATCGCCTGATCTGACACCAGCGCGCGCCACGTGATGGGGAAATCTGGCGGGCGCCTCCTCGGTGGTTTGAATTGTCCGCAAACCGCCGGGACTGCCGGGTGCGATACACCGCACCCGGCAGATTGATTAGCCAACCCATGTGCTTTGCCCAAAAATTGTGTTTAAATCCCGGTAGAAAGGAACTCGCATCATGAGCCGTCGCTTGCTGATCGTCGAAGATGATGAAGACACACGAGAGTTCATCGCCAAGGGATTTGGCGAAGAAGGTTATGTCATCGAGCAGGCCGAGGACGGCCGTGAAGGTTTGTATCATGCCACCGACGGCGGATTTGACGCGGTCGTTCTGGACCGCATGTTGCCGGGTTTGGATGGCCTGTCGCTGATCAAATCGATGCGTGCGGCGGGCGTTAAAACGCCGGTTCTGATGCTAACCGCTATGAGCGCCGTTGATGAACGTGTCAAAGGGCTGCGTGCCGGTGCGGATGACTATCTGGTCAAACCGTTCTCGTTCCAGGAATTGCACGCCCGGATCGAGGCCCTTCTGCGCCGACCGCAAGAGGCCGAGGAAAGCCCGACCCTGAATTGCCGCGACCTTGAGATGGACCTGCTGACCCGCAAGGTCACCCGCAACGGGCGCGAGATCACCCTCACCCCGCGTGAGTTTCAGATCCTCGAGTTTTTCCTGCGCCGGAAGAACCGCGTGGTATCGCGCACCATGCTGCTTGAGGGGGTTTGGGACTATCACTTCGACCCCAATACCAATGTGGTCGATGTCCATATCTCGAAACTGCGGCGTCAACTGGACGAAGGCGGCGAGCCGCCGTTGATTGAAACCGTCCGGGGCGCCGGTTACATGATATCTGATGGATAACCTGCGACTTTCCTTTAACAATTCACGCACACGCCTCGTACTGGCCAGCATGGTCCTCAGTACCTTGCTGACCGCGACCGTGCTGGCGTTGGTCTATGTAACGGCGAACCGCAGCATTGAAAGCGAGACACGTTCGGTCGTGTCGGCAGAGCTGACAGGGTTGGCGGATGAATACGAACGCCGAGGCCTGATCGGGTTGATGCGGGCGATTGAGCGGCGTCTTCCAACCGCCGCAGACCGCGATGCGTTGTATCTTCTGACCGATCGCTTTGGCGTCAATCTGGCTGGCAACCTTAAACAATGGCCCGAGAATATCGCAGCCGGAAGCGGCTGGGTCGATCTGGAACTGCGCCGGGCCGAAAATGATGAATTGGTGCCCGTCTCGGCCGCCTCGGTTCGCCTGCCCGGCGGTGAACGCCTGCTGGTAGGACGCGACGCACTGGCGCGGCAGCAATTCGACCGGGTTTTGCTGCGGTCGGTCGGCATCGCGCTGGCAATTGCCCTGGCGCTGAGTGTACTCACCGGTTGGCTATTCACCCGCCTGGTCTTTTCTCGCTTGTCCGATATCGCCAACACGGCAGAGAACATCGTATCGGGCGACCTAACCCGGCGCATGCCCCTGCGCGGCACTGGGGACGAATTCGATCAGGTATCCGGGACGCTCAACACCATGTTGGACCGGATTGAGGAACTGGTTAGCAATCTACGTACAACGTCAAACTCAATCGCCCACGATCTGCGCTCGCCCCTGTCGCGGTTGAAGCAACGAGTTGAAACGCTGTCTGACCCTTCGAAAACGGATCAAGAGCGCGAGATTGATATCGCGCGGGCCAGTGTGGAAATCGACCATGTGTTGCGAGTATTGGGGCAACTGACCGAAATCTCACGCGCCGAAGCTGGCGTTGGTCGGGAACAATTCGAACCGGTCGATCTGCAGCAACTGGTGGCGGATGTAGTGGAGCTTTACGATCCCGTGGCAGTCGATCAGGGTATCCAGCTTGAGGTCACGGGCACAGCAGCGCCAATACCGGGGCATCGCCCGCTGTTGTCCCAGGCCCTGTCGAACCTGCTGGAAAACGCGATGCGCTATGCGCCGCAGGACACCACTGTCACGATCCACCTGTCCGAAGATGGTGCCTATTCAAATCTGAGCGTTCGCGATCGTGGTCCCGGCGTTCCGCAAGAAGACCTGCCGCGCCTGCAAATGCCGTTTGTCACACTGGACCCGGCCCGAACCGAGCGGAATGCCGGTCTGGGCCTGGCCCTTGTCGCTGCGATTTCCCACATGCATGGCGGCGCGTTTGAAGCCAGTAATTGCAATCCGGGGCTTGAAGCGAAAATCAAATTGGCGCGCAAACCCTAAGTGGGCACGCCGTTGATTGCCATTTTCTTGTTTTTATAGCGTTTATCAGCGGTAACATCCTCACCGAACCAATCCGGCGGAGTGTAGGCCATAGCCTCGGCTTCGGTCTCAAATTCCACCTCGACCAATTGCAGAGGGGCCAGATCGCCCTGAAACACGTCCAACTCGAACGTGCGCCCGTCGGACAACTGGCCTGTGAAACGTTCCTTTTCCACCCGGCGCCCATCTGTTTCCGGCCAGAATGTTTCGAATTGCTCGGCCGAAATTTCAGCCTCACGCTCGACCCGCACCATCGAACCGCCACCTTTGAGGGTTAGGAAGAACCGGTCATTCTTTTGACGCAGGCGCAGTTCGGTGGAATCGTCGGGCGCTGTCAAATATCCCTGCCGCACGATAGCTTTCTCTGCGCCGCTGAGGTCCGGCAGGTCCGCGACCAAAAACTTGCGTTCAATTTCCATGCTCATTTGCTTGAAATCACTCCGTTTTCCAATTCATCGAACAACGACTGATAGGCAGAGCTGGCGTCACTGCGACCAGCAAAGATACTGACCGGGGCGCGGTTTTGGCCCATACGTTCAATATCGGCGGCAAAAGGTATTTCGGTTTGCAGGAACCGTTTTTTATGCTGTTTACGCATCTTCTCCATCGTTTCCAGATGCAAGGTTTTGCGCCGCTGCACCATCGAAAAGAACGCCCTAATCTTTTTCTTGGGCAGCTTCTGTTGGTCAAAGAAGGCCACCAACTGCGCAAGCGTTCGCTCGGACAAAGTGGTCGGAATGACCGGCACCACGATCTGATCCGCCGCCTTAAAAACGTTCTCGGACAGGGTCGAAAAATTCGGGGGGCAATCCAGAATGATCACGTCGTAGTCACTGCCGGCGGCGGCCAGAGCCTTTTTCAACCGGGATCGCTTGTTTCGCATACGCGATAGGAACACGTCAAAGTCGCGAAAGGTCAAGTTCGCTGGCAACACGTCCAGCCCTTCGAAATCACTGGCCTTGATAGATTTGGTGAACCGGGAAACATCCTCGAAAAACCGCGCGTCGGTCAGCTTTTTTGAAGGTTTTACCCGAAAATAGAACCCCGCCGCACCCTGCGGATCAAGGTCGCACAACAACACGGTGTACCCTGCTTGCGCATAGGCATAGGCTAGGTTTACCGAGGTTGCGGTTTTACCCACACCGCCCTTGTTGCTGTAGCAGGCAATGATCTTCACCAGTCAATCCTCCTTTTGGCGAAACAGGGCTCGGAACAGGTTCTGAGTCTCGGGGCTATCGAAATGCCGAAAATTGGCAATCACGTGGTCGCGCTCAGCTTTTTGGCGCTGATCGAGTACGGCGATCAACCCTCCGACGGCCATGGCAAGCGGCGCACTTGTCCGATTTCGGGCATCACTTTGAGTGGAAACAAAATTAAGCAGCGCCTCTTGTTGCACCGAATAGTCATTGAACAAACCCAAATTATCTTGCATTTTTTTCAATGGCTTAATGAGCGTTTTGATATCACTCTTGTCGAACAAAGGCGCAAAGAACTCCATCAGATAGCGCAGCTTCTTGCAGTCTATCCGCAGTTCATGCACCGCCTCGTCTGGAGTTTTTGGGGTAATCCCACGGGCAAGCTTGCATACTTTTCGGTAGCGTTTCCAGATCAACGAACGGGCATAGTCATAAGCTCTGAGCTCGGCGTTGGGTCCGGGTTCCAACCGTTTAGTATCAGCAAACAATGCTAGAAGTTGCTTCATCTGTCTGCCATAGGCGGCACTGCGCAAACGCCGACTCAGCACAGCAAGTTCGCGGTTACGCTCTTGTTCAAACTTCGCGAACATCGCCTCGATACCGAGATGAAGGTTAGGCGGTATCAGGTTGAAATAAATGTCTTTTTCCAAAAGATAGACATCCAAATCCCGCACCCGCCCCGTAGACGCCATCAGGTCCGAGAATTCGCGTTTTAGTGCGCTTGTCTGATCTGGCGAAAACACGCCTTTGAACAGGCTCAGCACGGACCGCACGCGCCTGAGCGAGACGCGATAATCATGCAAAAATTCCGTGTCTATATCCGCGACGATCCCTGCCTCATTCCGGCGCGCGACCTCCAGATAGGTGCGGATGATATCCACCGCCACTTCGATCGAAGGTTCCTGTTTGCCCAACTCGATATCGGGTTTGGCATTGTAGGCAGGGAAATCTGCAAAAAGGCCTTGCATGACCACCTCTGCACCTGACGCGCCAGCCGCCAATTCCCCTAACGCCAAACTGACCTTTTGAAAGGGGCGTTTATACCCGCGCAGGGGTTGAACGGTCAGGATCGTCACCTGCCCGTGGTGTGTGCCCAAAGTCAGGGCGCGGCCGCGAACTTGTGTTTTTTGCAGATCGTCCAATACGGCAAAAGTGCTGCCTTTGATGGTGCCAGAGCCGATACACATAAGCGCGCGCAACTTTGGGAAATCTTTCAACGCCGCGCGGACAGGTCCATCCGGCAAGTCCTGTACGAACATGCCTGTGCCGCCGCCATCCTGAATCAAAAAGTCCCTGTCGTTCAGCAGCTGCAACGAGCCGCCTGTTTCGATCAATAACCGGCCTTTGGCCCGTAGCGACTGATCATGGCTGTCTAGCAGGTCAAAGGAGCGGGCAGCGGAAGGCGGTTCAATCGCGATCGTCAACCCCTTAACTAATCCTGAGAATTCGTCCTGGTCGAACTTGCCTGAAAGGACGAACACCCTGCGTTTCCGCCCCATCACCCGCGCCTCGTTTTCAAGGCATCAAGGCTTCGTAGTGCCGTGCCATCGAACTGCCAGCGCGGGTTCTTGCCGTGTCTCTTAGCGGTCTCCCGGTTCTTGAACATCGGCACCCTCATGACAGCATGGTGCCATGAAATCGCATACTATTCCGTCTGGCAAGCTTGATGTCTTACTGACCGTGCGTCAGGTCGACAGCCCCTAAACACCCCGCTAAAAGTAGCGCATGTCCGACCCTATCTCCTCAATCCGCAACCTCGGCCCGGCTTACGAACAAGCCTGCGCCCGTGCAGGTATTCATTCGGCACAGGAATTGCGCGAATTAGGTCCCGATAAAGCCTATTCCCGGCTTTTGCAGACAGGAACCAAGCCGCATTTCATCGGCTATTACGTGCTGGTCATGGGGTTGCAGGGCCGCCCGTGGAACGATTGCAAGGGCGATGAGAAAAAGGCCCTGCGGCAGCGGTTCGATGCCATTAAGGCCAGCGTCACCGCGATGCCTGAAACCCAGATGATCTCGGATCTGGATGCAATCGGTGTGCGGGTGTCTGCCGACGACCTCAAGCCGAAAAAAAAGAGCCGCACCCGTAAACGGGAGCGGCTCAAGAATCCGATCTGACGGCGGCTTAGCCGACCAGTTCGATGCCCGAGAAGAAGTAAGCGATTTCAACCGCTGCAGTTTCCGGAGCGTCCGAACCGTGGACCGAGTTTTCACCAACCGATTCAGCAAACTCGGCGCGGATGGTGCCGGGGGCTGCGTCTGCAGGGTTGGTTGCGCCCATGACTTCGCGGTTCTTTGCAATGGCGCCTTCGCCTTCCAGAACCTGAACAACAACCGGAGCCGACGACATGAATTCGCACAGTTCGTCATAGAACGGACGCTCGGCATGCACGTCATAGAACTTGCCAGCCTGAGCTTTGGTCATGTGGATGCGCTTTTGCGCAACGATGCGCAGGCCGGCTTCTTCGAACTTGGCGTTGATCTTGCCAGTCAGGTTGCGGCGGGTTGCATCAGGTTTGATGATCGAGAATGTGCGTTCCAGTGCCATGTCGGCCTCTCCTTAACATAAGGCGCGGGGTCGCGCCGAAATCCATCGCGCGCCGCGTAGCACGGTCTGTCTGATATGAAAAGGACTATGATGCGCAGCGGCTCAGATCGGCTCGGGCAGTGGGTCCTGACGGTCAACCCAGCGCACATAAACCACGGCCAACAGTCCGGCAGAGCTGCAGGCCCACATCATACCCAAAACCAGAAACGGCCCGTTGTCGGGGCTGACCCATAACCCGGTCAGCGAGGTCAGTACCGCCCCAAGCGCCACGATCATCGCACCTGACAAGCCAGCGGCGCTGCCTGCCAGTTTGGGCCGGACAGACATCAGACCGGCCGAGGCATTGGCGTTGGTCAATCCGTTGCCAAAGCCAACAAAAATGGCAGACCCGAAAAACACCCAGACCGAGCCCAGATCCGCAAGAAACAGCAGAAGACCCAAAAGTGGCCCAGTCGACGCGACGATGCGTCCGATCAGGATCATGGTTGTCAGTGGTGTTCTGGCGGCGATCCGACCCGTGATGAAATTCCCCACCATGAAGCCACCGGTGATGATGCCGATCCCCAATCCCAACATCGCGGGGCTTAGATCGAACCATGCCGCCGCCACCAATGGAGCTCCGGTGATGAAACTGTAGAACCCACCGATCGAAAAGGACGCACACAAGGCATAACCCCAGAACCGGCGAGCACGAAAAAGGTGGGGGTATTCACGCAACTGCGCCGCGAAGGTTGAAGAACGGTTGGTATTGGTCTCACCCATATCGACCCACAACAACAGCAGCATCCCCGCTCCCAGCGCCGAGTACAGAACAAAGCCTGCCCGCCAGCCGAACAGGCCGTCCAGCGCACCGCCTAGCATTGGCCCAAGCATCGGGGCCAGCGCCATCGCCATGGCCACATAGCCCAGTTTGCTGGCGGCCTCGTTCGGCGGGTACATGTCCCGGATTGCGGCGCTCGACAGCACAGGCCCGGCAACCACAGCCGCCTGCAACAGACGAAAGCCCAGAAAGGCCCAGATTGATTCAGCCAAAACGCAACCAACCGAGGCCACAACAAAGACCGACATACAGATCAGCAAAACGGGCCTGCGACCAAATCGGTCGGACAGCGGCCCCATGATCAGTTGCAATACTGCAGACACCGCCAGATATCCGGCCACCGACAGGTTCACCAATGCATAGTCGACCTGAAAATCCCCGGCCATTCGGGCCAGCGACGGCAGGAACATATTCAACGTCAACACGGAAATCGCCGTGGCGAACACCAAAGTGACTAGAGAGGGAGGCGAAGAAGCCGAGCGCATGTTAAAACCGTCAAAATCCAACCGGACCAGCGCTAGCACATAGGCTGACCGATGAACATGCCAACCCGCTGGCGGCGTCTGACATGCTCTGTTATGAGCGGCCCATGTTACGGATCGAAGACATCACCTATGCGGTCGAAGGCCGCCCCCTGTTTGACGGTGCCAGCGCCACCATTCCCGATGGCCACAAGGTTGGTCTGGTGGGGCGTAACGGCACTGGCAAGACCACTCTGTTCCGCTTGATCCGGGGCGAGCTGGCGCTGGAATCGGGCAATATCGTGTTGCCGAAACGCGCACGGATCGGCGGCGTGGCGCAAGAGGTCCCCTCGTCCGACGTGTCGCTGATCAACACGGTACTGGCCGCCGACACCGAACGCAGCGCCCTAATGGCCGAGGCCGACAGCGCCGAAGACCCCGCACGCATTGCCGAGATTCAAACCCGGCTGGCGGATATCGACGCGTGGTCTGCCGAATCCCGCGCGGCCTCGATCCTCAAGGGTCTGGGATTCGACGACGGAGATCAATTGCGCCCCTGTTCCGATTTCTCGGGCGGTTGGCGGATGCGTGTGGCACTGGCGGCGGTGTTGTTTTCGCAGCCCGACCTATTGCTGCTAGACGAACCGACCAACTATCTGGACCTCGAAGGCGCACTGTGGCTGGAAAGCTATCTGGCGAAATATCCGCATACGGTGATCATCATCAGCCACGACCGCGGGTTGCTGAACCGTGCGGTGGGCTCGATCCTGCATCTGGAAGACCGCAAACTGACCTACTACGCGGTGCCTTATGACAAATTCGCTGAACGCCGGGCGGAGCGACTGGCCCAGGCGGAATCTGAGAACGCCAAGGCCAAGGCCCGCATCGCTCACCTGCAGAGCTTCGTGGACAGGTTTCGGTACAAAGCATCGAAAGCCGTTCAGGCCCAGTCGCGCCTGAAGATGATCGAACGCATCCAGCTGGTCTCGACCCCACAAGAGGCCGCTTTGCGGGCGTTTTCATTCCCTGAGCCCGAGGAACTATCCCCCCCGATCATCCAGATCGAAGGCGGTGTGACTGGCTATGGCGAAACCGAAGTGCTGCGCCGTCTGAACTTGCGCATTGATCAGGACGACCGCATCGCGTTGTTAGGTAAAAACGGTCAGGGTAAATCGACGCTATCCAAGCTGCTATCCGACCGCCTGCCCCTGATGGCGGGGAAGATGACCCGCAGCAACAAACTCCGCATCGGGTATTTCGCACAGCATCAGGTGGATGAGCTGCACGTGGACGAAACACCGCTGGACCACCTGCGCCGTCTGCGCCCAGATGAGGCACCGGGCAAGTGGCGATCACGTCTGGCCGGGTTCGGGCTGAACGCGGATCAGGCGGAAACGCTGGTTGGGCGCCTTTCGGGCGGTCAAAAGGCCCGCTTGTCGTTGCTGATCGCAACCATCGACGCGCCTCATATGCTAATCCTGGACGAACCGACCAACCACCTGGATATCGAAAGCCGCGAGGCGCTGGTCGAGGCGCTGACTGAATACTCCGGCGCAGTCGTTCTGGTCAGCCACGATATGCATCTACTGTCACTGGTTGCTGACCGGCTGTGGCTGGTCTCGGACGGAACGGTCAAACCCTTTGACGGAGACCTTGAGGCTTATCGCGCCATGCTGCTGGCCCGTGACAAACCGGTCAAAGAGAAACCCAAGGAAGCGAAACCCAAACGCCCTTCGCGTGATACGATGCAGGCCCTGCGCGCCGATCTGCGCAAATGCGAGGACCGGATTGAAAAGTTGACGGACATGCATGAGAAACTGTCCGCAAAACTAGCAGATCCAGCATTGTACGAAGACGACCGCATCAACGATCTGGAAACCTGGAACCGGAAATTTGCCGAAGTGGTTGAAGCCATGAAAAAGGCCGAGACTTTGTGGGTGGCAGCCGCCGAACGACTTGAACAGGCAGAAACAGCAGCATGATAGACAGCGCATTCCTTATCACCGCGTTCACGACGCTTTTCGTGGTCCTCGACCCGCCGGCCCAAACGCCTATCTTTGTGGCGTTGACCCAGGGCATGGACTGGCACACCCGTCGCTCAATCGCGATCCGGGCCTGTCTGACAGCAGGTGTGATTTTGGCCGCCTTCGCTGCCTTCGGTGAGGCCCTTCTGGGGTTTGTAGGCATCTCGATGGAAGCGTTTCGCGTCGCGGGGGGCGTTCTGTTGTTTCTGACCGCGCTCGACATGCTGTTTGAACGCCGCACCAAACGTCGGGAAAACAGTGCCGAGGAAGAGGAACATCCGGATCCATCGGTATTTCCGCTGGGTATTCCACTGATCGCTGGCCCCGGCTCGATTGCGACAATGATCCTGCTGGCAGGTCAGCAGCCCGGTATTCAGGGCTTGGCCGTGGTCGTCGGAGTAATGCTGGTCGTGTTGGCAATGGTCTTTGTGATGTATCTGACATCTGGGGCGGTGGCACGTGTATTGGGCAAAACCGGGCTGAATGTGTTGACCCGGCTGCTGGGCATGCTGCTGGCGGCGTTGTCGGTTCAGTTTATTTTGGACGGGCTTAAAGCCTTTGGTTTTGCGTCGTAAATCCCCATATAGATTAAAGTGAGCGTGGTAAGGGGTACGGCATGGACGGCGACAGCATTGGACGTTTGGTATATCTGGCCGTGCTTGGTGCGGCGGTGGTGGCGTGGTTCGTCTCGCAGAACCGTCAGTCTCTGAACAAGACCATGCAACAGGCGATGGCCTGGGTGTTCATTTTCGTCGGTGCCATTGCCGTTGTCGGACTGTGGGAAGACATCCGATCAACCGTTGGCCCTGCCCCGCAGATGACTGTCACTGGCGAAACGATCGCGGTGCCTCGGGCACGTGACGGCCATTATTACCTGCCCGTTGTGGTTAATGGAGAGCCGATAACCTTTCTTGTCGACACCGGTGCCAGCCAGATCGTGCTGAGCGATCAGGACGCCCGACGCATTGGTATTGACCCTGACCAACTGAACTATCTCGGCCGCGCCTCGACCGCAAATGGAGAGGTCCGCACCGCACCCGTTCGGCTGGATAGCCTTGAGCTGGGGCCGATCACCGATCACAACGTCTCGGCCTGGGTCAACGAAGGCGATTTGCGCCAATCGCTACTGGGCATGGATTATCTGCATCGCTTTTCGAATATCCAGTTCGCGGATGGCCGTCTGATCCTGTCTCGTTAAAGGGTCTGCGGCGGCATTTCCGAATTGAGAACAAAATAAGAACATGCTAAGCTGCGGGCATGTCTACAAACCTTCTTGGCCGCAAACCTGCGCGTGAGGCGCCGGGGCTGACCTTACACCCTCAGATCACTCTGCAGCTGGCCCGCGTGCACGAGGCCTGCGGCCCCGCCCGGCGCAGCTTTGCCATGTGGTTGGCCGGCCAGGCGCAGGGGCCGGTGCTGTGGATTTCTCCAGCTTGGGAGTCCGGCCAATTGAACCCGGACGGGATGATGCCCTTTGCCGATCCTGCCCGGTTCCTGTTCGTCCGCCCCACCCGCGCCGAAGACCTGCTGTGGTGCATGGAAGAGGCGCTGCGCAGCGGGGCCATTCCGCTGATCATCGGCGACCTGCCGGGCGCACCGGGGCTGACGCCGGTGCGGCGCATGCATCTGGCTGCTGAACAGGGTGGCACGATGGGGCGGGCGCCGCTAGGGCTGCTGCTGACGCCCGGCGACGGTGGCGCGCAGGGGGTCGAGACCCGCTGGCACATGGCCGCGAACCATCAGGGCGAGGCCCGCCGCTGGACCCTGACCCGCCGCCGCGCCCGCGCCCTGCCTCCGGTCAGCTGGCACGCCACCCAGATCAAACCGCGCGCCGGGCTGAATCTGACCCGGACCGAAGCCGAAGATGTTTTGGTGTGACACATCACGCAGTTCACGCAACTTGTGACTGGCAAAAGCCGGACCCCCGCCCTAGCGTGCCAGCATGGGCCATCCAATCCATGACAGCCGATATTCCTGGCTTCGCCTTCTGATCACGCTTGGCATCGCCATGGTGGCGAATGCCGGTATGTGGGCGGTGGTCGTGGTGATGCCCGCAATCGAGGTACAGTTCAACGCCGGAAGAGCCGAAGTGTCGATGCCCTACACGCTCGCCATGATCGGCTTTGCGTTTGGTAATATGTGGCTGGGGCAACTGGTGGATCGGCTGGGCGTGACCAAAGCGCTGATCGGGGCTTCTGTGCTAAGTGCAGTCAGCTATCTATTGGCGACATTGGCCCCGAACATGTTGATGCTCTCGGTGGCGCATCTATTGATGGGCTTGGGCGCATCCATCGGGTTTGGCCCCTTGATCGCGGACATTTCCCATTGGTTCATGCGGCGACGCGGGATCGCCGTCGCGCTGGTCGCCAGCGGAAACTACCTGTCTGGGGCCATCTGGCCCACCCTGCTGGCCGGAATTCTGGCCCGAGAAGGGTGGCAGCAAGTCTATCTGACATTGGCCATCGTGACACTGATCGTTGTTATACCTCTTTCCTTACTACTAGGCCGTAAGGTTCCGGACGAAGCCCACAGTACTGCAGCTGCTACTGCTCAAATTAATACGCGCAGCGTTGGAATACCTCCGCGCACCCTTCAATACATCCTGGGTCTGGCCGGGATCGGCTGTTGCGTAGCCATGTCCATGCCACAAGTTCATATCGTGTCCTATTGCGTCGGGCTGGGCTATGGCCCTGCGGTCGGGGCCGAGATGTTGTCACTAATGCTGTTGGGTGGTGTCCTCAGCCGGATCGTTTCGGGGTTGGTCGCCGACAAGTTGGGTGGGATCAGGACCTTGCTTATCGGTTCTACCCTGCAATGCATCGCCCTGTTTCTATTCCTGCCCTATGACGGGATGATCTCGCTTTATGTCATCAGTATGCTGTTCGGGCTGGCGCAAGGTGGGATCGTGCCCAGCTATGCCTTAGTGGTGCGCGAATACATGCCCCCGAAAGAGGCCGGCGCACGGGTGGGATTCGTCCTGATGATGACCATCATGGGTATGGCTTTGGGCGGCTGGATGTCCGGGTGGATATACGACGTGACGGGAAGCTATCAGTTGGCCTTCGTCAACGGCCTTCTTTGGAACGGGTTGAACATCGCCATCTTGCTGGTGCTGCTGCACCGCTCGCGCCCTCGCGGGCACGGGGCGTTGGCATGAGCCTGCTGTCCCGGCGCATCGTTCTGGCCGGGTTGGCCGCCTTGCCCATGGCACGTCCAGCCCAAGCTGCGCTTACTCAATACGAGCTGGTGTCACAGGGCACATCCGTCGACTTTACCTTTGATCTGTCGGGCCTTGCACAATCCGGTACCATGCCAATCCAGTCGGCGGATATTCAGATCGACCTGAGCAATCTGATCAACAGCCGCGTCAGCGTGACCCTGAACGCGGCTGATGCCCGCACCAGATTGCCCTTTGCCCGAACCGCAATGCTGAGCGCCGGGGTGCTGGACGTTGAGAACTTTCCAACCATTCACTTTACGTCAACCAAGGTGCAGCTTGGCGAAGGCGGTCGAATTTCGCGCGGGGCAGAGATTACCGGAGACCTGACCCTGCGCGGCGTCACCCGCCCAATCACCCTACAAGCCAACCTTCACCGGCCGCCCGGCAGCGCCGCAAATATCCTGGATATGCTCTCGATCCAATTGACCGGCTCGCTCAATCGCCACGACTTTGGGGCGTCCGGCTATGCCGATCTGGTACAGGACACCGTCGGGCTGGACATCCGGGCGGAAATCAAAAAGGCCGAATAGGCAAAAAACGACGCGCCCGCGTCGATTAGGCGCGCGCATCACCGGCAAATTCCGCCAAGGTGCCCCCATCATGCGTACGATCATTTCTTTTGCCGCCCTCTTTCTTTCAGTCATTCTGCTGCAACTTTCCACAGGTGGCGTCGGGCCGCTGGACGCCATCTCGGGCATTACACTGGAATTCACGACCGAGCAGATCGGTCTGCTGGGCTCGTCCCATTTCCTAGGCTTTTTCATTGGTTGCTGGTGGGCCCCGAGACTGATGGGGAATGTCGGCCACTCTCGCGCCTTCGCGGTCTGCACGGCTTTGGGCGCAATGGGGTTGATCGGGCACACCCTGACCGACAACCCCTATCTATGGGCCGCATTGCGGATCGCTTCGGGCACCTGTGTGGCGGGCTGCTATACCGTGATCGAGGCCTGGCTGAACGCCAAGGTCACCAACGAAACCCGTGGCCGGGCAATGGGAACTTATCGGTTCGTGGATATGGGGGCGTCACTGGGGGCACAGTTGATCATCGCCGTGCTGCCGCCCGCCTCATACGTGTCTTATAACCTGTTGGCGATTTTGTGCTGTGCCGCCCTGCTGCCGCTGACCCTGACCCGCGCCAGTCAGCCGATCACACCTAACGCCCCCCGCTTGCGGCCCAAACTGGCCTGGCGCAGTTCGCCCCTTGCTGTGGCAGGTGTGATTGTTGCGGCGCTCAGCTCAGCCTCGTTCCGAATGGTCGGTCCGGTTTATGGGCAAGAGGTCGGACTAGGCGTGGATCAGATCGCGTTCTTCCTGGCCTCATTTGTTCTGGGTGGGGCGCTGGCGCAATATCCGCTGGGATGGTTGGCCGACAAATTCGACCGGCGCTGGGTACTGATCTGGTTGTCCGGTGCTGCCGTGCTTAGCTGTGGCGTAACAATGGCCGCCAGCGGAACCGGCACCTTGGGCGTCATGCTGGCCGCTGCCATTTTTGGCCTGACAACTTTCCCGATCTTCTCGGTGTCATCGGCGCACGCAAATGACTTTGCTACCACCGAGGAACGGGTCGAATTATCAGCCGCTTTGATGTTCTGGTACGCGCTGGGGGCTATTGCTTCGCCCTACATTTCGTCCACCCTGATCCAGCAATTCGGTCCAAGTGCCCTGTTTGCCTTTGTGGCAGCCGGGCATCTGGTTTTGATCGTGTTTGGCCTGGCCCGGATGCGGTCCCGCCCAACACCGGACGAGCGGACCAACTATGTTTACGCCCCACGCACTTCGTTCACCATCGGGCGGTTGTTGAAAAAGTCGCGCGAAGATTAAAGGGCCGGGAAATCCCTGCCCCTTATTCCGTTATTGCTGTGTCGGCGGTGTTTCGTCTTCCACCACCTCGGCCACTTTGGCGGGTTCAACCGTCTGCTCCAGCGCGCCGTTCACCACCCCACCGACGCCTTGCTCCATCGACAAACCAAGTTCTTCACCCAGCTTCTTGAGCGCGGGCATCTGCACCGCCATACCCATGATCGAATCCAGCGCCTGATTGACCACCGGCTTGTCGCCATTTGCAGCCCCGCCTCCATTGGCAGCGCCGATGCCGCCGACCTGATGGATCTTGATCGAGTCGATCTTTTCAGCCGGCTTCACCATTTCCGAGATGATCGACGGCATGGTTTCTATTCGGGTCAGATCAACCTTCATGCGGATCTGTTCGGGCGACAGGGCATTGTCTGCCTCAACAATCGCGCGCTTACCTTCCGCTTCAGCCAGCATGTCGTTCTTCTTGGCCTCGGCGCGGATATTCAGCGCGTCCGCTTCGGCCTGCGCTTCTTCGCGGCGGGCTTCGGCGCGGTCGGCGGCGGCCTCTTTCTCGGCCTGTGCGGCCAAACGGATAGCGGTGGCCTGACGTTCGGCTTCACGCGTGGCTTCGATCAGTACGATCTGCTTCTGACGCTCGGCCTCGGCCACTTCGCGAGCAGTTGCCACGGCTTCGGTCGCCTTAGTCGCTTCAGCACGAGCCAAGTCAGCAGAGGCACGCGCGCGGCTTTCCTCTTCGGATTTCTGCGCGATGATGATCTGGCGCTCTTGTTCGGCCACTTCCAGCTCCCGCTCTTTTGCGATCTCGGCGTCACGGATATTGCGCTCACGCTCGATCTCGGCGGCCCGAATGGCTTCCTCACGGGCGATCCGGGCGCGTTCGGTTTCACGCACCGAATCTTCGGTTCGCGCCGCAATTTCAGCCTCTTGTGCCACGCGCAAGGTTTCCACCTTCTGCGTCTGCTCGATCCGCGCCTGCGCTTCATCCTGCTCGATCAGCAGTTTCTGACGTTCCGCTTCCATCGCGGCACGGCGAACTTCAACCTCAGCTTCAGCGTCGATCTGCGCGCGTTCTTTCTTGGACACGGCGATAACCTCGGCCAGTTTGCGCATACCTACCGCGTTAAACGCGTTGTTCTCGTCCAAGGCCTCAAACGGCGTCTGGTCCAGCGCCGTC
Source organism: Ruegeria sp. BB5 (assembly GCF_056539405.1). Taxonomy (NCBI): domain Bacteria; kingdom Pseudomonadati; phylum Pseudomonadota; class Alphaproteobacteria; order Rhodobacterales; family Roseobacteraceae; genus Ruegeria; species Ruegeria sp. BB5. The sequence goes on along the minus strand of NZ_JBQFUX010000001.1, from coordinate 681,047 downwards.
AGCGAAACAGATTCCAGCGACAAGCCGTTCTTCAACAGGTCTTCGGACACCGCATTTTGCACCTCTTGTACAAAATCAGCGCGGTTTTCGTGCAGACCATCCATGGTCATCTGTGCGGCCACAGCCCGCAAACCGTCGATCAACTTACCTTCGATCATCTCGCGCAATTGCTCGACGTCAAAAGTGCGACCACCAAGCGTTTGAGCCGCGCGCGAAATACCTTCTTCGGTTGCCATTACCGAGACATAAAACTCGACGCCCACATCCACGCGCATCCGGTCCTTAGTGATCAAAGCAGCCTCACCGCTACGCTGCACCTCAAGGCGCAAGGTCTTCATGTTGACCGGGCTCACCTCGTGCAGCAGCGGCACGATGATGACACCGCCATCCATGATGACTTTCTTGCCACCGGCCCCGGTTTTCACCAGACTGACCTCTCGGGTCGCGCGGCGATACAGACGGCCAAGCACAAGGCCGATGAACAAAACGACTGCTAATAAGGTCACAACTGTGACGGCCAGGAATGGTAGTTCCATGCTAAATCCTCCAGGTTGGGGTTTGAATTTTGTTAGTCTGACAAGCCGACCAGAACGAACCGGTCACGCCGTCGGTCACGCAAAACCAGCACTTCGGTGCCTTGTTTCAGCGCATCCTTGTCCTGCAGCGGTTCCGCGCGAAGGTAGTGAGAGTTTCCAAAACGGTCGGTGACGCGGACCTCAGCCGGACGCCCGCGCGAGGCCGTTCCTTGCGTGATCACGCCACGACGGCGTGCAAGCATGCGTTCCGACATCGCCTCGGTCTCGGTTTTCGGCAACAGGCGGGCAAAGACACCACCAAAGCCGCGCGCAAACCACAGGGCAAAGGCACCGGCCGGAAGTGCCGCCATCCAGCTTGGCAGGTCAAAGCCCAGCAGATCGCGCAGCGCCAATTGCAGGCCAATTCCCGACAGGCCGAATCCAGCCAGCAAAACCGCCAGCCATATCATGAATGGCACCTTGCCGATCCCAAGCCACGCCAACGGACCCGAAGGGGCTGCGCCCGATACGTCCGCCTCAACCTCGGCCAGTTCGAATTCGCCCAGATCAACATCCGCGTCGACATCGAGGTCAAAATCACCAATGTCCAGATCGGGACCGTCAACCACATCCAGGTCAACCTCGGCCTCGCCTGCCATAAGACTTCCGCCCAGAACCAATGCGATCAGTTCCAGCCCAAGAAGACCGAACAGAAGTGCAAGCGCCAGAGTAAAGGGCACAAACGCACCCTCAAGCAGAAAGTCGAACATCAGTAGACTGCCCTCATTTTGTGTATACTTTTGTATACATTAGATAGGTAGCGATAACACAGATTCAAGTAGCTGTGATTCCGTTATTCAACCTAGGGGTATTGTGGACCACGAGCCGGATGCAATCGTATTCCTCTGCTAGATGGATTTTCGGGGTTGTTGTTGTTTTAAATCGCCCCTGAGCAAAAGCCGGGCTTTTGCTGGCCTTCCACATAAGATAGACGGGCGCGCAGATAGATACGTGGAAACGCAAAATGGCTCGGATTCTCATCACCTCGGCGATCCCTTACATCAACGGGATCAAGCACCTCGGCAATCTGATCGGCTCGCAATTGCCTGCTGATCTGTACGCACGCTATCAGCGTGGCCGGGGGAATGAGGTCATGTTCCTGTGTGCCACCGACGAACACGGCACCCCGGCTGAACTGGCGGCTGCCAAGGCTGGCAAGCCTGTGGCTGAATACTGCGCCGAGATGTACGGCGTTCAGGCCGACATCGCCAACCGCTTTGGTCTGAGCTTCGATCACTTTGGCCGTTCGTCCAGCGATCAAAACAAGAAGCTGACCCAGCATTTTGCAGGTAAGCTGGATGACGCCGGACTGATCCGCGAAGTCACGGAAAAGCAGGTTTATTCCAATGCCGATGGCCGCTTTCTGCCCGACCGTTATATCGAGGGCACCTGCCCCAATTGCGGCTATGAGCGCGCGCGCGGCGACCAGTGTGAAAACTGCACCAAGCAGCTGGACCCGACCGACCTGATTGAGCCGCGCAGTGCGATCAGCGGTTCTACCGATTTGGAGGTGCGCGAAACCAAGCACCTGTATCTGCGTCAGTCGGCCATGAAAGATCAGCTGGACGCCTGGATTGACAGCAAGACCGACTGGCCGATCCTGACGACCTCCATCGCAAAGAAGTGGTTGCACGATGGCGACGGTCTGCAAGATCGCGGCATCACCCGTGATCTGGATTGGGGCGTACCGGTCAAGAAAGGTGATCAGGATTGGCCGGGAATGGAAGGTAAAGTCTTCTATGTCTGGTTCGACGCGCCCATCGAATACATCGCCTGCGCCAAGGAATGGGCCGACGCAAACGGCAAAGCCGACGCCGATTGGCAGCGCTGGTGGCGCACCGACAAGGGCGCGGATGACGTGCGCTATGTGCAGTTCATGGGCAAGGACAACGTGCCCTTTCATACGCTGTCCTTCCCGGCCACCATTCTGGGTTCGGGTGAGCCGTGGAAGATGGTCGACCACCTGAAATCGTTCAACTACCTGAACTATGACGGCGGCCAGTTCTCGACCTCTCAGGGCCGCGGCGTCTTCATGGATCAGGCGCTAGAGATTCTGCCCGCTGATTACTGGCGCTGGTGGCTGCTGAGCCATGCGCCCGAAAGCAGCGACAGCGAGTTCACGTGGGAGAACTTCCAGCAATCTGTGAACAAAGACCTTGCGGATGTTCTGGGCAACTTTGTCAGCCGGATCACCAAATTCTGCCGGTCTAAATTCTCTGAGGCCGTGCCCGAGGGCGGTAGTTTTGGTGAACGTGAAAAGACCCTGATTGACGATCTCACAAAACGCGTTCGGGCCTATGAAGGACACATGGAGGCGATGGAGGTTCGCAAATCCGCGCAGGAATTGCGGGCGATTTGGGTCGCGGGCAACGAATATCTGCAGGCCGCTGCCCCTTGGTCAACCTTCAAAGAAGATCCGGAACAGGCCGCATCTCAGGTACGTCTGGGCTTGAACCTGATCCGCCTGTATGCCGTTCTCAGCGCCCCTTTCATCCCCGAAACCTCGGCCCGGATGCTGAGCGCGATGAATACTCTGGACACCAGCTGGCCCGACGATATCGCGGCTGCGCTGAACGCACTGCCCGCTGGGCATGCCTTTACGGTACCAGACGTGCTGTTCGCCAAAATCACTGACGAACAGCGCGAAGATTGGGAAAACCGGTTCGCCGGCGCGCGCGAATGATCCGATGCAACATCTGAATTTGGAAACGGGGGCCAAACGGTCTCCGTTTTCGGTTGCCTCACCGGAATCCAGCCATACGACCGCAGGCACGTTGGCCTAAGTCAGCCTGTTAACGAGAAAATTCCTGCAGGTCTCCGCCCGTTCATCGCATTCAATAAGCTTGAGATATAATCCCAAAACGGTCATCCTGACCTGAATTCAGTCGACTCGCCGGGGCGGCCAACCTGCCCGGGCGCAAAATCCTTATAATGAACGAGGCGCCTGCCATGTCCCTTGCATTGAAGAACTTGAATATCCGTCACAGCGGACCGGTCCAGACCTTTGCTGTCTTGGTTTGTCTGGGCATGGCACACACAGCCACAGCACAAGACCAAAGCGACGCCCCGCCGCCCAAAGTTTCGATCGCGGCTGCGTATACTGAGGAAATCACCGAAGAGGCCAGCTTTATCGGCCGCGCCGAGGCCCTGAACAAGGCCGACATCGTGGCGCGCGTCAGCGGGTTTCTGGAAAGTCAGAATGTCGAAGACGGCGCGCTGGTGAAACAGGGCGATTTGCTGTTCACCATTGAACCCGACCTCTATGAGGCGACGGTAGAGGCACGCAACGCCGACCTGGACAAGGCCGAGGCCAATCTGGAACTCGCCAAAGTCGAGCTGGCCCGCAAACAAGAGCTGTACGAACGAGACGCCACCCCTGAATCCGAACGCGATATTGCACGCGCAAATGAACTGGTGGCCGAAGCACAAGTCAAAGCTGCCAAAGCCGCGATCCAGCAGGCCGAACTTGATCTGAGCTACACCAAAATCCACGCCCCGTTTGACGGGCGCATTGGTCGGGTTGCAATCAGCGTCGGTGACGTAGTCGGTCCGAACAACCCGCCGCTGGTCAATATCGTCAGCGAGGCGCCGATCTATGTGAATTTTTCACTGAATGAAAAGCAGTTTACCTCGGTTCTTGAAACCGTGGGTGAGAACCCCGCATCCCTAAGCGAAAGCGACAAAAGCCCGAATGTTCATATAGATCTGCCAAACGGCTCAGAACTGGATGAAACGGGCAAAATCGTGTTTGTCGACAACCGGATCGACCCTCTGACCGGTGCCATTACGATGCGTGCCGAATTCTCGAACGCCGACCGGTTGATCGTGGACGGTGCATTTCTGAACGTGCGGATCGAGGCCCTGCAACCCACGCTTGAGGTTCTGGTGCCGCAGGCCGCACTGCAACGTGATCAAAGGGGTGAATTCGTACTGGTCGTCAATGACCAGCAAATGGTCGAACAGCGTTACATCACCACCGGCGACAACGAAGGAACGGCTGTGATCGTCAAAGACGGCCTGCGCGAAGGCGAAAGCGTCATTGTCGAGGGCCTGCAAAGGGTTCGTCCCGGGGTTGCCGTCGATGCCGTCGTGGCATCTGAGCAGCCGGGAGAGTAACAGATGTTCTCAGCCCTGTTCATCAGCCGGCCCAAGCTGGCGCTTGTTATTTCGCTTGTCCTGACCATCATGGGCGCCATCGGCTATCTGGTTCTGCCAGTGGCCCAGTTCCCCGACATCACGCCACCGGTGGTCAGCGTAACGACCACCTATACCGGTGCCAACGCCGAGACCGTTGAAAACACCGTTGCCGCGCCCATTGAGGCGCAGGTGAACGGTGTGGATGACATGATCTACATGACGTCCACCTCGGCCGATAACGGCTCGTATTCATTGAATGTCACCTTCGAGGTCGGCACCGATCCCGATATCGCCTCGGTGAACGTGCAAAACCGCGTGGCACAAGCGATGTCCTCGTTACCGGCCGAAGTGACATCTTCGGGCGTGGTGACGCAGAAGGCGTCCACCAACATGCTGCTGCTGGTGACGCTGACCTCGCCCGAGGGAACGTATGACAGCGTGTTTCTGTCGAATTATGCCTCGATCAACCTGAAAGACGCACTGGCGCGCGTTCAGGGCGTTGGTAAGGCGGACGTTCTGACCAATCTGGAATACGCCATGCGGATCTGGATGGACCCGGATCAAATGGCCGCGTTGTCCATTACTCCGGGCGACGTGATCAACGCCATCCGCGAGCAGAACGTCGAAGTATCGGCAGGTTCGATCGGTGCCCCACCAGTGCCCGAGGGGCAGACATTTCAGTACACGATCAAGACCAAGGGCCGCCTGACCTCGGCCGAGGAATTCGGCGAAATTGTCATCCGCACCGGCGATGCAGGATCTATCGTGCGGGTCAAAGATATCGCACGGGTGGAACTGGGTGCAGAATACTATGCGGCGTCCGGCTATTTCGATAGCGTTCCGGCCACCGTCATTGGTATTTATCAGGCCCCTGGCGCAAACGCGCTGGCGGTTTCTGAACGTGTCGAGGCCGAATTGCAGCGGCTGTCTCGCAGCTTCCCTAACGATGTAGAATATGATGTTCCCTTCAACACCACCGACTTTGTGGAGCAATCACTGAACGACGTGGTGACGACCCTGATCTTGACGTTCACGTTGGTAATCTCGGTTGTGTTTGTCTTTCTGGGCAGTTGGCGGGCGACGATCATCCCGGCTGTTGCGATCCCGGTCTCTCTGATCGGTACGTTCGCTTTTTTGCTGCTGTTCGGAATGTCACTGAACACGATCTCGCTGTTTGCGTTGGTTCTGGCCATCGGCATCGTGGTGGATGACGCGATTGTTGTGGTTGAAAACGTCGAACGGATCATCGCGGACGAAGGCTTGCCCCCGGCCGAAGCAACCCGAAAAGCCATGGGACAGATCACCGGCCCTGTGATTGCGACCACGCTGGTTCTGCTGGCCGTGTTCGTACCGGTAACTTTCATGCCCGGTATCTCGGGGCGTCTGTATTCACAGTTCGCGGTAACCATCTCAACCGCCGTTGTGATTTCCTCGATCAACGCGCTGACCCTGTCGCCAGCCTTGTGCGGCCTTGTTCTGAAGGCGCGTTCGGGGCCACCCAAGGGGTTGCTGGCCGTGTTTGAACGCTTCATCGGCACAATCCGCAGCGGCTATGTCGCCATCGTGCGCAAACTGTTGATCCTGCCGGTCGTCGGTCTGGGCGTTATCGTTGCGCTGGCGATGGGCACCGGGACCATCATGTCCAACACATCCAGCGGCTTCCTGCCGCTTGAGGATAACGGTTACCTGTTTGTCGACATTCAGCTGCCAGACGCGGCAACGCTGGAACGGACCGAAGTCGTCTCGGCCCGTGTGGATGATCAAATTCAGCAGATCCCCGGCGTTTCAAGTACCGTTCTGATCAACGGATTTTCGATCCTGAATGGCACCACCACAAATGGCGCGGCGATCTTTGTGAACCTCGAAAACTGGGATGATCGTCAGGACGATGACCTGAGTGCGGATGCTATTCTGCAAAAGGTTCTGGCGATTGCGTATGGGGAATCCGCCGCCTCGATCGTGGCCTTTAACCCGCCGCCTATTCAAGGCCTTGGCAATTCGGCCGGTGTCGAGATGGAGGTGCAACAAACCGGGGGCGGCACGCCTCAGGATCTGGCCTCGGCCGTGGGGTCGTTCGTCTACGCAGCGAACCAGCGGCCCGAAATCGGGCAGTCCTATACGACCTTCCGCGCAAACGTGCCGCAGTTATTCGTCGATCTGGACCGCGAAAAAGCCAAAACACTGCAAGTGTCCGTGGCCGAAGTGTTCCAGACCATGCAGGCGCAGTTGGGGTCGTACTACGTCAACGACTTCAACCTGTTCGGACGGGTGTATCGCGTGATGATCCAGGCCGATGGCAGCTATCGCGACAATGTCGAAGATATCTCGAACCTCTATGTCCGCTCGGAACAAGGTGAGATGGTGCCACTGGGCACGCTGATCGACGTGGAAAACGTGCTGGGACCAGTGCTGCTTAAACGGCACAACCTGTTCCGGTCGGCGACCGTTACAGCTGTGCCTGCGCCGGGTCTATCCACTGGCGATGCGATAAACGTGATGACCGAGGAATCGGCAACCGCCCTGCCCCCGGGATACGCGTTCGAATGGACTGGTACAGCGCAACAGCAGTTGGCCTCGGGCAGTCTGGTGATTGTGATCCTGGGGCTGGCGATCTTGTTTGGCTATCTGTTCCTTGTGGGGCAATACGAAAGCTGGTCGATGCCGGTGTCGATTCTGCTGTCGGTGATTGTGGCCCTGTTCGGGGCGGTGGCCGCCGTGGCCATCGTGGGCAGTGATATCAACCTCTACACACAGATCGGGATGATCATGCTTGTGGGGTTGGCATCGAAAAACGGCATTCTGATCGTTGAGTTCGCGATGGAGCAACGGGCCAATGGCCTTTCGATCCGGGATGCCGCCGCCGAGGCAGCCTATCAGCGTTTTCGCGCGGTGATGATGACCGCCCTGTCCTTCCTGCTAGGCGTTGTACCGCTGCTAGCAGCGAGTGGCGCGGGTGCGGCCAGCCAGAAAGCGATCGGTGTTGCCGTCTTTGGCGGGATGCTGGCAGCCACGCTGGTTGGTGTCATTCTGGTGCCGGTTCTTTATGCCCTGATGCAGAGTCTCAGGGAATGGGTCAAGGGCACCAAGAACGACCCCGATCCCTCGGAAGAAACAGCGTAATAATAAAAGCCCCGCCAAATCGGCGGGGCTTTTTCTTAGGCAGCAGCCTGAGCGCTGCGATGGTCCATCCAATCCTGTATCCGGGCGACCTGCTCAGCGCTCAGACGCAAGCCCAGCTTGTTTCGACGCCAGACGACATCCTCGGCCGTGCGGGCATATTCTTTATCCATCAGCCATTCCAACTCGCGCGCAGTCAGTGTGGCACCGAAGTCCTCTCCCAAGTCTTGGGCGGATTTCGCATCCCCTAGAATGATCCTGGCCTCGGTGCCGTAGGCGCTCACAAGACGCTCGGCCCAGGCGCGCTCCAAAAAGGCAAAGTCAGCTTCCAACCCAGCCACCAGATTTTGCACCCCGTCGACAGGGAAATCTCCGCCAGGCAAAGCCACACCAGCCGTCCAGGGACCGGGTAAGTCCGGAAAATGCTCGGCTGCTTTCTCCAACGCACTCTCGGCCAGACGTCGGTAGGTTGTGATCTTGCCGCCGAAGACATTCAGCACCGGTGCCCCGCCTTGCGCGTCCACTTTCAACGTATAGTCCCGAGTCGCGGCGGTGGCGCTACTGGCACCGTCATCGTACAGCGGGCGGACACCTGAGTATGTCCAGACGATTTCATCTCGCGTCACTGGCGTCTTGAAATATTTGGTCGCAAACGCGCACAGATATTCCTGTTCCGCCTCGGTACACACCGGAGATTCAGATGGATTCGGATGATCCTGATCTGTCGTGCCGATCAAGGTGAAATCACGCTCGTACGGGATGGCGAAAATGATGCGCCCATCCTCGCCCTGAAAAAAGTAACACTTGTCGTGGTCAAACAGCCTGCGGGTCACGATATGACTGCCCCGCACCAACCGGACGCCCTCGCGCGAATTCACGTGGATTTTCGATTGAATGATATCCCCAACCCAGGGACCACCAGCATTGATCAGCATTCTAGCCTTGATCACGCGTGTCTCGTCACTGTCGCGGTCCCGAACCGTCACCTCCCATAGGTCGTCTACGCGCTTCGCCGCCAGAACCTCGGTGCGAACCATAATATTAGCACCGCGTGCCGCGGCATCACGGGCGTTGAGAACGACAAGGCGCGAATCCTCGACCCAGCAATCGGAATACTCGTAGGCGGTCTCAAACTTGTCCTGCAGCGGTCGCCCTTCGGGTGCTGTTTTCAGGTTCAGAGACGCCGTGCCCGGTAGAATTTTACGCCCACCCAGGTGGTCGTACATGAACAACCCCAACCGGATCAGCCAGGCCGGACGACGACCCTTCATCCAAGGCATCACGGTGCTCAACAGGCGCGAGGTCGGCGTTTCGGAATCGAACCGCATGTCTGCGTGGTACGGCAGCACAAATCGCATCGGCCAGCTGATATGCGGCATCGCCTGCAGCAAGGTTTCACGTTCGATCAGGGCCTCGCGGACAAGGCGGAATTCAAAGAACTCCAGGTACCGCAATCCGCCGTGAAACAGTTTGGTCGACGCCGACGAGGTTGCCGAGGCCAGATCGTTCATCTCGGCCAGAGTCACCGACAGCCCGCGCCCCGCTGCATCGCGTGCGATGCCGCATCCATTGATGCCGCCGCCAATGATAAAAAGGTCTGAGATCTGGTCGTGTGACTGTTCCATATCTGGATGATTCCCGTTTGCCGAAAACGCGCGCTCATTAACCGTACAGGCCCGCGCTTCGTCAATGTTTGTTTTCGTTTTTGTTCGTTTTGCCACACAATATTCGCATTTTTGCGCATTCGCCCAGCAAATTATTGCAATTCAACAAAAACAGAACAAAAACGAACCCATCACAATTGGAGCCAACCGTGTCCCTTTCCTTTCGCCAGTCAGACATTCTGAACATCGCTAAACAAGATGGCCGCGTGATGGTCGAAGACCTGGCGCTGCGGTTTGATGTGACGGTTCAGACCATCCGCCGCGATCTTTCGGAACTTGCTGACATGGGCAAACTGGACCGCGTGCATGGTGGTGCTGTCCTTCGTTCGGGGGTGTCGAATATCGGGTATGAGGATCGCCGGGCGCTTAACGCAGACGCCAAGACGCGCATCGCCCAACTCTGCGCGCAGCACATTCCCGATGGCGCATCTGTGTTCTTGAACATCGGCACCTCGACCGAGGCTGTTGCCCGGCAATTACTGAACCACAAGGACCTGATGGTGGTGACCAATAACATGAACGTCGCCAATATCCTGATCGACAACCCAAACTGTCAAATTGTTGTGGCGGGCGGTGTGCTGCGCCGTTCGGATGGGGGACTGGTCGGCAACCTGACGATTGCAACCATCGAACAGTTCAAGTTCGACTATGCCATCATTGGATGTTCGGCGTTGGATGCCGAAGGTGATCTGATGGATTTTGACTTTCAAGAAGTCCGGGTCAGTCAGACCATCATTGCCCAAGCCCGCCGAACCTGTGTGGTGGCCGATCACTCCAAATTCCAACGTACAGCCCCCGCCCGAATTGCCTCATTGTCCGATGTCGATGTGTTCTATACCGACAAAGCCCTTCCCAATTCGCTGACCAAGAAATGTTCCGAATGGCGAACACAATTAAAGCTGTGCGCCTGACCCCAAGTAATTCGCATTAAACGGGAATTTCCTTCGCGACTTCTTGCCAGGACCAAATTCACCTGACACACTCCCCCATATTGCAATCGTCGCACGGGAGGGGAGAACCGAGCCATGATAGCGCTTTTATTTGCGTTACTTACAGCCACGATGGGACTGAATTACTTTAATCGGACAACAGCGGCCAACGTTCTGTTCTTTTTCACGCTGGCGTTGAGTGCATATTGGCTGAAATTCCATGCCACCAGCCAACTGACGATCCAATTGTAAGGGGGCCGCGATGACACCGGAACTTTCACGCAATCTCAACGCTCTTGGTATGCTGGCTGTCAGTCTGGTGTTGGTGCTGGCCTATTTCTACCAGCTTAAACTCGATGAACTGCCCTGCCCTCTGTGCCTGTTGCAAAGGGTTGGACTGGTGGCTGTGGGCGTTGGTCTAGGCCTGAACCTGCTGTACGGAGCGCGACCGCAGCACTATGCGATCATGTTGCTTGCGGCACTGTTCGGCGGCAGCGTCGCCGTACGCCAGATTCTGCTGCATATCGTACCGGGCACAGGTCACTATGGGTCGCCGGTTCTAGGGTTGCACTATTATACCTGGTCCGCGATCTGCTTTTTCCTGATCTTGCTGGGTACGGCCTTTATGCTGCTGTTTGACCAGCAATACGCCGAAAACACCCAACAACCGCGTTTTGGTGGCAGCATTTTGGCCAAAAGCGCGTTCTTTATCATGCTGGGGCTGGCGGCGCTGAATGCGGTCTCGACACTGGTGGAATGCGGGCCTGGAATCTGCGCAGACCCACCCACCAGCTACAAATTGATTGACGAACTGGGCACCGACGGCTGAGGATAGGACAACCTGCCCAAAAGGAGGCACGAGCATGGGACTATTGGGGCAGCCACTTGGCTACTATGACTACCTGACTTTCGTGGCATTGATCCTGCTTCTTGCGGCGGTGATGGCGCTGATCCTGTTCATTATGGGGTTACCGGGGCGGATCGCGATCAAACGCAATCATCCCCATGCCGAAGCCGTCAAGATAATGGGGTGGATGGGTTTTCTGGCTGTTGTGCCGTGGGTGCATGCCTTTATGTGGGCCTTCCACGATGGCGTCACAGTCGACATTCGGCGCACACCCGATGACGAAAAAGATGCGATCCGCAAGGAAATCAAGCGGTTGGGCGGAACGGTGAACGAAGAATACAGCGATCCGCTAGACCCTGACGAGACGCAGAAAAGCTAAGGCCAAAGGAAGTCACAGAATATGTTTGTCGCCCTCGGCATTACGCTGTTCTACATCATTTTCGTCTGGTTCATTTTCTTCAAAGCGAAGTTACTGAAGTTCAACATCACCTGGGGTGTCGTTTCATTCTGGGTCGGCGCGCATCTGCTGCTGATTTTCCTTGTCGCACTGCGCTTTTTTCAACCGTTTTCGCTCGACAGCCACGTGGTACGTTCGACCATCCAAATCGTACCGCGATTGACTGAACCGACGATCCTGACCGAGGTGCTGGTCGAGCCGAATACCGAGGTGAAAAAGGGCGATCCCCTCTATCGCTTTGACGACACGGTATTCGCTTTGGAAGTTGAAGAGGCAACCGCGCAGCTGGTGGCAGCCGAGCAGAATGCCAAAATCCTAGAACAGGACGTGATCGCGGCGTCCGAGGCCATCGAGCGCGCAAATGCGCAGCTGGCCTACGCGCTGACCCAACAGGCGCGGTACGAGAACCTCGTGCCTGCTGGTGGCGCAAGGCAGGACGAACTGGATCGCTGGGATGAGCAGGTCACCGAGGATCAGGCACAGGTCAAAGAGGCCGAGGCCAATCTCGAAAAGGCCCAACTGGCGCTGGATTCCCAGATTGAAGGGGTCAATACCGGCATCCTTCAGGCGCAGGCACAGCTAGATAAAGCCCAGTATTTTCTTGACAACACGACGATCTATGCACCCGAAGACGGTATGATCGTCTCGCAACAGGCGCGTCCCGGTCTGGTTGTTGGCGATATCCGGCTGGGTGCAATTGCCAGTTTCGTGACCAAGGACAATCCTTACATTCTAGCCACCTATCGTCAGCAGAACCTGAAATTTGTCGAGCCCGGTCAGGAAGTGGAGGTCGCGCTGGACCTTTATCCCGGCGAGATTCTAACGGGCAAGGTCGAAGCAATCTGGTGGGCTACGCGTCAAGGTCAGTACCTGCCCTCAGGCCGCCTGCCCGGCTTTGAGTTTCCAAAACTACCGGGTCGCATCGCGGTGCAGATCTCGGTCGACATCCCAGACGGTCACACATTTCCCGCCGGCGGCCACGCGGCGGTCGCCATCTACACCGGTCAGGGCAAAAGCTTTGAATTCCTGCGCCGCATCAATATCCGCCTGTATTCCTTCGCCAACTTCATCCGACCACTGGATATCTGAGGACACATGACATGACCCGGGCCAGACTTCACCGCAGATTGATCGGCACCGCCCTATGCGCGGCCCTGCTGGTCGGCTGCACGCCAGTTGGCCCGGATTTCGTGCGCCCGAACTCTCCGGTCGTGAAAGAATGGATCGAGGTGAACAGCCCCAGCGCCGGACCCAGCGGCCTAACCTCGCGCAGCGCGCCGGTGGTGAAATGGTGGGAGACGTTCAACGACCCCACCCTGAACAAACTGGTTGCAGAGGCTTATGCCCAGAACCTTGATCTACAGGTGGCAGGTGCCCGTGTCCTGCAGGCTCGCGCGCAGTTGGGGATTGCGTTCGGGGAGCTGTATCCGCAATCGCAAGCCATCGGCGGATCAATCGAGCGGCGCCAAATCAGTGACAATCTTGGGCCGATTTCGGATGTAAATCGGATCATCCCCTTGGATACCGAGTTTTCGACATCTCAGGTCGGGTTCGATGCGCAATGGGAGCTGGACGTCTGGGGTCAGCAAAGGCGCGGCGTTCAGGCGGCGCGGTCCAATCTGGCGCTGCAGGTGGCGAATTACGACGACGCCCTGGTGACGCTGACCGGCGACGTCGCCGCCCTGTACGTAAATATCCGCGCTTTGCAGGAATCTCTGGCGGTCGCGCGTGAGAACATTCAGCTGCAACAGGCGTCTGCTGATCTGACGCAATTGCGCTTTGACAACGGTGTGACGACCGAGCTGGACGTGCAGGAATCCACTGCCCTGCTGAACAACACCAAGGCGCTGGTCCCAGAGATTGAAAGCGACTTGCAGCAAGCCAAAAATGCGCTGGCTGTGTTGCTGGGGGCAACGCCCTCGCGAATGACCAGTCTGCTGGGTAATTCGGGGCGCATCCCTTCAGCCCGGTCGAATGTTGCCGTGGGTGTTCCGGCCGAGCTGCTGCGTCGCCGTCCCGATGTCCGCGCGGCCGAGTTGGCGGCGGCAACGCAATCGGCCGAGGTCGGCATTGCGATGGCTGATCTGTACCCGCAATTCATTCTGTCAGGGTCCATCGGCCTGCAAGCCTCGGGCGGGCGGGATTTGTTTTCCGCAGCCAGCTCAACCAGTCTGGCCAATGCAGGTGTGGTCTGGAACGTGCTGAACTACGGCCGGATCAAGAACAACGTCCGTGCGCAAGACGCGGCTTATCAAGCACTGATCGCCAACTACCAAAACACTGTTCTAACCGCCTATTCCGAGGTGGAAAGCGCGATGGTCGCCTACACCCAATCGCGCAAGCAGGTGGGCTTTTACGAAAACAGCGTCACAGCGTCGCGCAAGGCCGCCCAGATTGCGGTGGATCAATATCGCGACGGTATTGCCGATTATTCCCGCATCCTGAACACTCAGACCGCGTTGCTGCGGTCGCAGGCCAATCTGATCGAGGCGCGGCAACAGGTCTCAAGCAATCTGGTTGCCGTGTACAAGGGGCTGGGCGGCGGCTGGCAGATTCGCCAAAATCAGGAATTCCTACCTGAAACCGTGCTGGCCGAGATGGCATACCGCACCGATTGGGGCGACCTGCTGCAACAAGACCCAACGCGGGCAAGCCTCAACTAATCGCTATTTGGTCAATCCGCGCAGCCCGCCGGAAATCAGGATGTTCACTTCATAAAGGATGCGCGGCGCTGCAAAACCGCCCGGGCTGGCCAGATAATTCGGGCTCCATTCCGGGTCGAACTTCTGCTTGAAGGATCGCAATCCTTCAAAGTGATAAAACTGTTCGCCATGCTCATAGACGAACCCGCCGACACGGTTCCAGAACGAAGCCAGTTGCCGGTTCTCGATCCCCGAAAACGGCGCCGCGCCCAGCGAGAACCAGTGGAACCCCTGCTCTGCTCCCCACGACATCATCTCGGCAAACAGCGCGTCCATGATGAAGTTCGAGCCGTCAGGTTCGTAACGCATCAAATCCAGCGACAGTTCAGATTTATGGCCGCCTTGGAACAGATTAGCAAAAGCCACGATCTTGCCTGTGTCCCCATTTCGCAGCACGGCAAAATCGAAATAGGACAGGTAGTCATCGTCGAACCCGCCAAGGGCAAAACCCTTTTCCTCACCCGCTTTATGCTCGAGCCAGTCGTCAGAAATTTTGCGTAGCTCCGGCAGGACCGGGGTCAGTTCTTCCTTCGGGATGATCTCGAACACATACCCTTCACGCTCGGCCCGGTTTTTGGCCTGACGGAACCGTTTGCGGGATTTGCCATCCAGCGAGAAATCTTGCAGCGGCACCCGCGCGACCTCACCGATTTTCAAGATGGACAGACCCAGATCCAGAAAGGTTGGCAGATATTTGGTAGAAACGCTGTAAAACGCACAGAGCTTGCCCTCGCGATCCGCCATTTCGCGCAGCTGCCAGATCAGTTGCTGACCGGCTTTTTCATCGCCAACCGGCTCTCCCTTGGTGATTAGAGCGTTGCCGGTGTCGGCATAAGCAAGAAACGCGGATTCATCGGGCGCGATCAGAAACTGCTTGTCACCGGTCAGTGAAATCTGCGCTTCGGTATCTTCGCTTTCCAATGCCAACCGTTCGACGGCAGGCGGTATTTCTGTGCGTACCGGTTCAGGGATTTCCCGCCCGAATAGTGAGTTCACAGCCACCACACCAAGTATGACCGCTACCACCAGGCTGGAACGCAGGAACCGTGAGGCGTCGCCGCTCCACGCGAAATCCCACCACAGGGCGTTCTGGTATTCGACATGCGAATAGGCAAACAGCCCGATCCAGAAAATGACCGCCAACAGGGCCACTACGCTGACCAGCCACGGGATGTTCAGCCGAAAAATCGACGCGCCGCTGACCCGGTAAAACGCACCCCGGAATGTGGCCAGCACCGCGATTGAGGCCAGCATGCCGATCGCCTCGTGCGTATCCAACCCCTTGGTCAACGAGGCAACGAAACCGGCCACCATCAGCAACATCGCCACGATCCAGGCACGATAAAGTTTGCGGAACAAACCGCGCGAAATCAGGATCAGAAGAACACCTATTGCACTGCCTGCCAGATGTGAGGCTTCGACAAAGGACAAAGGCAGAAAATCTCGCAAAACACCAAGGCTTTGACTGCTGGACGGTAAGGCCCCGGACACCAACAGGATGATCCCGGCAACCGCAGTCACGCCTGCGGCAACCATCGGCACAATCGGCCGGATCGCGCGATAGACCCATGTGGCCGCGCCACTGATATGGTGGCGATGCGTCAGCGCCGAGGCCACAGCAATCGACACGCTGGCAATGACAAAAGGCAGAAATGTGTAGACCAGACGATACAGCAGCAAGGCCGCGATTACGTCAGACCGGCCAGAGGCACCCAAACCTGCAATCAATGTCGCCTCGAACGCGCCAATGCCGCCCGGCGCGTGACTTACGATCCCAACGGCAATAGCCCCAATAAAGATCGTGAAGAAATAGGGGTAGCCGACCCCAAGGTCATCGGGCATCAGGGTATAAAGCACCATCGAAGCGCCAAACAGGTCCCCGATCGCGGCCAGCGTTAGCAAGCCTGCCAGTTTGCCGCCAGGCAGGTTAAACCCAAATCCGCCATAGGCCAACTTGCGCCCGCCCCGCGCGAGCCAGAGGAACAAGGCCACCAACGCGGCCAACAGGCACAGACCGATTATGGTTTCAGTCGTGTCGCTGATCGGCAGAACATTTGAAATACCATCGGGATGCAGGGTAAGCAGTATGCCCAGCAACAGCACCAGCCCGGACCAGAACGCGATCCAAGAGGTCGCGATGACCCCGGCAACCCGGCTTAGGTCCAACCCAAGCGAGGCGTATATGCGATAGCGGATCGCCGTTCCGGTAATGTAGGAAAAGCCAAGGCAGTTCGATACGGCATAGCCACTGGCTCCGGCCATGCCAGCTACGGTCAGGGGAACCTCTCCGTCCGCCACGCTTTGCACGGCCAGCACGTCGTACATGGACAAGGACAAAAAGCTGAAACAGGTCCAGCACAGGGCGATGAACATCAGTTTCCAGGATGTATTTGCCACATCCACCTGAACATCGGCCCATTTCACGTGCTGGGACAGTTCGTGCAGTACGACCAGCGCAATCAACGTCACCAGGATCGGAACCGCAATTCTGACCGCGGGCTTTTCAAGGAACCCGGTGACCCGCTCGGCCAGACGAACGGCCCAAAGCTCTTTGTCAGTCTCCTGCGTGGTCATGGTTCCCCCCTGCTCTGAGGCACTGCAACGATCCTGTGCGTGGATCGGCGACGCAGGGCAACCTTGGCACAATTTCCTTGAACGTCAAAGCACTACAAGGGATCAGACCCGCCCTTTACGCGTGGACAGCAACAGATTGGTCTCGGACCGCGTTATCCCCTCCATCCGCCGAATCTGAAACAAGACCTCGTCCAGTTCCGCCAAAGTTTCGGTGCCGATCTCGGCAATCAGATCCCAACTGCCGTTGGTCGTATGCACGGCGCGCACTTGGCGCAGGGCCGCGATTCTGGCCATCGTGCGTTCGGTCCCGCGGCCTTCGATTTCAAGCATCATAAGGCCCCGCACCGGGCTTTCCGCCACATCCAAACGGGTCAGGACGGTAAAGCCCACAATCTCACCCGATTGTTTCAGACGCTGCAGGCGGCTGCGCACCGTGGTGCGGGTGACGCCCAGCGTCTCGGCCAGTTCAGACAGCGAGGCCCGCGCGTCCCGGTGCAGCGCATTCAGCAACCTACTGTCCAAATCGTCCATAGTCATTTCTCATTTCGCTTATTGAGGTTTCATTTTGAACATTTTGCTCTCTTTTCGCAACCCACCCTGCGGAACTAAACAAACATATGGACAACAAACACGTTATATTGGTCGGCGCCCCGATGGACGCTGGCAAGCGTCGTCAGGGCTGCCGAATGGGGCCTGACGCCTATCGAGTGGCCGGTCTGGATCAGGCTTTGGCCAATCTGGGTCATCAGGTTTCAGACATTGGCGATGTCCAGCCGGACAGCACGGATGTGGCTGAGGACACACATCTGTTCGCCCTGCCCGAGGTTATCGGCTGGACCAACGCGCTAAGCCGTGCGGCGCAGGAAACTGCCCCCAAGGGTCTGCCGATCTTTATGGGCGGCGACCACGCGCTGTCGATGGGAACCGTTGCAGGGATGGCCGCCCATGCCCAGCAGATCGGACGCCCTCTGTTCGTGCTTTGGCTGGATGCCCATAGCGACTTTCACACCCCCGACAGCACTGGCAGCGGCAACCTGCACGGTACTCCTGTCGCCTATTTCACCGGCCAGGCGGGTTTTGATAATTTCCCAACCGTACCCGCCCCGGTTCCAACAGATCGCGTGGGCATGATTGGCTTGCGCTCGGTCGATCCTGCCGAGCGCGCACGGCTTGAGGAAGATCACGCCATGCTGGCCGATATGCGCAGCATTGACGAACACGGAATCAAAGCCCCATTGAACGCGTTTCTTGATCGGGTCCGGGCGGAGAATGGCATCCTGCATGTCTCGCTGGATGTCGACTTTCTTGATCCCTCGATCGCCCCTGCCGTCGGCACCACCGTCCCCGGCGGCGCTACCGAACGCGAGGCGCATCTGGTGATGGAGCTGCTGCACGAAAGCGGCCATGTCTGCTCTTTGGACCTGGTCGAGCTGAATCCGTTTCTGGACGAACGCGGCCGTACCGCAAAGCTGATGGTCGATCTGGCCGCCTCATTGTTGGGCCGCCGCATTTTTGACCGCCCAACACGGAGCTTCTGATGCACTCTCTGCAAGCCCCCCCTGCCGTCGTGATGATCCGGCCCCATGCGTTTGCTTCTAACCCTGAGACGCGCGACGACAATGCGTTTCAGACATTGGCCAACCGCTCGGCCGCAGCCACATCTGCTCAGGCGCGCGATGAACATGACCAGGCGGTCGCATTGCTGCGCGATGCGGGTGTAAAGGTTCATGTCTTCGACGATCACGGGGACCTCGACACACCCGACAGCGTATTTCCGAACAACTGGTTCTCGACCCATCCCGGCGGGCATGTGGCGATCTATCCGATGTTTGTACCGTCGCGCAGGCGGGAACGCCGCGCGGACGTCATTGAAATGCTGAAACAGGAATACCGTGTTCAGGACGTGATCGACTATTCCGGGCTTGAACAGGACAAACTGGCGCTGGAAGGCACCGGAGCAATGGTTCTGGACCACGTCGGCCGCGTCGCTTACACAGTCAAATCCAACCGTGCCGATCCCGTTTTGTTGGAGCGTTTTTGCACCCATTTCAATTATGAGCCTATTGTGTTCGAAGCACATGATGCCGAAGGGCGAGATGTCTATCACACCAATGTTCTGATGGGCATCGGCAGCGAATATGCACTGATTTGTCTGGACATGATCACCGATCCGGGCCGGCGCGCGACCGTAAAAGCCCGGTTGGAAGAATCCGGTCGTACGGTCATTGACCTGACCCACGAACAGATCGCCGAATTTGCGGGCAACGCCATCGAACTCAGCGGTCGGGATGGCCTGGTTTTGGCGCTGTCGAGCCGGGCGCTTGCCGCCCTGACCCCGGATCAACTCGCAACAATCGAAGCCAGCGCAACGCCGCTGCCGCTGTCGGTTCCCACAATTGAAACTGCCGGTGGATCCGTGCGCTGTATGATTGCAGGCATCCACCTGTCCCGTCGATAGGAGACCCCAATGCAACCATCTGAAAAGGCGCTTGTGCCCTTTGTATCCGTCGACAACATGATGCGTCTGGTGCATCACGTCGGGCTTGAGAAGATGATCACCCAAATCGCGGCCCAGATCGAATCCGATTTCAAGCGTTGGGAGAGCTTCGACAAAACCCCACGCATCCCGGCCCACTCACCGCATGGCGTGATCGAATTGATGCCCACATCGGATGGTGAGGCCTACGGATTCAAATACGTGAACGGTCACCCCAAGAACACCTCCGAAGGGCTGCAGACCGTGACCGCTTTTGGCCTGCTGGCTGATGTCTACACCGGCTATCCCACCCTGCTGACCGAGATGACGATGCTGACCGCCCTGCGTACAGCCGCAACCTCGGCACTAGTGGGCAGTTACCTGGCACCGAAGTCTTCGTCGGTTATGGCCATGATCGGCAACGGCGCGCAATCAGAGTTCCAGTGCCTGGCTTTCAAGGCCATGTGCGGGATTGATACGGTTCGTTTGTATGACACCGATCCGAATGCCACCACGAAATGTGCCGCGAACCTTCAAGGCAAGGGTCTGACAGTTGTGCCCTGCAAAACCGCCGAAGAGGCCATCGAAGGCGCACACATCATCACGACCTGCACCGCCGACAAGAAATACGCCACGATCCTGACTGACAACATGGTCGGCCCCGGCGTTCACATCAACGCCATCGGCGGTGACTGTCCCGGCAAAACCGAATTGCATCGTGATATCCTGTTGCGGTCGGAAATCTTCGTGGAATACCCCGAGCAGACCCGTATCGAAGGCGAGATTCAGGCGCTGGACGACACCCATCCAGTGACCGAAATGTGGCAGGTCATGACCGGCCAGGCCAAAGGGCGCAGCGATGATCGTCAAATCACTCTGTTCGACAGCGTCGGCTTTGCGATCGAGGACTTCTCGGCCCTCCGCTACATCAAGTCCGCTATCGAGGACACTGATTTCTTTGAACCTTTGGACATGTTGGCCGATCCTGACGATCCGCGCGACCTGTTTGGAATGCTGATGCGGGCAAGCTAAAGAACCCGCAAATGGCATTACCTCGCCCCCGGTTCATCACCGGGGGCTTTTTCTATCCGGCCAGTGACGGCAGGTAGAGGACGATGGCCGGGAACGCCACAAGCAACGCGATGGTAATCGCGTCGGCGATGAAGAACGGTGTCACGCCTTTGAAGACGTCTTGAACGCTCAGGTCCGGGCGCACGCCAGCGACGACAAAGCAGTTCAGGCCAATCGGCGGCGTGATCAAGCAGAATTCGGCCATTTTCACAACCAGAATACCGAACCAGATCGCACACATCGGCCCCGACATGCCAAAGGCACTTTCAGCGGCGCTGACGGCTTCCCCACCGTTCAGAGCCATGACGGCCGGGTACACGACCGGTAGCGTTAGCAGCAGCATTCCGATGGCATCCATGAACATGCCCAACACCGCATAGGCCAGCAGGATGCAAATCAGGATCAGCATCGGCGACATCTCAAGCGAGGTGATCCAGTCCGAAAACGCGCCCGGCAGGTCGGCGAAACCAAGGAACCGCACGTAGATCAGCACGCCCCAGATGATCGAAAAGATCATCGCGGTCAGTTTGGCGGTTTCAAGCAACGCGGATTTCAGCTCGGTCCAGCGCATGCCGTGAAACAGGGCAAAACAGAAGACAATGAAGGCGCCGATGGCACCGCCCTCGGTTGGCGTGCCCCAGGCCTTTTCTCCGAACGGGTTATAGACAAAGCAGATGATGATCAGGATCACGGCCACAATCGGCAAGGCACCGGGCAAGGACGCAAAGCGCTGTTTCCATGTAAACCCCGTGACCGGAGGTCCAACGGATTTGAAAATCACCGCTATTCCCACAATAAGCAGGCCATAGATAACTGCCGAAAACGCCCCGGGGATGAACCCGGCCAACAGTAGCTTACCCACGTCCTGTTCAACGATGATGGCATAGATCACAAGAATGGCCGAAGGTGGGATCAGAGAGGCCAGCGTACCCCCGGCAGCAACGACTCCGGCAGCAAATTGCTTGTTGTAACCGACTTTCAGCATCTCGGGGATGGCGATGCGGGCGAAAACCGCGGATGTGGCGACCGACGCGCCCGACACGGCGGCAAACCCGGCTGTCGCGAACACGGTCGAAACTGCCAGCCCACCCGGCACCCACGCCACCCAACGTTTGGCCGCTTCGAACAATGCCTTGGTCAGGCCCGCGTAATAGGCCAAGTATCCGATCAGGATAAAGGTTGGGATCAGGCTGAGCGTATGGGCGGCCACCTTGGAATGCGGCACCTGCCCGGCCGTTTTCACGGCAACTGTTAAGGCTTTGCCAAACCGGTCGGGGTCATATCCGAATTTGGCCCAGAAGATCCACACCAGCCCGACCAACCCGGCAAGCCCAGCGGCAAAGGCGACCCGCATCCCTGTGACGACCAATACAAGCAGGCCACCTGTAACCCACAGACCAATATCTATTGTGTCCATGCGTTAGTCCTGCCCTTCGAATTGCTCAGCCTCGGCAGCGGCCTGCGCCGCAGCATCCTGGATCAACGGCACGGCCACCGGATGTTCGAGCCCCAGCAAAAAAGCACGCCCATATCCCCAGACCTGCAACATCAGCCGCGCGCACAGGACCGAAAACGCCACTGGCGCCAGCAGCTTGGCGGGCCAAAGCGGAATGCCAATGTCAATTGAACTGTCACGGCTCCACAGCGGTGCACCAAAATCGAAAGAGCGGTCGAAATGGGACCAGCTTCCCCAGACCAGTGCCAGCATAAGCACAAGGATCAAAACTACCGAGATCAGTTCGAACAGCCACAAAGCCCGCCCGTGCAGACGCGCGATTACGATATCCATTCGGATATGACCGCCTTCGCGCTGCACGTATGAGATTCCAAGGAAAGCAATCAGCGGCATGGCCTGTTCGATCCAGTCCACATAACCGGGCAAAGGCGCGTTAATCGCGTTGCGGCCACTGACCGAAACCACCGCAAGCACCATAAGGCCAAAAACGGCAAGCCCGCTGATCAATGCCAAAAACTGCTCTAACCTCAAGAGCTGACGATCCAGCCAACTGAGCCGACTGCCGTCCTCAAGCACCGTGGCTTGTCCTGCCATTCCGGTGATCCCCTGTTTTTTGATGAGTGTCCGGGTGCCCGGTCAGGCACCCGGAAAAGGAACTCAGTTTCCGCCGCGCTGTTGCTTCAGAGTCGCCTGAACCAGATCATAAAGGTCCTGCGCTGGCAGACCCTGTGCGGACATATCCGCAATCCACTGTTCACGGATCGGATCGGCTGCCTTAGCACGGAATTCTTCAAGAACGGCATCGTCGATCTCAACTTTTTCAACGCCCTTCTCAGACAAAACGCTATCCCACTGCTCAAGCAGCCCGCCGTAGTTCGCAAGGTAATGGTCAATCGCCTCGTCGATCGAACTGTTCAGCGCCTCCTTGTGCTCCGCAGGCAGCGCTTCATAGGCTTCGATATTCACCACCACCGGGCAGTTGACCGTGCCGGGGTTCAGGTTCGCGGTCCACCAGTCGGCTTCATTGATGGTGCCGAAAGACAGGTGAGCGTGTTGGGCAAAGGCAACCGTGTCGACGACACCCGATTCCATCGCGTTGAACGCTTCTGTTGCTGGGACAGAGGTTGGCACACCGCCCACAGCCTCGAACGCCTGCCCCAGGCCACCAGTGGCACGTACACGCATCCCGTCAAAATCCGCCAATTCGTCGCGCGGATCACCAGTACCGACCAGGTTGTACTGCGGCATTGGTGAGGTCATGATGATGCGCGCGTTCCACTGCGCCATCTCATCCTTAACAGCCGGGTGATCGTAGACCGCGTGGCTGACAGCCACTTCTTCGTCAAGATTGTTCACACCCAAAAACGGCAGCTCAAGCACTGTGATCGCGCGGTTCTTGTCGCGGTGATACCCGGCGCAGAATTGAGCCATTTCAAAAGCACCGATTTCAATGCCGTCCAGATTTTCCTTGGGCTTTGACAGGCCACCATAACTGACGTTGATAGTGAAATCGCCACCCGTCTTTTCACTCACCAGTTCGGCCAACTTTTCGACATGTTCAGTAAAGGCGCGCCGCTTGCCCCAAACCGAGGCATTCCATTCGGTTGCAGCAGCCTCTGAGACGAATGCAACACCCAAGGCGGCGACGGCCGCGCCGCTCAACATCTTTTTCATCATGAATTCTCCCTTTGTTGCGCTTCTTCTCCAAGCGCTTGCGATCAAAGCTAGCGCCAACATTGATGTGTGCCAACCCCGGACAAATTCACCAAGCACCAGAAGACAGCGCTAACAACCAATAGGTGCATCCAAGATTCAAAAATTGCGGTTGATCATCTGCATCCACCAATCAAAAATTTCATGACACTTACTATTTTGGTTTTATTTATTTTTTTGAAACTCATAGTAGTTTTATTTACTATTATTTGCACACTAACAAAATTTCTTTACAAACAAATCTAAAGATATCGGTAATTTATTTAATTGTTTTCAGTTTCGCTTATTATTTGACGTGGGGAGGAAACGGGTCGACATCGCCCGTTCCGCGGGCAAGATTTGGCCCAGTGAAATAAAGTCCAGAGGGAGGAGCCTCAGAATGACAACCGCTGCTCAAGCAGATGCCAAGGTCTATCCGCCATCCGCAGAAACCGTTGCCCGCGCCCATGTCGATGCCGACGCATACACCCAGATGTACAACGCCTCGATCGAAAATCCTGTGGCGTTCTGGGATGAGCAAGGCAAGCGAGTAGATTGGATCAAACCGTATACACAAGTCAAAGATGTCAGCTATGATTTCGGCTCGGTTGGAATAAACTGGTATGCCGACGGCACACTGAATGTGGCAGCCAACTGTCTGGACCGCCATCTGAAAACACGCGGCGACCAGACCGCGATCATCTGGGAGCCGGATGACCCGAACGACGACGCCCAGCACATAACCTATGCCGAGCTGCACCGCCGCACCTGCCGAATGGCCAATATTCTGGAATCTCTGGGCGTTCGCAAAGGTGACCGGGTGGTGATCTATCTGCCGATGATCCCCGAGGCAGCGTATGCGATGCTGGCCTGTGCGCGTATTGGCGCGATCCATTCCATCGTATTCGCGGGCTTTTCGCCGGACGCGTTGGCAGCGCGGATCAACGGCTGCGATGCCAAGGTGGTTATCACGGCGGATGAGGCCCCGCGCGGCGGTCGCAAGACCCCTCTTAAGTCCAATGCGGATGCCGCTCTGCTGCACTGTAAAGACACCGTGAAATGTCTGGTGGTCAAGCGCACCGGCGGCCAGACCACATGGGTTGACGGCCGCGATTTCGATTACAACGAAATGGCGCTTGAAGCGGATGACTATTGCGCACCCGCCGAGATGAACGCCGAAGACCCTTTGTTCATCCTGTATACTTCCGGCTCAACCGGTCAGCCCAAAGGCGTGGTGCATACCACTGGTGGCTATCTGGTCTACGCAGCCATGACGCATCAGATAACCTTCGATTACCACGATGGCGACATCTATTGGTGTACCGCAGACGTAGGCTGGGTCACCGGCCACAGCTATATCGTCTATGGCCCGCTGGCCAATGGTGCGACGACCCTGATGTTCGAAGGCGTGCCGACCTATCCCGACGCTGGCCGATTTTGGGAAGTCTGCGCCAAGCACAAAGTAAACCAGTTCTATACCGCCCCCACGGCGATCCGCGCATTGATGGGTCAGGGTACCGAATGGGTCGAAAAGCACGATCTGAGCGATCTGAAAGTGCTGGGCACCGTGGGTGAACCGATCAACCCCGAAGCGTGGAACTGGTATAACGAGGTTGTCGGCCAGGGCAATTGCCCCATCGTCGACACATGGTGGCAGACCGAAACCGGCGGTCACCTGATGACCCCCCTGCCCGGCGCACATGCGATGAAGCCCGGCTCGGCGATGAAGCCGTTCTTTGGAATTCAGCCTGTCGTTCTTGACCCGCAATCGGGTGTCGAAATCACAGGAAACGGGGTCGAGGGTGTGCTGTGCATCAAAGACAGCTGGCCCGGACAGATGCGCACCGTCTGGGGCGATCACGAGCGGTTCGAGAAAACCTATTTTGCCGACTACAAAGGCTATTACTTCACGGGCGACGGTTGCCGCCGAGATGAGGATGGCGACTACTGGATCACTGGCCGCGTCGATGACGTGATCAACGTCTCGGGCCACCGTATGGGTACGGCCGAGGTAGAAAGCGCGCTGGTGGCGCACGCCGCCGTGGCCGAAGCTGCTGTTGTCGGTTATCCCCATGATATCAAAGGGCAAGGCATTTATTGCTATGTCACTCTGATGAACGATCGCGAGCCTTCGGATGAGCTTCTGAAAGAGCTGCGTACTTGGGTCCGCACTGAAATCGGCCCGATTGCCAGCCCCGATGTGATCCAGTGGGCCCCCGGCCTGCCCAAGACCCGTTCCGGCAAGATCATGCGCCGTATCCTGCGCAAGATCGCCGAAAACGACTTTGGCTCGCTGGGTGATACTTCGACCTTGGCCGATCCGTCGGTGGTCGAAGATCTGATCGAAAACCGCGCAAGTAAGTGAGGATGTGATGGACGCTGCCACGACCACCACCCCCGCCGTTCTGATCCTTCTCGGCCCTCCGGGCGCCGGGAAGGGCACGCAGGCGCGGATGCTCGAAGACACGTTCGGGCTTATACAACTCAGCACCGGCGACCTGTTGCGCGCCGCCGTTGCCGCCGAGACCGAGGCCGGACTTTCTGCAAAGGCCGTTATGGAAGCTGGCGATCTGGTCAGCGACGAGATCGTCATCGCCATCTTGCGCGACCGGCTGGATGAACCGGACTGCGCCAAAGGTGTCATTTTGGACGGCTTCCCGCGCACGACCGTGCAGGCCGAGGCGCTGGACGGATTGCTGTCGGAAAACGGCCAGAAGATCAGCGCCGCAATCAGCCTTGAGGTCGAAGACGCCGAAATGGTCACCCGCATCTCGGGCCGCTACACCTGCGCAGGCTGCGGTGAAGGATTTCATGACACGTTCAAGGTCCCCGCGGTCGAGGGCAAATGCGACAAATGCGGCCATACCGAGTTCAAACGCCGCGCCGACGACAACGCCGAAACCGTTGCCTCGCGCCTTGCTGCCTATCACGCCCAAACCGCGCCGCTGATCACTTACTATGAATCCCACGGTGTTCTGCAACGCACTAACGCAATGGGCAAGATCGAAGACATCGCTAACGACCTCAAGAATATCGTGGGTCACGCGATGAGTTAAGGGGAGGAGAAAAGCCCCCCCAAGGCTTTGATCTAACAAGAGAATACTTCAATGGACCCGCCTTGGCGGACCAGAGGAGTCTTGCCTGACATCATGCTGGTGCCAGGCACAATCGAGAAGCGGCCCAAGTCACTGGAGGAGTTGGGCACGGGCCGCCCAACGAGGAAGCGAAGGAGGAACCCGCAATGGCGGATCAATCAACAAACTCCGCGCAGGCTGCCGAGGCCGACAAGGGCTATTGGCAGGCCAACCTGCGTCTCATCTACATCAGCCTCGTGATCTGGGCGCTGGTGTCTTTTGGATTCGGCATTCTGCTGCGTCCGCTGCTGTCCGGTATCGCCGTTGGCGGCACCGATCTGGGCTTTTGGTTCGCTCAGCAGGGATCAATCCTGGTCTTTCTGGTGCTGATCTTCAACTACGCCTGGCGCATGAACAAACTGGACGCCGAATACGGCGTGGATGAGGAGTAAACCCCATGGACCAGTTTACTATCAACCTGCTGTTTGTCGGCGCGTCCTTTGCGCTGTACATCGGCATCGCGATCTGGGCCCGGGCGGGTTCCACATCGGAATTTTACGCCGCCGGTCGCGGCGTTCACCCGGTCACCAACGGTATGGCAACAGCGGCCGACTGGATGTCGGCGGCTTCGTTCATCTCGATGGCGGGTCTGATTGCCTTTACCGGCTATGACAACTCAACTTTCCTGATGGGGTGGACCGGTGGCTACGTGCTGCTGGCACTGTTGCTTGCGCCTTACTTGCGTAAATTCGGCAAGTACACAGTATCGGAATTCATCGGCGACCGCTTCTACAGCCAGACCGCACGTATCGTTGCGGTGATCTGTCTGATCGTGGCCTCTGTGACTTACGTAATCGGTCAGATGACCGGCGTTGGCGTGGCCTTTGGCCGCTTCCTCGAGGTGTCCAACACATCCGGTCTGCTGATCGGTGCCTGTGTCGTGTTTGCTTACGCGGTGTTCGGCGGGATGAAGGGTGTGACCTATACTCAGGTCGCTCAGTACTGCGTGCTGATCACAGCCTATACCATCCCGGCAATCTTTATCTCGCTGCAGCTGACCGGCACGCCGATTCCGGCGCTGGGTCTTTTCAGTGATACCGCCAGTGGTGAGCCTCTGCTGACCAAGCTGGACGCAATCGTGACCGAGCTGGGCTTTGCCGACTACACAGCGCACCATTCGAACACGTTGAACATGGTGTTGTTCACGCTGTCGCTGATGATCGGTACTGCTGGTCTGCCGCACGTGATCATGCGCTTCTTCACCGTGCCTCGCGTGGCTGACGCCCGTTGGTCGGCTGGCTGGACGCTGGTCTTCATCGCGCTGCTGTATCTGACCGCCCCTGCGGTTGGCGCAATGGCCCGCCTGAACATCACCGACATGATGTGGCCCAATGGTGGCATCGAAGGTGGTGCCGTTTCGGTCGAGGAAATCGACACGGATCCGCGTTATGACTGGATGCAGACATGGCAGAAAACCGGGCTGCTGGATTGGGAAGACAAGAACGGCGACGGCAAAATCCAGTACTACAACGATCAAAATGCAGACATGCAGGTGCTTGCCGAAGAAAAAGGCTGGGTTGGTAACGAGTTGACCAAGTTCAACCGCGACATCCTGGTTTTGGCCAACCCCGAGATCGCCAACCTGCCAGGTTGGGTGATCGGTCTGGTCGCTGCCGGTGGTCTTGCAGCTGCTCTGTCGACCGCTGCGGGTCTGTTGCTGGCGATCTCGTCGGCTGTGTCCCACGACCTTGTCAAAGGCGCGATCAACCCGCAGATCTCGGAAAAAGGAGAGCTTATGGCGGCGCGGATCGCAATGGCCGTGGCCATCGTTGTTGCAACCTATCTGGGTCTGAACCCACCGGGCTTTGCAGCGCAAACTGTGGCCTTGGCCTTCGGTCTGGCGGCAGCCTCGATCTTCCCGGCGCTGATGATGGGGATCTTCTCGACCCGCATCAACAACACCGGCGCGGTTGCTGGTATGCTGGCTGGTCTGACCGTGACCCTGGTCTACATCTTCCTGCACAAGGGCTGGCTGTTCATTCCGGGCACCAACTCGTTCACCGATGCTGATCCGCTGCTGGGTCCAATCAAGTCGACCTCGTTCGGTGCAATCGGTGCGATGATCAACTTCGGTGTCGCCTACGTGGTCGCTGGTATGACCAAAGAGACCCCGCAGGAAATCGTGGAATTGGTCGAAAGCGTTCGCATTCCCCGTGGCGCTGGCGCAGCTCAGAATAAATGAGCATGATGCGGCATATGGATAACACCCGTGTGCCGCGTCTTTCGACCTACTGTTCCCGCCCGGCATTCCACCGGGCGGGATTTTTCAAATGGAAGCCCAGGATTGTCTGATGCCCCTGTCCCATGACCAGATCACCCGGTTTCTGAAATCCGTACACCCCTATGACGCCTTGCCGCCTGACACGCTGGACGATCTGGCCAACCAGATCGAGGTGTGGGAGGTCGATGAAGGGTTTCCCGTGTATGAGCTGGGCAACACTCTACCCGGCATATTTGTGATCTATGAAGGACAGGTTGAGATCACGGATGAAAACGGCGCTGTCGTTTCGCATCTGGGACTGCGCAATTCCTTTGGGGAACGTGGTCTTCTGAAGGACGGCAAAGCTGCAACCCATGCACATACGCATACGCCGTCCGTTCTGATGGTTCTGCCCCCCAACGTGGTGCGCGGGCTGATCGACGGCCATGATGTTGTCGCCAACTTCTTCAACCGTACGCGCGGGGAACGTGCCGGTCCGCAAAGCTTGGCGACCAGCGCGATTGACGTTTTGATGGCCCACAACCCGGCCACCTGTCCTCCGGACATGCAAGTTCAAAAAGCCGCGCGGGTGATGCGCGATCGCCATATCTCGTCTCTGTGCGTGACCCACGACGACACGCTGCTGGGCATCGCAACGCTGCGGGACGTAGCCGGAAAATACGTGGCGGACAACATGCCCGAAACAACGCCCGTTTCAGCGATCATGACACCTGATCCCGTCACTCTTTCACCCTCCGATATCGGATCGGACGTGTTGCATGTGATGATGGAGCGCGGGATCGGCCATATCCCGATCTGTGAAGGCGGCAAGCTGGTCGGTATCGTCACGCAGACCGATCTGACCCACTATCAGGCCGTAAACTCGGCCGAACTGGTTCGGCGGATCGCTCATGCCAACTCTGCGGGTGAAATGGCACTGGTCACGGCTGAAATTCCTCAACTTCTGGTGCAGCTGGTGGCCAGCGGTAACCGGCATGAGATCGTTACCCGCCTGATCACCGACATCGCCGATACTGTGACCCGCCGTCTGCTGGCGCTGGCAGAAAAGAAATTGGGCCCGCCGCCCGTGCCCTATTTGTGGCTGGCCTGTGGTTCGCAAGGGCGGCAAGAGCAGACCGGCGTATCGGATCAGGACAATTGCCTGATGCTGGACGACAACATGTCTGACGGCGACATGGCCTATTTCAGCGAACTGGCAAAATATGTTTCGGACGGGTTGGACACTTGCGGGTATTTCTATTGCCCGGGCGACATGATGGCGACCAATCCCCGCTGGTGTCAGCCGGTGCGGATATGGCGGGATTATTTCAACGGCTGGATCGCCAAACCGAACCCCGAGGCGCAAATGCTGGCCTCGGTCATGTTCGACCTGCGCCCCATCGGCGGCGCGTTCGAGCTGTTCGAGGATCTGCAAGCCGACACGCTGGCTGCAGCCAACTCGAATTCGATCTTCGTGGCGCACATGATTTCCAATTCATTAAAGCACACGCCCCCGCTCGGCCTGTTACGAGGTTTTGCCACCATCCGTTCGGGCGAACATCGCAACACGCTTGATCTGAAACATAACGGCGTTGTGCCGGTGGTTGATCTGGCCCGCATCTACAGCCTTCAGGGTCAGTTGCCCGAGGCCAACACCCGCGCCCGCTTGAAAGCCGCCGAAGCGGCCCAGGTTCTTAGCCCCTCGGGCGCGCGGGATATTCTGGACGCCTATGACTTGATCGCTGAAACACGGCTGGAACATCAGGTGAGGCTGGTCAAATCCGGCAAAAACCCCGACAACTATCTTCCACCATCGACTTTGTCTGACTTTGAGCGAAGTCATCTGCGAGACGCCTTTGTCGTCGTAAAAACAATGCAGTCGGCGGTGGGCCATGGCAAAGGTATGCTGAACTAGGCAGACCCAAACGGGCGCAAAAGCGTTAAACCAGGAGAAGAACATGTTTCTGGAACTGATCGGCACCATCTTTGCAGGGATCGCCTTTGCAGGTGTGGTGATGGGAGTGAACAAACTGACGGGTGGTCGCCTGCCCCGCTGGGCCGCTCCGGTCGCGGCTGGGTTGGGTATGATCGGCATGACCATCGCCAGCGAGTATTCCTGGTACGACCGAACCGCTGAAACGCTGCCGGAAGAAATGGAAATCGTGCAAGAGGTCGAAAGCCGGGCCTTCTATCGCCCATGGACCTACGCCGTACCGTTCGTCAATCGCTTTGCCGCGATCGACACCGCCTCGGTCCGCACCAACGAGCAGGTGCCGGATCAACGCCTTGTGGACATGTATTTCTTTGGTCGCTGGTCCCCGATCTCGAAACTGCCGGTGGCCGTCGACTGCGCCACCAACAGCCGTGCCAGCCTGGCCGATGGAGCCGAGTTCGGTGACGACGGCCAATTGCTCAATGCCGACTGGCTGACCGTCAACGCCGATGACCCCATAGTCGAGGCCACCTGCGGAGTGTAACATGCTGACCCGGCTTAGCCTGCGCGTCCGAATTTTTCTGTTCTTCTGCTTGATGGCAGTGGGCGCACTGGCCGTTAGCTCTGTGGCACTTTGGCTAAGCTATCTGCGTGTCGCTGATCCTGCGTTAGCAAGTGCTTTTATCCTGGCTGAAATCCTTATGGGTTTCGGCTTCATCGCCTTGATCATTGCCGTCTGGCTGCTGTTTGACGACAACGTGGCAAAGCCCATCGAACGTCTATCGGCCCAGCTGCGCGCCCGCGCACATGCGGGCGTCAGCACGGATATGGACATGCAGGCCGCACGTTATCTAGGCGACCTGGCCCCAGCGGCCGCTGGGCTGGCGGATCAGCTGTCAGGCAAGACCATGGATGTGGCTCAGGCCGTGGCCGCTGAGACTGCGCATCTGTCTGCTGAAAAACAAAGACTGACGGCCCTGCTGACCGAGATTCCGGTGGCGATGGTGCTGGCCAGCCCCACCCACAAAATCGTGCTGTACGATGGGCAGGCCGCCGGAGTGCTGGCCCAAATCGCCCATCCCCGCTTGAACGCCTCGCTTTACGAATACCTGCAACCCGTGCCACTGCAACAAGCCTACGAGAAACTGTCAAAAACCGGGCTTGAGGTCGATTGCACCCTGACCAGCATCGACGGCGCGCAAACCTATTCCGCCCGCATGAAGCCGCTGGGCGACGCGCCCGGCTATCTGCTGATATTCGACGAAAGCGCCGCTAATATCGCACCCGAGGCTGCGCGCCCACTGGTATACGACTTTGACTTGCTGAACAGCGCGGTCGCGGGCGAGTTCGAATCTCTCGCTCTTCGCGATCTGTGTTTTGTGGTGTTTGACACCGAAACCACGGGACTACTGCCGCACAAGGACGAAATCGTCCAGATCGGCGCGGTCAGGGTTGTGAATGGACGCATCGTTCAGGGCGAGCGGTTTGATATGTTGGTTGATCCTGGCATGCCGATCCCGCCGGCTTCGACCAAAGTTCATCATATCAGCGACCACATGGTTCAGGGCGCACCGGATATTGCTGCGGCGGGGCGCACGTTCCACCAATTCGCGCGGGATGCGGTGATCGTGGCCCATAACGCGCCTTTCGACATGGCCTTTCTGCGGCGCCATGCAAAACGCATGGATGTCGACTGGGATCACCCCATCCTCGACACCGTTTTGCTATCTGCCGTTCTGTTCGGCGCCAGCGACAAGCACACCCTGGATGCGTTGTGTGACAGGTTAGAGATTGCCATTCCGCACGACCTGCGCCACACCGCCCTTGGCGACGCTGTCGCCACAGCGCAAGCACTGGTCAAGATGCTGCCTATGCTGCAAGCCCGTGGCATGACAACCTTTGGCGCAGTCATCGAGGCAACCCGTCAGCATGGCCGCCTGCTGGAAGATTTGAACTGAACGTCAAAATATTCGCTCAAGATTCAGCTTTTCATGGACAATTCCGGCAGACCGTGGCACCTGATGCGCGGCCACTGCACGAGCGGACAATGACTGAAAAGACCTTCACCCCAACTCCTGACCAAAGTACCGCTTTTCGCGAAGCGCTGGGGTGTTTCGGCACAGGTGTCACCGTCATCACGACGAACACCGAAAACGGACCGCGTGCGATAACCGTCAATTCGTTCTCATCGGTCTCGCTGGACCCACCGCTGGTGCTTTGGTGCCTGGCAAAAGACTCGTTCCGGTTTAATTCCTTTAATGCCTGCCAACACTATTCCATTCACGTGATGGCACAGGAACAGCAGGATCAGGCACTGCAGTTCGCGCGTGATGGGTTGGATTTCTCGCACGTGGAATGGGATACGGATCACAAAGGCAGACCGCAACTGAACGAGTGTCTGGCCCGGTTCGATTGCCAATTACATGCCAAGCACGAGGCCGGGGATCACCTGATCTTGGTTGGTGAGGTCGAACAGGTGATGTATCGCACAGGCAAAGGCCTGATTTTCAAACGCGGTCAGTTCGGCGGCTTCGCGGACCTGCTGTAACCTTCATTCATCAAGCGAGCCGTGAACGGCCAACGCCTCAAGCTGTGTTTCCTGTGGGGTGATAATACGGAACGCTTCGTGCACACCCGTGTCGGACAACTCACGCGCTACCGTCAACAGTGTGTTCGGGGCGTGTTCTTCGCAAAGCTCACTCATATGGACGATTTCGGCCTGTGCCACACCCAAGGCCGCTTCGACTGAAGGCGCACCGTAGAATTGCACAAAATGCTCGGCCAGAGTTTGCACGATCTGGTCCAACTCGGCCTGTTCGATCTGGGTCACGGCGACAAATGTCACGCGCCCAAAGGTTTCGACGCCCAACCAACCGTTTGAAAACGCCTGCCGCGCCTTACCTTCTAGATCGGCCTCACCCCAGTTCGAGAATTCAAACCCGCCTGATATGCACCATTCCCCCGTCCGCGCCGGGGAATGGAACACGTTCATGTCGCTTTCATCGAAATGGATCGCACGGGCCAGTTTCATCATCGGTTCTCCAACAGTTCGGTCAGCGGGCGTAAACGTGTTTCATCGCCGTCACGGATCAGCATACCGAACCGCTCATCGGTGCCCAGAAACACGCCCGTCTCTCCGTAGGGCTCTCCGACGCCGCGCAGCAGCCCCATCCATTCGCCGTGCAAAGGGGCGTTGCCGTCCTCTTGCCAGCGATTGAGCCAGGTCAGCATATGCCGCGACCAGCTTTCAACCAGTTGTGCTGCGGAGACATCGGCGCACCCTTCGTCATACAGTGCGGTGACATCCGGCGTTTTCCCCGGATCATCCCCGGTTTGCAGCAACGCCAGTTCCCAACTGACCACCAGCCAATCGGGTTCTTGCCCGGGATCGCGGCCTGAGGCGGCGGTGCGGAACATTCCACACTTCGCCCCGTTCACGCAAATCAGTCCATCCCAGCCCAGATGCACGGCAACCTCGGGCGGAGCCAGCGCGCCCAGCGCGTTCTGAAACCCCACGGCGCACAAAGGCAGCATCGCCATAGCGTCCTGCAAAGGCACCTCGGGAGCAAAAACGATGGCAACGCGCAAGCGGTCGGCCTGAATGTTGTAAACCACCGTCCCCGCGTCGCAGCCCAGCGCGGCCATGGCTTGGGCGCGGTCGAACGGGTCTTCCCCGCCCTGCACAGGATGGCCCGTCAGCAATGGCGGAAAGACCGGTTGGTTCATGCGTTACCCTTGGCGATCATATCGCGGGCGACTTTGCGGAATGCCTCAGCCTGCGGGCTGTCGGGTTTGCTGACCACGATGGGCGCGCCCCCGTCCGCAGCGACCCGGATATCCAGATGCAGGGGGATTTCGCCCAGCAGCGGAACACCCAGCGCTTCGGCCTCGGATTTCACACCGCCGTGGCCGAACACGTGTTCCTCATGCCCGCAGTTGGAGCAGATATGGGTCGACATGTTTTCGATCATGCCGACGATAGGAGTCTTGAGCTGGTTGAACATGTCGATCCCTTTGCGGGCATCGATCAAGGCCACGTCCTGCGGGGTAGATACAACAATGGCACCGTCCACCTTGAACTTTTGGCTCAGCGTCAGTTGCACGTCACCGGTGCCTGGCGGCAAATCCACGATCAGCACGTCCAAAGCGCCCCACTGAACCTGGCTCATCATCTGTTGCAGCGCCCCCATCAGCATTGGGCCGCGCCAGACAACCGCTTGTCCTTCATTGGTCATCAGACCCATCGACATCATGGTGACGCCGTGATTGCGCAGCGGCAGGATCGTCTTGCCATCGGGGCTGGCTGGACGGCCCGAGACACCCAGCATCCGGGGCTGCGACGGGCCATAGACATCTGCGTCCAACAGGCCGACACGACGACCCTCGGCCGCCAGCGCACAGGCGAGGTTGGCAGACACGGTGGATTTGCCCACTCCGCCCTTACCCGAGGCAATGGCGATTATTCGATCCACCCCCGGTACGGCCTGCGGGCCGGTTTGGGATGGCTTGGGTTTCGGTTTCAGATCTGGCGGAGCCTTTTCCGAATGCGCGGTCAGCAGAGCAGACACATTGGCCACACCGTCTGCCAACTTTGCGGCCTGCTCGGCGGCGGCACGAACGGGCTCCATTCGCTCGGCCTGTTTCGGATCAATCTCAAGTACGAACCGAACGGTGTCACCTTCGACATTCAGCGCGCGCACCACTCCGGCGCTAACGATATCCTGCCCCGATACAGGGTCAGTGATCTTTTTCAGGTTTGCCAGAACCGCGTCACGAACACTCATGCCATTACCCCTATAATTCCACCCACGATGAGGTTGCGTTTCATTGCATGTGTCTCCGTCTCATTCAGTTCATTTGACGCAATCGGGACCAGACCGTTAGGTTGGGCCATGCGCTTTGTCCTTTTGTGCCTGAGCCTGACGCTCTCTGCCAGTCCCTCTTGGTCGCAGGAGGCCATTGGCCTTGCCGCCCCGACGGAAGTAACAGACTCTGGTCTGCTGCAACATATCCTTCCTCGCTTCTCTCTCAAGACCGGGATACGCGTTATTGCGGATGACGGGGGCATTTTGGTGCTGGAAACCTCCCCGCCGGGCGATCCAGTCTTTGCACGCGGCGGAGTGGTGTACCATCTACGGATCGGAGACAACGCCCGGCACGAACGGTTCCGCGACTGGCTGCTGTCCGATATCGGCAAGAATACGGTCGAAAGCTTTGTCCCTGACCAAGGGGCACCCTTCTCTGCGAGTTTCGAAGTAACGGCAACCCAGCAGGAAACCGTGATCGAAGGCGACGCTGCCCGGGGCGCGGAACTGTCGATGACCCATTGCGGTCGGTGTCATGTGATTGGGCCGCAGAACAGGATGAACGGTCTGGGTTCAACCCCCTCGTTCGCGGTATTGCGCGCCATGCCGGACTGGTCTGAGCGGTTCGAGGCGTTCTTTGCCCTTAACCCCCATCCCGCCTTCACACAAATTGACGGGCTGACACCGCCGTTTGCCCCTGAACGCCCCTCGCCCATTCACCCGGTCGAGATGACGCTGGAAGAACTGGAGGCCATTCTGGCGTTTGTTTCTGCCATCCAGGCTGCTGATTTGGGCGCACCGCTAAAGCTTCAATGATCCTTTCGCTTTGAGAAATAATCCTCGGTCGTGACAACCTTGGGTCTTGGATTGGACTGGAACGGATTGTCTGATTGCTGAAACTGCGCGTTCACTCGGCAATTGTCACACATCTGGATCATCCGGGCCTTGTCCGAGGTGGCAAACATCGGATGCGTGCCAGACAGCTTTTCCATGATCCGTTCGACCGTAGATTTCACGCCGAACAACGCACCGCATTCAACGCAGGCAAAGGGTTCTTCCTCATTCAGCACCTGCTGAGACAAGGCTGCGTCGCTCAGGTCCAGTTGCGGGACAAGGGTAATCGCATCCTCGGGGCAAACGCCCTTGCACAAGCCACATTGCAAACAGGCGTCCTGCTGAAAGTTCAGTTGCGGTTTGTCCGGGTTGTCAGCCAGCGCACCTGACGGGCATAGCGACACGCAGCTGAGGCACAATGTACAGGCGTCCGTATTCACCGCCACCGCCCCGTACGGAGCATTTTCGGGTAATGATAAAGGTGGATCCGCCTGCGGATTCAACGCCTGTGCGGACAAGCGCGCGATTTGTCTGCGGTTGCCCAGCGGCAGCACCGGATCGGACAGCGGTGACGGAACATCCTGCGCATATAGCAAGTCTGCCATCGCATCGGGGTCGGCCTGATCAATCAAGGACAAACCATCCGGTCCTGCAATTGCCTGCGCCAGAACCAATTCGCGATCCAGCGCGTCGCGTTCGGTGGTTGGGGCCACAAGGATATCGACACGTGCGAACCCATGCGCCAATGCGGCCAGCATTTCGGCGTGGCCGAACCCCGAAATCACGTTTAACTCAAGCGGGATGACATCTGCGGGCAAGCCGCGCCCGAACCGGGCAGCCAGCCGGATCATCTCAGCCCCGTGGGCATCGTGGACCAACAAACGGGGAGACGTCCCCCCTGCCCGCCGATAGGTCCGCGCCAGAATGTGCATGCGTGACAACAGGGCAGAAACTGGCGGGTCCTCGTATGTGATTGCGGTCGATGGGCACACCGCCGCACATTCTCCGCATCCGGCGCAGACCATTGGGTCAATGGACACATGTTCTCCCGCCGGGACAATCGCACCCGTCGGACAGATATCCAGACAGTTGGTACAGGCGATCTGCTCGGCACGGGAATGGGCACACAGCGTTTCCTCGAGCCGCACGTAAAGCGGCTTTTCAAACGTGCCAACCAGTTGCACCGCCTCATAGGCCAACCGTTCCACGGCAAGCGGGTCCTTGGGATCTGCGCGCAAATAGCCTTCGCGCTTGGCCGGGGCCTGCACGAACGCAGTGCCGCCGGTCAGGTCGATGATGATATCGCAGACCGAGTGCGCCCCATCACGAGCCTCGGTCCAGGTAAACACCCCACGACCGCCCGGCTTTAGCTGTTGCAAGGCGTCCAGCCGCAATGTGAACCCGCCCAGTGCGCCGTTCAGCGACCGAAGCTGGCCGCGCACTACGTCAAAAGACCGCGAAACCGGCGACGCGTCATCGGTCACCAGCACCGTCACCGCCAAAGTGTCCGACAGCCGGGCCGCCAGATCAAAACTCACCTCACCTGCCCCGACAATGAAACAGGTGCCTTCGCTAAAGACGTCAACGCTGGGCGTGATGGGCTGAGGCAGCAGCGCCTCAGCCGCCAAAGCGGCCATCTTGGGGGTCGCATCGCTGCTCTGCTCTGACCAACCGGCGCGGTCACGCAAGTCGACAAACCCCGGCATGTCTATATTCAATTCGTCTGCAAGGTCCCGGAACACATCTTGCTCCTGCCCGCAGGCAATCACAGTATCCCCTTCCTGCATCAGGGACGCAGCGGTCTTCAACTCAGCCGTACACAGGGCCGTATGAACCTTTGAGCAAGCGATCCCACAAGCGGATGCGATTTTCTCGGCCTCCAGATCCTGCGTTCCGGCGCAATCGCATAGTATTAGTTTTGTGCCCATGGCATCCCCTCCCCATCTTGGTTTCAGCTTAGGGTGTCTTGGAAAAGTGGCAATGCCCCATGGCAAATCTTTCGGCATGGCCGGGTCTTCAATGCCTCTCGGGTTCGTAAACAATCGGTGATCAGATCATTAGCCCAGCAATTCAGACTTGGCACATGGTTGCTTTGTGTACCATAGTAGACCCAGGGGAAGGCAGGGGAGAGCCTTCCGGGGAGGACTAAGTGGCCAAGGCCGCAAGCCAGATTGAAATGCCAATCGGCGTCGTCGTGCGCAAAACACCCGGTGTTACCCGCTGGGCGAAATGGAACTGGCGCGCCGTTGCTGTGCTGCCCGGTGCCGGGCCAGCGGATTGGCTTGAGATGCGCCGCGAGGGTGAAGCCGTGGAGTACCACGCCGCCACCCTTCCCCTGACGCTTTGGGCTGATGAAACTGAGGCCTACATGGTCAACCTGTCCGACGGACAACCTTCGATCTACCTTGTTCTTCGCGATGCGCTGGATGGCGAACGCCCGATGGATGCGGTGCTGGTCACGGCGTCCCCTTTCGAAGGGCAGGATTATGCAGATACCGGCGAAGAGATTGTCGAAAAAATCCCGATGACTGAAGGGCTGATTGCCTGGGTTCGGGATTTCGCGCTGGAACACCACCGTGATGAGGTATTCGTTAAACGCCGCCGCGACAAGAAACGGACGGACCTTGTAGAGGACGGCAAGGGGGATGCGCGTATCCGGCAGACCTCGGACGTTTACCGCGCACCGCGGAGGCTGTTGCAATGACCCAAGCTCACGATTTCTGGTCCCGCCGCAAAGCAGCCGTTCAGGCCGAAGCCGAGGCCGAGGCCGAGGTCATCGCGAGTGAAGAACAGGTCATCGCCACGCAACACGCCGAGTTGGAAGAAAAGAGCGACGCCGAGATTTTGGCACAGTTCAACTTGCCCGACCCCGATCAGTTGCAGGCTGGGGATGATGTCTCGGGGTTTATGGCAAAGGCCGTCCCTGACCGGTTGCGCCGCCGTGCCTTGCGGCGGCTGTGGCGGCTGAACCCGGTATTGGCCAATGTGGACGGGCTTGTCGACTATGGTGAGGACTATACCGACGCGGCCTGTGTGATCGAGAACATCCAGACCGCCTATCAGGTTGGCAAAGGAATGCTGAGCCACATCGAAGCATTGGCTGCAGAGGCCGAAGAGGATGCCCCCGAAATCGAGCCCTTGGTGGATGAAGGTGAAACCCTGGCAGCCGAAGAGGAACCGGAAGTGGTTCCAACCCCAGCCCCCGCCCAGGTGGCCGTGGCATTTACCGATGAGGTGGACGAGACAGCGCCGCAGGTTGCCCCGCGCCGCATGAAATTTGAATTCGAAGGATGACGAAATGACCGCAGGCAATGCGCAAAATCTGGAAGTCTCGGCCGAAGATCGCCTGCGCGCGGATTTCTACAATTTTCTAGGTCTGCTTCTGTCAGGCCCACCAGATCAAATGCTGCTAGATCAGGTCGCGGGTCTGACCGGGGATGGCACAGACCTGGGTCAAGCCATTCAAGCCATGGCGCGGGTGGCCAAAGTCACCAAACCCGCTGCCGCGGAACGGGAATTCAATGCGCTGTTCATCGGACTGGGCCGGGGTGAGCTGCTGCCTTATGGCAGCTATTACCTGACTGGGTTTTTGAACGAGAAACCTCTGGCGCAGTTGCGCAATGACATGGCCGTCCGCGGGATCACCAGAGCGCAGAACGTATTCGAGCCTGAAGACAACATTGCCTCGCTGATGGAAATGATGGC
This sequence comes from Ruegeria sp. BB5, assembly GCF_056539405.1. Lineage (NCBI taxonomy): Bacteria > Pseudomonadati > Pseudomonadota > Alphaproteobacteria > Rhodobacterales > Roseobacteraceae > Ruegeria > Ruegeria sp. BB5. The sequence continues at coordinate 640,739 of NZ_JBQFUX010000001.1, read as the reverse complement.
AGGCATGATCGTTGGCCGTTTTGGCGCACCCGCCACGGTCGAGGATCAAAAGGCGTTCTGGAACAAACATATCGGCCCCTGGGCCACACATTTCTATTCTGATTTGGAAGCAGCCGAAGCGTCGGTTCTCTATGCCTCGGTCGGCACAGCCGGTCGGGTGTTTATGGAAATCGAACGCGAGGCCTTCCGAATGACGGCGGTGTGAACCACCGCAACTCGCCAGCGCCCGAATTGGCGCTAGATCGCAAATGGGAAAGGAGAAGCCCATGAGCAAGACCAAGGAAGAAGGCGCCTCGCGCCGCGACTTCCTCAAACTGGCCGGAACCGCAGCGCCCGCTGCTGTTGCCGCAGCCACACTAAGCGGAAAAGCCGAAGCAGCCGAGCTGCCCACGGACGAAACCCGCATGCAGGACACAGCGCACACCCGCGCTTACCTGGACAGCGCGCGCTTCTAAGCCGCCTCGACTGCGCCCGGTTTACCGACCGGACGATGTCACCAACCGACTGACGGTTGCGATTGGCCCTGACGTCGGCATCAGCAGTACCAAGCCAGCCGTGGCTTACACGGCGCGCAAGGGAGGAAAACAATGCTAAGGAAAAAGACCAACGGGGTTGCGAGACGCCCCCAGCGGACAAGTATCCTGTCCCAGGTCGGCGAGAAAACCGTCGATCGCCGCGCATTCCTGCGTGGATCGGGCCTGACGATCGGCGGCCTTGCCGCGATCAGCGCCACGGGTGGAACCGTGACGCCAGCCAGCGCCCAGACAGCGGCCAATCAGGCCGTTGAAAACATCAAATCCGTATGCACCCATTGTTCGGTCGGCTGTACAGTCGTCGCCGAAGTGCAGGACGGCGTCTGGATCGGGCAGGAACCCGGTTGGGACAGTCCGTTCAACCTGGGTGCGCACTGCGCCAAGGGGGCCTCGGTTCGCGAGCACGCCCATGGCGAGCGCCGCCTGAAATACCCGATGAAAAAGGAAGGTGGCGAGTGGAAACGCATCAGCTGGGAAGAAGCGATCAACGAGATCGGCGACGGCATGATGAGCATCCGCGAAGAGTCGGGGCCAGACAGTGTTTATTGGCTGGGTTCCGCGAAGCACAATAACGAACAGGCCTATCTGTTCCGCAAGTTCGCCGCCTACTGGGGCACGAACAACGTGGACCATCAGGCGCGTATCTGCCACTCGACCACTGTTGCGGGTGTTGCGAATACATGGGGCTACGGCGCCATGACCAATTCGTATAACGACATGCACAACAGTAAGGCGATCTTCATCATCGGCGGCAACCCGGCTGAGGCGCACCCTGTCTCGCTGCTGCATATATTGCGCGCGAAAGAGCAGAACAACGCACCGCTGATTGTCTGCGACCCGCGTTTTACGCGCACCGCGGCCCATGCAGATGAATATGTCCGCTTCCGCCCCGGCACAGACGTTGCGCTAATCTGGGGCATCCTGTGGCACATCTTCGACAACGGCTGGGAGGACAAAGAGTTCATCCGCACCCGTGTCTGGGGTATGGACCAGATCCAGGAAGAGGTTGCCAAGTGGAACCCAGAAGAGGTCGAGCGCGTCACCGGCACGCCCGGTTCGCAGCTGAAGCGCGTTGCCCGCACCATGGCCAACAACCGGCCCGGCACAGTCGTCTGGTGTATGGGTGGGACTCAGCACACCAACGGCAACAACAACACCCGCGCCTACTGCGTGCTGCAGCTTGCGCTTGGCAACATGGGCACCTCGGGTGGTGGCACCAACATCTTCCGCGGTCACGACAATGTGCAGGGCGCGACGGACCTTGGTGTTCTGTCTCACACCCTGCCCGGCTATTACGGCCTGTCAGCAGGGGCGTGGGGTCATTGGGCACGTGTCTGGGGTGAAGAACCCGAATGGCTGGCTGGTCAGTTCGCCACGATCAAGGACAAGGAAGGCAAGGATAAACCGCTTCAGAACGAGCGCGGCATCCCTGTCTCTCGCTGGATCGACGGTGTTCTGGAAGACCCAGCAAACATGGATCAGGACAACAACGTTCGCGCCATGGTTCTGTGGGGTCACGCGCCGAACTCGCAAACGCGTGGGCCGGAAATGAAGACGGCGATGGAGAAGCTGGACATGCTGGTCGTGATTGACCCGTACCCCACCGTCTCGGCCGTTCTGCATGACCGCACCGATGGCGTTTACCTGTTGCCTGCCTGTACGCAGTTCGAAACCCGTGGCTCGGTCACGGCCTCAAACCGCTCGCTGCAGTGGCGCGACAAGGTGGTTGATCCGCTGTTCGAAAGCTTGCCGGATGAGGTCATTATGGCCAAGTTTGCCAACAAGTTCGGCTGGGCGGACCGGTTCTTCCGCAATATCGAAATGGAAGACGCCGAAACCCCGAATGTTGAAAGCATCACGCGTGAGTTCAACTCGGGCCTCTGGACCATCGGCTATACCGGTCAGTCGCCGGAACGTCTGAAAAGCCATATGGCCAACCAGCACACGTTCGACAGAACGACGTTGCAGGCTGTTGGTGGACCAAACGACGGCGAATACTACGGTCTGCCATGGCCCTGCTGGGGCACGGCCGAGATGGGTCATACGGGGACTCCAAACCTTTATGACATGTCCAAACCGGTGGCCGAGGGTGGCCTGACCTTCCGCGCCCGTTTCGGGGTGGAACGCGATGGCGACAACCTGCTGGCCGAAGGGGTCTATAGCGTAGGGTCGGAAATTCAGGATGGATATCCCGAATTCACGATGCAGATGCTGATGGATCTTGGCTGGGATGGCGATCTGACGGATGAGGAACGCGCAGCAATCGACGCCGTTGCGGGTCCGAAGACCAACTGGAAAACCGACCTGTCCGGCGGCATCCAACGGGTCGCGATCGAGCATGGCTGTGCGCCCTTTGGGAACGCCAAAGCCCGTGCGGTCGTCTGGACCTTCCCGGATCCGATCCCACTGCATCGCGAGCCGCTATATACCAACCGGCGCGATCTGGTGGAGGATTATCCGACCTACGAAGACCGTCAGGCCTATCGCCTGCCTACCCTTTACGCTTCGATCCAGAAGAACGACTTTTCAAAGGATTACCCGCTAATCCTCACGTCTGGTCGTCTGGTCGAATATGAGGGTGGCGGCGAGGAAAGCCGATCGAACCCGTGGCTGGCCGAACTGCAACAGGACATGTTCGTCGAGATCAACCCGCGCGATGCCAACAACCTTGGTATTCGTGATGGGTCTCAGGTCTGGGTCGAAGGTCCCGAGGGCGGCAAAGTCAAGGTGATGGCGATGCTGACCAACAGGGTCGGTGCCGGCGTGGCCTTCATGCCATTCCATTTCGGCGGCCATTTCCAGGGACAGGACTTGCGGGACAAATACCCCGCTGGCGCTGATCCCTACGTGCTGGGTGAAAGCTCCAACACCGCCCAGACCTATGGCTACGATTCAGTGACCCAGATGCAGGAGACGAAATGTACTCTCTGCAAAATCTCGGCAGCGTAAGGAGGACGATTTATGGCTAGAGCAAAGTTTCTCTGCGACGCTGAACGCTGCATCGAGTGCAACGCCTGCGTCACCGCGTGCAAGAACGAGCACGAGGTCCCATGGGGCATCAACCGCCGCAGGGTGGTGACGATCAATGACGGCAACCCGGGTGAACGCTCAATCTCGGTGGCCTGTATGCATTGCTCGGATGCGCCTTGCATGGCGGTGTGCCCGGTCGACTGCTTCTATCAGAACGAAGAAGGCGTCGTCCTGCACTCCAAGGACCTGTGCATCGGTTGCGGCTATTGCTTCTATGCGTGCCCCTTCGGCGCGCCGCAGTATCCACAGGCCGGAAACTTCGGATCACGCGGCAAGATGGACAAATGTACCTTCTGCGCCGGTGGTCCCGAGGAAACGCACTCGACCGCAGAGTTCGCCAAATACGGTCGCAATCGGATCGCCGAGGGCAAACTGCCCATCTGCGCCGAGATGTGTTCCACCAAGGCCCTGCTCGCCGGTGATGGCGACGTGGTTTCGGCCATCTACCGCGAACGCGTCGTGGCGCGCGGGTTTGGCTCGGGCGCCTGGGGTTGGGGCACGGCCTACGACCAGAAAGACGGTTAGTCCCGTTTTGAAATTGGCGGTTCCGTAGTGTCAGCTACGGGACCGTCCCAGCCCGGCCAAACCACTTGGCCGGGCATAAGTTGGCGCGACCAACCTGAACGGAGTATTTCATGACCGAAGATGTTTATTGGCTGCTGAAACTTGACCTGCAAGCAGATCAGGATGACATATTCGATGCGCTAATGGCTGAAATGGTGGATGCAACACTGAATGAAAGCGGTGCGAAGTCCTATGAATGGCACCGCAGCGGATCGGCAGTTCACATATTTGAACGATACGCCAGTTCTGATGATGCGATGATCCACATGCAAAACTTCGGGGCAAATTTCGCAGATCGTTTTCTGGCAATTCTGACACCAACTCAGCTGGACGTTTACGGCCCCGCTAAAGAAGACCTGCACGCGGCGCTTACGCCGGTTGGAGCGGTCTTTCACAAACAAGTCAGCGGCTTTGACCGATAGACACGAACGACATAGGAGATTCGACAGATGCGCCTGATCTTAATGCTGCTGATCCCCCTATTCCTCACCAGTGTCGCCTTGGCTCAAGAAAGTGCGGATGTCCCGACTGAATCCGAACGCAGCACCACTGGCGGCGCCACGACACTGGAAGACATTCTGGCCCGTCAGCGCGGTGAAAAGGTCGACAATCGTTATCGCTCGGACAACACCGGTCAAGGCAATGCCGAAGGTCTGCTGGGCCAGTTGGGAACACGCGGCGTTGCCTCAGACAGTGATGTCTATCGCGCGATCCGATACGGCTCGGCCGATACAACAGTTTCATCCAAGGGGCCTGCGGCTGGCGTTCTAATCCAGGACGGTGGCATGTGGTGGCTGAACTTCCGCACAGGCCCCTTGCGCGAATACGGAACGTATATCCTGGGCGGAATGGCGGCCATCATCGTGTTGTTTTTCCTGATCCGCGGAAAAATCCGCATCGATGGGGAAAAAACCGGCCGCACCGTAACCCGCTTTAACAGCTTTGAGCGGTTCGGGCACTGGCTGTTCGCCGGGTCTTTCCTTGTACTTGGCCTGACCGGCCTGCTGACCCTTTATGGCCGTGATTTCCTGATCCCGCTTTTCGGGAAAGAAGGGTTTGCCACCATCGCGCAAGGCTGCAAGTGGTTACACAACAATCTCGCATGGGCATTTATGCTGGGTCTGGTCATCGTCACCGTGAACTGGATCGCCCACAACATCCCCAACCGGGTGGACCTGAAATGGCTGGCCGCCGGTGGGGGCCTTTTCACCAAGGGCAGCCATCCGCCTGCCAGGAAGTTTAACGCAGGACAAAAGGTCATCTTCTGGGCCTGTATCCTGCTGGGCGTTTCGATCAGCCTGTCCGGGTTGTCGCTGCTGTTCCCGTTCGAATTGCCGATGTTCGCCAAGACCTTCTCGGTCGCCAATTCCACCGGTATTCCACAGATGTTTGGCCTGAATTTGCCAACCCAGATGTCCCCGCAGGAGGAGATGCAATACGCGCAGGTTTGGCACGTGATGATCGCCTATGTGTTCATCGCCATCATTATCGCCCATATCTATTTGGGTTCAGTGGGCATGGAAGGTGCCTTTGACGCAATGGGTACCGGCGAAGTCGAAGAGCAATGGGCACGCGAACATCACTCGCTGTGGTTGGAAGAGGTACAAGAAAAAGAGGCCGGTAAGGCAGCGGCCTCACCCGCAGAATAGATGCGCGGGCTGGTCCTGGCCCTGGCGCTGGTCCCCCTGCCCGCCATGGCCGAGTTTTTCACGCTTAAGGGTCACGGCGGACCGATCATGGGGATCGCCACCGCGCCAGACGGACGGATCGCCACCGCCAGTTTCGACAACTCGGTTGGCTTGTGGTCGAACCGTACGCCCGAATGGCTGGAGGGGCACGAGGCAGCCGTAAACTCGGTCGCGTTCAACGGGCGCGCGATCTATTCAGCAGGCGATGATTTCACCCTGCGCCGCTGGCCGGGCGGAGAGGTTGTTGGCCAGCACAAAGGCAAGATCGTGGGGGTCGCGGCCTCGAAAACCCATGTGGCCACTGCTAGTTGGGACGGCACCATTGGACTTTGGCCCGAAGATGGATCGGCCGAACAAATGCTTACGGCAGGCAGCGGTGTGAACGCCGTCACTTTTTCACCAGATGGTGCAACCCTGTACTCGGCTGGCATAGATGGAACACTGCGAGTTTGGGATGTAGCCAGTGGACAGGAAATCCGGCGACTGGTGGAACACGGGTTCGGGATCAATGAATTGGTTCTGAACGTCGCCGACAACTGGATTGCCTATGGTGCAGTCGACGGTGTGACCCGCATTTTGGACCTGACCACCGGCGAAGAACGCGACTTTACCCTGGATCGCCGTCCTATTCTGGCGCTGGCACTCAGCCCGGATCGTAGCCTTTTGGCCGTGGGTGATGGTGAGGGCTACATCATGGTGATCGACACAGTCGAATGGCACATCGCGCAGGACTTCCGCGCCACTCTTCGCGGGCCGGTTTGGGCGCTGGCCTTTTCTACGGACGGTCAGAACATCCATGCGGGCGGCATGGATGAGGCGATGTATAGCTGGCCGGTTTCATCCCTCGGCGATCGCGAACAGATGGCAGCGGCCGAGCCCAGTTTCCTGAAGAACCCCGAAGAAATGAGCAACGGGGAACGGCAATTTTCCCGAAAATGTTCGATCTGCCACAGCCTTACGCCTGATGGGCAAAGACGTGCAGGGCCGACTTTGTATGGTGTCTTCGGACGCAAGGCTGGAACGTTGGCTGGATATTTCTACTCGGATACGCTGCAAGACTCTGATATCGTTTGGAATGACGAAACGATAAATGCCCTTTTCGACGAAGGGCCAGACCACTACATACCCGGATCGAAGATGCCGATGCAGCGGATTACTCAGGCCCAGGACCGCGATGACCTGATTGCCTTTTTGCGCCGCGCAACGGCACCGGAGAATAAGACCGGAGGAGACCAATGAAAGCCTTTCTTGCCGCTGTGGCCGTAATGGTCGTAATCACCGTCGCTGCGCCTTATGTGCTGCAACAGGTCGGCTTCAGCGCCGCCGATGCGGGAACCGGTTCGGCTGTGCGCCTCGACTGAATGTCCGAATACCTGACCACCAAAGAGCTGGCCGACCTGCTGCGCATTGGCGAGCGTAAGGCCTATGATCTGGCCTCATCCGGCGCGGTCCCCTGCGTGCGCGCCATGGGCAAGCTGCTGTTTCCTCGGGCCGAGGTCATCGCCTGGCTGAACGCATCCCGGTCCGGCCCGCAAGTGGCAGAACCCGCCCTGCCCCCGATCATTGCTGGCAGCCATGATCCGCTGCTTGATTGGGCTTTGCGCGAAAGCGGCTCGGGTCTGGCCACGTATTACGACGGTTCCTTCGACGGGCTGATCCGCCTGAAGGACCGCAGTGCGCAGGCTGCGGCGCTGCATATTCATGAGGAACAGGGGTTCAATACGCAATCCCTGCGCGCCAATCTGGGTGAAGCCCCGGTGGTTTTGTTTGAAGTCGCGCAGCGGCAACGCGGATTGTTATTGGCACCGGGCGTCACCGGTATCACTGACTTTGCCGATCTGAAAGGACGGCGGGTGATCCTGCGGCAGGACAGCGCCGCCAGCCAACGGCTGTTCGACGCACAGCTAGAAGCCCACGATCTGACACGCGACGATCTGGACGCCCTACCCGCCTGCGCCCGGACCGAAGAAGAACTGGCCATTGCCCTGCATGACAGCAAGGCCGAAGCCGGGTTTGGGTTGGGTGCCCTGGCCAGCCTATACAATCTGGGCTTCGCGCCCACCCATACTGAACGGTTGGACCTGGCCATCTGGCGCCGCGCTTATTTTGATGACCCGATGCTGAAACTTCTCAGCTTTTTTCAGTCTGAACGTTTCGCCAACCGTGCTGCCGAATTCGGTGGTTATGACTTGTCCGAGTTGGGCACGATCCACCACAATGGCGCAAGCGGCTGACCCCGATCACTCGGCGTTGGGAAAGAACAACTGCTCACCATCCAGCTTGTAAGACGCAATGGCCGCCTGCCCGTCGGGGCCGATCAGCCAGTCAATGAACCGTTGACCCGCTGCGGCCCGGACCTGCGGATGCTTATCCGGGTTCACAAGGATGATACCGTATTGATTGAATAGACGCGGGTCACCCTCGACCAGAACCTCTAGATCCCCCCTGTTGCCAAAGGATTGCCACGTTGCGCGATCCGTCAGCACATAGGCCCCCATCCCGCTGGCCACGTTCAAAGTCGCCCCCATGCCCGAGCCGGTCTCGCGGTACCACGTCCCCGATGCGGCGGTCGGATCGGCACCCGCCCAATCCCAAAGGCGCATCTCGGCCTTGTGCGTTCCGCTGTCATCTCCGCGCGAGGCAAAGGGCGCTTCGGCTTCGGACACCGCAACCAGCGCCTCAACGATATCCATGCCACCCCGCACCTTGGCCGGATCGGATTTTGGCCCGACCAGAACAAAATCGTTGTACATCACGTCAAACCGCTCGACCCCCCAACCGTCGTCAACGAATTGTTCCTCGGCTGGTCTGGAATGCACCAGCAACACGTCCCCATCCCCGTTGATGGCATTGCGGATCGCCTGACCGGTGCCCACGGCAACAACACGTACGTCAATACCCGTCTCGGCCTCGAACCCCGGCAGGATGTAATCCAGCAAACCCGAATTCTGAGTGGACGTCGTCGATTGCACCACGATAAAGGGTTCCTCGGCGTTGGCGGACGCAGCGGTCAAACCAACGGCGAAAAGAGCTGCTCGAAAAAAAGTTCGGATCATTTAGATCTCCGTTATTGTTTAAGTGACTAGCCCGCCAGCCAGATATCGGCGTGCGGCGTCGCTTTTGGGGGCATCCAGTACCTGTTTGGCCGCCCCATGTTCAACCACGTGACCGCCCTGCATCATCACGATATCGGCGGCTAACCGCCGGGCCTGCCCGATGTCATGCGTCACCATAACGATGCGGACACCCCGGGTTGAGGCGCGCAGGATCATCCTTTCGATCATCTGCGTGGCATTGGGATCAAGCGCGCTGGTAGGTTCATCCAGAAACAACGTCTCTGGGTCCAGCGCGAGGGCGCGCAGAATGGCCAGCCGCTGCGCTTCTCCCCCTGACAGGGACCGGGCGGATTGGCGGGCTTTGCCATCCAGGCCGCCTTCGGTCAGCAATTCCTCGATCCGGGACTTGCGCGTGCTACGCGGCATCCCCTGGCGCTTCAGCACAAAATCCAGGTTGGAAGCAACGGTCCGGCGCAACAGCACGGGCTGCTGAAACACCATCGCCTGCCGCGCCTTGTGATCAGCATTCAGCTCGACACCATCCTGCCGAACCTGCCCGCGATCCGGTACGATCAGTCCATGCAGACAGCGCAGCAACAGGCTTTTGCCCGATCCATTCGGCCCAAGGATCAAGGTTGGCCCCGGACCATCAAGGATAAGTTGCGGCACATCCAACAAGGCCTTGCCTTTACGGGTGATCCGCATCCCATCAACCGACAAACAACTGGCCAATTGCAAAGTCAAATCACGCATGGCGCAACCCCTCCTGCTCGGCTCGCAGGCTGAGCGTGCTGACCATGGCGTTCACCGCCACCGCGATACCGATCAGGATCGCCCCCAGTGCCAACGCCAGCGCCAGATTGCCCTTTGAGGTCTCCAAAGCAATGGTCGTCGTCATAACACGCGTGACGTGATTGATGTTGCCGCCAACGATGATCACCGCGCCGACCTCGGCAATGGCCCGACCAAATCCAGCCAGCAGTGCGGTCACCAGCGCCAATCGCGCATCCCACAACAGCACCGGAACCGATGCCAGCCGGGACACCCCCAGTGAGCGGAGCTGTTCCGAATACTCCTCGGCCAGCAATTCGACCACTTGCCGGGTCAACGCTGCGATGATGGGGGTAACCAGAACAACCTGCGCAATGATCATCGCGGTCGGCGTATACAGCAACTCAAGCACACCCAACGGACCCGAGCGTGACAACATCAGATAGACCAACAGCCCAACAACGACCGGTGGGAACCCCATCAAAGCATTCATCAGCACGATCAGAATTCGACGTCCCGGAAACCGAGCGACCGCCAAAGCCGCACCAACGGGCATGCCAATCAACGCAGAAATCAGCACGGCAAAGATGGAAACTTTCAGGGACAGCAACACAATCGCCCACAACTCTGCATCCCCGTTGAGGATCAGGGTCATTGCCGAGTTGAATTCTGATGCAAATCCCTGCATTCCCTACCACATATCGAGTATTTCGTACAAAATGCGCCTAATTTCATAAAGATACTAGACCATTTACTTACCAAGTACAGACACGATTCCGACATCCCCAAACGAAAACGCGGCCCCAATTGGAGCCGCGCGTGTTCAGGCAATTGAACTGGGATCAGTTTAGCGCCGCATCTGTGATCTGATGTGTCCAGGCCCCGTCGGGCTGCTTGGTGATCACTGGGTCAGACCCACCTGCCAGCAAGGTACCCACGGTACGTTCAAAATCGGCCGGATCCAACGCGCCATTCGAACCCGCGGTCAGTTTGGCGATCTCGCCCATCATGCGCTTCTGATGCTCTTCGGTCTGGGCACCGGTCGCGTCATTCTCAAGCACGATGTCGGCTGCCTCATCAGGGTGTTCTTCAGCGTATTTCCAGCCTTTCATCGAAGCACGAACAAAACGCTCCATTTTTTCAACAAAGGCCGCGTCACCCAAATTTTCCTCAAGCACATACAAACCGTCCTCCAGCGTCGCCACGCCCTGGTCTTCGTACTTAAAAGTGACCAACTCATCCGGGCTGACGCCAGCATCGATGACCTGCCAGTATTCATTATAGGTCATGGTGCTGATGCAATCGGCCTGACGCTGCAGCAAAGGATCAACGTTAAAGCCCTGTTTCAGAACCTCGACGCCGTTTTCACTTTTGCCACCGGTGTCGATACCCAACTGGCTCATCCAGCTCATGAACGGGAATTCATTACCAAAAAACCAAACACCCAGCGTGCGGTTCTTTAGGTCCTCGGGCGAGGAAATCCCGGCATCTTTCCAGCAGGTCAACATCATACCTGAGCTTTTGAACGGCTGCGCGATATTCACCAGGGGCAGACCCTTTTCGCGCGCGGCCAGTGCGGCGGGCATCCATTCGACGGTCACATCCGCACCACCGCCGGCAATGACCTGAGTCGGTGCGATATCCGGGCCGCCAGGCAAAATGGTGACGTCCAGTCCCTCTTCCTCGTAGAACCCTTTGTCTTTGGCCACATAATAACCCGCGAACTGCGCCTGAGTGACCCACTTGAGTTGCAAAGTCACCTCATCTGCGGCCAGCGCTGCGCTGGCAGTCAGGCTAAAGGCAGCGATCACCCCGCTGAGTAGCTTGTTCATCTTCATATCTCCTAGTTGTTGTTGGCGCCCCATTTTTGGGGTCTGTTAATTTCCATTTATCCGCGTTGCGACGGGTGCCAGAATGTCACCCCCTTTTCGATCATGGCGACCAGCCCATAAAACGCCGTCCCGGCCAAAGCAGCCACGACAATCTCGGCCCAGACCATATCCAGTGACAGTTGCCCGACACTGGTCGATATCCGAAAGCCCATGCCCAGAGTTGGAGAGCCAAAGAACTCGGCCACGATAGCGCCGATCAGCGCCAGAGTGGTAGAAATCTTTAGCCCATTGAAAACAAACGGCATCGCCGCGGGCAAGCGCAGTTTCAGAAAGCTCTGCCAATAGGTCGCGGCATAGGTCTCCATCAGGTCGCGTTGCATGGTGGTCGCTTCGCGCAGACCTGCTACGGTGTTCACCAGCATCGGAAAGAACACCATCACCACGACCACCGCCGCCTTGGAATGCCAGTCGAACCCGAACCACATCACCAGAATGGGGGCCGTCCCGACAATAGGCAGGGCCGCCACAAAGTTCCCGACCGGCAACAATCCGAGGCGCAGGAAATCCCAGCGATCCACGGCAATCGCCATCAGGAAGGCCGATCCGCAACCGATAATGTAACCGCTCAGCGCGCCTTTGATGATGGTTTGCACGAAATCCGCCCACAGGATTGGCAGGCTGTCAGCAAAGCGCACAGCGATCACTGACGGTGCAGGCAAAATGACCAACGGCACATCAAGCCCGCGCACCAGCAGTTCCCAAATTGCAATCACGGTCAGTCCAAAGATCAGCGGCGCCAAAAACCGCACCGTCTTTGTATCGGCATAAGGTCCACTGGCCAGGCGGCTGTTCAACCACCAGCCAAACAGCCAGACGCCAATTGCACCAAGAACAGGTATCATTGCGCCATCCCCATCCGTTTCAGGACCGCGCGCTCGATCAGACCCAACAGCCCGACCAGACAGGCCGCCAGGATGGCCGCCGCAAACAATGCCGACCAGATTTGCACGGTCTGACCGTAATAGCTGCCGGCCAGTAGCCGCGCACCCAAACCAGCCACGGCCCCTGTCGGCAGCTCTCCGACGATAGCCCCGACCAGTGAGGCTGCGATACCAATCTTCAGCGAAGTAAACAGATACGGCATCGACGCTGGTAAGCGCAGCTTCCAGAATCCCTGAGACCGACTGGCGTTATACGTGCGCAACAGGTCCAGTTGCATCGCATCGGGGCTGCGCAGCCCCTTCACCATACCGACCACGACGGGGAAAAAGCTAAGGTAGGCCGAGATGATCGCCTTGGGGATGATCCCCTGAATACCTATCGAATACAGCACCACGATGATCATTGGGGCCAGCGCGATGATTGGAATAGTTTGGCTTACAATGGCCCAGGGCATGACCGACAGGTCCATCACTCGGCTGTGTACAATTCCCACTGCCAGCAGAATGCCCAACCCGGTGCCAATCGCAAAACCCAGAATAGTGGCGCTGAGTGTCACCCAGGAATGATAGATCAATGATCTTTTCGAGGTGATTTTCTTCTCGACCGTGGTGTCCCACAGCTCTTCGGCCACCTGATGCGGTGCTGGCAAACGCGGTCGGTCCTGTTCCCATGTCTCATCAATGGCATAGGGGTTGTCGATGACCAACTCGAACTCGCTCATGTCGCGGCGGTCAACAGCCTTGGGCGGATCGACTTGTTCCCCGGCTCGTTCGAATTCAGTCAGAACACCTTTGATGTTCATCGGCACGCTGGCGGCATACCAGAACAGGATAATGACGCCTACAACGGTCAAGACGGCCCAGACAGCTTTGATCCCTGCACTAGTCATCCGTATGCCCCGCCCGCAGCCCCTCGCGCACACGATGGGCTACTTCGATGAATTCAGGCGTGTCGCGGATATCCAGCGGCCGTTCCTTTGGCAGAGGGCTGTCGATCACATCAGTGATCCGACCCGGTCGCGGGCTCATCACCACGATCTTTGTGCTGAGATACACCGCCTCGGGGATCGAGTGCGTCACGAAACCGATGGTCTTTTCAGTGCGCGCCCAAAGTGCCAGAAGCTGTTCGTTCAGGTGATCGCGCACGATCTCATCCAGCGCGCCAAAGGGCTCATCCATCAAAAGGATATCGGCGTCAAAAGCCAGCGCCCGCGCAATGCTGGCGCGTTGTTGCATGCCGCCAGAAAGCTGCCAGGGGAATTTCCCGCCAAATCCCTCTAGATCAACAAGTTCCAGAACTTTTTTAACCCTCTCTTCCTGCTCGCTGGCGGAATAACCCATGATTTCCAAGGGTAGCTTAATGTTCTTGGCAATGGTCCGCCAAGGATATAGCCCCGCCGCCTGAAACACATAGCCATAGGCCCGGTTCCGCCGCGCCTCATCCGGCGTCATTCCGTTGACGGTTAACGTTCCCCCTGTCGGTGTTTCCAGCGCCGCGATACAGCGCAGAAAGGTGGTTTTACCACAGCCCGAGGGGCCGATGAAGCTGACGAAATCGCCTTTGTCGACTGTCAGGTTCACATCCTTGAGCGCATGGATTGGCCCGTCGTTTGTTTGGAAGGTAAGGTCCAACTGCCTTGCCTCGATTACGGGCTGGGTAGTGCTTTCAGTATTCATTCCATTGCCTTGAAAAGGTTTGGCTTTAGGGTGCCTTGGTGACAATCCCTGCGCAATCAGACACCCGTCGCCGGAATGCCCGTCCGCTCAACCGGGCGCGGCGCAGTCAGCTCTTTCCACGTACTCAGCGCCTTGTTCACGTGACCATTGGGCTCGCGCGCTACAAACTCTCCATGCCCTTCCTGCGTGCGGATTTCACCGTCATGCACGGCCACCTGTCCACGGGTCAGCGTAAAGCGCGGCAGACCTTTGACCTCTTTACCCTCGAACACGTTGTAGTCGATCGACGATTGCTGGGTATCAGCGCTGATCGTTTTTGCTTTCTCAGGGTCCCATACAACGATATCGGCATCCGCCCCCACAAGGATCGCACCCTTTTTAGGATAGCAATTCAATATTTTGGCGATGTTTGTTGAAGTCACGGCCACAAACTCATTCATCGTCAAACGCCCCGTATTCACACCATGGGTCCACAGCATCGGCATCCGATCCTCCAGCCCACCGGTCCCATTCGGTATCTTGGTAAAGTCACCGACGCCAAAACGCTTTTGGTCGGTGGTAAAGGCGCAATGGTCAGTGGCCACAACGCTCAATGTCCCGGAATGCAACCCGTTCCATAGACTGTCCTGATGCTGTTTGTTCCGGAACGGGGGGCTCATGACGCGCCGCGCCGCGTGGTCCCAATCCTGATGGAAATACTCGCTTTCATCCAACGTCAGGTGCTGGATCAGAGGCTCACCCCACACCCGTTTTCCATTCATCTTGGCCCGGCGAATGGCTTCATGCGCCTCTTCACAGGATGTATGCACCACGTAAAGCGGCACGCCCGCCATATCGGCAATCATAATGGCCCGGTTGGTCGCCTCGCCTTCAACCTGTGGCGGTCGCGAATACGCATGCGCTTCGGGGCCTGTATTTCCTTCGGCCAGCAGCTTGGCGCTTAACTCAGCCACGACATCGCCGTTTTCAGCATGCACCATCGCGATGCCACCCAACTCAGCCAATCGCTTGAACGAGGCAAACAACTCATCGTCATTCACCATCAGTGCGCCCTTGTAGGCCATGAAGTGCTTGAACGTATTGATGCCGCGCGTCTCGATCACCGTTTTGATGTCGTCAAACACCTGTTCGCCCCACCAGGTCACCGCCATATGGAAGGAGTAATCGCAGTTTGCACGGGTCGACTTATTATCCCAGCGCTTCAAGGCATCAAGCAGACCCTCACCGGGGTTTGGCAGCGCGAAATCGACCACCATCGTGGTGCCCCCGGCCAGCGCCGCTCGCGTCCCGCTTTCGAAATCATCGCTGGAATAGGTTCCCATGAACGGCATCTCAAGATGCGTGTGCGGGTCAATCCCACCGGGCATCACGTAACACCCCGTCGCATCAAGCACTTTGTCGCCCTTAAGATCCATTCCGATCTCGGTGATCACACCGCCTTCGACCAGCACATCCGCCTTATAGGAAAGATCGGCGGTCACGACGGTTCCGTTTTTGATAACAGTGCTCATTTTAGTCTCCCTGACGCGGTCTGCGCCGCTTGCTTCATCTGGCCAAAATACCTCGGGTGAGTCGCTTTTCGGGCGACAGGGGCAGCGTCCCTTACTCCACAATCTCTGCGGTTTCGACGACCGCATGAAACAGAACATCTGCCCCGGCGGCCGCCCAGTCTTTACTGATCTCTTCGGCCTCGTTGTGGCTCAGCCCATCAACGCACGGACACATGACCATCGCGGTTGGTGCCACTCGGTTGATCCAGCACGCATCATGTCCTGCGCCCGAGATGATGTCGGTGTGCGAATACCCCAACCTCTCTGCCGCATCGCGAACCGCCTTTACGCACCCCTCGTCGAACGTCACAGGGTCAAAGCCGCCAACTTTCTCGAATTCGATCTGAAGGCCCATCTCTTCGACGATATCTTCGGCGGCAACACGCAGGCGGTTAACCATGTCGGTGATCACGTCCAATTCGGGTGAGCGGAAATCGACCGTGAAAACAGCCTTGCCGGGGATCACGTTGCGAGAGTTCGGATAGACATCGATATGCCCTGCTGCACCGACCGCATGGGGCGCATGCGACCAGGCGATTTCATCCACTTTCTCAAGGATGCGTGCCATTGCAAGGCCAGCATTCTTGCGCATTGGCATCGGGGTCGACCCAGTATGGGAGTCCTTGCCCGTCACGGTGATCTGTGTCCAGCTCAGGCCCTGCCCATGAGTAACAACGCCGATGTCCTTACCCTCGGCCTCAAGGATCGGCCCTTGTTCGATATGCAGCTCAAAGAAAGCGTGCATCTTGCGTGCGCCGACCTCTTCGTCGCCCCGCCAGCCGATGCGATTCAATTCATCGCCAAACTTTTTGCCTTCGGCATCCTCGCGGTCATAGGCCCAATCCTGCGTGTGCATTCCAGCAAAAACGCCCGAAGACAACATAGCCGGCGCGTAACGTGTGCCCTCTTCGTTGGTCCAGTTGGTCGCCACGATGGGATGTTTGGTTTTGATGTCCAGATCATTAAGCGTCCGTATGATCTCTAACCCGCCCAGCACGCCCAGCACGCCGTCATATTTCCCGCCGGTCGGCTGCGTATCCAGATGTGAACCTACATAAACCGGCAGAGCCTCGGGGTCAGTCCCCTCTCGGCGAGCAAACATATTGCCCATTTGATCCAGGCCCATTGTACAGCCCGCGTCCTTGCTCCATTTCTGGAACAAGGCGCGCCCTTCAGCATCCTCATCCGTCAGGGTCTGGCGGTTGTTACCCCCTGCAACACCGGGGCCAATCTTTGCCATCTCCATCAGGCTGTCCCAAAGTCTGTCGCCATTGATCCTGAGGTTTTGCGCCGGAGCTGCCATTGGTGTCTTCCCTGTTGCTTGCGATTTGGCTCGCTTTTGGTGTCTTGATTTGACCATCTGGTCAAACTCACGCTATCACGGGTTCGAGATCAGTCAAGAAATTGCATGGTGCCGCCGGAATTTTCGGCATAATTGGCCCCCGCATGGCAAAAAAAGAGACACGCTGGAAACATGCCCAAGGATCGCGCCCCGACCCGAATACAGAGAAAGAACCGCGCTGCGATTCTCGAGGCCGCGCTGAACGTGTTTTCCGCCCACGGATTTCGCGGCGCAACTGTTGATCAGATTGCTGCCGAAGCTGGGTTAAGCAAACCGAATTTACTGTATTATTTCCCGTCGAAAGAGGCGATCCATACTGCCCTTCTTTCGGGGCTGTTGGACACATGGCTGGCCCCCTTACACGAGTTGGATGCCGACGGAGACCCGATGGAGGAAATCCTGTCCTACCTCCGCCGCAAATTGCAGATGAGCCGTGAGTTGCCGCGTGAAAGCCGCCTGTTCGCGAACGAGCTTGTTCAGGGCGCGCCGCGCATTCACGAGGCTTTGTCGAATGATCTTAAGGCGCTGGTGGACGATAAAACCACGATCCTGACGCAATGGATGGATGAGGGCAAAATTGCGCGCCTGCATCCCTATCACCTGATCTTTTCAATCTGGGCTCTGACGCAGCACTACGCCGATTTCGATGTGCAGGTCCGTGCCATTCTGGGCAACGAGGATCCGTTCGCAGGTGCTGAACCGTTTATTGATACGCTTTATCGCAAACTTCTGACACCCTAGAAAAACAGTCTCACAGAACCCTTGGCAGACCATTCCATCTTGCCATGATATACTGGGTCAATTGAGGTGACTTTCATGCGGCAGCAACACCGAAAGGAAGGTGACTGCATGATCATTCGCATATTTCAGGTCGTTACACGCCCCGGCAAAGAAGAAGAGTTCGGGAAGTTCTTTCACGAGACGGCGATCCCGCTCATGAAGGGAACGAAAGGGATAGTTCAGGTCATACCCGGGGCGCCGCGTGCCGATACACCCAGAGAGTTTAGTTTTGTTATGGTTTGGGAAGACCTTGAGTCTCTGAAGGCTTTTGTAGGTGACGATATTTCCAGCCCTCATATTGATCCTATGGAAGCTGAACTGGTCGAGTCGCGCTCAATCAAACATTATGAGCTTGTCGACAGTTAGCTTACGGCGATTTTCCATCTAGTTCGCGATTCCCGATTGACAGCTTTGGCTTTAAGAGCGGGCGCGTTTCAGAGGGGCTTCGGTCGTTTGGGCATCCCGATAGCCTATCGAGAGCGAACATTGACCAGACCTGCAGGATCGCTCAAATTTTCTGAGCCATTTGAAAAGGGCTGGCCTATACCAGCCCCTTTTCTTTGTTTCAGTTAACCAATCTACTCGGCCGCTTTCGCCATTGGATTATTAGGATGCGTCGTCCAGTTGGCATAGCCAGGCTGCACTTCATCTCCGGTACGCGGATCGACCTCACCGGCTGCCATCGGCTCCATCGAGATACACCCGTCCACCGGGCAGACATCCACGCACAGATTACAGGCGACGCATTCGTCATCCATGACCTCAAAAACCCGATCTTCGGACATTGAAATCGCCTGATGGCTGGTGTCTTCACACGCAGCATAGCAGCGACCGCATTTGATGCACTGATCCTGGTCGATCTTGGCCTTGGCAACGTAGTTCAGGTTCAGATACTGCCAGTCGGTCACATTCGGCACAGCAAGACCTACGACTTGCGATACGTCTGTATAGCCCTTTTCATCCATCCACTTGGACAGTCCGGCAGTCAGTTCGTCGATAATCTTGAACCCATAGGTCATTGCGGCGGTACACACCTGCACGGTACCACATCCCAACGCCATGAATTCAGCCGCATCGCGCCACGTGGTCACGCCACCGATACCGGATATCGGCAGGCCTTGCGTGGCTTGGGCACGGGCAATTTCGGACACCATCGACAGGGCAATCGGCTTTACCGCCGGGCCACAATACCCGCCGTGGCTGCCCTTGCCATCAATCGACGGCTCGGGGCTGAATGTGTCCAGATTGACGCTGGTGATCGAGTTGATCGTGTTGATCAACGACACCGCGTCCGCGCCGCCATTTCTAGCCGCCTCAGCTGGCTTGCGGATATCGGTGATGTTCGGCGTCAACTTTACGATAACTGGGCGGTCGTAGTACTGCTTACACCAGCGGGTCACCATTTCGATATATTCCGGCACCTGCCCCACGGCCGAGCCCATACCGCGCTCGCTCATCCCATGCGGGCACCCGAAGTTCAACTCGATCCCGTCTGCGCCAGTTTCTGCCACACGCGGCAAGATGGCTTTCCATGCCTCTTCTTCGCACGGCACCATGATCGAAGCGATCAGCGCACGGTCCGGGTAATCTGCCTTGACCCGCGCCATTTCTTCAAGGTTCACCTCAAGCGGGCGATCGGTGATCAGTTCGATGTTGTTCAGGCCCAAAAGCCGACGATCAGCGCCATAAATCGCGCCGTAGCGCGGCCCGTTGACGTTTACGACCGGAGGTCCCTCGGCCCCGAGCGTTTTCCACACAACTCCGCCCCATCCGGCCTCAAAAGCACGGCGGACGTTATATTCCTTATCCGTCGGTGGCGCCGAGGCCAACCAGTAAGGGTTGGGGCTGGAAATACCCAGAAAGTTTGTTGTCAGATCGGCCATAGCTTCTCCCTTCCCGGCTCAGCCGGATTTCTTGAATATCATTTCGGTCGGGCGAATGCGCCCAGCCTTGAGGTTCATGACGTAGTTTTGAAACTTTTCGGGCGCCGTCTCGCCCATCATAAGGTGGATGCCCAATGGGGGCGGGCCGCTCTCGGCGATGCGCGCGAAAACTTCTTCGAAAAAAGCAAGCGCGAACTCGGTCCGGTCTGTCTCGGCTACCAGCTCAAGACCCGCCGAGGCCGCCGCGTTCTTGTAAACCTCTGGTGAATCTACAAAAGAGGTCTCGGCAACGGTTGACCAGGGCAGAGGAAAGGCCAGCGGTTCGTCCACGTCCCCTCCCATCACATCAAACAGGGCAAAGGAACCATCCCAGGCCAGAGCGCGCGACACTTCTGCAAAAAGACCCGCCTTGTCTTCGATGTTCATCCCAACGTGCATCATAACGGCAAGATCAAAACCCGCATCCGGCACGGGCAAATCCAGTGCGCTACCCACCAGAAAACTTGTTTTGTCGGAATGCCCGACAAGTTCACTCAAAGCAGTGGCCGTTTCGACAAATTCAGGCGTCAGGTCGACCCCGGTCACTGTCGAGTCATAGCGATCCACGATGTAGCGCGACGTCCCGCCGATGCCGCTCCCGACATCCAGCACACGGGTCGCATGGGTCGGCGAAAGCTGGGCAAACAGGTTGTCCGTTGCCAGAACCCCGCCTGTGTGGAACTCATCACCAGCCTTGAGATCTGCAACCGTGGCCGCGTTTGGGTCAATGCCACTTGCCTTTAGTGCCTCACGCATACGCTCCGTGAGGGCACCGGTTGTGTAGTGTTGCGCAACAGCTTTTTCGATCTGGGACATGAGAATACCTCAGCAGCGAATGGGATGGGGTGAATGCCCCATCCTATCACGAAACAAGCGTTGCGTGGATGTCCATCGCCGCATCGCGGCCTTCGGCCACGGCGGTTACGGTCAGGTCTTCGCCACCAGCTGCGCAATCGCCCCCGGCCCAGACGCCATCCATCGAGGTACGCCCAGCGCCCGTCACAGCGATCTTGTTGCCGTCCAGCGTCAATCCATCCGGTGCGCCATCCAGCGTCTGGCCAATCGCCTTGAGGACCTGATCGGCGGGCACGCGGATGATTTCTCCGGTCCCCGACAGCTGGCCGTCATGGCTGGATGTGTACTCCAGCTCGATCTCTGCCGCTGCTCCGTTTCCATGAACGGCAACGGGTTGCACATTGGTCATGATCTTGACGCCGTGGGATGAGGCGAGGTCCTGTTCATATCGGCTGGCCCCCATCGCATCGCGGCCACGCCGATAAGCGATGGTGACATGCTCAGCCCCCAGCAGTTTTGATTTCACTGCGGCGTCAACGGCCGTCATTCCGCCACCGATCACCACGACGTTGCGACCAACGGGCAAATGCGCCAGATCAGAAGCCTGGCGCACATCCGAGATGAAATCGACGGCAAAGCGCACGCCATCCAGATCAGCCCCTTGTGCGAGCAGGGCGTTCACGCCGGCCAAACCGATGGACAAAAAGACAGCGTCGTAATTTTCGACCAGACCGTCCAGCGAGATACCCTCACCCAGAACCGAGCCGGTCTCGATCGTGATACCGCCGATCTTTAGCAGCCAGTCCACCTCGGCCTGTGCAAAGTCATTGGTCGACTTATAGGCAGCGATGCCATATTCGTTCAGACCGCCCGGCTTGGGTTTGCCCTCGTGGATCACCACGTCATGCCCAAACATCGCCAGGCGGTGCGCGCAGGCCAGACCAGCAGGCCCTGCCCCGATCACAGCAACAGTCTTGCCAGTTGACGCGGCGCGTTCAAACGGGTGATCCCCGGAAACCATCACGCTGTCCGTCGCATACCGCTGAAGGCGGCCAATCTCGACCGGGGCACCCTCGGCCGTTTCACGTACGCAGGCCTCTTCGCACAAAGTCTCGGTCGGACAGACACGGGCGCACATGCCGCCCAGAATGTTCTGCGCCAGAATGGTTTCACCCGCCGCCTCAGGTTGCCCTGCCTGAATCTGACGCATGAACAACGGAATATCGATATCCGTCGGACAGGCCGTCACACATGGCGCGTCATAACAGAAATAGCACCGATCTGCGGCCACTGCGGCCTCATGCGTGGCCAATGGCGGGTGCAAGTCCGTGAAATTCGATGTCAGCTCATCGCTGGAAAGCCGCCCGGAGACAATGCCGGGGGCAATCTGGCCCTGTGCCATCGCTCTACTCCCTGTAGATATGTTCGTTATGTTCTCAGCTTGCCACAATCTGATTTTTTATCAATTGGTAAAATTTATAAAATCATAAAAAAATCAAAAAACCGGAATATTCCGCCCGTTTTACTGAGGAAATCGCCTGTTTTATTGGCATTCGATACTCCTGTTGCGCCCAAAGACCGATTGCGCAGGGCACACTGCAGCCACGAATGCCGGTTTTTCCGGCATCTGGTTTTGACGGAGCCAGCTGCGTAATGTAGGTCAAACTCAACCCGAGCAGCGCCGGTCAACGGCCAGATACCTGAAAGTCATTCGATGCAGGCCACCCACCCGAAGTTCAACATCGTCATCATCGGGCAAAACAACCGGCTACAGTATGAGGCACTGCTGTTTGCCGCCTCTCTGCGTCATAGCTCACCGAATTTCGCGGGTCGGCTGTTTGTGGCGGTCCCGCAGCCCGGCCAGCGCTGGCCGCAAGACCCAAGCATCCGGAACGAGGACGTTCTGAAAGCGTTGCGCCAACTGGATGCGGAAATCCTGCCATTCGACAACCATGTCTTCGGCAACAGCTATCCCCACGGCAACAAGATCGAGGCATTGCTGGCGCTGCCAGAAGGCGAGCCTTTTGTGTTCTTTGACAGCGATACGCTGATCACCGGAGATCTGACCTCGGTACCGTTTGATTTTGACCGACCTGGTGCCTCACAAAAGGTCGAAGGGACGTGGCCCAAACCCACCCTGTATGGCCCTGGTATCGATGGTATCTGGAGCGCCCTCTATCACCGGTTCGAACTGGACTTCGAAAGCTCATTGGATACCAGCCAGCCCGAGAATTACTGGCGGCGGTATTTGTACTTCAACGCGGGCTATTTCTATTATTCCTGCCCGCGCAAGTTCGGCGCGCGTTATCTGGACTTTGCCCGCACGATCCGGGATGGGAATATCCCCGAACTGGCCGGGCAGAACCTTGACCCATGGCTGGATCAGGCCGCGCTGCCGTTGGTTGTCCATTCCTTCGGTGGCGGGCGGGATACCCTGCCCCCGGGCCTGCTGGATGGATCGGTCAGCTGCCACTATCGTCTGTTCCCCCTGCTCTATGCCCGCGAAAGCGACCATGTGATTGAGGTGCTTGAAACCGTCGTGGCCCCCAACCGGGTCAAGAAGGTTCTCAAGGGATATGACCCGATCAAAAAGCTGGTTTTGCAGCGTAAGGGCCACAAGATCCGGGACCTGTTCGACCGTGATAACCTGCCCCAGCGCGAACAGGTCATTCGCAATACAATCAAGAACAAGGGCCTGTGGATGCGCTGACAGGATTGTTGTGCGCGCGCGCTCAATCGCCTAGAGATTCAGCAACAAACATTCCAACAGGAGATTTTAGCGATGTCTGACGGCCCTACCTACGGTTTTGACACACTTCAGATTCACGCGGGCGCACGGCCCGATCCGGCAACGGGCGCGCGTCAGACTCCGATTTATCAAACGACAGCTTATGTGTTTCGCGATGCCGATCACGCGGCGGCGCTGTTCAACTTGCAAGAAGTTGGCTTCATCTATTCCCGCCTGACCAACCCTACTGTGGCCGTATTGCAAGAACGTATCGCCACACTGGAAGGCGGAGTGGGCGCGGTCTGCTGTTCTTCTGGTCATGCAGCACAGATCATGGCGCTGTTTCCGCTTATGGGACCGGGCTGCAACGTGGTGTCCTCGACGCGCCTTTATGGCGGCACGGTCACGCAATTCAGCCAGACGATCAAACGCTTTGGCTGGTCGGCCAAGTTTGTCGACACCGATGATCTGGACGCCGTAAAAAATGCCATCGACGAAAACACCCGGGCGATATTCTGTGAATCAATTGCCAATCCGGGTGGGTATGTGACCGACATTCAGGCCATGGCGGATATCGCTGACGCAGCAGGTATCCCCCTGATCGTCGACAACACCTCGGCCACACCTTACCTATGCCGCCCCATCGAACAGGGCGCGACGCTGGTTGTGCATTCGACGACCAAGTACCTGACCGGCAACGGCACGGTCACCGGCGGCTGTATCGTGGATTCGGGCAAGTTCGACTGGTCGGCGAATGACAAGTTCCCCTCACTCAGCGAACCGGAACAAGCCTATCACGGACTGAAGTTCCACGAGACCTTTGGCCCGCTGGCTTTTACCTTTCACGGCATTGCCATCGGTCTGCGCGATCTGGGCATGACCATGAACCCGCAAGCCGCGCATTACACGCTGATGGGGGTTGAAACCCTATCCCTGCGGATGGAGCGCCACGTGGAGAATGCCCAAAAGATCGCTGCCTGGCTCGAAGCTGACGACCGTGTGGATTACGTGACCTATGCGGGCCTGCCCTCCTCGCCCTATCATGACCGGGTGAATGCACACTATAAGAAAGGTGCCGGCGCATTGTTCACCTTTGCGGTCAAGGGCGGCTACGACGCTTGTGTCAAACTGGTGAACGCGCTTGAGATTTTCAGCCATGTCGCCAACCTTGGCGATGCGCGGTCGCTGATCATTCACTCAGCCTCGACCACCCACCGTCAGTTGACGCCTGAACAGCAAGAGGCCGCAGGTGCAGGCCCCGGCGTAGTCCGCGTTTCCATCGGCATCGAAGACGCAGACGACCTGATCGCCGATCTGGATCAGGCGCTGGCCAAGGCAACGGCCTGAGTCATGAGCGGCCACGATACCAACGAACTGGGTCAACCCATCGGTCTGTCGGTTTCGGGCGAATTCCCGCGTCCCACGCCGCCCTATACACCGATGGAAGGTCAGTATTGTTCCGTCGTGCCGCTGGACGTGAACCGGCATGCGCCCGGACTTTACCGGGCGTTTGCCAACGACGCGGATGGGCACAACTGGACCTATCTGCCCTACGGTCCCTTCGACAGGGAGCAGGATTTCGAGGATTGGACCCGCGCCACATGCATGGATGCCGATCCGATGTTCCACACGGTCTTAGGCGAAGACGAAACGCCGATTGGCATGGCTTCATTTTTGCGGATCGAACCCGCGGCAGGTGTGATCGAGGTCGGCCACATTCACTTTTCACCCCTGCTGCAGCGTAGCCCGAAATCGACCGAGACCATGTATCTGATGATGCGCCGCGTCTTCGACGAGTTGGGCTATCGCCGCTATGAGTGGAAATGCGACGCCCTGAACGCCGCTTCCTGCCGTTCAGCTGAACGATTGGGTTTTACATTCGAAGGCATCTTCCGGCAGGCCACCCACTACAAAGGTCGGAACCGGGATACGGCCTGGTATTCGATCCTCGACAGTGAATGGTCGCGGATCAAGGCCGCGTTTGAGGCTTGGCTATCACCTGACAATTTTGACCAGACGGGCCAACAGCGACAACCGCTGCAGGCCCGCAGTCAAGGCAAAGGATCACTCGGCCATCCCGAATTCCATCGACACGTTGACCGAGACTGAAATCTCACCCCCCGCGACAGGCACACCGCCCCCTTCGGCCATGGCCATCGCACGCATCTGCGGTGCGGGGTTGATTCCTCCGACCCGCTCGCTGATCTGCTGAACCTGACCCAGAGTTACATTGGCCGCCTGTGCCAGTTGTTCCGCCTTTGCAGTTGCTTCGGCAACAGCTTTGGCTCGCGCCTGCGCCTGCAGCGGTGCGGGGTCCTGCACACCAAAGCTGAGCCCACCGAAATCATTCGCACCGTCCTGAATGACCCCATCCATGATCGTGCCCAACTGTGTCAGGTCACGGACACGGACCTGCACATTGTTCGATGCCACAAAGCCGGAAATCTCGGGCCGTTCACCACTTTGATTGTTGCGCCCGGACCAAACCGGCGACAACGACAGATCGCGGGTTTGAACGTCGCGGGATTCGACGCCCATATCCTCAAGCCGTTTCAGAATCTGCGCCACCGCATCAGATGTCGCCTGCATCGCATTTGACGCCTGCGGATCCTCGTTGGTGACACCCAATGTGATGGTTGCCATATCCGGTGCAGCCTGAACGGTGCCGGTTGCATCTACCAAGATGCGACGTTCTTCCGCATGGGCCATACCTGCAGCTGTCACGGCCAGCATTGCGGCCAGAAAAGCGATTTTCTTCAAGGTCTTCCCTCCAATATCTTCTGTACTAAGATGGGGCCGCCAGGGTTTATCAGACAAGGGGAAGCGCTGGCTTTTTCTTTCCCTCGGCGAGATCCTGCTTTAATGTCAGCCTGCGGACGAAAAGTCGTTTGCATCGATGCTGACAATTATGGTTCCTCGGGAATATGAAACCCGCCTTTGCGCTGTCTTTTTCTGCAACCGGAATATCTGTGCACCACCAATCCGATGAGGATTGGTTTTGCATTGGTAAGGTTGCATTGGACGCGCCGGACCTGAATGCGCAACTTCACGCCCTGCGGGAAAAAGCATTTGCTTTGGAAAACAACCTACGGTGCAAGGTCATAATCCCGACCGAGCAGGTGCGTTTTTTGTCGGTGGAAACTGACAATCAGCCCTTGGGAGAAGACGCAAAGGAAAAGCTGGCCGAGGCTACGCCATATACGGTCGAGGACTTGGTTTTTGACACCGCGACCGTCGGCCCCACCACCTATGTCGCCGCCGTGACGCAACAAACACTGGATGAGGCACGCGACTTTGCAACCGAACACGGTTTCATACCGGTTCATTTCACTACAGATACCGACGCCAGTTCTTTCCCTTCTGAACCATTGTTTGGGGCTTCAGAAACTGTACCCTTTGCGACCGAGGCCAAAGATGAGGTTCAATCGGACGCAGCAGAACCAAATGTACATCCCATCGCCGCAGAAGCAGCCCCGGATGTATTCCGATCTGCGCCGGCGGCCTCCGCCCCCACCAAAATACCCACTGAGGTATTTACAAAAAAGTACGTTGTACCAGCCACGGCAGCGCTGGGGATAGCGGCAGTGTTGGGCGCATGGGCGCTGATCGGATCAAACGAGACACAAACAGCCGAACCGGAAACGGCACAGGTAGAAGACGCCCTGCCCGCACCCACCCCTCAGGCCAGTGTCGAAACCGAGAACCCGACCACGCCCGGAGTGCCACCTGCCGAAACGGCTGAGCTTGATACGGACGCCACCCTTTCTGAACAGGACGCACCTGCCCAAAACGAGAATATTCAACCCGATCTTTCGCCCACGGACACAGCTATTCTCGAGGCCTTAAACATCGCCCCGACAATCGTGGAAGAGGTTGCCCGCGACCCTGTGATCCAAGCAACGTCAGCCCAACCCGGCCTTGAGATCATC
The DNA here is from genome assembly GCF_056539405.1 of Ruegeria sp. BB5. Classification (NCBI taxonomy): domain Bacteria; kingdom Pseudomonadati; phylum Pseudomonadota; class Alphaproteobacteria; order Rhodobacterales; family Roseobacteraceae; genus Ruegeria; species Ruegeria sp. BB5. Next base: position 613,601 of record NZ_JBQFUX010000001.1, on the reverse strand, counting down.
GCGCCCGATCCCCTGTTACCCCCGGCTTTCCCCCCCCAGGATGAGCCGTATCTGGCTTCGGTCGACAACTCCAACCTGTCGACTGACGCCGTTGCCCTGCCCGCGGCACAAAGCTTTGACACAGATGAACCCTTTGAACAGGTTGTACTGCCCAGCACCGCCGGCGCCCAGTTCGAGCTTGATGATCGCGGCCTGGTCACACCCAGCGCCGAGGGGACGCTGAACCCGGACGGTATTGTCGTCTATCTCGGGCGCCCTTCGAAGACACCACCCGAGCCACCTGTCCGGTTCGAAGAAGAACCCATCCTTGAGGAAACTCCTGACAGGTTGGCCGGGCTGCGCCCAAAGCCCCGCCCCAGCGATCTGATCGAACAGTTCGAACGTCAGCAGTTGGGCGGACGAACGCGTGAAGAACTGGCGGGGCGGCGCCCCAAACTGCGCCCTGCCTCACTGCAACAACAGCCGCAGATTGACTATACCCCCACTGCACTGGCGGTGGTGCGCGTGCCGCGACCAAAATCCCGCCCGGCAGGTCTTGCACCACCTACCGGGACGCAAACCGCCAATCTGGGGTCAACGGCGGCCATCGGTCAGGTCGAGGCCGGGTCATTCCAACCCAAAGCCGTTGCCCCCAAGATTCCGTCCGCGGCCTCGGTCGCGCGTCAGGCGACAATCGACAACGCGTTAAACTTGCGCAAACTGAACCTGATCGGGGTTTATGGAACACCCGCCAACCGCCGCGCGCTGGTTCGGCTGCCTAGCGGTCGTTATAAGAAGCTGAAGGTCGGTGACAGGGTGGACGGCGGCAAGGTCATCGCAATTGGTGACAGCGAATTGCGCTATCAGAAAAAAGGCAGGAACCTGACGCTGAAGATGCCGCGCAGCTAACGCGGACGCGAACGCCCGCATTTTGCTTTAACACACGAACTCAAGCCGCTGAAATCTCGCCGCTTTCGATCTGTTCGCGTTCGATAGATTCGAATAGGGCCTGAAAGTTTCCCTCGCCAAACCCATCATCGCCCTTTCGCTGAATGAACTCGAAAAAGATCGGGCCGATCACGGTTTTCGAGAAGATTTGCAGCAAGATTCTGGTCTCGCCGCCATCCAGAACACCTTCGCCGTCAATCAGAATGCCGTGCTTCATCATACGGTCCAACGGCTCGTCATGGTCGGCAACCCGTTCCTTGGACATCTCGTAATAGGATTTGTTCGGGCCAGGCATGAATTTCAAACCCTTCTCGGCAATCGCGTCGGTCGAGGCATAGATATCTTCGCTGCCCACTGCGATATGCTGGATCCCCTCACCTTTATACTTGTTGAGATAGGACACGATCTGCCCGGTTTCGCCCCGATCTTCGTTGATCGGAATGCGAATGCGTCCACAAGGCGACGTCAGGGCGCGGCTGAAAAGGCCGGTAAATTTGCCCTGAATGTCAAAAAATCGGATTTCGCGGAAGTTGAACAGAGTTTCGTAGAATTCGAACCACTTATCCATATTCCCGCGATAGACGTTGTGCGTCAGATGATCGAGGTAATAGAAACCATCGCCACGCGGCTTGGACTGTGTGGTCCAGGTGAACTCTTGGTTATAAGGCGAAGTGTCGTGGTACTGATCGATGAAATAGATCAGCGAGCCACCGATCCCCTTGATCGCCGGAACATTCATGACCTTGTCCGCCGCATCATAGGGTTCTGCACCTTTGGCCACAGCGTGTTCATAAGCTTTTTGCGCGTCCACAACGCGCCAGCCCATCGCAGAAGCACAGGGGCCATGTTCTGCAGCAAAGCGGGCCGCAAAACTTTCAGAGTCAGCGTTGAGGATATAGGTCACGTCACCTTGCTGCCACAGCTCGACCGTAGGCTTGTCCTTGTGGTGGCCAACTTTTTCATAACCCATTCTGGCAAACAGGTCGCGCAACTCCTGCGGATCGGGGTGGGCGAACTCTACAAATTCAAACCCGTCCGTACCGACCGGATTTTCTTTGTTGATCACAGATTTCGGGGCGTTGTGGGGGAAAGGACCCATGGTGCGTCTCCTTAAAACAGGAATTTCTTTGCTGATTCCAAAATATGCCTTAACTGGCGCTGTTTCTGCGCATAGTTTTCGTGTAAACTAGGCAAGAGTGCGCAAATTCCGCATGTTTGCGCAAAATTTTGGAGATTCTCCGCATATGTTGGATTCCACCGATATGCGCTTGTTATCCGCTTTGCAGGTGGATGCCCATCTGACTGCACATCAACTGGGTGAGATGCTGAACCTGTCGCCCAGTCAGGCCGGGCGGCGGCGGCAACGGCTAGAGGCCGAAGGATACATCACCGGATACGCGGCGCGACTGGACCCGCTGAAACTTGGGCTGCATGTTCAGGGATTCATTCAAGTACATCTGGGCACCCACGGCCCCGAACAATCGCAGAGCTTTGCTCGCATGGTGGACACGCGGCCTGAGATCACCAGCGCCTGGACGATGACAGGTGAGGCAGATTACCTGCTGCATGTCTTTTGCGACGATCTTGCCGCGCTCAACCGCTTGCTTCACCAGGTGATCCTGCCGCATCCTGCCGTGGCGCGGGTTCAAAGCCAAATCGTGATGGACCAGCTCAAACGCGACGCCCCGTTGCCCACCTGACCCGACTGAAAGGACCGACATGGACGACTTCCTCTATCAGGCTTCGATCTATCTGGCAGCTGCCGTGATCGCAGTGCCGTTATCGGCGCGTCTGGGATTGGGGTCGGTGTTGGGATATCTGGCCGCCGGGATCGTCATCGGACCCATATTCGGGCTGGTTGGTGCGGAAACAGAAAGCCTGCAGCATGTGGCCGAGTTCGGCGTAGTTATGATGCTGTTCCTGATCGGACTGGAACTTGAGCCGCGCGCGCTTTGGGACATGCGCGACAGGCTTTTGGGGCTGGGTGGCCTGCAGGTCGGTCTGTCAACTGCCGCCATTGCTGCTGTTGCTATTTATGCGAACCACCCATGGTCAGTGGCTTTGGCCGTTGGTCTGACCCTGTCGCTATCCTCAACGGCGATTGTGCTACAGACCCTGTCCGAAAAAGGGTTGATGCAGACGAACGGAGGCCGCGCCACGTTTTCCGTGCTGCTGACGCAGGATATCGCAGTGATCCCCATTCTGGCCTTGCTGCCGCTGTTGGCGCTGCCAGCCATGCCCCATATCGAAAGCGACGGATCGATTGACCGCGGCGCGAAGGACTTGCACGACACGGCGCATCACAGCTTATCTCTGGTCGAGGGCCTGCCCGGTTGGGCCGTCACGCTGGTCACCCTTGGTGCCATCGCGTTTGTGATCCTTGCCGGCGTCTACCTGACGCGCCCCCTGTTCCGTTTCATCCACGCCACCCGCCTGCGCGAGATGTATACTGCGCTGGCCCTGATGATCGTCGTTGGGATATCCTTCCTGATGACCCTTGTTGGTCTGTCCCCCGCCCTGGGCGCTTTCCTGGCAGGCGTTGTTCTGGCCAGCTCGGAATTTCGGCACGAAATGGAAAGCGACCTTGAGCCCTTTAAGGGTTTGTTCCTAGGCCTGTTCTTCATCACCGTTGGTGCCGGAATTGACGTCGCCTATTTCTTCAACGACCCGCTTGAACTGATCGGACTGGCGCTGCTGGTCATTCTGACAAAGGGGGCCATCCTGTATTTGGTCGGGCGCGCCTTCAAGCTGCGCGGGCGCGATCACTGGCTATTCACGCTGGGTCTGGCGCAGGCGGGTGAGTTCGGATTTGTCCTGCTGGCCTTTTCCACGCAGCAGAACGTAATCCCACCTGATTTGTCGCAGAAACTGCTGATGATTATCGCACTGACCATGCTGATCACTCCGCTGTTGTTCATCATCTACGACCTTCTGTCCCGTCGGATCAGGGAGAATACCCCGCAGGTCGAACCTGACGAGATCGACGAAAAAGGCCCGGTGATCATCGCGGGCATTGGACGTTTTGGTCAGATCGTGAACCGGTTGGTGCGGGCCAGTGGGTTCAAGACCATCGTTCTGGATCATGATATCGAGACCATTCAACTTATGCGCCGCTTTGGCGTCAAAGGCTTCTTGGGCGATCCGACACGGCCCGAGTTGTTGCGTGCAGCGGGGCTTGATAAAGCCGCCGTTCTGGTTGCTGCAATGGACGACCGCAAGACTGTGACCCGTCTGGTCAGCTTTGCACGTCGCCAACGCCCGGATCTGCACATCATCGCGCGCGCGCATGACCGCACCCATGTGTATGAACTGTACCAGGCGGGCGCGAATGATATCGTGCGCGAGATGTTTGACAGCTCACTGCGCGCCGGTCGCTATGTGCTCGAGAATATCGGCCTCAGCGAATATGAGGCCGCACAAGCCGAGCAGACCTTTTATCACCACGACCGAGCCTCGATCCGGGATCTGGCCGAGCTTTGGATTCCCGGCATGCCGACGGCGGAAAACAAGAAATACATCGAGCGCGCCCAGCAATTCGAGAAAGACCTGGAAACCGAACTGCTGGAACTGGCTGAGAAACACGCTCAGAAATCGGCCTGATCCTTTTTGGCGGATCAAGCCGTCCGGTTCAGCCGCCGGACACGCCGGCTTCAGCAAAGGTTGCCATACCTGAATGACAGGCAACCGCGCTTTTGAGGATATTGATCGCCAGCGCACCGCCTGACCCTTCGCCCAGGCGCAGCCCAAGGTTCAACAGTGGCTGTTTGCCCAGCTTCTCTAATACCGCACCGTGTGCGCCCTCGGCACTTTGATGGCCAGCTACGGCGTGATCCAAAGCCTCGGCAGACACATCGGCCAGACAGGCCGCCGCAGCCGAGCAGATGAAGCCATCCAAAATGACCGGAATACACAGAACACGGGCTGCTGCGATCGCTCCAGCCATGGCCGCAATCTCACGCCCGCCCAGACGGCGTAGGATCTCCAGCCCGTCACCCGATGCACCGTGCAAGGCAACGCCCTCGGCCACCACGCGGGTTTTGTTCGCCAACCCGGCGTCATCCACACCGGTGCCACGCCCTGTCCAATCCGAGGCTTCTCCCCCGAACAGAGCGCACGCGATTGCAGCAGCCGGGGTTGTGTTGCCGATCCCCATCTCTCCGACGACTAGCAGGTCGGACTTGGGGTCAACAGCTGTCCAACCGGTGCGCAAGGCGTACAACAGGTCTTCCTCGGACATCGCCGGGCCTGCGGTGAAATCCGCCGTTGGCCGGTCCAATTCCAACGCATGCACATCCATGGTGGCCCCTGCGGCCTTGGCCAATTGGTTGATTGCCGCACCGCCATGTTCAAAGTTCATGACCATCTGCACGGTCACATCTGGTGGAAAAGCCGACACACCCTGCGCCGTCACCCCGTGATTTCCTGCAAACACGATAACCTGCGGTGCCAAGATTTGCGGGCGGGCATCGCCACGCCAACCGGCATACCAGATCGCCAATTCCTCAAGCCGCCCCAGCGCGCCGGGCGGTTTGGTCAGCTGTCCGTTCCGGTCAGCCGCGCCCTGCAATGCGGCATCATTCGAACCCGGCGCCTGACTCAGGGCATCGCGGAGTGTTTTCAGGTCATTAAGTTCAGGCAGCATCCAAAGCCTCGTTGCATCAGAGTGGTCCTGTGTGTTTAACCGAAGCGTCCGATCCAACAAGACCCCGAAAGGCGCGGGAGTGCATAAAAACGACACCAAGCTGTTTTCCGTGTGGGATATACCACTGGCGCTGGTCTTGCTGACCCGCCTACCGCTGCCGCGGCTGCCGGAAAACACCTTTGCACGGCAGGCCAGCGCCGCCTGGGCGTTTCCCGTGGTCGGTTTGATTGTAGGGCTGCTGGCTTGCGCGGTTGGTTGGGCCACGATGGCTTTGAATTTACCCGCTATGGTCAGCGCTGTTTTCCTGGTTGCGGTTCTGATCATAACCACCGGTGCGATGCACGAAGATGGTTTGGCCGATACCGTAGACGGACTTTGGGGAGGGTTCACCCCGGAGCGCCGATTAGAAATCATGAAGGACAGCCATATTGGCGCCTATGGTGTTCTGGCTCTGATCTTCACGCAGTTGATACGCGTTGCTTTGATTGCAACCCTGTTAACGGCAAGCGACTATGCCGCGATCCTTGCGGCCTGCATCTTGTCCCGCGCGATTATGCCGGTTCTGATGAATGCCCTGCCAAATGCGCGCAATAGTGGTCTGAGCCACTCGGTCGGAGGGCCGCGAGGTGTGACGGTTGCGGCAGGTTTTGGATTGGCTTTGCTAGGCGCGGTACTTTTGATGGGCGCAGCGGCCATTCCGCCAACTCTCGTCGCTGCGCTGGTTGTTGCGGTGATCGCCGGGGTCGCAAAGGCCAAAATCGGTGGTCAGACCGGTGATATCCTAGGGGCTTCGCAGCAATTGGCAGAACTGACATTCATGACCGCGGTCGTTGCCGCGCTTTAGGCCGTACCACCGGTTTCGATACGCAGCGTTTCGCCGCAGTGCTTGCAATGTACCGCGTCAGGATCATGCCGATAAAGGCCACAGCTGGGGCACTTGTGGCGCACTTTCTGCGGCATGAAAACAGCTTGCGCCAGACGTACGAACAGCGCCACACCCACAACCATTATGAAGACTGAGAACAACTTGCCCGCCGGTGTCGCCAAGGTGATGTCGCCAAACCCCGTCGTCGTCAGCGTGGCCATGGTGAAATAGAGCGCATCAATGTATGCATGCGGGCTGCTATCAGGAATGAAGAACACCAGAACCGCCGTTGAGGTCGCGAATACGAATACAAGCAGATTGATCGCCGCGATGACGGCATCCTCATGCGTTCGGAAAAACTGACTGTCGCGCCGCAAATCCCGCAGCAAGTGATAGGAATGGATCAGGCGCAGGGCGCGCAATATTCGCACGAAAGCCAAGTTTCCGGGCAAGAACGGCTCAAGCAGCAGCGAGGCGATCACGACGATATCGGCCAGTGTGTAAACCTTGCACAGAAGTTTCCAGCGGTCTTTCGAAATCCATAACCGGGCCAAAAAATCCAGCAAGATGAGAAACCCGACGCACAGACTGGCAAGCGTGATCCCCGGCCCATGCGGCACATTCGCCGTGGACACGAAGAACACGATCGACGCGGCGTCAAACAGGATCAAGCCATAGCGAAACCAAACCGAAATCGGGTCATGCGCGATGTACAGAAACTTAACGGTTTGCTTTATCCTGGTCATGTATCCGCCTCTGACTACAGGAAAATTAGCGGCAAAAGCGGATTTCACCAAGACAAGACACAAAAAAAGGCCGCCCCCTTTTCAGGAGCGGCCCCAATTTCAGAATTGCCAGATATCAGGCGGCAGCAGCGCGCGAGGTCAGCACCTCATCAACTTGCTTGGCGGCCGAAACCTCACCGGCGCCGGACACAGCGGCCACTTCGCGGGTCAGACGCTCTAGCGCGGCTTCGTACAGTTGACGCTCGGAATAGCTCTGCTCGCGCTGATCGTCTGTGCGGTGCAAGTCGCGCACCACTTCGGCAATCGAAATCAGATCGCCCGAGTTGATTTTTTGTTCATATTCTTGCGCCCGGCGCGACCACATGGCGCGTTTCACCTTGGCCTTGCCCTTGAGCGTCTTCATCGCCTGGCTGATCACATCAGGTGAACTGAGGGACCGCAGGCCGGATTCGGTGACTTTGTTGGTCGGCACCCGCAGGGTCATCTTGTCTTTTTCAAAGGAGATGACGAACAGCTCAAGCGAATATCCCGCGACTTCCTGCTCTTCGATCGAGATAATCTGACCCACGCCATGCGCAGGGTAGACAACATAGTCATTCGGGCGGAACTCAAGCTTTTTCGACTTAGACATACAGGTTCATCCTTGGTTATAGAGTAAGATGCGGACAACAAAACAGCCTAGCCGGTGCCATTTCGGCCCCGTCAGGTGGCTTGTTTGTCAAAAAATCAGAACTCCAAAGCACACATACTTACGGAGTACATCCCCATCTCATTCATCATTCAGCTTTCGATTATATCACAAAATTACGACATCTGAAAGGGCACGCCCAGAAATGGCCGTGAAACCTTATAAGTTTCAAAGCGTTGCAACTTGTTCCTACACCTGAACCGACAAGTTCAGAGAGCGAATCGCTTAGCCGCCTTCGCCGGGCGCTTCCGAGAAATACTTCTCCATCTTACCCTCTTCGCCGTCGCGCTCTTCGGCCTCGGGCAGCGGGTCTTTCTTGGTCACGATCACCGGCCATTGTTCCGAATATTTCCGGTTGAATTCCACCCACTGGTCCATCCCCGGCTCAGTGTCAGGGCGAATGGCGTCAGCGGGGCACTCGGGCTCACACACGCCGCAGTCAATGCATTCATCGGGATGAATGACCAAAGTGTTCTCACCTTCGTAGAAACAATCCACCGGGCATACTTCGACGCAGTCGGTGTATTTGCAGCCAATGCAGTTTTCGGTGACAACATAGGTCATAGTGGGAATCCCGTTTGCGGTTTGGGCGTTTAGCTAATCCAGTATTATACTGTCTTCAAGGGCGGATCAGCCCCTAGTGGTACGAGAAAGATCAAGCGCGCGCCGATCTTTCTTGGTTGGACGACCTTTTCCTTCGAATCCGGGGTTTCCGGGCGGCGCGTCCTTCTTTTCGGTCATATCGAAGTACAGTGTTTGCGCTTCGGGTGCAGGGCCACGGCGTTCGCCCAGCTTTTCCACGCGAACGACGCGTACAACTCGCCCTTGCGGGAAGGTCAGAACATCACCGGGTTCTACAGCTTGCGCTGGTTTCAGAACCCGGTTTCCGTTCAACCGAACATGGCCGCCGCTGACCTGTTTGGTGGCCAGGCTGCGGGTCTTGAAGAACCGCGCCTGCCAAAGCCATTTGTCGATCCGCAGCTTGGCCTCAGCCATCGGCGTTTAGTTACCGTCTTTCAAACCCATGAGCGCAGCTGCAAACGGGTTATCGGGGTCGATCGCCTTTTCTTTCTTGGGCGGTCGGGAGGAGAAGGTCTTGGCCCCTTGCGGCTTGCCACCCTTCTTGCCCTGCGGTTTGCCGCGACCATCCTGCGGTTTACCGCGCGGCTTGCCTTTGCCCTGCCCCTGCCTCTGTTCACGACGCGGGCCACGGTTGGCCTGACGCTGACGACCCCAAGTGAACGTATAGAACACCTCGACCTCGGGTTCATCCGTTGCCGGAGCCTCGGCTGCCGCCTCGGTGCTGTCGGTGGCCTCGGCTGGCGCCTCGGCGGGGGTGACGACCTCTTCGGTTGCCGCTTCTGGTGCCAGGGTTTCTTCAACAGCGGGTTGCTCGGTCGCTTCTACCGCCGGTTGTTCGACCGGGGTTGGTTTGACCTTTTCACGCTCGCCGCGTTCAGCCTTATAGCCAAGCCCTTGCATCAGGTCTGCGAACTGTTCCAGCGTCATACCGGTGATCGACAGCATGTCGGGCTTGGCTTCAAACCCGCCACGGCTGTCTTCGGCGCGCAACATGTCGGCCAGACGTTCCAGCATGTCGATCCGGATCGAGCGCTCGCCCGCATCGCGGTAGCCACACATGGTGTCGTACCCTTCGGGTGCATTCTTCGCGACCGGTACGGTGACAAGACCCGGAGGCGGTGCTTCGGGGAATTCCTGCAGCCCATTGGCCAGAGCCCACAAAACCAGACGCAGACGCGTCGGCGCAGGTTTCAGCAGCAGCGGCATGAAGATGGTGAACTGACCGAACCGGATGCCGTGCTTGCGTAGCGCGCCGCGGGCGTCCTGATCCAGATCCTTGACCTCTTGCGCGACGCCTGCACGCGGCAGCACGCCCAGTGCCTCTACCATGCGGAAGGCGAAGCCTTTGGCCACTCCGGACAGTTCCTCGTCGCGCGACAGGTTCAGCAACGGCTCGAACAACGCGGCCACTTTACGGTCGATGAAATGCTGCAGACGGCGCTGCACTTTCTGCTCAACCTCTGGGCCTGCGGCCTCATCCACAAACACCTCGACCATCGGCTTGAGCGGTTCAGCCCCGGCAACCAGTTTGCCAACGGCATATTCGCCCCACATCAGGCCGCCCTGATCGGTAAAATCAATTTCGGTATCGGGCGCATTGTAGAAGCGATCGGCGCGCAGATGGAATTGCGGCGCGAGTGCTTGCAAAGAGGCCGATTTCAAAGCTTTCGCCTCGGTTCCTTGCGCGCTTTTGTCCGGGATAAACCGGAACCCTTCCAGACGACCGACGAATTCGCCTTCGACGGTCACTTCACCCTTGTCATTTACTTCGGCCAAAAGGGCCTCCTTCTGTTTGAGCCGGCGCAGCAACACTGACGTGCGCCGGTCCACAAATCTTTGAGTCAAACGATCATGCAATGCGTCTGACAGACTGTCTTCTACAGTGCGTGTTTCGTCACGCCAATGTGATTCGTCATGCACCCAACCGTTTCGCTGCGCAACATATGTCCAGGTGCGAATATATGCCAACCTTTTAGACAAAGCATCGATATCTCCGTCGGTTCTGTCGATCCGGCGGATTTGCCGCGCCATGAAATCATCTGGGATCGAACCGCGTTCATGCAAGTGGCCATAGATCACTTCGAGCAGGCTGGCGTGTTCCGCGTGGCTGATGCCGCGAAAATCGGGGATTCGGCACACATCCCACAACAAACGGATCGATTGACCATCACTGGCGCGGGCGGCAACCTCGGTCACTTGCGAGAGCGATTTCAGCACATTCAGATCGTCTGCAGGCCGCGCCTTGACCAGGTGTTCGTCATTCGGGCTGACCTCAAGCGAGTCGATCAGTGCGTCAATCGAGCCAAATCGCAAAGCAGCATTCCGCCAGTTCAGCTTTTTCATCGGCGTAAAGCGGCTGTCCATGATCGCCTGCGCCACGCCGTCTTCCAGCGGTGGGGCCTCACCGGTCACGCCAAAAGTGCCGTCCGACATGCCGCGCCCGGCCCGACCTGCGATCTGCGCCAGTTCGTTCGGGGCTAGAGGGCGCATTCTGCGTCCGTCAAATTTGCTCAGGGACGAGAACGCCACATGGTTCACATCCAGGTTCAGCCCCATCCCGATGGCGTCGGTGGCGACCAGATAGTCGACCTCGCCATTCTGATACAGATCGACTTGCGCGTTCCGTGTGCGCGGGCTGAGGGCGCCCATGACCACGGCCGCACCTCCCTTTTGGCGACGCAAAAGCTCGGCAATCGCATAGACACTTTCAACCGAGAACCCGACAATTGCGCTGCGCGATGGCATGCGGCTGATTTTTTTGGATCCTGCATAGACCAGTTGCGACATCCGCTCGCGCCGGACAAACTGTGCCTCAGGGACCAAAGCCGCGATGGAACCGCGCATGGTGTCCGAGCCGAGAAACAGCGTCTCGTTCGTGCCGCGTGCGCGCAGCAGGCGGTCAGTGAAGACATGACCGCGTTCGGGATCGGCACATAGCTGGATTTCATCGATGGCCACGAAATCTGCGCCCATGCCTTCCGGCATCGCCTCGACCGTGCAGACCCAATATTGGGCGCGGGGCGGCACGATCCGTTCTTCGCCCGTGACCAGTGCCACGACAGACGGGCCGCGAATGGCGACGATCTTGTCATAAACCTCTCGCGCCAGCAGACGCAGCGGCAGACCGATTACTCCGGTCCGATAGCCCAGCATCCGCTCGATCGCGTAATGGGTTTTACCTGTGTTGGTCGGGCCAAGTACGGCCACAATTCGGGATGACCCGCTCACCTTTGCCCCCTGCCCCGGTTCTTTAGAGGGCCGAACCCTCGACCTGAGGCTTCAGTCGATTCACCGCATTGGTTACTTCTTCGTGATGAGGATGTATAGCCAGCGCGCGCTCATACGCATCCAGTGCCTTGTCGGGCTGTTCGATGATCTCAAAAATCAGGCCAAGCCCGAAAATGGCCTCGTAATTGTTTGGGTTCAGCGTCAGCGCATGTTCCAGATCAGCCGCGGCCATGCCAAAGCGATCCATCCCAAAAAACGCCGAAGCACGCAGGTGCCACCCTTCGGCAAAGCCGGGCGCATGGTCGGTCAGGGCCGTAAGGTGTTCAACCGCGGTCAACACATCCCCGTCATCCAGCGCCTCGCGCCCGCGTTCCAGCAACAAATCCGCCGAGGCTGATCCCGATTGCGACCACAGAGCTTTGAGTTGACGGTCGATAGCAATCGCCTGTTCCGGCGTGGAAAGCGCCAATTGCTGTAGCAAGGCGTCCTCGTCCCGCGAATCCGCCTGTTGTGCCACCGAACTGGTGGAAAACATGACCGTGACAAAAAGTGCCGTGACGGTACGTTTGAGATTGTTGATTGCAATGCCCATAACAATGTTCAGTGTAGCGTTGCGACCGGGGATGTCCATTCACGGCGCAGAAACAATATGAGGAACACCATGAGCGACATTCTTGAAAAAGCCGCAGCCGCGCTGAACGAAAAGCTGTCCGGCGGCGATTTCGACGCATCGGCCAAATTTGCCATCGCCGATCTGGGCGCTATCGTACTGGACGCGGACGGCGCACGTGTCAGCGATGACGACGCAGATGTCACCCTAAGCGCAGATGCGGATACGTTCGAACAAATCCTCAGCGGCGACCTGAACCCCACCGGTGCGTTCATGTCGGGCAAGCTGAGCGTGGATGGAGACATGGGTATTGCCATGAAACTCGCCTCGGTGCTGGCCTGATGAAGTTCTCGCCGGCCCCTTTCTTTGAAGACGTGGCCGGCGGACCTGCCGGTGGTGCGGCCCATTGGGTGACGACTGCGGACGATACGCGTATCCGTGTGGGTCACTGGTACCCCGAAGGTGCAACAAACGGCACGGTGATGATGTTCCCCGGCCGGACGGAATACATCGAAAAATACGGCAACACGGCGGTTGAATTTATCGACCGTGGGTTTGCCTTTCTGGCCGTCGACTGGCGCGGTCAGGGGTTGGCAGACCGTTTGCTGGACGATCCCCGGGTCGGCCATGTCGATCAGTTCACCGACTATCAACAAGACGTGCATGCCGCCTTGGAACTTGCCGTCCAACTTGATTTGCCCAAACCCTGGTACGTGATCGGCCATTCGATGGGCGGCGCAATTGGTCTGCGCGCGGTGCTGGAGCGAGACCTTTTTGCAGCCTGCGCCTTTACCGGCCCGATGTGGGGGATCTTTTTCACTCCGATCATGAAACCGCTCAGCCGGTTGACGGCCTATTGGGGGCCACGAATTGGGCTGGGTGAGAAAACGCCTCCGACCACGTCGCTGGAAAGTTACGTCGTCTCACAACCCTTCGAAGGCAACATGCTGACGCGCGATGCGGCGATGTATCAAATGATGAAAGACCAGCTTGAGGCGCACCCGGAACTGGCCCTTGGCGCGCCTTCGACCATTTGGCTGCGCGAAGCGCTGGACGAATGCGCCTGGCTGATGGAACAAACCGCGCCCTCCACACCTGCCCTGACCTTCCTTGGCAGTCACGAGCAAATCGTTGACCGCAAAGCGATCCGGGCGCGGATGGCCAACTGGCCCAGCGGCACACTGGTTGAAATTCCCGATGGCGAACATGAGGTACTGATGGAGGCGCCTGACGTGCGCGGGCCCGTCTTTGATCAACTGACGGGGCATTTTTTGGCCGCCCACTCGGACACACCGACCTCGGCTGCTCTTTCCAGCTAAACAAAACCTCACGCAAAGGCGGCTTGTGATCCGGGCCGCCCGCGCCTAGATGTTTGCCAAAGCAGATATTCCGAGGTGATCCATGCGCGACCTTCCCTTTCCCGTCCGTGACGCAAACGCAGCCGGAGGCGCCGGCGATCTTGGCAACCTGCCGGAATGGAATCTGACTGACCTCTACAGCTCGGAAGAAGCGCCGGAGCTGGACCGCGATCTGGATTGGCTTGAAGGTGAGTGCGCGTCCTTCGCCGCCGACTACGAAGGCAAGCTGGCCGATTTGGATGCCGAAAGCCTGCTGAACTGCGTGCAGCGCAACGAAAAGATCAACGCCATCGCGGGCCGCATCATGTCCTTTGCCGGTCTGCGCTATTACCAACTGACCACAGATGCTGAGCGCGCCAAATTCCTTTCGGATATGCAGGAGAAAATCACCATTTACACCACGCCGCTGGTGTTCTTCACGCTTGAGATCAACCGCATCGACGATGACGCGCTGAAAACAAGTTTTGATGCAAACGCCGATCTGGCCCGTTACGAGCCCGTGTTCCGCCGCATTCGCGCGATGAAGCCCTATCAGCTGTCTGATGAGCTAGAAAAATTCCTGCACGATCTGGGCGTTGTAGGTGACGCTTGGGAACGTCTGTTCGACGAAACCATCGCCGGGCTGACATTCACTGTTGATGGTGAAGAACTGAACATCGAAGGCACCCTGAACCTGCTGACTGAACAGGACCGCTCCAAGCGTGAGGCGGCGGCGCGGGAACTGGCGGCTGTGTTTCAGGACAACGTCAAAACCTTCGCCCGCGTTCACAACACGCAGGCCAAGGAAAAGGAAATCGTCGACCGTTGGCGCAAAATGCCCACGGCACAAACCGGTCGCCACCTTTCAAACGATGTGGAACCCGAGGTGGTCGAGGCCCTGCGCGAGGCCGTCGTGGCTGCATACCCCAAGCTCAGCCACCGTTACTATGAACTAAAGCGCAAATGGCTGGGTCTGGATGTGATGCAGGTCTGGGACCGCAACGCGCCCCTTCCGATGGAAGACACCCGCATCGTCGGCTGGGACGAAGCCGAAAAGACGGTGATGGACGCCTATAACGCGTTTGATCCACGTATGGGTGAGATTGCAGCGCCATTCTTCAGCAAGGGCTGGATCGATGCCGCCGTGAAACCCGGTAAGGCACCGGGTGCGTTTGCGCACCCAACCGTCACGGAAGTCCACCCCTATGTCATGCTCAACTATCTGGGCAAGCCGCGCGACGTGATGACCCTTGCGCATGAACTGGGCCATGGCGTGCATCAGGTTCTGGCCGCAGATCAGGGTGAGATGCTGTCATCCACCCCGCTGACCCTGGCCGAAACCGCCAGCGTATTCGGCGAGATGCTGACTTTCCGCAAAATGCTGGATCAGGCCGAAACGCCCGAGCAGCGCAAGGTGCTGTTGGCCGGTAAGGTAGAGGATATGATCAACACGGTTGTCCGTCAGATCGCCTTTTATGATTTTGAATGCAAACTGCACGCGGCACGGCGTGAAGGCGAACTGACCCCGGATGACATCAACGCCCTGTGGATGAGTGTTCAGGCCGAAAGCCTTGGCCCCGCATTCGAATTCATGGACGGGTACGAAACCTTCTGGGCCTATATCCCGCATTTCGTACACTCACCCTTCTATGTCTACGCCTATGCGTTTGGGGATGGGTTGGTGAACGCGCTCTATTCCGTTTACGAAAGCGGGTCGGAAGAGTTCGAAGACAAGTATTTCGAAATGCTGCGCGCTGGTGGGTCCAAACACCACAAAGAACTGCTTGCCCCGTTCGGACTGGACGCCAGCGATCCGAAATTCTGGGACAAGGGCTTGTCGATGATTTCGGGCTTCATCGACGAATTGGAAGCGATGGAAAACTGATCACTTCTGATTTTTGGTCGTCAGGAACACGGCGGCTACGATCAACACCGCCCCAAGGGCTGCAATCGGCGTGATTGCGGCCCCGAGAAACAGCGCCGAGTTGATGAAAGTGAACACGACCGAGGCGGCGAACATCAAGGTCGCTGTCAGCGTCGACACCCGCGCGGCGGCCTCGTACCACAAGTAATAGGCCAGCGCGGTCGGAAGCACCCCCAGCAGGAGCAGGAAGACCACGTCATTGGCCGTCGGAACTTGCAACGAAAACACGGCCAGCGGCAGCAACAAAACGCCAGAGCATAGGAATATCCCGAAGAGGAAATTCAGACGCTCTGCGGTTGATTCCGAATTGCGCATCGCGCGGCTGCTTGAGATCAGAAATACCGCCCAGCTGAGGCCCGCACCGATTTCAAGCAGATCGCCGAACAAGGGGTCTCCGCCCCCTTGGAAATCCTGATAAACTGTTAGAAAAACGCCCAGAATTGCCAACGCTGTGGCCAGAACATCGGTGCGTGTGACGGGGGTGTCGGCAAAGAAGTACAAAAACACCAGCACGAAGAATGGCGCCGTATTTTCAAGCACCATCGCATTGGCCGCACCGGTATATTCCAAGCCGATATGGAACAGGATGTAGTTGACGACCGTCGACAGAACCGCCAGCCGAAAGTTCCAGTCGCTCAGACGGATCGACACGGCAACCCGCATCACGCGCAGCATGCAATAGATGGCCATTGCGGCAATGAACAGGCGCGTCACCGCAATTTGCAGCCCGCCCAGATCGCTGGTCAGATAGCGCACGATGACGCTGTGTGTGCCCCAAAGGAAGGCGGCCAGAAACCCAAGCACCAGACCATTTTGAAAAAGCTTGGTGTCGGGCATCCCTCGGATCCGCTTACTTCAACTGACTGTCTTTAGAGCCACGCCGATTGATCCCAGAACGCGCTTTGAAAGCCCCATCCCGTTCCTGCTGGCAATCCAGACACAATTTGACGCCCGGCAAGGCCAAACGCCGTTTCTCGGGGATCGGTTCCTCGCATTCGGCGCAATTGGTCAGGCTTTCGCCCACTGGCTGCTTTTGCGCTTGCATCCGGGCAAGCTCATCCGAAATGGATGCTTCGATCTGTTCACTCACTGCGCCGTCACGCGCCCAACCGCCTGCCATGGCGTCCTCCTGATCAGGTGCACGCCAGATTAGCCGAGCCGGACGCGACGTGGCAAGTCAGAGGGAAACCGCCCCTTCCAGCACGCGATCAATCATCTCCTGCGTCCCGCGTGAGAATTCAAGCGGACATGGGTATTTGACACCTTCGCGCACGGATCGGCAAAACGCCTCGACCTGCAGCTTGTAATGGTCATCCCCGGGAAAGCGCGTGACCTGAACCTCAAGCCCCGGACGGTGCAATTCCACGCGCGCCTCACCAAAGACGCGTGCGTTGAACGGAGCAGTCAGGCGAATAACCCCACCTTCGCCGTGAAACACCATCTCTTGATGCGGATGCATGCGGATCGAGACATAGGCGGAATAGGTAAAATCCGGAAATTGTGCGCGAATTTCCGTGAAGGTGTCGATCCCGTCCTGCCAACGAATGGCCGACTCCACCCGTACCGGCTCCTGCCCCGTCGCAAATCGCGCGCCGCCGATCACATAAACACCGATGTCGCGCAGCCCGCCACCGCCGGTCTCGGCACGATTGCGGATGTTTCCGGTATCCGCGCGATTGTCGAAACTGAAGGCACCGGTCACATGCACCAATTTGCCGATGGCCCCATCGGAAATCAACTTTCGCACCAATTGCCACTGCGGATGATGGACGATCATGTAAGCCTCGGCCGCCAGCAGCCCGGTCTTATCCCGTTTTTTGATCAGAGTGTCGAACTCGGCCCCGGTCATGGCCATCGGCTTTTCACACAGTACATGCTTACCCGCTTCTAGTGCCTTCAGACTCCATTTCACATGCAGGTGGTTGGGCAAGGGAATATAAACGGCCTCAATCTGAGGGTCCGCAAGCAACGCGTCATAACTGTCATAAACCACCAAGTCAGAACAAAAGGCCCGAAACGGTTCAGCCTTGGCAGCGTCTGACGTGGCCAGCCCGGCCAGACGCGCGCCGTGGGCCGCATGAATTGCTGGTGCCATGAATTGCCGCGCGAACTTGGCAGCACCCAGAACGCCCCATTGAACTGGTTTATGCATAATTTCCTCCGACAAGCGTAATCAGGAGCGAATCCATTCGTTATCGCTAACAGCCTCATTTCCTGACCTTCTAGCAACCATCCGACGTTAAGTCAGGCTTTTATCTGCATGGAACCTTCGTAGTCTGCCCCCAATGGTTGAAAGGGAGTGAGAATGAAACGGGTCCTCAAGTGGATTGGCGGTCTGCTGTTGCTTGCAGTTGTGGTCGGTGCCGTCGTGTTTTTCGGATTTCTTCCGTCTTATATTGAAGCCGAGCGGAACAACGTGATCGCCCATGCCCCTTATGAGGTGTCCGACGATGCCGCCGCATTGCACGAAACCCTGATCGTCGGCGACTTACACGCGGACCCCCTGTTGTGGAGCCGTGATCTGACCGAACGCGGTACACGTGGGCAGGTAGATATCCCACGACTGATCGAGGGGAACGTCGCGCTACAGGTCTTTACTGCCGTCACCAAATCCCCTGCCGGTCAGAACTATGACGCGAACTCGGCTGAGTCTTTTGATAACATTACCCTTTTGGCCATCGGACAGTTGTGGCCATTGCGCACGTGGGACAGCCTAAAGGAACGCGCCGTCTATCAGGCGGAAAAGCTACATCAGTTCGAAGCGGCCTCGGACGGGCAGCTGAAAGTCGTCAAGACAAGGGCTGACCTGGACGCCGTGCTGGCTGCCCGTGCGGCAGGCCAACCCGTTGTCGGAGGCATCCTGGGCATTGAAGGCGCGCATGCGCTAGAGGGCGATCTGAACAATCTGGACGCTCTGTTCGACGCCGGCCACCGAGTGTTTGGAATGCACCACTTTTTTGACAACGAACTGGGCGGATCATTGCATGGGGTGGGCAACGCTGGCCTGACAGAGTTCGGCCGTCAGCTTGTGGCAGACCTGACGCAACGGCCCGTAGTGATCGATTTGGCCCATTCCAGCCCTCAGGTCGCGCGTGACGTGATCGATATAACTGATGTTCCCCTGATCGTCAGCCACAGCGGCTTGCACGGATTCTGCCCGGTCAAACGCAATTATCCCGACGATCTGATGCAACAGATTGCCGCCACCGGCGGTGTAATCGGCATGGGCTATTGGGCGGACGTTACCTGCGGGGACATCACCCCGACCGGCATCGCCAAGATGATAAAGGCAGCCATCCAGACCGTTGGTGAAGACCATGTCTCGTTGGGGTCAGACTATGATGGCTCAGTAGAAACCGCATTTGACACATCGGAATTGGCGGCCCTGACCTCGGCATTGTTGGATCAGGGATTGACCGAAGCTCAGGTTCGGAAAGTGATGGGTGAGAATATGGTGAGAGTTTTCCAGCAACAATTGAACTAGTTGCACCTTGTGATTCAAATTGTTGAAATTTAAATGAGATTCGGTGCCGCCAAACCAATTCTTATCCGGGCTCTCAATTGATAAATCCGAATTTCGTGATCCGTTTTCCAACTCTCCCCGTAACAACTTTATCGCCGGGGAGAGAAACCTGACCTGTCAGCATTACTCCCGACCAAAGGCGCGCAACCGGGTGGGAGATAAACCGATATGCCAGCTAATACAGAACTACCTTCGATTACCGGAAAAGTCCTGGAACTAAGCGGGGACCCGGGATCCTTCGACCATAACGCTCATGATTTCGACATCCTTCGCGAGGCTGTTCTTGCAGCAGGTCTGGACGGAGCTTTGGCCGACCCCAACGCCGATCTGACCGTTTTTGCGCCGAAAGATGCGGCATTCATCGGATTGGCTCAGGCTTTGGGCTTTGAAGGGTCGGACGAAGCCGGAGCGATCAATCACATCGTGAAAGCTCTG
The DNA here is from genome assembly GCF_056539405.1 of Ruegeria sp. BB5. Lineage (NCBI taxonomy): Bacteria > Pseudomonadati > Pseudomonadota > Alphaproteobacteria > Rhodobacterales > Roseobacteraceae > Ruegeria > Ruegeria sp. BB5. The sequence continues at coordinate 594,094 of NZ_JBQFUX010000001.1, read as the reverse complement.
ACCCTTTTAGGCGGAGGCGATCCGATTCCTCTGCTGACCGAGATTCTAACCTATCACGTCGTCGATGGGTCATTCACGAAACAAGAGGTCGTCAGTTTGGGTGACGGTGCGGCCATCGAAACGCTGCAGGGTGGTGAAGTGGAACTGAACCTTTCCAGCATGCCACCCAGCCTGGTCGACGCGGACCCGGGAATCGACGATCCAGGTCTTGTCGGATTCGACGTTCCCGCCTCGAACGGGATCATCCACGTTTTGGATGGGGTTCTGCTGCCGGTATCCGTGACCGGCATCCTTGGCCAGAAGAATACAGATTTCATTCTGGGAGATGACTCGGACGAATTCCACTTCACCGGTCGTGGCAAGGATTTTGTGCATGGTGGTGGCGGAAATGACGTCATCGGCGCCGGTCGCGGTAAGGATATTGTTCTAGGTGGTGATGGCAATGACACCATTTTCGGCGGTCGTGGCATGGACATTCTGCGCGGCGATGATGGGAACGACAAAATCTTTGGCGGTCGCGGCAAAGACCTGATCGATGGCGGCGCTGACGATGACTTTTTGGTCGGCGGCCGTGGGCGTGACACCTTTTTCTTCGAAGAAGGCGACGGAGAAGATACCATCCTCGACTTCGAGATCGGCAAGGACAAGATCGACCTCAGCGGCTACGACGGTATCGACAGCTTCGAGGATATCGAAGACCACATCGAAAGCGGGTTCTTCCGCACCACAATCGAGTTGGGAGATGGCGACAGCATTGACCTGCTTGGCGTTGGAAACAGTCAACTGTCGGAAAGCGATTTTATCTTCGCGTAAACGAAAAAGCCCGCCATCTAAGGCGGGCTTTCTTTGCTTGGGTCCGTCTCAGACGTTGCCCAGCATCCCTTTTTCACGCGCCAATTCGCGCATTTTCTTTTGGAGCTTCTCAAACGCACGAACCTCGATCTGACGAATACGCTCGCGGCTGACATTGTACTGCGTACTCAGGTCCTCCAGCGTGACGGGCTGATCCATCAAGCGGCGCTGAGTCAGGATGTCCTTTTCCCGATCATTCAGGACTTCCAGAGCAGCCGCCAGAAGCTCGCGCCGGGCGTCCAGCTCGTCGCGGGCTTCGTAATCGCCAGCCTGATCGGCATCCTCATCCTCAAGCCAATCCTGCCACTGCATGGTGCCTTCGCCTTCGGACCCAACAGTCGCGTTCAACGAAGCGTCGCCACCGGACATACGGCGGTTCATGCTGATGACTTCTTCTTCGGTCACGCCCAGATCATTGGCGATCTGCTTGACGTTCTCGGGACGCAGGTCGCCTTCTTCCAGCGCACCAATGCGTGCCTTGGCCTTGCGCAGGTTGAAGAACAGCTTTTTCTGCGCGCTGGTCGTGCCCAGTTTCACCATGGACCACGACCGCAGGACGTACTCTTGGATCGAGGCGCGAATCCACCACATGGCATAAGTCGCCAACCGGAAACCTTTTTCCGGGTCGAACTTTTTGACAGCCTGCATCAGGCCCACGTTGGCCTCGGAAATCACCTCGGCCTGCGGCAAACCATAACCGCGATAGCCCATGGCAATCTTAGCTGCCAATCGCAGATGCGATGTGACCATTTTATGAGCCGCTTCAGTATCTTGCTCTTCGACCCAACGCTTCGCCAGCATGTACTCTTCTTCCGGCTCCAGCAGCGGAAACTTGCGAATTTCCTGCATATAGCGGTTCAGGCCGCCTTCTGGCGTCGGCGCGGGGAGATTTGCGTAATTTGCCATGATTCATGTCCCTCCGACAAATGTTTAATTCGTTAACATGGGATATGGGAGGTCGTCCCAATCCGTTCAAGAGGTACCGTTAACAGTTTGGAATTAACGATAGATAAAGGAAACCAAAGAAAGTCTTAATCACGTAACTTTGCGCATTATGTCAGCGGTGCGCGAAGCTGTTCAATCAGTTTCTGCATATCTTCGGGCAATTCGGCCTCAAACCGCAGGTTTTCACCAGTTACCGGGTGTTCAAAACCCAACACAGCGGCGTGGAGTGCCTGCCGCGGAAAGGCTCTCACGGCCTCGGCTGTGGTCGCGCTGAACGCCTTGGCGGCCAGTTTTCGCTTGCCGCCGTAAACCGGATCGCCCACCAAACCGTGCCCGGCATGGGCCATGTGTACGCGGATCTGGTGCGTGCGCCCGGTCTCCAACCAGCATTCGATCAAAGCCAACCCTGCTGGTGATCCAAAAACCTCAACCAGACGTGCCCGCGTCACCGCATGACGCCCGCCATGAAACAGCACCGCCTGCCTTTGCCGGTCGGTCTTGTGCCGTGCCAGTTGCGTGGTCAGGCGCATGATGTTTCCGGGCTCGAAGCTGACGCCTTTGACACCGCGCAAACGAGGGTCATTCGCGTCCGGCACGCCGTAGCAAATCGCGCGATAGTAGCGCTCGACCGTGTGCGCCTCGAACTGCGCGGCCAGACCGTGATGGGCCGCATCGGATTTCGCCACCACCAGCAGGCCGCTGGTTTCCTTGTCGATGCGATGCACGATTCCGGGACGCTTGACCCCGCCTACCCCAGACAGGTCGTCACCGCAGTGATGCAGCAACGCATTGACTAATGTACCGCTCGGAGACCCCGGCGCAGGATGCACAACCATGCCCGCCGGTTTGTTGATAACGATCAGGTCTGCGTCCTCAAAGACAATCTCCAACGGGATATCTTCGGGACCAATATGGCTGTCCTCTGCCTCATTCACGGTAATCGCCACGGATGCGCCCTCGGCCACTTTGGCTTTTGGATCGCGCGCCTCGATGCCGTCGATCAGAACAGCGCCCTGATCAATCAGTCGGGCCAACCGCGTGCGCGAGAGGTTTTCATCGGCTGGCACATCCCGCGAAAGCGCCTTATCAAGACGAGGCGGCGGATCGGCCGCAATCTGAAATTCAATCTGGCGGGTGCCCATGACTGTCCCTTCCGAACCCCAAGAACCGCAGGAAACACCGCAGCTTCGCCTGCTGCGGAGAATGGTCATGTTGTTGACCGCGGTGATGATTGGCGGGGTTCTAGTGACATTCGCGCTGATTGTCATCCGACTATCGGACAGAACCCCCACCCTGCCCGATCAGATCGAGCTTCCAGACGGCGCCAAAGCACAGGCAGTGACAATCGGCAGCAACTGGTATGCGGTGGTGACCGATGACAACCGTATTTTGATCTTTGACAAAACAACCGGTCGCCAGCGTCAGGAAATCACCATCGAACGATAGGGTTCAATCCTCTAGCGCCATGCGAAAGACGATCTCGGACGCGCGGCGCAGGGCGTCATATTCCTCGGGCGTGTCGCGTCGGAATTTCTGGTCTTCTTCGTTTAGTTCAACCGGCTCAAACAGCCTTGGCCGGTCGGGAAAGAACTCTTGCTGGAATGTGACGTCTTGCTTGGTCAAATACTCATCCAGCCAGGCCCGCTCGTCCGGCTCCAGCACATCATAGCGCCGGATCATGACCGGATCACTGACCACGCGCCGACGCAGCTGGCGACTTTCCTTGCGCCCCATGGAACGTGAGACAATGCCAAATGCTTCGCTGGCCACACGCGACTGAGATTGGTTAGCGGGCCGTTTAGCCGCCGTGTCGTCCGGCAAAGGCACGCCTATGCGCGACATGAAATCATCCACGATATGGCCTTGGACCATCTGCGCGCGATCATACATCATCGGGACAATGGTAACGCCTGGAAAAGCCTGCCGGATTTGGTCCAGTTTCGCCGAAAAGGTGAAGATGCCAGGGTCATTCTTGATTTTCGCCAGCCTGTCCCGGACATATTCCGACGCGCTGGTGCCCATACGGCCATTCTTAGCGCGCTGCTTGTAGTCGGCTTCAAAGAAATCCGAGTAGCGGCGGCAATAGTAGGTGATCCTTAAGTCGCGAGAGGGGATTTCCGCGAAAACCTGTGCCAACTTGTTCAAATCACAGGAATAGAACATCTCTGAAGACACTAGGCAGGTCTGATCGCTGTGCGCCTCATACTCGGTTGCCATCAACGCGCGGAACGGGTCCATCGACTCATTGGTCTGATTGATGCGAAAGGCGATGATGTTGTGGCTGATCGCCAGACGTCCGCTCCCTTCCAACCGACGACGGCCCGCCTCAAGATAATGCAAGCCGACATCAGCCAGTGGGGCCTTGTTCTGACGCACATATGCCTGCAACGCAGTCGTGCCGGTCTTGGGCATACCTATATGCAGCCAGAGCATCACAGGCCTCCTGTTTCAAAGAGAATTTCGCTCATTCCCTGTGACTGGCGGCAAAGTCGGCCGTCATCTGCTGCATAAGGTCCTGCATCTCGGGCAGTGCGCGGAGGTCGGAAATCTTCTGCCTGTGCAGATCGCAGGACAAATGATGTAGCCGGGCCGTTTCAGGATCTGACAGCAACTCGTAAAAATGTTCGCGCTTGCGATCCAGGATGACATCGATCGAGCCATCTTCCTCGGCATTTTGGTTCATCATGTTCCAATAGTCCATGCCAAGGCTTTCCCCCAGATGGTGGGCCCGCCCGCGCATTTTCTTGACCAGGTAGCTTTCACAGGACTTCAGCGCATAGTGATTGACCTGCACCAGGTCATACCCAATAGAATCCCGCGCCGAGCGCCAGCTAGCGCTATAATACCGGTCCGGCATCAATTGTCCCGATCCATTGTACCAGTGGCAGTCATCCATGGTCTCGACCGTCGGGCTGTGCGGCCGGTGTACGCCCAATCTGTCCCATAGCTCGCGCTGGAACATGGTTTTGAAACCCCATGCCTGCGGCGGGCGGTATTTTATTTCTTCTGCTGCCCGCCGAAACTGATCCGACAAAAAACGATCTTCGTAACGGACGACGCCCGCATTCCCAAACAACCGCCATGTCATCGAGATCATCTTGGCGTCCGGAACAGCATCCGTTAACGCCCGCAGGGTGTTATCCCCTGTTTTGATGTTGATGTGTTCATCGGCGTCAATCACGATCACCCAATCCTGTGGGCGCGCGACCTCCATCTTAAGGAATTTTCTGTAGGCGCGCTTTTGGGGGCTGGTCTGACGGCGCGAATTATTGTCGACATGGGTCAGAATGCCCCTGTCATCCAACCGCGTCAGCAACTCATCGGTGCCATCGGTGCAGTCATTGGTCATCACCACTATTTGGTCGATGCCAATAGCCCGGTTATGGGCCACCCATTCCAGCACAAAGGGGCCCTCATTCTTCATGGGGGTTACGCTGACATAACGGGGGTCCTGATCGCTCATGAATAACTGCCCTGTAAGTTCCTTGATGACCCGAACCTTCTAAATTATTCGGTCGGATTTTGAAGGTAAACTAGGTGCTTTTCCATTCGCCATAAAGGGAAAATCCAGCGCATTCATTCACCTGCTCGTTTGAGTTGATTGGAAAAGCGTTTGAGGGTCGGGCAAAGCTCGTGTGCTCGCTTAAGGTATCTGCGGGCCTTTTTCTTTTTACCCTGTTGCAGGAGTATCCTTCCGGCTTCTCCTTGAATCGTGGCAGTATTGTCATCTTGATCCGCCGCCTGGATTATCTGGTTTTGCCCCTGCTCAACCGCACCGTTCCTTTCCAGATATTTCCCCATAGCAAAAATCAAAAACGGGTTATCCGGATCACATGCCAGGGCATCAGCCATCGCCAAACGACTTTGCGTGAAATCGCCGTCCAACTCATAAAGCTCTGCAAGACGCTTAAAATAGAAAGCACTGTCAGGGAAAGAGAATATGGTCTGTCGCGCCTGATCAATAGCCTTGTGCAAAGGCAGTTCACCTACACGAACTTCCAGAATTGATCGAAGGCTTTGATAGCCTGGCTCTTCCACTGAAAGTCGGGATTCCGGAGGGAGATGCGGGGATCTCGTCAACCCGTCACATAACATGGTAAGACGCTCCTGGTTAGACACAAGCCGACGCGCACGTTGATCAATCGCCAGCATCGACCAATCCAGCAGAATCAAATCCAGGTTACAGGGCAATCGCCCCAACACCTTTCGTTGTGCGATATGCGAATTGTAGTTGAACCAAGGACGCCGGATGGCTTTTAAAACTCTCCAATCCAGCGGGGGAAGAGCGCGACAGGCAATTTGATCTCGGTAGATCAACCTCGAACCAAAAACTATAACGTCAGGCCTCATGGGTTTAGCCCAAAATGCACGACTATAAGTTAGCGCGGCGGTCCAACGTTTTTTTTGCCCCCCAAGAATCCCGGCGTATAATGCTGTTGCGACGGCGTGATCCTCGGCCCAAATACCGGGATTTTCCAGTGCCTGCTCAGTTAATTCAAGCGCCTCTGATCTTTGCTTCAAGTAAAAGCAGTTCAGAGCTTGTAGTAATGGCAGAAAAGCGTTGTCTGCACCGGCCTCTAGCAAGGGCTCCACCAAGTTTTTTGCTTCTTCAGCACGATCCCCCGAATCCAACCCATGAAGAACAAATGAAGCCTTTGCATAAATGTGCGCCGCTTCGGACGGGTTCAAAAACCCCTCAGGTCCATTGCGAAGCCGGTCTATCATCTTCTCGTTGGCCGTTTTTACCTCTTCCTCGGTTAACACCTCGCGAAAAACCTTACGCTGTTGTCCTGATATTCGCGCGGCGGCCATCGAAAACGCCGATATAAACGGCGCTATCACCTGCTCTGCCCGCGACATAGTGTAGAGTTCCAAAAAGTCACGCTGCGACCGCGTCATTGCAGACAGGTCAGCGATATCAGAAATTCGCATCAAATGCGGAAACTTGCTTTTGAATCGCGAAATCAACTCAGGCTGATCGGAAAACATGATGGCTGTTTGCCCGGCGGTTTTCTCCAGATGCGCCTCGTACAGTTCCTCGGGTTCGATCTTGGCGGGCCAGGTTGTGTGTTTCCACGGCGAACCGTTCAGAATGTCGCCCCGTCGGATGTGATAGGCCGTCACCCCCTGCCCCGACAGCTTTTCATCCGCCCGGTCCATGATGGCGCGGATTTCGTCCGTAAAGCCGATCTGATGGATGAAATCCCGATACCGAGGGCGGATCGCTTCGATATCCTCCCAGGGAAAGGCCAGCACTTCGAACCCTTCCTCAACCACAACCGACCGGCCCGAATTGAGATGCGCGATCAGGCGGTCTGGGGTTTTGTCCCCCTGAAAGGTCCAGATTGGCAAAGCCTTGTCGCTGAGTTTTTCAAACGCCTTTGCACTGAGGAATTGCGCATCCATCCAATCCTGGGCAAACAGTTCCTGCGGATGATCCAGCTCGGGTGCATCCGATCCTTTCGGAAACCAATTGACCTTGTAAGTGGTGTCAAAATCCTCGGCCAGACGAATGCAGGTCAGCATCATCAGCAGGCGCGCGCCCATGCGGTCTTTGCGCTGGCCGATGAACACTCCTTTCGCAGGCGTCATTGGGACTTCTCTGCCTCAACCAATGCGGCGCGACGCAGTATGCGGAACTTATGGCGCGCCTGACCCACCAACTTTGGGTGACGTTCGCCTGCCTGCGCCTCAATCGCGCGCATCACCATCGGCAACCGGCGCCGTGCGCGCATCATCTGATAGAAATCACCTGCCTCAAGCGATCCGTCCATAGCCTTCTGCATGACGGGCTTGAGGATACCCAGCTTGCGCAACATAGGGGCTGCAAAATGGTTCGAAAACCATGTCTTAAGCAGCATGACATTTTCCCCCTTCAGCCGAGTGACCTGCTGCCGGTCAAGGTCGAAAAACGGGTCATAGAAGACATAGGCCTTACCCGCCTGCTTCACCGTCTGCGCGGCGTCACCATATGGCAGATCCCAATCCTGCACCCGCCCGAAACGATACCGCGTTTCCCACGGGACCAATCGTTCATCCAGTGACGTCTGAGGGTTAAATGCGATCACATTTGCGCCCGGGACCAATTCAGAAAAGGTCAGCGCCCCGAAGCCGCCCATCGAGGCCCCGGCAAAGACGACCTGGTCGAACTGATCGAAAAACCCTTCGGCTGCGCGATTCTGGAAATACGTGATGATCTCTGGATCTCGATACCAGGCCTTGGTGCGCGCGAATATCCCCATATGCGACCAGCCCTCATCACGAAAGAACTTCCAACCCCAGGGTTCACGCGCAAAGGACAGGTCGTTCGCATTGGCGATATTGTCAAAACTGACAACCAGTTGCGAGGCAGAGCGTTGATGAAACAGCACCGAATGGCGTTCCAGCTTTTGCAGGAAACCGGCCCCATCTCCACCAGGATAGAGTTCGACAAACCACGGCGGTGCAGGGTCGGTCAGAATACGTTCATACCCCGTCTTGCGGTCGGGGTGATCGGGTTTCAACTGCTCTTTCGAAAGGTCGTCTGCCATGATCTTCAGATAAGATTATCCGCCAGCCAAACCCGAAAATCCACCCAGTCAGGCCGCATTTTTATCTCGGCGACCTTGGCACGGTGCCAGTCACAGGCCTTTGCGTGCAGCGCGCCCAACGTTTCGTCCGCCTTCAGCTCTGCCAACAATGGCGCCGCGCGTCGTGCTATGGGCTGAATGGATTGGTCAGCTTCTTTGTTGGCATTCATGTCCTGCCAGTAGGATTGCCCCTGATCCACTTTGATATGGTTGGTCCTCCCCCGGTCTCGCTTGATCAGAAATCCGTCCAGCGATCGAACCGAGTAATGATGCAGGCGGCCAAGTGAATGATCGAACCCACGCCAAGCGCGCCAGCCCACCTTTTCGGCCGGAAACAGCTTGCCCCCGGCGTCAGACCAGGCAATCTCACTTTCCTTGCCTTCTTCCATACCCTTTGGGCGATGCGGGCCAAACCGGGTGAATTTGCCATTGTTGCGAAACAGGGTTTTAAGTCCAAACGCCCGGCTCGAATGGTATGGAAACTCCTGATCTCCCATCGCGAAGGTTTCGGTAACGGGCCTGTCTTCAAAGCTGATATTGCCGGAACTGCCAAACAGTTTCCACGCGAATGAAATCGCATCCACCTGCTGACCTGCACGGTTTTCGACCTCGGTGATCAACGCGTCAAAGCTGTTGTCGCCGTGGCGAATGTTCCAAAACTCATCCACATCCAGGCATAACAGCCAGTCCGCTTCCTTGACCTTAGGCTGACGCCGCGCCCGACGCAGCATCTGATGCTGTGGATTGCCCCCCTCTTTCACCTCGTTCGAGACATGGGTGGCCAACCCCAACTCCTGCAGTCGGCGGGCAATATCGTCGGTGCCATCGTCGCAATCGTTGGTGAAGATCACAAAGTGATCGACCCCCAATGTTTTATGAAACGCGACCCATTCCAGCATATAGGGGCCTTCGTTCTTCATCGTGGTGAATACGGTAATGGCCTGAGACATTAATACTTCCCGACTTGCGTTGACCTTCGTCATACACAACCCAGAAGGCGCGGGCGAGACAGGAATTGGAGTAATCAGCAATCCGGCACAAACTGGTGCAACTCTACCCCGATCCAAAGGGCCGATCGCCATGAATTAAGAAGAGAATGGTGCGGTCGAGATGCATTGAAGACTTGAACACGAGTACTTCTGACCGTTTCTGGCCGCTTCAAAAAGTCGTCTAACTTACTGAAAAATATAAAAATATGGTTTCATTTCGCCTCAGAGTGGTTCACTGTGTCTCACACTAAAAGGTGGACCATAGGGTGGACCAAATTCCAGCACTCAACAAGCTATCATCATTGCAAGTGAAGAACACTCAAACCGGCTAGTGCTTGGATGGCGAGAACCTCTGGCTGCCAAAAACGACGGTGATGCTGGCAAGTAGTGCTTCGGGTTCATGTCCACAGGCTTCGCAGAGGGATGGGTTTGGGTGCTCTGTCAGCCATAGCTCTAAAGATTCACGCCAAGAAGTAGAGAAATGGCGACCCGTAGCCCGTAAAGGCAAAGACCCCATCAAAGAACAAGAACGGATACGCCGGGAAGCTGCTTAGACCGATCACGCTTTGACCGTGGTCGCGAAAGAAACCTTCAGGAAATTAGAGAGAGGCGAATACGCCAGATCTCGCATCAGATCAAATTTCGAGAAGAAGCTTACGGGTTCTTTCTCCGAGTTGTTGCCGCCGGGTAGGCACTGAGAACGGACAAAGTAGGCCAAAAGCACAAAGGTTGAACGTCTGATGAACGAGCGCGCGGATCGATTTAAACCAGCAAAATGAAAAACTCAGGGCGTTCTAATGTATTTTTTACACCAACAGCCTAGTCTCAGTCACCATCCATACATGCAGTTTTTCAACCAATATTCGCCGCTCGACCTTCCGACATTTCAGCCATTTCGACGGCCTTGTCTATCAAGAACAACGCCTCCATCTTGGTTTTGGCTTTAAGCATAACTTCTTCGCTAACTTGGAAGCCAATTGGCCGACCTGAAGTGGTGTCACCGGAAATTTCTTTCAATGCCTCCGGAAGCGGAGCTCCCAACTGGTCCACGCTCAAATTAACTTGATTGTCGTAGATCACCAAGAACACGCCATTTCCCCAATAGGTCGCCACTTTACGCCCTTCCTGACTAGCTGACAGAACCGCTGTACCAGCTAAAGTCATGGCACTACGGAATTCACTGACCGTGCTCGTCTCATAGATTTGTTCGGCGCCTATACATTTCACCGCCACAAGCTTTGCAGCCATGGAGTGCATCGTTGAAAGCTGAATTACGTAGTTCTCAAATTCAGCTAACCCAATGAAACCGGGCAAATCTCCGAAACATTGCGGATCACTTAAGCGAACGTCCGGACTATTGCCAAAACACAACTCAAAATCCGCTTCAGCTTCCAGCACTTCGATTGCGGCTCTGCGTTCCGCTGCCATTCTATAGGCGTCAGACAACCTCTGCTTCAGATCAGAGAACTCAAAAGGCTTTGTAACGTAGTCCGTCGCCCCAACTCCGAATGCTTCGTCGATGTACTCTTTTTGCACCATGGCGGTCACCATGATAATAGGCGTGTAAGTGTACTCTGGTAATTTTCGCACTTCTTCGCAAAGAGTTATGCCGTTCATTTGCGGCATCTGCACATCCAGTAGCAAGCAGTCGAACGCTTCGTTAGGTCGTGACAGTATTTCAATGGCCTCTCGCCCACTTCTGGCGGTGACGACGTCCTTATAACCGAACGCGTCTAGAACTCTATCTAGCAACTCCAGGATGCTAGGATCGTCGTCTACAGCAAGAATACGCATAACTTTTCACCAACCTTTTACACCTCACCAAACGTTGGGCATTGCAGACTTCAGGCAACGGTTGGCTCGCGCATGATACACTCAGGGTTTTCTCATCCTCTCTTACGAAGACGGCAAAACGGTGACACAAGGTGGGCTTCCTTATGTCTGTGCATTATGTCTGTGCATTTTTTTTAACTTGCGCAATTCTTCCCGTGCGAGAGCGCATACTGAAAAGCAAATCCCTCCAATTCTTGATGCCATTTTAACTTTGCTCCTCTCAGCCGTCACGACTGCCTCGAAATACTATTGGATAGCGAAACCGCGCCTGATCCATTGAGAATTTGAAAGGAATACATAAGAGAAGCTGTATTTTTTCAAAATGTTGCCAGACATGGGGAAAAAAGTGGAACCTGCGGGAGAAAATAGAAGCCAAGAACTTTCTAAAGTTTTTGGTCAATTAGCGAAGGTAACCAAAGGAAGGGAGGAGATTTAGACACACCTATCCATCTATTCGGGCAACTACCGCATAGGGTTGTGGACTTGCTGAGTTGAATCTTGCCATAAGTGTGTCAGAAATATGAGTAAAATATGGACCAACCACTCAGGTATAAGCAGACATACCCGGTCCCGGAGGAGCTTCCGGAACTGACACCTGCTAACGGCACTTCAGGCGCACCAAATACTTTGGCGCGACTAGAAATATATGCTGCCAATAGCAGTCCGCCAATGCCACGTGGCAACATTGGCCATATTCGCGCGACTACACTTAATTTTCGCAATATTTCCGAGCATGGCACCCTTCTGACAAAATACCTTGAAACCAGAAAATCAATTTTCATTGACCAGTTAAAGTGGCAAGTTGGCGAAGCTGACGGGATGGAATTTGACCAATACGACACGCCAGCCTGTCGATGGGTTGTGTTGCATGAATTCGGTGAGGTCTTAGGAGGTGTGCGACTTCTGCCCACGACTGCAGAGTGCGGGGTATACAGTTATATGCTGCGCGACGCGCAAAGAGGTATCCTTAAAGGAATACCAACTGACGTTCTATTTATTGACGCCCCGGTAAAGCGCTCTGTTTGGGAAGCATCCCGTTTCTTCGTGGCAAAGGATGTTGCATCGTCACGCAGGCTTCCGGTTCAACAGGAGTTGTTTCACCAGATGACTACTGTCGCGATGGAAGGTGGTGCGACCAGCATCCTGGGCATCGTCCCCTCAGTCTGGGCACGGTGGTCACGGCGACTGGGCATCAATGCCTCGCCTGTCGGCGCAAAGTTTTCCATCGATGGCACCATCAGTCAGTCGGTTTTATTCAACATCCACAAGTAAATGGAACACCTCACCCACTAGATTGTCTTATTTACTCTTGGACGCCCGACTCATATTTCATTGCAACTAAGGTTGATTTTAAGACTATTGGGAAAACTCGGCTGTATTGCTTTTTCGTGGGGTTTCCAGAGTCGATGCTTAGACTTCCAACCGTTGTTCAATTCCGTAGTTTTGCGATCGTAGACTGCCCTTTAGCGCCAACAGATTGCCGAAAAAATAACGTTAAGAGAAAGCGACGCTAGTTCACAACAATAACTGGCAATTCGTTATTGAGGCCGTTGGCGCCAAATAAAGGTCAAGAAAAAGCCCCTTTCTACGAAGACTTTCTCCATTTTTGCCGCTGTTTCGGCCCACTCTCCTCATAAGTTTATCCCGTTATGAGGATATCGACGGTTCACCAGTTATGAGACATTCCACATTTGGCAGTGATCGGTTCCAAAGAAATTTAGAGCATCGAGCGCAAAGAAAGACCGCACTTACTGTACTGGCGGTTGATGATGATCCTGACATTTTGAAATTGCTCCAGTCAGCACTTCCTGAACTCGAAAACTGCAATGTGGCTGCTGCCAGTTCAGCTGATGAAGCGCTTGGGATGATAGAAGCAGCAGATTCCCCGTTCGACTGTCTGCTTGTTGACATTCAGATGCCTGGAACCTCAGGGATAGAGTTGCTTTCACAAATCCGAAACCTGCCGGAAAATCTGGAAACACCTGTCATAATGCTGACTGCACTGGATGACAGGCACAACATCGAGAAGGCATTTTTAGAAGGCGCGTTTGATTATGTAACTAAACCCTTCGACTTCTTTGAATTGCGCAGCCGTATGAACGCTGCTCATCTTCTGATGATGGAAAGAAGGAAAACCCAATCCTCATCGGCGTCGATAGAAAATCTTCGCAGTGAATTGGATTTCAACCAGAAATTCAATTTCAAGGATCCTTTGTCTATCGACGAGCAGGAACAATGCTTGGGGTATGTCGAATTCGATAACTATGTCGAGCAGCTTTCACGGAGGCGTCGATTTGACACCTGGGTCACCGCAATCAAATTTCGTGACGCCGAGTATCACTTTGATCTGAAGAATTTTGGTGATTTTCGGCGATCTGTTTCCGACATTGGATTCTGCATTGAAAGAACAACACAGGCTGCTGGAGGAATCTATTCCTATCGCGGGAGTGGCGCATTTCTCGTTGTTACACATGGGCGGGAACGCACCCAGAATATTCCGACCGAAGCTTTCCTAAACCAAGAACTAAGGACTGTTCTCAGCAACCGCTGCGCATCTGTCCATCTTAAAGTGGTGAAAGGTACACCGGTATCGCTTCGTTCTTTTACGAAGGTTGGAGCATTCGCCTCTTTGGACATGGCTATCAAAAAAGTGAATCATCGTGAGGCCAATCTCAGAAAGGGTCTGGTTACAACCTCTTCCACATTTTCAGAGCCCACACCGCATCGCAAAGAAATGGTCAACGATAGATTGTTTGATGTAGTCTTGCGTGAGCTGTACGGCGATAACACTTACCTCACTCGCCGGCAGTAAGCTAATTCTATCGCCGGGCCTGACGTCGATCAAAGGTCAGGCACTGGAGTTTAGATATCAACTTTATTCGCGAACCCGTTCGGCATTGAGGATGAGTGGGCCACTGGTACGCATGGTGAATGTCAAAACTGGTTCCGGTAATTCAGACTCTGTAATCGAAAAATTTATTCGACGGAGCACCGAAGCCATAAGTACCATGATTTCAGTTTCAGCGTACTGAGCACCAATGCAGATTCTGGGACCATCTCCAAATGGAATGTACTGACCTCGAGGTAGTGTAGATCCCAAGAACCGTTCCGGTCGATAGTGGTCAGGAGCATCCCATAGTTTTTCGTTTCTGTGCAAAGAGTAAACTGGGAAGAACAGCGCGTCACCATTTGCAATCTTTACCCCTTTGATTTCAAGGTCGGCAGTTGCGTCTCTAGCAAAGAACGCGGCTGAAGGGTAAAGCCGCAGCGTCTCTTTTACATGGGCGCGCAGGAGTGGCATTGCCTCCAGGTCAGAAAACTCCATTGGACCTTTGGGGCGAACCGACCGAATTTCTTGTCTAACCTTAGCTTGCATATCTTGGTGCAACGCCAGCAGATAATACCCCCAGGCCAGAGCGTTGGCGGAAGTTTCATGACCAGCGACGACAAAGGTTAAAAGGTTGTCAACGGTTGTCGCTTCATCCTCGAAATCTGTTTTCAACGCCTCAATCATGAAATCGAGGAAATCCTGTGGCTCGCTGCGGCATTCGGAGCGACGCTGATCAATAACCTGTCTGGCAAGGTTCCGCATATTAGTCACCGGGGCCAGGCTGCGTAGCCAATTCTTGCGCGGCACCCACTTTGGCAAACCCATTAAATCGAAAAGAGACAAATCAGAAATGTACTCAAAATACTTGATCAGCCCCACGCGTATTTGCTCTGAACTGACTTTCTTGTTACCCGAAAAAATCACCCTGGAAATATTTGTCAACGTTGATGCAGGCGCAATTTGTGCAACATCCACGGGGCCTTCGTGTTCCGCCAATGAATCTGCAATCTCGACACCAGTCTCTGCAAAATGCCGAGCCAGAACCGGGAGGTTCCTGGCGGCGAATAGTGGAGAATACCTACGGCGCTGCTGACGCCATTTTTCCCCTTCAGAGAGTATCAACCCGTTGCCTACAGCCGATCCAATAATGTCTTTAGTGAACTTGGCTTTGGGAAACGAACGGCCCTGCCCGACAAGTAACTCGGTTATTATTTCAGGATCGCAGATATAGTGTATGTTTAAAGGCCCACGAACATAAGTTTCACGCAGAGTTTCGGCCGGGATGACTTCAAACATGTTTCGACCAGCGGACCTTGCAAACTGAAGCAGTGTCACCGGCTTTTTTGCAAGCCTAGCCGAAACAGGAGCGACAGCGCCCTGCCCCAACTTCGTAAATTCAACTGCAGTCAAACCCCAACCCTTTTAGATTTTCTCCTTCTTTATGGCACATTAAGATAAAAAAAATTGCACTTAGCAACGAGATCGTCAATTCTGGGCGCCCCACACTGCATTTGCGCAACAAAAATTTTTCAACCTCTCACATCAGAATCTTGCGTGAAACGCCAACAATCACGGTGGCCTTCAAAGGATTAGCGCCAAACTGTGAACCCAATTCAGACCAACTAAGTCCTCATTATGCCGCTAATGGTACTGTCCAAGCGCGAAAAACGAAGACATCTAGATGACAGCCATCGACGCCAATCTGCCGGACCGGGATTCTGGTGAAACGGAAAACCGGCTTCTGCAAAACATAATAGATTATACTGCCATGAGCTTTGCGCTTCTGTGGCAGCGGCAGGCTATTTATCTGGCTACGACCATTTTGACTGCGTTCTTCTTCGATCCCGTTAACGCCATGCTGTTCTATGGGACAATCCTCATATGCGAAGCGCAAGATTTATTGCTGGCCAAACGCGTACCGCGCTTAAAGCCAGATCAGCACAAAGCAATTAGTATGATGGTTGCTTGGATTCTGTTGAACACGATCCTCAGCTCAACTGCAATCTGCCTGTATGCTGTTTCAGTTGCTTTCGCACAACCCGCAGGCGGTCACTTTACTCCAATGTTCTTCTTGTTTGCTGCGGCGTTGTTTGCTGCAATGAACAACCATCAGTTTCTGTGGGCAATGATTGTCCGTCTGACCATGTACGGCGTATCGTTCATGTTGATTGTCGTAAAAGATATCTGGACCGAACGCCCCGAGCTTTCATCTGAACTCTGGCTGCACTTCTTCACCGTTATCTTTGTAATGTACTTTCTGATTGACTGTTCGATGGTGTTTCTGAAGCTCTACCGCAGGAATTTGGAACAACTCGAAAAGCTCAAAGCAGAGCACGAAAGAACAAAAGCGGCCTACATTGCGAAAACTCAGTTCATATCGACAGTTAGCCATGAACTGCGTACGCCTCTCACTTCGATCAAGGGATCACTTGACCTAATCAACACAGGCGCATTGGGTGAAGCTCCAGAATCAATGCAAAGCCTCATTCATTTAGCAGGTAAAAACTGCGAACGGCTCGCATCCCTAATCAATGATGTGCTGGACATTCAAAAAATGGAAGCGGGCGAGATGAACTACCGTGAAGGAACTGTTGATGTACATGCGCTGATTCAGGAAGCGATTGCATGTAACATGGGATACACCAGTGCTCACAACGTAGAAATTGTAGAAGACTTAAGGGGAAACAATGATCTGTACGTTAAAGGTGATGCCTCCCGCCTTCTTCAGGTGTTGGCCAACATTATCTCCAACGCAGCTAAATTCTCCCTTGATGGAGGCGAAATAACCGTCGGATGCGAGAAAGTCGGCGGGAATATTCGCCTCTTCGTCAAAGACCATGGCATCGGGATACCTGAGGGGTTCCATGACAAAGTTTTCGATCGCTTTTCCCAGATAGACTCCTCCGATGAACGTCACGCAGGCGGTACCGGACTCGGGATGCACATTTCAAAGGAAATTGTTGAGCATTTTGGCGGTACAATAGACTACAGAAGCAAACTTGGTGAAGGCACAGAGTTCTTTGTTATGTTTCCCGCGATAAGCGGGCACGAGGTAGGTTCCGCCGGAGCCGAGCACACCTCACTAACCTGCGCCGTGCAATCCAAGCAACTTTAGCCGAATCCCACTAAGCAGGTCACCATGCTTTTTCGAAGGAATCCCATGGTTTCAGAGCGGATTATTCGCAGTTAAGTTAACGCCAAAACTACATGACCTCATGACAAGCTTGAAACCGCCTGCGGTAAAATGAGGGAGCCTGCATATTGCCAATGCAACTCCAAAAAAAGAAAATGCTGTTCCGGTCATGAGATCGGAACAGCAAACTCGTTACCAGGTACATTTCCGAAGATGCAGTAGATTCACAACTTTCGGCAAATAGGCCTACTACTTGCAGGCCGCGATATTTCAACGAACATCATAAGGGATGAGCTGTCCAAGCACCGAGAAATTCTCGTGTTTTGTTCGTTTTAGTTGTTCTAACTGATGTAAACCGGAAACAAAAAAGCCAATGACCGCCGGACTGTCAACATATTCAGCTTCTTCATCGATTGGGCGCACTCTATTTGAACTAATTTACTCAAGTTTTGACGCCCAACTCTGATTGTAAGGTCGTCACAGTTCTTAAGCCCGTATTGCACGTTTATCTCTATATTCGCGGCTAATCAGCCTTCACAGGTACGGCAGCTAATTTCATTGACGCACTCATACAGCCTTTTAACCAGCAGTGGAGATTCATCCTCGATAAACAGTAATTGGTGGAAGCCATTTATGCACTTGATCGGTTGTCGGGCACTCTACTCGACGATCGGAGGCATCAGCGCACGCGTGCAGAAGCAGCGAAAGCGACTACGTTGCGCCGATGACCAAATCACAAGCCTTTAGGTGGACCAAGATCGTTCACGCCAACATGATAAATTGAAATTACACAACGAGATGAATTATTTGGTGCGGTCGAGAAGACTCGAACTTCCACGGGTGTTACCCCACAGCGACCTCAACGCTGCGCGTCTACCAATTCCGCCACGACCGCACTGCCAGTGACTTGGTAGTGGGGCGTATAGACGCAGATGATCAGGATGTGAAGAGACAAAAACACGCCAGTTTGAATTCCCCGCCTGCATTCATATCTGTATCTTCAACGTATCCTTCATCTTCCGCTCAGGAGTCTGAACATGACTGCCGCAGATTCCCGCCCCATCCTTCAGATCGACATCATTTCAGACGTCGTCTGCCCCTGGTGTATCGTCGGATTTCAACAGCTTGATCTGGCTCTGAAGCAGGAAAATGTTCTGGCGCGCCTTAGATGGCATCCGTTTGAACTGAACCCCAATATGCCGCCCGATGGTCAGAACCTACGCGAGCATATCATGGAGAAATACGGCTCGACCGCTGAACAGAGTCAACTGAATCGGGATCGGCTGACGCAGTTGGGGGCCGAGCTGGGGTTTGCGTTCAATTTCAATGAAGACAGCCGAATGGTGAACACCTTTGCGGCCCACCAACTGTTGGACTGGGCCGAAGCTCAGGGCCGCCAGCATCCGCTGAAACTTGCTCTGTTCAAGGCGTATTTCACCGACCAGAAGGATGTGTCGAAGATTGATGTGTTGCTTGAAGCAGTTGCAGAGGCCGGTCTGCCCGTTGATGCGGCGCGATCTACGCTGGAATCCGGTGCGCATGTCGCCGCAGTACGTAAGAAGCAAGAGTTCTGGACCAGCCGGGGTATTTCCGGTGTCCCGTCAATGGTGTTCGGCGGCAAATATCTGGTGACCGGAGCGCAGGGCACGGACACCTATGCCCAGATTCTGCAAAGGTGCCTGGCCGAGGCCGCCTGACCCCTTCCCCTTGCCGCACCTGCGCGATATGGAACCGCCATGGAATGGAAGATCACCGACGGGTTAACCGATTACACTGAAGCCGTCGCTTTTATGGAGGCGCGCGTCGCGGCCATCGCTGCGGGCGAGGCGGACGAGTGTGTCTGGCTGCTGGAACACCCGCCGCTCTATACGGCAGGCACCTCGGCCCGGTCCGAGGATCTGACGGATCCAGATCGCTTTCCCGTCTACGAAGCCAAGCGTGGTGGAGAGTATACTTATCACGGCCCCGGTCAGCGCGTGGCTTATGTCATGCTGGACCTGAACAAACGCGGCAAGGATGTGCGGGGCTTTGTCAAAAAGCTTGAGACTTGGGTGATCGCAGCCTTGGCCGAGTTCAACGTTAAAGGCGAAATTCGCGACGGCCGTGTCGGCGTGTGGGTGCAACGTGATGACAAGCCGCTTACGGTGACCGGCCAGCCAGCCGAAGACAAGATCGCAGCCATTGGATTGCGCCTGCGCAAATGGGTCAGCTTTCACGGTATCTCAATCAATGTTGAACCTGATCTTGAGCATTTTTCCGGCATCGTCCCCTGTGGAATCAGCGAGCATGGTGTGACGTCTCTGGTCGATCTAGGCTTGCCTGTAACGATGGCCGACGTGGACGCTGCCTTGCAAAAAACCTTTGCGGATAGTTTCGAAACGGCCATCGCATAGCCTGAATTCGAATCGCTAAATGCGGCAAGGCGAATTGACAATTCCCCCTCAGAATTCCCTTTGTTTCCGAACCCGTATGCAATCTGCCATTTAGCCCGTTAATTTTGAGTTTATTTGGCGGAAAGCTCACTCAGAACGATACAAATTGCGCGTTAACGGGTAGTCTAACTTTACCGTTCTAGAGTGAGTGGTGTGTTAAACCGGTGATCCCGGAAGACCTGGGTGTCGGAAAAAGTGTTTGTTTACGAGTCTGCCGTTCCGACCCCAAAATCGGAACGGCAATTCCTTTTTAGGACCCTTGCAAATTGTCATGTCCAAACCGAGGCAATGCTGCATGCGTTTTGCCCGCGCGCTCCAACTCCAATGTGACATGCCCGATTGCGAACCGCGACCTCAGGGTTTCTTTCACCAACAATCTTATGGTTTCCGCGTCTGTCCAGCTTTGGGCGTCGATCTCAAGATGCGCGGTCAGGGCTGGTTCCTGCTCCTGCATGCTCCAAAGGTGGATATGGTGGACACCGGCCACTCCTTCAGCGGCTTCGATCGCGGTGGCCACATCCTCGGGCGACAGATTGGGCGGCGCGCCCAGCATCAGCACCCGGATCGTTTCTCCGATCTCAGATTTCACGTGCCACAGGATGTAGACCGAGATCAGGATCGTCACCGCAGGGTCGACCCAGGTCCAGCCAAACAGTATGACGGCCGCACCTGCGACGATGACGGCAACCGATCCAAGGGCGTCAGCGACATTGTGGATAAAGGCCGCACGGATGTTCATGCTGCCCTTTGACATCGAATAGGTCAGCGCAGCGGTGATAAGGTCGACGATTAGAGCTAGCGCTGCGATCCAAACAACCATCCACCCGTTGACAGGCTCGGGCTGGAAAAACCGCATGACACCTTCGTACAGCAGATACACCGACAACACGATCAGTGTGGTGTAATTGACCAGCGCCGCGACCACCTCGGCGCGACCATACCCAAAGCTCATACGCGGATCGGCGGGTCGACGGGCAATCTTACGCGCGAAAAAAGCGATGATCAGCGCGATAGCGTCCGAAAAATTGTGCAATGCGTCTGCAATCAGTGCCAGAGACCCGGAAAGGATGCCGCCGATGACTTGCGCCAGGGTCAGCAGCATGTTCACCCCTATCGCCCCTGCGACGCGCATATCGCCTGCGTCCGGGTCGATATGGTGATGGTTATGTCCCTCGTGGCCGTGATGATGTGCCATGGTGCCGGTGTTCCTTGTTTTGGCTGCACGGCACATGTAATTCCTCTAGTCACTAGAGGTTCAAGAGAGGAAAGCCGAAAAATGTACTCGATCGGAGAGCTTTCCCGGCGAACCGGCGTCAAAGTGCCCACAATCCGGTTCTACGAAGACAAAGGGTTGCTGCCAAAGCCGGAAAGAACGGCTGGAAATCAGCGCCGGTATGACACTGCCGTACTAAATCGGTTGCAGTTCATTCGCCACGGGCGAGACCTTGGCCTGCCTTTGAGCGATATTGAGGCACTGTTATCCTTGGAAGGCGCGCATGGCGATGATTTGAACCGGGCACATGAAATCGCCGAACGTCAATTGGCGGATGTACGCGAGCGTATCGCCCAATTGGTCAGGCTTGAGGCGGAACTGACCCGTATCGCCTCGGCTTGTGACGGTGGGCACGACCATGTTTGCGCCGTGCTCCACACGTTCGGCGACCACAGCGCGTGCCTTGGGCCGCACGACGGCAAGGGGTGATCAGACCAGCGCTGCTTTGATCTTGTCCGCATGCTGGGCAATCAGGTCGAAGTCACCCATCTTGCCCGGAGGCCGCATGGCAACACCTTCCTGACGCGGTAGGATGTGGACATGCAGGTGAAACACCTCTTGTCCGCCTGCGGCCTCGTTAAATTGCTGAACGGTGACTCCGTCTGCGTCAAACGCCTTGACCACAGCGTTCGCCAGCTTCTGCACGGTTGCAGTCACGGCAGCCAGTTGCGCAGGTGATGCGTCCAGCAGGTTCCGGCAGGGTGTTTTGGGGATCACCAACAGATGCCCGTCGGACCGCGGCATGATATCCATAAAGGCCAGCGTTTCGTCATCCTCGTACACGCGGGTCGCGGGAATTTCCCCGCGCAGGATCTTGGCAAAGATGTTGTCGGGATCGTAAGCGGCCATATCTTGTCTCCGGTTTCGGGAATTGGGGATAGTACTGCGACCCACACAACCGGGGGTCAAGGCGGAACTCTGCCACGCCGCACGAATGGGCAGAAGCGGACCCTTGAAATTTTGACAGCCATCGCCAGATAGGGCCTGACTGAGACCAAGAATTCGCGGGATTTCCTCCTGCCCGCGACAATTATTCTTGATCCAGATCAAACTCGGCCATTGAAGGTGCCCCCTTCGCCCTCTAAAACCAGCAGGAATCCCGTGCGCCAGAGAGGTCTGGCTGCGCGGTGCAGTTGCAACAGGAGGCACCTAAATGGCAGACGCAGCCATTCATGGTCACGAGCATGAAGATAATCGCGGATTCTTTACCCGCTGGTTCATGTCGACCAACCACAAGGACATCGGGATTCTGTACCTGATCGTCTCGGCACTTGCCGGTCTGATCTCGGTTCTGATGACCGTTTACATGCGGCTCGAGCTGATGCACCCCGGTGTGCAGTTCATGTGCCTGGAAGGCTTCATGGCCGACCCGTGTACCCCGAACGGACACCTGTGGAACGTGATGATCACCTACCATGGTGTTCTGATGATGTTCTTCGTTGTCATCCCGGCTCTTTTCGGCGGATTTGGCAACTATTTCATGCCGTTGCAGATCGGCGCGCCGGATATGGCGTTCCCGCGGATGAACAACCTGTCCTTCTGGCTGTACGTCGCCGGTACTTCGCTGGGCGTGGCTTCGTTGCTAAGCCCCGGTGGGAACGACCAGCTTGGTTCGGGTGTCGGATGGGTTCTATACCCGCCGCTGTCCACGACCGAGGGCGGCATGTCCATGGACCTTGCGATCTTCGCCGTACACGTATCGGGCGCCTCCTCGATCCTCGGCGCGATCAACATGATCACCACCTTCCTGAATATGCGTGCCCCTGGCATGACGTTGTTTAAAGTGCCGCTATTCAGCTGGTCGATCTTCGTCACTTCGTGGCTGATTCTTCTGTCCCTGCCGGTTCTGGCCGGCGCGATCACCATGTTGCTGATGGACCGCAACTTTGGCTTCACCTTCTTTGACCCGGCAGGTGGCGGTGACCCGATCCTGTATCAGCACATCCTGTGGTTCTTTGGCCATCCGGAAGTGTACATCGTGATCCTGCCCGGCTTCGGCATCATCAGCCACGTGATTGCGACCTTCGCACGCAAGCCGATCTTCGGTTACCTGCCAATGGTCTGGGCGATTATCGCAATTGGCGTTCTGGGCTTCGTCGTATGGGCGCACCACATGTACACCGTTGGCATGTCGCTGCGTCAGCAGGCGTACTTCATGTTGGCCACAATGGTCATCGCGGTGCCGACAGGCGTCAAGGTCTTCTCGTGGATTGCCACAATGTGGGGCGGTTCCATCGAGTTCAAGACGCCGATGCTGTTTGCCTTCGGCTTCCTGTTCCTGTTCACCGTTGGTGGTGTGACCGGCGTTGTACTGTCGCAGGCAGGTATCGACCGTGCCTATCACGACACCTACTATGTCGTTGCGCACTTCCACTATGTGATGTCGCTGGGTGCTGTTTTTGCAATCTTTGCCGGTGTCTACTTCTACTTCTCAAAGATGACTGGTCGTCAGTACTCAGAGTTCTGGGGCAAGGTTCACTTCTGGCTGTTCTTCATCGGCGCCAACCTGACCTTCTTCCCACAGCACTTCCTGGGCCGTCAGGGCATGCCCCGCCGCTACATCGACTATCCTGAGGCTTTCGCCCAGTGGAACTTTGTATCGTCGATCGGTGCGTTCATTTCCTTCGCTTCGTTCCTGCTGTTCTTCGGCATCGTGATCTATGCCCTGCTGCGTGGCGCGAAAGAGACCCGTCCGAACCCATGGAACGAATATGCGGACACGCTGGAATGGACCCTGCCCTCGCCGCCGCCTGAGCATACGTTCGAGCAGCTGCCAAAGCAGGAAGACTGGGACAAAGGCCACGCGCACTGATCCCGCAGTCCGATAAACCCATTAAAGCCCCGCCTTGAGCGGGGCTTTTTTTGTGTCCGGTCTCTGCACCCTGTCCGGCACGTGCATAGACACATCCAGCACCATGGGAATAGTATTCAAAAACAGGAATTCTGGGCGCCCCGGCGGAAGACACGCAAACCATGATACTTCATGATGGCATTTCGATCAGAAAACTGCTCAAAGGTTCGGTCGGTTTTATCGGTATCGTTCTGGCCTGGATTTTACTGGTTCAGGTGGTCGATGAACTGACGCCGATTGATCTGATTTCGAATCCCAGCCCACCAGTAGCGATGTTGGGTTTGGCAGTGGCGTTTTTTCTGGGCTTCAAGAACACTTCCACCTATGGGCGCTGGACCGAAGCCCGCGGGGTTTGGGGTGATATCGCCAATACAAGCCGGGACTGGGGCAATACGATCAGTACCCTGGTCCAACCAAATGGCTCAGTGATTGAAGAAGACCTGCGCGATGAACTGATCGAGCGGCACATCGCCTGGATAAACATGCTGGCCTATCAGCTGCGTCAACCTGCAATTACCGGTCGCAAACGCAGGCCATGGATGTTCGGCCACAAGCCCGTATCAGGCCACGAAGACCTGCATCAAAATCCCGAAAGCTGGCGGAACAGTCAACTTGAGGCGGATTTGCCGCTGTTGGAGGACAAGACCAATCGCGCGGCCTGTCTTATCAACCTGCAGGCCCGTCGTTTGTCAGATATGGCGCAACAGGGAAAGATAGACCCCTTCTGGCATGTCGCGCTGATGGATCGCTTATCCCGGTTTACGACGGCGCAAGGTCAGTGCGAGCGGATCAAAAACACTCCATTCCCGCGTCAGGTTGCCGAGGTCGGCCGCCTGTTCAGCTGGATATTCATTTTCATGTTGCCTCTGGCCTTCAACGACGAACGTTCCATCATGGTGGGCACCGATGCCTCGATGATAAGAACAGTGCTGTTCGACTGGATGACCTTTGCCCCTGTCGGCGCGCTGGTTTGCTGGATCTTCTTTGTGACCGAGCGCGTCAGTGCCTCGATGGAGGATCCGTTCGAAGGGGATGTCACCGACGTGCCAATCTCGGCGCTGTGCCGAACAATCGAGATCGATATGCGTCAGATGACCGGCTGCGGTGTTGCGCCCCAACCCGCGCAACCTGTCGAAAAAGCCCTGTTTTGAACAACGTGCCACCACGCTGGTGAACCGCGTGTTTCAGGCAAAATTCGAAAATCCGACCATTTTAGGGTATGATAGGCGAAGGAACTCTGAGATCGGAGTGATTACATGCCCGAAATTGATTTTTGGTATTCCATTGGCAGCACCTACAGCTTCCTGACGATCATGCGGCTGGATGATTGGTGCGACGAACATGACGTTGCCGTAACTTGGCGGCCCTTCAACGTACGCACGGTCATGGCGGATCAGAAGAATATTCCCTTTGCAGGTAAACCGGTGAAGTCCGCATATATGTGGCGCGACATCGAACGTCGGGCCGCAAAATATCACATCCACGCCAAGCTGCCCGTACCCTACCCGATCTCGGACCTGGCGCTTGCCAATCAGGTTGCCTTGCTGGGCATGGGCGATGGCTGGGGCAAGAATTTCACGCTGGCCCTGTATCGCATCTGGTTCGAAGAAAACATCGAAGCCGGCAGCGAAACCGCGATCTCAGAAGCGCTGCACAGATGCCAGCAGGACCCGCGCCTGGTACTGTCCCGCGCTCGCAGCCCTGATACCGTGGCCGCACTTGAAGCGGAAACCGAACGGGCCGCCAAACTGGGTGTTTTCGGCGCCCCCAGCCTTGTCGTCCGCGGCGAGGTTTTCTGGGGAGATGACCGACTGGACGACGCGCTATCCTGGGTGCGTGTTGGCCACGTTGCGTAATCATTTCCCTTCGAAACGCCACAGCATTGCGCTACATATCAGCCATGCCCTACCGATGGACAAAAACGTCTGAAACTGAACAGGAATTGCGCCTCTGGCCGCATAATTCACTGCCTCCACGCGGGGCGATGATCGTGATTCTGTCCGTGTTTCTGTTTGGACTGATCCCCCTGTTGGCAGTGCTTGGGTCGATCATCCTTTGGGGGCTTTTGCCTTTCCTGCTGATAACTGTTCTGGGACTGTGGCTGGCGATCCAGACCAACTATCGCGCACGCAGCGTGTTCGAGATTCTAACTCTGACCGGCACACGGGCGCACCTCGTCCACCATGACCCGCGCAGCGGCCAGCAGGAATGGACCTGCAACCGTTATTGGGCCCGCCCCGAAATGCATAAACGCGGTGGGCCTGTCCCGAATTACGTGACGCTGACCGGAGATGGGCGCGAAGTTGAAATCGGGTCATTTCTGTCCGAGGAAGAACGCATCGCGCTATACGACGACCTGATACAAAAACTGCGCGAACCGGTCGCGCAGTAAAAGCCGTTTCAGACTGAAAGACGGATCAGCAACCGCCGCCTGTTGCCGCGCAAAGTTGATCTTTGACCATCGGCCCGACTTTGCCAAAATCCATCTGGCCGGTGTACCGGGTCTTAAGTTCTCCCATCACTTTGCCCATGTCGCGGATCGAACCCGCACCTGTCGCAGTGATTGCCGTTTGAATGGCCTTGGAAACCTCGTCATCGTCCAATTGCTTGGGCAGAAACTCCTCGATGACTTCAACCTCACGCAACTCGCGCTCGGCCAAATCCAGCCGTCCGCCTTCTTCATAGGCGCGCGCGCTTTCCTTGCGCTGTTTGGTCATTTTACCAAGAATTTCAAGGACCTCGGTATCGCCGCAGCCCTTGGCCTCTTCGTTTTCTGCAGCCCGCGAGGCAATATCGCGGTCCTTGATCGCGGCATTGATCAAGCGCAGCGTCGACAGACGCTCGGCATTCTTGTCTTTCATTGCTTGCTTCAGGGCTGAGTTCACCCGTGATCGCATATCCATATGTTCTGTCCATCCCCATGGAAAAGGAACCCTGACCATATCGAAACAAAAAGCGTGATACAACAGGGGGTGAATAACGCTAAGTAATTGATTTTCCACAATAGCCCAAATTTTGAACAGACTTGACCCAGCGCCACAACCCCCTTAGGTATGCGCCGATTTACCCAGCAGGAGAGTCGCCCCATGGCCCAGAACGCCCCGTCCAAGCCCACCGCATGTCTGGCTTTGGCCGACGGAACATTGTTCTACGGGATGGGCTTTGGTGCCACCGGCCAAACCGTGGCCGAGTTGTGCTTTAACACTGCCATGACCGGATATCAGGAGATCATGACCGATCCCTCTTATGCCGGGCAAATCGTGACCTTCACTTTCCCCCATATCGGCAATGTCGGTGTAAACCCCGAGGATGACGAAACCGGAGACCCAGTTGCTGCCGGGATGGTGGTCAAATGGGACCCGACCGATGCGTCCAACTGGCGCGCAACCGAAGAGTTAAAGACCTGGCTGGCCAGCCGTGGCCGCATCGCAATCGGCGGTGTGGACACCCGCCGCCTGACGCGCGCCATCCGGCAGCAAGGCGCGCCGCATGTGGCGTTGGCCCATCACCCCGAGGGCAATTTCGACATCGCTGCGCTGATTGCCGCTGCGCGGGGTTTTGCTGGGCTTGAAGGCATGGATTTGGCCAAAGAGGTCACCTGCGCCCAAAGCTATCGCTGGGATGAGATGCGTTGGGCCTGGCCCGACGGATACACCCGTCAGGAAGCCCCCGTGCACAAGGTTGTCGCCATCGATTACGGTGCCAAGCGCAACATCTTGCGTTGC
Source organism: Ruegeria sp. BB5 (assembly GCF_056539405.1). Taxonomy (NCBI): domain Bacteria; kingdom Pseudomonadati; phylum Pseudomonadota; class Alphaproteobacteria; order Rhodobacterales; family Roseobacteraceae; genus Ruegeria; species Ruegeria sp. BB5. Next base: position 566,662 of record NZ_JBQFUX010000001.1, on the reverse strand, counting down.
CTGGCGTCGGCTGGATGCGATGTAACCGTATTGCCCGCCACCGCGACAGCGGCCGAGGTACTGGCCCACAATCCTGACGGAGTGTTCCTCTCCAACGGCCCCGGCGACCCGGCCGCAACGGGCGAATACGCCGTGCCGATGATCAAAGAGGTTCTGGACACCACCGAACTGCCGGTCTTTGGCATCTGCCTTGGCCACCAAATGCTGGCGCTGGCGCTTGGCGGTCAGACCGTCAAGATGAACCACGGCCACCACGGCGCCAACCACCCGGTCAAGGATATGGACACTGGCAAGGTCGAGATCACCTCGATGAACCACGGCTTTGCGGTGGATGCGCAATCCTTGCCCGACGGCGTGGTGGAAACGCACCGCTCGCTGTTTGACGGGTCAAACTGCGGTATCCGCATGACCGACCGTCCGGTTTATTCGGTACAGCACCACCCCGAGGCCTCGCCCGGCCCACAGGACAGTTATTATCTGTTTGAACGCTTTGCTGAGGCAATGGCAGCCCAGAAAGCACAGGCATAATAGCCAGTTCGATCATAGTTAACCTGGTGTTAACCTAAATTGCGCAACCCTGACGTCTGGTAACCGCGTCAGGGTTGTTTCATTATGGTCGAATTAAACCTGCAGCATTTCGCGCGTGCCGCACCGATCCCTGCGCAAGACCGTAAGCCATTGGGGGCGTGTCTGATTGATCGAGGTCTGATCACCCGGTCACAACTGGACGAGGCGTTGTTTCTGCAATCCTGGCAACAGGCACCACTGGGCGAAATTCTGGTGGCCGAAGATTGGGTCACCCGTCAGGATATTCTCTGCGCGCTGTCCGAACAAAACGGTCTACAGATAGCCGATATCAACAGTTCGCCCCCGCCCCTGGAACTGTGTCAATTTAAACCAGTTGAATTCTGGCTGAAACATAACGTCATTCCCTGGCGCCGCCTGGGTCCAATCCTGCTTGTGGCAACTGCGCGACCCGATCTGTTCCCCGCCGTGCGCAGCGGGTTTGAGGATTCCGGTTACACCGTCATGCCGGTACTCGCCGGTGCCGATCAGATCGACAACACCATCGCGCGCATTTACGCCTCTCCGCTTGCCCAATCGGCCGAGACGCGCGTGGAGCTGGATCAAAGCTGCCGATCATGGACCCCGAAATCTCGTATAGGACCCGCCCTTGCCTTAACAGGGCTTACGGGGCTGTCTGCTGCTTTCCCCATGACAGGGCTGACCGTTCTGGTCGCCGCCGCCGTGATCAGCCTGGTCCTGTTTTTGTGCCTGCGCCTTGCCGGGCTGCTGGCCTTTGTCTGGCATGCGGCAAAACACCAGCCCAGGGCAAAACCAGCAGCCCCGCCACAAGCGTTGCCTTGTGTGTCGATCATGGTGCCGCTTTATAAGGAACGTGAAATCGCCGATGCGCTCATTCATCGGTTGCAACGGCTTACTTACCCCAAGGCGCTACTGGATATTATTCTGGTACTTGAGGAAACCGACGAGGTAACACGCGCCACTCTTGCCCAGGTTGCTCTGCCCAGTTGGATCAGAACCGTCGAAGTGCCCGAGCTGAACGGTCTGACCACCAAACCCCGCGCCATGAACTATGCGCTGGATTTCTGCCGCGGCGATATTCTGGGTGTCTGGGATGCCGAGGACGCGCCGCAGCCTGATCAGATCGAACGTGTCGTCCGCCATTTCGCGCAGGCGGACGAAGATGTTGTCTGCTTGCAGGGCGTATTGGACTACTACAACCCTCGAACCAATTGGCGGTCCCGCTGTTTTACCATTGAATACAACAGCTGGTTTCGGGTCGTCCTTCAAGGCGTCGCGCGGCTTGGGCTTGTTGTGCCCTTGGGCGGAACCACGTTCTTTTTCCGCCGCGACAAGCTGTTGGAGTTGGGCGGCTGGGACGCCCACAACGTCACCGAGGACGCCGATCTTGGTGTGCGCCTTTCGCGCGCGGGCTATCGCACCGAAATGGTGGACACCGCCACCTATGAAGAGGCCAATTTCCGCGCCTGGCCTTGGGTACGACAAAGATCACGGTGGCTAAAAGGGTTCATGGTGACCTACCTGGTTCACATGCGGGCCCCCACGCGGCTGCTTCAAGATCTGGGGCTATTTCGGTTTTTAGGCGTGCAGGCCTTTTTCCTGGGAACTGTCGGGCAATTCCTGCTGGCACCGGTTCTGTGGCTGTTCTGGCTGACAAGCTTTGGCTTGGCCAGCCCACTAGACCTCATTCTCTCTGACAACGCTCTGGCGGCACTGATCGGCCTTTTTCTAAGCGCCGAGATCATCAATATCGCAGTTGGCGCCATCGCCGTTTCAGCGCGTGAAAGACGGTTTCTGTTGCCATGGGTGCCGACCATGCCGCTGTATTTCCCATTGGGTGTTCTGGCGGCCTATAAAGCCTTATGGGAATTGGTGCTGAACCCGTTCTTCTGGGACAAAACGCAACACGGGCAGGCCAGTGAAGAAAGCCTGCCGCCCGCGTGATCAGTTCTCGCGCAGAACCGCGTCCTGTTTCAGCCGCGTCATGAACGCCACAGAAATGTGATCCTTGAGCGCGCGTGCCGCAGCCTCTTCGTCGCGCGCAGCGATGGCTTCGACAATTCCCTTATGTTCGCTCTGCGCAATCTCACCGCGCCCTTGCACCGCCAGCGACGTCGTGGCCATCAGCGCCATGGTGCGATGCACAAGATCCAGCTGCTGCACTAGATAGCGGTTGTGCGAGGCCAGATGTATCTGCTCGTGAAACCGGCGGTTCGCCCGAGACAAAGCCTGAGGGTCGTCGACTAGCGCGTCATCCTCGGTCACCATTTCCTGCAGCACTTTGATTTCTTCTTCGGTGGCATGCTTTGCGGCTAGCTTGGCCGCTAACCCTTCCAACTCGCGTCGTACGACGTACAACTCGGCCATCTGGTTGTGGTTCAGCGAGGCCACGATCAGTGACCGCCCGTCCCGCTCCAAGAGGGATTGCGTTTCAAGTCGCTGCAGAGCTTCGCGAATAGGTGTGCGCGATACACCGAACCGTTCGGCAAGCTCGCTTTCGACCAGACGGTCGCCAGGCTTGTAAACGCCTACGTCGATCGCTTCGAGAATTAGGCTATAGGCGTCTTTGGACGGCTGTCTGGACTGGGGCATATGGTGGTTTGTCTCCTCGTTCGGATATGTCTATCCGTCACTTGCCCTTTGGATCAAGAGCAGCATTGAAAACCGTGCCTTTGCGGCCTAAACAAACCCCATGGTCAAACCAGCTTTTGCTCACGTCACCCAATGGGTGTTCGACCTCGACAACACGCTCTACCCGCCGCATATGCGCCTGTTCGATCAGATCGAGGTGTTGATGACGGATTACGTGGTGCAGGCTATCGGCGTTGACCGGGCCGAAGCGGATCGGCTGCGCTCACATTACTGGCGGCAATACGGAACTACGCTGGCTGGGCTGATGGCCGAGCATGATCTGGACCCCGATCCCTATCTGCACGCCGTCCATCAGGTCGACATGAGCCACATGGACCCCGATGCCGAACTGGCCGATCACATCCAATCCCTGCCCGGTCGTCGGATCGTGTATACCAACGGCAGCGCGCCCTATGCGGAACGTGTACTTGAGGCGCGCGGCCTCAACGGTCTGTTCGATGCGATCTACGGGGTCGAACACGCCGGTTATCGCCCCAAGCCCGAACAGGCAGCGTTTGAGGCGATATTTGCGCAAGACGGAATCGATGCTGCGCAGGCCGCCATGTTCGAGGATGACCCGCGCAATCTGGCCGCCCCGCATGCAATGGGAATGCGCACCGTCCACGTCGCGCCCGAGCCGCACGAGGCGGACCATATCCACCATCACACCGACGATTTAACCGCCTTTCTGGCTCGCCTGCGATAGGCTGTCACACTGCGACGATCTGCACATTCTGCAGGTGCAAAATCGATCCTATATGCGCCTCAGCGACGAACAGAATCGGAGACCCCATGAGCGCGATCGAGATGCCTCGGCGCCTGCCCATTTGGCAGCGCCTGTTGTTTGCAATCCCCGTTTTCGGCTGGCTGGCCCGCGATGCCGCCAATGGAACGGCCGAAGATTGGTATTACACGGCAGCCGCCATTTTCAGCATGTGGGGATGTTCGGCGCTGCTCTTCGGCCTGCCTGGGCTTTACATCCCGGCCGTCATGATGGTGCCGATGATGTTCATCCTGCTCATCCTGATCTCGCGCGGCTGACACACGGGACAGGATGTCACTTGGCACCGGCCTTGGAACCGAACTAGGTTCTGCCCAAGACTCGGAGACCAAGGCCATGACTGACAGCTGTGATATCCTGATTTCTGGCGGAGGAATCGCCGGACTGACCGCTGCGGCGGTCTTTGGAACTGCCGGGTTCGACGTGGTTTGCGTCGACCCCGCACCACCGATTACCGAACGAGATGTGGACGGATCCGACCTGCGGACCACCGCCTTTTTGCAACCTGCGCATGGGTTGTTGGCGCAATGCGGGCTGTGGCAACGGCTGGACGAATACGCGGCACCCCTTCAGATCATGCGAATCGTGGATGCAGGAGGCGACGTTCCCGAACCCCGCGTAGTGCGCGATTTCAACGCTGCCGATATTTCGGACCAACCCTTTGGTTGGAACCTGCCCAACTGGTTGCTGCGGCGCGAGATGGTGACCCGCCTGGCCGAACTTCCCAATGTCGATTTCCGCCCCGGCACCGGTACCGTCAGCCTGTTTACGCGCACCGCCGAAGCCCGTGTGGGGCTGAGCGATGGCAGCCGTATACGCTGCAAGCTGGTGATCGCCGCAGACGGGCGCAATTCCCCGATGCGCGAGGCCGCGGGAATCAACGTCCACACCACCCGGTATGGCCAAAAAGCACTGGCCTTTGCGGTCACACATCCGATTCCGCACGACAATGTCTCGACCGAGATTCACCGTTCCGGCGGGCCGTTCACTCTGGTCCCCCTGCCCGACTGGCAAGGGCAGCCCTCATCGGCGATTGTGTGGATGGAGTGCGGCCCACGGGCGGTCGAGTTGCTGAACACCGACCCCGAGGCGTTCGAGACGCTGATGACCGAACGCTCTTGCGGGTTGTTCGGGCCGCTGAAACTGGCCTCGCGCCGAACGATCTGGCCGATCATCAGCCAGTCGGCAGAACGGCTGGCGGGCGAAAGGGTCGCCCTAATGGCCGAGGCAGCCCATGTGGTGCCCCCCATCGGCGCGCAGGGACTGAACATGTCACTGGGTGATCTGCGTACCTTGCTGGATCTGGCACAAGCACGACCCGAAGGTCTGGGCGATGCTCAGATGTTGGACGCTTATCACAAGGCCCGCCACACCGAAATCGAGATGCGTGTCAAAGGTATCGACCTGCTGAACCGCGCCTCGATGATCGAGGCGCGTCCACTGCGGGATGCACGGGCGATGGGGTTGAGCGCGCTCTATTCCCTACCGCCCGTACGAAAGACATTGATGCAGATGGGCCTCGGCGTACGCTGAGGCTCCGCAATCAAAGAACCTGATCCAGCACACGCTTGAGCCGCGCGATTGTGCCATCAACGTCATAAAGCTTGTCCAACCCGAACAGACCCAACCGGAACGTGCTGAACCCTTCGGGCTCATCACATTGCAGCGGAACACCTGCCGCGATCTGCATACCCAAAGCGGCGAATTTCTTGCCATTCTGAACTTCGGGGTCCGACGTGTAAGTGACCACAACCCCCGGCGCGCCGAACCCGTCGGCCGCGACCGAGATCAGCCCTTTGTCTTTCAGCGTCGCCCGCACCCCGTTGCCCAAGGTCCACTGAGCGTCCCGCAACTTTTCAAAACCGTAATCACGGGTCTCGACCATGGTGTCCCGGAACGCTTGAAGCGCGTCGGTTGGCATGGTCGCGTGATACGCGTGTCCCCCGTTTTCATACGCCTGCATAATCTGTCGCCATTTCTTCAGATCTACAGCGAAACTGTCAGACGTTGTCTCCTCCAGTCGCGCTTCGGCCCGTTCGGACAGCATGACCAGACCGGCGCAAGGCGAGGCGCTCCACCCTTTCTGAGGGGCCGAAATCAGGACATCCACGCCGGTGGCCTTCATATCAATCCAGGCACAGCCCGAAGCGATGCAATCCAGCACCATCAATGCGCCAACCTCATGCGCGGCCTCCGCCATGGCAGTCACGTAATCATTCGGCAATATGAGGCCTGCGGATGTTTCCACATGCGGTGCAAATACGACATCGGGACGTTGCTCGCGAATTGTTGACACCACCTCTTCAATCGGTGCCGGCGCAAATGGGGATGGGCTGGAGTTTCCGGTTTGCCGCGCCTTGAGTACGGTCGCCGATGCCGTCAAATCCGCAGATTCGATTATCTGGCTCCAACGATAAGAAAACCACCCGTTGCGCACGACCAGAACGTTGGCGTTACGCGCGAATTGGCGCGCCACAGCTTCCATCCCATAAGTACCGCCACCAGGGATCACCGCAACGCCATCGGCGTTGTAAACATCACACAAGATGGACGAAATATCGCGCATGACAGTCTGAAACCGGGCTGACATGTGGTTCAGCGACCGATCCGTAAAAACAACCGAAAACTCTTCGAGCCCGTTCGGGTCGATACTTTCCAAAAGCGCGGGCATGATGTGTCCTTTCAAACTGTCCTTCAGAATTTTGAGGCCTTATTCGAGAATGGTACAGCCCCAGTCTCGTGCTGATAATTGACGCAACGGAAGTCAAAATCCTAACAAAAAATTAACCACGAAAAGCTCTAATTGAACAACTCGTTGACGCCAAATAGTGTCACCACCCCTTTACACCCAGAGGTGTTTCTGAACAGATACATACACTTTGTACAAGAAAGGTATTGCTTCTCGTGACTGCTCAAAAGCGGATCAGTTTTCAGGTCGTACGTGACGAAGTTAAGCGGCGTATTGAAAGCCGGATTTGGCCACAAGGATCTCTGCTGCCGACAGAAACGCAGCTTGCTGAAGAATTCAATTGCGCGCGTGCAACGGTAAACCGCGCCCTGCGCGAGCTTGCCGAGCAAGGGTTCGTAGAACGCAAACGCAAAAGCGGCACGCGGGTAAAAAAGGAGCCCAGCAAACACGCCAAGCTGGAGTTTTCTCTGGCCCGTCAATCGGTTGAGAATCAAAACTCAATCTATCGCTATGCACTTGTTGAACGGAATGTCGTATCCAGCCCCGGTTGGCTGGCCTCGCAACTCAGCGTTTCGCCCGACGCGCGGGTGCTGCATGTGATCTGCATGCACTATGCGGACAACCGCCCCTTTCAGCTAGAGGAGCGCTGGATCAACATCGACACAGTACCTGACGTTGAGCATGCGGATCTCAACACGCGGGGCCCCCACGAGTGGCTGCTGAACGTTGCCCCCTTTACCGAGGCTGAGGTTGCATTCTGCGCAATTTCCGCCGACGGGAGGCTGGCAGAATTCATGGGCACCACTGCCGGAACTTCGATGATTCAATTGGAACGCACTACTTGGAAAGATGGTGTTCCGATGACCTTTGCCCGGATGACGCATCACCCCGGCTATTGCATCCGCACCAAATACTAACCTTGCTTAGCCGATTGGGCCGGGCAAGCGCTCTTCGCTCAGCAATACGTTTGCCTCGACCTCACCCGCGCCGGGTAAGGTCATGATCCGCCGTCGCAGCACCCGTTCGAAATCGGACAGATCACGTGCAACTACCCTCAGGCGATAGTCGTAAAGACCCAACACATGTTCGACCGTCTGCACCTCGGGGATGGCGCTGACGGCGCGCTCAAAGTCTTCAAGGCTGACTTGTCCCTTGCGCGCCAGTTTGACGCCCAGAAACACGGTCACGCCGAACCCCAACGCCTCGGCATTCAGACGCAGGCGACGGCCCTTGATGACCCCTGCTGATTCCAGCCGGCGGATGCGCCGCCAGGTTGCTGGTTGGGACAACCCCAGCTTGCGTCCCAACGCCCCGGCACTTTGCGTGGCATCCCGTACCAGCGCACGCAGGATGGTCCGGTCGGTTTCGTCCAGTTCAATCATACCGGCAACACCTCGTTCCGCTTGACCCGCGCGATATGCATCAGCGCTTCGATATCGGCTATGTGCGGCAGGGTTAGAATACGATCGCGATAGATTTGCTGATAGTGCGTCATGTCGCGTGCAATCACCGACAGCCTCACGTCCACACGCCCCAAAAACGTCTGAATTTCAATAACTTCCGAAACTCCCCGCGCGGCAACAGTGAATTCGTCAAACGCGCGCGGCTGGGTTTTGTCCAGCGTCACGCGCAGTGAAACCTCGACCGCATATCCCATCACCGGCCAATCAATGACAACCTCTTGCCCTAGAATGACACCCGAGGCCTGCATCTTTTCAACCCGGCGCCAGCACACTCCCGGACTGATCCCGCAACGCTCGGCCAATTCGGCCATGGTCAGGGTCGGTTCGGCCTGTAAGTGACGCAGAATGCGCCTGTCCATATCATCCAGCATGATTTTTCCGGTTAAGTCAGATATCGCGCATAAATTTTCGCATTTCGCTTCAATAGTCGATTGTAAAGCGCTCGCCAATAGCTTTGGACCCTATTAGAACCGCAGCAACCGCATATGAAAGGACCTAAAACATGCGCGTCTATTACGATCGCGATTGCGACATCAACCTGATCAAAGACAAAAAAGTAGCGATCCTGGGCTATGGCTCGCAAGGTCACGCTCATGCGCTGAACCTGCGCGACTCGGGCGCCAAGAACCTGGTTGTCGCTCTGCGCGAAGGGTCGGCATCCGCCAAGAAAGCAGAAGCCGAAGGCCTGACCGTCATGGGCATCGCCGAAGCGGCGGCCTGGTGTGACGTCATCATGTTCACCATGCCCGACGAACTGCAGGCCGAAACCTACAAGAAATACGTGCATGACAACATCAAGCCGGGCTCGGCCATTGCCTTTGCCCACGGCCTGAACGTCCACTTTGGCCTGATCGAGCCGAAAGAAGGTGTCGACGTCATCATGATGGCCCCCAAAGGCCCCGGCCACACCGTGCGTGGCGAATACGTCAAAGGCGGCGGCGTACCCTGCCTGGTGGCCGTGGATAGCGACGCAACCGGCAAGGCGCTGGAAATCGGCCTGTCCTATTGCTCGGCCATCGGTGGCGGCCGTTCGGGCATCATTGAGACCAACTTCCGCGAAGAGTGCGAAACCGACCTGTTCGGCGAGCAGGCCGTTCTGTGCGGCGGTATCGTTGAGCTGATCCGCTGCGGTTTTGAGACTCTGGTCGAGGCAGGCTATGCGCCTGAAATGGCCTATTTCGAATGTCTGCACGAGACCAAGCTGATCGTTGACCTGATCTATGAAGGCGGCATCGCCAATATGGATTACTCGATCTCGAACACTGCCGAATACGGCCAGTACGTCACCGGCCCGCGCATTCTGCCCTATGAGCAGACCAAGAAGGCGATGAAAGAGACCCTGTCGGACATCCAAACCGGTAAGTTTGTGCGTGACTTCATGCTGGAAAACGCGGTTGGTCAGCCGACCATCAAAGCGGCACGCCGCCACAATGACGAGCATCAGATCGAGCAGGTTGGTAAGAAACTGCGCGACATGATGCCGTGGATTTCTGCTGGCAAGCTGGTAGATCAGGAAAAGAACTGATCCTGAATGTTCTAATCGAAGGGGCGGCCAATCGGCCGCCCTTTTTCGTCACAACCGCTATTGACCCCAAGGCGCAACATGGTTGATCAACCCACATCCCGCGATTGGAGCGGCGTGATCGCTTTAGGCCTCATATGGGGCGGCACGTTCATGGTCGTCGCAATGGCGCTTGAGGGATACGGGCCAGTGACAGTCGCTACGGCGCGCACGACGCTGGGTGCCGTGACATTACTTGGGATGATGGCGTTGACCGGTCGCAAGCTGCCGACGGGCGATCTGAACTTGTGGGGGTTCATCGCCATTATCGGTCTGCTGTCTACCGCCCTGCCCTTCATGTTGCTCAGCTGGGGGCAGCAATATGTGGCCTCGGCCTTCGCCGGGCTGTCGATGGCGGCAATTCCGCTGATGGTTCTGCCATTGGCCCATTTCTTTTCAGACGAGCCGCTGAATGCCCGCAGGTTCCTTGGAGTCTCACTGGGATTTTGCGGTGCATTGGTGTTGATCGGGCCGGGTTTGGCGCAGATCGGGCAAGGGGCTGAGCCGTTGGCGCAGCTGGCCTGCATCGGCGCGGCTTTGTGTTACTCCTGCGCGTCTATCTTCACACGGCGTTGCCCACCGATTGATCCTGTGGTGCTGGCGGCGCTGTCCTTGGTGGTGGGCGCCGTTCTTTTGTTACCCATCATGCTGGTGACCGAAGGCCTTCCACGTTGGGAAGGAACGCGCCCCGGTCTAGCCATCGTAGCGCTGGGGTTGGTGCCGACCGCCTTTGCCACCTTGCTGCGCGTGTCGATCATTCGCAGCGCCGGGTCCGTCTTTCTGACGCTGGTCAATTATCAGGTGCCAATCTGGTCGATGGTTTTCGGTGCCTGGATCTTGTCCGAGGCCCTGCCCCTGCGCTTTTACATCGCGCTGACCATGATTCTGACCGGGCTGGCCATCAGCCAATGGTTTAGCCTGCGCAAGATGCTGATCGGGCGTTAACCGGCGACCGCCTCGACCTCGGCCACGATACCGTCGACGACTTGTGTCAACAGGGCATCATCCTCGCATTCTGCCATCACGCGGATCAGGGGTTCCGTCCCCGACTTGCGGATCAGCAGCCGGCCTTGCCCGTTCAGGCGCGCCTCGGCATCCGCAATGGCCGCTTTCACGGCACTGGTTTCCAGAGGGGTTTGCCCCTCGCCGTAACGCACGTTTTTAAGCAGTTGTGGAACGGTTTCGAATTGCACCGACAGCTCGGACGCCTTGCGACCTGAATGCACCATCTCGGCCAGGAAATGCAGACCGGCCATCAGACCGTCACCGGTGGTGGCATAATCGCTCATGACGATGTGGCCTGACTGCTCACCGCCCAAGTTGAACCCGCCTTCGCGCATCCTTTCGACGACATAGCGGTCACCAACGGCTGTTCGTTCCAGACGCAGCCCTTGCGCGGCAAGGTGCCGTTCCAACCCAAGATTCGACATGACCGTCGCAACCAGCGCGCCGCCTTCAAGACGATCCGCCTTGGCCCAACAGGTCGCCAGCAACGCCATTAGCTGATCTCCGTCAGCCACCTGCCCGTTTTCGTCAACCATCGCCACGCGGTCGGCGTCACCGTCCAGACAGATACCCACATCCGCGCCGTGCGCGACAACCGTTTCGGCCGCCAGCTGAGGGTTGGTCGAGCCGCAATTCAGGTTGATATTCTTACCGTTTGGCGCGATTCCGACCGGAATGACATCTGCCCCAAGCTCCCACAAAACCTCGGGCGCCGTGCGGTGGGCCGCGCCGTTGGCGCAATCGACCACTACTTTCAGCCCGTCCAGACGCAGATCGCGGGACAGCGAGGATTTTACCCGCTCACCATATCGGAACCGCGCATCATCCACCCGCCGGGCACGGCCAATGTTCTGTGCTTGCGCCGGTTTGACACCCTCTTCGATCAGACGTTCAATCTCCAGCTCAGCCTGATCGGACAGCTTGTACCCGTCGGGGCCAAAGAACTTGATACCGTTATCCTCAGCCGGGTTGTGACTGGCCGAAATCATCACCCCCAGATCCGCGCGCATCGAGCGGGTCATCAACCCTACCGCCGGTGTCGGTACAGGACCCAACAGCAGCACGTTCATCCCTGTCGAGGTCAACCCAGCAGTTAGCGCGTTTTCCAGCATATACCCGGACAAGCGCGTATCCTTGCCGATCACCACCCGGTGCGCACCGGATCGATCGCGACGGAAATACCGCCCCACGGCAGCCCCAATGCGCAGGGCCATTTCGGCCGTAATCGGATGAGTATTGGCGGTGCCCCGCACCCCATCGGTTCCGAACAGCTTGCGCATTGTCTAACTCCGTAGTTACTCGTCTAGGACGGGATTACCGGACGGCGGCCCACAGACGCAAGGCCTGAGCGGTTTGAGCCACGTCATGAACACGCACGATCTGCATGCCTTGCGACAATCCGGCCAGCGCTACAGCGATTGATCCCGGCGCGCGGGCATCCTTGCGCGGCTCTTGCCCGATTTGCCCGATAAAGCCCTTACGCGAGACGCCCAGCAGAACCGGGCATCCCAAGCCATGGAAAAGGCTAAGATTTTTCAACAATGTCAAATTATGCGCCTGGGTTTTACCGAACCCGATACCCGGATCGACCAAGATTTGATCGCGGCCCAGCCCAATCTGCTCCAGCTTTTCAACCTGACCTTCAAGGAAATCATAAACGTCCAGCGACACGTCATCATATTGCGGGTCGTCCTGCATCACAGTTGGATCGCCCTGCATATGCATCACACAGACGGGCGCGTTAACCTCGGCGCAGAACGGCGCGAGCTGCGGATCAAAGGTAAAGCCCGATACGTCATTGATCAGCCCCGCGCCCGTTGTCCACGCAGCCCGCGCCACGCTGGCCTTGCGGGTATCGATGGAAATCAGGGCGCTCGTCTTGGCGCGAATGGCTTCGATCAGGGGTTGCGTCCGGGCGATTTCCTCATCCTCGGGCACATAGGTAGCCCCCGGTCGGGTCGATTCACCGCCGATATCCAGAATGCTGGCACCATGCTCCACCATCCGCTCAGCAGCGGACACTGCCGTTTCAACCGAGTTGTGCACCCCGCCGTCCGAGAAGCTGTCGGGCGTGGCGTTGAGAATTCCCATGATCTGCGGGCGATCCATCGCCACACCAGCAATCTCTGCGCGTGGGCGCGTCAGACGGTTCAGTGCATCGGCTGGAATATCCCGCGCCGTGACAATCGTCGGCGCATCCGTGCGGGACAGCCGTTCTGCATGGGTGAACCACAATTCCTGCCCGGCAAGAGAAACCGCCCCGTCCGGGCGTACAGATCCGTGCTGCACCAGCGGTCGAAAATACGCAGTCACAGTTGCGCCTGATCCACTGGAATGGCGCGCAGAGGCGTCTTTGGAGCGTTCGGCAAGGCACCGCCGATCACCATCATTTCGCTGGCTTCAAAAGTGGCCGCAAACCAGGCTGCCAAGGCAACAGCGTCCGAAGGCGCCGCCGAAGGGCCATCAACCGCATCCAGCACAATCTTTGATGGGGCCCAGACACAAATCTGCCCATTCTTCATTGCCCAATCCAATTCCGTCCGCGTCGACACCACCACACAGCGATGATCCCGTGCGGCCAGAACCCAGGCGTTTTGCTCGATCGCCAGCAGATCAATCCGGCGTTGGGTCATCGCGTGACCAGTCTGTGGCAGCGTCAGTTTCGACGCGCCGACACACAGGATCAGCGGGCGCTGACGGTTCTCCAACTGATCAATCCAACCCGTCAGGTTGGCGGATGAAATGGCCTCGTTCGACAGGAATACCAACCGCGGATGGGGGCGTTCTTCTTCGACCACATCGTGATGGAGCGTGTCCTTGCCGCGCACGATTTCGACACCCAGCGCGCCCGGTCCACGGTCAAGTTTTTCGATGCGAACAAAGGCTCTTACAGCCTGAGGCTCAAGCAAAATGCGCTCTGCCACGCGATCCGCCAACGTCTCAAGCAGGTTCAGACGTTCAGCGGCCAGCTCATGGGCAATCGCCTCGGTCACTCGGTCGTATGACAGAATGCGATCAACATCATCGTCAATCGGATCGGTCAGCGGCCGAACCTCTACAACAATGTTGAAGCAGATACGCTGTGTGGTGCCACGTTCGGCCTGAAAGGCACCGATCTCAACTTCAACGGTATGATCCCTGAGCGAGATGCGATCCAGCGGGCCGCGCGTCGCGGTCGCTTCTGACCGTTCAGACGGGTGCGCAAAGGCAAGGCGGATTTCAGAGCTCATTCGGCGAACCTTTTCGGGCTTGGTAAACTAGTCTACCAAATTTATAGGATGCGCGCGCATATAGCATCGCAACAAACGCCATTCTAGTCGTTGATTGCGGCGTCAGGTTACGCGAAACCAGCTCATCATCCCGGATGCGGCGTGCCCCAGCATATGGCAATGCAGCAACCAGTCGCCCGGATTGTCGGCCACTAGGACAATTTCACGGGTTTGTCCGCGCTCCACCAGCACCGTATCGCGCCATGGGCCAAGGCTGCCGTCGGGCAGGATTAGCCGAAAATGGTGCCCATGTAGGTGCATAGCATGCGGAAAAGCGGTTTCGTTGACGAACTCGATCCGGTGGGTACTACCGCGCTGCGCATCCAGAAAAGGGTCCAACGGGCGTTCAGCATACCCGTTCAAGGCCCAAAACCGGCCCAGTTGCGCCAATTCGCGGCCAGAAAGCTGCGTGTCGCCAAGCTGCGCGGATTCCAGCCACCGCATCGCACCACCCTGCAACGTTATCCGATGAACCGGGGCGCCGTCCAACACCACCTGTGCCGATGGATTCGCGGGCAAGGGCACAACGCCTGACCGGGCAGTCGTTGCCGAATTACCGGAAACCGGGAACCGCACCAGACCAAAGCCCCCGTCCCGCTCGCGACTGATCAGCCCGGCGACGGTGTCAGATTCCGCTGTTACGTCCACAATCAAGTCCGCGCGTTGAGCCGGGGCGAGTGGAAAACCGTCCTCAACCTCTAACGGGCTTTCAAGCGGCATTCCGTCCAGCGCAACGATCCATCCTGCCACCCCATCCAGAGCCAGATCGTAGATTCGCGCGTTGGAGGCATTGATCAGCCGCAGGCGCAAACGCTCGTGGCGGCGCGCGGGAAAAACAGGATCAAACTGGCCGTTGACCGAGATCAAGTTCCCCAACCGCCCGGCATGGCTTTGATCATGACCGTTGTCGAAATCCTCAACGATATGTCCGGTGTCTGGGTCCAGTCGCCAATCGTCCAGCATCAGTGTCAGGTCTTGGTCGACATCTGGCCCTGTAGCCTCTTCAACGATCAGCGGGCCGTATAAGCCGCGCGCCACCTGCTCGACCGAGCGGTTATGCGCGTGATACCAATAGGTTCCCGCGTCCGGGACGACAAAGTCATAATCGAACCCCTCGCCCGGTGCGATCACATCTTGCGTCAGGCCCGGCACACCGTCCATCGCGTTGTCGATCCGGATGCCATGCCAGTGCACTGTTGTTGGCTGAGGCAGCTCGTTCACCAACCTGCGCTGAACCCGCGCGCCCTGAGGCAAACGGATTTCGGCACCAGGTACACCACCGCCATAGGACCAAACAGGCGTTTGGGGAAAACCATTCGGGGCGATCTGCTGCATCGCGGTCTGTGCGATCAGATCAGAGCTTGATGCGCGGGCCGAGTGTGGCAGTACCGCCAGTGCGGCTGCTGATTGCAGAAATTGTCTGCGTGTAAACGTCATTGCGGGCCTCCTGGCCCGCAACATAGGTTATAAAACGCCCCGCGCCAGCAAGGTTCCAGCGCGGGTGCGTCAATCAGTTGCTCGCTGTTCGATAATTATGCCTGTAGAAAATATGAACTCCGATCCGCGCGGTTTCTTTATACACGCGCGACCAGGACGGACGAACCGCCGTGGTGTGATAGTGTGTGGCACCTTCGGTCAGTTCTTTGGTGACACCGTCGATGGCCGCACGCGCAACTTTAGCTACGCGCTCATACGCCTTCTTTTCGCGGATCACTTCCTTTTGGCCATCACAGGTGTAAGTGAACTGGCACTGGTATTTCTTACCGGTTCCCTGCTTGATCACGCCGCACAGCGAGTCCGGGAACCGGCCACTGTCCACGCGATTCAGGATAACCTCGGCCACGGCAAACTGTCCGCGCACGCTTTCACCACGTGCTTCAAAGTACAGCGCCTCAGCTAGACATTTAAAATTCTCGTCCCCGGTTGCCTTGGGCTGTTGGTCCAGCCAATCCTTCGAGTACGACATTTTTTGAGGCTCAAGCTCTTTTCGGGGCTTGAACAGAGTCAGATAGTCGCGAAAATTCTGCCCGGGCACTTCGGTCCGGGTGACAAGTTCGCGTTCGGCAGTATCGGTGGCTTTCTTTTCAGCGAAAGACACACTTGGCAGCATGGTTGCCGCCAACGTGGCAGCAGCCAGTATGTATCGTAGCATCAGATAACCTCGCACAGGCACATATCGCGCCGTACCCTCCCCCGGCGGGCGCGACGAGGCATTTAGCGCAGTCCGGCGCAGACGTCCAGATCAGAAGAAAACGCAAGTGGAAAATCGCCCGTGGCGAAAATTAATTCTGCCACAAGGTTGCTTAAAAAGCACTAATCCTAGGGCAAACAGCCTGTGTCAACCCCCAAGTCTGGACGAAATCGCCAGCTGAGCGGAAGCCAGCCGAGCGACAGGCACCCGGAACGGAGAGCATGACACATAGTCAAATCCCAGATCGCGGCAGATGGCGATTGATTCGGGGTTTCCGCCATGCTCGCCGCATACTGAAAGGGTAACATCCGGCTGGGCCTGACGTCCACGTTCCGCGCCGAGTTTCAGCAATTCTCCGACCCCGTCGGGGTCAAGCACATGGAACGGGTCCTCGACAAAAACGCCCTGACGAACATAGTCAGACATGAACCGACCCGCATCATCGCGGGACAGGCCATAGGTCATTTGTGTCAGGTCGTTGGTACCAAAACTCAAGAACGCGGTCTGAGGTGCAATTTCATCCGCTCGCAGACAAGCCCGAGGCGTTTCTACCATGACACCCAGGCGGTATTCGAACTCTTGCCCTTGTTCGGTTGCAACCGAGGCCGCGACCGTATCGATGCGGGATTTGACCAGCTCAACTTCGCGCTTGGCCGAAACCAACGGGATCATCACCTCGGGCACGACGGGGGCGCCGTCCTTGCTGGCCTCAAGCGTCGCTTCAAAGATAGCGCGGGCCTGCATGTCGTAGATTTCGGGCACTGTCACCCCCAAACGCACACCGCGCAGACCCAGCATCGGGTTGTATTCAGTCATCGCCGCAACACGCCGTTCGACATCCGACACAGGCAAATCCAGCGCCTCGGCCAGCTCGCGCTGTCCACTGCGCGTGGTCGGCAAAAATTCGTGCAAAGGCGGGTCGAACAGGCGGATACAGACGGGCTGACCTTCCATGATACGGAACAGCTGAACGAAATCCTCGCGCTGCATGGGCAGCAGACGCTCCAGAACCGCCGCGCGACCCGATGAAGTTTGCGCAAAGATCATCTCGCGCATCACGATCAGACGACCGGGATCAAAGAACATATGCTCGGTCCGACACAGGCCGATCCCCTGCGCCAGAAAGTTCCGAGCCGTCTGAGCGTCGGCCGGTGTGTCCGCGTTGGCGCGGATGGCGATGTCGCGTTCATCATCCGCCCAGCCCATAAGCGTTTGAAAACAATCGTCCAAAGCTGCTTCAAGCATCGCGGGCTGTCCGGCCAGAACCTGACCCGAGGACCCGTCGATCGTCAAAACGTCACCCGTCTTGAACACCCGCCCATCAGGGGCCGACAGCAGCCTTTTCTTGGTCTGGAACCGCATCTCGGACGCACCAACGATACAGGGCAAGCCCAAACCGCGCCCAATCACAGCGGCGTGGCTGGTCATACCGCCCTTTTCGGTCAGTACGGCAACCGCCGCATGCATCCCGCGCACATCTTCGGGCGAGGTTTCACGGCGTATCAGAATACACGGCTCGCCGCGCGCGGCGCTGGCCTGCGCCTCGGCGGCGGTGAACACGATCTTGCCCGTTGCAGCCCCAGGGCTGGCGGCAATACCGGTGGTCAGTACATCCCGTTCTGCCTCGGGGTGGACCTGACGGTGCAGCATCTCATTCAGGGAATGCGGATCGACCCGCATCACCGCCTCTTGCGGCGGTATGATGCCGTCTTCGGCCAGGCGAACGGCAATCCGCATCGCCGCCCGAGCGCTGCGCTGTACACGTACACCGTCCAGAATATGCACATGACCATTCTCGATCACGAACTCGACCTGCATTTCCTCGCGCAGCTTGGCGCGCATCAAGGCTGCGTGGGCCTTGAGTTCGGCAAATGCCTTGGGTGCAACCTCTTCCAGTGATTTCCCGCGCGGGTCCTTTTCCAGATACAGCGCTGCCACATCCGCACCCAGCGCATCGCGGCCTTGGCTTTGGCTGAGATAACGACCGGTGATTTGCGGCAACCCAGTCGCAGGATCAATCAGTTGCAACACACCCGAGCCGCACTCACCCTGCCCCACGCCGGGGATCATTTCCTGAATGACCAGGCCCAACCCGGCATCCGCCGGCGCCCCCTTGGCCTGTCGCAGCAACCGCGCCGAGGTTCCATCCCACGCCCGCGCCATCGATCGAAGGACGGCAATCAGCTGCTCGCCCCGGTCTTGGGGAAATGCCTCGTCCGTTTCATCCTCATAAGCGCGCAAAGATTGGCTCAACCCTTCGCTGCCATCCGCGCTGATATCGTCGAAAACATCCGCGTCCAAACGGGCCACATGAATTGCGTAGCTTTGAACAAAGCGCAGGTACAGCGCGGCGGCGGCCTCGGCACCCATCGAATCCGACAGGTCCACGTAGCGCGCGTCGTTCATACCGATATTCAAGATCGCACCGGGGCCACCCCAATCGGGGTCTTCAGAGCTGGGCCGGACGCACAGCAACGCTGTCTGTTCAAACTGCTCCAGAACTGCGGCGATATCCGGTACCTGCCCTTCGGCAATCCGATGTACCGCGTCAAAGGACAGCGCCACCGTTCGCGGCACCGGAAGGTCCAAACGGACTAGACGTTGCAGACATTTCGCTCGCCCGCCGTGTGTATTGGCGGCCACGGGCGCTTCGGTCGTTATCAGAGTGGTATGCGGATTATTCTGCACTGCAGCACCTTTTGGTTTCACCGCAGCATAAGCCCTTGCACCAATGGCGCAAGGGCGTTCTGGATTAACCTTCGATCTTGCTGAGGTCCGCCACGGAAGAGCAGACCTGACGGATTTGGCTCAGCAGGTTCAGACGGTTGCGGCGCAGAATGTCGTTGTCAGTATTGACCTGAACTTCGTCAAAAAACGCATCGACCGGCCCACGCAGCTCCGCCATTGTGGTCATCGCCTTGGGGAAATCTTCGGCCTTGAGCGCCGGTTCGATCTTGCCCTGCGCCTGATCCAAAGCAGCAAACAGAGCCTTTTCGCTGTCCGTCTCCGCGAATTTCACATCCGCGCCATAAGAGTATTCGACGCCGTCCTTTTCCTCGGCCTGCGTCAGGATATTGTTGGCGCGCTTGAAGCCCTGCACAAGGTTCTCGCCATCCTCGGTCGCAATCACAGCATTCAGCGCACGGGCGCGTTTGACCAGCAGGTTCAGGTCATCATTGCCATCCATCGCGATACAGGCGTCGATGATGTCGTGACGGATACCCTCGTCGCGCAGGAAGACTTTGAGGCGGTCGTGGAAGAAGGAGAGGATGGACGACGACGCGTTGCTAATCTTCTTCGAGATTCCTTGAAGGATGGAACCATCACTCACATCCGGTTCAAATGGATTATCGGCGCTTTCAGGAATTTGCCCAATCACTGATTTGAACGCCGCCTGAAATACCCCGTACTTAGCGATCTCCTGAAGCGTACTTTCAAGTGTGAATAGGTCTTGTTCATCGCCTGATACCCGAAGACCCTCAAGTTCATATGACAGCAATTGGCGGTCTACGACACCGTTAATCGGCAAACGCAGATCATTCTCCAAGACCAACCGAATAACCCCCAACGCCGCACGGCGCAGGGCAAACGGATCTTTCGACCCGGTCGGCTTCTCATCAATCGCCCAGAACCCGGTCAGCGTGTCCAGCTTGTCGGCCAGTGCCACGGCCACCGACAGCGGCGCGGTCGGCACGTCATCTGACGGACCAAGCGGTGAGTAATGCTCTTGCGCCACGGCGGCAACGGCGGCGTCTTCGCCCGCGGCTTCGATGTAATACCGCCCCATAAGCCCTTGAAGTTCGGGGAATTCATAAACCATTTCCGAGTTCAGGTCAGCCTTGGCCAGACGCGCGGCTTTCTCGGCCTGATCCGCATCCGCGCCCGTCACCGGGGACAGTTCGCGAGCCAATGCCGCAATGCGGTCGATCCGCTCGGCCTGTGTGCCCAGCTTGTTGTGGAAGGTCACATTCTCCAGCGCGCGGGTCCATTGGGCGATGTCCGATTTGGCAACGCGCAGGTCGTTTTCCCAGAAGAACTTGGCATCCGCCAGACGCGCCGACAGCACCTTTTGGTTCCCCGCCAGAATGGTCGCGCCATTGTCGGCGGTTTCTCGGTTGGCGACGGTAATGAACCGCTCGATCCGGCCCGTTTTCGGATTGCGGACCGAGAAGAATTTCTGATGCTCTTTCATCGAGGTCTGCAGCACCTCGGGCGGCAGGTCGAGGAATTCCTCATCAATCTTGCCCATCAGCACAACCGGCCATTCGACCAGTCCGGCAACCTCAGCCAGCAGGCCCTTGTCATCGACCACTTCAAGACCGGCAGCAAAGGCCATGTTCTGGGCGTCGTTCCAGATATGTTCAGCGCGGTCAGAGGGGTTCAGCACCACAAAGGCGCGCTTCAGTTTGGCAGCGTAGTCATCGAACGACGTGACCGCAAAGCGATCTGGCGCCATAAAGCGATGACCCGCAGTGGTGTCGCCCGCTTTGATCCCTTCGACCTCAAGCGGCACGACTTGCGCGCCAGCCTCATCGGACAGAATGCTCAGGATCGAATGCAGCGGACGCACCCAGCGCAGCGAACCGCCGCCCCAGCGCATCGACTTGGGCCAGGGAAAGTTTCGAATGGTGGTTTCAAGCACCTCGGCCACAATCTCGGCCGCGGGGCGTCCGGCTTTTTCGATAGTCGCGAAATAGACCGCGCCTTTGGGTGTATCGCGTTCTTCCAACTGATCGCGGGTCAGGCCCGCACCGCGCAGGAAGCCTTCGATGGCCTTGTCCGGTGCGCCGACTTTCGGCCCTTTGCGCTCTTCGCGGATCGTTGGGCTCTCAGTCAGAAGACCTTCGATCGCGAGCGTCAGGCGACGCGGCGTGGTCAGGGCGGCAGCCCCGGCATAGGTCAGACCGGCCTCAACCAAACCGTCGGTCATCCGTTTTTTCAGGTCCTCACCGGCGCGGGTCTGCATGCGGGCGGGGATTTCCTCGGAAAACAGTTCGATCAGCAGGTCGGGCATTTTCGGTCCTTAGAAATTAACGATCGTCTGAATGACGATGGCATTGGCGATATCCACAAAGAAGGCGGATACAAGGGGCAGCACGATAAAGGCAATAGGCGACGGGCCATATCGCTTGGTAACTGCGGTCATATTGGCGATAGCGGTCGGGGTCGCGCCCAGTGCAAAACCGCCAAACCCCGCAGACAGTACGGCGGCGCGATAGTTGCCGCCCATCACCGGGAACAACACCCAGATCACGAACGCCACGGCAAACAGGGTCTGCGCACCCATGATAACGACAATGGCCAACCCCAGTTCGGCAATGGTCCAAAGCTGAAGGCTCATCAGCGACATGGCCAGAAACGCGCCCAGCGAAAACTCGGATATCAGCGCCAGCGAGGGAGTCCGGGACACCGGCGGCGCGTTGGGGGCCAGAGCTGCGCGAACATTGGCAATGACGATCCCCATGATCAGGCAGGGCACGAACAAGGGCAGTTTCAACCCGGTAGCCGCGATTGCCTCGCTCAAAAAATATCCGAAGATGATCGCCAGATTCAGATAGAGCAACACGCGCATGATGGTCAGGTGGTCGATCATGGTCTCGGCCTCGGTGGCATCATCCGGCAGCCCAACTGTGTGTTCTTCGTCCGGGCGTTCCGGGGTCAACTTCTTGCCTTCGACCAATAGACGGGCAATCGGCCCGCCCACCAGCGCAGCCAACACAAGGCCAAGCGTCGCCACGGCCACGCCGAGTTCAGTCGCGCCCTCAAGCCCGGTGACTGTGCCAACCTCGGGGGCCCACGCGATGGCGGTACCATGCCCACCAATCAGAGACGCAGAGCCAAAGAGAACCCCAGCTTGGGCCGGATAGCCAAAGGCAACTGCTCCGGCGGCACCGACGGCATTCTGGGCAACGATTGTCACCAACGTCAGAATGAGCAGCAGGAACAACGGCTTGCCGCCGGAAATCAAATCGGCAAGCCGCGCATTCAACCCAATTCCGGCAAAGAACACGATCAGCAGAAAATCCCGCGAGGCAAGGTCGAACGTCAGCTCAAGCCCTGCCACGATATACAGAATCAGCAATACTAGAGACGCCAGCAACCCGCCGGTGACAGGCTCAGGGATATTGAATTGACGCAGCGGAGCGACCCGAGAGTTGATCTCGGCCCCTATCAGATAGACCGCAATGCCAAGCGTGGCGGTCAGAAAATTGGGAATGTGAAGCATTTCCTCGACTTCGGGCATCTCAGTCCCCCGGCCGTGGCGGGCATTCCTCGCCCACCACTGTTCCGTCATATGCCTTTTCACCGCAATTGTTCAGCGCGTGCCAGACATAGCCCTTGCCGTCAGTGGTCACCGCGACGATACGATCCACGCCATAGTGTATGTTCTTGGCCCCCATAAAAGCTTGCGCCTGTCCAGACTTCAGAGCCTCGGCAATGGCAACCGCGTCGTAGCAGTCAAACCAGCCCGGCGCGGTCAGCGGTTCGGGGTTTTCGACCGGCTGAAAGCCCGCAAGTTCATCACTCGTCATCTCGGTCTCAAAACACGCCCGGTATCGGATCGGAGAGCTGTCCGCATCAATCGCGTGAAACGCCGTGTACGGGATCGGCTGGGGTTCCTCTGCCCCCTCGACAAGCAATTCCACGTCCTTCCCTGGCTGGGACGCGACGTCATAGTAGAACCCGTACACCTGAAGGTAATACATGCCCACCCCGGCCAAAGCCGCAGAAACAATAAGGATGATTGCAAGCAGTTTTCCGGTCATCTTCTCAACATCCCGATCACGCGGCCTCTTTCAACTTGGCGGAAAATAGGCCAGTTTCCAAACTGATACAGGTCGGAACGAGGCTATTCGAATGGACATGACCCTTGCCGTTGGGTTCTTCGGCGCGCTGTTTGCGATCATGAACCCGATTACAAATCTGCCCGTCTTCCTGAGCGTTACCGACGGCCTGACGCCCGCTGATCAGCGCAAAGTCGCGGCGAAAACAGCCACGTATTGCCTGATCCTGGGCGGCGCCTTCGCAGCTATCGGCAACCAGACGCTTGGCCTGTTTGGGATCAGTGTCGACGATCTGCGTGTCGCGGGTGGTCTGGTCGTTCTTATGATTGGCCTGAACATGCTGAACGGCAACGAAAGCACCTCGCACCACGGAACCAAGGGGGAAAAGCAAGCCTACCCCGAACCCGCGACGGTGGCGTTTTACCCGCTGGCCTTCCCCATTCTGGTCGGGCCCGGCACGATCACAACGTTGATCCTGTACGCTCACCATATTTCCAAGCCCATGGACGCCATCATCTATGCGGGCGTGTTTCTGGTGGTTCTGTTTTTGTTGTTCATCACCTTCTGGAACGCTTCGGCCCTGGCCAAACGCCTGTCCGACAACGCGCGCGTAATCATGAGCCGTTTCATGGGCATGATCCTGTCGGCCATCGCGATCAGCATGATCGCGGATGGCCTGAAAGTGCTGTTGCCGGGATTGGCCTGAGCGCGCCATCAGGCCTCGAACCCGGCTGCCCCGGTCTGTACAAACGCATCGGCACATTGCTTGGCCAGCGCCCGCACGCGACCAATATAGGCCTGCCGTTCCGTGACCGAGATCACCCCCCGTGCGTCCAATAAGTTGAACATGTGGCTGGCCTTGATGCACTGATCATAGGCCGGGTGCGCCATGATAATACGCTTGCCGGTTTTTGGGTCGTCATGCTCCTGCGCCAGAATGGCGGCGCATTCGTCCTCGGCCTCTTCGAAATGACGCAGCAGAACTTCGGTGTTGGCCACGTCAAAGTTCCAGCGTGCGTATTCCTCTTCGGTCTGTTTGAAGATGTCGCCATAGGTCAGCGGGCTGGGTGATTGCGGATCGTTAAAGGGCATGTCCATCACGTGATCAATGCCCAGCACATACATTGCCAGACGCTCCAGACCATAGGTCAGTTCACCCGAAACGGGTGTGCAGTCATGGCCGCCGACTTGCTGAAAATAGGTGAACTGGCTGACTTCCATGCCGTCACACCAGACCTCCCAACCCAGACCCCAGGCGCCCAGTGTGGGGCTTTCCCAGTCATCTTCAACAAAGCGAATGTCATGCAGGTCCATGTCGATACCGATGGCCTGAAGGCTACCCAGATACAGCTCTTGTAGATCCGGCGGGCTGGGTTTGATCAGCACCTGATACTGGTAATAGTGCTGCAACCGGTTGGGGTTTTCACCGTATCGCCCATCGGTTGGACGGCGCGAGGGTTGCACATAGGCCGCCGCCCACGGCTTTGACCCCAAAGCGCGCAGCGTGGTGGCCGGGTGGAACGTACCTGCACCGACCTCCATGTCATAGGGCTGCAGGATCGCGCAGCCTTTCGAGGCCCAATAGGTCTGAAGTCGCAGGATAATTTCCTGAAAAGAACGTGGTGCGCTGGACGGTTCGGTCATGACATTCCCTTTGGGCACGTCTGCGCCCGGTTCCGGTCGGTTTTGTCCTTCCTATGCAAGGGGCCAAGGGGCGTCAACGGGCCAATCGGGTTGGGCTGTCACTGCACCGCCACACTGGAAATTCCCCGTATTCCAGGCATGGCTTTCTGCGGTTCAATTCGCGTAGTCTGCCGCAAAGCTAAAACACTGCGAACACGGGCAGACAATGACACGCATATTCACTGTAATTTTGTTTCTATATTCTATCGGCGCAGGCGCCGTATCAGCGCAACAGGACGCTGGCGTCTGGGTTCAGGTCGAGGCGCGCCCTTCGCTGCGCGAGGCACAAGAGCGCGCGCAGGCTTATTCGAGCCTCTTGCCGGACGTAAACGGATTTCGCCTGAACTCTGGCTGGTATGCTATTGTTATCGGGCCTTATTTGCGCAGTGACGCTGAACAGGTTCTGGACGTTTACCGGGCCGAAGGGCAGATACCGGCTGACAGCTACATAGCCTTCACCAGCTCTCTGGGTCAGCAGTTCTGGCCAGTTGGTGCAAATATCCTGAACCGGGGCGTGGTGACACCGCCCGTCGAAAACACTCCACAACCGGAAGCGACCGTTTCGGGGTTGTCGGCTGAGCCCGCAGATGAAACCCGCTCGCAAGCCCTACAGTCCGAACGCCTGCTCACTGCGCAAGAGCGTCGGAATTTGCAGACAGCCTTGCAGGCCGCAGGGTTTTATAACGCCACTATCGACGGCGCGTTTGGTCAAGGCACGCGCCGATCGATGGGTGACTGGCAACGATTCAACGGTTTTGAAGCCACCGGCGTTCTGACCACAGCGCAGCGCAAGTCGCTGATGGATGACTATAACGCGCCGCTGATCAGCGTCGGCATGGCGCGATATTCGGACCCGCAGGCAGGGATTGAACTCGACCTGCCATTGGATGTTCTTGCCTTTGACCGCTATGAGGCCCCGTTCGCGCATTTCAAAGGCACCACCGACCTGGATGCCAAAGCGCTGCTGATCAGTCAGAAGGGCGACAAGGCGACCCTACGCGCGCTCTACGAGGTCATGCAATCGCTAGAGATCGTCCCACTGGACGGCCCCCGTCAATTGCGCGGTGATCGCTTTACACTGGAAGGTCGCGGGAACGGGGTTGTCTCGTACACCCAGGCCGCGCTGAAGGACGGCCAGATCAAAGGCTTCACGCTGGTCTGGCCCGAAGGGGATGAAGCCCGCCGGGCACGGGTTCTGGCCGCGCTCAAGGCCAGCTTCACCACAAACAGCGCCGTTCTAGACGCAGGGGCCGGTGCAAATGCCGAGCAACGGATCGATCTTGTTTCCGGCCTGCAAATCCGCAAGCCGCGCCTGTCCCGGTCCGGCTTTTTCACCGATGCTAGCGGTACAATCCTGACGGTATCCGAGGCCACCGACAGCTGCACCCGGATCACCCTGAACGACGATCAGGAAGTTCAGGTCGCCTGGGCCGATGCTGATCTGGGCGTGGCCGTTCTGCGGCCCCGGAACAACCTTGCGCCGATCAGCGTCGCGGAATTCGGCACCGATCAACCTCGCATCCAATCCGAGGTCGCAGTGTCGGGCTTTTCGTATCAGGGCGCATTGGGGGCGCCGACGCTGACCTATGGCCAGATTACTGACGTGCGCGGCCTGAACGGAGAAGACGGAGTGAAACGTCTGGCGATGGCCGCCCAGCCGGGCGATGCTGGCGGACCTGTTTTCGATGACGCCGGTCAGGTTGTCGGCATGTTGCTACCCACCCCGTCCGATGGGCGCACCCTACCCGCCTCCGTCAGTCTGGCAGCCACGGCTGAGCGGTTGAACGCGGCGCTTGAACAGGCAGGCGTCTCGGGCCAACCGGGTCAATCGACTGCCGCGATCTCACCCAACGAACTTAGCCGCAGAGCCAACGGAATGACTGTTCTGGTGCATTGTTGGGATTAATTTGATCCCCAAAAGTAGAACGCCGCCCCTTTGGGCGGCGTTTTTTTTGTTTACTCGATATCGGGCGTTACGCGGATCAGGGTTGGAACCGGCGCGTCAAAGGCCGCGCGCACTGCAGTCTGCATCTCCGCCAAACTAGTGGGCGCGGCAGACAGGGCCCCAAAAGCCTCAGCCAGTTTGCAGAAATCCGGGTTGTGGGCGATCACCGCGTTCGGAGCGATCTGACCTCGGACCATACTGTCCTCGATCTCTTTCAGCTTGCCGTTGTCCCATAGGATAATGGGCAGTGAAAGACCCAGTTCGACCGCTACACCAAGTTCCATCATCGTATAGTGGAACCCGTAATCCCCGGCGATCACGGCTGTTGGTTTGCCCCGACGCGCAACCGCACCGCCAATACCAGCGGGCAAGCCATATCCCAGCGTGCCAAAGCCGGTCGGGTGATGCCAGTGATAGGGATAGGCCATATCCCAGACCTCTTTCCCGGCATAGGCGATTTGGGTCATGTCGGAATAGATCATCGTATCCGCTGGCATGGCATCGCGCAGAGCATCAAGCACCGGAACGATCCCCGGCCGCTCGGCATCGACCTCGGCGCGCCAGCGTCTGCGTGCGTCGGTGATTTCTTCCGGCGTCCAACCCGTTGCAGGTTTCACCTTGTCAATCGCACCCCATAAGGCATGCGCAAAACTTTCCCCATCAGCCTGCAGCTTGACGCCCGCACGATGGTGATCGGACAGAACTCTGGGATCAAGATCGACCCGCACCAGATGAGCGCTGTGCCCCAGGTTGTCGCGCCACAGATCGACCTCGCCCAGTTCGGTACCTACGGCGACCACAAGGTCAGCGGACCCAATCACCTCGGCGCTTCCGGGGCGCGTCAGCATGGCACCAAAGTCCAACGCATAGCCCTGCCCGGCCATCCCACGCCCAGCAAAAGTTGTGAAGCAGGCCGCTCCCAGTTCCGTCAATATCTGCCGCCACAGATTAGTCCGCGCGCCACCGCCCAAAATGAACAACGGCCTGCGCGCGATATTCAACAAAGACATGACCGGAGCAATATCGGGTGGCAAAACCTTTGTTCGCAACGCCGGTTGATTGGGAAACGGCGCGGGGTCGGCATCGGCCTCAAGCTGGGCAATCGGCACCTGAATATGTTTGGGGCGCGGTCGGGACAGTTCGAACTCTTCAAAAGCACGCTCGACCAGACCATAGGCGGTCTGTGCGGAATTGGCCTGCCGCGACCAGTCAGTCACGGTTTCAGCCGCCCCAAGCTGATCCTTCATCTGATGCAATTGCCCATGCACCGCTTGCGATTCATCCAGACAAGAAGACATCACCAGCAGTGGCACCGAATCCGTATAGGCCTGCCCCATCGGTGTCATGATATTGCACAGCCCCGGCCCGGTGATCACATAGGCCACGCCCGGCTTGCCGGTCGCGCGGGCATAGCCATCGGCCATGAACCCGGCCCCCTGTTCATGCCGGGCCAACACATGTGTGATGCCAGCGTCTTCGATGCCGCGATACATTTCCTGATTGTGAACACCCGGAATGCCAAAAATCACGTCAACGCCCCGATCTTTCAACATATGCGAAATCTGGGCCCCCAAGGGTCTTTTCATTAGTTTCTCCAGAATTGGACGGTGAACAACGCGTAGACGGCCAGCAGTTCCAGCCGTCCGACCAACATGCCGATGGACAACAACCATTTGGCGGTGTCATTCAGCCCGGCGAAATTTCCTGCCGGACCGATCTGGCTGCCCAGTCCCGGCCCCACATTGGCCAGTGCAGTCGCAGCCCCCGAAACCGAAGTGATGAAGTCCAACCCCGTCAGCGCCAACGCCCAGGCCAGCACACCCAGCGACAGCACGAAGAACATGAAAAAACTCATCACCGAAGTCAGGACATCCGTCCCGATCGTGCGCCCGCCATATCGCGGGGCAAAAACGCCATGCGGTGACCGGATACGGCGAATTTGCGTTTTGATCGACGCAAACAGCAACTGATACCGGAATATCTTGATCGAACAGGCGGTCGAGCCCGCGCATCCGCCGATCAGACCGATCAGAAAGAACAGCATGACCGGGAAACTGCCCCACGTCATGTAATCAACGCTGGCATAACCCGTACCCGAAATGATCGAGGTGATGTTGAACAGCGATTCCCGGAACGCCTGTTCCCAATGATGTGGAAAGACTACGGTTAGGAACACCGCCATGACCACGACCAGCACTAGGATTGTCGCCAGGAATGTCTGTATCTGGCTGTCCTGCCACAGTGAGTTCGTGTTGCCATTGGCGAATTGAACATAGCGCACGAAGGGCAGCGCCGCGAGGATCATAAAGACCGCAGCCGCATACTCAGTCGGCCCCGAGAAACTGCCGAAGGACGTGTCGTAGTTCGAGAACCCTCCGGTCGCGATGGTTGTCATCGCATGCACCACGGCATCGAAAAACCCCATCCCCAAGCCGGCGTAGACAAGCGCGCAGACAAAGGTCAAAAAGACATAGATCAGGGATATCTGCCCAGCGATTTCTTGCGCGCGCGGCAGGATTTTCCCCATGGTTTCAAATCCTTCCGAACGGAAGATCTGCATCCCCCCCACGCGAAGTTCGGGCAGGAACACCATGGCGACTACAATAATGCCAATGCCGCCCAGCCATTGCAGCAATCCGCGCCACAACAGCAAACCCTGTGGCAGATTATCAAGCCCGGAAATGACAGTCGAACCAGTAGTGGTCAGCCCCGACATTGCCTCAAAATAAGCATCGACAAAGCGCAGCTCGGTCTCGCCGAATAAAAACGGGATTGCGCCGAAAAAGGGCAGCGCCACCCAAACGCCGGTGGTCAGCAAAAAGGTCTGACGGATCGTCAGACCTTCGCCCACTCCGTTCGAACAACTGATGGACAGGATAACGCCCGTCAGCATGGTGATGACGCCGCTTCCCAAAAAAACAGGCCATTCGCCCCGGCCTTCGATGAAATCCGCAAGCATGGGAAGCATCATGGTCGCCCCAAGAATGGCGACCAACAGGCCAATCACATATCCAACCGGGCGCATATCCGTCATGAGGCGCAGCGTTGGCGCGCCTGCACGACTGTGTCAAGCGGATGTCCCGTTTACTCGTCGGTTTTGCTGACGGGTGTGGGCATTGCGGGCGGTTTTGAAGGCGCGCGCGTCCGGTTCTGAGGTGCCGCAGACTTGGCTGTATTCGCCAGGGGCGCCACAGGTTTCGCCTCGGCTTTGGGGGCCACAGGCTTGGCGGCAGGTGCAGCCGTTGGTTTTGCCGTCACCGATTTCACCGCCTGCACTTTGGGCGCGGCTGGCTTGGCTGTGGCCTTGGGTGCGGCAGGTTTCGCTACTGCCTTTGGAGCCACGCGTTTTGCGGCAGGTTTGGGTGCGGCAGGTTTTGCCTCGGGCTTGACGGCCGCAGGTTTAGGCGCTGCAACCTTGGCCACTGCTGGCTGGGAGGCCGCATTTGCCACAACCGGTTTAGGTGATTCGGCTTTTGGGGTCGCTGCCGCCTTGGCCCGAACGCGCGGCTTGGACTTTGGTGCGGAGGTCGTTTTGACCTTGGCTACAGGCTTGGCAGCTGCCGCCTTGGATTTGAATTCCGGATTCTTTTTGGCAGGTGCAGGAACCGACGAAGACGCGTGCAGAGCATGCACTGGAACGAAAGGCAGTTCCATGGCCGAATTCGCCAAAATCTGCATGATCTTCAGTTGGTTGCTGACTGCATAACCGGCCAGTCGAATGGCCGCCGCCTGAAACTCAAGCGGTTGGGTAATCGGATTCATTAGTCATTTCTCCTGTAAAAACGAAGCAACCTTCCAAGAAAAGAACCGCTCTGCCCCACCCCGGTATTAGGGGCGAGTGACCAAGGCCTGAAATCCCCGGACATCGCACGTCGCGGCTTCCTTTTCAGAGTGGCCCGAAAGCTGACACGCCCTCACACCATGGCTGCGTTCACGGATAGTTTAACGCGAAACACACTGCGCGTGCAGAAATATTGCTGCAATGCGGCAATATTTCGCCCATTGGATCAAAATGAGACAACAGGATGCTCTTGTCGAGCTACCCGATGTGAAACAGGGTCGAGAACAAGCGTGGATCCAAGCTGGCGGAAACAAAGGTTGACCCTTCGGTCAGCACCGACACTGCATCGTGGCTGTGCAGGCTTTCCTGATGGCTGGCCACAACACGGAAATCACCGACATGATGATCGGCCAGAAGCTCGGCACAGAACAAGCGCGCGGCGTCTTCGACAAAGATTGGGTTGGCGGCATTCAGCTCGGCAAAGGCCTGTTCGTCCTCGCGTTTGACCATCACTTGCGTTTCGGTCGGTACGGCGCGGCGGCACAGGGCAATCAGATCTTCGAACCACAGGCAATCTGCTTTGCAATCAACAACAACGGAAATCCGCGCAACAGAACGCTGGGAATGCGGTGTCGCCAATTGCCCCCGTGTGGACCGCGCATGTTCGCTCAGCTCAAGCGAACATGGGCAGGTGGATGAATAGACATAGTCCAGATGGATGATCTTCTGACGTACGCCGTTTTGTTCGACCAGTTCCAACGCGATGTCGTAATACTGATACCCTTGCAACCCCGATCGCAGGCTTTCCACCCGGTCCGGGTAGGAAAACCGCATCTGGATACGTGCATCGAAACTGTCCAGATCGGTCATATAATCGTCCAGCGCAGCCTCCATGACCTCAAAACTGAACGTACGCTCGGCATGTTTGTAGAACGAGCGCATGATGCGGGACATGTTGATGCCCTTCTTTTCGGCATCAAGGCTGACCGTTCCGGTGACCGAGGTTTCAAGCGTGAGATCCTCACCATGTTTACGGTGGAACCGAATCGGCAAACGGAAATTAGAAATGCCCACATGCTGAATTTGTTGCATGGCCCCGCGGATCAGGCTGGACGGTCCGTTTTGAAGGTCCGGCAACGATGCCCGATAGGCCGCGTCAACTGTGAAGTCTTCGGCATATTCTCGCGACAGCGAAGGATAATTCACCGGAACCAGTCCAGGCACGAGGCGCGCAATTGCAGGATCAAGCTGGCTGATCTCAGCTTCACTCGCGGACTCGGCCCATTTGCGCAGCGTTCTAAGCGCGGCGGCGGCGTCTTCATTGTCAGGTGCGTCTTCAATGGTGCGGGGGTACACATTCATCGAACGGGGTTCCTCGGTTGGTCGCCGGACTATATACAGGTTCGACGCTTTTTCCAGTTTAACCGTATACGCATCAAAGTACGGCCCGGATGAAAATCCGCAAACATCGCGGGAGTTACGCCGCGTTTACGCAGTTTCACCCAAGGCATAACAGGATATAGAGCGTAGTTAGCGCTGAGAAACGTCCAAAGCGCGCTTAATATCGGCAAGCAGGTCGCCCGCATCCTCCAGACCGATGGACAGGCGGATCAGGCCGGGAGTAATGCCCAACTCGTCTTTCTGCTCATCGCTCAGCCGTTGGTGGGTCGTGGTCGCCGGATGGGTCGCAATCGACTTGGCGTCGCCCAGGTTGTTCGAAATCACCGGAATCGTCATCGCGTTGAGGAACGCAAACGCAGCCTCCTTTCCGCCCTTGATATCCAGCGACAGAACGGTGCCGCCCTTACCGCCCAACTGTGATTGAACCAGCGCATTCTGCGGATGCGTCTTTAGCCCCGGATACAATGTGCGTTCCAACGCGGCGTGACCCTCCAGTGCCTCAGCCACGATCTGGGCCGTCTCAGCCTGAGCATTGACACGCAGGGTCATCGTTTCCAGACCTTTCAGCATGATCCAGGCGTTAAACGGGCTCAGCGCCCCACCGGTGTGCTTCAGATAAGGCTCAACGGTGCCGCGGATGAAGTCCTTGGTGCCGATGATTACGCCGCCCAGCGCACGCCCCTGCCCGTCGATATGTTTGGTCGCCGAATAGATCACAACATCCGCGCCCTGCTCGATCGCACGCGAAAACACTGGGGTCGAGAACACATTGTCCACGACCACCATCGCACCAACTGCGTGGGCCAGTTCGGCTACGGCCGAGATGTCGATCACCTCAAGCGTCGGGTTCGACATGGATTCAAAGAACACAGCCTTTGTGTCGGGCCGGATCGCCGCTTTCCATTCGTCCAGATTGGTGCCGTCTACGAAAGTTACATCTACACCAAACCGGGTCAGGATATTCTCGACAATATACAAGCATGAGCCGAACAGCGCCTTAGCCGAAACGATGTGGTCGCCTGCCTTCAGCATCGAGGTCAGCGCGCCATTGACAGCCGCCATGCCTGAAGCTGTGGCGAAAGCATCCTCGCCCCTCTCAAGCGCCGCGATACGCTGCTCGAACATCGACACGGTGGGGTTGCCATAGCGGGCATAGATGAACTCATCCGGGCCACATTCCAGAAAACGGGCCTCGGCCTGTTCGGCATTCTCATAGACGAACCCCTGGGTCAGAAAGATCGCCTCGCTAACCTCATTGTATTGGCTGCGGCGGATGCCGCCATGGACGGCTTGGGTGCGTTTGTTCCAGCTTTCGCTCATGTCATTCCTCTCGACCTTTGCCCGGCAAAGGCATCAAAAAAACCCCAGACGCGGTCAAGCGAAAGGGGCCTTTCATCCTGACCTTTTAGCGGTGTTGTTTAGCGTGGCCCGCAATCCGGTAACAAATCGCCACGTAGCTCTGCGAGAGGCAATACGCTTTGGGCGGTTTGCCGTCAAGCCCGGCGTTCCCCCGGTCACGGTTGCGTAATCGGCCCTTGCCGCCCCGTCAGAAACCCGCATGATCCTTTCAACAAAAGGAGGGCACATGGCGGACCCGATTGATCTGTATTTTTGGCCTACCCCCAACGGGTGGAAAGTATCCATCGCGTTAGAAGAGATGGAGTTGCCCTATTCCACGCATCTGATCAACATCGGCAAGGGCGATCAGTTCGACCCCGAGTTCCTGAAGATTTCGCCCAACAACCGTATGCCTGCAATCTTTGACCCTGACGGGCCCGACGGTGCGCCGGTTTCCGTGTTCGAAAGCGGGGCAATCCTGATGTATCTGGCCCGCAAGACCGGGCGGTTTTATGGCAATACAGAGCGTGACCGGATCGCGGTCGAAGAATGGCTGATGTGGCAGATGGGCGGCGTTGGCCCGATGGCCGGTCAGGCGCATCACTTCCTGAAATACGCACCCTACATGGACCCACCGCAGGACCTGCCCTATGCAAAAGACCGCTACCGTACCGAGGTCGGGCGTTTGTACGGTGTGCTGGATCGACGGCTGGCCGACAACGAATATGTCGCGGGCGACTTCTATTCCATTGCCGACATGTCAATCTGGGGCTGGGCCAGCCTATGGGAAGGCCAGCAGCAGGTGTTAGAGGACAAGCCGCACTTTACCCGCTGGCTGGAGACGGTCAGTGCCCGTCCCGGCGTCCAAGCCGGTCGCGCACTGCATGCCGAATTGCGTGGAGATAATCGTGACAAGCAGTCGCAAGAGACCTTGTTTAAGCGATAAAACACATCAATCCAGTGTCTGCTCTGAGCCCATAGCAACATATGCTTCAAAAAAGAGAATGTCGGCTTTGAAGCGCACCCCAATTATCGTATGCGCAGAACAACTTGACCTAATTTTTGGAACATTTGATGTGTAACGCACTTGCTCTCTTGGGGCTGATAATTCTTTTAATGTTTGGAGACGTTGCATCTGCTGAAGAAGTATATGTCACCGAGAATGGCGAAAGGGTGAAAGCCCTCGACGTTTTTCAAGACTGTAATGTTTGCCCCGAGATGATCGTTCTACCGCTGGGTGAATTTCAAATGGGCTCAACTGTCCGTGAGGCAAATGCTGCGCAGTTAAGGGGATATTTAACCATAAATACCTATTTAACCACGAAACTCGACCCATCTGACTACGAATTGAAGCTCAGACAGTCGTTTACCAACCTTGGCATCGATCCAGATCGGCCCGAAGAGGGTCTAAGGCAATACTATGCAAGTGGAAACGTCGTCCAACAGGATGACCCCCAGTATTCTGTCAATCCGTTTCTGCACGAAGTACCCCGCCATCAGGTTACTATTGATCTGCCTATCGCTATGGGACGCAACGAAGTTACGCGCGAAGAATGGGCTGCTTGCGTTGAAGACGGTGGCTGCGAGATGGGACAAAAGGACCTTCCGCGCAATAAATATTCTTCGTGTGAGAGCGCCGTGGATTGTACTCCAAATCCAGATACACGCGTTAGGTATCGCCTTCCCAAGGGACCACATGCAACCCATCCACGCAGCCCAATGACTGGCATGACTTATTATGAGATGCTTGATTACACGTCGTGGCTCAACAAAAAGGTGGGGGCAAATGTCTACAGGGTTCCGACCGAAGCGGAATGGGAATATGCAGCACGGGCTGGCACAACAACTAGGTATGCGCAAGGCGACACTCTGACATTAGAACAGGCCAATTTTCTAAACTACCGCTTCGAAGATGTGGATGGTGAACGTGTTTGGAAACTTGATTTTGGAAGTGCCAGAGAGCTTTTGCCGGTAGACAATCTCGATGCTGCAAATGATTGGGGGCTCCGGCATATGTCCGGTAACGCCGGTGAATTCACAAGTTCCTGTGGAGAAGGACCGCATCGCGGCCTAAAATCGACCAGTCAATACTTGGCAGCCGACGAGGATCGCCCAGACTGCAAGCGTTCGGTTAAGGGAGGTGTGTATGCTACGCATGTTGAAGGAGCGCGACCTGCCTGGCGTGTTGCCATTCCAAGTGATCACTGGTCGCCTTGGAATGGGTTTCGTGTCGTCCGCGACTTAACCCCGGAGCAATAAATCTGACTTTGGAGACGCCCGATTCAGTATCCGCTTTGTCCGCATTGCAGACCTATCCCCCGCCTGCACCATTACATCCAGCTCCGCGAGATATCCTCAACATCTCTGCGTTTAAATTGGGCACCAAATGCGCACAGCATTTCGACATGCGCTGAGGCAACAAGGGAAAGCCAGCACAGAGCAATTTGTTCAAGCGATGAGAAATCCCTGCTATACTCTGGCTTTGAATAGGAAAAGGATTTTGCAAAGCCCAGACTGGTCCACGCCGCGACACCTGCTTTGAGGCTGGTCAGGCGACCATTGGTCGGGCCGGAAAATGAACGAGTTGTTTTATGCGAGTTTTAACCCCTCTGTTTTTTTTATGCGTAGGTATGGCGAGTGCCGCGCCAGATTGCGAGGAGCCTGCGCAGGCTCAACCGCATGAACTGGTGGCCTATGACCCGTCCGCTGAATTGGACGTCCTGTTGGAGGAAGACGCCGTCGCAGCCCCCGCCAAGCGCGAACTGACTGTATCCCCCAGACCGCGACTGCGACCCTGCAAATTCCGTCAGATCGAGGTTGGCCGCGAACGGATGCGCGATCGCGGTGCGGTGTGTGGTGACTGGACCATTCTCGGCGAGAGCCGAAAACCCTTTAGAGGAAAGTACAGGGGATGCGGCATTGCCGATCCCGTGCGTATCCGCGTGGTGTCTGATGTCTTTCTCAGCCAATTGGCGCTGATGGATTGCGAAACCGCCATCACGCTCAAGACTTGGCTGGAGAACACGGCCAAACCGACCTTTGCGGATCAGGGTGGCGGTTTGAAAGGAATTCGTCTGGCCGGCCATTATGCGTGCAAGACACAGAACAATCAGCCGCGCGCGCGAATGTCGGAACACGCCCGCGGTCGCGCGATTGATATCTCATCTTTCGTACTCATGGATGGCACTGTGATCACGGTACGCGACGGGTGGACAGCTGAAGATACAAGCGACGCCATGCGTGAGCTTCATGCAGGTGCTTGCGGTCTGTTCGGCACAGTTCTGGGTCCGGACGCCGACCGCTATCACAAAGGGCATTTCCATTTTGACACAGCGCGCCGCCGCAGCGGATCTGTTTGTCGCTAGAGGCCTAACCCTCCCCCCGTACCAATACATCCAGCATGGATGAGATATCCTCGATCTCTTCCGCGATCACATGGGTCACCGAATGCGCCCGCTGCATCCGGCCCGTGACCCGCAACAGGCGCCCGGAAATCACCGCGCGGCGGAATTGTTCGTAGATTTTCCGCCAGACGACCACGTTCACGATACCGGTCTCATCCTCAAGCGTGACAAAGATCACCCCCTTGGCTGTCCCCGGTCTCTGCCGCAGAATCACCAGCCCGGCGACAGCCACGCGCGCGCCTTCGGGCGGGTCGTCCAGCCGGTTGGCTGGCAAACAGGTCGGCGGGCGCGGCCAGTTCCGGTTTGAAACCGCAGGATGAACAGGGGCAACAAGCATGAGAACAAAAATAGAACAAACTGCAGGAAAGTCCAGACACGGCGTGTTGAGTCGCAAATGGTACTGGAAAGACCTAAACGCCTTCACTAAGGAAGAATTCGACAACCGAAAAAGGAAGACGCACGCAATGGCAAAGATCACCTATGTCGAGCATGGCGGTACCGAACATACAGTCGAGGTCGCCAACGGGCTGACAGTTATGGAAGGGGCCCGCGACAACAACATCCCCGGCATCGAGGCCGACTGCGGCGGCGCGTGCGCCTGCTCGACCTGCCACGTCTACATCCACCCCGACTGGGTCGAGAAAGTCCCAGGCAAAGATGACATGGAAGAAGACATGCTGGATTTTGCCTATGAGCCCGACCCGGCCCGTTCGCGCCTGACCTGCCAGATCAAGGTCACGGATGAGTTGGACGGTCTGGTGGTACAGATGCCCGAAAAGCAGATCTGATGCTTTCCAAAGCGCCGCGTCTGCCCGCCCGTCTGTGGCAACATCGGGCACGCGGCGCGGTGCTGGCGTTGAGTGTGTGGCTGACGGGGATGGGACCAGCAGCTGCAGACACCATCACAAGCGCCCGCTTCACTGAGCCAACGACACGCTATGCCCACGGCGTACTGGGCGACGACATCGAATATGGCGCGCTTGAACTCAAAATTTCGAATACGTCAACTAAAACGCTCTTCATCCAGCCGGTATACAAACGCTCGGTTCTGACCATCAAGTTGCCGCTTGATCGCGTCTTTGAAGACCTCAGTCCCCGTCTAGTCGATATCAATCTAGATGGATCAAACGAAGTGATCGTCGTGGAGTCCAACGTCCATGCCGGTGCACAACTCGCAATCTATGATGCACGCGGAGAAAAGATCGCAGCCACGCCCCACATTGGGACCCGCTTTCGCTGGCTCGCTCCAATTGGCGCTGCAGATCTGGATGGTGACGGGCTAGTCGAGATTGCTTACATCGACCGCCCGCATCTAGCCAAAACCCTGCGCATTTGGCGATTCCAGAACAGCGCACTGACCGAGATCGCAACCCTACCCGGTCTGACCAATCACCAGATTGGAGAGGACTTCATCACCGGTGGCATTCGCAAATGCGGAGGAAACCGTGAAATTATTGTGGTCAACGCTGACTGGAGCAGCATTGTCAGCGTCAACTACGATGATGGCTGGAAAAAACGGGAACTGTTGCCCTTTACCCCATCCGCAATGAAAGGGGCACTGGCCTGTCCAAAATAGAACCGACCGCAGCCCGCGCCAGCGGGCTGCCCGGCCCAAGGCCTTTGGCGGTGCATCTTTGATGCAGCGTCAGGACGCGGGAGCGTTTTGGATCAGAGCGCCCGCCAGCCGATGTCGCGACGGTAGAACCCATCAGGCCAGTCAATCCCGTCGACCGCCGCATAGGCCCGGTCCCGTGCCTCTTGCAACGTGCCTCCACGGGC
The DNA here is from genome assembly GCF_056539405.1 of Ruegeria sp. BB5. Lineage (NCBI taxonomy): Bacteria > Pseudomonadati > Pseudomonadota > Alphaproteobacteria > Rhodobacterales > Roseobacteraceae > Ruegeria > Ruegeria sp. BB5. Next base: position 528,410 of record NZ_JBQFUX010000001.1, on the reverse strand, counting down.
AGTGACATTCAGCACGCGACCGCCAGAGGCCACGATCTGACCCTCCGAAGCCTTGGTTCCGGCGTGGAACACCATATTCCCGCTATCCTCGGGAAGGCCCTCCAGACCATTGATCACACTCCCCTTTTCGTACGCACCCGGATATCCATTCGCCGCCATCACCACGGTCAGGGCATGATCATCCGCCCAGTTCACCCGCGCCTCGCCCAACCGGCCCTCGGCAGCGGCATGCATCAGGTCCATCGCCTGCGCACCCAGGCGCATCATAAGAACCTGACACTCGGGATCACCAAAGCGCACATTGTATTCTACCAACCGAGGCTGACCGTCCTTGATCATCAGACCAGCATAAAGGACGCCCTGAAACGGCATACCACGACGCTTCATTTCAGCCACGGTGGGCTTGACAATCTCTTCCATCGCGCGTTCTTCGATCTCAGCACTCAGAACCGGTGCCGGTGAATAGGCGCCCATACCGCCAGTATTCAGTCCGGTATCACCCTCGCCCACGCGCTTGTGGTCTTGTGCGGTGCCGACGGACAGGATGTTCTCGCCATCGCACAGCACGAAAAGTGACGCCTCTTCTCCATCCATGAACTCTTCGATGACAACCTCGGCCCCTGCCCCGCCAAAAGCACCGCCGAACATGTCGTCGATGGCGTCCAAAGCGGTTTGGTCATCCATCGCCACGATCACGCCCTTGCCTGCGGCCAATCCGTCGGCCTTGACGACAATCGGAGCCCCCTGTTCGCGAATATAGGCTTTGGCTGGTTCAGCCTCGGTAAACCTCGCATAGGCTGCGGTCGGTGCGCCCGACGCATCACAGATTTCCTTGGTAAAACCTTTCGACGCCTCCAACTGGGCTGCCGCCGCAGAAGGCCCAAAAACCAGCACGCCTGCTTCGCGCAGGCGATCCGCCACGCCGGCAGCCAAGGGTGCCTCGGGGCCTACAATTACGAAGTCAATCGCGTTTTCCTCAGCAAAGCTAACGACGTCCCCACCGTTCTCAATATCCAGCGCGGCACAATCCGCGATCTGCGCGATCCCGGCATTTCCCGGCGCCACGATCAGACGGTCACATTTGGGGTTCTGCATCACCGCCCAAGCCAGGCTGTGTTCCCGCCCACCACTGCCGAGAATGAGGATATTCATGAATGCTCTCCGATCTGCTTGGCCTCGCCTTGCGCGCGTTCTAAGCTGGCCGGGCATTTGACACAAGGCGCTGAAATGTCCGACCTGCTTGACGACCCCATTCCCGGCCAAAACACCCCTGAATACACTGTCTCGGACATCTCGGGCGAGGTGAAACGCACGCTAGAAGGCACGTTCGGCCGAATCCGTGTGCGCGGCGAGGTCGGGCGCGTGTTCAAGGCGCGCTCGGGTCATCTCTATTACGACATCAAGGATGACCGGAATGTGCTGGCCTGCACCACATGGAAAGGCCAGATCTCGGGCTTGTCCGTTGTCCCCGAAGAAGGGTTGGAGGTTGTGGTCACCGGTCGACTGACCGCATTTGGCGCGCAGTCGAAATACAACTTGAACGTCGATGAGGTCGCCGTTGCCGGACAAGGCGCGCTGATGGCGTTGCTGGAGAAACGCAAGAAACAGCTTGAGGCCGAAGGGCTGTTTGCCCCCGAGCGTAAAAAACCGCTGCCCTATCTGCCACAGGTCATCGGTGTTGTGACCTCTCCCTCAGGGGCGGTGATCCGGGACATACTGCACCGCCTGCGGGATCGGTTCCCGCGTAAGGTTCTGATCTGGCCAGTCGCTGTGCAGGGGTCGAACTGTGCCCCCGAAGTTGCAAATGCGATCAACGGGTTCAACAAATTAACACCCGGCGGGGCTCTGCCGCGCCCCGACCTGATCATCGTCGCCCGAGGCGGCGGATCGATCGAAGACCTGTGGGGCTTTAATGAGGAAATCGTGGCACGCGCCGCTGCAGGATCAGATATCCCGCTGATCTCGGCCGTGGGGCACGAGACGGACACGACGCTGATTGACTACGTCTCAGACCGTCGCGCGCCCACCCCGACCGCCGCCGCCGAACTGGCCGTACCTGTACGGATAGAGCTGCTGGCCTGGACCGGCGAACAAGGCGCACGTCTGTCGCGTGCCGCAACCGATGCGGTCCAACGGCGGTTGCAGCGTCTGCGCGACCTATCGCGTGCGCTACCGCGACCGGACAGCTTGTTGAATACCCCGCGTCAACGGCTTGATTTGATTGCAGATCGCCTGACCCCGGCGCTTGAGCGCGGTGTGCAGAACCGCCGCCTACAAGTGGTTAAACTTTCCTCCCATTTGCGCCCTTCGACCTTGCGCAACCTTGTTTCAAGCCGACAAGAAGCCGTGCGAAATCTGTCGTCACGCCTGTCCTTGCGTCCCATTCAGCGTGAAATCGAGATACAGCGCCAGTCCATCACCCGGTTGGCCGAGCGTATGAACGCAGCCCAGACAACGCGACTGGACCGGATGCGACAACAGCTGGACGCGACCGACCGCCTACGCGAAACGCTCAGCTACAAGGCAACGTTGCAACGGGGTTATGCCGTGGTCCGCGCCGAGGATCAGGTTGTCACGACAAAAGCTCAGGCTGCAAAGCATGGCTCACTTGAGATAGAGTTCGCCGATGGCGTACTGACCACCGGTCAAACAGCTGCCCCACGATCAGCTACGAAAAAAACACCCAAAAAAGACGCGCCAGATCAGGGTTCATTGTTCTGAACCGATCTCAGACACCAACATCCGGTCCATAGCAGATCATCTCTTCGTCGACATCCTCGGCCTCATAAAGCTCGGTTTCTTCCGGGTCGCCTTCGAATTGCGCGATCAGACCACCCCCTGATCGGGTGAACACCCAGCATTGTGGGTCCAGACGGTCTTCGTAGATGAAACAGATCTGGGCATCCTTTTCGTACCAGACGCCATGCTTGCAATCGCCATCCAGAAACGACCAGATGACGCGGCGATTGGGCAAGTACCGCTCAACGCCATATACCTGCCCCTGAAAACCGTAGAACAGGGTTTTCCCCCGCGTGTAGTCGTCAAAATCCGCACCCGACAGGGCTGATTGAGCCGTCGCTGAATACGCGGGCAGCAGAAGAAGAATCACAAGATATCTGAGCATAGCCACATTGTGTCAGAAGCAATTGTCCGGCGCCAATCACCATTTCCGCAGGATCCCTGCCTCAACGTCACGGTTGAGGTGAATCAACAACCCGTCACAAGCTGCCGGAAACGGAGAGGTATCTATGACAACTGTACTGTTCTGGCTCGCGGCTGCTTGTGCTTTGGCCTACCTGCCGCTGTCGCCGCGTCCGGCCAGCACATTGCGATCCGTGTTGAAAACTGCATCCGTCGCACTGCTGGCCGTGACTGCCTTGTTGGGTGCAGGTCCGCTTCTTCTGGTGGTCGCCCTCTTATTGTGCGCCATTGGCGACGCGCTGCTGTCGCGCGAAACTGACAGCACTTTCATGGCCGGGATTGGGGCCTTTGCCGCAGGTCACCTTGCCTACATCGCCCTGTTTCTCACTCATCCTTCAAGCAATCTTGCCCTGATTTTCGACCAGCCTGGATATTTCTGGTCCCTTATCATTCTGGGCATTGTCGCCGCCACCCTATTGTCCCCACGGGCCGGGGACCTTAAAGGTCCTGTTCTGGGCTATATTCCGATCATTCTGGGGATGGGCATCGCCGTACTGACCCTGCCCGAAACCGGCGCCCTGAGATGGGCCTTGCCTGCAGCTCTGGCCTTCATTGCCTCGGATCTTATCTTGGCAACCGAGAAGTTCCTGCTGCCCAAGGGCCACCCCGCCCTGAAGATCACGCCTTATCTGGTCTGGCCACTTTATTGGGGTGCTCAGGCGGGTCTGCTGATTGCGTTCCTCTGACCCTTTGCAACTGCCGCAAATCCGCATTAGGTGAGGGGAACACCTGCGGAGACCAAAAATGGCGTTTTTCTCAAAGCTCAAGGACAAGTTGTTCAAATCCTCGTCCCGCCTCGAACAGGGGCTTGAGGCCATTGTTGAAGATGGGGGCGAGGAAACGGTCGCACCCGACCCGATCATCCCGGACCCCGAGCCGCAGCCGGAACCCGTACCGGAAGTTCCCCAACCAGTCCCAGAGGTGCCCGAACCTACGCCAGCGCCGCAACCGGTTGAGGTACCCGAGCCCGCGCCTGTTGATCCGACGCCTGCCCCCCCGCCCCCCGAGGTGACACCTTCCAAAGGCGTGTTGGGTCGATTGTTCGGTCGCAGCGAGGCCAAAACCGCCGTGCGCCGTACGCTGGACGACGACATGCTGGAACAGCTCGAAGAGCTGCTGATCGCCTCGGATATGGGCGTAGATACTGCCTTACGTGTCACCGCCAACATGGCCGAAGGACGCTTTGGCCGCAAACTCTCGACCCAGGAAATCAAACAGCTTTTGGCGCAGGAAGTGGCCCGCGTAATGGAGCCAGTCGCCAAACCCCTGCCTATCTATGCCAAACGTCCGCAAGTGGTGCTGGTCGTCGGCGTGAACGGCTCAGGTAAAACCACAACGATCGGCAAACTGGCCAGCCAGTTCAAAGCTGCCGGCAAAAAGGTCGTGATCGCTGCGGGAGATACCTTCCGCGCTGCCGCTGTCGAACAGCTGCAAGTCTGGGGCGAACGCGCGGGCGTGCCCGTCCTGACCGCCCCTGAAGGGTCCGATCCGGCCAGCCTTGCCTTCGACGCGCTGACCAAGGCGCAAGAGGACGGTGCCGACTTGCTGATGATCGACACCGCCGGTCGGCTGCAAAACCGCGCCGACCTGATGGAAGAACTGGCCAAGATCGTCCGTGTTATCCGCAAGAAAGACGAAACCGCGCCGCACAACACTTTGCTGGTGCTGGACGCCACGACCGGTCAGAACGCGCTGAGTCAGGTGGAAACTTTCCGCAATCTAGCCGATGTCTCGGGCCTGGTGATGACCAAACTGGACGGCACGGCCAAGGGCGGCGTTCTGGTCGCACTGGCTGACAAGTTCGGCCTGCCCATTCACGCCATCGGCGTCGGAGAGCAGATTGATGACCTCGCCGCTTTCGACCCCGAAGAATTCGCCGCCGCGCTCACTGGTCTGGATCAGTCCTGAACCGCAGCTTTATCTGGCCTCTAATACCCTCGGGGGGGGCTGGGGATGAAAAATCCCCGCCCCCTCCTAGTGAAATGATCTGACACTTGAGCGACTGGCTGATCTCTCTCGAAGGCACGGAAGCAGGCCATCAACTTGCCCTGGGGCTTGCTTTGATGGCCGCCTTTCTGCACGCAGTGTTCGGCGCCCTGCAAAAAGGCCGCCACGATCCATGGCTATCACGCGGTGCGATCGACGCTAGCTATTGCCTGATGGCCGCCCCGTTCGCTTTTTATGTAGTACCGTGGCCTGAACCCTATATGTGGCCAATCTTTGCCACCGTCTGGCTGATCCATGTCGCCTACAAAGTTCTGCAGGCGATGGCCTATACCAAGGGCTCTTACACCGTCGTCTACCCGGTTGTCCGCGGCACAGGCCCCCTGTTCACCGTCATCGGTGCCTACCTGCTGTTCGGAGAAACCTTCACCGGCACCCAGTGGTTCGGCGTGGCTGTTCTGCTGGCCGGTATCTTTGGATTGGCCGCCTATAACTTTCGGTTTCTCGAAACCAACCGCGACACGCTGGGCATAGCGCTGGTATTGGCCGTTTCGACCGGCTTGTTCGTGGCGCTTTACACCACCTATGACGCCTATGGCATCCGCGCCACTGCCGATCCGTTCACCTTTCTGGCCTGGTTCTTCATGATCGACGGTGCGACCATGCCGATCTATGCCTTTCTGAGATGGCGCGCGATGATAAATCGGCCTACCATTGGGCCTTTGATGCTGCGCGGCCTTGCAGGCGGCATTATCGCCCCAATGTCTTTCGGAGCCATCATGCTGGCCACAAGGCTCGACAAGGTCGGCGAAGCGGCAGTCCTACGTGAAACCTCAACCGTCTTTGCGGCCCTGATCGGATGGCTGGTGTTGAAGGAAACCGTGGGGCCACGGCGGATTGCACTGATGGCATTGATTGCACTCGGCGCCGTAATAGTTGAAATGGGCGGGTAAGCAGCAGGAAACCACTATGTCAGGCAAAAAAGAGATCAACCCGTTTCTGAAACAAGTGCTGGAGCTTGGGCCTCCTCTGGCTTTTTTCTTCATCTACCTACGCCTGCGCGACGACAGCTTCCTGATCGGCGGCATCGAGTATTCCGGTTTTATCATAGCCACCATCCTTTTCGTGCCGCTGATGCTGGCCGCGATGGGGGTTCTTTGGTTCCTGACCGGTAAGCTCAGCCGGATACAGATTTTCACCGCATTCATGGTCATCTTCTTTGGCGGCCTGACCGCCTGGTTCAATGACGAGCGGTTTTTCAAAATGAAAACCACGCTGGTCTACGGCTTCTTTTCAATCATGCTTGGCATAGGTCTGCTGCAGGGCAAATCCTACCTCGCCTATGTCCTGGACGAGATGCTGCCGATGCGCCACGAGGGTTGGATGATCCTGACCCGGCGACTCTGCGGTTGTTTCGCGGTTCTGGCGGTGGCCAACGAATTTGTCTGGCGGACGATGTCCACCGACCTTTGGGTCAAGATCGAAACATTCGGCTTTCCCATAGCGCTGATGGTGTTTCTGATGCTGCAATTCAATCTGCTGCAAAGCTATATGGATGACCCCGACCACCAGTAGATGAACCGGTTGGGAAGGCGTTCGCCTCATACGTTTGCGATAGTTTGTCGGCCGATGCCGACAAAATCCTTGGCTTAACGCCGAAGCTGTGGAAAGTTGTGTCACCACCAAAACACTCACAGCCGGAGAATCTGGAACTCATGACGGCTTTCCCAGACAGCGGCTTCCTGTCCGAGGCATCCGACGGGTTGAAAGCCATGCTTTCCGCCCAGGCGACTGAAATCGCACTGGAACGTGGTGACGTCCTGTTTGAACAGGGTGACGAGGGTGACGCATTGTACGCCATTCTCGAGGGTACGCTTGAGGTGTCCTTTCTGGCCATGAGCGGCCGCAAGCTGTCGCTGACCCTTATGCGCCCTGGTGAGGTGTTCGGAGAGATTGCACTGTTCGACAGCGGCCCTCGCACAGCCACCATCGCCGCGGCAGAATCCTCGCGCATTCTGCGTGTCCGGCAGGGGGATGTGATGGAGCAAATTCGCCAGCACCCCGATCTGGCGGTTGACTTGATCCGATTGGCCGGTCTGCGCATGCGGTGGATGGGGTCGCAGCTGAATGAGCAGGTGTTCCTGCCGATGCCAATCCGGTTGGCCCGCAAGCTGTTACACCTGTCCGGACTTCAGGATGACCCTTCGACCCGGATCACCCTGTCGCAAAGCGAACTTGCCGAATTCGTTGGCGCCACGCGCGAGGCGGTGTCCAAGACGATCTCGACCTGGAAACGCGACAACGTGGTCGAAGCTTCGCGTGGCGGGTTGATGATTCAGGATTTCCAGGCCCTGCGAGAACTGGCAGAATCCGACCTGATCTGACCCCTGTGACCTGCTTCACAGACCTTTTACAACATCAAGACTAATCTCTTAGTTGTTACCGTAGGAGGTCAGAGAATCATCCCCGATATCTGTCCACTGACCTCTCCCTGTATCAGAGCCATGCGCCTCCCCGGCGTGTGGCTCACCTTTTTTCTGTCCCCAAAAACGCAAAAAAGCCGGAGCGATGACCCCGGCCTTTTGGTTTATTTAGGTGTCAGTTACTCGCCCAGGCTCAGCGCCACAAAGCGCGGTTCACCGCCACGGCGTACCAGCAACAACAACGACTTGCGGCCTGCCTCACGCGCTTCTTCCATACGGGCCTCAAGATCTTCAATCGAACTGACCTTCTGCTGACCGGCTTCGGTAATCAGATCACCGGCGCGCAGCCCCTTGGAAAAAGCTTCGGACGCTTCGTCCACCGCAGTCACAACCAGCCCTTCTGCCTCCGCATCCAAATCAAGATCGGTGCGCAACGTATCCGTCAGGGGTGAAATCGTCAGACCCAGAATATCGGCGTTTTCCTCAGGCACGGCATCTGGTGTTTCCTCTTCCTCGCCATCCGCGCGTTCCGCTTCCTCACGACGGCCCAGCGTGACCAAAACGGTCTGAGTGCCCCCGTCGCGATGCACCACAACACGAACCGACTTGCCAACCGTAGTCTCGCCCACCTGACGCACCAGACCGCGCGTATCTTCGACCTCGACCCCGTCAAAGCTGAGGATAACGTCACCCGCAAGCAGGCCCGCATCTTTGGCCGGACCGTCCGGTACATCGCTGATCAGCGCGCCGCCGGGTTTGTCCAGCCCCATCGCCTCGGCCATGTCCTCGGTCACGTCTTGAATGCGCACGCCCAGCCAGCCACGGCGGGTTTCACCGAATTCGCGCAGTTGGTCGACGACCTTAACGACCACGTTGGACGCCATCGAGAACCCGATCCCGATGGAGCCGCCATTGGGCGACAGGATCGCGGTGTTCACGCCGATCACCTCGCCGTTCATATTAAACAGCGGCCCGCCCGAGTTCCCCCGGTTAATGGCTGCGTCCGTCTGAATATAGTCGTCATAAGAACCGCTCAGCGCCCGGTTGCGGGCCGAAACGATACCAGCCGAAACAGAAAAGCCCTGCCCCAGCGGGTTACCCATGGCAATCACCCAATCCCCCACACGCGCAATGTCGCTGTCACCGAATTGCACATATTGTAGCGGGCCCGAAGCTTCGACCTTGAGCAGCGCGATGTCTGTTTTTTCATCTGTGCCAATCACCTTGGCGGGCAACTCTTTCTTGGGCTGACCGTCGCCTGGAAAGAATTCCACAAGGATTTCATCAGCTTCCGCAATAACATGGTTGTTGGTGACGATATAACCGTCCTCGGAAATCACAAAACCCGATCCCAGCGCATTGCTGCGGCGTGGGCGGTCGCCCTCTTCACCATCTCGGTCCTGAAACTCGCGAAAGAAATCCTCGAACGGAGAGCCCTCGGGCACGATCCCTTGCGGGCCAGTTTGCCCTTCGATCAGGGTCGATGTGGTGATGTTCACCACTGCCGGGCTGATCTTTTCGGCCAGCGGCGCCAGGCTTTCGCTCCGCGCCTGCGCGGCGACGGATTGGGCCAGAACAAGCAACATCCCCGCAAAGGCCAACCACATCAGCCGCATGAAACCAACACTGTCGTCCTTTTGGACGGAAATACTGCGCGCTTGTGCCTGCACTTGGGAACTCCTTGTCGAACAACGTCATAAGGGTGCCGCATAGCAACCCCTCTTGGAAACCAATGTAGTCAGTTTACCCAAGCCCGCAACTCGGGATCGCGGGGAATTCACCGGCAATTGAAATCAACGTGTCAAAACCCGAGCTGAAATGCACCCCACAACAACACCAGACCGCTGACAACACATAGCAGACCGGCCAGACGACGGGCCTGTTCAGGCAGTGACCGAAGCGCCTCAAGCATACGTTCAATAAGCGAAGGGGCCAGCGCATAGGCCAGCCCCTCGACAATCAGTACCAGCCCGAAGGCCAGAAGGATCAGGCCCATTACCGACCAGCCTGCCCGGTGGGCGATTTCAGGTAATTGAAGAACTCGGAATCCGGGCTCAGAACCATCGAACTGTTGCTACCGCCCAACGCATTTTCATAGGCCGACAAAGAGCGGTAGAATTCAAAGAACTCAGGGTCCGCGCCGTAAGCTTCGGCAAAGATCGCGTTACGTTCGGCATCTGCTTCACCGCGGATGATCTCGGCCTCACGGCGAGCATCCGACACCAGTTCAACCACAGTACGATCCGCCTGGGCGCGCACTCGCTGGGCCGCCTCGTTACCACGGGCGCGTTCATCGGTCGCCTCGCGTTCACGCTCGGCCTTCATCCGGTCAAAGGTGGCCTCAAGGTTGGCTTGCGGCAGGTCAGTTGCTTTCAAGCGCACGTCGATGACGTTAACGCCCAGCGCCTGCGCTTCGGCGATCGCGCTGTTGCGGATGCGCAGCATCAAGGCGGCACGGTCGGAACTCAGGATATCGCGAGACGAAACCGAACCCAGCACTTCGCGGGTTTCGGCGCGCAAGATGCGATCCAGACGATCCTCGGCGACCGGGATACCGCCAACACCGACGGCCTGACGGAAGCGGTTCAGATCGGAAATCCGATAACGCGCAAACGCGTCGACAACCAGACGACGATCATCAAGCGGAGTGACTTCCAGCGGCTGAACGTCGATCGACAGGATACGGTCGTCATAGCGCACAACTTCCTGAATCAGCGGAATCTTGAACGCCAAACCGGGCTCTTCCTTAACGGCAACGACGCGGCCAAATTGCAGTACCAACGCACGCTCACGCTCGTCCACGATGAAAATCGAGGACAAGCCGATAACGCCCAGGATCACGACCAGAATGAGGATAATAGGTGACTTACGCATCAGTTGCTCTCCTCAGTCTGATTGCGGCGCAGCTCATTGAGCGGAAGATAAGGCACCACGCCCTGCCCCGACCCTGTCGAGTTCTCGTCGAGGATGATTTTGTCTACGTCGCCCAGAACCTGCTCCATGCGCTCCAGATACAGACGCTTGCGCGTCACGTCAGGTGCCTTGGAGTATTCTTCCAGAACCGCGCTAAAGCGGCTGGCCTCACCCTGCGCGCCATTGATCTGCTGGGCGCGATAGGCTTCGGCCTCTTCCAGAACCTGTGCGGCTTCACCACGCGCTTCGGCCAAAACGCGGTTGGCATAGGCATCCGCAACGTTCTGCAGGCGGTCACGTTCTTGCGCCGCAGCCTGAACATCACGGAACGCTGCGATCACGTCCTGTGGAGGGTCAGCCTTGTCAAAGTTAACGCGGACGATGTTCACACCAGAATCGTAGCTGTCCATTGTCAGCTGAATCAATTCCTGCAACCGGTCTGCGATAATGCCCCGGTCCCTGTTCAGAATCGGTGCCAACTCGCTCTGCGCGATGATCTCGCGCATCGCCGATTCAGAAACGGCCCGAATCGTCTGACGCGGATCGCGCAGGTTAAACAGATATTTAGCCGGATCGTTGATGTTCCAGACAACCTGATAGTCGATGTCGACCACATTTTCGTCGCCAGTCAGCATCAGACCATCGTCACTGCCGCGCGCACCGCCCATGTCTTCATTCTGTTCACGGGTTACCGGGATCACCTCGGCGGTCACAAACGGCCAAGGCGCAAAGTTCAGACCCGGATTCCCAACGGCCGAAAATTCACCCAAGAACAACTCAACCGACTGTTCTTCCGGTTTGACCGTGTAGAAGCTTGCAGCTCCCCACAGACCCGCGGCAACCAGCAAACCAATCACCACCGTGCCTTTGGTGAAAACCGGACCACCGCCGCCCGCTCCCTGACCGCCGCCACGGCCACCGCCGCCGCGACCGCCCATCAGAACGCGCAGCTGCTCTTGGCCTTTTTTCATCAGCTCATCGATCTCGGGGATCTGCGGGCCGTCGCCTTCGGGAGGCTTGCGTCCGTCCCCATTATTACCCCGATTTCCTCCGCCTCCAGAAGAGCCTCCGCCCCCCCAGGGGCCACCGCTGTTGCCCGCCATATGTATCTGTTCCTTCGTGTTGGACCGTGTGATCACGGTGTCCCTTGTAACTTGTGTGCGCGCGCTTGCAAATCAAGCAGTGCGAACAGGTTGCCGCATTGTCACCAGTTCTTCGGCCATAACCGGGTGAACGGCAACCGTGCGGTCGAAATCTTCCTTGGTTGCACCCATTTTAACGGCGATTCCTGCCAGCTGGATCATCTCGCCCGCGCCCGGTGCCACGATATGGCAACCCAACACCTTGCGGGTCGCCTGACTGACGATCAGCTTCATCAGCACCCGCTGCGTTCCACCCGCAAACGCCTTTTGCATCGGCTTGAACGAGGTTGCATATACCTCGACCGGTTCTTGCGCGGCAGCGTCTTCCTCGCTCAATCCCACGGTACCGAACTCCGGTTGGGTGAAGATCGCGGTCGGGATCAGCTCGTGATCGACCGGCGTCGGGTTGCCTTTGAACACTGTTTCGACAAAAGCCATGCCCTCGCGGATCGCAACCGGTGTCAAATTCACCCGATCTGTCACATCCCCAATTGCAAAGATCGAAGGCACGCCCGTCTGGCTGTATTCGTCCACAACGATCTCGCCCTTACGACCCCGTTCAACGCCCACTGCCTCAAGCCCTAGGTTGTCGGCATTGGGCGCACGACCAGTGGCGTACATGACAACATCGAATTGATCCTCGGTGCCGTCGGTGGCTTTGACGCGAATTTGGTCACCTTCCTTGGTCATCTCCAACACATTGGTGCCCAGACGTACATCAATACCGTTCTGGCGCATTTCCTCGCAGATCAGGCCGCGTGCTTCCTCATCAAAGCCGCGCAGAATTTGCGCGCCGCGGTAGAACTGAGTGGTCTTCACACCCATCCCGTTCATGATCCCTGCGAACTCGCTGGCGATGTAGCCGCCACCGACGATCAAGATGGATTGAGGCAATTTCTCAAGATGGAAGATTTCGTTTGAGGTGATGGCCAGATCCGAGCCCGGAAACTCGGGCACGACCGGACGACCGCCGGTGGCGATCAGGATGTGCTTGGCCGTCTTACGCGTGCCATCGGCCAGCTCAACCGTATGCGCATCAACCACATGGGCACGCTGATCAAAGCTTTCGACACCGTTGTTTTTCAGGATATTGCGATAAACACCTTCAAGCCGATCCAGTTCCGCGACCAGCTTGTCGTGGAACGTGTTCCAATCAAGCCCGCCGGGTTTAACATCCCAACCATAGGCTTGCGCGTCCTGCATTGTCCCTGAGAACTCACTGGCAAAGACCATCAGCTTTTTCGGAACACAGCCTCGGATGACACAGGTCCCGCCATAACGATCCTCTTCGGCCAGCGCCACCTTGGCGCCATTCTCACCAGCAGCCACACGCGCTGCGCGAACCCCGCCCGAGCCGCCTCCGATGACGAACAGATCATAATCAAAGCTCATTTACCGTGCCTCTTTCAGTTTTCAGCAAGCGCCATCAAAGCGACGCCACGGGTGTATCTTATTGCTCACCACAGTCCAGACCGTTCTGGTGAGACAGTTGATCTTGCCAGGACGCAAAAAAATCGGCCAGTAATGCTCAACCGTCCTTACGAACCGCTCAGATATGGGTTTCGCCATAGATTGCAACTGGAGGGGCATGCTCTCGAATGTGCCGTCCGGTTTTTGGAAACTGACTTCGCCGAATTGTAATGCCGAAAGCTCTGACATTCGTCAGTCAGCCAAATCCGAGAACAGGTTCTCACCACTGTCCACCAATTCGTCCAGCTCGGTGGTACCCGCGTTGATGTCGCGCAGTTCGACCCGGCCGTCCCCGTGGCCGATCACGACCTTGTCACAGATGTCAATGAACAACCCGTTCTCGACCACACCTGGCACCTGATTAAGCACCAGCGCCAACTGGCGCGCGTTGCCGATGCGCTGCAGGTGCAAATCCAAAACGTGGTTGCCTTCATCTGTCACAAAAGGGGCTTCACCATCCATCCGAAGCATGGCCGAAGTGCCCAGAACATCCATCGTGTCCAGCATCTCTTGGATCAAAGTGCGGGTGGTTTGCCAGCCAAAGGGGATCACCTCGACCGGCAAAGGGAAGGCGCCCAGGGTTTCGACCTCTTTGCCGGCATCGGCGATGACGACCATCTGGTCGCTGGCCGTGGCGACGATCTTCTCCTGCAGATGCGCGCCACCGCCACCTTTGATCAGGTTCAGCTCGCCATCGAATTCATCCGCGCCATCAATGGTCAGATCCAACCACCCCGCCTGATCCAACGAGACCACTTCGATCCCGACTTCGCAGGCCAGTTGCGCGGTGCGGATCGACGTCGGAACACCCTTGATCCGCAGCCCTTCTTTTTTGACCCGCTCACCGATGCGACGCACCATCCAAGCGGCTGTTGACCCTGTCCCCAGACCGACACGCATTCCGTCTTGCACCATGTCAGCAGCGCGACGAGCGGCGACATATTTGGCGTTATCGATGGGTGACAGATCACGGGTCATGGCAGCGTTTCCCTTTATTACTGCCAGACTTATACGAAATGCGGCCACCAACCGCGAGTGCCAAATCGCCGCCATCACGCGTAAACATGCGTGGAAAATACGCGTTTCCGAAGGGAAACGTCGCAATCGAGGCTTCCGGCATTCGCCCCGCAAGTTACATAGGGGCCATGACCGCGCCCTATCGCCTTCATTATGCCCCCGACAACGCCTCGCTGGTGATCAGACTGGTGTTGGAAGAGATGGGCCTTCCTTTTGAGACCGTACTGGTGGACCGCCGCCGGAACGAACAGGACAGCGCGGCCTATCGGTCCTTGAACCCGAATGGATTGATCCCGGTGCTGGACACCCCGCAAGGACCGATCTTTGAAACGGCAGCCATTTTGTTGTGGCTGGCGGATACGCACAAGCAACTGGCCCCTGCCCACAACAGCCCAGATCGGGCGGCGTTTCTGAAATGGCTGTTTTTTGCGTCCAACACACTGCACGCCGATCTGCGCATTCTTTTCTATGCTGAAAAGTACATCGACCCCGCGCGGGCCGAGACCCTGCGTGAAGGCATCCGCCCGCGCCTGCGCCAACATTTGCAGGTACTGGATGCCGAAGCCCAGAAAGCGCCGGATTGGCTGCAGGCAGACACCCCATCGGTTTTAAGCTTTTATCTGGCGTGCCAAATGCGTTGGATGGCGCTGTACCCCGCCAGCGCGGATCGCAGCTGGTTTCAGCTCGGGGACACGCCCAATCTGCAGGACATCCTGACGCGGCTTGATTCCCGACCCGCAACCCAAGCCGCCATCGCGGCCGAGGGGTTGGGGGTTACGCCGTTCACCTCACCACGTTACGCTACACCTGAAGAAGGCTCAGCTACCTGATATGTTTCTATCTGTCTTCGATATGTTCAAAGTGGGCATCGGCCCGTCATCGTCTCATACCATGGGGCCGATGGTGGCCGCCGCGCGTTTTCTGGACATGATGCGCGCGTCCCCGTTCGAATTTGCGGGGCTGCGCGGATCGCTGCACGGCTCGCTGGCTTTTACTGGGGTCGGTCACGCCACCGACCGTGCCACCATTCTGGGACTGGCCGGGTTTGTGCCCGACACCTACGACAACGATAAGGCTGAGGCCGCGCTGGCCGAAATATCCCAGACGCACTCGGTGACGCCCGAAGGGTTGCCGACGCTTCAGTTCAACCCAAAGACCGACCTGATCTTTGACTATGACAACAACCTGCCCGGCCACGCCAATGGCATGATCCTGATGGCCACCGACGCACAAGGCGATGTGATCCTGCGGCAGGTTTACTACTCGGTCGGCGGTGGCTTTGTCCTGACCGAAGAGGAACTGGCCGAAGGCAAGGCAACCGACGAGGGCGACCCAGTCCCGTTCCCGTTCAAATCCGCCGCCGAAATGCTTGAGATGGCAAAGACCAGCGGCAAAAGCATCGCTCAGATGAAGCGCGATAATGAAATCGCGCGCGGCTGTGCCGACAGCTTCGCCAAGGGCACTGCGCGTCTGTGGGAAGTTATGAACAATTGCATCGAGCGCGGCCTGAATACTGAAGGCATTTTGCCCGGTGGCCTGAACGTGCGACGCCGCGCCAAAGGCATTCACGATGCTCTGCTGGCCGAGCGGGGCATGAACCTGAACGCGCCGCACACCATCAATGACTGGATGAGTGTCTATGCCATGGCGGTGAACGAGGAAAACGCCGCCGGTGGGCAGGTCGTGACCGCCCCGACCAATGGCGCGGCAGGTACGATGCCTTCGGTCCTGCGCTATTACCTTGATCACGTGCCCGGCGCGTCGGAAAGCCATATCGAAGATTTCCTTCTGACCGCTGCCGCCATTGGCGGGCTGGTTAAATATAACGCCTCAATCTCTGGCGCCGAAGCGGGCTGTCAGGCCGAAGTCGGAAGCGCATCAGCCATGGCTGCGGCAGGCCTGTGTGCCGTCATGGGCGGAACACCGGAACAAGTTGAAAACGCTGCTGAAATCGCGCTGGAGCATCATTTGGGCATGACCTGTGACCCGGTTGCCGGGTTGGTGCAGGTACCGTGTATCGAACGCAACGGACTGGCGGCGATCAAAGCCGTTTCCGCAGCATCGCTGGCGTTGCGTGGCGATGGGAAACACTTCGTACCGCTGGATTCCGTAATCGAGACTATGCGCCAGACCGGCCATGATATGCACGAGAAATACAAGGAAACGTCACTGGGCGGCCTGGCTGTGAACGTACCCAACTGCTGATGCCGCAATAAGGGGGATATCATGCGGGGACATTGTCTGTGCGGCACCATCCGGTACGAAGTTACGCCTCCGGTCCTGTCCTGCGTTACCTGCCATTGCGACAGTTGCAGACGGCAATGCGCCGCGCCGATGACCACCTATTTCGGCGTGCGCGACGGTCAGTGGCGCTGGACCGGGGACGAGCCGAAAACCTTTGCCTCGTCGCCCGGTGTCACCCGCAGTTTCTGCCCCAAATGCGGCACTCCGATATCATTCCGATCACAAGCCATGTCGGACGTGCTGCATCTGTACGTGGCAACACTGGAAGACCCGAACCAGTTGGAGCCAACGTTGCACGTGGCGCATGAGGAAAAGCTGAACTGGCTGAAACTGGGTGACGGCCTGCCCACTTGCATCGGTCCAGACTATACCAAGGTTCAACCCCTGCCCTAGACGCTTCCCACCGGACCCCAAACCCCGTAGCGTCGCCCTTATGACACAGGATCGTCCGGTCTTTGGCATCATCCTGATGCTTGGCTTTTGCATCATCGCGCCGATGGGCGACGCGATGGCAAAGCTGTTGGCCGAAACCACACCTGTCGGCATGCTTGTCTTTGTCCGCTTCGCCGTTCAGGCGCTGGTGCTGGTCCCACTGGCCGTATTGACCGGGCGATCCCTGCGCATGCGTGGCCGTATCCTGTGGCTGACATTTATTCGCACGGTTCTGCATATCCTCGCCCTTTCAGCCATGTTCAGCTCATTGCTTTTCCTGCCGCTGGCCGACGCGATCGCCATCGTCTTTGTCATGCCGTTCATCATGTTGATCCTGGGCAAATACATACTGAAGGAAACCGTTGGCCCACGCCGCCTGATAGCCTGCGCCGTTGGCTTTGTTGGGACCTTGCTGGTCATTCAGCCCAGCTTTGTACAAGTGGGGGCCGCAGCCCTGCTACCGCTTGTGGTAGCTTTGCTCTTTTCCCTGTTCATGCTGGTGACGCGCCAGATCGCCAAAGAAACAGACCCAATCACCCTACAAGCGGCATCGGGCATGATGGCTATAATCCTAATGTTGCCAGTTCTGTTGGCCGGAACAATCGGCGGCAGTAGGGCCGTATCGCTGATCTTACCGCCCCCGGACATTCACCTTTTGCTGATCGCAATCGGGCTGCTGGGAACCGTCGCGCATCTGTTGATGACATGGTCGCTGCGCTTTGCGCCGTCGGCAACGCTGGCCCCGATGCAATATCTGGAAATTCCAATGGCCACCCTATTCGGCTGGCTCGTCTTTCACGACCTGCCCAACGGGGTTGCGGCCATCGGCATAGCCATCACCATCGCCGCGGGCCTTTACGTTATTCTGCACGAGCGGGCCAACGCCCGGTCTGCTCCGACAGAAACGCCTGCATGATCTGATCCAAGGCGTTGCGCGGAACCATGACCAAAAGGCCGGGCCTGTCCACCTCCAGTTCTACATCAGCCAACGCGCGATTGGAGGTCCCGACGCGACCGCTCGGCTCTAACACCAGATCATCAATCGGCCATTCCAATCCACGGCTGCGCCCCGTTACCCTCTGAAACGGAAACAGCGAAACCACATCGCCGGGTGAAAGGTCAAAAGCGATCCGCGGTGGGGCGTGGAATACGACTTCATGCTCCCCTAGCAAAATGCACGGACGATCCTGAAGTCGGATCAACGCGCTCAGCACCGCCAATTGGTGATCCAGCCGCCCGCCCAGAAACCCAACCCCTAGCACTAGCGGCGCCTCGACACTGCGCAGGGTCTTGTCGAAATCCGTGCTGTCCTGCTCGCGGATCGGAAACAATCGCTCTGCCGGAATCCGGTCGCGATAGGCGCTGCTCAGCGAATCAAAATCACCGATAACCGCATCCGGCATCCGCCCCGAATCCATCAGCGGGATCGCTCCGCCATCTGCGGCAACAACGGTATTGACGCGAATCAGCGCCAAATTTAGGTCATCTGGACCGATTTCTCCGCCTCCGACCACTGCGATTGGCTCCTCAGACCGTACAATCGACTGATTTTTTTTAAGATTGATCATTTTTCCCGGATTTGGACACATTGAGACCACAAAATGGTAGGTTCATGCAGAGAGTTTCGAGCCATAGGTGTGCCCTCTATTGGGTGGGTGGCTCTAGTAGTTTGTAGAGGACGTGCGTCTGATGGTACAGAATAACAAGGTTTTGACCGTTTCTTATGGAACCTTCTCGTGCACTTTGGAAGGCTTTGATGATTCCTTTGAAACGATGAAAGCGATTGCCGAATACTTCCGCGATCTCGCGGCTGATGATCGCTACTTTGGTTCTGAACCCCCACAGCCTGACACCGAAATGCTGACACGGATCGCGCAGCGTGACGCATCCCGTAGGGTCGAAGCCAGTCAAAACGACTCTGGCCTGCTGATCCGCGCAACCGAAGAAAACGCTCCATCCCCCCAATCCGCCGCCAGCGCTCCGGGTTTGAATGTTATCGACACGCCGCCCTCTTCTCAGCCCGTTTTTTCTGACGCAGAAACCGTAGAAGAGGCCCCTGCACCTGCCGCTGACAGCATTGCCGCCAAGTTGCAGCGCATCCGGGCCGTTGTCTCTCACTCCGAAGAAAACTCGGTCATCTACACGGAAGACGAAGACACGACCTTGATGAAAAGCGCCGCTCCGTCTGATGCAGTGGCTGCGGCCTTCGCAGCTGGTTCGCTTGACCCCGCTGATCTGGACGACACTGAAGAGGCCAGCGCGCACGTCGAAACGCAAGACGAAGCACCGGAAACAGAAGTAGCCGAGGCTGAGATGCCTCAGATCGAAGAATCCGAAGCCCCTGCACTGGAAGTCGAAGCCGAGGATCTGGATTCAGAGGTGTTGGACGCGACATCGGAAGACCAGACCGAAGCAGAAGAGGAAGACACATCCGACGTGCTGTTCTCGGACCTTGAAGACATTGCGAATAGCGGTTCTGAAGAGGAGGCCAACATTCTCGACGACGCCGGTGCAGATGAATACGTCGTCGAAGCCACCGACGAAGGTGTGTTGACGGAAGAGGATGAAGTCGACCTGCTGGAAGAGATTTCAAGCGTGGAAGCTGTGCTGGCAAAACGCTCGGCCAATACAGACACTGAAACGTCAGATCTGGATCGGGACGTATCGCGCCTGATGGATAAGGCCGGCGAACAGTTGAACGACCCGGACACCAGCGATCAGCGCGAGGCCTACACGCATCTGCGGGCGGCCGTCGCCGCAACCGAAGCTGAACGTGGCGACGGTAAGGCCACAGCACAGGACAGTGAGGAACAGGGCTATCGTGGAGATCTTTCCTCGGTTGTCAGCCCGCGCCGCCCGGAAATTCAGGTCACCAGCATGCGCCCCAGCAGTGACGATGCAGCCCCGCTTAAGCTGGTCGCTGAACAGCGCATCGATAATCAAACCGTGGACGCCGGACCAGTTACCCCTCGCCGCGTCAAATCCGAAACTGAAGCCGAAGACGAAACACCCGAGGAAGGTGGCTTTGCTCTGTTCGCGCAGGAACAGGGCGCGCAGTCCCTCCCCGACTTGCTTGAGGCTGCCGCCGCTTACCTGTCGTTCATCGAAGGTCAGGAACAGTTTTCGCGCCCGCAATTGATGAACAAAATCCGCTCACTCAAGCAAAATGACTTCAACCGCGAAGAAAGCCTGCGGTCCTTCGGTCAGTTGCTGCGCGATGGAAAGATTGAAAAAGCGGGCGGCGGGCGTTTCGCGGCCTCGACCCAGATCGGGTTCCGCCCGGATGACGAGCGCGCCGCGGGATAATCCCCCCCAACCAGTACAATGGAAAAAGGGCCAGAGGTTACTCTGGCTCTTTTCTCTTCATCACCTGAATTGCCAGTGATCAATCCGAGTTTTGCTCTGGGTCTTCTTTGCCAACACCTTTGAAGACAAACTTGAACGGCAGCGCCCACACAATGCCCAATCCGACGTAGACCAACAGTTCCAACCAGATGGGCGGACGGTCGAGCCAGCTCACCACCGTCACAACCGCCACGATATAGATAGGAAGCCCAATCAACAGCAGCACCAGCGACCAACGCCGCCGGGCCTTGTAGCTCAGACCGGAATTGCCGTGATCGCTCATCAGTCGGCAAACGGGTCAGTCACCAGAATGGTGTCGTCCCGCTCCGGACTGGTAGAAAGAAGGGCCACGGGACACTCGATCAGCTCTTCAACGCGACGTACGTATTTGATCGCGTTGGCAGGCAGATCGGCCCAGCTGCGTGCGCCTTCGGTGGATTCACTCCACCCCGGCATTTCTTCGTAGATGGGTTTGCAGCGCGCCTGTTGATCAGCTGCGGTAGGCAGATAGTCCAGACGCTCGCCATCCAGCTCATACCCCACGCAAATTTTCAGTGTCTCAAACCCGTCCAGCACGTCCAGCTTGGTCAGCGAGATGCCGTTCACACCGCTGGTCGCACAAGTCTGGCGTACTAGGCAGGCATCGAACCAGCCACAGCGACGCTTACGCCCGGTGGTTGTGCCGAATTCGTGTCCACGTTCACCAAGGCGTTGACCGTCCGCGTCATCCAATTCGGTCGGGAACGGTCCTTCACCCACGCGGGTCGTATAGGCTTTGACGATACCGAGAACGAAATCAATCGACCCTGGACCGATACCCACACCAGTCGCCGCCTGCCCCGCGATCACGTTGGACGAGGTCACAAAGGGATATGTGCCGAAATCGATATCCAGCAACGCGCCCTGCGCCCCTTCGAAAAGGATGCGTTTACCAGCCTTGCGCTTTTCGTTCAGCACCTTCCAAACCGGAGCGGCAAACGGAAGAATTTGCGGCGCGATCTCTTTCAATTGGGCGATCAGCGCGTCCCGGTCAACGGGCTCGATCCCAAGCCCCTTACGCAGCGGGTCGTGGTGTTGCAGCGCACGATCCACGCGCGCCTCAAGCGTGGCTTCATCAGCAAGATCGGCAACACGAACAGAGCGGCGGCCCACTTTGTCTTCGTAAGCCGGTCCGATGCCGCGACCAGTGGTCCCGATCTTGGTGCCCTTGCTGGCAGCTTCTTCGCGCGCACGGTCCAGTTCGCCATGGATAGGCAGGATCAGCGGCGTGTTCTCGGCAATCATCAGAGTCTCGGGCGAGATATCGACACCTTGCGCCCGAATGGTTCCGATTTCCTTGATCAGGTGCCACGGGTCCAGCACAACACCATTGCCAATGACACTCAGCTTGCCGCCCCGCACGACGCCTGAAGGCAACGCATGCAGCTTGTAAACTTCACCATCAATGACCAGCGTATGACCGGCATTATGCCCGCCTTGAAAACGCGCGATCACGTCTGCCCGTTCGCTGAGCCAGTCGACGATCTTGCCTTTTCCTTCGTCGCCCCACTGGGCGCCGACAACAACCACATTGGCCATATCCGGTCCTTTTGCGCTGAATTATCAAACTCGGCTCATATAGCGGGGTCAAAGCGGCAGGGAAACCGGTAATTCGCCGCAGTTTAGAACCGCGCAATGTGCGGTGCCTCCGGCGGGGATAGTTTCGGCCAGATGAAGTATGGCTCCCCTGTTCATCCGGCCTCAAATGTCTTGGAGGAGTCGCCCAGAACAAGCGGCGGGGGTAGCGCCCCTCCTATTCGCCTGCCGCCAAATGCACCGGTTGACCGTGTGGCGTCGTCAAATAAGCCTCTTCCCAAGCATTTCTCATGCGTTGAATGTCACTTGGTAACGTCGAACCTTGTTCGACCAACAATTGCTCCAAGTTCTCCAGCCACGCGTGAAAATAATCATTCCCGCCATCCAGTTCCTTGTCCAACCCGTGCAATTTCAAAGTATGCGAAAATCGATCGGCCCAATCTGACCACTCGAATTGTCCAGCTTCGTTCAATGCAACTGTCAGGGCGAAGACCTGCGCATGCCAGGGTTCGGCAAAAACCGGCTCTGGTGCGGAATGGGTGGAACAGGTGCTCATACGGGCTCCAGATAGCTTTGCCACAAGTCCAGAACGACCTCGTCCTTAAGATGCTCCGGGTCAGCCCACAACTCGGACGCGGCAAACGCCACCGCATAAAGGGGCTCTGGTGCCTCGCCCAAACCATGTGCATTTGAATCTGGCAACACATGCGTACCGTGCAGCCGCAAAATTCGGCCATTTGCACCCGATGCATAGATTGGCAGTCGCGTATGGCCGCCACTCACCAGGCGATTGGCTGCCGTATCCACAGTTCGGACATTCTGCCCGACTTCAAACTGTATCGGCACGTCCGAAGCCCGATCTGCTGGCCCGCCTTTGGCCAAGGCTTCCGAGACGGTCCCGGCTTTCAGAACACGGGCTGCCAACGGGTGTGGGCCATCGGTGCCTGCGCCCGACAAATCATCCAAGGTCAGCACCCCCTTTTCGACCAGCAGGTCGGCCAGACCGGATATCCACTTTTCATAGTAAGAGAACCGTGCGTAGTCCTTGGGCGACAGCCTTTCGCGCGCGTGGCGCGAGACGTCAATATTCCATTGCCCCAGAAACCCGACCGCCAGCGTCACGGCCAAGGCGCGACCATGCCAGTCCTCGGCAAAGACCGGGGCGCTTTCGGCCTCGGGCGTAACCGGACCGTCCCCAAACCGACCACCCATATCGTGAACACGGGTCATGACGGCACCTTAGGCAGGCCCGTGCCAATCATGCTGTCACGGGTAACAAGCGCAGCAAGGTCCTCTTCTCCCAGCCCTTCTGTGCCTTCCGGGCGCATGGGAAGCACGAGGTAGCGAATCTCTGCGGTCGAATCCCATACCCGCACGGATGATTCTGGCGTCAATTCGACACCGAATTCGGCCAAGACCTTGCGCGGCTCACGTACCGCTCGAGCGCGGTAAGCGTCGGACTTGTACCAACCCGGTGGAATACCCAGCAAAGGCCACGGGTAGCAGCTGCATAGGGTACAAACGACCATGTTGTGCTGTTCCGGCGTATTCTCGACCACTACGATATGTTCGCCCTGCCGCCCGTAAAACCCAAGATCAGCGACAACAGACGTCGCGTCTGCAAGCAGGGCTTGCTTGAACGCAGAATCGCCCCACGCCTTGGCGACAACGCGCGCGCCGTTCTGTGGACCGATCTTGTTTTGATACGTGTCGATAATCTCATCCAGCGCCGCCGGGTCGATCAGACCCTTACGGGTCAGAATCGTCTCAAGCGCTTTAACTCGAAGCGCGGGATCGGGCGGCAACAGGGCGTGCGGGTGGTCGTGATCGTCATGAGGCATGGCCGCAGCCTGCGTTACGTATCATCTGCCTGTCCAGTCCCTTTGCTGTGATCTGGAATATCACCGTTCGTGATGCCAACTCATCCCTTGCCCCCGAAGGCAAACTTGCATAAGTACCACGCGATACACGCCACGCTGTACAGGAACACCATGGAAAACGTCGTTCTCATCATCCACCTCCTCTTGGCCCTGGGCCTGATTGCCGTTGTTCTGATGCAGCGGTCCGAAGGCGGTGGCCTTGGTATGGGCGGTGGTGGCGGTGGCGCCATGACAGGTCGCGCGGCAGCGACCGCTTTGGGCAAGGTGACCTGGATTCTGGCAGCCTGCTTTATCGTGACCTCGATCACGCTGACCATTTTGGCGGCTCAGAAGTCTTCGGGCAGCTCGGTTATCGACCGTTTGGGCGTTCCGGCACCTGCGGCAACCGAAGAAAGCACCCCGGCGGTTCCGTCGGCGGATGATCTGCTGCCCCCGGCGCAGGGCGACAACGCGCCTCTGATTCCTCAGGCCAACTGATCCACAAAACCTAGAAATCTGAAAGAGAGCTGCAACAGCATCTTGCGGTTCTCTTGCGCTATTGGCGCGAATCCTTTATACGTGAAGTCCCGTGATGCAGCGGTTTTTCGAAACCGTCGGGCAGCTGATTTTGACGTCTCACGGGAGCAGCCGAAAAACATGGCGCGTTTTATTTTCATCACTGGTGGTGTGGTTTCGTCCTTGGGCAAAGGGCTGGCTTCGGCGGCTCTGGGTGCCCTGTTGCAAGCCCGGGGATACTCGGTGCGTTTACGCAAGTTGGACCCCTATCTGAACGTAGACCCTGGCACGATGTCGCCCTTCGAACATGGCGAAGTATTCGTCACTGATGACGGGGCTGAGACTGATCTGGACCTGGGCCACTATGAGCGTTTCACTGGCGTGGCGGCCCGCAAAACCGACTCGGTCAGCTCGGGCCGGATTTATTCCAACGTCCTGGAAAAGGAACGTCGCGGCGACTACCTTGGCAAGACCATTCAGGTGATCCCCCACGTCACTAACGAGATCAAGGATTTCATCGCTATCGGCGAGGATGAAGTTGATTTCATGCTGTGTGAAATCGGTGGCACCGTCGGCGATATCGAGGGTCTGCCCTTTTTTGAAGCCATCCGTCAGTTTAGCCAGGACAAGCCCCGTGGTCAGTGCCTGTTCATGCACCTGACCTTGCTGCCCTACATCAAGGCGTCTGGCGAGTTGAAAACCAAACCGACGCAGCACTCAGTCAAGGAACTGCGCTCGATCGGTTTGGCACCCGATATTCTGGTCTGCCGGTCCGAGGGCCCGATCCCGACCAAGGAACGCGAAAAGCTGGCCTTGTTCTGCAACGTGCGCCCCGACAGCGTAATTGCGGCGCAGGACCTTTCGACTATCTATGACGCCCCGCTGGCTTATCACCGCGAAGGTTTGGATCAGGCCGTACTGGACGCGTTCCAGATCAGCCCGGCCCCTAAACCCGATCTGACCAAGTGGGAAGACGTCAGCGACCGCATCCACAACGCCGAAGGCGAAGTTAAGGTTGCCATCGTGGGCAAATACACTCAACTGGAAGACGCCTATAAGTCGATTGCCGAGGCACTGACCCACGGCGGCATGGCCAACCGGGTCAAGGTCAAGGTCGAATGGGTGGATGCCGAAGTTTTCGATACAGAAGACGCCGCCCCCCACCTGGAAGGCTTCCACGCAATCCTTGTGCCAGGCGGATTTGGTGAACGCGGTACCGAAGGCAAAATCAAAGCGGCGCAATATGCGCGCGAACACAAAGTGCCGTATCTGGGCATCTGTCTGGGCATGCAGATG
The DNA here is from genome assembly GCF_056539405.1 of Ruegeria sp. BB5. Lineage (NCBI taxonomy): Bacteria > Pseudomonadati > Pseudomonadota > Alphaproteobacteria > Rhodobacterales > Roseobacteraceae > Ruegeria > Ruegeria sp. BB5. The sequence continues at coordinate 503,033 of NZ_JBQFUX010000001.1, read as the reverse complement.
GCCGTGATCGAGGCTGCGCGAAATGCGGCGGGGATCACCGAAGCCGGGTCCGAGGAATTCGACCACGAGGCCGGGAAAAAGCGTTTCGAGCCGGTAGTTTATCACCTGAAAGAATGGGTGCAGGGCAATCACAAAGTAGAACGTAACGTCGGCGACGATAAAGGCGGCACCATGCGTTTGGGCGCCTATGACGCGGTACTGGCCGAGGGCTCGAAAGTGGCCGAGGTGTACGGTGGCACCAATATCGAAGAACGCCACCGCCATCGTTACGAAGTGGACATCAAATACCGCGAAAAGCTGGAAAAGGCGGGCCTGAACTTTTCGGGCATGTCACCGGACGGACGTTTGCCCGAGATCGTTGAATGGTCAGATCACCCTTGGTTCATCGGCGTGCAATATCACCCCGAACTGAAATCCAAACCGTTTGACCCCCACCCCTTGTTCCGCGACTTTGTGCGCGCAGCCAAGGACAGCTCGCGTCTGGTTTGACCTCGGACAAATCACTGTATTGTGTTGGTCGGCGCGAAACATCTTTACGCGCCGACTATTTGCACGGTTAACTGCCGCCATAGCAGCGACAGGAGACCGGCATGACCAACCAGATTACCCAAGCAGAAGAATTCGCCGCCCTACACAAAAAGGGCGAGCCGGTCATCCTGTACAACATCTGGGATGCGGGCAGCGCCGGGGCTGTCCGCGATGCGGGGGCCAAGGCAATTGCGACTGGCAGCGCGCCGGTTGCGATGGCGCAAGGGTTCGGGGACGGACAGAAGATCTCACTGGATGCTGCCCTGGACAATGCACGCCGGATCGTTGCCGCGGTGGATCTTCCCGTGACGCTGGATTTCGAAGGCGCCTATGCTGAGGATGTGCTAAGCGTCGCCGCCAATGTTCAACTTGCGCTGCAGACCGGTGTCATCGGCTTTAACTTTGAAGACCAAATCGTTGGCACCAGCGACCTCTACGACATCGAAACGCAGGAAGCACGCGTCCAGGCAATGCGCGAAGGCTGCGATGCTGCCGGCATCCCGGCCTTCATCAATGCCCGCACGGATATCTTCTTGAAAGCCAAGCCCGACACTCATGATAATTCGATGCTGGACGATGCGATCGCACGGGCCAAGGCCTATGCCGATGCCGGGGCCAGCGGGTTCTTTGCGCCGGGTCTCAAAGACGAAGGGCTGATCGCTCGGCTCTGCGAATCGACCGAGTTGCCCGTCAACATTATTGCCCTTCCCGGCACCCCCGATACGGCCACTCTGGCGTCACTGGGCGTGGCGCGGGTCAGCTATGGCCCTGTCCCCTATCGGCAGATGCTGGGCTGGCTGCAAGAGCAGGCAAAACAGGCGCTTCAGGCGGGTTGATCCATCCGCAGGTGGATCGCGCTCAGCGTGTTTCTGCCAAATCCGACAGTCTTGCGACCATTCTGCCTATGACGGGTGGTCTGTGCTTGGCGGCCCACAAAATATGGAATAACCTGAGCGCATGTTGAAGAAGTTCTTTCAGGCTTTTCGCCCACCGCAGCACGATAAACTGCCCGACCCGGATGCCGAGCTGGCTCTGGGTGCGCTTATGGTGCGTGTGGCGCAGGCGGATCGTGACTATAAGCTTGAGGAAATCAGCCTGATCGACCGCATCCTTGCGCGGCTCTATCAACACAATGCGATCGAAGCTGCCAAGGTTCGCGCGACCTGCGAAAAGCTGCACGCCGCCGCACCTGAGACGGACACCTTCGGCAAGCTGATCCGCGAAACCACCGACCTTCACGAACGCCTTGCCGCGTTGGACGCCCTATGGGAGGTCGTTCTGGCCGATGGCGATACAGACGAAGGTGAGATTAAGATCGTGGAAGAGGCACGCATCGCCATGGGCCTTAGCTTCAATGACAGCCAGACCGCCCGCGAGCGTGTTCAAAGAAGCTTGGAAGAGCATTAAGCCCCATCTATATCTAACCCATGTTTAGTGATTTCCTGTCCCGGCTGACACAGCCCGCCCCCGACCCGCTTGCCGATGATGATGCCCGTCTGGCCTTGACGGCCCTGCTGGTGCGCATCGCCAGGTCCGACAACGACTATGCCGATACCGAGATGGCCCGAATCGACAAGATTTCAGCCGAACGTTATGGCCTGTCCCCGTTCGAGGCCGCCGCCCTGCGCGCCCGGGCCGAAGACCTAGAGTCTGAGGCCCCCGACACGGTCCGTTTTACCCGCGCGATCAAAGAGGCCGTGGCCTATGACGACCGTCTGGCCGTGGTGCAGGCGATGTGGTCCGTCGCTTTGGCCGACGGACAGCGCTCGGGCGAAGAGGATTCGCTGTTGCGGCTGGTGGTCAGCCTGCTGGGCGTCAGTGACGTAGATTCCGCCCTGGCACGTCAAAAGGCCGCCAAGTCGTGATCGCGATGCTGGGCATGTATGACATGCCCGCATTACAGCCTGCGAATGATCGGTTATGGGCGTTGATTCGCGATCACCTTGGCTTTGGCCCGGATCAGCTAACGCGAGACACCGATTTCTGGGATGTCTGGCAACACCCCGACCTGACCTTTGCGCAGACCTGCGGCATGCCTTACCGCACCCGCCTACATGGCAACGTACAGCTGGTCGGCACCCCGGACTATGGACTTGAGGGGTGCCCGCCCGGTTATTATCGCTCCGTTTTTGTGGCCCGAAAAAATGATCCGCGCGATCTGCACGGACTTTCGAACGGCACGTTTGCCTATAACGAGGGCCTGTCACAATCGGGTTGGGCTGCGCCAATGGTTCATCTAGAGGCGCTCAACCTGTGCCCCAAAACCATACTTGAAACCGGTGGGCATGCGCTTTCTGCCGACGCTGTGACCGATGGACAGGCTGATTACGCGGCGTTGGATGCATTGACCTGGGAATTGCTCAAGACGCATTCCGACCTTGACGCGTCCCTACGCGAGGTTGGAACGACGCCGCCGACGCCCGCCCTACCCTATATCACGGCCATCGGGCAGGATGCACCAGGTATCGCCCGCGCTGTTCGCGCAGCAATTGACGACCTGAACCCACAAGATCGCGACCTGCTGCATCTTCGCGGCCTGATAACCATCCCTGCCGAGAACTATTTGTCAGTCCCCAATCCGGTCCGGGATTATGCCATCTGACCCAATCGGTGATCATTTTGGTCAGTACGTTTGGTCAATTTGACGGTTTCAGCACCCGATGATGTCAATTGCGCATTGCATTGCCCCGATTTTTGCGCCCTATTACCGCACCAACACCGACAACACATGGGCCACCCGTGACAGATTCCACTCCCGTTATCGAAATCAAAAACCTCCACAAAAGTTTCGGCCATCTCGAGGTGCTGAAAGGGGTTGATATTACGGCAAGACGCGGGGATGTGGTTTCGCTTATCGGATCGTCCGGGTCAGGCAAATCCACACTGTTACGCTGCTGTAACCTTTTGGAAGACAGCCAGCAGGGCGAGATTCTGTTCAAGGGTGAACCCGTACGCTGGGCCGGTGACCTTCACCATCGCCGCCCCGCCGACCCAAAACAGGTGATGCGCATCCGCACCAACCTGTCGATGGTGTTTCAACAGTTTAACCTGTGGGCCCATATGACCATCCTGCAAAACGTGATGGAGGCCCCGGTAACCGTTCTGGGCCGCGACCCGAAAGAGGTCGAGGATAGCGCCCGAAAATACCTGGCGAAGGTTGGCATTGGCGACAAGTGCGATGTCTACCCGGCGCAGCTTTCGGGCGGTCAGCAACAGCGCGCAGCCATCGCCCGCGGCCTGTGTATGGAGCCCGAGGCGCTGTTGTTCGACGAACCCACTTCGGCACTGGACCCGGAACTGGAACAGGAAGTGATCAAGGTGATCAAGGATTTGGCCGCCGAAGGGCGCACCATGATCATCGTGACCCACGACATGAAAATGGCGGCCGACATCTCAAGCCACGTCGTGTTCCTGCATCAGGGCCTGATCGAAGAAGAGGGCCTGCCAGAAGATATCTTTACGTCCCCCGAATCCGAACGGCTTCGGGGCTTTCTATCCGCCACTCAGGCGGCTTAACTTCAGGACAGAAAACAAAACTGGGGAGTATCCAATGAAAAAACTGATTCTGACTACTGCAGCACTGGCGCTTGGCGCTGGTATGGCCATGGCAGACACTATCCGCCTGGGCACCGAGGGTGCCTATGCACCGTGGAATTTCGTCAATGACGCGGGCGAGATTGACGGGTTCGAGCGTGAGCTGGGCGATGAGCTGTGCAAGCGTGCCGACCTGGAATGCGAATGGGTCAAGAACGATTGGGATTCGATCATTCCGAACCTGGTGTCGGGCAACTACGATGCGATCATCGCGGGTATGTCGATCACTGATGAGCGTGACGAAGTCATCGACTTCACCCACAACTACACGCCGCCGGATCCGTCGGCCTATATTGCCATGTCCGATGGCGTTGATCTGGCAGGCGGCGTAATCGCGGCGCAGACCGGCACCATTCAGGCCGGTTACGTTGCTGATTCCGGCGCAACTCTGGTTGAGTTCGCAAGCCCGGAAGAAACCATTGCCGCCGTACGCGGTGGTGAAGCGGATGCAGTTCTGGCAGACAAATCCTTCCTGGTGCCTTTCACCGAAGATGGCTCGGGTCTAGTCTTTGTTGGCGACGAAGTTCCGCTGGGCGGTGGCGTCGGCATGGGTATCCGTGAATCCGACGGTGAGTTGAAAGAAAAGTTCAACACCGCCATCCAGTCCATGAAGGACGACGGCAGCCTGAACGAGCTGATCACCAAGTGGGAAGTGTCCTCGACCTTCTGATCTTACATTCAGCGGCGCGCCTGATCTTTGGGCGCGCCGCCCATGCGCCCTTGCCAGTCAAAGAGGCCCGCCATTTTCTCGTTCTGCACTGATCCCGAAACACTCGGCACGTTCCGCTGGTTCTCGTGTTATCTGACCAACGGTGTGCATTGGGTGTTCTACCTGTCCTTCTTCAAGGTCTTGCTGTTGCTGGCCATTACGGCGCCGGTCGCGCTGGGTTTTGGTTTTTTGGGCGCTATGGCGGCTCGGTCGCATTTCTTGCCGCTCAGCCTGCTGGGCAAAGGTTATATCGCCGTCGTGCGCGGTGTGCCGGATATTGCCTTCTTCATGTTCTTCGTGATCGCACTGGATCAGGCGTTCGAATGGACTCGTCATCAAATATTGTGCCCGGAATGGACTGATCCGATCCGACAGGGCAATGACTTTATCGTCTGTCAGGCCGCCAAGCTGCCGCTTGGCACTGCCCCCGAATGGGTACACGAAACTTACGGCTTCTTTCTGGCCGTCATCACATTCTCAATCGTTTTCGGCGCCTTTGCCGCCAACGTACTATTTGGCGGTATGCGCGCTGTCCCACGTGCTCAGCTGGAAACGGCCGAGGCCTATGGCATGACCCGCCGCCAGACTTTTTGGCGTATTCTCGTGCCGCAGATGTGGGTATACGCCCTGCCCGGCCTGTCAAACCTATGGATGGTACTGATCAAGGCTACACCGCTGCTGTTCCTGCTGGGCATCGAAGATATCGTCTATTGGGCGCGCGAGCTGGGTGGGTACAAGAACCCGAAATTCACCCAATACCCGCATGGCGACTGGCGCATGTGGTACTTCCTAGCCCTTCTGGTGTTCTACCTGGGCATGACCCGAGTCTCGGAAATCGGTCTTGAACGGCTGATGCGCCGCCTGTCCCACGGTCAGGCGACCTCGGGCGGAGAGCTGCTGCGCAAGGAGACCACCGCATGAGCTGCTTGCAAACGATCCAGGATTACGGCCTGCGCTCGATCGGGATTGGCGAACGTCTGTTGCCACGAAACGATTTTACCCTGTGCGAACAGTTTACCCTGATCGGCTCGGGCATGATCTGGAACATCTATTTCGGGATCATGGCGCTGGTGACCGGGTTCTTTCTGGCCACCGCGCTTGCCATGGGCAAGGCTTCCACGAATAAGTGGCTGCGCAAACCGGCAGAGTGGTTCATCTTCTTGTTCCGAGGCTCACCGCTGTTTATCCAGTTCTTCTTCGCCTATTTCTTCTTCCTGTCGCTGAAGCAGAGCTATCCGTTCCTCGACGCGCTCACCTCGGCCTGGCTTGGCGCGCTGATCGTGCTGTTCTTCAACACCGCCGCTTATTCCGGCGAGATCTTCTATGGCGCGCTGCGGTCGATCCCCAAGGGTGATATCGAGGCTGCTGATGCCTATGGCATGACAGGCTGGGCACGGTTCCGCCGCATCGTGTGGCCAACCATGCTGCGGCTGGCCTGGCCTGCCTATACGAACGAGGCGATCTTCCTGTTCCATGCCACTACGCTGGTGTTCTTCTCGGCCTTCCCGGTCTGGCAGCAACGTGGCGATGCGCTGTACTACGCGGGCTATTTTGCGGACAAAACATTCAACCCGTTCATCCCCTACCCGATTCTGGCCTTCTACTTTATCCTGCTGACCCTCGTGGTCATCTGGAGCTTTGGCCGCGTGAATAAGCACTTGAACCGACATTTGCCCGCAGAAAAGCGGAGCAAAATGAAGCTGAAACTGAACCTGGCGCGCTAATCACAGGCGCGCCAGCCGTCAAAACTGCCAACAACTACAGCAAAAACAGTCACTGCTCCAAGCAGCACATTTTGCACGTTTTTTTCAGACTATATTGAGGGAGATGGTACCGCCTCCCTGGCTTGAACAGGGGACCTCTGGATCCACAACGAGCGAGTTTGATTTTTTATTCATTTAAAATCAATAACTTAATATAATTCATAGCGTTTTTGAAGCAACAAACTCGCAAAATTTATTCAATCACAATGTCTTCAAAGGACCTCTGGGTTTTGCAACCAGAGAGAACTGTCTTCGAACTGAGCGTTTCTAGATAGACCTGACCACGCTTAAATCACTCTAGGAAGTTGAATTCGCAGGTCTTGTGGCTCGACATTTTGGATAACGCGTGCATCCGAGGAAGCTCTGCCCCGAATTCCTGTTGGTTCTTTCGACCATTTTTGCCCCGCAGCGCGGGCACTTTGTTACGTCGGCGTTCTTGCGATTGGCCTTTTCACGAACATGCGTTGCGTGTGCTCGTCGTGTTTCCTTGCTGGCTTCTAACGCTGCACCACGCAATTTTTTGGCAAAGTCACGAACCTCAGCGTCGTTGAATTGGCTAGCTTGCCTTGTGGCTATGTAGTTGTACAGGTCTCCCCTGCTCCAGAAAACATTTGGCGGCATTTCAGTTTTTGGTTCTGCCGAACCTACGAAAGCAACTAGGTTTTCCATTTGGTCCAACCTGATGCCAAGTAGGTCTTGGATTACTCTGATATGGTGGTAGTTCTGGCGGAGGGGGTTCTGAAACTGAGATTTGTGCCGGTGCTTAACCTGTGTCCAACGCGATTGGTCTTTCCCACCGAAAATCCAACCAGACATGTTCTTCGTTTCTATTACGAACACGCCATGTCGTGACAACACAATGTGATCTACCTGTGTGGTGCCCTGAGCGTTTGGCAGAGTAAGGTCATCAAGAACAATATAGTCTTTTTTGTCCAACTTTCGGTTTAACGTGGAGCTCACACGTCGTTCACCTTGAGCACCAATTACAGTTGGCGACTTTAGATAGAAGTGGAGAATGAGAAAGCCGAGACCGAGTATTACAATTAACACTTCCAACGCCAAAACCTCCCGGCTCGCTCGCTTCACAAACAACGCATTTCGACAATCGTTTCATTCGATAGCTTCTATAGCTTATTTTACCCGGGCCCGAACACGATCCTAAGCAGACCAAATTCAGATAATGTTGCTTCATCGAACATGCTAAATTTTACATGCAAAAAGCTTTCTCAATCCTCACAAACATGAGTCGACGTTAAGCGGTCGGATCAAACCGATGGCAAAAATTGGGTTGTTGAGCAAACCACAATCCTTTTTGCTCCTCTCGTTAATGCAACATAAAGGTTTTTGGCGTTCATGTTGTCGCAATCCACGATTACGGCCTGATCTGCCTCCAAGCCTTTTACGAGTAATGTGCTGCCAACAGATCGCGCACCTAATGCACGACTGTGAAAACGCCTTTCCTCGCGAGCTTTTAAAACCATGTCATAAAAGTCATCAGCACTTTCAGTTGCATGTAGAGCTTTCAATAGATTCTGGAAAACTTCTCTTCTGAACGCGGTTACTCCGGATTGATTGCTGAGAGAAGATAGTAGTGAAGCAGCCAATTTGGGAGTTCTATTGTTGTCAAACTGCAAGGCGGCGTATTCAGCGTCTGTTGGTGCGTTCCTGTTGGTTCCAGCTTTTAGTGACGCAAGTCGTCGGATCATCTCTGAGGCATTCACGCCACGAAGGAGATTTGCAGCTTCTGTTAGCAACTCTTCTGGTGCGGATTCTGACGAAAACTGAAAACTTTTGGCGAATGAGACTAGGTCGGTCAAATCAGCGTTTTCAACGGCTGAGGCACCTCTAGTTTTTCTGGCAATATCCTGTTGGCGTTTCTTACCCTTCCAGCCCTTGCCTTCGCATATTATCAAGCTGCTGGAGATTCCCTCTGGGGAGGAATGGGTAGCTTTCAATATGGAGTCAAAATCGTTTGGGCTTGAAATAGGAACCCACTCAAGTTCCTTTGGGGCGGTCATTAGGTCGATTTTCTGACCTGCGATCAGTGCCGGTCTTATGCTTAGTAGCCACCTGCCAAGTTCGGAAGATCCAACTTGTTCCCACCTCCAAGGTACACCCAACTCCCCAATCAGAGGAAAGTCTCGCAGCACCTCCGTGTTCCAATCTACGAGAGCGTCTCCAAAGTCGAATATTCCCTGAAGAACATCCCCAAAAATGCAAGTTGGAAGTACACGTGAAATCTCTTTTACAATCGCGTGCTGGGTTTGGAGACAGTCCTGATACTCGTCGACGAACAAGCGACTGTAGTTCGCGATCAGCAAGTCATCAATGTGCTGCCCATGAAGCAGATTTAAGGCAGCGTTTTTGATGGCAGGGTAATCTGTTCCAGGATTAGACAACTCTAGGACTGATGGAGCTGCGCCGCTTCTGGTCGGGAACATTCCAACCATTCGCATCGCCCAACCGTCTATTGTAGCCAAGCGATAGTTTGATCGAGGTACTTCACCACGATCCAACCTTTGCCTAAGGGCTGCAACTGCGGCATTTGTATGTGTCAAAACCAATATGGGTTTAGCTTCACTCGAGCGTTTCAAGCTTTCGGAGATAAGGTGTGTTTTTCCACAACCCGCCGGTGCTTGAATACACCCGCGTGCTACATCCAAAGGATCAGGCAGTTGCATTTTGCCCCCAAGCCCAGTTCAGCAGGGCATTAGAAACAAACGTAAATCTGGGGTCCAACTTATCAATTTTAGGAGAGAGAATTACCTTTGAAATGTGTTCGAACGGCGCGACTTTCTTATACCATCCGTCGCCGCTCCTTGCCACGGCACCCAACATTGCCGCCAACTCAGGAGTGATCTGATCTGCTGCTGCCCACTGTCTGACACTGGCAAGATTAAATCGATTACCTGATGCGGAGATTATTTGTGCGTCAACTTTGTGCCCGTTCGGAAGCGACAAAGCATAGTCCAACAACTGCAAAATGACGTCACTTGGAGAGCATTGAAAAATAGCGTCCTCAAGCGCCCAGTCATTTGGCCATCTAAAAACTGATCCGCCGCTTGCAATAAAAGCGTTTTCTTCAGAGGCTTCCAAAGGCTTATCACTGTCCATAAAAATTGAAACAGCATAGCCTAGTCCCAACAACTCCTTGGCGGGCGACAACAGTCTATTGGCCCCGCCTCCGTCGACTAAGGTTGTGCCCAACGCTTCAATGGATATCTTTCCTTTGTTAGCCCAGTACTGGTCTAAGCCTCGGAGAAAACCCATCTCCGATTTCCCTTCGCAGATCACCACTCTCTTCGCCAAAAAGGCTTCCGGATTGCCACGTAGAACACCTTGCGCACTCGGAGTTGCTTGACGTGGAGAGTGATTTGCCGCGCCGTCATCTTTTCTAAGAATTGTCAGTTGCGAGTAGTCTAGCTCGCGAAGAACAACTGGCGAATGCGTCGTCGCAAAAACCTGTTGTCGCGTCTCTGGGTCCTTGGCCCCTAGTGTATTCAATAAGCTACGAATTCGGTGTGGTTCCAGACCGGTCTCCAATTCGTCGACAAGAGAAATGCTCGCGGATTTCGCAACTTGCCTTGCTAGTCCCGCAACCAATAGTCTTTTGGACCCTGTGCCTAAGGAAGCAAGGGGGATATTCTGAGCATTGTGCAATGCTATTGCCCCGGTCCCAAACTTTACGGAATTTGCATCAAGTAGGGCGCTGACTCCCCCCTCAGTGGGAACACCCAATTCATCCGCCGAAAATTTCACTCTGCTGAGAGTTGCTGTTAGCTCACTGTTCGCGGTTGAACCAAAATCTGACCTTGCCTTTCTGGCTGCATCGGACAACCCATCAGTGAGAGCTAGCTTCTCATCCGTCAATCGCTCGAAAAGTGCACCTCTCCTCCACGCAAGATGCCAATCTGGATGATCTCCCAGTCTCAGCGGCGCGGAAGACTGACGATCCTCCCATCGTAAGTTTCGCTGGACACCTTTTTGCCGGGCGCGGTTCGACAGGAGTGTCCACTGCGGCTCCAAGTCTTTTTCAACACTGAGGCGGAGTAGCAAAGCCGTTTCCAATCCATGCCCCGGCTCGTCCTCAAATTTCTCATCCGCAGTGTTGTAGCCTACTAAAAAGTCGCCGTAAGCATCTAAAGAGAGAAGTGAAGGTTCTAGTTGACTGAGACCTATCGTTATTTGAATCGGCTCGCTTGTGTCAGTGTTGTGAAAATCGTAGTCGGAAAACTGAACTGACCGTCGAGCTCCGAGGCAATAGTCAATCGCGTCCAGTACCGTAGTTTTTCCGCTGTCACCTGTTCCTATAAGGCAATTCATGCCGGGTTGAGGTTTCCAAGAAAAGCTCTTCAAAGTTCTGAAATTCTGAATGCCTAGGAAGACAATTTTTGGCACAGTTCAAGCTTTCTATATTTTTTCGAACAACCTTACCGTGAGTTGGCAAGTACCGTTCTGATATTACCGCATTGAAAGAGCCACAAGTATGAGTTGTCGGCTCGCGCAGGTTAAAGCACCTTTAAGCCCCTGCAGAATTGAGATGGATCAATCTTCGGGCTTGAGCACACGATTGAATACGACACTCCATGAGCGGGTGCGCTTTTGTGGGCCAAATCTAGTGGTTTTCAAAAGTAGAGCGCTGTAAGACTCTCACAAATTTGAGCCAGAACGTGTAACTAATCTACTTTGCTTCAGTTGTTTTAAGGTGTTCTGTGTCTATCAAAAATACTTCTTCAATATGATTAGTCGGATCATGCTTTTCTATCATTCTTTCAGCCCACTGAAGCCATTGCCTTATGGCTTTTCCTTCAATCTCCTTGTCCAGAGACATCTCGGATTTTGATTTCAGTTCACGCAAAAACCGCTTGAGCAAATCCAACTTTTCCCAGTTGTTAGCAAGCTCGTTAAACTTCTCCCACCTGCTGTCTTCCCGAATTCGTGTTGCTTCTTCTACACGCGCTTGTTTCTTAGCTTCTTGTTGGTCTCGTTCCCGAGCGCGATGCAATTCGACCTGACGATTAAAGGCCGTGGGCGCAGCAAGAACACAAGAGATAAACTTCTTTAGACCACCCGACTCTATCCCCTTTTGTCCAAGAACCAGCCTTACATCAGTGATGTATCTCCCTTCTAGGGAAAGCTTGAGATCATTAGTGGGGAACAGCCCGGAGTTTTGCTGATCAGGCCAAGCGGTCCAATTCTCTAAACTGATCCCACTAATCGTTCGCGTGGACATTTTTTGTTGAATTCTTGCGACAAGCTCAGCGCCTTCAACCTCAAGCTTAAACCGACCCCGGTGTTCCGAGCTCAGAATTTTGGTCCCCCCGGCTTCCACTGCGGACAAAAATGCACTGGTGACTCGAAGCCGATATAAGTCAATTTCCGAAATGGCGGGTATTCCCCAACTATTGTCAAGGGAGTCTCGACTTGTACGGAACTTACACTTGCTCGGATTTTCTCTCCGCAACCATCCCAATACAACAGGATGGAACTCGCTGCGTTGTACCGGTAGCACAGGATCATCAAGTTCAGCTTCCAGCGTTTTCCTATCTATCCGACAGGAGGTTATTGTTGAACTCATCTTGTATCCAGATGAGACTAAGACGATTTTGGATTCCGAAACTGCTTCGTGTGGGAACGGCGGCCTCTCTACTTTCTTACCAGCTTCGATTTTGACCCAATGTCCGCGAGCGGGTGTTGGAATGCTGTTCTGCCTGCAAATCTTAGCAAGGCCACTGTCAGAAATCCCCATCTCGGAGGCCAGTCGGCACATCGGCATCTCCCATACGAGATTGTAAAGTTCACCAAGGCTTATTTTTCGTTCTCGGTGCATCTAACCACCCAAGCAAGGATTGAACGCCATAAACCTCTACCTGAACAAAGGTTTATTAGGCCCAGTAAATCTTCGATGAGAGCCGCAATCAAGCAAAGGAAACAATTATTTAGCTTATTCTGATGTCACTCCTAGTGACACGCGGGGATAGAAATGTAAGTGAATTTGTCAGTTCTATTCTAAAGGGTTAAAACGCCTGAACAGTTTAGAGCGCAAATTTATACAGGATTTATACAGTTTCCTCTTTATTCACCCTGTGTTCACGTTTGTTTATGCGGCAGTTTTGCACCATGTGAATAATTATGACACAGTGTTAATGTCATAAGCTTTTGTTTTATTTGAGTTTTTTTGGATTTTTTATGGTACCGCCTCCCTGGCTTGAACAGGGGACCTCTGGATCCACAATCCAGCGCTCTAACCAACTGAGCTAAGGCGGCACTCGTGAGGGGCGATGTACCGAACGCATCCAAGGAATGCAAGAGGATTAAAGCCGAATTTTCCAGCTTTGTTCGACAAGATCGACACCAAAGGAATGCACTGGCTTACTGTCCAGCAACTGCCATCCATTCGCACGATACAGCGTACAGGCCGCCCTGTGGCTTTCGTGGGTCCAAAGCCGCATTTCCGCGTACCCTGCACCACGCGCATAGCCCATACAGGTGTCCAGCATGCGCTTTCCCAACCCCCTCCCCCGTGCTTCGGGCAGCAACAGAAAGAGCCGTAGTTTTGCAGTTTGTTCGTCCAATGCGACGCAGAATATGCTGCCAAGTCTTTGGCCGTCGCTTTCCGCTATCCAGCCGCGTTCACACGTCGGATCATGGCTGGCCACAAAATCCTCCAGAATGCTCTGCACCAAAGCGCCGAACGAGGAATCAAACCCCTCGTCGCGCGCATAATACCGGCCGTGCTGCTCTACTAGCCAGGGTGCATCAGTGGCGCGAAAGGGTCTGATCTGAATATTCTCCATACCTCATCAGACCGCAAAGGCAGCTTGATTCTCAACCCTTTGCGCGTTAGCACGAACGCCTAGTCCCGGAGGCGAACATGGGCATCAATACCGAACGCGACATTCAGGCAAACCTGCAGATCGGGCCCACTGATCACGGCATGGTGCGGCTATTCATCGAGGCAGACAACATCGAAATCCCAATGGATTTCGACCCCGAAGAGGCCGAGGAAATCGCGGATGAAATTCGCGCTGCTGCTCAGGCCGCCCGCGCTGTCCAAAGCTAATCGCTTAAATCCTGGGATCACGTAGCGCTTGCAACCTGCGCGCCGCGTCGGTTGCGAATTTCTGGATCATCTTCTTGCGCCGCGCCGGTGCAACCTTGTCTTCCGGCGCCATGCGCACAATCTCGGCGTCATAAGCGTCGGCGATGATCAGACCGGTTTCCGCAGGAAGCAGATCGGTTGGAAAGTCGATATCGACGGCCCAGAAGAATCGATCACACCACTCCAGATAGCCCTGCCATTTGGAATCGGCCTGATAATCCGCCCGACTGGATTTACATTCGATCACCCAAAGCTCGCCCTTAGGGCCCAGCCCCATAACATCGACGCGCAGCCCACGCATCGGTACGAATTCTTCAACTGAAACAAAACCATGCGCCGACAAATGGCGGGCCACGCCGCGGGCCAGCTTTTGTCCGGGTTGCAGATCGAGTGTCATTTTAGAAATGTGAACAATTCGTGAACAAAAATCAAGAACCACTTCAGGCTTGACACAATACCATTTGGTACTGCATTAAATGTGATACCAAAAGGTATTACGAATGGTGAAGCACATGCAGCCTCAAACCCAAAACGCATTTCGTGCGCTGGCCGACCCTACCCGCAGGGACATCGTTCAGATGCTCGCCGCGCAGGACATGACCATCGCTCAATTGACCGAACGGTTCGACATGACCCGCGCCGCCGTCAAAAAGCATCTGACTGTCTTGTCGGATGGCGGTCTGATCTCGGTCGAGACACGCGGGCGGGAACGTATCAACCGACTGGAACCAATGGGGATGGCCCCTGTTCTCGACTGGTTCAGCTATTTCGACCAGTTCTGGGACGACCGCCTGAACAAACTGAAAGAAGCCATTGAAAGGAAAGACACATGACACATACCGTTCTGCAAAAAACGATCTTTCTACGGGCCGAGCCCACAACCGTCTGGGCCTATTTGACGGACCCCGACCGTCTGGCCGAATGGTTTCACAAACCCGAACGCCCGCTGGCCGCCGGACAAAAGCTTGAGATGTTCGGAACAACCAGTGGTGATCTGTTGATCTGGGGAGAAGTGCGCGTTGCACGCCCACCTGAATACCTGGAATACACATTCACCGTCAAACCCATGGGGGACGCCGTCAGCGTGGTGAAATGGACGCTCGAACCCGTTTCGGGCGGCACACGGCTTGCGTTGCAACACGAAGGGCTGCCTCAGAGTGCCGAAGCCTTTGGTCTGATCCTGTCGCTCGATAGCGGCTGGGATGAGCATTTCGTCAAAATGCGCACCGCCCTGCACGAAACAGTCGATGCCTGACCCCTTGTGCAAACCCGCCGCAACCCCTACTTAGGCGCGTGGCGGGTTCTGCCCTTCTTGTGATAGGTAGCATTCTGGTGGCCTTAAGCAATTCCGAGGGGGCTGGCTCTGTTCAGGTCCTGGCCTGATTACCTGGCGCCCACCTGTACATACAGGTCCTCGGGAATCACACCGCACGGTTGACTGGCGGTCCCGCCACATTTTTCTGAAGCAAAATTACTTCGGCGCAGGCGCGTTCTGTTGAACTGCAACAGGTTCAAAGCTGTGTACGACGGGTGAGCCACGACGCGGACCACCCGGTTTCTCTGCCAAGCTCATGATGGAATAGGCAAATTGAACACCTGCGAAGACAATGCCGTTCATGAACCAGATCATGAACAGCGCTATCAGACCGATATCCGATCCGCTGATCAAACCGCGCAAATTGGCCACGTTAAGCGCCAACAGCACCCCGACAAAGATGGCCGAGATGACAAATCCCCAGATAACCTGAGTGATGTACAATCGGATCAGTTTGGGCATGGCGGACCTCATTGCGCTTGTACAGTAAGTTTAGCGCGTGTCGGACCATGGTAAAGGCGTCAGAACGCCTCGGGCTGGGCCTCGCGCGCCATGTGATCCAGCACGGCGTTGACGAATTTTGGCTCTTTGCCTTCCGGGAAAAAGGCACGGGCTACATCGACGAACTCGGTAATGACGACTTTGGGCGGAGTGTCGCCCTGAGTCAGCTCCGCCCCGGCGGCACGGAACGTGGCGCGCAAAGTCGGGTCGATGCGCGCAATGGGCCATTTGGCGACCAACGCGCGGTCGGTCATCTGGTCAATGGGCGCCTGATAGTTCACGGCGTCCTCGACCAATTTGCGGAACACGCGGATATCGCCGTCCAACATCTCTTCGCCCTCATAGACAGCGCCGAACCGGTGATCCAGAAACTCATTCACAACCTGTTCGGTCGTCTGACCCGACTGCTCCATCTGGAACAGAGCCTGCACGGCATAAAGCCGGGCGGCGGATTTCATCAGGCGTTTCTGGTTGGCCGGTTTCGGCGCATCTGTCTGGGTCATGCTGTCGTGGGTCCGTTGCTATCGCCCGCCACAAGGATGGACTCGGACGGGGGCTTGAAGCCAACGCCCTTTTGTGAGGCGCCCCACTTACGGCTGAGCGCGATCAGATGCAAGGCCGCAGCGGCAGCCCCGCCACCTTTATTCATCTTTTCTGGATTTGCGCGGACTTCGGCCTGATCGTCATTTTCCACCGTCAGAATACCATTGCCGATGAGCAGACCTTGCAAACCCATCAGTTGGATGGCGCGACTGGAGTCATTGCACACCGTTTCATAATGCGTGGTCTCGCCACGAATGACGCAGCCCAGCGCGACGTAACCGTCGAAATTGCACTGACGGTCCGCCATAGCAATGGCGGTCGGGATTTCCAACGCGCCGGGTACTTCGACCACGTCACAAGTACCACCAGCCGCTTCGATCTCGGCTTTTGCACCGGCTACCAGATTGTCGGCGATGGCGCGATAAAACGGGGCGACCACAATCAGCAGTTTCGCCGGTTTGTCGAAGGTCGGTGTCGGCAGAACGCCGTGTTTGTCTTGTTCAGCCACGATCAGTCATCCTTAAGGATTGAGCGGGTGCCGACGATGGACAGGCCAAAAGCGTCGAGCCCCAGATATACGGTTTCCGGCGAATCTGTCAGCAGTACCAGCTCTTGGATACCCATCTTGGACAGGATCTGCGCGCCCAGGCCGGTTTGCTTGATGGTGCGCGGGCCTTCGTCCTCGACCGCGTAAAGCGAGTTGCGCGGCTGACGGAACAGGCACACCACGCCGCGGCCCTCTTCGGCGATCTTTTCCATTGCCCGCGGCAGTTCGCGAGAGGATTTCGGGCCCAGACCCAGAATATCGGGTGCTTCGTGCAGGGCGTGTGTGCGGGTCAGCACCGGGTCGGGTGTGGTGATGTCACCTTTGATCATGACGACATGTTCGATGCCGTGGGTCTGATCGGTGAAAATACGCAGCTCCCACTCTCCGCCATATTCCGAGGTAACAGTCTCACGCGATGTTTCGACCACCAGATTGTCATTGCGAGACCGATACGCAATCAGGTCGCTGATCGTGCCGATCTTCATGTCATGTTCTTTGGCGAATTCGACCAGATCAGGCAGACGCGCCATGGTGCCGTCAGCCTTCATGATCTCACAGATCACGCCCGAAGGGTTCAGCCCAGCCAGACGCGAGATATCCACGGCGGCCTCGGTGTGGCCCGCACGGACCAGCACCCCGCCGCGCTTGGCGCGCAGGGGAAAGATGTGGCCGGGGGTGGCGATATGCGCCATCGTGTTCTGTTCGTTAATCGCAGTGGCGACCGTCAATGCCCTGTCAGCGGCGGAAATGCCGGTCGACACGCCCTCACGCGCTTCAATCGAAACGGTGAATGCAGTTTCGTGTCGGGATGAGTTGTTCACCGCCATCATCGGCAGTTCAAGGGCGTCCACCCGTTCGGCCGTCATCGGCAGGCAGATCAGCCCGCGCCCATGTGTGGCCATAAAGTTGATCGCGTCGGCATCGGCAAACTCGGCGGGGATCACCAGATCGCCTTCGTTTTCACGATCCTCGTGGTCGACCAGAATATACATCCGGCCCTTGCGCGCCTCGTCGATGATGTCTTCGATCGGGCTGATCGCGTCGCGCAACTGGGCTTCGACGGGTCCTGGGGTTTCAAAGCTCATGAGGCAGCCTTTCACAGAGCATGTTTGACCCGGTGGATAGACTACCAGACGGTCAAAGGCCAGAGCACTTGCGGCACCAGGCAATCCCGGCGCGACGTAGTTTCAGGACATTTCGGCCAGGCGCGCAACGTAGCGGGCCAGTGTGTCGATCTCAAGGTTCACCTTGTCACCAACCCCTACATCACCCCAGGTTGTGACTTCCTTGGTGTGGGGGATGAAATTGATGCCGAAATCACAATCATCCACATCGTTGACGGTCAGCGAGGTTCCATTCAATGCAACCGAACCTTTTGGCGCGATAAACCGGGCCAGTTCTTTGGGGGCACGCAGGGTCACGCGGGTGCTGTCACCTTCGTCCTGCACGGCGACCACCTCGGCCACACCGTCGACGTGACCTGAAACGATATGACCGCCCAGCTCATCCCCGACTTTCAGGGCGCGCTCCAGATTGACGCGCTTACCGACCTGCCAACTGTCCAGATTGGTTTTCGAAACCGTCTCGGCGCTGATCTGCACGTCATACCAATCATCGCCCAGCGCGATCACGGTCAGGCACACGCCATCACTGGCGATCGAGGCGCCGATATCAATTCCCGCCGTGTCGTAATCCGTTTTGATCCGGGCCCGCAGATCGCCCTGCTGATCCAGCTCGGTGACGGTGCCGATATCGGTGACGATCCCTGTAAACATTCTGCTAACCCTCAGCTCTTAACCTGATCCAGTGTTCCAAGCCGAGGTAAGCGCAAGCGGCGTGACGGGCAAGCCCCACCTTGCCGGGAAAGGTCGAAACAGGCATAATTTCCTGAACAAAAGGCAAGAGCAGTAGTGATGTCACCCGACGCCAAAGGCCTGAACCGCCGTGTTTTCCTGTTTTTGCAGGGACCGCATGGCCCGTTTTTCAACGGGCTCGGGCGTATGCTGCGCTCTACGGGGGCCGAGGTTTGGCGCGTGGGGTTCAACGCCGGGGATCAGGCGTTCTGGTTGGACAAGGCCTCGTACATTCCATTTCTCGACACGCCCGAGCTTTGGCCGGACAGGTTGTCTGAGTTGATCGCAGATCGCGAAATCACGGATATTGTCCTGTACGGCGACACGCGCCCAATTCACGCCAGCGCCGTTAAGATTGCCCAAGCCAACGGCGTCACTGTTCACGTGTTTGAGGAAGGTTACCTACGCCCCTGGTGGGTAACGTATGAGCGGTTCGGCTCAAACGGAAACTCACGCCTGATGTCTTTGGGCGTCGATCAGATGCGACATGCACTGAATCAGTCGACAGCGCAGACACCACCGCCACCTTCGCATTGGGGGGATATGCGGCAGCACATCTTTTATGGGGCGCTGTATCATTGGTTTGTATTGTTTCGGAACCGACGTTATCGAAACTTCCGGCGGCATCGCGACCTACCTGTATCAAAGGAGTTTGGCTTGTATTTCAAGCGGCTGGCACTGATGCCGTTTCACCGGCTTCAGCGCCGCTGGGCCACAGCGCGCGTTCTGGGGAGCAGTCACCCTTACCATCTGGCGCTGCTGCAACTGGGGCATGACAGCTCGGTTCAATCCCATTCGGACTATTCCTGCATGTCCGACTTTCTTGCGGATGTAATCCGTGGTTTTGCCAACGGCGCGCCCGCGCATCATCGGTTGGTGGTGAAAGAACATCCGCTGGAAAACCACCGCGAACCACTTCGCCACCGTGTGTATGCGCTGGCTCAAGCGCATGGAATTGCGGATCGCGTGCATTATGTGCCCGGCGGCAAGCTCGCCAAGCTTCTGGATGGTGCGAGTTCTGCCGTGACGATCAATTCTACTGCCGGGCAGCAGGTTTTGTGGCGTGGCATCCCGCTGCGCATCTTTGGCAAATCGGTCTATGACAAACCCGAATTCGTATCGCGCCAACCATTGGCGGCGTTCTTTGCGGACCCGATGCCCCCGGATCAGGATGCCTATCAGACCTATCGCCGGTTTTTGTTGAAAACGAGTCAGGTGCCCGGAGGATTCTATTCCCGCCGGGGCCGCAGGCAGCTTTTGCGTGGCGTGGCGGATATGATGCTGAACGCCGCAGACCCCTATCAATCCGTCCTGTCCCACAAAGAGGCGCAGACGCCACAGTTAAAGCTTGTTGAGTAATACTGGCCGGTTGGCGCTAGAAGTTATCGCGCGAACCGGGTAGCCTGCGCCCAACAAAAGACCATAACAAAAACGACCGAGGATTACCGGCAGTGCAGCGCTTTCCAATCCGATGGATACGGGGGATATCCCTTGTGACCGCAATTGGCCTGTTGGCCGGGTGTCAACTTCCGAAATCAGGGCCCAACAAGTCCGAAATTTTGGCGGGCTCCACGGAAAAAGGCGGCAATGCTTTTGTGGTCGAAGTTGATGACCGCGTCGCAAAGGCCACTTCGGCCATCCCTCAATACGGGTTTTCGTCCTCTTTTCGCAGTGCGCAACGCCTAGCGGCAGACACTGTTCGCCCCGGTGACGTCCTTGGCTTGACGGTTTGGGAAAACGTCGATGACGGCCTTTTGTCCGGTGAAATAAGCTCCTCCACTATCCTAGAACAGATACAGGTCGACAGCGACGGTTTTATCTTTGTGCCGTATGCCGGACGCATCCGAGCCTCGGGCAACACGCCCGAGCAACTGCGCCAACTGATCACCAGCGAACTGCAGGAACAAACACCTGATCCGCAAGTCGAAGTGCGCCGTGTCGCAGGGGATGGCGCAACCGTTTCGCTTAGCGGGGAAATCGGGGCAGCGGGCATTTATCCAATAGAGCGGCCAAGTCGTACCCTGTCCGGAATGCTGTCGCGGGCCGGCGGCGTTGCCGTAGGTTCGGACATCGCGCTGGTGACGCTGATCCGCGGAAATGACCGCGGGACGGTCTGGTATGACGATCTGGTGCGTAATCCCCAGTTGGACGTCGCGCTGCGCGGCGGAGACCGCATTCTCGTCGAAGCTGACAGCCGTTCCTACATCGCGCTTGGGGCCACCGGGCAGTCGCGCGTGGCATTCGACACACAAGACCTTTCGGCGCTTGAAGCTCTGGCGCAAGTGGGCGGCTTGCAATCCCTGTCCTCGGACCCGACCGGTATTTTCGTACTACGTAAGGAACGGCAGGACATCGCGCGCAACGTCATGGGACGTCAGGATTTGCAGGGCGATCAGCGCATGATCTATCTGTTGAACTTGACCGCGCCCAATGGATTGTTCGTCGCTCGGGACTTCGTCATCCGTGACGACGACACGATCTATGTGACCGAAGCCCCATATGCGCAGTGGAGCAAATCGATCTCTTTGATCGCCGGTGGACTGACACCGGTTGCAAACGTCGCCACGCTGACGGGCGGCTGATGCAACTTGACCCAACAGCCGGGGCACAACGGACCCGGTTGCTTGTCTATAACGGTGGTTTCCTGACCCAACGCCGCATACGTCGCATCCTACACCTCAAGGGTTACGACATCCGGCTGGGTCTTCCCCGCGACGGAGACGTAGTGGGTGTTTGGGGCAACAGCCCAACTGCGCATCGCGGCTTTAGCATCGCGACCCGACACAACGCACCGATTCTGCGTGTCGAAGACGCCTTTTTGCGCTCGTTACATCCAGGGCGGACGGGTGAGCCGCCGCTGGGCCTGCTGCTTGATCGGTCGGGGGTTCATTTCGATCCTGCGCAGCCTTCGGATCTTGAAACCCTACTGGCCACGCATCCGCTGGACGATACCGCCCTGCTGAACCGGGCCCGGTATGGGACCGAAAGGATGCGCGAATTGCACCTCAGCAAGTATTCTGCTGTCGATCCCACCCTGCCCCCACCTGAACCGGGTTACGTTCTAGTGGTCGATCAGGCACGGGATGATGCGTCGGTCACGGCCAGCGCGGGTGATGACGCACGCTTCCGCGAGATGCTGGTCATGGCACAAGAGGAAAACCCCGGTGCCCGTGTCCTGATCAAGACACATCCCGAAACCGTTGCCGGACACCGCAGCGGGTATTACTCGGATCAAGATATGACCGACCGGGTTTCGTTTGTAACCGAGCCCATCAGCCCATGGACCCTGCTAGAAGGTGCGGTCGGCGTCTACACTCTGTCATCGCAGCTGGGCTTTGAGGCTATAATGGCTGGCCACAAGCCGCGTGTCTTTGGCCAGCCATTCTATGCCGGATGGGGGCTGACACAAGATGAGGTCTATTTCCCTCGCCGCCAGCGCAACCTGACCCGGGCGCAGTTATTTGCCGCAGCAATGATCCTCTATCCTACATGGTACGACCCATACCGGGATCAGCTGTGCGAGTTGGAAACTGTGCTGGACACGCTTGAGGCGCAAACGAGGGCGTGGCGTCAGGATCATAAGGGGTGGACAGCGTCCGGCATGCGGCTGTGGAAGCGCAAACACCTGCAAGAGATGTTCGGTCGCGAAAAGAAGATTCGCTTCACTCCGACCCCGCCCGATATACCCGACTGCCCGCATATGGTTTGGGCCAACCACGCCCGTGATGCGGAAGACGCGATCAGGATCGAGGACGGTTTTCTGAGATCCCGCGGGCTTGGCGCCAATCTGGTGCCGCCCCTGTCTTTGGCAACGGACGACCTGGGCATCTACTACGACCCGACACATCCAAGCCGGTTGGAGGAATTGATCACCGCACGTGAAACCCTGCGCCCGGATCAGGAATTGCGGGCCGAACGGTTGGTGGCGCAGATCGTTTCGGGCCAACTCAGCAAATACAATACCGGCGGAGCGCCCCCGGAACTGCCCGAAGGGCATCGCATTCTGGTTCCGGGTCAGGTCGAGGATGATGCCTCAATCCTGCTTGGCACTACGACTGTCCACACAAACACCGACTTGCTGAGGGCCGCGCGTGAGGCGAACCCAAATGCGATCCTGATCTATAAGCCGCATCCTGATGTCGAGGCCGGACTGCGCGAAGGGTCGATTGACGACGAAAGTCTCGCCGACGTGATCGCCACAGACACCGATCCAGCCGCGTTGCTGGCCCAAACACACGAAGTCTGGACGATGACCTCTCTGCTTGGGTTCGAGGCCCTGTTGCGCGGGGTCCGTGTGACCACGCTTGGGGCCCCGTTTTATGCTGGGTGGGGGTTGACGAACGATCTGGGAACGGTACCGGCGCGACGTGGCGCAAGACCGTCCATCTTGGGTTTGGTTCATGCCGCGTTGATCGATTATCCACGATACCTCGATCCGCTTACCAGTTTGCCCTGCCCTGTCGAAGTCGCGTTGCAACGCCTGACAGAGGGCAATGAACGAAAGAGCAGTATATCTCTGCGCTTGTTATCGAAACTGCAAGGCGCGCTTGCCACGCACGCTCGCCTATGGCGTCGCCGCTAACGCAGCGCCCTCGCCCAGCGATGCAAAACATCCGGCCCGATGGCGCGGGTTTCGATCAGGTCAAACCGGGGGGCCGCGTCCAACTTGTCCAGCCCCATTGACCCAATGGCGGGCAAGCCTTCGGCACCAATTGTCAGCCCCGCGCTAAAGCCCACCAACTCATCCACCAGATCATCGGCCAGCAAGGACGCCGCAAGCGCCGACCCACCTTCGCAGAAAACGCGCGTCAACCCGGCCTGCCCAAGTTGTTGTAACAGGTCAGCGGCATCTATGTGATGTTCCTGCAGCGCACAGGGGATCAGACGTGCGCCCAGCCCCTCCCACGCGCGGACCCGATCGGCATCAGGGGACGGACCATGGCATAACCAAACCGGTATCTCAGCAGCCGTACGTGCCAATTGCCCCATCAGCGGAATATCCATGTGGCGTGACACTACCACTCGCACTGGCTGCGCCTCGACCCCCAGATCGCGAACAGTCAGAGACGGATCATCAGCCCTCGCTGTACCTGCTCCGACTATCACCGCATCATGACGCGCGCGCATCGCGTGGACCGCCCGCCGCGCTTTCGGCCCCGTAATCCACTTGCTGTGACCGGTCGATGTGGCAATGCGCCCGTCAAAACTGCTGGCCAGTTTGAGCGTCACAAACGGGCGCCCCTGTTCCGTCTTCAGGAAAAACCCCGCATGTTCGCGCGCAGCTTGTTCCGCCAAAACACCGGTGGTGACCTCAATCCCAGCCTCGCGCAACATGGCAAACCCCTGCCCTGCGACGCGCGGATCGCTATCCTCAATCGCGGAAACCACCCGCGACACACCTGCCTTGATCAGCGCCTCGGCGCATGGCGGTGTTTGACCGTGATGAGAACAAGGTTCCAGTGAGACATACGCAGTTGCCCCTCGCGCGGCCTCGCCCGCTTGGGCCAACGCCTGGGTTTCACCATGCGGTCGACCACCAGGTTGGGTCCAGCCACGCCCGACGATCCGACCGTCGCGCACGATAACACACCCTACCGCAGGGTTGGGCCAACACGTGCCCTGACCGCGCTGCCCCAATGACAAGGCCAGCGCCATATATCGCTTATCTGTTTCGCTCACTCGTCCGTCGAAGGCTGCGGCGGGCGCAGTTCGTGGACAAACTCCTCGAAGTCATCGGCCGCCTGGAAATTCTTGTATACACTCGCAAAGCGAACATAAGCCACGGTGTCGATCCGCGCCAGAGCTTCCATAACGATCTCACCGATCTTGCTGGACGGGATATCGGTTTCACCCATGCTTTCCAGACGGCGGACAATGCCCGAAATCATCTGGTCGATCCGGTCAGGATCAATGGGGCGTTTCTGCATCGAAATGCGGATCGAACGTTCCAGCTTATCCCGGTCGAAATCCTCTCGTTTTCCGTTGGTTTTGATCACCACCAGATCGCGCAATTGTACACGTTCATATGTGGTAAAACGCCCCCCACAAGCGGGACAAAACCGACGTCTGCGGATCGCGACGTGATCCTCTGCCGGGCGTGAATCTTTGACCTGAGTGTCGATATTACCGCAAAACGGGCAGCGCATTCGCCCTCTCCTCGTCCCTTGTTCCGCTTCTTTTTGTAAGCGCAGTGGCTTAGTTATCCACAACTATAGGGCAGCCGCTAGGATTTGGGTAGTCGGAAATTTTAACCGCTAGATCATGAATCTACGCGAAATGCGCAGCAACCTTTCGGTGATGCGGCGCAGTTCGATGTTCAAACAGATATATACCCTGCCAAGTGCCCAGAACGGGCTGTCCAGACACCACAGGAATCGACAGGGAAACCGGCAAAAGCGCGGCTTTGATATGGGCTGGCATATCATCGGGACCTTCATAGGTGTGCCGCAGATACGCCATCGACGGGTGATCCGACGGCGGCACCAGCCGATCGAAGAACGCACGCAAATCCGCCTGCACTTCGGGGTCCGCGTTTTCCTGAATGACCAGCGAACAAGAGGTGTGCCGCACGAACAGTGTCAGCAACCCATCCCCCCCGACTGAGTTCAGCCAGTCACGCACATCCGGAGTGAACTCATAAAGTCCGGGACCCCGCGCTGAAATTAAAAACTCGGTCTTCATTAGGTGGACAGGCCTGTATTAGTCAAAGATTGGCCGAGCAGTACACCGGCCATTGGCGGCCGAAACTGACATACTGAAACCCGGCTGAAACCCCGCCGAGAAAACACCACTGCTTTGCTGCTGAACGGTCTCCGGTGCCGTAAGCGAAAACTGCACGGCTGTTCTGCGCCCCGTGGCCTCGCTTGGACCATAACCACGCTTGACGTAAATCCGCTGTTGCCAACTGGCGCCCAGTGTTCTGCGGGCAAAATCAGAGGCCGCACACCAATACCCGTCTACATCGGTCCGTCCGCGCGGGATCACCTCAAAGACTGTGTTGCTAAGCGCTACGGTCTGATAGCCAAACCGAGCGAACGTCGCTGACGCTGGAGTGGTCAATACAAGCGCCGCGAATACGGCATAAGACATAACCTTTTTCATAGTCACACTCTTTCCTGTTTCGAGGTAGGTATTGACCTAGTGTACTCTGAATTCAAACAAAGCCGGTTCACGATGAATTCAATCCGGGTCCATCTGTACGTGAACAAGTTTCAACCAGCCGCTATACCGGATCAATACCCCAAGGCCCGGCACTTTGGCCGAGACATCAAAGCAATAATCCCCTGTTTCGCTCTGCCATTCTACGGTTGATGAGCGTGGCAGCAAAAATGCCGGGCAACGAAGACCCAAAATGCTCAGGCCCCGGATGTGGATCAACAGGCGTTCAGCTTCGACTTCGGGCTCCAGCCACAGCGTCAGCCAGCCCAGCCTTTCACGAACGCAATCTGCGTCGTGATCAAATGTCAGGAGGGATCGAGTCGTGTGGCCATCAAAATCACGTATCCACTGCCATGTGTCATCGTCACGGTCTATCCGAACTTGCACCGGTATGTCGTTGGCGCTTCGAGGAAACCGTCCGAGGTGCAAAGCAAGCCTGATCAACCACCCTCGTCCCTCGACAATATCGCACCGTCCCACGTAGTGACCTGTGTTGGAATGCAACTGCTGAAGGGCCAAGGGCACTTCTACCCCGGCAGGAAGGGATTGCAAAAACGGATCGGGTTCCACTCAAAATCCCTCGGGCAAAAAACGGGATCGCAGTGCGGCATCCGGGATCATACAGGTCGGATTGCGTCCGAATATCTTGTACCTGTTACGTGCAATGGCATGATACAGCGGGTCTTTGATCCAGCTGGGCAGGAACCTACAAAAAGACAAGATCGGCCAAATCCCCGGCAGCGCGCCCATCGCCGCGGCGAAGGCATCCAGACGTTGATGTACATTGCCGTTCACGATCACCAGGTTGGTTTCAAAATCCTGCATGGGCAATCCAAGCTCTTGGTACGGCCTTTGCCCTAGCGGCGATTGCGCCGTTGCGAATTTAAAACGCTGCGCTTTATCCCTCATCGTCATGAATTGAAAAAAACCTGAACACAGAACACATTCTCTATCAAAAACAATGATATACTGAGCATCCACCAATTCTGAGACGGGAAAGTTTGGCATATCTGTTGCGCCCGTTAGCTTTCCTACCCGCACCCTTTCACCATGGTCCGGACCGGGCAATGCGACATGAGGCCGTCTGATTCAAACGCGTGAATGTGCCGGGGAGCCACCGGTTTTGGTGGTTTTTTTTCCAGGGCTCTGACCTCATCCCCACAAGGTGCTAACCCGACAACGGACGGGAAATACAAAATGTCTGACCTTGGGTCTTGTGTTTGCCGGCCAAAACCATTCGAATTCCAGACATTGAAGCAATACATGGGATCGACAAACGCCCAATACGCAACAACGGCATTAAACCCGATTGAAAACACGGTGGAACAGCCATGGAAGTTGATATCGCCCGCATTCAGTTATTGACCAAAGCGCTTGATCAACGAACAAACGGCACCGAAGCATCTGACCGTATACTGGAAAAGTGTAAACTCTCACGGGATAGAATTGCAGCGCCGACAACAACGTGCAGCGCCCATCAAGAAGCCCTGTTTGCACGCTATGCCTGCGATACCGTCGGAGATATTACATTTGCCGCGCAGACCGGGTTGCAGTTTTCTTCGTCCTCTAGCCTGACGGCGTATATCAGTAAGTATTCGCGCGACCTGCGGCAGGTGATCGAGAATACCTCGCGCTTTCATATGTTCATCGACCCGGCCATAGCCTTTGCACTGCGCCTTGCCGGAAACTTTGCCACCATTGAGGCCGAATGGAAGGATGCCAGTTTTGCCCGGTATCACCGCCGGACCGAATTCCTCATGTTCGCCGGATTGGCCCGCATGCGCACCCTGACGCAATCGAATTTCCGTCCGATTGAGATACGGTTTCAGCACGAGGTTGGGAAAAACAGAGAGAAATTTCAAAAACTTGCAGGGTTTCCCGTTGTTTTCGGTGCAGAGAGACTGGAAATCGTCTTTGCCGTATCCTCGTTGGATTTGCCGGTTCCGACCTACGATTCAAACCTGCGCGCGCACCTTCTGGAATATGGTGAACGTGTCCTGGCAGAGCGACGCTCGCCCAAGCAAAAACTGCGCGCGCAGGTCGAAGGGCTGATTACCCGCTCGCTGCCCGGCACTGTCATTCACGCCGATGAGGCCGCCGCAAATCTGGGGATGAGTCCGCGCACCTTCACACGGCGGCTCAAGGAAGAAGGGGCAACCTATCGCGATATCGTCGATGACCTAAGGTGCGATCTGGCGCAAACCTTTATCACCAACGGCATGGCGCTGTCCGAGATTGCCTATTCGCTGGGCTACGCCGATCAACCGGCCTTTTCGACCGCTTTCAAACGCTGGACCGGTCAGGCCCCCAGCACTTTCCGCAGTCGTCTGGATTAATCGGATGCGCTATATGGCAAGTGGCCGGGGGTCATCAGCCGCAAAGCCTCACCCCGGCCTGTCCCATGAGTGGACAATGCGGATATAAAGAGGTGCAGGAGTCTTGCCTTGTGACTTCCCGCCAATTTGATCTTTCCAATGGACAATGTGAAAGCGCGTGGGGTGAAAGAAAAAAGGCGCCACTCTCGGGGCGCCTTGGTTTTATTGATCCAGGAAAGACCGCAGTTTTCGCGACCGGCTGGGATGTTTCAGCTTGCGCAACGCTTTCGCTTCGATCTGACGGATACGTTCGCGGGTCACACTGAACTGTTGACCGACCTCTTCCAGCGTATGGTCGGTGTTCATGCCGATGCCAAAACGCATGCGCAGCACCCGCTCCTCACGCGGGGTGAGCGAGGCAAGAACCCGTGTCGTCGTTTCCTTGAGGTTTTCCTGAATGGCGCTGTCCAGCGGCAGCACGGCATTCTTGTCCTCGATGAAATCGCCCAGCTGGCTGTCTTCCTCGTCGCCAATCGGCGTCTCAAGGCTGATCGGCTCTTTGGCGATCTTCATCACCTTGCGAACCTTTTCCAGCGGCATCTGCAGCTTTTCAGCCAGTTCTTCTGGCGTCGGCTCGCGCCCGATCTCGTGCAGCATCTGACGGCCGGTCCTAACCAGCTTGTTGATCGTCTCGATCATGTGGACCGGAATACGGATTGTACGGGCCTGATCCGCAATTGAGCGCGTGATCGCCTGACGAATCCACCAGGTCGCATAGGTCGAGAACTTATAGCCGCGGCGGTATTCGAACTTGTCTACCGCCTTCATCAGGCCGATGTTGCCTTCCTGAATAAGATCAAGGAATTGGAGGCCGCGGTTCGTGTACTTTTTGGCAATCGAAATCACCAGGCGCAGGTTTGCCTCGACCATTTCCTTCTTGGCCTGCCGCGCCTCTTTTTCACCCTTCTGAACCTGCTGCACGATGCGGCGGAATTCGGGGATGTCGAGACCGACATATTGCCCGACCTGAGCCATATCGTTGCGCAGTTCCTCGACTTTGGCAGTCGAGCGTTCGATGAACATCTGCCAACCCCGACCGGGTTTTTCAGCCATCTCGGCCAGCCAGTTCGGGTCCAGTTCACGGCCACGATAAGCGTCGATAAACTCGCGACGATTGATACGGGCTTGATCCGCCAGCTTCACCATCGCGCTGTCCAGCGACATGATACGGCGGTTGATGCCGTAAAGCTGGTCGATCAGCGCTTCGATACGGTTGTTGTGCAGGTGAAGACCGTTCACCAGTTCAACAATCTCGGCCCGTAGCTTTTGATAGGTCTCTTCGTCCTTGGCGCTGAACGTGCCATCTTCGTTCAGCGTGGCCGAAATCCGGCTGTCCTGCATTTCCGAAAGCATCGCGAAATCGGTCGAGATTCGCTCCAGCGTGGTCAGCACCTGATCTTTCAGAGCCGCTTCCATCGCGGCCAGAGACATGTTGGCCTGATCATCTTCGTCATCATCGTCATCATTGGCGATCGGATTGCCATCCGCGTCCAGTTCCGGTCCGCTGTCCTTGGCTGGCTTTGCCGCCTGTACGGCTGACGTGTCGACGACCGGTTCTTCGACATCACCGTCTTCGTCCAACTGGTTGCCAAATGTGGCCTCCAGGTCAATGACGTCACGCAGCAGAATGTCTTCGGACAACAATTCGTCGTGCCAGATGGTAATCGCCTGGAAGGTCAGCGGGCTTTCGCACAGACCGGCGATCATGGTGTTGCGACCGGCCTCGATCCGCTTGGCGATCGCAATCTCGCCCTCACGGCTCAGCAGTTCGACGCTGCCCATCTCGCGCAGATACATGCGCACGGGGTCGTCAGTGCGGTCCAGCTTTTCCGTTGCAGCACCGGACAACGCAACCTCACGGTTGCTTTCTGTGGTGGTCAGTTCGGTCGAGCCTTTGTTCTCTTCCTCTTCGGCCTCTTCATCTTCGATGATGTTGATGCCCATTTCGGACAGCATCGACATAACGTCTTCGATCTGTTCCGAGCTGACCTGATCAGGCGGCAGCACCTGATTGAGCTGGTCGTAGGTGATGTAACCTTTCTCGCGGGCCTCGGCGATCATCTTCTTGACGTTGGCCTGGCTCATGTCCAACGAGATTTCCTGTTCCTGCTCGTCGGATTTGCGGTCTTCGTTCGTATCCTTGGCGGCCATTCAATGCTCCTGCAGGGATGGGTGATTCGTTTCAACCGAATCATTAGCGCGTAGAAGTGATTCGGCCACCCGTTTACCTGTTTTTCTTTTCCAGTGCCTTACGAAAACACCACTTCACCGGCGTTTCCGTTCAAAATTGATGCCCGACATGATTGCCTTGAACGCATCTTTCTCGTCGCGGTTGATCCGCGCGCCATTGTCGGCGATGTCGAAAACGGCCCTGTCCTCGTTCTGGCTACGGCTTGTGCGGTTGCGTTCTTCGGCGGCTTGCGCCAATCGGTACGTCAACGCCTCATCGGCCAGATCGGACAGTTCCTCTGCAGCTTCGGCAATCTCAGCATCCAACCCCCGGAGCGCTTTGATCTTTGCGAGTTCCTCGGCCAGAGTCATCTCGGCCTTTTCAACGTCGCCTGGTTTGTACACACAAGGGATTACTGCGACATGGCGAAGGGCCAGCAGGTTTTCAAGGGCTTGGGGCCCCAAAGTTTCGGCAATGTGGTCTTTCAGGTTGTCAGGATCATCAATCGCGTGACGCAGGATCGCATGGCGCAGGGCTGCATGGTCGGAATCGCGGCACTCCATGTCCTCCAATTGATGCTCAAACTGCACAACGACTTCGGGGTTTAGCGCAGCAATTGCAAGAATAGCCGCTTCGCGCAGTTGAATCTCGGCACCTTCGGACGAAGCCAAAAACGATGCCCGCGCGTCAGGCGTTGCTGGCTGTTTCTGCGGTTGCCACTTGCCCCGAGGTTGCCATTGGCGGTTCCCAGATTGCCGCTGCGGACGGAACAATTGCCACCGCAGATCCTTAATCTCTTGCCCGTAATGAGAGCGGATCGAAGGGTCACGGATCAGTTTGATCTTGTCCCTCAGCACCTTATCCAACGCTGCCTTACGTTCAGGGCTGTCAAAGACCTTGCCTTCGGTTTCGCGCTGCCACAGCAATTTGACCATCGGAATAGCCCCATCCAGCACGGCCTGCACCGCCCCTTCCCCTTCGGCACGCAACAGATCGTCGGGGTCCTTGCCTTCGGGCATCAGGGCAAAGCGCAAGGATTTCCCGGCCTCCAGCAACGGCAGAGCCAGATCAACCGCCCGCATGGCGGCCCGCAGACCCGCCGTATCGCCATCCAGTGCAATAATCGGCTCATCCGAGATACGCCATAGCAATTGCAACTGATGCTCGGTAATCGCGGTACCTAGCGGCGCGACCGAGGCACCAAACCCAGCCTCTGCCAGAGCAATCACGTCCATGTACCCTTCGGCCACGACCAAGGGCAGCCCTTTGCCCGCAGACTGCCGTGCGGGCCCGTGGTTATAGAGGCTGCGTCCCTTGTCGAACAACTCAGTCTCGGGCGAGTTCAGATATTTGGCATTGTCGGCCGGGTCCATCGCCCGCCCGCCAAAGGCGATGCAACGCCCGCGCGGATCGCGGATCGGGAACATGATACGGTTGCGGAACGTATCATAAGGCTTTTTGCCCTTGTTCGACGGTTTGGCCAAACCTGCACCAAGGATCAGATCCTCAGCCACGTTCTTTCCGCACAGATGATCCCAGAGCGATTGCCAGCCGTCAGGGGCAAAACCGATTTCCCACCGCTCCAACGCCTGCACATCCAGCCCGCGATTGGCCAGGTAGTCACGCGCTGCTCCCCCTGCCCCGGTCTTGAGCTGCAATCGGAAAAACTGCACTGCCTGCTCCATGACCCCGGCCAGTTGCGACCGGCGATCCTGTTTTTCCTGCGCCTTGGGGTCACGCGCAGGCATTGGCATTCCGGCCTCGCGCGCCAGAATCTCAACCGCTTCGATGAACGATACATTCTCGGTTTCTTTCACAAAGCTGATCGCATCGCCTTTGGCATGGCAACCAAAGCAGTAGTAGAACCCCTTTTGATCATCGACGTGGAAAGAGGCGGTCTTTTCATGATGAAACGGGCACGGTGCCCACATGTCACCCTTGCCCTGATTGGACTTGCGCGCATCCCACATGACCTTACGCCCAACGACCTGAGACAAGCTCAGCCGGGTGCGCAGTTCATCCAGAAATCCGGGGGGCAGTGACATGGGTTAAACTTGACAGAAACAGGAACGCGCGCCAAGGGTATGACGCGCGTTTGTCCACAGGGAAATGATGGTGCTGTGGATTATTGCTGCAAACACAGCTCAAGCCACGCGGCGCCCAGATCCTTTTTGCGCACGTCGCGCATCTTTTGCTCGTAAACCCAGGGGGCGATCAACGGAATGGCCGCGTTGTAGTTCTCGGGCCAGGTCGGGCTTGTATCAGCCACCGCCTGCGGTACGTCGCGCTCCTTGACCCTGTCCAGACGCGCCTTTTGGATTGCCGCAACGACATCAGCCTGATACTGGCAGCTTTGTTCTTTAGTTTCCTCAGCAGCCAGAGGTGTGGCCAACAAAAGGGCCGCGATTGCGGTACGCAACATGGGGATCTCCCGGAATCGTTTCTTTCGCGGCAGCTTACCTGTCAGGCGCACTGCCTGCCATCTTCCTTTTCACCGCTTGCGGTCAATTTAGGTCGGACAGCAACAGGGGCAATCGGATCGTGGCCCGATCGCCCCTGTAATGCAAAGGATCAAAGCCCTTTGGCGCGGTAGCTTTTCGAGACGCGATCAATGGCTACGATATAAGCCGCCGTCCGCAGATCTTCGACATCATCACGGCTGTGCCAGACCTCGCGCATGGATTGGTAGGCAATGCGCATCGTGTCATCGAGGCCCGAACGAACCAATTCCAACTCATCCGCACCTTTGAGGTATTTGGCCTTAAAGTCCGGGGACATCGACCACGCATCGCCCAGATACCGATCCAGCCGCTCCAACTCGCTGACGATCAACTCGTGGCGCGCTTCTTCCTGACGACGCTGCATCCGGCCAAAACGGATATGGCTGAGGTTTTTCACCCATTCAAAGTAAGATACCGTCACACCGCCGGCATTCGCGTACATGTCCGGAATGATCACGGTGCCTTTTTTGCGCAGGATTTCATCCGCACCCGCCGTCACAGGACCATTCGCCGCCTCGATGATCAAGGGTGCCTTGATCCGTTCGGCGTTGGATAGGTTGATGACACCTTCAAGGGCCGCCGGAATGAGGATGTCGCAGTCTGCTTCCAGAACCTCGGCACCTTCGGCAGAATGCGTTGCATCCGGATAGTCGCTAACACCGCCATGCTTGACGATCCACTGCCGGACTGATTCAACGTCAATCCCGTCGGGATTATAGAGCGCACCATCCCATTCAACGATACCGACAATACGAGAGCCGTCCTCTTCACTCAGGAACTTTGCGGCGTGATATCCCACGTTGCCCAACCCCTGCACGACAACGCGTTTGCCGTCCAGCTTGCCGGACAGGCCTGCCTTCTGCACGTCCTCAGGGTGGCGGAAGAACTCACGCAATGCGTATTGAATGCCCCGCCCTGTGGCTTCGACACGTCCGGCGATACCACCGGCATTCAGCGGCTTGCCGGTGACACAGGCACGCGCATTGATGTCGGTTGTGTTCATTCGTGCGAATTGGTCAGCAATCCACGCCATCTCGCGCTCGCCCGTGCCCATATCGGGCGCAGGCACGTTCTGAGACGGGTTGATCAGATCGCGCTTGGCCAATTCATAAGCAAAACGCCGCGTGATCTGTTCCAACTCATGTTCTTCATACTGCCGGGGATCAATGCACAAGCCACCTTTCGAGCCGCCAAACGGTGTCTCAACCAATGCACACTTGTAAGTCATCAGTGCCGCCAGAGCTTCGACTTCGTCCTGATTCACGGCCAGAGCATAGCGAATACCGCCCTTGACCGGCTCCATATGCTCAGAGTGAACCGACCGATATCCGGTGAAAGTATGAATCTCACCCCGCAGGCGAACGCCGAAACGCACGGTGTAGGTCGCGTTGCAGACCCGGATTTTCTCCTCCAACCCCGGCGGCAGGTCCATCAGGGACGCCGCCCTGTTGAACATAAGGTCCACACTCTCGCGAAAGCTGGGTTCTTTAATGGCCGTCATTTAATCCTCCGTGCCAGCGAACGGTTTACGTTCTGACGTTTTGTCGCACCCATTGGGTAAACGATCAATAATTAAGCAGAAATAAAACTCGAAAAACGCATCAAAAATACTGTGAAGGTCGCTGAGTCGCCCAATTCGGCACCCGACTTCGAAATTGTCGCCCAACCGAAGACAGAAGCGCCCATCCCCCGCAAATTATCCCGCTTTTGCTTGTAAATCAGTCAAGTCAGCAGCTTTTTCGCCTAAATCCCGCCACGATTCGGCGTTAATTTTTGAGAGTTAATATTTCCTTAGCAGTTTGGATGTCTGCTCAGCGAGGTCATCAAGATGAATAAGCGCGTATTTCAAAGCGGCTCAAAGAGATCTGAAAAAAAGGCTTCGGTCGCCCGCCGTTTCGCCAAAGACGAAGGTGGTGCGGTATTCACGCTTTTTGTGCTTATCGGCCTTCTGATGATGTTTGCGACAACCGGTCTGGGCGTCGACATCATGAAGTTCGAGCGCGAAAGAGCGA
This sequence comes from Ruegeria sp. BB5, assembly GCF_056539405.1. Classification (NCBI taxonomy): domain Bacteria; kingdom Pseudomonadati; phylum Pseudomonadota; class Alphaproteobacteria; order Rhodobacterales; family Roseobacteraceae; genus Ruegeria; species Ruegeria sp. BB5. The sequence continues at coordinate 468,362 of NZ_JBQFUX010000001.1, read as the reverse complement.
CGATGCAAGCAACGTTGGATCGCGCTGTCCTTGCTGCTGCCAACTTGGACCAAGTTGATGTAGACCCCAAGCTGGTGGCTGAAGAGTACATCAAGAAATCTGGGTTGGGTGACGTCAACTACGACATCGAGGTCATTGAAGGCATCGGATCTCGGAAAGTGATCGCGTCGGCAGATAAAACCGTCACAACAAACTTCATGAGGTTTGTGTACATCGACACTTTGACCGCCTCAGCGACAAGTACCGCGGAAGAATCTGTTGGTTCTGTTGAAATTTCCCTAGTTCTGGACATGTCCGGTTCGATGACACGGGCATCCGCCACGGAAGGCCGATCCAAAATTGCGGTTCTGCGCGATGCGGCTAAAAGTTTCGTGGACACAATGTATGAGAAAGAAAATCCGGATAAGATTTCAATCTCGATCATCCCCTACGCCACGCAAGTGAACGCGGGCGAGAATATTTTGGGCAAGTTCACCAACGTGACGTCAGAACACAACTACTCACATTGCTTGAACTTCAGCGCGTCAGATTTCCGGCGTGCTGCTTTGGACCCAACCGCCTCGTTGCAACGCACTGCCCATTTTGATCGCTATCGGTCTAACCGCAACCAATGGGAAGAACCCAGATATCCTACTTGCCCGACGCGGGACGGTAGTGAAATTACTGCTCATACAAACGACATTGACGAGTTGCATGATCGGATCGACGATCTTACTGCGCAGGGCAATACCTCGATCGACATCGGCGTGAAATGGGGCATGGCGTTGCTGGACCCCGAGTTTCAAGACCTCATAGAAGACTTGTCGGAGCAAAGAGTTAGCCCGACTTCGACCAAGACAATTGTTCCAGCGGAATTCAGTGATCGCCCAAAGAACTATGAAGACGATGTTGAAAAGATTCTTATCGTCTTTACCGATGGCGAGAACACCTCACAATATAGGCTGGAAGAAGATCTGCGTGACGGGAATTCGGATGTTTGGTTCAACGCTGGATACACACATTGGGACGGCAAAATAGGTGAATACAGCGTCAGAATTTCGGACCCTGGTGATCCACCTGTTTACTATTGGTCTCGTCAGCAGGAATACCGCGACCACGCCCATGGCGATCAAGAGGATGGAGATGCCATTCGCCTGACTTATCCACAATTGTTCAATCGTGCGTCGCTGCGCTGGAATGCCGAAAACAACTACCGTTTTGACAGCAATCGTATCAACAACTGGTATTACGGTGCATATAACTCTATCGGTTCGTCCACAAAAAACATTCGCACCTCTGATATCTGCTCAGCCGCTAAGGATAAGGGTGTGATCGTCTACGGCATTGCTTTCGAAGCACCTGCAGTCGGCGTAACCACCATCGAGGATTGCGCCAGCAGCCCCAGCACAGTTTATGCAGTCAACAGCGATGGAACTTTGGGCAACAACAATTTGACCCTTAAACAAGTGTTCGAATCCATCGCTGCCTCGATCAAACAATTGAAGTTGACGCAATGACCCGTGGGTTTCTGAAAAATATACTGCGGTTCAGGCGGTCTGAGAAAGGCGGGTTGGCGGTTGAGTTCGTCATCTTGTTCCCCTTGTACCTCGTCGTCATTTTGTGCGCTGTGGAATATGCACTGGTTTCCGTAAAACAAGTTATGTTGGAACGTGCTGTGGATTTGGTTGTCCGCGACATCCGTCTTGGAACCGGATCGGGACCCACGCACAATCAGATCAAGGATGCAATTTGCGAAAGATCCCTCGTTATTGACGATTGCACGAGTAATTTGCAGCTGGAGATGATCCGTCAGAGCGCTTTCACCGGCGTCACGCTGCCTGTGTCACCGGACTGTACGGACCGTGCGGAACCGGCAAAACCCGTGCGGGAATTCACGAATGGTCCAGCAAATGAATTGATGATCCTGCGTGCTTGCGCACAGATTGATCCGGTTTTCCCCGGATCAGACATGGCAGTCGCCTTGGTAAGTGACGGTGGCGTGATCTCTCTGACTTCAACGACCGCTTTTGTTCAGGAGCCTTGATACAATGCGTTTTCTAACTAGAATCCGACAGTATCTGAGAAGCTCGGCACGGCGTGAGAACGGGAGCCTAACACTGGAATCCCTGCTGTTATTCCCGATCTTCGTTATGACGATCTCTCTGACTTATACGTTCTTTGACGGTTTTCGCCAAAGCACTTTGAACGTGAAAGCCGCGTATACGGTAAGCGATCTGCTCTCGCGGGAAAAAGACACTGTTACTGACACTTACATCGAGTCCATGCACACCCTGATGCAACGGATGGTGAACAGCACCGCCGAGATGAGATTGCGTGTTTCATTCATCCGCTATTTCGAAAACGGAGGCGACGACTACTACGATGTCGAATGGTCAACGACCTGCGGATTTCCTGGGATTTGGGAAAACGGCAATATCGACCAGTTGCGTGACCGACTTCCTCCTATGGCCGACCTAGAACCGATGATCATCGTGGAATCGTCAAACGACTATGAATGGACAGTCAAGCCCGCCTGGCTGGAAACCGACTATCAATTCGAGAACTACATCTTCACGCGTCCGCGTTTCGAAAATCAGATTATTGGGAATGTTTCTCAACAGGGCTGCCAGTCGTAACCAGAGCCTGCAGTATTTCGCACATGAACTTGGTTTCGGCGGCCGTTGTTACCCCGCCGACACCCACCCGACGTCCCAATCGCCACCACAGGCCGGGCGCCCAGCTATTTTCGGCACTTTGCCGTGTCTTTAGAAGAAACCCGTTTGAGGGTTTGAACGCAAAGACGCCCCGGTCAATGCTCTCGATATCTTCGACTTTGGCAATCAGCCGCCCTGCCCCGGTTCTGAGTTCGGTTTGCGTCAACTCGATCGCTTCATCGGTCGCGAACCACATTCGGTAGGCCAACCAGAAAGACGCACCACCCACCACAAGCAGGAAAACCAGCCATATCGGCTCGGATGGATGTGCCAACGCGACATACAGAACAAGTACACCGACACAGCCCAACATTCCGGTGCCCAACCAACGTCTGGCGATTGAGGGCCTGATGGTGGCCAAAACCTCTTGTTGCATGTGACTCCCCGATTTTTTCGCCACGGTTTAACGGTTTTGTTCCAGGAAGGACAGAGGGGTAGATTTCCGCACAGCACCCGTTCTTTTCTGCTGATTGACCAGACTTGCGCTTATCATACATGCAAACCAAAGCTATTGGAGGTCACAATGTCCCTACGACCAGTTTTGGAAACCCGCAAATCCACACCAACGCTTGAGGGCGCGGGGGTCAAATTGCACCGCGCGTTTGGGTTTCAGGACCCATCTGAACTGGACCCATTCCTGCTGTTTGACGACTTTCGCAATGAGAACCCGCAGGATTATCAAGCGGGTTTCCCATGGCACCCTCATCGTGGAATCGAAACGATCACCTATGTTCTGGCTGGCACGGTTGACCACTCGGACTCATTGGGCAACAGCGGGACATTGGGCGCCGGAGATGTGCAGTGGATGACAGCCGGGTCTGGGATTTTGCATCAGGAAATGCCGACGGGTAACGCCGCTGGCCAAATGCATGGTTTCCAGTTGTGGGGCAACCTGCCCTCGGCACAGAAAATGACTGCGCCGCGCTATCAGGACGTGCAAAGCAAGGACATCCCGAAAATCACCGATGATGACGGAACAACTGTGCGTGTGATTGTAGGAGAGTTCTGGGGCAAGACCGGCCCGGTCGATGGGATCGCAGCCGACCCGCAATATCTGGACATTCAGATCCCTGCAGGGGTCAAGAAAACATTCCGGATAGATACCTATCGCCGTGCCTTCGCATATGTGTTTGAAGGTCAGGCTGCCTTTGCCGACGCGTCGCATCCTACTGGCGTCCTGCTGGAAAAAGAGGTTGCAGGGCAAGAAGTTAACATTCGGGACATGTCCGGTGATCGAACCCTTGTGCGCTTTGGCAGCGGCGATGAGATCACGGTGCAGGCCGGCCCTGAGGGTGTGCGATTCCTTTTGATCTCAGGGGCACCGATTGCCGAACCTGTGGCTTGGCACGGCCCCATTGTCATGAACACTCGGTCCGAATTGGAACAGGCCTTTCGCGAATTACGTAATGGCACGTTCATTCGACCGGCACACTAGATCGAGACCGATCTACGCACCATGTCCCAATAGACCTGCTCGACTTCGTCCAGCGACAAGCGTCCACCTGCGCGATACCAAGTCATCACCCCGTTCAGCATGGCAATGACGGCGAGGGTGGCGATCTTGGTATCCGCGATATCGAACACCCCGCCCTGCTGCCCGCTGCGCAAGATGGTCTCTAACGCGTTTTCATAGCTGCGGCGCAAGGCCTCGATTTCCGAGAAGTTTTCCGGTGTCAGGTTGCGCAATTCCATATAGGCAATGAACACCTCATCTGGGCGTTCCAAGTGAAAGCGGATATGAAACCCTACGAACTGGCGCAACGCCTCGGACGCATCGGCAGGATGGTCAAGGTCGTCATAAGCCAAAAGCAGCTCTTGCATGTGTTCGTGCATCAGACGGTATAGCAGGCTTTGTTTATCCGGCGTGTAGTTATACAGAGCACCTGCCTGCACCCCGACCTCGGACGCGATCTGGCGCATCGAAACGGCCGCATAGCCGTGACGGGCGAACAAACCCAGCGCCGCCTTGCGGATGCGTGGGCCGGTAATATCGGAATGTGAACCTTGCGTACGTGCCATTCCCACACAGTATCTGAACGTTTGTTCAGATAGAACCCCGCTTGAACCAAGTCACTAAAAGGTGCATCACAGTTTCAGTTGATGTTGAAAGAGTTCTGCATGAAACCCCTGCCTTTGCTGATACTGATGCTCGCATGTGCCGGATGCACCGATATTCCAGAATTGGAAGGGCGCGAGTTGCCGGAGCTGGAGTCGGCACGCTATCCTAAACTTATCCCGCTGCAGGAAAACCTGGGCCCCGCCGTTGATCCGGTGAACGAGGCCGCCGTGGTCGAAGAAGACTTGATTGCGCGGCGTGAGGAACTTGAGAAAAAGTCAGAAGAACTCCAGAACGCGGAAATCAACTAAGCTCCTACGATTCAGCCCCGTCCGGGACCAGGACGCATTGCACCCTAGCGCTGAACCCGCTAAGGCAGCGCTGAACGGGCAAACGGCCCGAAACCACGGAAATTTCGAGCGGAAAGGAACCCACGGGATGACACAGGTGCTGCGGCTGGGAATTGCGGGCTTGGGAACGGTTGGCGTGGGTGTCGTAAAGATCATCCGCCGCCACGCAGACCTGCTGCAGGCGCGCACGGGCCGATCTGTCGAGATCGTTGCCGTTTCGGCGCGCGATGCGAATAAGGATCGCGGTGTGAACCTGTCGGACTACGCCTGGGAAACCGATCCCATGGCGTTGGCGAAGCGCAATGACATCGATGTGTTTGTCGAACTGATCGGCGGCGAAAACGGCCCGGCCAAAGCCTCGGTCGAGGCGGCGCTGGCCACTGGCAAGGACGTGGTGACCGCCAATAAGGCGCTGCTGGCGATCCACGGTCAGGACCTAGCCGAAAAGGCCGAAGCAGCCGGCCGTGTCATCCGGTTCGAGGCCGCCGTTGCAGGCGGTATCCCGGTGATCAAGTCGCTGACCGAAGGGCTGGCCGGAAATGAGATCACCCGCGTCATGGGCGTGATGAACGGAACCTGCAATTATATCCTGACCCGCATGCAATCGCAGGAGCTGGGCTATAACGCGCTGTTCGAAGAATGCGCGCAGCTTGGGTACCTTGAGGCCGATCCGAACCTGGACGTTGGCGGCATCGACGCGGCGCATAAGCTGGCGTTGTTGTCTTCGATCGCTTTTGGCACCAAGCCGAACTTCGATGGAATCCAGATCGAAGGCATTCAGCAGATCACCCTGGAAGACATTCATCAAGCCGCCGATATGGGCTATCGCATCAAACTGCTGGGCGTCGCGCAACGCTCGGCCCGTGGTTTGGAACAGCGTATGCAGCCGTGCCTTGTGCCCAGCAGCTCACCCTTGGGGCAGTTGGAAGGCGGCACAAACATGGTGGTGATCGAGGGCGACGCGGTCGAGCAAGTCGTGCTGCGTGGCCCCGGTGCTGGCGAAGGCCCTACGGCAAGCGCAGTGATGGGCGATGTTTGCGATCTGGCACGCGGGCTGCAAATCCCGACCTTTGGTCGCCCCGCAACCTCGTTGCAAGATGCCAAGTCTGCGGTGACCGGACTGCCCGCCCCCTATTATCTGCGGCTTGCCCTGTTCGATAAACCTGGTGCGCTGGCCAAAGTGGCGGCTATTCTGGGCGATGCAGGTGTTTCAATCGACCGGATGCGCCAATACGGGCACACGGAAAGCACCGCTCCGGTTCTGATCGTCACCCACAAAGCCACGCGCGCCACGCTGGACGTTGCCCTGAACGGGCTGCGGGACACCGATGTGGTGGCGGATGAGCCAGTTGCATTGCGCATCGAAGAGGTTTGACCCTTGCGGCCTGCCCAAGACGCAGGCTATGCCGAAGAAAACGCCGATACTGACCTGAGGATAGTGAAAAATGAGTGCTGCCAAGATTGATTTCAACGACCGACTGTTGTCTCTGGGCCTTGCGCGGGTCGCAGAACAGGCCGCACTGGCGTCCGCCTCTCTGGTTGGGCGTGGCGACGAAAAAGCCGCCGATCAGGCAGCAGTAAACGCCATGCGCGAACAGCTGAACCTGCTGGATATCGCGGGTGTGGTTGTTATCGGCGAAGGTGAACGCGACGAAGCGCCGATGCTGTATATCGGCGAAGAAGTCGGCACCGGAAACGGACCTGGTGTGGATATCGCGCTGGACCCGCTGGAAGGCACCACCTTGACCGCCAAGGACATGCCAAATGCGCTGACCGTGATCGCCATGGGCCCGCGCGGCTCGATGTTGCATGCGCCGGACGTTTACATGGACAAGCTGGCCATTGGTCCGGGATTCGCCGAAGGTGTGGTCAATCTGAACATGTCGCCCCGCGAACGGGTCGAAGCACTGGCCAAGGCCAGGGGTTGTGAGCCTGCCGATATCACCGTCTGCATTCTGGAGCGTCCCCGTCACGAAGCGATGATCGCTGAAGTCCGTGAAACCGGAGCCTCGATCCGCCTGATCACCGATGGTGACGTGGCCGGTGTCATGCACTGTGCCGAAAGCGAAGAGACCGGCATCGACATGTATATGGGTTCGGGTGGCGCGCCCGAAGGCGTTCTGGCTGCGGCTGCGCTTAAATGCATGGGCGGGCAGATCTTTGGCCGCCTGTTGTTCCGCAACGATGACGAACGCGGCCGCGCCGCCAAGGCAGGCATCACCGATCTGGATCGCGTTTATTCCCGCGACGAAATGGTCACCGCCGACGTAATTTTTGCTGCCACCGGTGTCACCGGCGGTTCGCTGTTGCCGCGCATCAAGCGCGAACCCGGCTGGGTCGAAACCACCACGCTGCTGATGCGGTCGAAAACCGGCTCGGTCCGCCGCATGTCGTATCGCACGCCGATGTGGCCCCACGACAAAGCGTGATGGCTTGCGCCATTGCCTTCGGCGAGAGTATTTGGAAAAAGATGAAGAGGCCGGATCCGAGAGGGTCCGGCCTTGGCGCATAAGAGGCACACCATGAGTTATCTTGGGGTTGAGCAGTCACTATCCGGGCGACGTTGGGTCGGCCCAGTGCCCGCCGTTGAGCGGGCCGCGGAAATGCTGATCCAACAGGCCGGTCTGCCCCGCGCGGTGTGTCAGGTTCTGGCGCGACGCGGCGTCTCTGCTATGGAGGCGTCCGGGTTTCTGGAACCCAAACTGAAAGAACTGCTGCCTGACCCGCGCGACATGAAGGATATGGAAAAAGCCGCAACGCGATTCCTGTCAGCGGTCACGAACAATGAGCGGATCGCAGTGTTCGCGGACTATGACGTAGATGGCGCCAGTTCTGCGGCTTTGCTGCTGGTTTGGCTGCGGCAGATGGGCCTGCAGGCTACATTGTACGTGCCCGACCGAATTGACGAGGGCTATGGCCCCAACGTGCCCGCGATGCAGGAACTGGCCGCCACGCATGACCTGATCATCTGCGTCGATTGTGGCACGCTGAGTCACGAACCGATTGCAGCCGCCAAGGGCGCGGATGTGATCGTGTTGGATCACCACTTGGGCGGCGAAACTCTGCCCGATTGTGCCGCCGTGGTGAACCCTAACCGGCAGGATGAAAGCGGCGATCTGGGCTTTCTCTGCGCCGCCGGTGTCGTGTTTCTGATGCTGGTCGAAGCCGGACGTCAACTGCGTGAGGCAGGTGTAAACGGGCCTGACTTGATTGGTCTGCTGGATCTCGTGGCGCTGGCGACCGTGGCTGATGTGGCCCCGCTGATCGGGGCAAACCGGGCGCTTGTGCGACAAGGCCTGAAGGTAATGGCCCAACGGCAAAGGCCCGGTCTTGTGGCGCTGTCGGATGTGACGCGCATGGATTCAGCGCCTAACAGCTATCACCTGGGGTTTCTGCTGGGTCCGCGCGTGAACGCGGGCGGGCGCATTGGTCAGGCGGACCTGGGCGCGCGGTTGCTTAGCACAGAATCGATGCATGAGGCGCAGGCGCTCTCGCAACGCTTGGATGAATTGAACACCGAGCGTCGTGACATCGAAAACGCCGTGCGTGCCGCAGCCTTGGAGCAGGCCGAGGAACGTGGTCTGGATGCGCCGCTTGTTTGGGCTGCGGGTGAAGGCTGGCACCCTGGTGTAGTCGGCATCGTGGCCTCACGCCTGAAGGAAAACGCCAACCGCCCCGCGATTGTCATCGGTTTCGACGGGGATGAGGGCAAAGGCTCGGGCCGTTCGATCTCGGGCGTTGATCTGGGTGCGTCGATCCAGCGGCTAGCGGCCGAAGGGTTACTGGTGAAGGGTGGCGGCCACAAGATGGCGGCGGGGCTGACCGTGATGCGCGACCAGTTGGAACCTGCCATGGCGCGGCTCAGCGAATTGCTGGCCAAGCAAGGCGCGGGTGAAGGCGGTCCGGCCGATTTGAAACTGGATGGCACCCTGATGCCTGGTGCAGCCACTATTGATCTGATCGAACAGATCGAAAAGGCAGGTCCGTTCGGGGCCAGCGCCCCAGCCCCGCGATATGCGCTGCCCGACCTGCAGGTGCGTTTTGCCAAACGCGTTGGTGAATCCCATCTGAAACTGTCCCTGTCCGACGGTGTTGGCGGCGGTCTGGACGCCATTGCCTTTGGGGCCTTTGACGGTCCGATGGGCGAAAAGCTGTCAAATCACGGCGGCGCGCGCTTTCATTTCGCCGGACGGCTGGAAGTGAACACGTGGGGTGGACGCCAAAGTGTGCAACTTCGGCTGGAAGACGCAGCAGAGGCCATTTAAGCCCGATTTCAGGCCTTGGAAAAAACTTTCACGTCCTTGCATTTTTCGGCTTGCGGGGGTCCGGGCGAAACCGTAAAAGGCCCTCCACAAGGCAGCGTGGCCCGTTCGTCTATCGGTTAGGACGCCAGGTTTTCAACCTGGAAAGAGGGGTTCGATTCCCCTACGGGCTACCACTTGTGCTTGCGCCATACCAAATGGCCCGTTCGTCTATCGGTTAGGACGCCAGGTTTTCAACCTGGAAAGAGGGGTTCGATTCCCCTACGGGCTACCACTTCCCTATTTAGACACCAAACTTCTCGTGGCACAGATTTTGTATCTGCCCCCAGGTCGACTTGAATTCCGGTGTGTTTTCCGCCGCATAGTGAAAGTTCTTCATCAATCCTGTGAGCTGCGTAAACACCTGCCGAACCTCGGCCTTGTCAGCGAACTCCGCAGTTGATTGGGTCACGTCGTAGACCAGCTTGAAGGTCATTTTCTGACGTTCCAGCGGCACCGTCGCGTCCACTTTGTCAAACGCGTCCTGCTGTAGATAAACCATATCCACAAACAGCGCTTTTTGCTGGGTTACGAAATCTTGGATCGTGACGCCCTCTTCCCCCGTCACCTGCATCATCTGATCGACCTGTTCGCCTTTTTCGATCAGGGCCAGCAAATCCCGGACCTTGCCGGTCCAACCCGGTTCGGCGTTTTTGTCGTACCAGTCGGACAATTGATCCGAATAGCGCGACCAACTGAGCATCGGATCGACCGCAGGATAAAACCGCTTGTACGCGCGTTCCGAAGACAGGCCGAGGAAACATTTCACTGTGGACAGGGTCGATTGCGTGACCGGCTCGTCAAAGTTGCCGCCGGCGGGCGAGACGGTTCCGATCAAGGTAAGGCTGCCCAAATCGCCGTCATTGGTTTTCATTGCTCCGGCACGCTCATACAGTCCCTTGATCGAGCTTTCCAGATAGGCAGGAAAACCCTCTTCGCCCGGGATTTCTTCAAGTTTTCCGGATGTTTCGCGCATCGCTTGCGCCCAGCGGCTGGTGCTGTCGGCAATCAGCAACACGTCATAGCCCATCTGTCGATAATATTCACCCAGCGTGATACCGGTGAAGATCGACGCCTCGCGCGCGGCAACCGGCATGGACGACGTGTTGCAGATGATGATCGTACGATCCATCAGGCTGCCACCCGTGGTTGGGTCGGTCATCTTGGGAAACTCGTGGATCGTCTCAACCACTTCACCCGCACGTTCGCCACAGGCTACGACAATGACGATATCCACCTTGGCATTGCGCGCGATCAGGTTTTGCAGAACGGTTTTGCCCGCCCCAAACGGCCCAGGAATACAGGCCGTCCCCCCGCGTGCGATGGGAAAGAACGTGTCGATCAGGCGCTGAGAGGTCAGGACCGGTTCGGTCGGATACAACCGCTCGGACAGCGCGCGTTTCAGAGTGCTTTCCGATAAAGGCCGCCGCACTGGCCATTTCTGGCATAAGGTCAGCGTGTGTTCGCCGCCTTGCTCATCTTCCAGACGGGCCACTATGTCGTGGATCGTGGCCGCGCCTTTTTGTACCCAGATGACCTTGTAATCACCCATCCAGTTAAACGGCAGCATGATCTTGTGGGTGAAATGTCCCTCGGGGACCGTTCCGATGCTGTCACCGGCCGTCACCGTATCCCCGACCTTGATCGAAGGGCTGAACGACCATTTTACCTGATCGTCCAGCGGAGTGACATCGGCCCCGCGGGGCAGGAAGGTGCCAAAATCAGCCGCTACTTTGGGCAAAGGCGATTGCAACCCGTCGAACACCTGCCCCAACAAACCCGGCCCCAGCTCGACCGACAGCAATTGGCCAGATTGTTCGACCGGGTCGCCCACGGCAACCCCGTCGGTGCTTTCATAGACCTGCACATCCGCCGTATCACCACGCACCCGCAGCACCTCGGCCTTCAGGCGTTCCTGCCGCCCACCCGGCCCGGGGCGTGTCGGCAGAATAAAGACCACTTCGTTCTTGACCAACTGCCCGGGCTGGCCCGAGGCGTCATGGTTGGCCTGTATCTGCACCAACCCCTCTTGCACCGAGACGACACGGGCGGTGGCGGTCTGTTTGGCAGAGGTTGGGGCGGTCATGCGTTTGCTCCGTCAAAATCGATATCGGCGACATTAGCCATGGCCTGCTGGGCCAGATGCTCAAATCTTTTGGCTGCCGCCTGCGCATTGCTTTGCGCCCAGCGGTCGAAAATGTTCCAGATCAGCACGTAGATCACCACTGCTTCGAAATCGAAATAATGGCGGGCAGCGTGGCGTTTAAGTTGCTTGTGGCTGACCGACAAGAGCAGCCGTTCCAAGCCCAAAGGATCTGCGGCGTCCAATAGTTGCTGGGCCTCCTTGATCCAAGGCATCGGACCTTCCAATCGAAAGCTCGGGTCGTTCCAATTGGCAGGGATATGGCGGGCCCAACGCCCCATACCGAACGATCCGGCAGGTGGGCTGACCCCCTGTTTGCGCAGGCGCAGCGCGGCCACTACAGTACGCAAGTCCATCCGCTCAATAAGCATCTTGCGCAAGGTGGGCTGCGAGATATCGTGCAACGCCTCGTTGCAGCGCCCAATGGCCTGCGCGTCGGTTACCCCGATGTCGTAGTCGCCCCAGTTCAAAGCATGCTCCAACACCTTCAAAACGCGCGCATCCTCGGGTGTCAGCGCCTGTAAACGTCGATCCAGCCGCAACCGCGACAAGGGCGGCTGTTTGGCGACAAACAACCGCTCCGACCCCGGTAAGCTGCTGATCAGCGCGATATAGGCGTCAGGGTTTGGCATTCTAACGGATCACCCCCTCCAGAACGGCCCGGAAACGCGGCTGTAGATGCTCCATCAGCAACGAGGCCACCGCTTTATCCGTCAGATCCAAAGCCACGCCTTGATCGTCCGCCCGCACCCGTATGCCACCCTCGGCATCATCCGAGGCGTGCAGTTCGACCTGCTCGCGCAGCATTTCAGCGGTCAGGCCCAGTACGTATTTGGTGAGCTTGCCAGACTGGATATCGTCGGCATTCTGTTTGATATCCTCTTGCGTGGCGATCTTGGCGGGCAAAATGACTTCTACCTTTCCGCCCAGATTGGCGCCTTCTGCCGCACGGCCCACAACTTCGAGTATCATCTGCTTCAGCAGGTCTGGATCGGCCATTTCCTTGGTGACCAGACGTTCGACATCTTCGCGGAAGCGGTCCGTCAGCCCGGCTTTCATGGTCAGCACCGCATCCCGCATGGCAGTGTTCAGCGCCTCTTCGCCCGCTGCGCGGTAGTTGTCAGAATCCGTGCGGGCCTTCTTTTGATACGCGTCCGCCTCGCGTTTGGCGTCGGCCAGTATCTTCGCCGCTTCGGCCTTGGCATCGGCGCGCAGTTTCTCTGCATCCGCCTGGCCAGCGGCCACCCCATCGTTGCGCAACTTGTCGATCAGCGCGTCAACACCGTGAGAGATCATGCCATCCTGTGCCATCAGCTTATCCCCGCGCTGATGACCAAGGCAAAGACGAAGGCGAAAACGCCAAAGCCTTCGATGATCGCGGCCGGTGCCAACGACAGCCCGAAGATTTCCGGCTTTTCCTTGGTTGCATTGATCGCTGCTGCACAGGCCCGGCCCTGCCAGATACCGCAATACATCAAGGCGATGCCCGACAAGATGCCGATCCCGAACAACCCGCCCGCATTTTCAGGCGTCACCTCACGGTTCAGGGTGAACATGATGACGATGCCATAGATCACCATGGTCGACGGAAAGGCCGAAACGCCGACGAACCGACCATAGCCCCCCTCGGTCTCGGTCATGGCGCCGATGCTAGCCATTCCGGCAATGGAGCAGCCAATGGCGCTTGCCGCCGCACCCAGTGCCATCGGTGCGTAAATCCCCAGCCAACCCAATGTAAGAACAAGCTCATTCATTCCTGAACCTCCTTGCGGGCAAACGGGCGAAAGACGATGCCTTCATCCGGCAAACCCCATTTAAAGAATTCGATGTAATTGAGACGCAGCCCGTGGACGACGCCGCTCATCATCGCGAGGGCGAAGTTCAGGGCGTGACCGACGATCAGGATCAGCAGAGCGAACAGGATCCCGGGCCCCTTCAGCGCGTGCATCACTGACACCGCCAGATCGTTGAATGTGATCGCCAGCGAGGCCGAGGCCAAGCCCAGCGCGAACAGGCGCATATAACTAAGGACGTCACCAAACGCCCCCATCGCTCCGGCCAGGGCTTGGATGCCGCCAATCAGACGCCATAACCAATCGATTGGCTTGTTGATCTGACGGTCGCTGGAAAACCAAAGGATCGCCAGAACACCCGCGCTAAGGATCACCGCACCGGGTGTTGCAGAGTTTCCCTTCATAAAGCTGAGCCACAAAACAAATCCGCCAATCAGTGCAGCGATCCAGCCCAGATTGGCAATCGCATTGCGCTGCCCCCAGGCGGCGTGGGCGGCCAGTGCATTGGCCAGCACCAGATGCAGAACTCCCACAACGATCGAGACCATCATCATGGCACCAAAATTGTTCAGATCGAGCAGTTTCACCTTGGCGAGGATCGACCCTTCCGGCGGTGACACACCGAAATAACTGCCCACCAGAACGCCATATACAATCGTCGCGCCCGAAATGATCAATCCGTACCGACGCCATGATTTCTGCCCTGCAGTTCCGTCCATTCGTTTCCAAAACAGCAGCAAGCCCAGCAATATGATCGCGCCGTACCCCGCATCGGCCACAATCATGGCAAAGAAGAACGCGAAGGACACGGCGACGATGACGCTTGGGTCCCAATCCTTGTAACCCGGCACTTGATAAAACAGCGCCAAGTCTACGGCAGCATTACGTTTTTCCGGCTGTTCCAACAGCGTGGGTGGTGAGTCTTCGGGGCCTGGATCCTCGATCAGAATAGCGGCGTTCTTACCCTTCGCCATGTCCAAAACAGCATCAATGCGATCCTCTGGCACCCAGCCCTGAAGGGCAAACATCGCCTCTTCATCGCGCACTTTCTGCGTCGCATGGGCAAGCTCTGCTGCGCTCTCAGCCACCGAGAGGTTACGCCGCATCAGCGTTAAGTAGCGGGTCTGGGCGACCCGTTCGGCCTCAAGCGCTTCGATGGCAATTTCCACCTCTTCCAACTGGGCTTCAAGCTCATGAATGGGCAGTGACCCCGTATGGGTGCGCGGTACTGGCAGAATGTCGTCGGCGGGCTCATCCGACGAGATCAGAACGGCATAAATAAACCTATGGTCCTGCTCCAGAATCGCCCAGGGCAGCGTCAGGTCATTCAAAACATCTCGATGCTTTAACGGCAGTTGGTAGAACCATAGCCGGTTGCCCGCCAGAACGTCATCGGGCGGAAAATCCAGATCGCCCCACGGCCGCACCTTCGCAATGCGATCGGCCAGAAAATCCCGCCTGTCTGTCATGTCGCGACTGCGTTGCATCAGGTCGCGCACATCCTTGACGAACTGATCCATATTAAAGTCCGTGTCGCGCTGAATTTGGCGGCGTGGCTCAGGTACATCTGTCAGGAAACGCAACGCCTTATAGGCATCTCTTGCACCGCGCGCGCTGATCTTTTCCGGCTCAGATGGTGGCGGGGCCAGTGGCAATACATGCATGCACCCCAGTGCTTGCAACGCCTCAAGCGTTTCGGTTTTCTGCGCTGCCCGTCCTACCAGCGAGAGCTTTTTGAGACGCGCAATACTCATGACGCCGCCTCTTGCGCATGTTTACGCTTGGAGATTTTCGAGCGGACGACGGCCTGCATCTGCTCATCACTCAGGTAGATGCGGATCTTCTTGATATTGGCCTTGGCGCGCGGGATCAGAACCTTTTCGAACAGGTTCACCCGCTGCGTGATCGTGGCAACGGCCTTGTCGAAAATCCTGACCCTCTCCTCGGCTACTTTGACCCGCAGGCGCGCCTCGATCATGTCATGCAGCAACTGCGCCGCGGCATCCACCCAATGGGGTTTTGCCAACAGCGAATAAGGGCGCACAGCAACCTCGATCCAGTCCAGATCAGGCATCTTGACGCCCACCACGTTGACCTCTTTGACCCTGTATTCTTTCAGTTCCACCAGCCCGTCCAGATCGATGCTTTGCTGTGCCAGCATTGGCAGCTTTGCCCCCACCTGCTGGGCCAGCTCTTGCACCTCGTCCTCCAGCCGCCTCACCTCCTCACGGGCTTTCACACGTTCCGCCATCAATTGCTGGCGCTTGAGGTCCAGTGACGGCAGGAACCGCTCATAGCTTTTCAGCTGCGTCTGCTCGCGGGCGAGCGACGATTTATTCAGCTGCAACCGCGCCATCGGCATCCTTTGGGAAATATTTGTCGACCAGAGATTGCTTCATCAGCAATTGTTCTGGGGCAAAACACTCAGCCAGCGTTTTCCAGCCCAGATCAAGCGCATCCTCCAGCGGGATCGAGACGTTGATATCCATGAAACGCTTACGGAACAGCGCGCCAAACTTCAGCAGTTGGTGATCGTAATCCGACAGGTCAAAGGCCATCGCCTGCTTCTGCGCGGCGTCCCGGCTTTCCGAATAAAACCGGATCATCGTATTCATAATCTGCCCGTGGTCTTCGCGGGTCGTCTTACCAACTACGTTCTGCTTGAGGCGCGACAGGCTGCCGAACGGGTCGATCACACCCGAATGCAGGTAAATCTGGCCTTCGGTGATATAGCCCGTGTTGTCCGGCACCGGATGGGTCACGTCATTGCCTGGCATTGTCGTCACGGTCAACACGGTGACCGACCCGCCCTTGGCGTAATCACACGCCTTTTCGTACCGGCGCGCCAACTGCGAATAGAGGTCACCCATATATCCGCGCTGCGATGGAACGCGTTCCTGACTGATCCCCACTTCTTTCATCGCATCGGCGAAAGCGGTCATGTCAGTCATCAGAACCAGCACGCGCTTGCCCTCTTCCACCGCGAATTTCTCGGCCACGGCCAACGCCATATCCGGCACCAATAAACGTTCGACCAGAGGGTCCATCGCCTGATTGACGAACATCACGGTGCGCGAGAACACGCCCGCATCCTCAAAGGAGGTGCGGAACGTGTAATAGTCATCAAAGATCAATCCCAGCCCGCCGAACACCACGATATCGGCATCCGCCTGAATACCGATTCGGCTGAGAAAGGCGTTGAACGGCTCACCTGAGACCGAGAAAATCGGGATTTTCTGGCTTTCGACAAGCGTGTTGAACACGTCGATCATCGGCACATCCGTGCGGATCATCTTGTTGGGAACCGCACGCTCGGCCGGGTTTACGGTGGGACCACCGATGTCGATGCGCGGCTCGGCAGTCAGGTCGGGTCCGCCGTCGATCGCCACCCCCGCCCCGTCGAACACGCGCCCCAAAATGTTGGCCGAATAGGGCGTCTGCATTGGGTGGCCAAGAAAGGTCGCCGTCGCCTCGGTGGATATGCCTTTGGTGCCCGAGAACACCTGCAACGTCACCACGTCCCGATCAATTAAGATCGCCTGAGCCAGAGTTTTGCGGCCATCCACCGTCTCGATCACCGCCAGATCGTTGAAGCGAACGGCTGGGTCGCGCGCGCCATCAATCGGCACCCGAACCTTGATCGTGTCACCGACAATTTCCAGAACACGCGTGTACTTCAACAGGCTTCGGGACATCACTTACCCCCATGCGTCAAAGAGATTTTCAGTAAATTCACCACGGTGGTCAGTGGCATTTTTTGTAATTGTAAGGACAGCTTACAACGAATTCAGAAATTGGCAACCGAGGATAAATCAACCCTTCGAAACCGGCGGAATGTTCATTTACTAAAAATTTAGTTTGACAGGTGCGCAGAAAATCGCTGATGCTGTCGGTCATCCGGTTAGCACCGGACAACCATAATTTTTGGGAGGAGACAGATGCGGAGACATCTACTTTCCGCAGTGGCGGCGGCTGCCGTCATTGCGGGGCACGGTCCCGTTTGGGCCGACGAAGCCGCAGCACAACGTTGGATCGACGACGAATTCCAGCCATCGACCTTGTCGAAAGACGAACAGATGTCGGAAATGCAGTGGTTCATCGAAGCTGCACAGCCTTACGCTGGCATGGAAATCAACGTCCTGTCCGAAGGCATCCCGACACATTCTTACGAATCCGAGGTCCTGACCAAGGCGTTCGAGGAAATCACTGGCATCAAGGTCAACCACCAGATCCTCGGTGAAGGCGAAGTGGTTCAGGCGGTTCAAACCCAGCTGCAGACCGGCCGGAATCTGTATGACGGCTATGTCAACGACAGTGACCTGATCGGCACCCACTCGCGCCTGCAACTGGCCTATCCGCTGACCGACATGATGGCTGGCGATTGGGCGGCGACAACTTCGCCGACGCTGGATCTGGATGACTTCATGGGCATTCAGTTCACCACCGGTCCGGACGGCAAGCTGTACCAGCTGCCTGACCAGCAGTTCGCGAACCTTTACTGGTTCCGCAAGGACTGGTTCGACGACGAAGCCAACAAAGCCGCGTTCAAAGAAAAGTACGGCTATGACCTGGGTGTTCCGGTCAACTGGTCGGCTTACGAAGACATTGCCGAATTTTTCACCAATGACGTGAAGGAAGTCGACGGAGTGGCGATCTATGGCCACATGGACTACGGCAAGCGCGCACCTGACCTTGGTTGGCGTATGACCGATGCGTGGCTGTCAATGGCCGGTGCCGGCGACGTTGGCGAGCCGAACGGCATTCCGGTTGATGAGTGGGGCATCCGCATGGAAGCGGGCACCTGTAACCCTGTTGGTGCATCCGTGTCCCGCGGCGGCGCTGCAAACGGTCCCGCTGCGGTCTATGCGATCCGCAAATGGGATGAGTGGCTGCGGGCCTATGCGCCTCCGGGTGCGGCGTCCTATGACTTCTACCAGTCGCTACCAGCGCTTAGCCAAGGCAACGTCGCCCAGCAGATCTTCTGGTACACCGCCTTTACTGCCGACATGGTGAAGCCGAAATCCGAAGGTAACAACACGGTGGATGACGAGGGCACGCCGCTGTGGCGGATGGCACCCAGCCCGCACGGCCCCTACTGGGAAGAAGGCCAGAAGGTTGGTTATCAGGACGTGGGGTCTTGGACCTTCCTGAAATCGACCCCTGCGGATCGTGCTCAGGCGGCTTGGCTCTATGCCCAGTTCGTGACCTCCAAGACTGTCGATGTGAAGAAGTCCCACGTCGGTCTGACCTTCATCCGCGACAGCTCGGTCAATCACGAGTCCTTCACCGAGCGCGCACCCAAGCTGGGTGGTCTGGTCGAGTTCTATCGCTCGCCTGACCGTGTGGCATGGTCGCCCACCGGCATCAACGTGCCGGACTATCCGAAGCTGGCCCAGATCTGGTGGCAGCAGATCGGTGACGTGAACTCGGGTGCGTTTACCCCGCAAGAGGCGATGGACCGTCTGGCTGAAGAGATGGACATCACCATGGCCCGTATGCAGGCCGCGGACGAAAGCGCCGGTGTGTACGGTGGTTGTGGTCCACGCCTGAACGACCCGCAGGATCCTGCCTTCTGGCTGGAAAAAGAGGGTTCGCCAAAGGCCAAGCTTGAGAACGAAAAACCGCAAGGCCAAACTGTCAACTATGACGAACTGGTTCAGCGCTGGCAGGCTCAGTAGACCATTGAAACCCGGGGGTGCCGGTTCAGGCATCCCCACCCCAAAGACCAGTGCGATGCACTGAAGGACCGGAACTCACGGACATGATTGAACTTCAAGATGCCACGAAACGCGTTGGCAACGTCATCCATATCAAACCCACCAACCTGACACTGCAAACGGGCCATTTCAACGTGCTGTTAGGCGCGACGGGCTCGGGCAAGACCTCTCTGATCAAGATGATGGCCGGGCTGGACCCGATCGCCTCGGGCAAGGTTCTGATGGATGGGCAGGATGTGACACGGCTGAACACGCAAAAGCGTCAGATCAGCTTGGTACACCAGTTCTTCGTGAACTACCCGCATATGAGTGTTTTCGACAATATCGCCTCGCCCCTGCGCGTGGCTGGTATGGCGCAATCCGAGATCGAGGGCCGCGTGGAAGAGGCCGCCGATCTGCTGCAATTGCGCCCGATGCTTAACCGTCGCCCGCATGAGCTGTCGGGCGGGCAACAACAACGTACCGCGCTGGCCCGTGCCATCGCGAAAGAAAGCCGCGCCGTGTTCCTGGATGAACCGTTGGCGAACCTTGACTACAAATTGCGCGAAGAGCTGCGCGAACAATTACCAGACCTGTTTGCAGGTCGCGGTGCCGTCGTGGTTTATGCCACCTCGGAACCAGAAGAGGCCCTGCTGTTAGGTGGGTACACCGCTCTGATGGAAGACGGCCACGTTACTCAGTTCGGCCCAACCGCTGATATCTATCGCAATCCCGAAAACATAGCCGCTGCGCGGGTGTTCTCGGACCCGCCAATCAATGTGGCTCGAGTCTCGGTCACTGGCGCTCAGGCGCAACTGGCGGGCGGGGGCGGCTGGACCGTTACGGATATGGCTGATGGAGAATACATGGTTGCTGTGCGTCCGCACCGCGTGACCCCGGTCCGCACCTCGGACGCAGATGTTGAACTGACCGGTCGCGTGATCGTCACTGAACTGTCCGGTTCCGATTCCAGCGCGCATTTCCAACATGGGGATGAAGCGTGGGTCTCGCTGGCTGCCGGTGTGCATCCCTATCAGGTCGGTGAGGATCACAGCTTCTATATGAACCCGGCGCATTGCCGGTATTTCGGTCAAGACGGCAAAAGGGTGGCCTGACATGGCACAGATCAAACTTTCAAACCTGCGACACAGCTATATGCCAACGCCAAAAGGCCCGGAAGATTACGCACTGAAGGAAATCGATGTGACCTGGCGCGATGGTGGGGCCTACGCGCTGCTCGGCCCGTCGGGCTGCGGCAAGTCCACTCTGCTGAACATCATCTCGGGGCTGTTGACGCCGTCCGAGGGGCAGATTCTGTTCGATGACCGCGACGTCACCACCCTGCCCCCGGATCAACGCAACATTGCGCAGGTGTTCCAGTTCCCAGTGATCTACGACACGATGACGGTGGGCGAAAACCTTGCCTTCCCCCTGAAAAACCGGGGCGTCGATGCCACAACGATCAAACGTCGGGTCGATGAGATTGCCGAGATGCTGGACGTCACGGATATGCTCAACACCCGTGCATCGGGTCTGAGTCCGGATAACAAGCAGAAAATCTCGATGGGGCGCGGTCTTGTGCGCGATGATGTAAACGCGGTGATGTTTGACGAACCCCTTACGGTGATCGACCCGCATCTGAAATGGAAACTTCGGTCAAAGCTGAAAGAGCTGCACCAGCGCGTGCAAGCCACGATGATCTATGTGACCCACGACCAGACCGAGGCGCTGACTTTCGCGGACGAAGTCGTCGTAATGCAGGAAGGCGAAGTGGTTCAGATCGGCACTCCAGTCGAACTGTTTGAACGCCCCCAGCACACATTTGTCGGGCACTTTATAGGTTCACCCGGTATGAATGTCCTGCCCTGCGAGGCCAAAGGCGACCGCGCCGTGTTCGAAGGCCACGAGGTGATGCTGGAAGGTCCCACCCTTGGTGACGGAGGCCGTACACACCTGGGAATCCGCCCTGAGTATGTGGGTTTTGGGGACACCGGCATCCCGGCGCATGTGACCAAAGTGGCCGATATCGGCCGCCACTTTGTTGTCAGTGCGATGGTCGGCAACACGGCCCTTAAGGCTGTGACCGAACACAGTGTACCCGAGCCCGGATCACAAGTCTTTCTGCAATTTAAACCTGAACAATCCCGCGTCTATCGCGACGGCTGGATCGCAACCGAGGAGCGGGTGCAATGAGAACCGAAAACCAAAAGGCATGGTTCTTTGTCTTGCCCGTTCTGGCGCTGGTCGCGTTCAACGCGCTGGTGCCGATGATGACCGTGGTCAACTACTCGGTGCAGGAAACCTTCGGCAACAACCAGTTCTTCTGGGAAGGTCTTGGTTGGTTTGAACAAATCCTGCGATCTGACCGATTCCAGGCCGCACTGGGGCGGCAGTTTCTGTTCACCTTCCTGATCCTGATCATCGAGGTCCCGCTGGGTATCATCGTGGCCTTGTCGATGCCACGCAAAGGGTTTTGGGTGCCGGTTTGTCTGGTGCTTATGGCGCTACCGATGCTGATCCCGTGGAATGTGGTCGGCTCGATGTGGAATATCTTCACCCTGCCCCAGATCGGCCTGTTGGGTTACTTTCTGAATGACGTTTTGGGCATCAATTATGACATGACCCAACAGCCAATCTCGGCTTGGATCACTGTCGTCGTCATGGATGTCTGGCACTGGACCTCGCTGGTGGTCTTGCTGTGCTATGCGGGGCTCGTGTCGATCCCTGATGCGTACTACCAAGCGGCCAAGATCGACGGTGCCACCCCGTGGTCGGTGTTCCGCTATATCCAGTTGCCCAAGATGAAAACGGTTCTGACCATCGCAGTCTTGTTGCGGTTCATGGATAGTTTCAACATCTACACCGAGCCATTCGTTCTGACCGGCGGCGGCCCCGGCAACTCGACCACCTTGCTTTCGATCGACCTTGTGAAGATCGCGCTGGGGCAATTTGACCTTGGTCCTGCGGCCGCGATGAGCCTGATCTATTTCGCCATCACGCTGCTTGTGTCGTGGCTATTCTACACTCTGATGACAAAGGATGACGCAGAATGAAAAAGCGTTCCATCATCCCGATCCTCTATATCGCATTCCTGATGCTGCCGATCTATTGGCTGGTGGCGATGTCCTTCAAGACCACGAATGAAATCCTGTCGGGCTTTTCCCTGTTTCCCCAGACCTTTACGTTGGAAAATTACATCACCATCTTCACTGATCCAACATGGTATTGGGGCTACATCAACTCGATCACCTATGTGACTCTGAACACGGTGCTTTCTGTCTGCGTGGCTTTGCCTGCCGCCTATGCGTTCTCGCGCTATCGGTTTCTGGGTGACAAACAGCTGTTCTTCTGGCTGCTAACCAACCGTATGGCCCCAGCGGCGGTCTTCGCCCTGCCGTTTTTCCAGCTTTATTCGTCGATCCACCTGTTCGACACGTATCTGGCCGTGGCGTTGGCGCATACGCTGTTCAACGTGCCGCTTGCGGTGTGGATTTTGGAAGGCTTCATGCGTGGCATCCCGAAGGAACTGGATGAGACGGCTTATGTCGATGGCTATTCCTTCCCGCGTTTCTTCGTGACCATCTTCCTGCCCAATATCAAAGCGGGCGTGGGCGTCGCGGCGTTCTTTTGCTTCATGTTCTCATGGGTTGAGATGCTGCTGGCCAAAACCCTGACCGCGGTCGAGGCCAAACCTATCGCAGCCGTAATGACCCGCACCGCTTCCAGCGCGGGGTATGAGTTGGGCCTCCTGGCCGCCGCCGGAACGCTCACCATCATCCCCGGCGCCATCGTCATCTGGTTTGTCCGCAACTACATCGCGCGTGGTTTCGCGATGGGTCGTGTATGAGGTTCGAAATGCGAAAATTGCTACTCATCCTTCCCTTCCTGCCCTCGACGGCTTTCGCACAGGCTCAGGCCGGATGGGGCAATGTCGGCCAGCAAGAGGAAAAGGGTTTTTCCTGGACCGCACCCCTGTGGCCCGATTTCTGGATGGCCTGGACCCCGGCCACATTGGCCTTATTCGTAGGCATCTTTTCGGCCATTGCCCTGATCGGCGTTCTCGAAGGTTTCAAGTACCGCGACGGCATCGAACGACGAGGTGTTTTAGGCCTGTCAACCACGCTGGGCGACCGGCTGTTCATCACCCTGCTGGGATCAGCCTATATCTTTCTGGCCTGGCTTGGTCTGGTGGGTCAGCCGGTCTGGACACCACTTTTTCTGTCAGTCGGCTGGGGCATCTTCGTCTTCTGGAAAGTTTAAGCTTTGCGAAACAGCGAAAGGATGCTTGTCTGTCAAGCATACTAAAAAATGCGACACGAAAGACCGATGCGAAAGAAAAAAACAACAAACCTGCTGACCGAAGTAGAACTTGAGTTCATGAACGAGCTCTGGGCGCTGGGTCAGGGCTCGGTCCGTGACGTGCTTGATCGCCTGCCAGCCGAACGCAATCTGGCTTATACATCTGGCGCCACCATCCTGCGTATTCTCGATGAAAAAGGATTTGTCGAAAGCCGCAAGGATGGAAAGACGCTGATCTATACGCCGCTGCTGGAGAAGGACAGATATCAGGCGCGGTCGCTGCAAAACCTGTCGCGGACCCTGTTCGACGACACGCCCGCCACACTGGTCGCGCGTTTGGTTGACGACGCAGGGCTCAGCGAAGCCGATCTGGAGGAAATTCGAGCACTGGTAGAGAGGAGACTGCAAAATGACAGCGGTTAAACCGGTTCTCGACGCGTATCTGGAATTGAATCTGGTCCTTGGGTTAGCCGCGCTTGTGTGGCTGGCAGCCCGAGGCATTCTGTCCAGAACATCCTTCAGCCACGGATTTGTGGCGCAACTGCGCGCGCTCAAGGCGCTTTGCCTGTGCGTCGTCCTCAGCCCCGTTCTGGCACTGGGTGTGTCCGTGCTGGCCACTCACACCCCGGCAAAAGGCACTGTAGCCATCGGTGACATCGCCGTGGCGGCCTATCTGCGTGGTGACATTGCCATGCCAGCCACCCAGTTCGAAGCCTTGCTGAACACACGCCAGCGTTGGGTCGATGTGTTGTTCAGCGGGGATCACCCCGTTGTTTTGGTGATCCTTGCGCTGCTGGCGCTGGCAGCGTTGATTTATACCCTGCGCGTCATCCGCGACGGGCTGTCGATCCGCGAGACAGTGAACACCAGCTTTCTGTGGCGACGCTCTGCCAAGGTGGACATTCGCCTGTCCGACCGCATCGCCGTTCCCTTTGCTGTACGCGGCCTGCGTCGACGCCATGTAGTGCTGCCCAGCCATCTGCTGGATTCCCCGCACGAAATGCGCTTTGCCCTTGCGCATGAGCTGCAACACATCCGCGCCGGTGATGTAGAGTGGGAGCTGGGGTTCGAACTGCTGCGCCCCCTTCTGTTCTGGAACCCCGCCTATCTGGTCTTGAAATACCAGTTCGACCGCCTGCGTGAGTTGGCCTGTGATCAATCGGTCGTTGCCCGCAAAGGCATCGACACGCAGGACTACACCAGCTGTCTTTTGGACTATTGCGCCCGAACAGTTGTGCGCGGCAGCCCGCGTGTGCTGAATGTTGCTCTGGTTACGGGAGGCAAAGCTAAGCGGGTTCTGCGGCAACGCGTAATCGCCCTGGCCGATGCGCCTTCGGTTAACTCATCTATGCCGTTCATGTTCCTAGGCCTGACCATCTTGTTTGCACTGGTGCTGGGCCTCGGTGCCGCTTCGATCCAACAGACCGAGGATTGGAGCCACGACCGGCTGATGCTGTCGACTGTTGTCAACCTGGAACGGCTAGAGGCGCGCAATCAGGGCAACTGATTGATCTACCAACCTCGCCGCCCAAACAGCGCCTGCAATCGGGTCTGCCCGGCAAACGGGTCCATCGGTTGCGGCGTAGCCAGTTTTGATACGACCCGGCGGACCAGAACCCAGCAGACCCCCGCAAAGATCACGCCACCCAAAGCCTGCCCCAGCAGGACCCCCGGTGCCCCTGCGATATAGGCACCGGCCACAGCAAAGGGCCATGTGCCCAAAGTATGCCGCCCCCAATTCACCCAAGTCGAATACACAGGGTGACCCAGATTGTTGAAACTGGCATTCGCAACAAAGATCACACCGTTAAAGAACGACGCCAAGGCCAGCGGCCCGCAAAACAGGTAGATCAGTGTGCGCGTTTCCCCCTGCGCCTGAAACAGATCGGCAATCGGCGCGCGCAATAAGAATAGGGTGACGGCCATCAGGCAGACATAAACAGCGGTGAATTTGACCCCGGCCAGAAAACTCTGCTTTACGCGGTCAAACTGCCCCGCCCCGAAATTCTGCCCGACAATAGGTCCAATGGCCCCGGACAGGGCAAAAATGACCGAAAATGCCACGGGCAATAGCCGCCCGATCACGGCCATGCCAGCCACCGCATCCGTTCCGAACTGTGCAATCTCACGAATGACGATGGCATTGCCGATGGGGGTGGCGATATTGGTCAGAACGGCAGGTACGGCAATTGCGCTGACCGGACGAATATCCGCCCCAAGCTGCTGCAAAGAGGGCCGACCAAACCCGCGGTGTACCCGCACCGCCGGTCTGACCGTCGCGATCAACATGCAAATACGCGCAATCACCGATGCGATGGCCGCCCCATCCAGCCCCAGCCCGACAGCAAAAATTAGGATCGGGTCTAGCACGGCGTTTGCCACACCACCATAAATCGTGGCCAACATCGAACGCCGGGCATCTCCGTAAGCGCGCAGAACCGCCATACCGGTCATCGCCACAGCCATCACCCACATGGTTGGCAAAATGATCGAGGTATAGCGGGCAGCCAACCGCAGCACCTCGCCTTCTGCGCCCAGAAGCGACAGAAAGAACGTCAGATTGAACAGGACGATTACAGACACGATCAACCCGACGACGGCACCCAGAACAGCCACACTGGTGCCGAATTGGCGGGCTTGTTCGTGCCGCCCGGCGCCAAGTTCCCGAGCGACCAGGGCCCCTGCCGCAATCGAAAGGCCAACATTGACCGAGTTGGTGAAGAACAAAAGCGTCCCGGCATAACCAACAGCTGCGGCCAGCGCATCGTTTCCCAACATCGAGATGAAAATCATGTCGACGAAATCAACGGCGAAAATTGCCATAAGACCAATACTGGTGGTCAAGGACATCCGGGTCACGTGCCCCATCAGGCTGCCCGTCAGAAAGACCGCCTTGCTGTCAGATTGTGTCGCCATGCCTTGTTAGCCTTTTTGAATGCGGGCACTTCTCTGGTTCTGTTGGGGGAACTGCCCGGTAAGCCCCCAGTTCCTCTTGCACTACCTGAGAGCCGTACAGGAACTGCAGGACAAATTCGGACCACTCTGACCGTACGGCATTTGCGTCCAAGGCGACAAACCGACCTTCAGGTGACAGTTTGACGATCCCATGAACCGCTCAAAATCCGTTTCGCGCAAGGGGTGAATACCTCCAGCCCCTTGAATTTCGCCGATTTGAGGTAGCCCGGCAACCTGACTAATCTAGACCACAACAAATAGGGGCGTGGGTCATGAAAATTGTCTCAGGTGGACAGACTGGCGTAGATATGGCTGCTTTGGAGTTCGCACGCCAAAACGGTTTTGCATACGGTGGCTGGGTCCCCAAAGGGCGCATGAACGAAGATGGAAGGATTCCGGCCCAATTCGACGGTCTGACCGAAACGCAATCCGAAGACGTTGTGGAACGCACTCGCTGCAATGTCTTATCGAGCGATGCTACCTTGATCTTTGTGGATGGCTCAATCAGCCCCGGCACGCAGCAAACTATTGTTTTCGCAGAAGAAGCTGGAAAGTTACATCTGACCGTCGACGTCAGAAAAGGAATAGCGACCAGTGCCGCGCATGTCAGTGAGTGGCTGCAGGCAAACCCGGTGTCGGTTCTGAACATCGCCGGCCCTCGCGCCTCGGAAGCACCACAAATCGGGGCGCAGGTCCGGGCGGTGCTGGATCGGATTTTGAGTGAACTTAAGAAGTGAAATCCAAGGTTTAGTTTCGTCGCCCATTCTCATGGAAAATACCTGCCAATCTCGGGAAATCGCTGCGCGATGTCGGTTGCTGTTTTTGCCCCGAACACGGGCGTTGAATCACCGGCAAGAATCGCGTCGGTCCGGGCGCGTGCAGAAGCGATCAGACTGGGTGATCCTGCATCGGACCACGCCTGTGGTGTCGTCCGATCCGCAAGTGCGGGATAGTAATAGTCGCTTTGCATGCGGCCCAGGGTTTGACTCGCGCCCAGAAAATGCCCCGGACCGTTCAGGCACATGTCGCGGATCACATCGAAGGCGAGCGCATCCTCGGTGATCTCAAACCCGCGTGTCGCACGCATCACCGATCCAATCAGGTCGTTATCCAGGACAAAACTTTCCTTGCTCGCCGCCAGAAGCGAGCCGTACATGCCAGCGGCTTCGTAAATCAGATTGGCCCCCGCCAACGCGCTGAGCAATTCGGTGATGCCCTTTTCATACCCTGCCTGAAAGTCTGGCAGCTTGCTGTCCGTCATCCCCGCGCTCACCGCACAGGGAATGCCATAATATTGCGCCATCTGCGCACAGGCCGCCATCAGCACGCCCTGCTCGGCACTGCCACCGGACATCGCGCCGGTGCGTAGGTCGCTGACAAAGGGCAAGGCACCAAATAACGCCGGGTGCCCGGGATTCAGCAGGTTCAGATAGACCAACCCGGCCAGAACTTCGGCTGTTTGCTGAGCAACGGCGCCCGCCAAAGGCGCTGGGCTTGTCGCACCCGCCTGCCCTGCCGACACCAGTTTTAACGGTGTCCCGGTCTCGGCTGCGCATTCGATTATTCCCAGTGTTTCGGCAGCAAAAGTCAGGGGCGGCACGACAAAACACGTGGAAACACAGCAGAACGGCCTTGCCCGCCAAGCCGCTTCGCCGCCCGCAATCATATGGAACATCTCAATCGCCGCACGCATTGTTTCGGCAGAACTGAAGGACGTTCCGATTGGCTTGGCGGTACCCGCTGCGCAGGCGAAGGCCGTATTCATCTCCATTGCATGAGTGTCCGGAATATCCCGAGCGACCACTGTGCGCTGAAACATGTGAATGTTGGGCAGCGCTTCAGCCAACCGCGCCATGTCGTGCAGGTCCTTCAGCGTGCTGTCGCGCACCTCACCTGTCGCGCTGTCGACGATATGGACTGCCGCGCCCGAGGTACCAAGGTGGATGCGCGTACCGCTGGGATCAAGGTCGTATTCCGGCCGTTGACCGTACAACGTGAAACCTCGGCCAACCGTTGTTAACACTTGCTCCACCAACTTGGACGGAAACAAAAGCCGACCAGCATCCGAAACCAACCCCCCGGCAGCAACGACGGTGTCGACACAGCGGGGCGTCGCGTTGGCCATGCCAATCTCGGCCAGAATGCGAAGTGTGGTTTTGTGGATGGCCGCAATCCCCTCAGTTGAGATTGGGCGATATCGCCCACCTTCGATGCCCGGCCAGATCGCGGTGGTTGGGCCAGTTCCCGCCCCACCCTTTCGCTGAGCTTTGCGGGCGGCCCGTCCTGATCTTACGCGGCTCATGCGTACTCTCCCTGACGGCAGAACAACGAAGACACGGCAGGTAGCTCGGGCCAGATCCGCAACTTTTCGACCCAGCTGTCGGGCACCGGCCCGGTATTGGCCGCAAACTTCTCCCAAAGCTGTGATTGTGACATCGGCGACTGCGGCGCACCTGTGGGAAAGCTGCAGCTTTCCTCGATGATCTGCCCATCTTGGAACGTCACAACAAGCCGGTCTGGGTCCTTGGCCGAATAGTTTTGACCGGACTGATTGGGCGCAAAAGCATGCACGCGCGACTTGCCAATCAGGCGTTCAACCATCGGTTTCTTCCACGCCTGCTGCGTGAGATCGGCAAGCGTCAAATTACCATTTACCAACCCCATAGCCGCTACAAATGGCAGACTGAACAGCGCCTCTGGGATGGACCTGGGTTGCACGAATGGCAGCACGGTGGCGTGAAAATCGGGCACATAAAGGTCAATCGCGGTGATTTTCGTCGGATCAATCCGGCCATAAAGGCGACGTGCGCAGGTCATGATCCGATGGGTATACCCGCAGCTTGGCCAGGGTTTCAGAACCAGCCCGTATTCGGCCAGAGCGTATCCCGTTCCCAGTTTGCCCAGCGCCGCCTGCAACCGATCAGGCACAAGCCCGCCCATTAAAACCGCCTGCCCCCGCTCGTGATCCAGCACATGTGCTTGACCGGTGACACCGGCGCGAGCCAAACAGGCGGCCTCGACCCCTGCTCGCGCAGCGAACCCCGCCTGAACCGGCTTGGCATTAGAGCCGAACTGACAGGTATATCCACCAATCGCACTGATTGAGAGAGACATCGCATGGGTCGTTTCCGATGCGTCCAGCCCCATCAATCGCGCGCAAGCTGCAGCAGCGGCCGGAGTCCCAAAAGTCGCGGTAGAATGCCAGCCAGCGTCGTAATGTTCGAAATTCAACGCCTCCCCCAGACGTGCGATGACTTCAAACCCTGCCAGATAGGCTTGCGCCAGATCACGACCCGTTGCCTTTGACCCCATAACGGCCAGCATCGCGGGAAGCAAAACAACGGTCGGATGCGTATTGCCGGGCAATTCCCAATCGTCAAAGTCCAGCGCATGTCCCGCAACTGCATTCAAAAACGCGGCATGCGGGCGCGAGGTTGTCATTTTGGCACCCAACACCTCAGTTCTGCCTTCCACTGACATAGCTTGCACCGCTGCGCGTGTTTTGCAGGCCACTTCGGTTCTTACACCTGCCAGAATGCAGCCCAGCGTATCGATCACCCCATCGCGCAGCACGGCCAGGGTATCCGGGTCGGGTATAAGCGGATCGTCAACCACAAAGCGGGCCAACCGACAAAGGGCGGGTCGGGTCATGGCACACCTTTGTTTAACAGGATGATACCCGTGGTTTTCATTCAGAAAAACCTTCATCCGGCGTCTGGCACGGCGAATCCAACGCTTCGGGCCGCATCCGTGAATGCGGATCACAATGAACTGCTATCTGCACTTTCATAATGCACCTCATTCTTGGAATGCTGTTATTCTTCAAGAATGCTAATTCCGCTTGTTTTTTTCAGGAAGATCGAAAAACCTTATACTCGACATTCCATTGAGGAATGATATGGCCGCGCCAAATTGGAAACTACTTACTGCTTTTGAGGCAGCTGCACGACACCGCAGCTTTACGCATGCCGCGCAAGAACTGAATGTTCAGCAACCGGCGATCAGCCGCCGCGTTGCCGCGCTTGAAACGGAACTTGGCGTCAGACTGTTAAATCGGACCCGCCCCAACGTCTCATTAACACGCGAAGGCGAGGTTTTGTTCCGTGCTGTCGCCAGCAGCCTTCTGCAGGTCAGCAGCGCCGCAGAACAGATTTGCCGCCGTCCGGACAAAGATGTTGTCACCGTCAACACCACCATCGGCTTCGCCAGCTGTTACTTGATGAAGCGCCTGCCTGCCTTTCGTACCGCGCATCCCGAAATCTCGGTCGAGTTGATATCCCGGGACCAAAACAACGCATATGGGCCTGATGCCGACATCATCATTGCGTTTGACCACCCGGACAGGTTGCCGGGGGTCAGGCACCGCCTGATTTTTCAGGAAACCATGGTTGCAGTGGCGCATCCAAAAGTCGCGAACACCATCCCTGACACCCCGGCGGCCCTGGCGCAAAGCCCGCTTCTCCATCTTACAATGGGCAATCACACCGACGACTGGAATACGTTCTTCGCAGATACTGGCCTTACACCGCCCCCGCCAGTGTCCGAGCGGAAATTTACCAGTTTCATGGTCTACCTGCAGGCTGCTTTGAACGGGGATGGTGTGATCCTGGGATGGCAAACACTGTTGCAGGACCATTTTGACCTTGGGCAATTGACGCCGGTGACCTCACGGCGCCTAAATACTGAACGGGGGTACTTCGTGTGCCTGACAGAGCGCGCGCAAAGCAATGCGGCTGCTTTGAAAATTATGGATTGGCTTGCAGACGCCACCCCATAAGCAGCAGGCCGTCTTACTGCAGGCTGCCCAACAACTCGCTTTGGTAACCAAACAGCGCAGGCAATCCTCCGGTATGCAGCATGACAACCTTCTGTCCTTGTTGAATTTTCCCTGTTTCAACCAAATGCAACAACCCCGCAAAGGTCTTTGCGGTATAAACGGGATCAAGGAATATTCCTTCTGTCCGGGCCATCTTTTGCAATGCGGCTTGTGTCTTGGCGCTCAACTTGCCGTAACCCGGGGGCAAGGCTTCGTCCATAACCTCAATTCTGTCTTTCAGAGGGTCCGCTTCGATGCCCAGCAAATCTGCCAGCTTTTGCAGGACAGTTTCCATGCGCGTATGCTGTTGGGTTTTGTCGCGACGCACGCAGACACCGAAGACCGGCGCGGACACCTCTGACAGCGCGACGCCGGTTAGCAAGCCACCATGTGTCGCCCCACTGCCCGACGGCACGACAACCGCATCAAAATCACGCATCTGCTGGCACAGTTCCTGACCCGCTGTAACATACCCCAAAGCACCCAACGGAGGGTGATGTAGCCCCAGATGAATGACGTAAGGCTTGCGCCCCTGTGCCTTTAACTCATCCGCGCGCGCATGCAGGGCTGCATCTGCCCCGGCTTCGTCCTCGCCAAGAGGATAGCTCATGTGTTCCGCGCCGAGAATTTTGGCCAACAGAACATTCCCCGAGGTGTAATAGTCGGGGGCCATGTCTGGCACACGCTCTTCCAGTTGCAGGACCGACTGCATGCCCAACCGTGCAGCTGCTGCGGCGGCGGAACGCACATAGTTGGATTGGACCGCACCTGTGATCAGAACAGTATCAGCGCCTTGCTGTATGGCGTCACCGAAATAGAATTCGAGCTGCCGTGTCTTGTTTCCCCCAAAACCAAGCCCCGTCAGGTCATCGCGTTTCAGCCACAGATCAATGCCCAGTTCGTTGGACATTTTGTTCAGGCGCTCCAGCGGCGTTGGGCCGGACATAAGCTTAGCGCGTGGGAATTGGGCCAGTATATCAGTGCGTGTCATCATTTGCCCCTCAGAGATAAGCCATCGCATAGGCACGTTGAAAGAGAACACAGCAAGCAATCAGCGAAACCAGCCGAATTGCTGCAGTGATAAGTGGTTGCGGCAAGTACGGGCCGATGGCGCGGCCGATCAGGCTACCGACCAAAGTAACCGAAGCGAACGCCCACAACTGCGGCCCGAACGGGTTTGTCTGCACCGAAGACAAACTATGCAGCAGGAACGCGATGCCATAGGCGACCAGAGCAATGGGTTGGACCAGCTTCGCGACTTCCTTGGCCTGATGACCTTTCGCAATCAGACCGAACACCATCAGGGGCCCGGGCGTCGCTGCCCAAACGGTTGCAAGCCCGGATAACCCTGACACGGCTGAGAAACCCGCCGTACCAATGGCGCGGTGAAACGGGATAAGGGTTGTAATCAACCCGATCAGTAGCAAGCAGGCCGTCAGGGTCAGAACGAACACCTCGCTTAGAAACGGGTAGATTGCCAGGCCAGCGATCACACCGACAAGGCAACCGGCAATGCCGATGAGGGTTGTCTTTCGTTCGATCGCAAGGATGCGCCGGTCAGTGGCGACCACGGACACAATGGTGTTCAACAGCAATAAAACGGGCACGGCCGTCGATGTACCCAACATGATCATCATTGGCGGGCCTGCAATGATGCTGAACCCGATCCCTACCCCGACCTGAAGTACTGCGCCTAAGCAGATGGCGACCATCAGGATGGATAGTTCGACAGACACTTCCACACCCCCTTGGTCATTGTCACCCCTTGCAAGGATTGGCATATCCGCAATTGCAGACCGGGGTCCATGCCTTTCCGATATGGCACGAAGCGCCTGGCCTGCAGATTTTTACGTCCAGGGCATGATCCCGGAATACGCGCTGCGCGTGGCAACGGAATGCGCCATCTGAGCCAATGTCGTCAGATCAAATACTGGCAGCTGAAGTTCTTGCTGAATCCGCGCGGCGTAGGGCGGCAGATCGGTGCATTCCAGAACGATGGACCGGATGTCAGGCGACTGCCGTTTCAGGTTGCGCACTGCATCCATCAATTCGGCCTCGATCAGATCGGTGTCCATACGGGTTCTTGTGTTGCGCAGGATCACTTCGGCGAATTCACTGGTGTGCTCCAACCCTTGTACGACCACGGGAATACCAGCCGCTCCGACGCCTTCGAAATGCCGGTCCGTCAGTGCCGATGCATCTGCGGTCACCACGCCCACCGGCGCGTTGGCTCCGGTCATGTGAAAGGCCAGAGGCACCTGGATCAGGCTGGACGCGAATACAGGGACAGACACTGCAGCCGCCAATTCCTTTTGAAACAGGGCCAGGAAACCACAGCTGCCCGTGATGGCCCGCACGCCCTCGGCCTCAAGCCGCTGCGCACCCTTGATGAACGGGTCAAGCAGCTCGGGTGTGGGGTTGTTCAGCAGGGTCGGGACAGTAACGCCGTCGATCATTTCATAAAGGACCGGAAACGGCAGGCTGGACGGATTCTTGATATGCCCCGGAGGTTTGGGGAAATAGCTCTCAAGACAAAGAACGCCTATTGAGGCCCCACAGATATTCTGACCGCCTTCATAAATCGGCATGGTATTCAAATCCTTTCAAGGTGAGTGTGCCGCAGGTTCAAAACCGGGTCGGTGAAAATGGCGCCAGATCGACGTTGGGCTTGCGTCCCGACACAAGATCGGCAACCAGTTCGCCGGTTTTAGGGGCCATCATCAGGCCATAATGGGAATGCCCGAACGCCGTAAAAAGCCCGGCCTGCCCGTCAAGTTGCCCAATCGCAGGAAGGCTGTCTGGGAATGAAGGCCGCCGACCCATCCAGAACTGTGCCTGGCTGGTATCAAGATCCGGCACCATCGCCTTGGCTTGCTCTGTCAGAATTTTTTCTTTGCGCGGATCGGCCGGTGCGTCGACCTTTGCAAACTCGGCCGTTCCGGCAACCCTAAGCCCATCGACCATCGAGCTGGCAACGACCTTTGCATCCACATCCATGACCGAATTGTTCAGGCTGGCAGCAGGGTTCTGAAACTGAACATGGTATCCCCGCTCAGCGACAAGCGGAACGGTTAGACCCAGCGGTTTCAAAAATTCAGCAGACCATACGCCAGCCGCCAGAATAATGTTGCGCGCGAGCAGCGTTTCTTGCGGTGTGGACAGATGCCATCCGCCACCTTGGACAAAGGTCAGTCCAGTGACCTCGGTCTTTACGATCTCTGCCCCCTGCGTGCGGGCTTTTTCCGCCAGAACCGCGCCAACGCGCCCCGGCGAGGTTAAACGGGCCTGACCTTTGATCAGCACCGCCGCTTTGAATTCGGACGTCAGCGCAGGTTCAA
This sequence comes from Ruegeria sp. BB5, assembly GCF_056539405.1. Taxonomy (NCBI): domain Bacteria; kingdom Pseudomonadati; phylum Pseudomonadota; class Alphaproteobacteria; order Rhodobacterales; family Roseobacteraceae; genus Ruegeria; species Ruegeria sp. BB5. The sequence goes on along the minus strand of NZ_JBQFUX010000001.1, from coordinate 433,922 downwards.
GACGCAGTAGTTCGTGCCCGTCAACGCGCTCAAGATCACCACCTTTTTCCTGACGGATAAGATAGTCGAGACCTTCCAAATCAGCCTGTTCGGGACGACGGAATGCATGAACATAGTAGCTGTCGGTAATCAGATCTTCGCTGCCAGTGCCTTGCAGATGCCGACGGTACAGGTCAATTGACGGGCGACACAAAAGATCCATCGCATCCGACACTTCGCGAACGGTCTTTTCGCCGGAATTGCCCAGAAAACGTAAACCCCAGGGGATCATCTTTGGCCAGAAATTGGGCCGCACCGAAAGCGCGCTTTTCGGATCCAAAAGCATTTGGGGAAGCTTCTTCCAGATTCCCGGCATCGCCTGCGGGATAATCGACCAGGGCGACACCACACCCGCATTCCCGAACGAGGTTTCCTGACCCGGCTCGCCCCTATCGACAAGCCGGACCGGAATGCCACGCTCTTGCAGCGACAAGGCGCAGCAGATGCCGACGATGCCGGCACCGATGATGGTGACTTGTTCTGTCATTTCATCAGGCCGCCGAATGACTGCGATTGCGGGCGATCAACTGCGTGATGATGACTGGCGAAGCCACGGCCAGCGCGACCAGATCGGCAGTCAGGGTCGGCGCCACGAAAATGACCCCGGCGAGCGCCATCAGGATACGCGACACCATGTTCAACGGGCTCAACCAGTATCCCACGACAGCTGCGGACAGGGCGATAACCCCGGCGATACAGCTTGATGCCGTATAGGTGAATTCCCACAGGTCAAACCCGGTCGAAGACACAAACAGAAGAACCGGCGCATAGACAAAAGCCATCGGTGCAATCACCTTACCCAACCCGAGCGTAAAGGCAGATAGCCCGGTACGGAACGGGTTCGAGTTCGCAATGGCCGCCGCCGCATAGGCCGAGGTACAGACTGGCGGCGTGATTTCCGAGACCACCCCATAGTACAGCACAAACAGGTGGCTGGCGATCGGCGGGACACCAAGCTGCGCCAGCGCAGGCTGGGCGACGGACACCAGCATGATGTACAGCGCCGTGGTGGGGATACCCGCGCCCATCAGGATGCAGACGATGGCGATGAAGACCAGCGAGATGAACAGTTGCAGGTCTTCCATCGCAAACAGTTGGAAGCTGCCAAACGAGATCATGTTGTACAGATCCGACGCCAGATTGCCTGCGCCCTGCGTCACCATAAACCCGATGCGGAACCCGATGCCGGTAGTGTTGATCACTCCGACCACGATGCCCACTGCTGCAGCAGCCGCACCCACGGCCAGCGAATATTTCACGCCCAACTCGACCGCCTGCAGCATCTCCGGCACTTCGATCCGTTTTTGCGGGTTGAGCGTTGCGACAACCGAAAGGCCGCACAGAATGGCCGTCATGGTCAGATCAAATCCGCCATCCGAGAATTTCCAAAGGACAAAGGCCAGGAAGGCGGCTGCGTAGATCAACGTTGGAGGTTGCTTGATCCGCGACATGCCCGCAATCACTGCCAGCGAAATACCACAGAAGGCCGACATGAACGGCGTGTAACCGGTGAACAGGACCACCAGCAGACCGATCAGGGGCACAATGTTCGCCCACCCTTCGGCCCACACAGCCTTGAGCTGCGGCAACTGCTCTTTGGCCAGACCCTGCAGGTTCAGTTTACGCGCCATCAGATGCACAACGGCGAAGACCCCGACATAGTGCAGGATCGCTGGGAAGATCGCCGCAATCACGATGGTGGTGTACGGAACCTCAAGGAACTCGGCCATGATAAACGCCGCAGCGCCCATGATCGGCGGTGTAATTTGACCACCAGCCGAAGACGCGGCCTCGACCCCGCCTGCAAAATGGCCGGGGTATCCTAGGCGCTTCATGTTTGGGATAGTCAGCGCGCCGGTTGATACGGTGTTGGCCACCGAAGAACCCGAGATCGTGCCGAAGAAGGCCGAGGATACCACCGACACTTTTGCCGGACCGCCAGTATAGCGGCCCGCCAAAATCGTGGCGTTATCGATGAAAAGTTGTCCCAGACCTGTGCGCTGTGCGATCACGCCGAACAGGACAAAGTGGAACACGATGGTTGAGACAACCCACAGAGTGACGCCATAAATACCCTCTTGCGGGAAATACATCGACGACACGAAAGTTTTGAAGTTCACACCGGGATGTTGCAGCAGACCGGGGAAATACGGCCCCAGCAGCGCGTATGAAATGAATACACAGATGATCAGCGGCAGAACCCAACCCAGCGTGCGGCGCGCGATGTCCAGCACCAGCAGGATGATGACGACACCTAGGAACACGTCATACCCGTTCGGGTTACCCATTCGGAACGTCTGCTCCTCGATCCCCAAAAAGGGAATGCCACGCCAGGCGAAGCCGACGTACAGCGCGGCAATGATACCCAGCGCCATGAAGACCAGATCGTAAAGGGGGATGTTGCCGATGCGGAACCGGCTGACTTTGAGCGCATACAGGCTTTGCGATCCGATAATCGGAATGGTCGCGTAAACCAGAATGAACAGCAGGGCGAGATAGATGCCCATATGCCAGTGGTCGGCAGGCAGGCCGAACCCGGCAGTAAAGAATTCGTAAAACGCAAAGATCAGGGCAACAACGCGCAGGACCTTACCGGTGGTTGGTGTGACCTGCCGAACAGCGGCGCCTTCGTCGAACTGTTCTTCGATGGCCGCAAGTTCTTCGGCCGTCAGTTCGTGGTCATCAAGTTTCTGGGTCTCGGTCATGATGGCCCCCTGATTTCGCATAATTCAAGTGTGCGGTGCCCCGAAATGGGGCACCGGACGATAGGTTACGGTGTGATTTGATTACTGAAGAAGCCCAGCTTCTTTATAGAACTTCTCGGCACCCGGATGCAGCGGAACGCCCAGCGCTTCGACGCCGTCCAGCGCGGTATCCGGCGTGATCTGCTTGCCTTTGGCATGGCCATTGTCCAGCAGCTTGCGTGTGTTGTCGTTCCACATCGCCTTGGTCAGTTGATAGACCAGATCATCCGACAGGTCCGAGGACACAACCAGCATCGCGCTGACCGCGGGGGTCTTGGTTTCGCCATCGATACCTTCATAAACCCCACCCGGAATGGCCGAGGGGATATAGGCCGGAATGATCTCGTTGATCTTGGCCAGGTCTTCGTCACTGAAGGAATGCAGGTTCATACCCTTGGTCGAGGACAGCTGTACCATCGCGGCAACCGGCCAGCCTGCGGCATAGAAGTAGGCGTCCAGCTGACCATCGGCCAAACGCTCGGCGCTTTGGCTGTTGTTCAGCTCGGCTTCGTCCATGTTGTCGCGGTTAACACCCCAGGCGTCCAGCATCTGCAGCACGGCAACCTGCGTGCCAGAGCCAGCCTGCGCGATACCGACGCGCTTGCCTTCCAGATCACCCAGATCGTTGATCGTCGATCCGGCTGGCAACACAAGGTGCAGGTCTTCGGGGAACAGATTGGCGACAATGCGCAGCTTGGGGTGCGGTTTACCTTCGAACTTACCCTCACCCAGATACATCGAGCGGGTGACATCCGCCGCCGCAAGGCCAGCTTCCAACTCACCGTTCTGAACAGCCGCGTTATTGAACACCGACGCGGTGGTCGATTGTGCAATCGCGATCAGGCCAGGAACACCGCACTGGCCGCCTTCTTCACAGGGGCGCGAACCCGGAGGGGCCGAGATACCGTTTGCGATGGTGCCGCCGATGGGGAAGTAGGTTCCGCCGGCACCGCCGGTGCCGATGCGGAAAAAGGTCGGGTCCTGCGCCAACGCCGGTGCGGCCAGCGCGCCAGCCAAAGCCAGTCCAGTCAAGCATTTCACTAGTTTCATTGTCATCTCCCAAGTAGGAACGTCGGATTCGGTTCGCCCGACTTCGATCCTGCAAGCGTAAAGGCAATTCTCATAAATACAAATTTGTTATATTTCACAAAATTAAATTTTAACTTATACATTGAGCATGAACCTCACCCAACTCACCGTTTTTCGCGAGGTGATGGAGTCCGGCTCCATCTCTCAGACTGCCAAGAAATTGCATCGGACGCAGCCTGCTATCAGCCTTGCCCTCAAGAACCTCGAAAAATCTTTGGGCCTGACATTGTTTGAACGCAAAGGACGTCGGCTGGTTCCGGTCCCCGAGGCGCATTACCTTCTGGCCGAGACCGCAGGCATTCTGGATCGCCTGTCAACGATCTCAAACACCATGGAGGGTTTGATCAAAGGGCATTCCGGCAGCCTGAATATCGCAACGATGCCGGGCCCTTCGGCCTTTTTGTTCCCGCGGTTCATCAGTCAGTCGGTGGGTGAAAACCCGGACATTCAAATCACGTTGTCCTCGCGGAGCTCTCCGCAAATTATGGAACTTGCGGGAACGCAGAATATCGATTTCGGCTTTGCTGATTTCGAGCATTCAGCCGGACGAAAAGCACAATATTCGGTCGAACTGATTCAGGCAGACTGTTTCTGCGCAATAGATTGCGATCATCCGCTTGCGTCCCAGGACAGCATTACGATTTCCGATTTGGACGGAACGCCGATGGGCGGGCTATACGCAACCCATCCGTTTCAGCGCAAAGTCCGGCGAGAGTTTCAGGACATATCCGCCAACTATAACCCGACCGTGACCTGTCAGTATTTCCTACCGCTCATTCCGTTTGTAAGTTCGGGCCAGTGCTGCACGATAGTTGATCCGCTGACCGTCGCAACTGAACGCGAGATGAACCTGTCCAACGGCAAGGTTGTGTTCGTACCTTTGGGCAATCCGCTCAGGTATGAATATGCGATCCTTGAACCCGCTCATCGCCCGCCGTCTCAGTTGGCCTTAAAGATCAAGGCTGGATGGAAAGCAGAAGTTTTGAAAATGCTCGAGGAAGTGAAGGCCAACCCCCACACAGAATGGGTTGGTGACGTGCGTGGCCAGCAGGTTTGACTGTCTTTGAAAGACGGGCAATGGTTTATCCGAAACCGCCCAAATCAGCGAATTTCAAGCACCTAAAAAGCCTAATATTTTTAGATTTTTCATGCGGCTAAACAGGATACTTATATCGCCAGATACTCTTCCCGAAGATTGGTATCTTCCAGCACCTCGTTCGCAGTCCCGTCAAACACAATGCTCCCGGTATCCAGAATAATCGCCCGGTCCGCCAGTTCCAAAGCACGAACGGCGTTCTGTTCGACGATGATCGTAGTCATGCCCTGTTGCTTGACATGAATAAGCGTTTTTTCGATCTCGTCGACGATTACAGGGGCCAAACCTTCATAAGGCTCATCCAAAAGCAAGACCTTGATGTCTCTAGCCAGTGCTCTGGCGATTGACAGCATCTGTTGTTCGCCGCCGGACAACGTAATTCCCTCTTGTTTGCGGCGCTCGCCCAAGCGCGGGAACAACTCGTATAACCTTTCCAACGACCATCCAATCGGCGGCGCGATTTGCGCAAGCTGCAGGTTTTCTTCGACAGTTAGGCCCGGAATAATTCGCCTATCTTCCGGGACAAGACCAAGACCCGCAGCTGCCGCTTCGTAGCTTGTCATATTGTGCAGCGGTTGGTGATCCAGCCAGATTTCGCCATGCCTTACTTCCGGCTCTCCGACCCTTGCGATGGAACGGAGTGTCGAGGTTTTGCCAGCGCCGTTTCGCCCAAGAAGAGCTAGAATCTCACCTTCGTGTACATTGAAGCTGACGCCCTGAACTATGTAACTTTCTCCGTAGTAGGAATGCATATCCCACACCGAAAGAAACGCAGGTGCGGTACTGGCCCTGTTCGCGTTTTTCGAAAAGTCAGGTTTCTCGTTCATAGCTTTTCCTTACGCTGCTTCGCCCAAATAGGCCTCTCGGACCTTTGGGTTGCCACGAATGTTTTCAGGCGTGTCTTCAACCAGGGGTGTGCCTTGCGCCAAAACCGTGATGCGTTCGGCCAGGCTGAAGACCACGTGCATGTCATGTTCAATGATCGCGATGGTGATGTCGCGCTCGTCTTTGATTTGCTTCAGCAGATCAATGGTATTGTTGGTATCAGCCCGCGCCATGCCCGCCGTGGGTTCGTCCAACAGCAGCAAGCGCGGGTTCTGACTGAGGCACATGCCGATCTCTAGCCGCCGCTTGTCACCACGGGACAGCGAAGCGGCGTGCATTTCGCGTTTGTCAGCCATGTTCATCTCTTCCAGCATCGCCTCGGCCTGTTCCACAACCGCCTTTTCATTGGCGATGGTCTCATAGGCGTGCATCCGAAAAGCCCCATCCCGCATTGCGAAGATCGGGATCAACATGTTTTCCATCACTGTCAGCTCGCCAAATATCTCGGGCGTCTGAAACACGCGGCTGATGCCCATCTGGTTAATCTGGAACGGCTCCAACCCAAGCACCGAATTGTTGTTGAACAAAACGGACCCGGTGTCCGGCATCAGCTTGCCCACCAAACAATTCAACAGCGTCGACTTACCTGCACCGTTGGGACCGATGATGGCGTGGACCGAGTTCTCTTCGACATTGAGGTTTACATCCGTCAGCGCCTTGAGACCACCGAAGCGCTTGCTGACTTCTTTGACTCTTAGAATTGCCATGGTTCGCCCCCTACTCGGCCGGTTCTGTTTTGCCCGACGTTGCATCGTCGGTATTAGATTTCTTGCGCTTAAAACGGTTGAGCAATCGTTGGCCACCTTCGACAAGACCGCCTGGCAGATAGATGACGACCAGCATGAACAGGATGCCCAGCGTCAAATGCCAACCTTTACCGATGAACGGATGGATCACGAAGACAACCGCATCCTCCAGCCCATCAGGCAGGAATGCGAACCAGCTGTGCAGGACGTTATCGTTGATTTTCGAGAAGATGTTCTCAAAATACTTGATAAATCCAGCACCCAGAACCGGACCGATCAGTGTTCCGGTGCCGCCAAGGATAGTCATCAGGACCACCTCTCCCGAGGCTGTCCATTGCATCCGTTCAGCACCAGCCAGCGGGTCCATCGCGGCCATCAGACCACCGGCCAGACCGGCATACATGCCCGAGATTACAAAGGCCGCCAGCGTGTAAGGCTTCGAGTTCAGACCCGTGTAGTTCATCCGCTGTTGGTTCGATTTCACCGCCCGCAACATCATGCCAAAGGGCGACCGGAAGATGCGGATTGACAGATAGAACACTACCATCAGGACAACCGCGCACAGGTAATAGCCCGCGTTAAAATCAAAGCTCCACGCGCCCACGTCCATTGTGTAGGTCGCACGCATCGGCAAGCCGAACAGGTGCGGCAGGTCCGGTGAATTGGCGCCCTGCAGGATCTGCGGATCATCTGCATAGACTTGCAGGCCGGTTTCCCCGTTCGTCAGGTTAAACTTGGGGTTCGATAGCACCGAATAAGCCAGCGCAAAACTCATCTGCGCGAAGGCCAGTGTCAGGATTGAAAAGTAAATTCCTGACCGGCGCAGGCTGACAAAGCCGATCAGCAGCGAAAACAATCCGGCGACGACCACACTTAGCGCAATGGCCGGAATGATGTTGTAGCTAAGTAGCTTGAACATCCAAACGGCGGAATAAGACCCTACCCCTAGAAAGGCCGCGTGACCGAAAGACAGGTATCCCGTCAAACCGAACAGGATGTTGAAGCCGATGGCGAAGATGCCAAAGATCACGAACCTCTGCATCAGATCCGGGTAACCCGCATTGAACTGCGCCATGGCGCTGCCTTCGGGGAACGGGTTCAGGATGAAGGGGGCCAGCAATGTCAGGATTGCAACGATGATCAGCAGGCCGGTGTCTTTTTTGTTTAGTCCCAGCATGGGCTTATTCCTCCATCACGCCCTTGCGGCCCATTAGACCGCGTGGACGTGTCAGCAGCACGATGATGGCGACAAGGTAGATGATGATCTGATTGATGCCCGGGATAGTAGTGGTTGCCCAGGTTGTTGAGGCAAAGCTTTCCAAAATACCCAGCAAGAACCCGGCCAGCACCGCGCCTGGCAATGAACCCATGCCGCCCACAACGACCACAACAAAGCTGAGAACCAGAAAATCCATGCCCATATGGTAATTTGGCGGATTAAGCGGGCCGTACATCACCCCGGCAAGGCCGGCCACGGCAGCGGCGATGCCGAACATGATGGTGAACCGGCGGTCGATGTTGATACCCAGCAGACCGACAGTTTCGCGATCCGCCATCCCGGCACGCACGACCATACCAAACGTGGTGAATTGCAGGAATGAGAACACCGCACCGATGATGCCCACCGCAAATCCGAAATAGACCAAACGCCAGATCGGATAGATGATCGCGTTGGGGTCGAACCCAACCATGATGCCCAAATCGACCGACCCGCTCAGCGCATCTGGCGGCGGGGTCTGGATCGGATTAGCGCCGAAGAAATACTTGACGATTTCCTGCAGCACGATAGCCAGTCCAAAGGTCACAAGGATCTGATCCGCATGAGGGCGCTTGTAGAAATGCTTGATCAGCCCACGCTCCATCACATAGCCAACCAGCAACATGATGGGGATCGCAAAAAGGATCGCCAGCGGAACGGACCAGTCAATGATGGTGGCTCCGACCTCGGGGCCGAACCAGGCCTCGACATAAGGCGTTTCAACTTTCAGCGGGTTGCCCAGAAAGTCCTTCTGGGTTTCGTCAAGCGTTTCGAAACTCAGGTTAAGAAGCTTCTGTAAGGTCACCGCACAGAACGCTCCGATCATGAACAGCGCCCCGTGGGCAAAGTTCACAACACCCAGCGTTCCGAAAATCAGCGTCAGGCCCAGCGCGATCAGCGCATAGGCCGAGCCCTTGTCCAGCCCGTTGAGAATTTGCAGTAGGATGGCGTCCATCGGCCCCACCTCAAGATTGGTCAGTGTAATTGAGTGGTCGTGACCGGGTTTTAGCGCCCGGCCACAAGGGGTCTGGCCGCCGAGACCGGCGGTCAGACATCAGCCAAAGGCCTTAAGCGCCCGGGTTGCACTTACCCAGTTCACCACCGGCGAACATCGGGTGTTCCGGATCGTACTCGACCTGCGCACGCGGCGTGATCTCGACGATTTCCAGCGTGTCGTACTCGTTGGTCGGGTTCTCGTTGCCCCGCACGACCAGCACGTCCTTGAAACACTGGTGATCCGCACCGCGATACCAAGTCGGACCATTGCCCAGCCCGTCGAACTCAAAGTCTTCCAGAGCTTCGACAATACCGCATGGATTGAAGGTTCCTGCCCGCTCACACGCATCCGCATAAAGCAGAACTTGCGCATAGCAGGTCTGGGCCGAGTTGGACGGAGGCTTGCCGTACTTCTCGCCAAAGGATTTCACGAAGGCTTTGGTGCCCTCATCCTGCAGCTGCCAGTTCCAGTTCATCGACCCCAAGACGCCTTTGATGTTTTCACCCGCACCAGCGGCCATCAACTCGGAATACAGCGGCACGACGATCTTGAAGTCCTTGCCATTGGCGACCTTGTCCAGCAGGCCGAATTGAATTGCGTTGGTCAGCGAATTCACCATGTTCCCGCCGTAATGGTTCAGAACCAGAACATCCGCACCCGAATTTAGAACCGGGGCGATATAGGACGAAAAGTCCGTTGACGCGAGTGGTGTCTTAACCGTGTTGACCGTTTCCCATCCCAAGGCTTCGGTCGAGGCGACGATCGACTCTTCCTGGGTCCAACCCCAGTTATAGTCGGCCGTTAGGTGATACGCGCGACGTTCCTTGCCCATCTCAGCCGCCAACACCGGTGCAAGCGCTGCACCCGACATGTAGGCGTTGAAGAAATGACGGAACCCGTTGGCTTTTTTATCCTTGCCCGTGGTGTCGTTCGCGTGGGTCAGACCCGCCATAAAGATCACGCCGGCCTCTTGGCACAGACCCTGAACCGCGACAGCCACGCCTGAAGACGAGCCACCGTTGATCATGATCGCGCCGTCTTTTTCAATCATCGATTTGGCAGAGGCACGCGCGGCGTCCGATTTGGTCTGCGTGTCACCCGTAACAAATTCGACTTTCTTGCCAAGGATGCCGTTCCCCTGAAGCGCCTTGGATGTGAAGGTATTAAGGCAACCCCCGTCCCCTTCGCCGTTCAGATGTTCGACCGCCAGTTGCTGAGCAAGCAGTTCGTCATTGCCTTCTTCGGCGTAAGGTCCGGTTTGCGGAACATTGAAACCCAAAGTGACAGATGCCCCTGTCGGCTCGTTGGTGAAAGCAGCAGCCGACGAAGCCGTAAAGATTGTAGGCAGGGCCAGACCGGTACCTGCAACGGCACCAGACTTCAGCACGCCGCGGCGTGTGACAGATTTGTTGGTCATTCATTCCTCCCATTTTCGTTCTTTCGCCCTCTGGCTCCTCTTCCAGCGGACAAAAGCGCACTTTTGTGCATCTCAATAATGGAAAGCGGAATGAAAATTCCTCAATAAATTCCTATTTTTGAAACATAATTTTGTAAAAAAATTCACGAATAATAATATTTTTTGTAAATAATATGGTGCGCCACCATTTAGCATTGCCGATTTTCATATGCTTAGGTGTGAATTTCAATGGCAACAATTTTCGGCCTTCACCACCCGATAGATCCGCAATCATACATCTCGGCTGAACGTCCAAACCGGCCTCGCCCTAAGATTGCATCCAGTGGACACATGACGTTCAAAGATCGGGATTTCAACACCTGAATTTCTACGCCCAAAGCGCTTAACCCCAATCTGGAAATAAAACCTGGCTTTAGAAGTCACAGCCGCTCGGGCCAGCAACCCCAGCGGCACCAAACTGGGAAAGGTTCGGTAAAACGACTTTGTTTCTGGCTGCGTCCGAGACTGTCGGATCAGCTTGTGCGTTGCTTATAATACGTGTCTTTGTGAACGATCAGCCCATCGCGGTAGGTCAAGATGTCGACGCTTAGAAACTCTTCCTTGGTGCCATCCTTGTGCGTGGCCGTGCGGCGATATTCACAACAGGCTTTGTTTCCAGAAATGGTGCAGTCAAGTGTTTCCCAATGCACGTTCGCAACCTTTTCAAACAGGGATGAAAAGGCGCTGCGAATGGCCTCGGCACCTTCCAGACGTATGCCATGTTCTTCGGGGCCAACAGCATGGTCAAATGTCGCGTCGTCTGCAAAATGCTTCATCACAGCGTCAATGTCGTTCGCGTTAAAAGCGTCGCCGACCGAGTCGACAAGGTCACGGGTCAAAGCGGTCATGATTGCAGTCCTTTTCCTTGAAGCATGTCGCAAGTGTGTTTGAAGAAGAGGCTTGCCGGGTCGACAAGCACATTCAGTTCGTCAAAGTGATCCACGCCCGGCACGAAATAGAGACCCACTTTGCGATCTGCTGTTTCGTATTTTTCGACATACATGCGTGCCTGTCGGTGGAATTCCTCGGTTTCCGCACCGCCGACCACAACCAGTTGAGGCGCATTGGTGACCGGGGGGTGGCTGGTCATCGGGCTTTCAGCCTCGGCTTCTGTTGGATCCATGCGGATGCCCGCATTCAGCGCTTCGGTCAGACGGACCGGTTCGAGATAGCTGAGCGGTGACACCGGGATACCGGATTTTATCAGGTCCGCGGGAAGATCATCACCAAACGCAGGCCAATCTGTTGCCATCATCATCTGGGTGATATGTCCGCCAGCGGAATGACCCATCACGGTGATGCGGTCTGGATTGATGCCCAGATCGCGCGCGTTGCGCCAGATATAGGCCATGGCCTCACGCGCTTCTTCTGAAATACGCGTAATGGTCACGGATGGGCAAAGATCGTAGCCGACGACAACAACATTGAACCCCGCGGCAACAAAGGGTGGCGCTATGAAACTGTAAATCGATTTGTCACCACGCTGCCAATAGCCGCCGTGGAAATAGACCAATGTCGGCGCAGCCGCGTCCAAGCAGCGGAAGACATCCAACCTTTGCTTCTCGCCTTCCCCATAGCGGAAGTCCAGGCTGCAATCGCAGGTAGCGCGCGCTGTCTCGCTATCGCTGCTCCAACCGGGAATGACGGTCACTTCATAGTCCGGTCGCCCTGCCCTTAGATTATATTGAGCGTCGAATTCATCAGGGCCGAAGCGTGTGTGAAAGGTCAGATGATCGCTCATGATGAAGCCTCGGGCTGGGGCGCGGAGAAGAACGCGCCGCGGCAAAAGACAAGGGGCGGAGCGGGCGCGTGGGCGTAGTTGATGACGCGGCCCAAGAGGATCTCGTGATCGTCTGCGTCGACCCTGCTGTGAACCGTACACTCCAATTGCGTCGAGGCACCGGGGATCAAGGGGGTCGCGGTTCCGGGGATCCAATCGGTGTCGGTAAATCGGTTTTCGACATCGCTCGCAAAGTGCATAGCAAGGTCTTTCTGCTCGGCCGACAGGATATTGACCGCAAAATGATCCGATTGCGACAGCGTTGGGAAGACCCGGCCTGACTTTGCAACACAGACCGAGATCACCGGCGGCTGCAATGAGACCGAAGTGAATGAGTTGGCGGTCAGACCCCACGGTTCTCTGTCCGCGTCATAGGTGGCTACAATGGTAACACCCGTCGGAAAGGCGCCAAGTGCGCGGCGATATTCTCGGAGGTCCATCATAACACCCCTTCGCTGGCACAGGCTTTTTCTAAGGCAGCCCATTCATCGGGGTTGGTCCCGAACGGGCGCATGACGTGATCCTGATAGGCGGGGCGTTCCGCCAGCCGCTGATACCAGGCCTCGACATTCTGCAAGGACGGGCGGTCGACCTCGACGTTAAAATAACGATAGGCCACACATCCCAAGGGAATATCTGCCATGGTGAAGCTGTCACCGCAGACATAGGTGCGCTCCGCAAGGTGCCGGTCCAGAAGGGTCAGGGCCTCGTGCGCCTCATCGCGCAGCTTGGCGATCTTTTCGGGGTCACGCTTGCCCGGTTGCGTGCGCACCGTTGCGAAGAACAGATAGATCACCGATCCAAAGGCGCGGCTTGCCGACCATTCCATCCATTGATCCGCAATCGCGCGGGTCTGAATATCGGATGGGCTCAGCGTTCCTGCCCCGTATCGATCACAGAGGTAGCGTACGATGGCAAGGCTTTCCCACAGCGCAAAATCCCCGTCGCGGATCGCCGGGATCATCTTGTTGGGATTGATCTGCGCATACATCTCGGTGTCGAGCTTGCCAAAGCTGCCCCCGGCAAGTTGCAGCGCGTAGTCCAACCCCAGTTCATTCGCTGTCCAGATCACCGGAATGACGTTCGACGAATAGGGTCGCCCCCAAATCTCAAGCATGTTCCAGCATCCTTTTTTGCGCGATGGACTGCGTGCCGAACCTGGGAACGACATGCTCAAACAGACGATGCCAGCTGGCCAGAATTTTCTCGTAGGGTACGCCGGTATATTGCTGCATCAGCATGAGGTGATCGAGGCCGATGGTTTCCTGCCGTTCTGCAAAACGATCCGCAACATATTCGGCATCACCCACCACAATGATCCCGCGTTTGTTGAGGAAATCAAACCAGTCCATGTCCTCATCTTCGGGGGTCATCTCTTCGCCGACATCCAGATAGCCGTGCTTGGTCCATTCCCCCTTGGGACGCGACCCGCCGAGAAATTCGTAATAGGCATTGATCGGACCACGGATTGTGTTCACCGCTTCTTCCATGCTTTCACCGACATAAAACGCTGTGCAGACACCAACGCCCTCGCCAAGACTTACCTCGCGCCCTTCGCGTTGCGACAGGGCCTGGCGGTAGGGCTCCCAACAGGCCAGCGTCACCTTGGGGCCAGCCGCCATCGAGATCACGCCCCAACCGCGTTCCCCGGCCAGTTTGAATGTGGGCGGTGCATTTGACATCAGCCAGACCGGAGGGTGAGGGTTGGAATAGGGGCGCGGATGCACATACATCGCTTTGTATTCGCCATCTTCATCGTGATAACGCGGATCCAGAGGGTCAAAGAACCGGTTGCTCTCTTTCCAGCCGGGAACAGGGAATTGATAGAACTCACCATGATGGGTGAACGCTTCGTTGGTCCAGGCTTTCAGGATAATCTCAAGGCTCTCCTGATACAGCCGCATAACCTTGGCATTGTCGCGCCGGTCCGCATCTTTATTGAACTGGAGGGTTGAGCGTTCATTGATGCCCTTGGCGACGCCGAAATCAAAACGGCCGAGCGTCATATTATCCAGCATCGCGGCATCTTCAGCCACGCGCAAAGGATGCCAGTCAGGCAAAATGATGGGCGCTGTTCCAACCCGCAGCGTCTTGCAATGCGCGGCAACGTGGGTCCCCATCTGGATCGGGTTGGGCGGCGCATTCATATAACCGTTATGGGCAAAGTGATGCTCGGTGAACCATGCGGTTGTGAACCCTGCCTGCTCGGCCAGCGAACACTGTTCGAGGATCATCTCCAGCGTGCGCGTCCATGGAATCGTCTCACCGGGGCTAAAATTGGCAATCAAATCAAAGCGCATAACTTTCTCCCAGCCGATGGAAAATCAGTTGATTTTTCCCCTTCTTTTCAACTAAGTTGATTTGAGCTCGAAAAGTCAACTAAAATCATTTATTCTGAAGTCATGAAAAGTGACGTGTCTCAGACCGACGCCCAAAGGCTCGGCAGTGAAATTCGCGAAGTGCGCAAAGCGCGTGGATTGACCCTACAACACCTGTCCGAGGTGGTGTCGTGCTCCAAAGCCTATCTCAGCCGAATTGAACTTGGGGCGGCCAAGGTGTCGAACGACCTGCTTGGCGAAATCAGCGATGCGCTTGCAGTTGAACCCAATTGGTTCTTTCCCAAACAGGAAGGCAACGGGCCTCTTGAGCGAAAGCACGTCGTGCGACGCGAAAACCGTAGGGCGCTGTCCGCGATGTACACGCGCTCAACTGATGAATTAGGTTTTGAGGACGAGTTACTTTCCAGCACCTTGTCTGGCCAATGCTACCTGATACTGTCTCGCTTTCGCCCAGGGGCAGGCACGCCACCGGAACCCCTGGAAGGTTATTCATTTGAAGGCGAACAACATGCTATCGTCCTGAGCGGTGAAGTCGAGCTGCGCCTTGGCGATGAAATCATTGTCCTTCGTGAAGGCGACAGTTTTTCCTACCCCTCGATGATCGCACACCGCTTTCGCAACCGAACAGATAAAGAGGCCTCGATGGTCTGGGCGATGTCACCGATACGAATTACTTGGTGACTGTTGGCCGGAGGTTACCAAAGCCAGAAATTTTTAATTGTATTGTGAAAAGTCGGCACACAGACCGGTTCAAAAGGCAGTCAGAAGGTGGTCGATTTCGCCTTTAATATGGCGGTGCTGTCAGACGAATTCGAACCAGTCTCAGTTTGCCGTGGAAACCGCGAACCTATCCGGAACAAAGTTGACGTCACTCGCTAAGAGTGGCGGCGCGGGTCAGCTTGAAGGTGTCTCGGCTGGTCAGCGATCTTTGCTGGTTGAAGTGGTTGTAGACGGAGGAATGGACGGAGGCGAATTTCTGTAGACTTCGCATGCGCCTGAACCGTTGCATGGCGCGTTCGCGTCGTCGGAAAGGAAGGTGTGAATTCTCGACGCGGTTATTGAGCCACCTTCCCGTCTGCTGTTTTTCGGTAGCTCCGAGCTCTCTGAGAGCAGCCAGATACGACGCGAAGCGATCGGTGACTACTTCTTCAGCTTAACCGTGCCGCTTCATCAATTTCCTGAGGAAATTCAATGCAGCTTGCTTGTTTCGGCGTTTGGTGACGATTGCTTCCAGCACTTCGCCCTCATGATCGACAGTCCGCCAGAGGTAGTGTCTCTTGCCATTCACCTTCACGAAAACCTCGTCCACGTGCCACTTCCATTTGGAGAACGCGCGCAGTTGCTGAACACGCTTCCGACTGATCTCAGCAGCAAACATTGGGCCAAACCTGTTCCACCAATGCCGGACAGTTTCGTGCCTCACGTCGATGCCTCGCTCGTGCAACAGATCTTCGACATTCCGAAGCGAGAGCGGGAAACGGATGTACAGCATCACTGCAAGGCGGATGACCTCGGGACTGGTTTTGAAGTATTTGAAAGAGGCGGGTCTGGTCATTGGCAAAAGCTAGGCAACCGCCCTGCCCCGCCCAAGCGAAGTTAGTCTGACAAGACCTTCCTTTGGGCTCCTTCGCAGTCATTGGCAGACCTGCAGCATTACGCCAGCCGACGTCGGCCCAGAGCCGACCTTGACCACAGGTTCTGATTGCGGCTGTGCGGCCCGTCGAAGCTGCCATTCGCTGCGGCTGCATGATCGACGACAGAACGAATTCACACAACGCACAACATAGCCGCCAATCTCGCGGAATACCCTGCCGCAGTTTAAGACCTGCCTTTCGGCCAATGATCCTGCAGCAAAACTATGGCAGTGCGCCCGGCCTCCAGAGCTCGGTCCGCCTCGTCTTCAGTTCCTGCCAAACGAGCCAGAGTGATCGTACCCATCAGGAGTGCCATCGCAGCCAGGCCCTGGTCCGAGCCGGTTTCCGGCGTGTCCCGCAAAAGGGCCGCCATGCGATCCGAAGCTTGAGCGCCCGCGTGCCGAGATGCGCCCTTGGTGCGGGCAAGCTCGGTTCCCATCGCCGCCAACGGGCATCCATGCCGACTGTCTTGAACATGAGCTTGGGACAGGTACTTGGCTATGTAGTCCTGACGTTCCTTCCCTCGCCCTTCGCTGGATTCCTCGCGTTCCATGCCTGAAACAACATCGTCGATCGCGTGCCGGAAGGCTGTCGCGATCAAATCCTCTTTCGACTCAAAGTGCCGGTAGAAACCACCATGTGTCATTCCGGCTGCCTTCATGACGTCAGCGACGCTTGTCGCTTCGACCCCGCGTTCGCGGAACAACTGCGCTGCAGCATCCAGTATCCTGTTGTGACTGCGCTTTTTTTCCGCTTCCGACATTCTCGGCATTTTCGCGCTCCTAGGCGGGGTTGACAATTAAGATTACATGTATCATCTAAATTATAGATTGCAAGCATCATCTAAAGGAGTGTGCCCGTGCCTGCCAAGCCTAAGATCCTCGTCACCAGCGCAAGCGGCAAGACCGGGCTGCAAGTCGCGCTTCAACTCAGAGCCAAAGCCTATCCTGTCCGCGCTTTCATACGGCAGAGGGATCATCGCTCTGATATTCTCGAACGCGCGGGCGCTGAACTATTCGTGGGTGACCAGTATTCCCTGAGCGACATGCGCTCGGCGATGAAAGGCGTGCAGCGGGCGTATCAATGCGCTCCGACAGCACCCAATGGGCTGCACTTCAGTGCGGTCTTCACCGCTGCGACTTACGAAGCAAAGGTCGAACACGTCGTTACACTTAGCCAATGGCTTTCGAGCGTAGATCACCCATCACTGTTTACACGTGAAGTATACCTGGGCGATATCCTGATCGGCATGCGTCCCGAGATGTCTGTGACCACGGTGAATGTCGGCTGGTTTGCCGAAAACTACCTGATGGTACTGGGCATGGCGGCCCATCTTGGGACGTTCACGATGCCGCTCGGCGACGGCGACGTGAAGAAGAATGCCGCCCCCTCAAACGAAGACATTGCCCGCGTGGTTGTCGGTGCCTTGACGGATCCGGCACACCATGCAGGCAAGACTTATCGTCCCACGGGTCCAACGCTGCTGTCGCCCAACGAGATCGCCGAAGCAATGGGCCGCGCGCTGGGGCGGCGGGTACGCTATGTCGATATTTCCGAACGAATGATGATCAAAGCGCTGAAAGCCCTTCGCCCTGCAAACTATTCGGAAGCGGCAGTCACCCAGCTTGCAATCTATTCAGAAGAGTACAGGCGAGGCGCCTTCGCGGTGAATGCCCCAACCGAAGACGTGTTCCAAGTCAGCGGGCACGAACCAGAAGCCTTCGAAAGCATTGTACGACGCAAGGTTGCTGAACAACCCGACCTGGTGCGCAGCCTGTCCGGCAGCATTGGCGCGATCGGCATTTTCCTGAAGATTCTCACGACGCGCCCGTTCGATCTTGATCACGCTCAGAAGCAGCGAGACTACGTGCAGCTCTCATCCGCTTCGTACTGTCAGGACAATGCGGCCTGGACAGAAAAGCACCAACCCAAGGACGTACAAACCGAACCGAAGCGTGTTGCCTGAGACCGCAAACGACGAAGGATTGTCTCCCAAGACGAAAGGACCTCTAAATGAACATTCAGGACGAACTTATCACTCGAAACCAGGAATTCTCTGCGGGCTTTGACAGTGCTGACCTGCCGATCCTGCCAAAGTTGCGAACGGTTGTTCTGACCTGCGGTGATGCCCGGGTCGATCCCGCGCACATCCTCGGACTGGAGCTTGGCGACGCGGTTGTGATCCGAAACAATGGCGGACGGGTTACGCGCGCCGCAATCGAAGAAATCGCCACCCTCGCCTTTCTGGTGAGCGCTATGACGGAGGGCCGCGAACAGGGGTTCAACGTCATCCTGATGCAGCACACACAATGTGGAGCCGAGCGGCTGTCCAATCCGGACCTTCAGGACGCGCTGTTAAAAAAGCTTGGGATTAACGTATCCGAATACGCAATCACGGATCAGGAAAGCGACCTTTCGGCAGACATCAAGCGTCTAGCGGCAGCACCGGAGGTACCGGACGCGATCACCGTCTCGGCCTTGCTTTACGATGTCGCCACTGGAAAAGCCCAAGAGATTACTCCAGCCGCTTCACTGGGGACAATCCGGGCCGAGGCGAGCGTATCGCAAACTGCGGCTCGAGCATGAAGGTCTGCCCACCCCCTATTCACGTAAACAGGCGCATATCGAAAGGATCGATCAGATGACCCCCACAGTGATATTCCTTCTTCAATTCGCGATGAGTCTCTTTGTCTTTGCTCTGATCGCGGCATGGTACGTTGCACCTTGGCTTGCACGGCTGTCGGTGGCTGCGGCGCTCTCAATGCTGCTGTTGCCGCATGCTTTCCGACACATCGGAATGAGCTTCATGGTACCAAATCTCAACAACGGAGGTTTGCCCGAGGTGTTCGCAACCAGCGCCAGCTATGGCGATCTACTCTCGGCGTTTCTGGCAATCGCCGCGCTTATCGCTTTGCGATGGAGATCAGTGGTTGCCCTTCCGTTGGTGTGGGGTTTCAACATCCTTGGTACTGTCGATCTGGTGAACGCCTTGCGCCAGGCCGAGGCAATTAACTACTTTGGCCCCACTTGGTTCATTCCAACATTCTTTGTGCCGGTACTTTTGGTCACGCATGTGATGATCTTTGCACGGCTGTTGAAGGCAGATGGCCCCAAGACAGCCTCGGCATGAGAGGACAGGTATTGTTCCAGGGCAGGCAGCGCTGCTGCCCGCCCCAACTGAGTCTCACGGCCCTTTCCGGACCTTCGTCCCACCCTCACGATGCTGCAGCCGCAATCCGGTTACCGGTCTTTCGCTGCGATTGCGCGCTATGGTGCTGTCCGAACTCACAGTTTGGGGGACGAAGCGTAAATTCGCTACAGTTGACGCAAAAGTCAGCTTAGATGCCCAGTGTGCTGTCAGCGACCAGAAAGCCTGAGTCAACATTCAACAGAATTGTATCGCGCGCGCTCCTTACCTGTGCGGACCGCCTCTTCGTGCATCGGTTTCAACTGTGGTGCACTCCGCATGAAATCCACAGCCCTGGCCGCGATCATCATCGTAGGTGCATTGAGATTGGCGCTTGTAATCTCTGGCAAAACCGAAGCATCCACTACGCGCAAGGCTTCAATTCCGTGCACACGAAATTTGTTATCAACCACCGCCAGTCCATCATAGCCCATCCGACAGGTGCACGACGGATGAAAAGCGGTTTCCACTCTCTCGCGCAGCATGGCCTCGATATCCTCACTTGTTCGACAATCGGCACCCGGAGTCATTTCCGCGCCGCGAAATTCGTCAAAGGCCGGTTGCGCCACAAGCTCTCGCGCGCGGAGCACACCTTCTCCCATTTCGCGCAGGTCGTCGGGGTCGGCAAGATAATTGAAATGCAACCTTGGTGGTCCCCGAGGCGTGGTGCGGTTAAGTTCGATGTAGCCTTTCGTTCGTGGTCTTGCATGATCTACGTTGACTGAGAACGCCTGATTGATCGTGATACGATCCCCTTGAACCGTAAATCCCAAGGGGCCGAAATGGTACTGAAGATTGGGATGGGAAACATCATCATTGCTGCGTATGAGGCCACCCGCTTCCCATATGTTGGACGTAGCGATGCCCTGGCCGGTCAGGGCCCATTGCACCCCTGCGGTCGCCCTGACCAAAGGATTGCCGATGCGGTGAAATGCAAGCCGTTTGCGGCAGGCAAACTGCAGCTTTATCTTGGCATGATCCCGAAGATTTTGGCCAACGCCAGGCAAATCAGCAAGAACTTGGATGCCGCAATCACGCAAATGATCCGCCGGACCTATACCGGACAACATGAGCAATTGAGGCGAGTTGATCGCTCCGCCACACAAGACAACTTCTCGTTTCGCCCTTACAGTCTTATGCTCCCCAGCCAGCTGGAACGTCACACCCTCAACGCGGTGACGGCGAATTTCCAGTTTTTCGACATGGGCTCCAGTTTGCATTTTGAGGTTCGGGCGCCGTAATGCCGGGGTCAGGTAAGCTGTTGCGGCGCTGCACCTGCGATTGCGGCTTTTCGTAGCGTCATAGCGCGCCACGCCCTCAGGATGCTGACCGTTCAGATCATCACTTGCTCCCTGTCCGGCTTGTGCGCCAGCCTCAAGAAAAACGTCGAATAGTGGGTCAGTGTTATCTGTGCGTGTTACTTTTAGAAGGCCCGAGTTTCCTCGCCAATCATTGGCTCCTTGATCATAGCTTTCGGCTGCCTTGAAATAAGGAAGGCAGTCGGCATACCCCCAACCCGCAAGTCCATGATCGCGCTCCCAGCGGTTAAAATCGTCTGGATGACCACGCATATAGACCATTGAATTGATCGAAGAAGACCCTCCCACAACTCGCCCTCGCGGGGTTGGTATCCGGCGGCCATTCAACCCGGCTTCGGGTTCCGATACGTAATTCCAATTGATCCGTTTGTTTCGGAAGGCCCGATAAACTCCGGCGGGAATTTGTATCATGACGTTACGGTCAATTGGCCCGGCTTCGAGAAGTAAGACAGAAACTGACGGATCGCGACTCAATCCTTCGGCAACGACACAGCCGGCCGAACCGGCGCCAACAATGACAAAATCGTATTCGTCTATCTTCATGCAATCCTCGAAACATGCTCATGCACAATGCATTAACTCTGTCAGAGAAGAAAGAAGTCCATACACAGCCTGAAGTTTAGACCAGTGTCTGCTTTAGGTCAGATTGCAGCAGTTGGTGCTGTCAGACTAATTCGAACTAGTCTCAGTTTGCCTCGGAAACCGCGAACCTATCCGGAACAAAGTTGACGCCACTCGCTAAGAGCGGCGGCGCGGGTCAGCTTGAAGGTATCTCGGCTTGCGAGCGATCTTTCCTGGTTGAAGTGGTTGTATACGGAGGAATGGACGGAGGCGAATTTCTGTAGACTTCGCATGCGCCTGAACCGTTGCATCGCGCGTTCGCGTCGTCGGAAAGGAAGGTGTGAATTCTCGACGCAGTTATTGAGCCACCTTCCCGTCCTTTGTTTTTCGAGTGCACCCAATTGTCTGAGCGCAGCCTCATAGGATGCAAAATGGTCGGTAACGATCTCTTCGGCGCAACCATGCCGCTTCATCAATTTATTGAGGAATTTCAGTGCTGCAGCTTTGTTTCGCCGTTTCGTGACAACGGCTTCCAGCACCTCACCTTCGTGATCAACGGCCCGCCAAAGATAATGCCTCTTGCCATTTACCTTCACAAAGACCTCGTCCACATGCCACTTCCATTTGGAGTATGTTCTAAATTGCTGAATACGCTTTCTTCCGGTCTCAGAAGCAAACACCGGACCAAACCTGTTCCACCAATATCGGACAGTTTCGTGGCTCACGTCGATGCCTCGCTCATGCAACAGATCTTCGACATTCCGAAGCGAGAGCGGGAAACGGATGTACAGCATCACCGCAAGGCGGATGATCTCAGGACTGGTTTTAAAGTATTTGAAGGAGGCAGGTCTGGTCATGGGCAAAAGCTACGCAACACCCCTGCCCCGCTCAACCAAAGTTCTTCTGACAAGACCGGAGCGCCTGTTCGGCTTCTGACATCCCCAGATCCGTCGTCCCTGATACAGGATCTTCCCTCCCTGATCCGTAGTCACAATTCCCTGTTCCCACGAGAAAATTCCCTGTTCCACCTTTTAGGGAATTGGCAACATAAACCTCTGAAAAACATACAGTACCGATAGGAGAAATGACGGAACTCAGTCCCGTTTTGCGGAATTTCCCTGTAAATTGCGGGTTATCAGGGAAATCCAGCTCAAAGCGACCCCGACAAAATGTGGCACTGAGACTGAGGCCTGAATTCTACTCAGAGTGTACGGTTTGCTCCGTCTCTGATTGAAAGCGCATGCGCCAACTCGCGGGAACTGCGGAACAATTCAGGATCAGAAAATACAACTGAAGAGAGACAGGTATGAGTGGCGGGGAGACAGGGATTCGAACCCTGGGGACGCTCTCACGCCCAACGGTTTTCAAGACCGCCGCATTCGACCACTCTGCCACCTCCCCGCGTGGGGCTGGGTCTAAGGCCAACTGAAATCGGTGGCAAGAGCAAATAGGGAATTCTCGCCTAAGGATGTGCAGTGGTCTTTCCATGACACCTCACCCACGTTATGCTTTGCAGGAAAGACCGTAACAGACCGGCAAGACAGAACCGGCAATTGGCGGCGGGGTTCAGGAAACGAGACCCCTTCAGGCAAGGGATGACAAAATGAAGCGAGCGACTGAGACACGCGTAAAACCGCGATCGTGGGCGGTGCTGGCCGTGACATTGGCAATTCTGGCGGGGTGTGACGAGACACTGTCGACCGAGGAAGCATTGTCGGACGCACCAAGTGACGGCACCCAGACCAGCGGTACCGTCGAACTGTTTCCCGGTCATTCAGACAAATCAGGCGCAACGGTCGAAGCGCCAGAGGCCTTCAATGTGACCGAGGCCGCGCTGTGGGATGGGCGTCCGTCCTTGGGCGGTATCTGGGTTGCCCACCCGGATGTGACCCAACCCGAACGCGTTGTCATCAAGAATCCGAAAAACAACAAATCTGTGAATGGCGCCTTGTTCCGGCGGGAAAGAAACCTGCCCGGCCCGGCTTTACAACTGTCCTCTGCGGCCGCTGGCAAGCTGGGTATCCTTGCGGGTGCGCCGACCAAGGTTCAGGTTACTGCCCTGCGGCGCAAACCCGTAGAAAAAGAAGAACCCAAGCCCGAAGAAACCGCGACAACCGAGAATAGATCGGTCACCGATGAAGCAAAATCAAAAGACGCAGCCATAGAAACGGCTACGGCAGATGCCGAAAAACCCACAAAGCGGAAATGGTGGCAAAAGAAGGAAACGGTTGCCGCAGCAGGTGCAGCCGGAGCCGCTGCAGCGGCAACAGGCGACGCCGCAGCTGAAGCAACCGCCGATGCCGCGGAAGACGTGGTTGAAACCGCAGCTCAGGCAACAGCGTCACCTACTCAATCTGACCCCGAAGTCACCTCGCCCGAGGAAAAGCCAGCCAAACGGAAGTGGTGGCAAAAGAAGGAACCGGTTGCCGCAGCGGGCGCAGCCGGAGCTACCGCGGCGGCAACAAGCGACACCGCAGCTGAGGCAACCGCTGATGCGGTGGGAGAAGTGGTAGAAACCGCAACTCAGCCCACCGCGGCCCCCTCTCTGTCTGACCCCGAAGTCACCCCTCCCGAGGACAAACCGGCTAAACGGAAGTGGTGGCAAAAGAAAGATCCTAACGAGATCACTGAAACGCCGCTTGACCCCGTTGCAGGTGCTGCAGCCGCGATTGAAGCGGCCGACCCCACCCCGGTAAGCGCGCCTGCTCCGGTGGCTCAGGATCCAGCACCACGATCTCTGACCAAGCCGTTTGTTCAGGTTGGAACCTTCAATGTCGAAGCCAATGCCAAGAGCGCGGCGCAAAAAATTGAGCGGAACGGAATGACTGCCAACGTTCGCGAGCTGAAGACCGACGACAAAACGGTCTGGCGCGTGCTGGTTGGCCCGGCAAAAACCCGCTCGGAACGCAACGCATTGCAAAGCGACGTCAGAGACCTTGGGTTTTCCGACGCGTTCTCTGTCAAGAATTGAAACAAAGGAGGCCCCTCGTGCTGTCCTCACTGCGATCATCCGTTTTGACCCTTGGGCTGGCTGTGTTTGCCCTGCCCGCCCAAGCCTTTGATACAACAGCCCGCGCGGCATATGTGGTAGATCAGACCACAGGTACGGTTCTACTGTCCAAAGAGGCCGATCTGCCCCTACCGCCTGCCTCTATGTCCAAGCTTATGACGCTTTACGTGGCGTTCGAGGCACTGCGCGATGGCCGCCTGACATTGGATGAAACACTGCCGGTTTCGGAACACGCCATGAGCTATGGCGGCTCAACCATGTTCTTGAACACGCAGGACCGCGTTAGGGTCGAGGACCTGTTGCGCGGCATTATCGTACTGTCGGGCAACGACGCTTGCGTGGTGATCGCCGAGGCGCTCAGCCCTGACGGAACCGAGGCTGGGTTTGCCCGATACATGACGCAACGTGCGCAGCAAATGGGCATGAACAATTCCAACTTTGCCAACTCGAACGGCTGGCCCGCTGCCGGTCATATGATGTCCACCCATGACCTGGCTGTGTTGGCAAATCATCTGATTTCGGATTTCCCGGAATACTACCCCCTGTTCGCCGAGGAAGAGTTTGAATTCGATGGCCGCGCGCCGTCGAACAAACGCAACCGCAACCCGCTGCTCAAGCTGGGGATCGGTGCCGACGGTCTGAAGACCGGCCACACGCAAGAGGCCGGGTATGGCCTTGTCGGGTCGGCCAAACAGGGTGACCGTCGGGTGATTTTTGTACTCTCAGGTCTCGACAGCACCAGCAAACGGGCAGAGGAGGCTGAGGCCGTGGTTAACTGGTCGTTTCGAAATTTTGTCGAGAGGACAGTTGCCAACGCGGACACGCCAATAGCCGAGGCCAAGATCTGGATGGGCGCGCAAAAGACCGTGGGTCTGGTCCCGGAAGAGGACTTGTCGCTGCTGTTCCCAGTTCTGGGTGACAAGAATATTGAGGCCGAGGTTGTCTATGACGGGCCGGTCAACGCGCCAATTGAAAAGGGCCAACAAATGGCTGAGCTGGTTATCAAACCGGAAGGATTGCCGGAAATCCGCCGCCCATTGGTGGCGTCTGAAAGCGTCCCGGCCGGAGGCTTCGTGGTGCGTATGATGACCGTGGGCGGTATCTTTCTGACCGATGTGATCGGCAATCCACTGGACGCATTGTGACAAAGTCCGGGTTGTTTCTGACCTTCGAAGGCATTGATGGATCAGGCAAATCATCGCAGGCACGCATGCTGGCCGAGCGTTTGCGCGATCTTGGTCATGAGGTCGTGCTGACGCGCGAACCCGGTGGCTCGGTCGGGGCCGAAGAGATCCGCCGCCTGGTTTTGGAAGGCGACCCCGACCGCTGGTCGGCCGAAACGGAATTGCTGTTGTTCACTGCCGCGCGGCGGGATCATTTGGAACGCACAATCGAGCCCGCTCTTGCCGCTGGCAAAGTGGTTATCTGTGACCGATTTGCCGATAGTACTCGCATGTACCAGGGCCTGTCGCGCGGCGATTTGCGCGGGGTGGTTGATCAATTGCACAGCTTGGTGATTGGGCGCGAACCCGATCTGACACTGCTGATCGACATGGACCCACAAACCGGTCTGGCCCGCGCCAAGGGGCGACAGGGCACAGAAGAACGGTTCGAAGATTTCGGCATCGATCTGCAGCAAAAGATGCGCGCCGGATTTCTGGCGCTGGCCGATGAGTTTCCGGACCGCTTTCGCGTGATTGACGGCAACCGCGACATGGACAGCGTTGCACAGGATGTGACAGATATCGTTCTGCAAGCTTTGTGACTGACGATAGATGAGCGACGATACCCCAACCCCGGATCAGGCCCCCGGTGCCCCGCACCCGCGCGAAACCCAGCAACTGTTTGGGCAAGCCGCGGCTGAACAGGCATTTCTGAGCGCCTACACCTCGGACCGGCTGCACCACGGCTGGCTTTTGACTGGCCCGCGCGGGGTGGGCAAGGCAACCCTGACTTGGCGGATTGCACGGTTTTTGCTGGCAACGCCGCCGGTGGAAGAGGATGGGCTGTTCGGTGCCCCTCCGCCACCTGAAACCCTTGCGATTGATCCCGAACATCCGGTCGCACACCGCATACTGGCCGGGGCCGAGCCGGGGCTGGCCGCCATCACCCGATCCGTGAATGATCAGGGGCGGTTGCGGAACGAAATCGTCGTTGATGATATTCGCAAGCTGGGGAAATTCTTCGGACTGTCCTCGGCCGATGGCGGGCGGCGTGTCGTAGTCGTCGATTCAGTGGATGAGATGAATGTCAGCGCGGCTAACGCCCTGCTGAAAATGCTCGAAGAGCCACCTGCGCGCACGACATTACTGTTGGTTTCGCACCAGCCGTCACGCCTGTTGCCAACGATCCGATCCCGTTGTCGAACCCTGCGCCTTTCTCCACTTGGACCTGAGGATATGCAAGCCGCCCTCGTGCAAACGGGTGCGGACCTGCCCGCGCAGAACGACCATTTGGCGGCGCTGGCCGCCGGGTCGGTCGGCGATGCGGTGCGGTTGATCAATCTGGGTGGGTTAGAGATCTATGCTGAACTGATCGCCATTCTCGGCACTCTGCCGCGCATGGATCGCCAGCGCGCGCTGGCCCTGGCCGAAGCCGCTGCCCAACGCGGTGCGGCAGAGCGGTTCGAACTGCTGCTGACCCTGATCGACGTCGTCCTGTCGCGCCTGGCGCTGACCGGCGCAACCGGTGCGCCGCCACTACCCGCGGCTGCGCCGAATGAGGCGGAAACGCTGTCTCGTTTGTCCCCATCTCCGCATCAGGCCCGTCAATGGGCCGAGGTTGCGGCGACAATCACGGCCCGCGCGCGCCATGGTCAGGCGGTGAACCTTGACCCTGCCGCTCTGGTCCTAGATACGGTGTTCAAGATACAGGAAACCGCCGGTCAGACCAGATGAGCGACACCCCCCAGATCACCGACAGCCATTGCCATCTGGACTTCCCCGATTTTGAGGGGCAGCTGGACCAGATCATCGCCAATGCCGCCGAAGCAGGCGTGACCCGCATGGTCACGATCTGCACCCGCTTGCGCAACGAACCCACCATTCGTGCCATTGCCGAGGCACACGCGCCGATCTTCTATGCCGCAGGCACCCATCCCATGAGCGCCGCGGATGAGCCGATGGCCACGGTCGACGAACTGATCGCGCTGTCCCGGCACCCGAAATTTGTCGGCATCGGCGAAACCGGTCTGGATTACCACTACACCGCTGACTCAGCCTCGGTACAAAAGCAATCGCTGCGCGTTCATATCGAGGCCGCCCAGCACACCGGTCTGCCGCTGATTATCCACGCCCGCGCAGCTGATGATGACATGGCGCGCATTCTGGCTGAGGAACACCGCAATGCGCCCTATTCCTGCGTAATGCACTGTTTCTCATCCTCGGCGGAACTGGCCCGCGCCGCGCTGGATCTGGGTTTCTACCTGTCCATGTCCGGCATCGCCGCCTTCCCCAAAAGCCAGGAATTGCGCGATATCTTCGCTGCCGCGCCCGTCGACCGCGTTCTGGTGGAAACTGACGCCCCCTATCTGGCCCCACCGCCTTATCGCGGTAAACGTAACGAACCGGCCTATACCGCCCACACCGCCCATAAAGGGGCCGAAGTGTTCGGGTTGGACTATGCCGATTTCGCGGCCCAGACGCAGGCCAATTTCGACCGTCTGTTCACCAAGGCCGCAACCTACAAGGCGGCTGCATGACCCAGCTGCGCTGCACCATCCTTGGCTGCGGCTCGTCCGGCGGCGTACCGCGACTGGGCGGGCATTGGGGGGATTGCGATCCGCAGAACCCCAAGAATATTCGCCGCCGCTGTTCGATGCTGGTTGAACGTGACGGGCCAGATGGCACGACCACGGTGCTGATCGACACCACCCCCGACATGCGCAGCCAATTGCTGAGTACTGGAACAGGGCGTTTGGATGGCGTGGTTTATACTCATTCCCATGCCGATCACGTCCACGGCATCGATGACCTGCGCATGATCGTCTATAACATGCGCGAGAGAGTATCGGTCTGGGCCGACGGTGATACGCAGAACGCCCTGCTGGGGCGGTTTGGGTATGCCTTCATCCAACCCGAAGGCTCTCCCTATCCGCCGATCCTTGACTTGAAGTCCATCGACGGCCCGTTCGAAATCGACGGCCCCGGCGGTTCGATCCCGTTTCACCCCTTCAAGGTCAATCATGGCTCGATCGATTCTTTGGGTTTTCGGATGGGTAAGCTGGTGTATCTGCCGGACGTCGCCGAACTTTATGACGACGCATGGCCTATGATGGAAGGGCTGGACTGTCTGGTCATTGACGCCCTGCGCCGTAGCCCTCATCCCACACACGCCCATCTGGATAAAACGTTGGAATGGATTGAGCAGCTGAAACCCAAACGAGCGGTTCTGACCAACATGCATATCGACCTCGACTATGTCACGGTTGACGCCGAAACCGCCGATCACATCACCCCTGCCTATGACGGTATGGTGATCCATCAGGATTTATAGGGCACTGCCGTTGCAGCCCGCGAAACACTCTGGGGCGGCTGGATGCTGCAAACTCTGATCGAAGTTATCCTGCCGGTATTTCTTGTGATCGGTGCCGGATACGCCGCGACCCGCCTGGGGTATTTCAAAGAAGCCCATGTCGAAGGGTTGATGAAATTCACCCAGGGCTTCGCGATTCCCTGCCTGCTGTTTCTGGCCATCGCACATCTGGATCTAAGTGCAAGTTTCGATCCCCGGCTACTTGGCAGCTTTTATGCCGCGGCAACCCTGTGTTTCACCGCCGGTTTTTTCGGCGCCCGCCTGATCTTTCACCGCGAGTGGGAAGATTGCGTCGCCATCGGCTTTTGCTGTTTGTTCTCGAACTCGGTTTTGCTGGGCCTTCCGATCACGGAACGCGCCTTTGGGTCCGAGAATTTGGACGGGAACTACGCCATCATCGCCTTCCATGCGCCATTTTGCTATGCCATCGGCATCACGGTGATGGAAGTTGTCCGAAACCGGGGGAATGGCGGCAGGCGCATGATCCGGTCGGTGATGTCGGCAATGTTCCGCAATGCGCTGATCCTCGGTATCGCGCTGGGATTTATCGTTAACCTTTCAGGAATTGGCGTACCTTCAGTTTTGGACGAAGCGCTTGGCCTTATTACTCGTGCCGCCCTGCCCGGCGCCCTGTTTGCGCTGGGCGGGGTTCTAGTCAAATACAAGCCCGAGGGCGATCTGCGCGCGATTGCCTATGTCTGCTGCATTTCATTAATCCTGCACCCCGCCCTGGTTTGGCTGTTTGGGACCTCTGCTGGTCTGCCTCAGGATTTGTTCCGCTCGGGCGTTCTCACAGCGGCGATGGCGCCCGGCTTCAACGCTTATATATTTGCCAACATGTACGGACACGCAAAACGGGTGGCAGCCTCATCCGTTTTGATTGGAACGGCGACCTCGATTCTGACGGTCTGGTTCTGGCTGACACTTTTAGGTTGATGGCTCCTTAGTTTGGATTGACTCTGGCGCGGCGGGACGCACCTATCGGTAAAGCTAACAGGACAATTCGAATGCACCACGCCCTTATCGTCGCCCATGGCCAACCGTCGGACCCGACCCCGGCCGAACAGGTCTTAGCCGAGTATGCCGCCGAGGTCGACGTACTGTGCGCAAAGGTGACTGTGCGGTCGGCAACGCTGGCGGCACCGGGTATATTCGAAGAGCGCGTTTCAAAGCTGACAGATGACGCGGTAATTTACCCGCTGTTCATGGCAAAAGGGTGGTTTGTCACCAGCGCGCTACCCAAACGTCTTGCCGGGCGAAATCTACGCATTCTGGACCCGCTTGGTATCGACCCTGACCTACCAGAACTTGTGGCCGGGGCGCTGCGCGACAGGTTGGTGGAAAACCAGTGGACGGCGCAGGAAACGGATCTCGTTGTGGCGGCTCATGGCTCAGGTCGCAGTCGCAACCCATCTGCCGTTGCCCTTGCTTTCGCCAGCACGTTAGAAAAAAATCTGGCATTCAGGTCCATTCGTGTGGGTTTTGTCGAAGAACCCCCTTCCATCTCCGAGGCCGCGTCAGGTTTGTCGGAGCAAGCAATTTGCCTGCCCTATTTTGCCTGCACCGGCGGTCACGTTCTTGAGGACCTGCCGCAAGAGTTGGCTGAAGCCACGTTCAAAGGACAACTCATGCCAGTTGTCGGAGAGCTACCACCGATCAAGCGCCATATTGCAAACACTCTGAGCCGTGTGTTCGATTAGGCTTGATCGCATCTAAGCCGGGTCCGCGCGATTTTAATCCAAACGAACCCCGGATGCCGGGTCGCCTTGCCGACGCCCCACCAGTGTCGAGTATAAGCAATGCCGAGATCTGCCTTTCCTCTTCGCCTCATACAGCGCCAAATCAGCCGCGTTCAGAATTTCCGCAGATTTGGGGGGCGAAAACTGCGTGGACAACGCGGTCCCGATACTGGCTGATATCCGACAGGGGTTTTTCTCGAACACCATTGGTTTTTGCAGCCGGTCAATAAGACGTGACGCAATTGCTGAGAGGACAGATTCATCCATCAAACCCTTGAAGATAATAACGAACTCATCCCCGCCAATGCGAGCCACTGTGTCATCGTTGCGGGTTTCCTCTACCATGATCCGTGCGGCCTGCTGCAACACGTGATCCCCCGCTGCGTGCCCATATTGATCATTGACCGACTTGAAGAAATCCAAATCCAGATGCATCAGGGCGAAAGGCGAATTCCCGGATATCAGATGGCCCAGAACCACGTCCATGGCCCGACGGTTCTTTAACCCGGTCAGCATATCGGTAAAGGCTTGTTCTTCGGCGGCCAACATCGCCCCTTGCAGCCGCAGGTTAAGCGACCGCGAAGCCTCCATCGCGGCCGATTTAGCCTCGACCAGGTACAGCAGTTCGATTGCAAGGTCGGTGCCAGAAAAGTCCGCACTGGTCAGCGCATAATCGCGTACAGCATCCAAAATCGAAATGCCGAAGGACAGGTTAATTACTGCGCCTTTTCCGTTGGGCAGTGGCGCAACCAATCCCTTCAACACCGTTCGTGGCGTATCATGGAGTTTCAGGTGCAGTTTTGCGCCAGCCAATGACATCAGAGCCGAAAGGGTTGTGACAGCGCGCGGGCGTATCAACTCGAATACATCCAGAAATTCTTTCCCCTCCATCGGTTGATCCGGGCGAAGTTTCTGCAACGTCGGCCCTACGCGTGTTATCCGCCCAGTTTCGCTCACCAGAACGAACATTGGACATAGTGTTTCCAGCAAAGAACCCAGATCGCCAGTATCCATCATGATTTGCGCGCCCCAAGATCGAAATGACGCCCTTCGGCAAAAGCGCTTTCCACAAGTACGACTGAGATGACTTCGGCCTCGCCCTCTTGCCCGTCATGGGACAACATGGCCAAGGCACCGTAATCGTCGGCCATGGCGCGCAAAACCCCGACCATAACGCTGGAATATCCGGCCAATCCGGGATGACAATACAATTGATATTCTGTTGGGCTCACCTCAATAAGCTCCAACATTGGCAGACAAAGGTCGGAAACTGCCAAACGGACGCGGTCGGACAAGTCATCCAGGGAATGCAGGAACTCTACATAAGTGACGCCGCCAAAGCGCAGCAGACGGCGCAGATCCTCCATATTCGGGTGAGACACCAGATATGTTCCCAAGTCCTCGAGTATTTCGGCACGTGGGCGCATTAGTTCGCCGCACAGTGCGTCCAAAACCCGGGCAGTCATGTCGTCATCGTAGACGAGCATGGCCTCGAACTCGGTAAATCCCAGCTCAGCCATCTCGGTCACGTGCAACCAGCACGTCTGCCCGTAGGTCGCGCATACGAAGGATTGTACCGCCCGATTGATCAGACCATGCATAAAATGCCCCAGATTGGTTACTTCTCCAATCTGGCCCGAGATTCCTTAACAAACCCCCAAGATAGGACGTTGGATTCCAACAATCTGAACAAATATCACAGTGGAAGTCTTTGACAGAGAACTAGAAATCCGTCGGCGCCCCACCTTCGGCCTTGCGACGGGCGACAAAGTCGGCAAGCTCATCCCGGATCGCATCATCCAGCGCCGGTGGTTCAAAGCTGGTGATGATCTCTTTGAACATGTGATGGGCCCGCTCCGCCGTCCAAATGCCACCCGCAACATTCCACCCCTCGAAGTTCTTCCAATCACTCAGAAAGGGTTGATAGAATGCGGTGGTGTAGCGGTCCTGAGTGTGCTGAATACCAAAGAAATGTCCGTCATTGCCCACCGACCGGATCGCATCCAACGCGATTTCATCTGGACCGGTCGCGGTAATTTCAGGCTGCATATAGCGCTGAATTTGCTGTAATATTTCACAGTCCATGATGAATTTCTCGGGGCTGGCGATCAACCCTCCCTCAAGCCAACCTGCTGCGTGGTATACCATATTGGTACCCGACTGAACGGACGCCCACAGAGAGTTCGAGGTCTCCCAAACTGATTGGCCATCGGGCACGTTTGCGGCACACACCCCCGACGACCGCATCGGCAGGTTGTAGAACCGTGCCATTTGCCCAGTCATCTGGGTGGAACGCATATACTCCGGTGTACCAAAGGCAGGTGCGCCTGACTTCATATCCACATTGGATGTGAACGTCCCGATTACACAGGGAATCCCCGGACGCACGTATTGGAACAGAGCGATTGCGCACAAGGCTTCGGCCAGCGATTGCGCCACAGCCCCCGCCATCGTTACCGGAGCCATTGCACCAGCCAACGTGAACGGCGTCACAACAATCGCCTGCCCCCGCCGCGCCAAACGCAAGCAACCGTCAATCATCGGGTGGTCGTGTTTCAGCGGTGAGGTCGAGTTGATGTTCGAATACATCCGAGGCGTCGCTTCGAACTCCTCATGGCTCAGCCCGCCAGCGATGCGGACCATCTCCATCACATCTTCGACCCGTTCCTTCCCGAGGCAATAGGCATGCATCGCCTTGTCAGTCAGGGTCAGCTTGTCATAAAGCACATCCAGGTGCCGGACACTGGCATGTATATCAACGGGTTCAACCGGATACCCGCCCGCAAAGTGAATGCAATTGAAATATTGCGTCAATTTCAACAGGTTGCGGCACATATCTCGATTGCCGGGAACCTTGGTACCGATCTCCATATCCCAGTAATTCGGCGGCGATGATACGTTGCCGAACACCATGTTCTTTCCGCCGATCTCAATCGTGCGGTCCGTATTCCGCGGAGTAATCGTAAAGCTTGAAGGGGCTTTGCCCACCATCTCCATGACAAAGTCCCGGCCCATGCGAACATTGTCGCCCTCGACCGTACACCCTGCCTCGCGCAGAATGCCTTTGGCTTCTTCGTTGTAGAACTCGATCCCGATCTCTTCGAGGATGTGCATGACCCCTTCATGGATCGCCTCGATCCCGTCCTGATCCAACGGTTCAGTCGGGCGGTCGATGTTGATTGGCGGGCTCCACGGCATCTGGTCGATTACCGCAGTACCTCTGCGTTCAGCGGCCCCGGCACGTCCACCACCACGACGCCTACGAGTTTTTGTGTCTGCCATCTGATCCTCCGGAGCTTGCTCTATCACAAGCAAGCCCCGAAGGTCGGGGGCTGGCCGCTCTGTCTGCGACAGACTTTGTCGGTTTTTTATCCCGAAGCGACGAAATCGGCTGGAGCGTGATCAGTTTTTCGCCAGCCAGTCGGGAATGTGCCCGATATCCGGCAACACGACATCCGCCATGGGCGCCAGTGCTTCGGCCGGGGCCATGCCCGTGAGAACGGCAATTGTCGTCATCCCGGCAGCGCGACCAGCTTGCAGGTCGTGCAGACTGTCGCCCACCATGGCCACCTGTTCAGGTGCCACGCCTACATGGGTCGCAAAGGCAAGCAACTGCCCGGGCCCTGGTTTGTACCCGTGGCCGCTGTCATAGCCCGCGACAAAGTCAAAATGATCGCGAATCCCGACCGATGAGAGATGCTGTTTCGCTGGCATCTCACCGTCATTTGTGGCCACGCCCAGCTTTAGCCCAGCCTGTTTCAAACCTTCCAAAAAGGGGGCCAATGGCACGGCCTGCGCCTGCGGAGCCGACGCCGATTCGGTGTTCAGGACATCGACCAGATCTTCCTGCGTCATGTCGGGAAGATGCGGAACCAAGGCTTCGGCGATTTCATCAACCGTACCGGCGATGACGATGCTGTCCTCGGAATAGGTGGCCCTTTCCAGATCAAAGCCGATAACACGCCCCAATTCTGAAGCGCGTGCAGGGTCTCCGTCGGCCAGGCGCAACACGACATTGCGCCCGAAAGCCCCCCAGGTGTTGGCAAAGTCAAACAAGGTGCCGTCCTTGTCGAACAGGATCGCGTCGATAGGCATTGCATGCTCCTGCAAAGTTGTGGGTCAGGTCCAGTGGACGTCAGCGCCACCGGACAAAGCCGCGCGGGCCTGTCCAGGCAGGTCATAGGGCACGGAATTCGCGTCACAGAAGGCGATTACCCACGAGTCGTCAAGCATAAGAAACTCCAGCACCGACCCCAGAAACTCGGGTTCGCCTGCTCTTTCGCGCAGGTCCTGTGTCGATGCACCGGTTGAGCCAAGGAAAATTGGCAGCAATTCTTCATTGCCCACCAGCCAACCCAGAACATTGAGCGCCAGCGTTTCGGCAGATTGGGCGTTTATTGACATAAAGTAGCCCCGGATCAGGTCTTGGAAAGGGTTTGTTAACCAGACTCATAAACACTTTAGCAACGCATGCAATCAATGGTGACTGATATGTCCGTGCAGGGAACCATCCTTGTCCTCGACGGGGCCTCAACCAATCGCATCATGCTGAAGGTTCAGCTAACTGCGGCTTGGTATCACGTTGTTCAGGGTGAACGGCTTCAGGGTCTGCCCGGACTTTTACGGCGTGCCAGGCCCGACCTGGTACTGACCTCGCAAACCTTGCCGGACGGCACTGCCGCTGACGTAAAGAAGCTTGTCATGGCAGACCCGGATTTGACCGATGTGCCGGTGGTTGCGATCGCGCAGCAAAACGACAAGGCCGCGCGGTTGAAGGCGCTGGCTGACGGGTTGGACGATGTTCTGGCCCACCCGTTCAAAGATACGTTCCTGCTTGCGCGGGTTCGCAGCCTGTTGCGCGCGCGCGCCGATACCCAAGAATTGCAGGTTGGAACCAGTTCGCACCCCATCGGATTTGCCGAACCCAGCGCTGCGCTGATCATGCCTGCGAAAACCGGTCGAGTCGCTATTCTGACACAATCGTCATGCACCAGCGCTCTGTGGAAAAAGGCCCTATTCAAGCAGACACCGCACAACCTATCCGCTCATACAACATCCAACCTTCGGGGTATTCTGTCGGGACCTGTCCCTGATGCCATCGTGTTCGAGGTCAGTGCAAACCCGTCGGACCTCAAACTGCTGGCCGATCTGAAATCGCGAAGCACTACGCGGCATACGGTTCTGATTGGTGTTCTTGAGGAAGAGAATACCGAATTGGCATCCGAAGCGCTTGATCGGGGTGCCGACGCGATTTGCATGGGTAGTTTCTGCCCCGAAGAAACGCTGTTGCGCCTGGAAAACCAGATTGTGCGAAAGGCCCGGCTGGACCAGATGCGCGCGTCGCTCAGGCGCGGGTTGGAGGATTCCTGGGTCGATCCGTTAACCGGCCTGCACAATCGCCGATATGCGATGCACGCGATGGATCAGATCATGCACAAGGCTGCGCGGACCGAACAAGGTTTTGCGGTGATGCTGGCTGACCTGGATCACTTCAAGTGTATCAACGACTCCTTCGGCCACACCGGCGGGGATCTGGTGCTGGCCGAGGCAGCGGCCCGGATGAAACAAACGATTGGCTCGGCCGGGTTCATCGCACGAATCGGTGGCGAAGAGTTCATGATTGGCCTCGCCGAAGCAACGCAGGCCAAAGCACTGAAACTAGCAAGAAGCTTGTGTGATTGCATCCGTGACAAACCTTTTGAGCTGCCAGACGCCCCTGCCCCAATACCGGTCACGATCAGTATTGGACTAATCGCAGCCCAACCAAACGGATTGTCGCAATCACTTCAACCACTCCGGTTGGAGGGGTTGATCAAATCGGCCGACACCGCGCTTTATGCTGCCAAGTCGGCTGGGCGCAACCAGGTTCGGGTCCGGCAGAGCGCAGCCTGAACCGATCAATCCTTGTGCTTGCGCCCATGCGCCTTGCGCTCGACCACTTCCTGCAGCCGGTCCGCGTAAGCCTGACGTTCCGCGTCAGTCATCGCGGTGATGCGGTCCAGCCATTTATCCTGTAATGCGCTTTGCAATTCGGCCATGGCTTGCGCCTGTTGCTGCAGCAGCGCCTGCACCGCCTCGGGATCGAACGGTTCCCCGCGCAAGGCTGCCTCAAGCGCGGCAAAGTCCTGCGACCGCATCTTCGCCCCCTTGATATGCCGCTCAGACAACTCACCGCGCAACGCTTTCCGTTCTTCTTTGGGCAGCGCCCGGTACAATGTTGGGGCAAATCCGGGCGGACCCTTGACGTGATGCCCGCCTTTGACCCTGTAAACAGTGCCCAAAGCGACCCCGACAACCAAAAGGTTCAGCGCCAGCGATACGGTCAAAAGAACCGTCACCCACCGTCTTTTGGGTTTGGCATTATCGCTCATTCGGCGTCCTCCAGAAAAGTTGTGTCCAGGCCAAGGTCAGCGACCACAAAGCTGGTGTCCTGCGGAAAAATAATCGTTGCCGGGTCAGGTAGAAAGTCGGGCGCGGCAAATCCGATCCAAACCCCTGCGGCACTGGCCGCGACCAAACCACCCATGCTCTGCCAGCCTCCGATCCCGTCCAGCAGCCGCGCCCAGACAGAACGCGGTGGATCTGCAGGTTTCATCCGGTCAAGACGCACCGTTTCGGCGTCCGTCAGAATGCGAACCGCCAGATCATCGGGCAGTTCCGGCCGGTCTTGCCGTGCCTGAGCAAACAACTGGTCCAATTTCATGTCATCTTCAGCCATCTTCGTACCCCAGTTCATCTTGCCGTCCTGCCAGTATTGCCGCCAAGGCGCGCTTTCCGCGCGCGGTCAGGCTTTCTACCGCTTCAGTCGAAATGCCCATGATCCCGGCGATTTCAGGGTTGGGCAGTTCTTCGATATGCCGCAAAATCACCGCTTGCCGTTGGCGGTCTGGCAATTGTGACAACGCTGATTGCAGCGCATCCTTACGCGCCGCTTCTTGTAGCCGCTCGGTAGCGCTCAGGTCTTCATCCTCGGGCTCTGGCACATCGTCCAGACGGTCCGGCCTTTTCTTGCGCTGCACATCCACACACAGGTTCAGCG
Organism: Ruegeria sp. BB5; assembly: GCF_056539405.1. Classification (NCBI taxonomy): domain Bacteria; kingdom Pseudomonadati; phylum Pseudomonadota; class Alphaproteobacteria; order Rhodobacterales; family Roseobacteraceae; genus Ruegeria; species Ruegeria sp. BB5. The sequence goes on along the minus strand of NZ_JBQFUX010000001.1, from coordinate 396,471 downwards.
TGACCCGATACAGCCAGGTGGACACCTTGGCCTGCCCCGGCACCCATTTTGGGGCCATCTGCCACAGCCGCATCATGGCGTCCTGCGTTACGTCTTCGGCCTCGGCCCGGTTGCCCAGCATTCGCATCGCGACTGAAAAACAACGCGGCCCCAACCGGTCAGTCAACTGACGGGCAGCCGCCGCGTCGCCGCCCGCGAACTGCCGCAGCAACGCATCATCTGTCGTATCCGCGGCACATTCTGCGCCGCGGACATCCTGTAATGGAGAGGTCAGATCCTCCATCCTTCATCAGCTGTCGTCAGAGTCCGCCTTGCCGTGTTTCTTGTGCTTGCGACCCATCCGCTCTTTCGCATCGGCGTATTCCTGTTCCGAGATCGTTCCGCTGTTATCCGCGTCGATACGGTCAAACATCTTGCCAGCGCGGCGCGGTTTGGGCAACTCGTCTTCACTCAGAAAGCCGTCCTGATTGGCGTCGTGTTTTTCGAACATCTTGGTCACGCGGTCATTGGCGCGTTTTTGGCCAGCGGCCTGCATTTCTTCGACGCTCAGTTTGCCGTCGCCGTCAGCGTCAGCGTTCGAGAATCGCTGCGTGCGGTGGGCCTCCAATTCTTCCTGCGTCAGTTGACCGTCACCATTGGCATCCAGTTCTTGAAAGCTTGCAGGTTCACGATCCTTTGGTCCGGCCGCCAATACGGACGTACCTGTGATTGCAATAGCCGAGATAAGGATGGCCGGAATGAATTTGGCGCTTTTCATGTCGTTTTCCCTTTGTTTGGCGGCCCCATCGCCGCTGCTCACATAAGTTCAAACGCAGGGCTGGATGCTTTCCGTCGCAAAAATCCAAAAAACTTTGCAGGCATTTACCAACACCCCACGCCACAAAGCGACGCACCCCTCTTTTTTTCAGGGCAAAACAAGCGCATTATCCGGCTCAAACGAACGCGCGAGTTTTACAATGACAGATCAAACGATCGACACCACGACTGAGAATGACCGCCCCACTTGGCCTGCTTTGGTCAAAGGCTTCCGCTGTCGCTGCCCCAAATGCGGCGAGGGCAAGGTTCTGAAAGGCTATCTGAAGGTCAAGGACAGCTGCGACTCTTGTGGGCAAGAGCTGTTTCACCATCGGGCAGATGACGGTCCGGCGTACCTGACCATTCTGCTGGTCGGACACCTGATGGCACCGGCCCTTCACGTGTCTTATGTAGAGTTTCGCCCGGAACCGATGACCATGTTCCTGATCTTTGCCATCGGTTGTACGGCCCTGTCCTTGTTCCTGCTGCCTCGGCTGAAGGGGGCGGTTGTCGCGTACCAATGGGCACGTCGCATGCACGGATTCGAAAAAGCGCAATGACCTCGCCCATCGGCTCGCACAGAACATGACAGTCGACAAATCAGCGATACGGGACGCGGCAACGGTCATCGTTCTGCGAGATCGTATGATCGAGCCGTCCATCCTGATGGGGCAACGCGGTGCAAAGGCCGTATTCATGCCCAATAAGTTCGTGTTTCCCGGCGGTGCAGTCGATGCCGAGGACAGCTCGGTCCCTTTGGCCACGCCCCTGCCCGCGTTGTGCAGCGACAGGCTGGACGAAAAGTCCGAACCAGGATTGCAAAACGCACTGGCCGCAGCCGCAATTCGTGAATTGTGGGAAGAAACAGGGCTGATCCTGGGGGATCCCGGCGGGTGGAGCGGCACAGTTCCGGACGATTGGCAGGGCTTTGCCGACTTGGGTTACCGCCCATCGGCCAGCGCGCTGCAATTTGTGTTCCGTGCTGTGACCCCTCCGGGGCGCCCACGCCGTTTCGACGCACGGTTCTTTCTGGTCGATGCCAACGCCATTCAGGGGGATCTGGATGATTTCAGCCGCGCGTCGGATGAGCTGTCCCATTTGCAATGGGTCCCGCTGGACCGCGCGCGCGAACTGGACCTGCCCTTCATTACCGAGGTCGTTCTTGCGGAAATAGCGGCCCGGGCTACAAATCCCGAACCACCCGCCACAGTGCCGCTATACCTGCATACCGAAGAACAAAGCCTGTTCTTGCAGCTCAAGGGTTATCCCATGCCCGACGCGGAATAGGCGTCACCTCATCCGGCTGACAACCGTCGTCACCTCGGGTTTTTTACCGATTTCTGACTTGGCGGTCTGGCGCACGATGCGGCGCAAAGCTTCCTCCAGCTTGTCATCGTCGCGCAACGTCTTGGCCTCGGCCCGCATCAGGAATTGGTTCAGGTCCTCTTCCAACACTTCAATCAGCGCCGCCCGCGACGTCCCGATTTCAGGCAAACCCATCGTGTCGCACCACGGCTCACCCAGCGGCTCGTCCTCTTCGTCCAGAATGACCGTCACGGTCACGTGCCCGTTCAAAGCCATGCGAATACGGTCACGCACGATCCCGTCCAGAGCCCCGACCTTGACGGTGCCGTCCAGATAGGTGCGGCCGGTTTCAATATAATCCACCACCTGCGGCGCATTGCCTGTCAGGTCAACCATCGTTCCGTTGACGGCCAGAATGCCCGTACGCCCACCGGCCTCGGCCAGTTTAGTGTGTTCACGCAAATGCCGATGCTCGCCGTGCATCGGGATCACCATCTGCGGGTCGATCAGGGCGTGAACTCTTTCAAGATCCGGTCGGTTGGCATGGCCGGACACGTGGTACAGACCTGAACTGTCATCCACCACATCCACACCCTTTTCGCTGAGCTGGTTCATGATGAAAATCACGCCGCGCTCATTTCCGGGGATGGTTTTGGATGAGAACAGGAACAGATCACCCTCTTTCAGCTCCAGCCCGCGGTATTTGCCCCGCGCCAGTTGGGCACTGGCGGCGCGGCGTTCGCCCTGGCTGCCGGTCACGATCAGCATCAGGTTCTGGCGCGGCATGTCCACGGCCTCTTCGGCACTGACAACCTTGGGAAAATCCGTGAGGATTCCAGTTTCAGTCGCGGCTTCGATCATCCGTCGCATAGCACGACCCAGCAACACAACCGAACGCCCGGCGCGCTGGCCCGCTTCGGCCAGTGTTTTCACCCGTGCAACGTTCGATGCAAAGGTGGTCGCAACCACCATACCTTCGGCGCTTTCAACCAGTTTGGTGATCTCGGGGCCAACCTCGGATTCCGAACGACCCGCATGGCCAGAAAAAACATTGGTGCTGTCACAGACCAGCGCCTTAACACCGGATTTCGCGACCTCGGCCCACAGATCGGGATCAAAGGGCTCACCCACCACGGGGTTTTCATCCAGCTTGAAGTCACCAGTATGCACAATCCGCCCCTTGGGCGTGTCGATCACCAGCGCAGCACTTTCGGGGATCGAATGCGACACAGGCAGGAAGCCAATCGTGAAGGGACCGACCGAGACCTGCTCGGGCCAGGCCGATACCGTGCGGACCGCGTCCTCGGGGTGGCCATGTTCCTCCATCTTGCGACGGGCAATGTTGGCGGTGAAGGCGCGTGCATAAACAGGTGCGCCCAGTGTCTCATAGCAATGGGCCACGGCGCCGACGTGGTCTTCGTGCGCGTGGGTGACGAATACGGCCTCGAGTCGGTCCGCCCTTTCGCGCAGCCACGAGATATCGGCATGGATCAGATCAACGCCCGGCGTCGTGTCCATATCCGGAAAGGTCACGCCAAGATCCACCAGGATCAGACGCTCTTTCCCGGGCTTTCCATAGCCATAGACATACGCATTCATGCCAATTTCGCCGGCACCACCCAGCGGCAAATAGATCAGTCGTTCACTGCTCATGTCGAGCCATTATCCTTGTTATAGCGATGGATCACGGTCAGCCCGTGCATCGTCAGATCTTCTTCGATCGCGTCAAACCCGACATCCGCCTGATCGAACAAAGGCGCAAGCCCACCGGTGCCGACCACTTTCATCGGCATGCCGTATTCCGCCTTGATCCGGGCAATCAGCCCTTCAATCAAACCGGAATAGCCCCAATACACGCCGGACTGGATGCAGCCAACAGTATTCGTACCAATCACCTTTTCCGGGCGGGTAATGTCGATATGCGGCAATGCAGCCGCGCCTTGGTGCAGAGCCTCAAGGCTGAGGTTCACACCCGGTGCAATGATGCCGCCAACATAGGCCCCGTCGTGGGCCACTACATCGAAATTCGTGGCCGTCCCGAAATCGACCACAACTACATCGCCGCCATGGCGGTCAAACGCGCCCACGGCATTGGCCAACCGGTCCGGGCCGGGGATTGTTCCTTCGTCAATGCGCGGTGCCACGGGCAACAGGCATTCAGGCTTGCCCACAACCAGCGGCCGACACCCAAAGAAGCGATCAGCAAAAATACGCAGGTTAAAGACCACACGCGGCACGGTCGAGGCGATCACCACGTCAGTGATCTCCGCTTCGATCCCGTAATGTTTCACCAGCGTCGAATACCAAGTGAAATAGGCATCCGCCGTACGCGAATGATGGGTCGAGGTGCGCAGGGTACACAGGAACTTTTCGCCGTCCCAGATCGAGAAAACGGTATTGGTGTTGCCGCAGTCGATAGCCAGAAGCATCTGAGCCCCCTTTAGAAGTACACGTCCGCCGCAGGAATGCTGACACGGCCTTTTGCGGTCTTTAGGACAAGGTTGCCGCCCGAGTCCACGGTTTCAAAGGTTCCAACCGTTTCAGATGTCGAGGTTCGCGCGGTGATCACTTCACCCAAGCGAGCGGCACGAGACAGCCAGGCAGTGCGAATCGGTTCGAACCCGTAGGTCACGAACTGAATTTCATATTGTGCATAAGCCGCGGCCAATTCGGTCAGAAAATCCTCGGGCAGCACTGCGGCACCGGTTTCCGACAACAGAGAGACTGGCCGCACCGCGCTTTGTTCCACCGCATAGGCTGGGGGCGCCTCGGAAAGATTTACACCGATGCCAATCGACAGATACGACACGCCCCCGCCCTTTCCGGTGCTTTCCAGCAAGATGCCCGCCAGCTTGCCCCCGTTCAGCAGCACGTCGTTGGGCCACTTCAATGACAGCCCGTCGGCGCGACCGGTGACCGCGACACAGGCGTCGAACAGCGCCAAGGCCGCCACAAAGCTGCGCAAGGCCGCTTGTTCCGGATTACCCTGCGGTCGCATTAACAAGGTCGCCGCCAGGTTGCCCTTGGGGTTGACCCACGCCCTACCCCGTCGTCCCCGCGCCGCCGTCTGGTGATGCGCCATGATCCACACAGGGCCCGGCGCCGTAGGGGCAAGCCGGGCAGCCTCATTCAATGTACTGTCGACTTCCTGCACGATGTGCAGTCCGTATCCTTGCGGCCAATCAGTCACGTCAAAAAGGCCCGGCCTTTTGACCGAGCCCCCTGTAATTGGATGTTAAACACGTCAGTTGACAAGCGTCGCTGCCGCAGCCGCAGCCGCGCCTTCGATGCCGAACTGATAGAAAACGCCCACCAGCATCAACGCCGCCGACCCCATCAGCGCGACCCACAGAACCGGGGTCGAGTGGGTTTCGATCGGATCCTCGTTCTCGGCCCCGAAATACATGTAGAACACGATCCGTAGGTAATAGAACGCACCGATCACAGAGGCGATGGCCGACACGATCACCAACCCGGTCAGACCCGCGCTGATACCAGCCTGCCAGACGCCGAACTTGGCGAAAAAGCCCAACATTGGCGGAACGCCAGCAAGGCTGAACATTAGGATCAGAACAGCCAAGGCCTTACCCGGATCGCGTTTAGAAAACTGGCGCAGCGCATCGATATCAGTGACGGGTTTGCCATCGCGTTCCATCATCAGGATGAAGGCAAAGGTGCCGATATTCATGGTCACGTAAATTGCCAGATACATCAGCATCGCTTTGATGCCCATTTCCGTACCCGCTGCCAGACCGATCAGCGCATAACCCATATGGGCAATCGACGAAAACGCCATCAGCCGCTTGATATTGCGCTGACCAATCGCGGCAACCGCACCCAGCAGCATCGACAGAACCGAAAGCAGCACGATCACCTGCTGCCAGTCTTTCACTACGCCACCAAAGGCGTCATGCATCAGGCGGGCAAACAGCGCCATCGCTGCCACTTTTGGTGCGGTAGCAAAGAAGGCGGTGATCGGCGTGGGCGATCCTTCGTACACGTCCGGCGTCCACATATGGAAGGGCACAGCCGAAACCTTGAAGGCAAGGCCCGAGATCAGGAAGATCAGGCCGAACAGCAGACCAACCGAGATGTCGTCATGGTGGACCGTTTGGATGATGCCCGAAAACAGCGTCGTGCCGGTAAAGCCATAAACAAGCGATGCACCATACAGCAGCAGCCCCGAACTGAGCGCACCCAGTACGAAGTACTTCAGACCGGCCTCAGTTGATTTGGCGCTGTCACGACGCAACGCAGCCACGACGTACAGCGACAGGGATTGCAGCTCCAGCCCCATATACAAGGACATCAGATCGCCTGCGCTGACCATCATCATCATACCGACAGCAGCCAGCGCCACCAGCAACGGGTATTCGAACCGCAACAGATCGCGGCGGGTCATATATTCCTGGCTCATCACCAGAACAGCCGCAGCCGAAAGCAGGATCGCGACCTTGGCAAACCGCGAGAACCCGTCATCGACGAACATCCCGTTGAACGCCACGTTGGTGCCATCGCCATTGGTTGCAATCCAGAAGGACAGCAGCGCCATCAGCCCCGCCGTCGTCCACACCAGAATTGGCGCCAGCGCGTCTTTCGTCGTGTAAACTGCCCCGATAAGGGCGGCCATCGCATACACGGCCAGAACGATTTCCGGCAGGATTATTGTCAGATCAGCCTGGATCATGTCTCCAAAGCTCCCTTAATGCGAGGCGGCCGTCTGGGTCGCGGCCTCAGCCGCGGCCAGAGCCGAGTCATAGTTCGAAATCAGCGCGGCGGTCGAATTGCCGATCACATCGGTTACCAGCGACGGGTAAACGCCCAACAGGATGGTCATCACGATCAGCGGCGCAAAGATCAACCGCTCGCGCGAGCTCATGTCCGTCATTGCCTTGAGGCTTTCCTTGATCAGATCGCCAAACACGACCCGGCGATACAGCCACAGCGCATAGGCAGCCGAGAAGATCACGCCAGATGCAGCCACAGCCGTCACCCAAGTATTGACCTGGAACGCGCCCATCAGCGTCAGGAATTCACCGATGAACCCGGATGTACCCGGCAGGCCGACATTGGCCATTGTGAACAGCATGAAGACCAGCGCGTATGCGGGCATGCGGATCACCAGACCGCCATAAGCGTCGATGTCACGCGTGTGCATCCGGTCATAGATGACACCGACACACAGGAAGAGCGCGGCCGAGATAAACCCGTGGCTGAGCATCTGGAAGATCGCGCCGTCAATACCCTGCTGGTTCGCAGCAAAGATACCCATAGTCACAAAGCCCATATGAGCAACCGAGGAATAAGCGATCAGCTTTTTCATATCCTCCTGCACCAGCGCCACCAGCGAGGTGTAGACTACTGCGATGGCCGACATCCACAGCACCAGATCAGTCATCACCGCTGACCCGACTGGGAACATCGGCAGACTGAACCGCAGGAAGCCATAGCCGCCCATCTTCAGCAGGATCGCCGCCAGCACAACCGAGCCTGCAGTCGGCGCCTGAACGTGTGCGTCAGGTAGCCAGGTATGAACCGGCCACATCGGCATTTTCACCGCAAACGAGGCAAAGAAGGCCAGGAACATCAACGTCTGCATACCGCCGACGATGTAAACGCCCAGCACGCTGAACCCTTCGGACGAGAAATGGTGGCTCATCAAGGCTTCGATATCGGTGGTGCCTGCATCGGAATACATCGCAACCATCGCCACCAGCATCAGCACCGAGCCGAGGAAGGTATAGAGGAAGAACTTGAAGCTGGCGTAAATCCGGTTCGCCCCACCCCAGATGCCGATGATCAGGAACATCGGGATCAGGCCGGCCTCGAAGAACAGATAGAACAGGACCAGATCCAGCGCCATGAATACGCCCAGCATCAGCGTTTCCAGCAGCAGGAAGGCGATCATGTATTCTTTGACGCGGTCGGTGACCTGCCAGCTGGCCAGAATGGTCAGCGGCATGATGAAAGTGGTCAGCAGTACGAACAGAACGCTGATACCGTCTACACCCATCTTGTATTTCAGACCCAGCAGCCACTCGGCCTCTTCCACCATCTGAAAGCCGGTATTGGACGGATCAAACCCTGTATAGATACCGATCGAGACAAGGAAGGTCACCGTGGTCGCCACCAGTGCAACCCATTTCGCGTTGCGCTGCGCAGCCGCGTCCTCACCATGCAGGAACAGGGCCAGGATGCCTGCCGCCACTGCCGGAATAAAGGTGACGATCGAGAGGATATTATCCATTAGTGTGCGCCTCCGCCGATCGACATCCAGGTGACCAGGGCAGCGATACCCAGAACCATCCAGAAGGCATAAGTAAAGATGTAGCCCGTCTGTGCCTTGCCTGCGAGGCGGGTAAAGAAGGGAATAACGCCCATCGAAACTCCGTTCAGGAAGCCGTCGATGGTATTGCCATCACCGCGTTTCCACAGGAACCGACCAAGCGCAACGGTGGGTTTGACAAAGATCGCATCGTAGATCTCGTCAAAGTACCACTTGTTCAGCAGGAACAGGTAAAGAGGACGCTGGTTCTGTGCCAGACGCCCCGGCAGGGACGGGTTCACGATATAGAACCAATAGGCCATGACAAAACCCAGCGCCATCGCGACAAAGGGTGAGACCTTGACCCATTTCGGGGCGGCATGCGCATCGTCCAGAATATGGTTGTCCGGCGCGATATAGATCGCGCCCTCGCCCGGCTCACCCGCGAAGACATAGTGGTGATCACCGCCATGCGCATCCTTCTCGCCGTGCCCATCATCGGCATGAGTATCTTCTGCGTGCCCCTCATCAGCGTGTGCATCATCCGCATGTGAATCCGCAGTGCCATGATCGCCCGCCTCGGCATGCTCCGACGCCTCGGCCACCGGAATGCCATAGAACTTGCCGACCTTGTCCGCATGACCAAAGAAGTTGCCATACCAGATCATCCCGGCAAAGACCGCGCCCAAGGACAGCACGCCCAAAGGAATCAACATGGTCATCGGGCTTTCATGCGCATGCTCATGCGTATGCTGATCACCGCGCGGCGTACCATAGAAAGTCAGAAAGATAAGGCGCCAGCTGTAGAACGCAGTGAACGCAGCCGCGATCACCAGCAGCCAGAAGCCATAGGCAGACCCACCAGCATAGGCACTCTCGATGATGGCATCTTTGGACAGGAACCCGGCGAACCCGATGGTGGTCAGCGGAATACCAACGCCGGTAATAGCCAGTGTCCCGATCATCATCGCCCAGAAGGTATAAGGGATTTTCTTACGCAGACCGCCGTATTCGGTCATTTCCTGCTCGTGATGCATAGCGTTGATCACCGAACCGGCCCCAAGGAACAGCAGCGCCTTGAAGAAGGCGTGCGTAAACAGGTGGAACATCGCAGCCGAATACATGCCCACACCGGCGGCCACGAACATGTAGCCCAGCTGCGAACATGTCGAATAGGCGATGACGCGCTTGATGTCGGTCTGCACCAGACCCACGGTCGCCGCAAAGAACGCGGTCGAGGCGCCTAGTACGGTGATGAATCCGGTCGCACCCGGCGCGAACTCCATCAGCGGCGACATGCGGCAGACAAGGAAGACACCTGCAGTCACCATGGTCGCAGCGTGGATCAGCGCCGACACCGGTGTCGGGCCTTCCATCGCATCCGGCAACCAGGTGTGCAGGATCAGCTGCGCCGATTTACCCATCGCACCGATGAACAGCAGCACACAGATCACCTCGATGGCATTCCATTCACCCCACAGGAAGTGCAGTTGCGTTTCCGCTAGCTCAGGGGCCGACGCGAAAATGTCGGAAAAATTGATGCTGTCCGTCAAGAAGAACAGCGCAAAAATCCCCAGCGCAAAGCCAAAGTCACCCACCCGGTTGACAATGAACGCTTTCATCGCCGCCGCGTTGGCCGATGGCTTGCGGTAGTAGAAGCCGATCAGCAGGTAAGACGCGACACCCACACCTTCCCAGCCAAAGAACATCTGAACCAGATTATCCGCCGTCACCAGCATCAGCATGGCAAAGGTAAAAAACGACAGATAAGCAAAGAAGCGCGGCTTATAGCTCTCGCCTTCGCGCCATTGCGGATCATGGGCCATATAGCCAAAGGAATACAGGTGTACGAGCGCCGATACGGTCGTCACCACGATCAGCATGATCGCGGTCAGCCGGTCCAGCCGCACGGCCCAGCTTGTCGAGAGCGAGCCGCTCTCGATCCAGCGCATGATCTCGACCTGCTGGGTCACCCCGTCAAAGGTGAAGAACACGATCCACGACAGTAAACAGGCCAGAAACAGCAGGCCGGTGGCGGTCCACATCGCGGCCTTTTCGCCAATGAATCGCCAGCCGAACCCGCAAAGCAGCGCGCCCACCAGCGGGGCAAAGAGGATGGTAGTTTCCATGTTCTCTTACCCCTTCATCATATTGACGTCTTCAACCGCGATGGTGCCGCGGTTACGGAAGAAGCAGACCAGAATGGCCAGACCAATCGCCGCCTCGGCCGCTGCAACGGTCAGCACGAACAGCGTAAACACCTGCCCGACCAGATCGCCGAGGAAACTGGAAAACGCCACAAGGTTGATATTCACCGCCAGCAGCATCAGTTCGATGCTCATCAGCAGGATGATGACGTTCTTGCGGTTCAGAAAGAGACCGAAGATGCCGATGACGAACAGTGTCGCCGCGACCGTAAGATAGTGTTCAAGTCCGATCATCGTCTCAAAGTCCCTGCCCCGGTTTCACGTCCTTCAACTCCATCGCCTTGGCCGGGTCGCGCATCATCTGGCCGATGATGTCCTGACGCTTGATGTCCTGACGGTGGCGCAGCGTCAGAACAATGGCGCCGATCATGGCCACCAGCAGGATCAGGCCCGCCAGCTGGAACAGAAGGAAGTATTGATCATAAAGAATGACGCCCAGCGCCTCGGTGTTGTGGCGGTCCACCGGAACCGGCTGCGCCAGATTGGCCGCCGCACCCTGCGCGCTGTCCCATGCGCCAAAGGCCATGACGAACTGCATCAGAATGACCAGACCGATCAACAAGGCCAATGGCATGTAACGCGCCATCTCGGCCTTCAGCTCGGCAAAGTCCACGTCCAGCATCATCACCACGAACAGGAACAGCACCGCGACCGCGCCGACATAGACGATGATCAGCAGCATTGCCACGAACTCGGCCCCCAGCAGCACGAACAACCCGGCCGAGGAGAGGAAGGAAAGGATCAGCCACAGCACCGAATGAACCGGCTGGCGGCTGATCACCGTGAACAGCCCGCCGGTGATGGCGCTGATGGCAAACAGGTAGAAGGCAAAGACGGTCATTGATCCTCATCCTCGTTATCGCCCATGACCTCTTGCGCCAGATCCAGCGCGCGGGTCATGGCCGGGATGCCGGCAAAGACCGACATCTGGCCGATCGTTTCCACGATCTCTTGTTTCTTTGCGCCCGCTTCCAACGCGTGACGCACGGTCTGACGCACCGCTGAATCCGCCTGCGCGCCCTGACAGGTCAGCCCGGCCAGCGTCAGCAGCAGGCGGGTCTTGGCGTCCAATCCGTCCTTGTTGACGGTGTTGCCGAACATCATCTCCATGACCTCTTTGGGCATGGTGGGCCACAGCGCTTCGAACCCCTTGGGCGAGAAATTCTCGAGCCCCGGGTTCATCGCCTTGGCCATGTCCTGTGCCTGTTTGAGCATTTGCTCGAATGGGTTTGTGGGCTTGTCACTCATCTGTACGGCGCATCCATTTCCAGGTTGCGGGCAATCTCGGCTTCCCAGCGTTCGCCGTTATCCAGCAGTTTTTGCTTGTCGTAGAACAGCTCTTCGCGGGTTTCGGTGGCGAACTCGAAATTCGGGCCTTCGACGATTGCATCGACCGGGCAGGCCTCCTGACAGAAGCCGCAATAGATGCACTTGGTCATGTCGATGTCATAGCGCGTGGTTCGACGGCTGCCGTCCTCGCGCGGTTCGGCGTCGATGGTGATGGCCTGCGCCGGGCAAACCGCCTCGCAGAGTTTGCAGGCGATGCAACGTTCCTCGCCATTCGGATAACGACGCAAGGCGTGCTCGCCCCGGAACCGCGGGGATAGAGGACCCTTCTCGTGCGGGTAATTTATGGTGGCCTTGGGGGCGAAGAAATATTTCAACCCCAGCTTCATGCCGACCCAAAAGTCCTGCAGCAGGAAGTATTTGGCAGCGCGGGTATAGTCGATCTGCGTCATGATTAGCCTCCTACGCTCCAACGGGCGAATGCGCCCCAGAACCAGTCGAATTTCGCCGCAAAAGCCACGAACACCACCCAGGCCAGCGAGAACGGCAGGAACACTTTCCAGCCCAACCGCATCAGCTGGTCATAGCGGTAGCGGGGTGTGATCGCCTTGACCATTGCGAAGAGGAAGAAGAAGAACGCCATCTTCGCAACCATCCACAGGACACCGTCGGGCAGGCCCGGGATCGGCGACAGCCAGCCACCGAAGAACAGCAGCGATGTTAGCGCGCACATCAGGAAGATCGCAATGTATTCGCCTGCCATGAACAGCAGGAAGGGTGTGGCCGAGTATTCCACCTGATAACCGGCGACCAGTTCGGATTCCGCCTCGGGCAGGTCAAACGGTGGGCGGTTGGTTTCCGCCAGCGCCGAGATGAAGAACAGGAAGACCATCGGGAAATGCGGCAGCCAGTACCAGCTGAATAGGCCCAGCCCGCCATCCTGCGCGCGTACGATGTCGCCGAAATTCATCGACCCTGTAGAAATGATCACACCAATGATGATCAGGCCGATGGAAACCTCGTAAGAAATCATCTGCGCAGCTGAGCGCAACGATCCTAGGAACGGGTACTTTGAGTTCGACGCCCAACCACCCATAATCACGCCATAAACCTCCAACGAAGATACGGCGAAGACATACAGAATGGCAACGTTGATATCTGACAGGACCCAGCCATCGTTGAACGGGATCACCGCCCAGGCGATCATCGCCAGAACAAAGCTGGTCAGCGGTGCCAGAATGAAAACCGTGCGGTCGGCCCCGGCGGGGATGACCACTTCTTTCACCACATATTTCAGCGCATCTGCCACCGATTGCAGCAGGCCATAGACGCCCACCACATTGGGACCGCGGCGCATCTGTACCGCCGCCCAGATCTTGCGGTCACCATAAACGAGGAACAACAGCGAGATCATCACAAAGGCAACAACGGCAAGCACTTGCGCCAGAATGATGATGGCTATTCCGCCTGGGGTGTTAAAGAAATCAGCCATTGGTCCTCACACCGTGGGTATTCCGTTTTCCGCGTAAATTGCGAAGGCCATTTGCCTGCGCAAACTGCGGCTGGGTCGGCGCGTTGGTGTAAACAGCATCCGCCGCACTTACGCCACCCTTATTGTTGCGTCTCACGCGCATTTTCACAGCCACCTTATTGCAGGCGCCTAAAAGCGATATGAAACAGGTCTGTTTCATTCCGCCGCGATCTTCCCGGCCTTGCGTGCCTGTGCCTGCGCCGACAGCTCTGCCATCAGTTGCGAGGCGCGGGCGATTGGATTGGTCAGGTAAAAGTCCTTGATCGCATTGCGGAAAGTGGCTGTACCTAGGGGGCCAGCCTCCATCAATTGCACTTCGTTTTCGATCACCTCGTCGATGCGCGTCAGATGCGGCACTGCTTCGATCAGCGCACTGCGCAATTGCGCCAGCGAGTCGTAAGGCAGCGTCGCGCCCAATTCGGCCGACAAGGCCCGCAGGATCGCCCAGTTTTCCTTGGCCTCACCCGGTGCAAAGCCTGCGCGCATGGCCAGCTGAGGACGGCCTTCGGTGTTCACGAACAGGCCGTTTTCCTCAGTATAGGCGGCGCCTGGCAGGATCACATCGGCGCGGTGTGCGCCCCGATCGCCATGGCTGCCCTGATAGATGACGAACGCGCCCTCACCGATCTCGACCTCGTCCGCGCCAAGGTTATAGATTACGTCCGCCGCGCTGATCGCGTCCATACCACCTTCGTTTGTCGCATCCACGTCCATCGCACCCACGCGCGAGGCTGCTGTATGCAGAACGATCAGACCGCTTTCTGTATTTGCAGCAATGGCTTGCGCAGTGGCCAAAACAGCGGCACCGTCAGCCTCTTGCAGCGCACCCTGCCCCACAACAACCAGAGAGGCCTTGCCTTTGATCACATCATCGCCGCCCATATCGACGACTTTTTGCAGTGCTGCGCGGTCATCACCCATGTGGTGATACTTATAGGTCAGATCGACAGCCGGACCGACCAGAGCAACCTCGGCCCCGTGCGCCCATGCCTTGCGGATACGCGCGTTCAAAACCGGAGCTTCCTCACGCGGGTTGGTGCCGATCAACAGAATACGCTCGGCTCTGTCGATATCCTCGATCGCAGCAGTCCCGGCATAAGCTCCACGGTTACCCGCAGGCAGTCGGGCACCGTCGGTGCGACACTCGACGACACCGCCCAGGCTTTCGATCATCTGTTTGAGCGCAAAGGCCGCTTCGACTGGCGCCAGATCACCCACGATACCCGCCGGTTTCTCGGCACCTTTCAGCGCCTCGGACGCTTTGGTCAGCGCCTCGGGCCACGAGGCCGGGCGCAGCTTGCCGTTTTCGCGAATATATGGGCAGTCCAAACGCTGACGCCGCAGACCGTCCCACACAAAGCGGGTTTTGTCGCTGATCCACTCTTCGTTCACGCCGTCATGGTTGCGCGGCAGGAAGCGCATGACCTCACGCCCCTTGGTATCCACCCGGACGTTCGAGCCCAAGGCATCCATCACGTCGATGCTCTCGGTCTTGGTCAATTCCCACGGACGAGCCGTAAAGGCGTAAGGTTTCGAGGTCAGCGCCCCCACCGGACACAGGTCGATGATGTTGCCCTGCAGGTTCGAATCCAGCGTCTGGTTCAGATACGAGGTGATCTCGGCATCTTCTCCGCGCCCCGTCTGACCCATCTGAGTGATCCCGGCAACCTCGGTCGTGAACCGCACACAACGGGTGCAGCTGATGCAGCGGGTCATCGCAGTGCCAACCAGCGGTCCCAGATCCAGATCGTCCACCGCGCGCTTGGCTTCCTTGAAGCGGCTGCCCGACAGACCATAGGCCATCGCCTGATCCTGCAAGTCACACTCGCCGCCCTGATCACAGATCGGGCAATCCAGCGGGTGGTTGATGAGCAGAAACTCCATCACCCCTTCGCGGGCCTTTTTGACCATGGGTGAGTTCGTTTTGACCTCCGGCGCTTGTCCTTCGGGGCCGGGGCGCAAATCGCGCACCTGCATCGCGCAGGACGCCGCAGGTTTGGGCGGGCCCCCAACGACCTCAACTAGGCACATCCGGCAGTTCCCTGCGATCGACAAACGTTCGTGATAACAGAAACGCGGCACCTCGACCCCGGCTTGCTCACAAGCCTGGATCAGGGTCATCGCACCATCGACTTCGATTTCCTGCCCGTCGATATTGATCTTACGGAGGTCAGACATCGTCTAGTTCGCCCTCAAATACACGCCAATGGCGCTGTTTCTTTCAATCTCTGCCCGCCCCAGCGTGCAGAAGGAATTGGGGTTTTCGTAGGTGACACCGTGTTGGGCCAGATACGCCTCGCCCTTGGCGCGCATCCGGTCCTTTTCGGCATCCGAATCCACATACGCCCGGATTTCGTTGTCCGAGTATCCCAGTTTGTTCGCTTGCGACTTCAATCCCCACAGCACACCGATCGCTTTCAGACGCCGCCCGCTGATCGAGGGGCAATACTCTGAAATCTCATTTGCAATAGCGATGTAATAGAGTTCGTTGTCGATCTCTTTGACTTCGCGCAAGGGCGGTTTCGCTTCAACGATGGTGGGCAAAGCCAGCACAGACAGCAGCGTCAACATTTTCACACTGGACATGACAAATCCTTTCGTCTTGGGAAACCCAAGACGACCGGCAGTCGGGGTGCTATGCAATAACATCCCCCGTGTCATCGAGTGATATGCGAACACGCGCGTCATGGTCGCTGGCAAGCTCCTGCAAAGGTCAACTTGTCGTCGCTGACACGCAAGTTCTGGGGTTCAGTATCCGGGCCGACCTTCCACGCGATGCTGGAAGAACCGAAGTTCTTGATGCAGAATTTCGTCCCCTCGTACCGTCCCGCTTCGCGCGCGCCGTCCAACGAGGCAGAAACCCCATTCACAACCACGGTGAATTCGGTCGGCATCTTCTTTTTATCGACGGGCTTTGCTTTGGCCCGAAAATACTTACCGTCAAAAAGGACACGATCACTGGACGACGTGATGCCACCGCACGCCGAAACAAGTGACAACGTAAGGACGCCGGCCAACATGGACACGCGACCGGCAACACTTTTACGTCCTAGCATCTGATATTTTCCCCAAGTCTTCATCAAAACGCCGCCACTATTGCCATAATCCCCATCACGACCATGCAGGCCCAGGCGATGACATACAGAACCGAGCGCAAACCAGCAGACGGTTTGCCGATACCGCGAATATGCACCACCAGCATTATCAGGCGCGCCAGCAACGCGACCGAAGCCAGCAGGTTAACCCAAAATGGGCTGGCCCCCATAAGAATGGCCGCGACAATGACCGTCAGATAGGCGGGCAGCGTCTCGGTCCCATTCAGGTAGGCGCGATTCAGGCGATAGGCCTTGTCAGCATAGTCTTGTTCGGGTGTGGCCCCCGGCGCCAACCCTTTGCTTTGTTTCGCCAAAGCCGTGAATGGCGACATGAACAGAAGCACGAGCGTGAAGATCACTATCGAAGTAACTGCGTGGGAGTAGTCGGTTAGAAATTCCATCTAGGTCACTCCTTTACCAGAAATCGCCCGATAGCATCTTCGGTTCCTGCCACGCCTCGTCCAAACGCACAAAGAGATTTTTTGTTTGAAATTTCTACATTTCTGTCGTCGAGAACCTTCCTTACTTGCCCCTTAAGCCAATCGGATCTCCCATAGAATAAGAACTTGCGCATTTTTTGCCGACGCAATCCCTGAACCGCAGTCAGTTCTGTCGCAGTCAGCACGTAACTCTGGTAATCAGAACCGCCAACAGTGGCCAGACCGCTGCATCTGTCTTTTATGAAATGAGCCGCAAGAACCTCACCGACAGCCTGATCGTATGCCGCACGTTTCGCAGCTGCGGCTGGGGCTGCTACAGCCCCGATAAGCAAGAGTGCGACACAAGTTGTTCGAAAGCTCCGCATCTCGATCACTCCGCCGCCATCGCACCCATCCGACCCGTTTTCTGGGCCTTGATGCGATCTTCAATCTCTTCGCGGAAGTTACGGATCAGGCCCTGTATCGGCCAGGCAGCCGCATCGCCGAGGGCGCAGATCGTGTGACCTTCAACCTGTTTGGTCACGTCGAACAACATGTCGATCTCTTCCAGCTCGGCCTCGCCGCGCACCAGACGGTCCATCACGCGCATCATCCAGCCGGTGCCTTCACGGCAGGGCGTACACTGACCGCAACTTTCATGTTTGTAGAATTTCGACAGCCGCCAGATCGCCTTGATGATGTCCGTGGACTTGTCCATCACGATGACCGCAGCAGTCCCCAGGCCCGAGCCCAGATCGTTGCGCAGATGATCAAAATCCATGATCGCATCGCGCATGTTCTCGCCGCGCACACAGGGTACCGAAGAACCACCCGGAATAACCGCCAGAAGATTGTCCCAACCGCCGCGAATGCCGCCGCAATGGGTTTCGATCAGCTCCTCAAAGGGAATAGACATTGCCTCTTCGACCACGCAGGGGTTGTTCACGTGACCCGAAATGGCAAACAGCTTGGTCCCTGCATTGTTCTGACGGCCGAATCCGGCAAACCAGTCCGCACCACGGCGCAGGATGGTCGGCACAACCGCGATGGATTCTACGTTGTTCACCGTGGTCGGGCAGCCATACAACCCCGCGCCCGCCGGGAACGGAGGCTTCATCCGCGGCATACCTTTCTTGCCCTCAAGGCTTTCGATCAGGGCGGTCTCTTCTCCGCAGATATAGGCACCGGCGCCGTGATGCAGGAACAGATCGAAATCCCAACCCGAACCGGCGGCGTTCTTGCCTAGCAGACCCGCGTCATACGCTTCGTCAATCGCGGCCTGCAGCGCCTCGCGCTCGCGGATGTATTCGCCGCGCAGGTAGATATAGCAGGTGTGTGCGTTCATCGCGAATGACGCGATCAGGCAGCCTTCGATCAACGTGTGCGGATCATGGCGCATGATCTCGCGGTCTTTGCAGGTGCCGGGCTCGGATTCATCCGCATTCACCACCAGATAGGCCGGACGACCATCACTTTCCTTGGGCATGAACGACCATTTCAGACCAGTTGGGAAACCCGCGCCACCGCGCCCGCGAAGGCCCGAGTCCTTCATCGTCTGAATGATCCAGTCGCGCCCATTACCAATCAGGCCAGCTGTGCCGTCCCAATGCCCCCGGGCCTGCGCACCTCTCAGCGTACGCTCGTGCATCCCGTAGATGTTGGTAAAGATCCGGTCCTGATCCTTCAGCATCGCGTGTTACCTTCAGCTATCCTGACGCATGCGCCAGAGTTGAAATATGTTGACGCCCGCATAGACAAACGCCGCCAGAGCGGCGAGATCAAACAACAACGCATGGCGCGTCGTCAGTTCCAGTGCGGGGCCAATGAACAGGTTCATGGCAAGCCAAATGGTCATCGTCACTGCAATGACGATACCTATGTGACGACCCTTGCGGGCTATGGCCTGTTCTTTGTCCTTGTCCATCTCATCCTTCATGCCCCGGATGGGCATGCGTCCTAGTCTTCGTAAGTGCCGTCTTTCTTGGCACGTTTGGCGAACTCGGTTACCTCGCCCGCCGCCAGCTTACCGGCCTGTTCGATCCAGCCGTCCCGCTCGATCCGACCTTTGAACTTCAGCCGCGCATCAACCCAAGCCACCTGTTCCGATGTCCAGGCCGCAATCTGGTCGTAGTGGTAAAAGCCCAACTCGTTCAGCGTTTCTTCCAGCTTGGGTCCGACACCTTTGAGCATCTTCAGGTCATCAGCTTTTCCATCGCGCGGCGCGGTCAGGGTTTCCGGCTGGTCTTCTTTCGCCTTCGCCTCTTCGGCCTGTTTCACCGCAGGCTTGCCCGGTGTCGGCGCTTTCGGAGGTTTTGGTGCCGCCTTGGTCGCTGCAGCCTTACCGTCCTTACCCAGCCAAGGGGTCAGGATGGGCACTTCGGTCCCATCAATCCGCTTGACTGTATCGCCCAGATCATTCGCCAGTTCGACACTGGCGTTAAACTGGGTTCGACCACTGTCATATTCCGTCAGACTGGTCAGACCCTTGAGAGGTTCTGCCGCATAACGCCCATTCTGCGGGCCCGGTGTCGGAACTTTGCCCGCAACCAAATCGTCGAGGATTTTGCCAAAGCTCTCGGTGGTCAGGTCCTCATAATAATCCTTACCAATCTGCGCCATCGGCGCGTTGGTACAGGACCCGAGGCATTCCACCTCTTCCCAGCTCAGCTTGCCATCGGCAGATAGTTCATGCGGCCTGGCAGCGATCTTGTCCTTGCAGACCGCAATCAGATCCTCGGCCCCGCAGATCATGCAGGACGTCGTGCCGCAGACCTGAATATGTGCCACCGAGCCAACCGGCTGCAATTGGAACATGAAGTAGAAAGACGCGACCTCAAGCACGCGGATGTAGGCCATGCCCAGCATGTCGGCGACGGATTCAATCGCCGGACGACTCAGCCAGCCCTCTTGTTCCTGCGCGCGCCACAGCAGCGGGATAACCGCGCTGGCCTGGCGCCCCTCGGGGTATTTGGTGATCTGCGCTTCGGCCCATTGCTGGTTGGCAGCGGAGAAGGCAAAGCTTTCGGGTTGTTCGGGGTGGAGGCGGCGGAGCATTAGCGGTCAATCTCTCCAAATACGACGTCCATGGTGCCGATGATGGCGGCAACATCGGCCAATTGGTGGCCTCCGGCGACGTGGTCCATAGCTTGCAGGTGCAGGAACCCCGGTGCGCGCAGTTTGGCGCGGTAGGGTTTGTTGGTGCCGTCGGCGACAAGATAGACGCCGAACTCACCCTTTGGGGCCTCAACGGCGGCGTAGACCTCACCGGCGGGAACGTGGAAACCTTCGGTGTACAGTTTGAAATGGTGGATCAAGCTTTCCATCGAGGTCTTCATGTCTGAGCGTTTCGGCGGGGTGATCTTACCTCGGGCCAGAACGTCACCCTGGCAGTCGCGGATTTTGACGATGGCCTGCTGGATGATCGACAGCGACTGGCGCATCTCTTCCATGCGCACCAGATAACGGTCGTAGCAGTCGCCGTTCTTGCCGACGGGGATCTGGAATTCGAACTCGTCATAGCATTCATAAGGCTGCGCGCGACGCAAATCCCATGCCAGACCAGACCCGCGCACCATCACGCCCGAGAAGCCGTATTTCTGGATGTCATCCTCGGTTACGACGCCAATATCGGCATTACGCTGTTTGAAGATACGGTTTTCGGTCAGCAGACCGTCGATGTCATCGAGAACGGCGGGGAATTCGTGGCTCCACGCCTCGATATCGTCCAGCAGTTCCGGCGGCAGGTCCTGATGGACACCACCAGGGCGGAAATAGGCGGCGTGCAGGCGGGCACCGCAGGCGCGCTCATAGAACACCATCAGCTTTTCGCGTTCCTCGAAGCCCCACAGCGGCGGCGTCAGCGCGCCGACGTCCATCGCCTGCGTGGTCACATTCAGCAGATGGTTCAGGATGCGCCCGATCTCGGAATAGAGAACACGGATAAGCGAGCCGCGACGCGGCACTTCAACCCCGGTCAGCTTTTCGATGGCCAAACACCAGGCGTGCTCCTGGTTCATCGGTGCCACGTAATCCAGACGGTCGAAATACGGCAGGTTCTGCAGATACGTCCGGCTTTCCATCAGCTTTTCGGTGCCACGGTGCAGCAGACCGATATGCGGGTCACAGCGTTCGACAATCTCACCGTCCAGCTCAAGCACCAGACGCAAAACCCCGTGTGCCGCAGGGTGTTGCGGGCCGAAGTTAATGTTGAAGTTGCGGATCTTCTGTTCTCCGCTCAGCGCGTCCGTGCTGCCGTCATCGTATCTTGAGCCGTCCATCAACGCCCCCGTTCTTTCTTTTTCGCTTCGGCCCGAACCCGAACCTTTTCAGCTTCGGCCGCTTTGGCAGCGGCACCTGCCAGCAGCACCCCCAGCGCACCCAAAATGATAAGTTCACCCATCATCTCAGCGGCGCTCCAACTCTTGCAGTTTCAGCCCAACCCACCACAGCAACGCAATTGTGCCAAATGGAACCAGACAAAGAAGGCACCAGAACTTGTTGATCCCGAAAAACGGCAAAATCTTCACCATCGGAATGATGGTCAGTGCAGAAAGGATCAGCCACCAGATGCCACCCATTATTCAGTCTCCTGTTTTTCATCCCCCGGAAGAATGTAGTTCGCGCCTTCCCACGGGGACATGAAATCAAACTGACGGTATTCCTGCACCAACGACACCGGCTCATAGACAACGCGCTTTTGCGCTTCGTCATAGCGCACCTCGGTATAGCCGGTGGTCGGGAAATCCTTGCGCAGTGGGTGGCCGCGGAACCCATAGTCGGTCAGGATGCGGCGCAGGTCCGGGTGGCCCGAGAACAGGATGCCGAACATGTCGAACACCTCACGCTCGAACCAGTTCGCCGAGGGGTGAACGTCAACGATCGAGGGCACCATGTCTTCTTCTCGAATTGAAACCCGCAGGCGGATGCGCTGGTTCTGGTACATCGACAGGAAGTGATACACCACATCGAACCGCTTGGCCCGTTCGGGGTAATCCACGCCAGTGATGTCAACCAGCGACGAAAACTGGCAATTCCGGTCGGATTTCAGGAACTCAATGAATTCCACAAGGTTCGACGGCGCCACATCCACGTTCAGTTCGCCATGGGTCACATCCCAGGACAGAACGCAATCGGCCCGTTTCAGTTCAAGCTGCGCGCCGAGTTCTTTGAGTGCTTCGCTCATCAGCTCTCTCCTCAGCGTACGATGGTGCCGGTGCGGCGGATTTTGCGTTGCAACTGCATCAGGCCATACAGCAACGCCTCGGCGGTTGGCGGGCACCCGGGGACGTAGATATCCACTGGAACCACGCGGTCACAGCCGCGCACGACCGAATAGGAATAGTGGTAATACCCACCGCCATTTGCGCAGGACCCCATCGAGATCACATAGCGCGGCTCGGGCATCTGGTCGTAAACCTTGCGCAGCGCCGGGGCCATCTTGTTAGTCAGCGTTCCCGCCACGATCATTACATCGGACTGACGTGGGGACGCCCGCGGGGCGATACCAAACCGTTCGGCATCATAACGCGGCATCGAGGTGTGCATCATCTCAACCGCGCAGCAGGCCAGACCGAAGGTCATCCAGTGCAGCGATCCGGTGCGGGCCCAGTTGATGATGTCTTCGGTCGAGGTCAGCAGGAACCCTTTGTCCTGCAACTCGGCATTCAGGGCCTGGGTTGCGACTTCTTTGTCGACACCGGCAGTGTTTGCACCCGTCATCACTCCCATTCCAAGGCCCCCTTCTTCCATTCATAGGCAAAGCCGATGGTCAGAACACCCAGGAACACCATCATCGACCAGAACCCTACATCGCTGATGTCCTTGAAGCCGACGGCCCACGGAAACAGAAAGGCGATTTCCAGATCGAAGATGATGAACAGAATCGAGACCAGATAAAACCGGACGTCGAATTTCATCCGCGCATCGTCGAAGGCGTTGAAGCCACATTCATATGCGCTGACCTTTTCAGGGTCGGGGTTGCGGACTGCCAGAACCACAGCCGCCAGAATCAGGACGATTCCAAGGCCGACAGCAACGGCCAGAAACACCAGAATCGGGAGATACTCCCGTAGCAGGTCTTCCACGAATAGCTCCTTTCCTGCGCAACCCGGTCGGGGGGCGCCGTCAATTGGCGTGTTGACTGGACATTCTCTATCCGCGCGGGGTCAGAGGGTCAACCGAACACAGTCGCAGACGGGAGTAATAATCCACTTGTCATGCCCTGTGATCCGGGAAAGGTGATTCCTACTGCAACTGCAATGAAATTAAGGCCTAAACCTAACTTTTCCATGCAGGTTTTCGCTTTTCAAAGAACGCACCGATTCCCTCCATCGCCTCGTCGGTTTCCCACCGATCCACCAAGGCTCCGATCGTCTGGTCAATCACAGCATCGTCAATATTGGGTCCCAGCTTGCTGACCAAATCCTTGGCCGATGCAACCGCGCCTGGCGCACAGGAAAGATAGGGCAGAACTTCGGCTTCGACCGCATCAGCTAAATCGGTTGCCGGAACGTTTTTGGCCAGCAGCCCAAGCTCGACCGCCTCGACAGCATCGAACAACCGGGCCGACATGAACACGCGCCGCGCCCGCGCCTCACCCATCCGGGCAATCACATATGGACCAATCGTGGCGGGGATCAGGCCCAGCCGCGTTTCGGTCAGGGCCATCTTTACGCTGTCCACACCAATGGCCACGTCGCAAACAGCAGTCAGCCCAACACCACCGCCAAACGCATTGCCCTGAATCGCACCGATCAGCGGGCGGGGCATGGTGTTCAGCGCCTGCAGCATTTCGGCCAGCTTGCGCGCCTCGGCAAACCGCGTTTCGGGGTCGGCGGCCATCTGGTCCTGCATCCAGCCCAGGTCACCGCCCGCACAGAAACTCTTGCCCGCCCCGGTCAGAACCACTACGCGAACTGTGTCATCTGCACCCAGTTGCGCGGCCGCTTGTGTCAGTTCGGCAATCATCTGCGCCGACATCGCGTTGTGTTTTTCCGCCCGGTCGAGCGTCAAAGTCGCAACTCCACGCGCGTCTGTCGTCACCGAGATCGTTTCAAACATGCCCGCCCCTCACTCTGGCCGCATGGCCCGCGCCATTTGCGCGGCCTGCTCTACGATTTCCAGATCAAGTCCGGTTTCATAGCCCAACCGCTCCAGATGGGCGGCCACGGCCTCGGTCGCAACATTCCCCGCAGCTCCGGGCGCATAAGGGCAGCCGCCCAATCCACCAACTGCCGTATCAAAGGTCCGCACGCCCAACGCCAGGGCAGCATCGATATTGTCGAGCGCCCGGCCATTGGTGTCGTGAAAATGCCCAGCCAGACGGGTTACCGGCACGCGTTCTCGTACGGCCAAGAGCATATGCGCGATGGTATCTGGTGTCCCCTGCCCGATTGTATCGCCCAATGAGATCTCATAGCAGCCCAAGCCAAACAGCTGATCTGCGACCTCGGCCACCTTCTTGGGCGGTGTTGGGCCATCATAGGGGCAGTCGGTCACGCAAGAGACATAGCCACGCACCGGCAGATCAATGTGGCGCGCGGCCTCGAGGATCGGTGTAAACCTCTCGATGGATTCGGCAATCGTGGCGTTGATATTGGCTTTCGAAAATCCCTCGGAGGCCGAGGCGAATACTGCAATTTCATCCGTTTTGGCCGTCAGGGCATCCTCATATCCACGCATGTTGGGCGTCAGCGCGGCATAGCGCACCCCATCTGTCCTTTTTATTCCGGCCAAAACTTCCGCACTGCCGGCCATCTGCGGCACCCATTTGGGCGATACAAAACTGGCCACTTCGATCCGGTTGAACCCGGCGCGGCTGAGGCAGTCGACCAGCGCCACTTTCTCGGCCACCGGGATCTCACACTGTTCATTTTGCAGGCCGTCACGTGGACCTACTTCGAAAATCTCGACCCGCTCACCCATGGCTGCGCTCCTCCCGGTTTTGTTTCGTGTCCTGTTCGGATGGCCTGACTGTGCCACGCGATGCGGTGCGCGAACAGGTCACTCTTCTTTCAATCTGATCAGGGCCGCTCCGGCTTCGACCTGCGCGCCGTCCTCAGTCAGCACCTCGGCAATGACACCGTCGCGGGCGGCCAGAAGGGAATGTTCCATTTTCATCGCCTCCAAAATGGCAAGCCTGTCTCCCTCACTTACCTTTTGACCCACGGTGGCAAACACCGCCTTGACCAACCCGGGCATGGGGGCTTCGATCACGTTAGTATCGCCTGCAGCGCTGGCATCGCGGTCCAGCGGATCAACAATGTCAAACGCCTGCCCGTAGGTGTCAAAGACCGTGATCCGCGCGCCCGAAACCGACACCTGCGGCATTGGGTTGCCGTCAATGGACCAGATACCGTTGCTGCGCTCGGCAATGACAGTATCTTCCCCGACCTGCCAAACCTGACGATTTGAACCTTCAACCTGAACATCAAGATCAAGGGTGTCATCTGCCTTTAGCTGAACTGCTCGGTGCAACGGAGCCCACAGGGAAAACCCAGTCTCTTCCTTCGTATCGACCAAGTCCAACGCCATCATCGCAGCCGCCACGCATGTCGCTGCCGAAATCGGAGCTACCAGTGTCAGCGCATCAATATCCCGCCCGATCAGCCCGGTATCTACATCACCTGTGGCGAAACCGTCATGCCGGGTCAGCGCGCCCAGAAAGGCGAGGTTGGTCACGGTGCCTGCGACCTCGGTCTGCTGCAGGGCACGATGAAGCTGTTCCAATGCAACCGCGCGCGTGGGGCCATGGACAATGACTTTAGCGATCATCGGGTCATACCAAGGGCTGATCGTATCACCCGCACGCACTCCGCTATCGGCACGGCAGGCCGTAGGGAATTGCAGATGCGTCAGGGTGCCCGTTGCAGGCAGGAAGCCCTTGGGCACGTCCTCGGCATAAAGACGGGCCTCAAATGCGTGGCCAGTGATGGATAGATCGTCCTGACGTTTCGGCAACGCCTCGCCAGCGGCGACCCGCAATTGCCATTCGACCAGATCGACCCCGGTGATCGCTTCGGTCACGGGATGCTCGACCTGCAGGCGCGTGTTCATCTCCATGAACCAGAACCTGTCCGGACGCAGCCCGTCCGAAGCATCAACGATGAATTCAACCGTCCCTGCGCCCTTGTACCCGATCGCCTCGGCGGCCCGCACGCCCGCCTGCCCCATCGCCTCGCGCATCTCAGCCGTCATACCCGGGGCCGGAGCCTCCTCGATCACCTTCTGGTGTCGGCGTTGAAGCGAGCAGTCTCGTTCAAACAGATGCACCGCATGGGTGCCGTCGCCAAACACCTGCACTTCGATATGGCGGGGTTTGGCGACAAATTTCTCGACCAGAACGGCGTCATTGCCAAAGGCTGTTTTGGCCTCACCCCGTGCGCTGTCCAATGCTGAGGCGAAATCCTCGGGACGTTCAACCAGCCGCATGCCCTTGCCGCCGCCACCTGCCACGGCCTTGATCAACACGGGATAGCCGATGGTTTCAGCAGCGCCCGCCAGATGTTCGGGGTCCTGATTGTCACCATGATATCCCGGCACAACCGGCACGCCTGCCTGCTCCATAAGAACCTTGGCCGCATCCTTGAGACCCATCTTGCGGATCGCATCCGCCGAAGGGCCGATGAACGTCAAACCAGCCGCATCGACCGCATCCACGAATTCGGGGTTTTCCGAGAGAAAGCCATACCCCGGATGGATCGCCTGAGCTCCGGTATCCAGCGCAGCCTGAATGATCACGTCGCCCTTCAGGTAGCTTTCAGCGGGAGCCGCGCCGCCGATACGGACAGCCTCATCGGCCATCTGCACATGTTTTGCCGAGGCATCCGCGTCGGAATAGACCGCAACACAGAAGACGCCCATTTTCTGAGCCGTTTCCATGACGCGACATGCGATCTCGCCCCGGTTGGCAATCAGGATTTTGTTGAACATGTCTTACCCCTCAACAGCCAGATCTTCGACAAGACGGAAACGTTCGCACAATAACTCCATCTCGGGATCGAAACCGCCATTGCGCTCGAAGTAACAACGGTGATCCTCGCGCCATCCTTCAAGCGTTTCATTCTCACCCTCGGCCAATGCAAAGTCCTCAGTCACATCGCAAAAACAACAGATCGTGACATCGACCGTTTCGATCACCAAAGCCGGGGTGTCATCCCATTCCAGAGCGATATCGCGTCGCCCGACAACTGGTGTCTCAGGGCTTCCGCCCGGATAGTCGCGCAGCGCCCCACAAGTTGCTTTTTTTTGGCCTGAGCGCACCAATGCCAGCAATTCAGCACTCAAGGCAGCGCTATCGCCGAACTTAAAAGTCTGTGCGTCCGGGTAGCGGGTCATTACTTCTTTCAGGTCCATGCGCATCACATCCTGAACACGCCGAAACGTGTCTCTTCAATCGGGGCATTCAGCGCGGCTCTCAGCGACAGCGCCAGCACATCGCGGCTTTTGCGTGGGTCAATGATGCCATCATCCCACAACCGAGCAGAGGCATAGAGCGGATGCGACTGTTCCTCGAACATCTCCAGTGTGGGGCGTTTGAACTCGGCCTCCTCCTCGGCAGACCAGGTGCCGCCCTGCCGTTCGATCCCGTCGCGTTTGACGGTGGCCAGAACACCCGCCGCCTGTTCGCCTCCCATCACGGAAATCCGCGAGTTCGGCCATGTCCATAGGAAGCGCGGCTGATAGGCCCGTCCCGCCATGCCGTAATTCCCGGCCCCAAAAGAACCGCCGACCAGCATCGTGACCTTCGGCACGTTCGTCGTGGCAACTGCTGTCACCATCTTGGCCCCATGCCGTGCGATGCCTTCGTTTTCGTATTTCCGACCAACCATGAACCCGGTGATATTCTGCAGAAACACCAGAGGGATTTTCCGCTGCGAACACAGCTCGACAAAATGCGCGCCCTTCTGCGCAGCTTCGGAAAACAGCACGCCGTTGTTGGCAATGATCCCGACAGGGCAGCCTTTGACATGGGCAAAGCCAGTCACCAGCGTCTCGCCAAAGCGCGGTTTGAACTCATCGAAACGCGAGCCGTCGACCAACCGCGCGATCACCTCGCGGATGTCATACGGCGTGCGCAGATCGGCGGGCACTACACCCAGAATTTCCTCGGGGTCATAGGCCGGGTCCTCGGGGGTGGCCCAGTCCACTGTCTGCGGCTTGCGCAGGTTCAGCGAACCGACCGCGCGGCGCGCCAAGGCCAGCGCGTGGGCGTCATCCTCGGCCAGATAGTCGGCTACACCAGACAAGCGAGTATGAACGTCGCCGCCACCCAAATCTTCGGCGCTGACGATCTCTCCGGTCGCGGCCTTGACCAGAGGCGGCCCGGCCAGAAAGATCGTGCCTTGGTCACGCACAATGATCGTCACATCCGACATCGCAGGAACATAGGCCCCACCCGCCGTACACGAGCCCATTACCACGGCGATCTGTGCAATCCCTTTGGCGCTCATCCTTGCCTGATTGTAGAAGATGCGGCCAAAGTGGTCGCGGTCGGGGAAGACCTCATCCTGATTGGGCAGGTTCGCGCCGCCGCTATCGACCAGATATATGCAGGGGAGGTTGTTTTCCTCAGCAATCTCCTGCGCCCGCAGATGTTTCTTGACCGACATCGGGTAATAAGTGCCGCCCTTCACGGTGGCGTCGTTGCACACCACCATGACCTCGCGCCCCTGCACCCGGCCAATACCCGCGACAACCCCAGCACAGGGCGCAGCATCGCCATACATCGCATGCGCCGCCGTCGCCCCGATCTCAAGGAACGGAGACCCCGGGTCCAGCAAGTTCGCCACCCGACGACGTGGCAGCATCTTTCCCCGGGATTCATGCCGCGCGCGGGATTTCTCACCACCGCCCATGCGGGCTGCTTCGGCGGCGGCAGTGATTTGTGCCAGCGCATCGAGATGAGCGGTGCGGTTTGTCTTGAAGCCCTCAGAGGCGGGCATGGCTTTGGATGTGAGTTTCATTCTTTGCTTTCCTGGTCCATCAGAAAACCCGCCGAAATAAGAAGCATCATCTTTCCTCCAACAACGTCTTTAACCAAACCACTCTTTGGCTTGTTCGCTCCAAGCGACACCCGGCCCCAAGGAGTTTCGCACCTGTTCCCCCTCTCCACTGAAGATACTCCACCAAGCAGTCCGCCTCCCGCATTTCTTCCCAACGTTCTTGTGCTTCGGTTAAACTCGGCACTCTAAAAGGTAGAGAGGAAGCTTTCTCAGCGTCTCCTTCATCAAGCATGCTGTAATGAACCAGCAGGTCTGCGGCACTCTCGTCCACCAGCGTGTCCCAGACCGCTGTTTCAGCTTCGACGCAAAAGTAAATTCCCAGAGTGCTTTGCCCCCAAGAAATATCTTCATTCATGCAATCGCCCGAAAAAGCACCAATACAGTCGGAAAGGTCTGTTGGTGCTCCAGCACTTTCGACACACCCACGGACTTGAGCATCCATGTAGGCTTGGTCCACGGTAGTTTGTCCGTGCTCATCTTGAACTTGATAGTTCTGTGCCCAAAGGTCTTGGGGCAGCACAAAGGTGAGAACTGAAACAGTGCCTAGAGTAAGCAAATCAAAGCTGTGCAACTTATTCAGCATTGTTTGTCCTCCGCCGCCGCTCGCACTTTCAATTCCTTCCGGACCACCTTCCCCGTCACCGTCATCGGCAACTCCTCCAGAAATGCGACCTCACGCGGATAGGAATACTGAGCCAGACGCGCCTTGACCCAGTCCTGCAACTCCGACCTCGAAGCCTCGGCCCCCGGTTTCAGCACCACATAGGCCTTCACGATCTCGGTCCGTAGTGGGTCGGGCTTGCCGACCACGCCCACGGTCGCCACCGCCGGGTGGGTTAGCAGGCAATCCTCGATCTCGGCCGGGCCGATGCGGTATCCGGCTGAGGTAATCACGTCATCATCGCGACCGACAAAGCGTAGATACTCGCCCTCCCACACGCCGCGATCTCCGGTGATCAGCCAGTCGCCGCGAAACTTCTCAGCCGTCGCCTCTGGCCGATTCCAATATTCCAGCAACATCGAGGCCGAACCGCGCCGAATGGCCACGTCACCCTCCTCGCTGATCGGATTGCCGTCCTCATCGATCACAGCAACCTCGTGCCCTGGCACTGGCTTACCAATGCAGCCGGGTTGTACCGGGAAATCCTCGGCGCAGGAGGAGACGACCATGTTGCATTCCGTCTGGCCGTAGAATTCGTTGATCGTCAGGCCAAACGCCTGTTGCCCCCAGGCCAGCATCTCGGCCCCCAGCGGCTCACCGCCCGAAGCGACCGAGCGCAGACCGGGGATGGCCTGATCCGCCGCCTTCAGCATGCGAAGTGCGGTCGGAGGGAAGAACACGTTCCGCACACCGCCGCGGGCGATCACGTCGGCGCAGGCTTCCGGCGTAAACTTTTCCAACCGCGCCGCGACCACAGGAATACCCAGCGCAAGCCCGGGCATCAATACGTCGAACAGACCTCCGATCCAGGCCCAATCCGCAGGTGTCCATAGGCAATCGCCTTCGCGCAGGTGATTGTGGCTGATCGAGACACCCGGCAGGTGGCCGGTCAGAACCCGGTGCCCATGCAGTGCGCCCTTGGGGCTACCCGTGGTGCCCGAGGTATAGATCAGCACCGCCGGGTCCTCGGGGCCTGTATCTGAGCAGGGGAACGGATCATCCGATGGCGCAATATGTTCGACCAGAACCGGGTGGGCCAGATCGCCCAGCAACGCGGCTCCTTCGGCATCGGTCAGCACCTGACGCGCACCCGCATCCCCCACGCGCGAGGCCAACGCATCCCGTTTGAACAGCTTGAACAGCGGCACCGAAACCGCCCCAAGCTTCCAGATCGCCAGATGCGCCGCCGCACACCAGGGCGACTGGCTCAGCAACACACCCACGCGGTCGCCGGGCTGCACCTGCTGATGCAGTTCACGTGCAATCCCGTCCGTCATGCGCGTGAGTTGACCAAAGGTAACGGCTTCGCGGTACCCGTCTGTCAGATCAACGATGGCCACATTGTCACGAGGATGCGCCAGGCATTGTCGCGCCATATTGAGTTGATCCGGAATATCCCAGACGCCCGACTTCCGCATACCGGGTATGCACCTATCGGGATGCATGCGCGAAACCCCTTGTTTTTCTTACCCTTGGCGGGTGCGGGCGCCCCCCTGCTTTCACAGGAACTTGATGCAGATCAGAGTTCGCAACGGTCCGGTCCTGCACAAGCGACTCATCAACAAATTCAAAGGCCATAAAATGACCAAAACACTCGCCGCTTTGACGCTCTCGACTGCGCTTGTCGCACTTGCCGCCCCTGCAATGGCCCAAAACCAAGGTGACTGGACCGTGGGTGTCGGTGTTGGTTATCTGGACCCGAAATCCGACAACGGAACCCTGGCTGGTCTCGATACCGACATTGACGCAGACACCAGCGCGATCTTCACAGTAGAGTATTTTGTCCAGGACAATCTTGGCATCGAACTGCTGGCCGCGACCCCGTTCAGCCACAGCATCGCGCTGGGGGGCACCGATCTGGCCAGCACCAAACACCTGCCGCCCACCCTGTCGCTGAACTATCACTTCGCGACCAACAGCGCCTGGAAGCCATATGTTGGCGCCGGTCTGAATTACACCATCTTCTTTGACGAAAAATCCGCGCTTGGGGATCTGGACATCGACAACTCCTTCGGTGTGTCGCTGCAAGCCGGTTTGGACTACATGGTCACCGAAAAAGGAGCTGTGCGTCTGAACGTGCGCTGGTTCGACATCGACTCCGACGTTAAACTGAACGGCACCGATATCGGCACTGCAGAAATCGATCCCTGGCTGGTCGGCGTATCCTACGTCCATCGCTTCTGATCCTTGTCTTTAACGCCCCGCCACCCTTTGGCGGGGCGTTTTTCTCAGCGCATTTCGCTCATCAACTCGCGCCCGATCAGCATTCGGCGAATTTCGCTGGTGCCCGCGCCGATCTCCATCAGCTTGGCGTCTCGGAATATCCGGCTGACCGCTGAATCCGACAGGAACCCGGCCCCGCCCATCGCCTGCACAGCCTGATGCGCCTGCGTCATCGCCTGTTCCGAGGCGTAAAGGCAGCACGCCGCTGCATCCTGACGGGTCACGTCACCCCGGTCACAAGCCTTGGCAACTTCATAGACATAAGCCCGCGCGGAATTCATCGCGGTATACATGTCGGCAATCTTGCCCTGCATTAGTTGGAAGCTACCGATCGGTTTGCCGAACTGCTTACGCTCGGCCAGATAGGGCATGATCTCGTC
Organism: Ruegeria sp. BB5; assembly: GCF_056539405.1. Classification (NCBI taxonomy): domain Bacteria; kingdom Pseudomonadati; phylum Pseudomonadota; class Alphaproteobacteria; order Rhodobacterales; family Roseobacteraceae; genus Ruegeria; species Ruegeria sp. BB5. The sequence goes on along the minus strand of NZ_JBQFUX010000001.1, from coordinate 364,301 downwards.
CAGACAGGCAGCCATGATGCCGGTGCCGATCCCAGCCAGCACGACGCGTTCATAATCCAGACCTGACATCAGAACCGCAACGCCCTTGCCCTCTTCGCCCAGAACGTTCTCGAACGGCACTTCGACATCTTCAAAGATCAGTTCGGCTGTGTTCGACCCCCGCATCCCCAGCTTGTCGAAATGCGTAGAGGTCGAGAATCCCCTCATCTCTTTCTCGATCAAAAAGGCCGTGATCCCTTTTGAACCCGCCTCGGGGTCAGTCTTGGCATACACGACTAGCGTGTCCGCGTCCGGCCCATTGGTGATCCAATATTTGTTGCCGTTAAGACGGTAGTGATCGTTACGCTTTTCCGCGCGCAGCTTCATCGACACAACGTCTGATCCGGCCGAGGCTTCGGACATTGCAAGCGCTCCAACATGGTCACCCGAGATCAGGCGCGGCAGGTATTTCGCCTTCTGCTCGTCATTGCCGTTCAGCTTGATCTGATTGACGCACAGGTTCGAATGCGCCCCGTAAGACAGCGAGACCGAAGCCGAGGCCCGCGCCACCTCCTCCACCGCTACGGTGTGGGCCAGATAGGACATCCCCGCCCCGCCATACTCTTCGGGCACGGTGATGCCCAACAGCCCGAGGTCGCCCATCTCTTTCCACAGTTCATTGGGAAAGGCGTTCGATTGATCGACCTCGGCCGCCATCGGTTTGACCCGATCCTGCGCCCAGCGATGCACCATCTCGCGCAGAGCGTTCACATCCTCACCCAGATCAAATTGCATTGTGGCCGTGAACATGTTGCGACCTCCTCATCGAATTAATGAACACTTGTTCAATAATTAGGTAACAGCGAATCCTCCACGGGTCAATGAGAAGGCTAGCACTAAAGAAAATGCCACCCCGAACAGGGTGGCATTTTTCAAGATTAAAGCGTGCGCCAAAGGCGCACTCAATTGGATCACGATTGAAACACAGCCCCAACTTCGGCCCGGATGATGCGCGCGATCAGGCGGCAGTCGTCCAGCGAAAAAGTCAACGGCACGCGCATATCCATCACCCCGGCAAGGATACGATCACTTGCGGGCAAAGGCGTGCTTTCGGCATAGCGCCAACTGTCATAGCGCGAGGTGAATCCCGTCGGCTCCGCCCCACCAAACCACTTAATCTCGACCCCCCGTGCGCCGCAACGACGGATTACCTCGGCAATACGTTCGGGCGTCCAGTCGAGCAGCAAGAACTGGATCGACGAACCGACATAGGTCTCTTGCTCGGGACGCTCGACGATGGTCAGGCCGGGGGTGTCCCGCAGGCCGGTTGCGATTTCGTCATAGCGTTCGTTCCAGCGCTGCACCTGCCGGTCAAGATCACGCAGTTGCGGGCGCAGGATCGCGGCGCGCAGATTGTCCATGCGGCCGGACACATTGGGCGTGGTGTATTTGATCTTTTCAAACACCTCGGGCCCCGGTGCGGCAAGGTGGCGTTCATATAGCATGTACGAGCCCGACAGCATCGTGGCCTTGGCCGCAATCACTTCGTCATCGGTGATCAGCAGACCACCTTCACCGGAATTGACGTGTTTGTACGTCTGGCAGGAATAGCACCCAATCGCCCCCTGACGCCCCGACAATTGCCCGCGCCATGCGGCACCCATTGTGTGGGCGCAGTCCTCGATCACCGCAACGCCCGCCGCATCACACATCTGCATTAACCGGTCCATATCGCACAGATGTCCGCGCATGTGGCTGAGCATCAGCACCCGCGCCTGATCCAGCTTGACCTCAAGATCATCCAGATCAATCGTCAGATTCTCAGTCACGCCCACAAAAACTGGCCTTGCCCCGACCGAGGCAATCGATCCCGGCACCGGCGCAAGCGTGAAGGCGTTGGTCAAAACCGGATCACCCGGCTGCACCCCCACGGCCCGCAATGCGGTGGCCAGTGCATAACCCCCAGAAGACACAGCCAGACAGTATTTCGCCCCCATTTGCGCCGCGAACTCCTGCTCCAGCAGCGCGGTTTCGCCCAACTCTCCGGGTACGACGTTATAGCGATGCAGACGCCCATGGCGTAGAACGGCCATGGCGGCGTCAATCGCCTCTTCTGGAATAGGTTCCTGCTGGGTGAAGCTGCCAGTGAATGTTTCGGTCATGGGCTAGTTCTGATCCTGCAAAGGGTTGGGGTCAAGAATTTGTGCCGCCGCACCAATCAGTCCGGTGACCAGCTCAGGCAGATCATCAAAGTGATGCAGCAGTGCTTCGGGTTCCAATGCGGCCATATCTTCCCCGGACGGGCCAAACGTCACCAGCACCGAGGGCACGCCCGCTGCCCGCGCCGTATTTCGGTCGGTGTCGGAATCGCCGATCAGCACACACAAATCGGGGTGTCCCCCGGCCCGGCGCGCGGCTTCGCGCAGTGGTTCGGGGTCCGGTTTGCGCACGGGCAACGTGTCTGCCCCCACCAAAGACGCAAACTGATCCCGCACGCCCATCTGGGTCAGCAACTGATGGGCCAGAGCCTCGGGTTTATTGGTGCAGATACCTACGCCATAACCTTGGGATTTCAGCATTTCGACAGCCTCAAGCGCACCGGGATAGAACCGAGTGTGGGTGTCGATGTCCTTCGCGTAAGCCTCAAGCAGGGTGGGATAATAGGCCAGAACAGTATCCTCATCATAAGCACCGACCCGCTTCAGCCCATGGGTCAGCATCATCCGTCCACCCCGCAAGGCAACGGCTGCGTCATCATCGTGAACCAGGACATCCCCATGCCCCATCTGGCGAAAACAGTGGTTGGCCGCCGCGAGCAAATCGCCCGACGTATCGGCCAAAGTTCCGTCCAGATCGAAGATTACTGTGCGCATTGTGCCTCCTGCCTCGGCGGTTTATTGCCGTCTCGTGTTGCAAACGGCAATCTTGTTTGATCCGTGAACCGCTTGCGCCTTTGCCCTCAGCGGATAAAACGGAGCGCAACAAAACACAAAGAGAAATCGATTTCATGAGCACTGCCCTTGTCATCCTTGCCGCTGGAAAAGGCACCAGGATGCATTCGGATATTCCCAAAGTTCTTCATCCCATCGCGCAGGTCCCGATGCTGGTGCACGCTATGCGCGCCGGGGCCATATTGTCGCCCGAGCGGACCGTGATCGTCACCGGGCACGGGGCTGAAGCCGTAGCCAAGGTTGCAACTGCCGAGGATGAAGCGGCGCAAATCGCTGTTCAGGACGAGCAGTTGGGCACTGCCCATGCCGTCGCGCAGGCACGCGAGGCTTTGGACGGATTCACCGGCGACGTCGTGGTTTTGTATGGCGACACGCCGTTTCTGCAGCCCGATACGCTGGAACGCATGATCGCGGCGCGGGCAGAAAACGATCTTGTCATTCTGGGGTTTGAGGCCGCCGATCCTGCGCGTTATGGTCGCCTGGTGATGAACGGTGACAGTCTTGAGCGGATCGTCGAATTCAAAGACGCATCGGATGAAGAGCGCGCGATAACCTTCTGCAACTCTGGCCTTTTGGCCTGTGATGCGCAGACGTTGTTTTCCCTGATCGACACGGTAGGAAATGACAACGCGGCAGGCGAATACTATCTGACCGATGTCGTGGAAATCGCGCGCGCGCGCGGCCTGAAAGTCACCGCAGTCGCCTGTGACGAAGCGCAGACATTAGGTGTGAACTCCCGCACCGATTTGGCTGCGGCAGATGCTGTGTTTCAGGCCAATGCCCGTGCCGAGCTGTTGGATCTTGGCGTCACCCTGATGGCACCCGATACTGTTTATCTGGCCGCTGACACCGTCATAGGGCGCGACACTGTGATTGAACCCAACGTGGTTTTTGGCCCCGGCGTCACAGTCGAAAGTGGTGCTACAATCCGGTCGTTTTCGCATTTGGAGGGCTGCCACGTCAGCCGCGGTTCTATTGTTGGCCCCTATGCCCGCCTGCGCCCAGGTGCCGAGTTGGCCGAAAACGCCCGCATCGGCAATTTTGTCGAGATAAAGAACGCCGAGATCGCCGAAGGGGCCAAGGTTAACCACCTCAGCTATATCGGTGACGCGTCGGTAGGTGCGGCGTCGAATATCGGCGCTGGAACAATCACCTGCAACTATGACGGTGTGATGAAGCATCGCACCACAATTGGTGAGAATGTTTTTATCGGCTCAAACACAATGCTGGTGGCCCCGGTGAAGGTCGGAGACGGCGCAATGACAGCCACCGGCACAGTCGTGACGCGAGACGTCGAGTCCGACGCGCTGGCCGTGGCCCGCGCCAAGCAGGACAACAAGCCGGGTTATGCACGTAAATTGTTTGATATGTTGAAGGCGAAGAAGGCTCGCCGCGACAAAGGAGCCTGATCTATGTGTGGAATTGTAGGTGTACTGGGGCAACACGAAGCCGCCCCTATTTTGGTTGAGGCGCTGAAACGGCTGGAATATCGCGGCTATGACAGCGCCGGTATTGCGACGGTCAATGACGGTGAACTTGGGCGGCGTCGGGCTGTGGGCAAGTTGGTCAACCTCAGCGATTTGCTGGTGCACAATCCTCTGCGCGGAAAATCGGGCATCGGGCATACCCGTTGGGCCACACATGGCGCACCATCAGTCACCAACGCGCACCCGCACAAGGCAGGCCCCGTGGCCGTGGTGCATAACGGCATCGTCGAAAACTATCGCGATTTGCGGGCTGAGTTAGCCGAACATGGCGTCGATTTCGTCACCGAGACCGATACCGAAACCGTGGCCCTGATGGCCGAGCATTATCTGAACAATGGACTATCGCCCGTTGATGCGGCGTTCAAAACCATCGACCGGCTTCAAGGGGCGTTTGCACTTGCATTTCTGTTTGACGGGCAAGACGACCTGATCGTCGCGGCGCGTAAGGGCTCACCTTTGGCCATTGGGCATGGGGAAGGCGAAATGTATGTGGGTTCGGACGCCATTGCGCTGGCCCCGCTGACGGATCGTATCACCTATCTTGAAGAAGGCGACCGGGCGGTCCTGACCCGCACTTCGCTTGAAATCCGCAACGAAGCCGGAGAACTGGCCAACCGCGAGACCCGCCAGATCAAACTGGATCAAACACGGGCCGACAAGGCGGGTCACAAGCATTTCATGGCAAAGGAAATCGCCGAGCAACCCGTGGTGGTTGCCGAGGCAATCCAATCCTACCTGCCCACTGGCGGCAACGAGATAACTCTGCCGTGTGAGCTGGATTTCAGCAAGCTGGACCGCCTGACCATGGTCGCCTGCGGAACTGCCTTTTATGCCTGTCTGACAGCAAAGTACTGGTTCGAACAGTTGGCCAGAATGCCCGTCGAGGTCGATATCGCCAGCGAGTTTCGCTATCGCGAACCTCCGATCCCCGATCGCACGGCGGCCTTGTTTGTCAGCCAGTCGGGTGAGACCGCCGACACGCTGGCCGCGCTGCGCTATTGCGAGGGCAAGGCCGATAAGATCGTTTCGGTGATCAATGTCCCCGAAAGCTCGATCGCGCGCGAAAGCGACATCGCCCTGCCGATCCATGCTGGGGTTGAGATCGGTGTGGCCTCGACCAAAGCTTTCACTTGTCAGCTAAGCGTATTGCTGATGCTGGCGCTCAAGGCGGCTGCGGATCGGGGCACCCTAAGCGATGAGGAACTGGCTGATCATGCCGCCGCATTGCGTGGATTGCCGACCGCACTAAATGCCGCGCTGGATCAGAACCAGTCCATCAAGGCCTCGGCCCAGCGCTTGTCCGAGGCGCGCGATGTGCTGTTCCTGGGCCGCGGCCTGATGTATCCACTGGCTATGGAAGGTGCGCTGAAACTAAAAGAAATCAGCTATATACACGCCGAAGGTTATGCGTCGGGTGAACTGAAGCACGGCCCCATCGCCCTGATCGACAAACACATGCCAGTAGTGGTCATGGCCCCGCGCGACACAGTGTTCGACAAGACCGTGTCGAACATGCAAGAGGTCATGGCGCGCAAAGGCAAGGTCATACTGGTCTCGGATGATGACGGCGTTACCGAGGCCGAGGATGGGGTGTGGAGCACTATTCGCATGCCCCATATTCATCCCAGCCTTGCCCCGATCCTGTATTCGGTTCCGGCGCAGCTGCTGGCCTATCATACGGCTGTCGCCAAAGGTACCGATGTGGACCAGCCCCGCAATCTGGCGAAATCCGTCACCGTCGAATAAGCCAAGATCGGGCTGCACCCACGGCCCGTTTCACCAGCAGGGCGACAAACATTGAATTTCTATCTGGATCAGATCAAAGCTCATGCCGACCCCGTACGCGCGAGCCAAATGGCGGCCTATCACAAGGTTGACCGCCCCTATCTGGGTGTCGCGAACCCCGTTCTGAACGACCTGACGAAAGATTGGCGTCAAGACCTGGATGTATCTGAGCGCGTGGAGTTGGCGGATGCCTTGTGGCAGACCAATATACACGAGGGCCGTCTGGCCGCGGCCAAACTACTGACCCAGGCCCGCATTCGGCCTGATGGGGCGGTCTGGGATTTACTGCACAGCTGGTTGCCCGATTTCGACGCCTGGGCTGCGGCCGATCACGCCTGCATGGCGATGCAAAAACGTCTGTCAGCCGACCCAACCCGATTGGATCAGGTGGAAATCTGGACGACTTCCGATCATATGTGGACACGGCGCGCAGCGCTGGTGGCCACCCTTCCCTGGACCAAGCAGAATCACCCCAAACCCGACGATCTGGCACGGCGCGATCGCATCCTTGGCTGGGCGGCAAGCTATGTGCCGGACCGGGACTGGTTCATTCAGAAAGCTATTGCTTGGTGGCTGCGTGACCTGTCCAAACACGACGCTGAACGCGTCATCGCGTTTCTGAAAAGCCATGGTGACGCGATGAAGCCTTTCGCCCGCCGCGAAGCCGGAAAATACCTGAAAGATCAGTTGGAATAGACCTCAAGTTCAACCAATTCGTCGAATGGCAACAACAAGGCCCGCATCGCATCCAGAGACAATCGACTGCCGCCGCTTTCGGGCCCTGGCGCTGGGACCAGCGTAATATAAGCCTGCGAGCCGGTTCTGGGAACGACCACGCGACCGGTGAATTCGACGTCGACCAGCGGAGTTTCCAACCAACGACCCGGCGTGGTCGGATCGCCCAATCCGGCTATGGTCGTCTTTGCGCCCACCCAGCCGGCAGCAGTGGCCGCAACGGGTTCTGGTTCAACTGCTTCCTCTGCCACAACCTCTTCGACCGCGACGTCTTCAGGTTCAGAAGGCGTCTTTTCGCCCCCAAAGACCCGATCTGTCGTGGACCGCACGGTGTCGCATCCGGCCACCAGAATACACAAAGCGAATAGCATATATCTCATGCCATCAACCTATCGCCCTGTGCGCATCTGTACCAGCGCAAAGGAAACTTCGCCCTTGTCGCAGGCAAGTCGCGGCTTTACCTATGTCGCATGACTGCTCCGCTTATCGACCCATTCGCACGTGCGATCACCTATCTCCGCGTCTCTGTTACAGACCGCTGCGATTTCCGCTGTGTTTACTGCATGTCCGAGGACATGAAGTTTCTGCCAAAGAAAGACCTGCTGACACTGGAAGAGCTGGACCGCATGTGCTCGACCTTCGTGAAGTTGGGGGTTGAAAAGCTGCGCATTACCGGTGGTGAGCCGCTTGTGCGCAGAAATATCATGACGTTTTTCAACAGCATGACCCGCCATCTGGACAGCGGCGCGTTGAAAGAGCTGACGTTGACCACCAATGGCTCGCAGCTGCACCGTTTTGCCGATGACCTGTACGCAGCAGGTGTGCGCCGGGTAAATATCTCGCTGGATACGCTGGACGAAGATAAATTCGCGGCGATCACCCGCTGGGGCCGTCTTAAACAAGTGTTGAACGGCATCGACGCGGCGCAGAAAGCCGGGCTGAGGATAAAGATCAACGCGGTGGCCCTGAAGGGCTTCAACGAAGAAGAATTGCCGACGATCACGAAATGGTGTGCGGAACGCGATATGGACCTGACCTGGATCGAGGTCATGCCCATGGGCGATATCGGCAATGAGGATCGTCTGGATCAATATTGGTCGCTCAAGGATGTTCGTAAGGAATACGAGAACCACTATTCCGTGACCGATCTGGCAGAACGCAGCGGCGGGCCAGCGCGTTATGTTCGCCTAGAGGAAACCGGCCAAAAGATCGGCTTCATCACCCCTCTGTCGCATAATTTCTGCGAAAGCTGCAACCGCGTGCGCCTGACCTGCACTGGTGAGCTGTTTATGTGTCTGGGCCAAGAGGACATGGCTGACCTGCGTGGTCCACTACGCGATCACCCCGATACAGAGCAACCGCTCGAAGACGCAATCCGCGCGGCGATCAACCTCAAGCCCAAGGGACATGATTTCGACTATTCCCGCCAGGCGGTCGACGGCAAGATGAGCCGTCACATGAGCCACACAGGCGGCTGACGTGCCGGACCAGACGGGCCGACCGACCCTGCTGTATCATCTATATTGCGGCCTGACCTCTGTTGCGGGACCGTTCGTCTGGCGCACCGTAAGGAACAAGCTGCAAGCCGCGGATGTTTCCGTAACCCGACAACAGGAACGCCAAGGCCGTGCCAGCCTGCCCCGCCCCGACGGCCAGCTGATCTGGTTCCACGCCGCCAGCGTTGGTGAAACCCTTTCGGTCATCAGCCTGATCAAACGGTTGGGGGAACGTCTGCCGGATGCCGAGTTTCTGATCACCTCTGGCACGCCAACCTCGGCTGCGCTGATCGAAAAACGCTTGCCACCACGAACGCGGCACCAGTACCCTCCACTAGACACCGCAAGCCCCGTGCGGCGCTTTCTGGACCACTGGCACCCGAATGCCGGTATTTTCGTGGAAAGCGAAATCTGGCCTCGCCTGATTGTCGAAGGTGCCAACCGTGGCATGCCCTTGGCTCTGCTCAACGCACGCCTGTCGGACAAATCCGTCGAAGGCTGGAAAAAACGCCCGGACACAGCCCGGTTCATTCTGGATCATTTTCGCCTGTTCCTGACCCAGAACGACAAGACCGCGCAAAACCTGATCGTGATGGGCGCGCCCGCTGAACGTGTACAGCCGGGCACGAATCTTAAGGCCATGTCTGACCCCTTGCCGATTGATCAGGCCACGTTGTCCGAAATCCGCGCACAGATCGGCGCCCGCCCCGTCTGGATCGCCAGTTCGACACATGCCGGTGAAGAGGAAACCGTTCTTGCCGCCCACGCAGAGCTGCTCAAACGTTGGCCCGACCTGCTGCTGTTGCTGATCCCGCGCCACCCTGAACGCCGCGCCGAGGTCGCCAGTCTGGCAACCCAAGCGGGGCAAACTGTGGCCATTCGATCGAATGACGACAAGATCACCGACAAAACGCAGGTCTACATGGCAGATACGCTGGGTGAAACCGGCACATGGTACGCGCTGTGCCCTATTGTGTTCCTTGGCGGATCACTGAAAGAGATCGGCGGCCACAATCCGTTCGAACCGGCCCAGGCGGGTGCCGCTGTAATCACCGGCCCCGGCTATTTCAACTTTGCCGAAACCTTCGCCCCGCTGATCGAATCCGGCGGGGCGCTACAAGTTCAATCTGCTTCCGAACTGACCGAGGCCGTGGAAACCTGGCTATCGGACCAAACCACACTGGACACAGCCCGTAAGGCTGCGAAATCCTGCGTAAACACCCAACAATCGGCACTGGATGCAATCGTCGAGACGCTATGCACCGAACTCAGCTTAACTGGGTCGGGTTCAACGTCATCTGACTAAGTTTGTCCCGGGTAGCGCGAGGGGCTGGCCCCTCGCGCTACCCTACGCCAAGATCAGGCCGCCGGCATCCGCTGTTCGACAATCTCAGCCCACCAGCTGCACCCTGCCGGAATGGCCTCGTCGTTGAAGTTGTACTCAGGGTGATGCACCGCCGCCGTGTCGCCATTGCCAACCAGAATATACGCCCCCGGCCGTTCTTCGAGCATAAAGGCGAAATCCTCGCCGCCCATGATCAACGGTGCTTCGTCACAATTGCCCGCCACTGAACGCGCGACATCCGCTGCAAAGTCGGTCTGCGCGTCGCTATTCACCATCACCGGATAGCCCAAGTAATAGGTGACATTGGCCGTTCCGCCAAATGTCGCCGCGATTCCGTTGCAAATCTCTTTGATGCGCTTTTCCGCCATTTCCCGCATTTCTGAACTCATCGTACGGACGGTACCTTTGATCTGTACCGTTTGAGGGATGACGTTAAAGGCGGTGGTTGAGGTTTCAAACGACGTGACCGAAACCACGACCTGATCCACCGGATCAGCATTGCGCGACGCCACCGTCTGCAATGCCAGAACCGCCTGCGCCGCCATCACGGTTGTATCGACTGTCTCATGCGGTTTGGCCGCGTGACCGCCCTTGCCCTCAAAGGTGATGTCGAATTGATCTGTGGCCGCAAAGAACGCGCCCGGACGAATGGCAAAACTGCCGACAGGACGGCCAGGCCAGTTGTGCATGCCATAGACCTCTTGGATGCCCCAACGGTCCATCATGCCGTCCTCGCACATCTCGCGGCCTCCGCCGCCACCCTCTTCGGCGGGTTGAAAGATCACCACGACGGTGCCGTCGAAATTCCGCGTTTCCGAGAGGTATTTCGCCGCGCCCAGCAACATCGCCGTATGCCCGTCATGACCACAGGCATGCATCGCCCCATCGGTCTTGGAGGCATACTCCAGACCCGTCGCCTCATGTATCGGCAGTGCATCCATATCGGCCCGCAGACCGATCACCTTGCCCCCCGTGTCGACCTTACCTTTGATCACCCCAACGACCCCGGTGCGACCAATTCCGGTGACAACCTCATCACAGCCGAATTCCTTCAGCTTCTCAGCAACCAGTGCGCTGGTGCGGTGCGTTTCGAATAGAATCTCGGGGTTTTCATGAATATCGCGCCGCCACCCAGTGATTTCACTCTGCAATTCGGCAAAACGGTTTTTGATCGGCATAGTCTTCTCCCATCTTTTTTCTTTGCCCCGGCTTTATCCCGGCGCGGAATTCTCAAGTCAGTCCAAAGACGCAGGCCGCAGCGCGCCGGACAGCAGGACAATCAGGATGGCCAAGGGCAACAAAACCATGAATGCCAATCGTAATGTAAGCATCTCGGCCAAAATCCCAATAAGCGGTGGGCCGATCAGTAACCCTCCGTACCCCAGCGTCGCCACACTGGCGATGGCCTGCCCCGGCGGCACATGCGGATCATTGGCTGCCCGGCTGAAGGCCAGCGGCATGATCACAGCATAACCAACCCCCATCAGGGCAAACCCCCCCAAGGCCAATCCCGCCTCTGATGCCGAGACCACACCGAACACGCCAAGTGCCGCGCAAATGCCTCCAAAACGGGCCGTTGCGACAGGACCAAACCGCGCGATTGCAAATCCGCCAGCCAGCCGAAACGCCACCATCGTCACCGAAAACACGGCATATCCCAACGCAGCGACGCTTTCGGCGGCACCGGTCACATCGCGCAGAAATATGGCACTCCAATCCGCTACGGCACCTTCCCCCAAAGCGCCGCACAGCGCAGTGAACCCAACCAAGATCAACGCACCGGACGGCAGGGCAAAGACACTGCCGTCATGTGAGACAGCTCTGCGCGACGTCCACTTAACCCAGGACAGGGCCAGCGCCAGCGCCACGACAACTCCGCCAGCCAGTAAAAAGTGCTGCATCACTGTCAGTCCCTGCTGCACCGCCCCGTATCCGCTAAGCGCCCCCAACCCGGCGCCCAAACTCCACATCGCGTGGAACGAGGACATGACGGGCTTGTCATAGGCTTGCTCGACCTCGGCGGCCCAGGCGTTCATGGCCACATCCATTGAACCGTGAAAGGCACCGAATACGAACAGGAACCCCGCCAGCGCCCAGAACCCATCGGCCACGGCCAACAGGATCAGAGACAACGTGTACAGCACCGCAATAACCCGCGTGATGGCTACGGCCCCGAACCGATCAGACAACCGCCCCGTCACCGGAAAGGAACACACAGCCCCCGCTGCCATGAACAGCAGACCATAGCCCAATGCCTCATGCGTCAATTCCAGCCTGTCCCGCACGGCTGGAATGCGAGATGCCCAAATGCCAAACAGCGCACCGTTCAGGATGAACATGGCAGCCACCGCCCGCCATGCAGACATAATTCCGATCACAGAAAACTCCCACGCGCAGCTTGCTGTTCCTAAAGCGCCCTAGGTAATTCGCAATTGCGGGCTATTGCAAACGCTTTCGAATCTGACGGATGGCAACCCAGACGCACAGAATGACAGGGATCGTCACAACTGAAGTCAACCGTCCCTGACTGATCCCATCCTCGGTCAGCGGGTAAAGAAAGTCACTGACCAGCGTCACCGCGTAGAAACTGATAGCTACCACAGACAGCCCTTCGACGGTGTGCTGTAACCGCAGCGCAATCTGGGCGCGCCGATCCATGCTTTCCAGCAGCGCCTGGTTTTGCGCACTGCGTTCCACATCGACCCGGGTACGTAACAATTCTCCGGCACGGATCGCCCGATCGGACAAAGCCTGCAGGCGGCGCTCGGTGGATTTGACGGTTCGAATGGCCGGATCGTACCGGCGCATCATGAAATCGGCGAAACTCTGACGGCTCTCAAACCGCTCTTCTCGCAGCACTTCGATCCGTTGGTTCACGATAGCCTCATAGGCCCCCGTAGCCCCAAACCGAAAGGAACACTGGGCGGACAGCGTTTCCAGCTCGGTCGAGGTGGACAATAGATCGGGCAGCAATTCATCTGGGTGCGCCGTGTTGTCGGTCATTTGCCCCATCAACTCGGTCAGCCTACCGTCCAATTCACCGATACGTGGGGTCAGCTGTTTGACGCGGGCAAACCCAAGCATTGACATTGCTTTATAGGTCTCGATCTCACACAAACGCTGAATGATCCGCCCCGTCCTGCGTCGCCCTGTGCCCTTGCTGACAAACAGCGCAAAGCGCATATGCCCGGCCGGATCGATACGGAAATCACTGGCACAAATGGCGGTATCGTCCAGCACCCGGGCTACGGCAAGGCTTTCAGGCTCGAACCAGTTCCCCAAAGAGGACCGGACCGCTTCGTCGTCCTGGCGTTCAACCACGCGGAGCATGGCCGACGTCACCCTCTGCCCTGGGCTGGCCATCAACCAATCAGGGGGAAAGACTTCGAAATCTGCCGGGTTGAAGGGGCGATCGCTGACATTTTGTGTAATCGCAGTGTAAGTGACGAATTCGGTATGCTGTTCCCATTTCAACCAATGACGGCCAATCTGACCAGCGTAATGCGTCGCCTCCGGCTGCGGATGTTGTGCGCCGTGGCGATCCAGCAGATTGATCAGATGGGCCAGATCCTCATTTCGGTCCCGCGCCACGGCTGCGTCTGGCTTCTTGATCGCCAAGAACACCACCGTGCACGGCGTCGCGGCCACCGGAAAGGGGCGCGCGTGCAGTTCATTGGCCAGCGCATAGCGCAGCGGGTGATCATCAATGGGCGTCATGCAGAGCTCCGTTTTGTCCGGGGCACTATACGCCACCTCAAAAATACATCAATTCTCTTTTTATTTCATATACTTAAGTGGATACGGCTGTATACATTCCCTCTATCTCATTGATTTGGCTGCCACAGCTCGATCGGATTGCCCTCGGGATCGTGAATGCAGGCAAACTTTCCCACCTCACTGTCCCACTCAGCACGTGTTTCCACGGTGATCCCGGCGGCCTCAAGCTGCGCTATCAACGCCGCCAAATCGTCTTCTTGGAAATTGATCATCCATTGCTGATCTGCGCGGCCGCAGTATTCCGTATCTTCGGCAAATGGGGCAAATACAGTTAACCCTTCGCGCTGCTACCAGGGCAAAGGATCGTAATGATTGACGCCCAAGTGTTTCTCATACCACGCGCTCAACGCGTCTGGGTCGCGGGCACGAAAGAACACACCACCTATGCCGTTTACTTTCTGCATGGCTACTCTCCTGACACCCACCACGTCAGACCAGTCTATCACAATCCGCCTGCTTCATCTGGCTACAAATATCCCCAAGGTCGGGAGGCAGAGCCTCCTTCACTACAAATAAGAAAAGGGCGCCCGAAGGCGCCCTTTGCAATTTGGTTACACCCCAAGCTCAGTCGATCATGGGCAGCAGTTTGTCGAGGCTGGCCTTTGCGTCGCCATAGAACATGCGGGTGTTTTCCTTAAAGAACAGGGGGTTTTCGATGCCCGAATACCCGGTGCCCTGGCCGCGTTTGGACACGAACACCTGTTTCGCCTTCCAGCATTCCAGAACCGGCATGCCGGCGATGGGGCTGTTGGGGTCTTCCTGTGCCGCAGGGTTCACGATGTCGTTCGAGCCGATGACGATGGCCACATCCGTTTCGGGGAAGTCGTCGTTGATCTCGTCCATCTCCAGCACGATGTCATACGGCACCTTCGCCTCGGCCAGCAGCACGTTCATGTGGCCCGGCAGACGGCCCGCGACCGGGTGGATCGCAAAGCGCACGTTCTTGCCCTGGGCGCGCAGCTTGCGGACCAGTTCGGAAACGGACTGCTGCGCCTGCGCCACGGCCATGCCATAGCCGGGGATGATGATGACACTGTCAGCATCGTTCAGCGCTGCGGCCACACCATCGGCCTCGATGGCAATCTGCTCACCCTCCACGGCCATCTGTTCGCCCTGCGGGCCACCAAAGCCGCCCAGGATTACGCTGACAAAGTGACGGTTCATCGCCTTACACATGATGTAGGACAGGATCGCACCGGACGAGCCCACCAGCGCACCAACCACGATCAGCAGGTCGTTGCCCAACGAGAAGCCGATCGCCGCCGCAGCCCAACCCGAATAGGAGTTAAGCATCGACACAACGACGGGCATGTCGGCACCGCCGATTCCCATAATCAGGTGATAGCCAATGAACAGCGCGGCCAGCGTCATCAGGAACAGCGGGAAGAAGCCGCCGGTCGAGGTGTACCAGACCAAGCAGATCAGCGAGAGACCTGCAGCCGCCGCATTTAGCGCATGACCGCCCGGAAGCTTGGTCGCCGCCGATGTGACCTTGCCGGCCAGCTTGCCATAGGCCACGACCGACCCGGTAAAGGTGATCGCACCGATGAAGATGCCCAGGAACAGTTCGACATGCAGGATTGCCAACTCAGCCGAGGTTTTCTTGGCAATCAGCTTAGCGAATGCCCCCAGATCAGAAAGGTCCGCTTCTTTTGCGCTGTCGGCAATGGCCATGACCTGCGCCACGTTGCCAATCTCAAAATGCGCGTTGAAGCCGACGAACACAGCCGCCAGACCAACCAGCGAGTGCATCGCAGCCACCAGCTGCGGCATCTCGGTCATCTGCACGCGTTGTGCGACGTACTGACCGATCAGGCCACCGCCCGCAATCAGCAGCAGCGACAGCAGCCACAGCCCCGAACCGGGACCAACCAGCGTGGCAAAAACCGCCAGCGCCATACCGACGATGCCATACCAGACCGCGCGCTTGGCGCTTTCCTGGTTCGACAATCCGCCGAGCGAAAGGATGAACAGAACAGCCGCAACAACGTAGGCGGCAGTAGTGAAGCCAAATTCCATGTGCCCGGCCTCCTTAAGATTTCTGGAACATGGCGAGCATGCGCCGGGTTACGAGGAAGCCGCCGAAGATGTTAATCCCGGCCATGAAGACAGACAGCGCCGCTAGCAGAATAACCAGGAACGACCCCGATCCGATCTGCATCAAGGCCCCAACAATGATGATCGACGAGATCGCGTTGGTGATCGCCATCAGCGGTGTGTGCAGGCTGTGAGCAACACCCCAGATCACCTGGAAGCCCACAAAAATGGCCAGCACAAAGACGATGAAGTGCTGCATGAAGCTGGCCGGAGCGATCAGCCCCACCAGCAGCATCAGCGCGCCACCGACACCCAGCAGGGTAAACTGCTGTTTGGTCTGCGCCTTGAAGGCCGCAATCTCTTGCGCCTTTTTCTCTTCCGGGGTCAGTTCCTTGACCTCGGGTTTTTTCTGCGCCGCAATCGCCTGCACCTTAGGCGGTGGCGGCGGGAAGGTGATCTCGCCCTCATGGGTCACGGTCGCGCCACGGATCACGTCATCTTCCATGTCGTGATTGATCTGACCGTCTTTCTCAGGGGTCAGGTCCGTCATCATGTGGCGGATGTTGGTCGCGTACAGAGACGACGATTGCGCCGCCATCCGACTGGGGAAGTCGGTATAGCCGATGATGGTCACGCCATTGTCGGTCACGACCTTCTCATCCGCGACGGTCAGCTTACAGTTGCCGCCCTTTTCTGCTGCAAGGTCGACAATGACCGAGCCCGGCTTCATCGCCTCGACCATATCCTTGGTCCAAAGCTCGGGCGCTTCGCGGTTGGGGATCAGCGCCGTGGTGATGACGATGTCCATCTCCGGGGCCAGTTCACGGAACTTGGCCAGCTGTGCCTCGCGGAACTCGTCCGACTGGACGCTGGCATAGCCGCCGGTGGCCGCGCCGTCCTGCTGGTCTTCTTCAAAATCCAGATAGACGAACTCGGCGCCCATGGATTCGACCTGCTCGGCCACTTCCGGGCGCACGTCGAACGCGTAAGTGATCGCACCCAGCGAGGTCGAGGTCCCGATCGCCGCCAGACCGGCAACACCAGCCCCCACGATCAGCACCTTCGCAGGCGGCACCTTACCGGCCGCCGTCACCTGGCCGGTGAAGAACCGGCCAAAGTTGTTGCCCGCCTCGATCACCGCGCGGTAACCGGCGATATTGGCCATCGACGACAGCGCATCCATTTTCTGCGCGCGGCTGATACGCGGCACCATCTCCATGGCGATGACGTTGGCGCCCTTGGCCTTAGCCGCTTCCATCCCTTCTTCGTTCCCTGCCGGGTTGAAGAAGGAAATCAGCGTCTTGCCCTTGGTCAGTCGCTTTAGCTCGGTTGCGTCGGGCTGTCGGACCTTGGCAACAATGTCAGCCGCTTTCCACAGCGATGCGGCGGTCTTGACCAACTCAACGCCTGCAGCCTCATACGCCGCATCCGAAAAGCCCGCAGCAGCCCCAGCGCCTTTCTCAATCAGGCACTCATAGCCCAGTTTCTGCAACTGCACAGCAGAGTCCGGCGTCATCGCAACGCGGTTCTCGCCCTCATATATTTCCTTCGGTGTGCCTATCTTCACTGGCAGTCCCCCTAGTTCTCACTCAAGCTGAGCGGGTGGTCGGTATTCTTCGTTAAGCAAACATGTATCTTGCGCAACATTATTTCGCAAGTGCAGCATTCACGATATGATATTATCGGTCTGTCCATCCTAAACCCACCGGCGGGTTTTACGTTCGTAACGGGCAAAATCAGCGTGAAAAGTACGGCGCAGGCGGTCTTCTTCGGGCAGAATGAACCGGCGCTCAAGCACCCAGACGAAGATTGGGATCAGGATCAGGGACAGCACCGCATCGAACCTTAAAACCAAACCAGCAAGAATCAGAACGTCGCCAACATAGATCGGGTTGCGGCTGCGTTTATATATGCCTGACTGAACCAGCGCCGAAGGTGTTTCGTGCGGGATAACGGTTGTTTTGTGACGACGAAATTCCACTATCGCCAATACCGCGATCAGGATGCCACCCCCGATCAGCAACCCGCTTAACAAGTCAGTCAATCCGCCGTCCAGCGACAACCCCAAAGGGAAATGACGCGACTGCAGCCAGGCCAGAAAAGCGAACCCAACAAGCCAGACGGGCGGTATGTCGATCCGGTGCATGCGCATCCCCGCAACTGACAACATGCACAGGCATGTCGTTTCTGGCCGATGTCCTACCGCTTTCGAACCGAATTGGCAAAAGCTCAGGTTGTCGCATCAATGGACAGGCCGATACGGATCGGCTAGGCCGAAAGAAAGCAACACAACACAAAGTAGTGAGCCGCCCATGACCGACTTTGCCGCGACCAAAGCCATGTTCGATCTGCCCGAGGATGTCATTTATCTGGACGGCAATTCGCTGGGTCCGTTGCCGCTGGCTGCCAGTGATCGTGTCAGTGACATGATGGTCAAGGAATGGGGCCAGATGCTGATCACCGGCTGGAACAAGGCCGGATGGATGGGTTTGCCGACCGGCCTGGGCGACCGCATTGGCCGTCTGATCGGCGCGGAACCCGGGACGGTTGTGACCGGCGACACCCTGTCGATCAAAGTGTATCAGGCCGTGGCATCTGCGCTGGAACTGTGCCCGGATCGCAAGGTGGTCCTGTCGGATAACGGCAACTTCCCGTCTGATTTGTATATGGTGGACGGGCTGCTGCGCTCGCTGGGGCCGAATTATGAACTACGCGTTGTCGCACCCGAGGACGTGGCCGCAAACATAACCGACGACGTTGCCGTGCTGATGCTTACTGAGGTGGACTATCGCAGCGGGCGCATACACGACATGAAGGCGCTGACCGAACTGGCACATGCAAACGGGACGGTCACTGTCTGGGATCTGGCCCATTCCGCCGGAGCTATCCCAGTGGACCTGTCCGGCTGCAACGCCGATTTCGCGGTGGGCTGCACATATAAATACCTTAACGGGGGCCCCGGTGCGCCAGCCTTTATCTATGTCGCGCCACGCTTGACAGATCGCGCCCGTCCGGCCTTGTCAGGTTGGCTGGGGCACGAGGCACCTTTCGCCTTCGACCTGGACTATCGCCCCGGCAGCGGGATCGAGAGGATGCGGGTCGGCACCCCTCCGATCCTTCAGATGACCGCCCTGTCCGCCGCGATGGACATCTGGGACATGGCGGACATGGCTGATGTGCGCGCCAAATCCATCGACTTGACCGAGTTGTTCATAGCCCGTGTCGAAGGCACCTGCCCTGAGTTGGAACTGGCCAGCCCACGTGATCCGCAGCAGCGCGGCAGTCAGGTCTCGTTTCGGTTTACTGAAGGTTACGCCGCCATGCAGGCTCTGATCGCGCGCGGCGTGATCGGAGATTTCCGCGCGCCGGATATCATGCGCTTCGGGTTCACGCCTTTGTATATCGACGCAAGGGACGTCGAGCGCGCTGTCGAAATCTTAGCTGACATTATGCAAAACCGTTTATGGGATGCACCGGAATTCAAAGTGCGGCAGCGGGTTACCTGACCTCAAGCCCCGCACTGATCAACGCCGCGATCTGCGCAACCTGCTGTTCATAGACCTCTGCACCTGCACCGATCAGCTTGAGCCCCTTAAGCGTGGCCGTAATCGTCCGACCAGTCTCGGCCGCACCGGCCAGCAGGCGCACCCGCCCGGCCCGTTCTTGCTGTGTCAGCCAATCCGCGTATAGCCCTGACAGTTTTGCCTCACCCTCCGCGATGATCTCGGCGGACAAGGATTTGGTGTTATCCAGCATCTCAAGCCCATGAGGCGAGGCCAGTATCGCGGCCATCCCTGCCGTCTGCGCCTGAATCGCACTGGCTAGAACCTCGGACACTGAACCTGACGTTGCCAGCGCCTCGGCAACAGCCGCGCATTTTTCGACATAGTAGACCTCGGTCAGTTTGCTGACGATCGCCTCTTTGTTCTTGAAATGCAGATACAGCGCCGGCCGGGACATCCCCGCCCCCTGCGCAATGTCATCCATCGAGGTTTTTCGGTACCCATAAGCGGCAAAAGCCTGAAAAGCCGAGTTCAGGATGGTTTTTTGCCGTAAATCGTCAACTGCTTCCGTCATACCAGAACCTCTGACATTTTTTGTATATTTTGTCAATTGACACACTGACACTTTGCGCTAAATATGTCAGCAACCAGCCACAGCCAGATGAGGTGCGCCATGGCGACCACCCTGAAGATTAACGGCAAGCAACATCAGGTTGACCTGCCCGATGACGTCCCCTTGCTTTGGGTCTTGCGCGATGAGGTCGGCCTGACCGGCACCAAATTCGGCTGCGGCGTGGCGGCCTGTGGTGCCTGCACGGTTCATATTGATGGCGAGGCTGTGCGCTCGTGCCAGGTGAGCCTGTCGGATGTTTGGGGCGATGTCACCACGATTGAAGGTATCGGGACGCCGGGTACGATGGCGACAATCCAGCAAGCCTGGGTCGATCATCAGGTGGCGCAGTGCGGATATTGCCAGTCGGGCCAGATCATGCAGGCCGCTGCGTTGCTGGCTGAAAACCCTGCACCTTCGGACGCCGATATTGATGAGGCGATGCAGGGCAACCTGTGTCGTTGTGGCACCTACCCCCGTATCCGCGCTGCGATCCATGACGCGGCTGACAAACTGAAGGAGGCGTAACTCATGGCTTCTGTTGGTAAAATCCTTCGCCGCACTTTCCTGATCGGCTCGGCCGCAATTGTCGGCGGCGTAGCATTCGGCGCCTATTATGTCAGCCGCCCCGCCGCGAACCCGCTAAAACCTGGCGAGGGTCAGGCGGCGTTGAACCCGTTTGTCCTGATCGACCAAAACGGCGTAACCCTCTTTGCACCGCGCGCTGAAATGGGTCAGGGCGTCAAGACCACATGGGCCGCGCTGATTGCCGAGGAATTGGACGTGGATCTGAACCAGATCACTGTGCTGCACGGTCCGGCGGCAGCGGCCTACTATAACTCTGCCATGCTGGGGGAAGGTTTGCCCAACAAGGGTTATGACATCTCGGACTTCCAGCACAATCTGGGCGAAGCGCTGGGTGTGCTTGGCAAAGCTCTTCACCTCCAGGTCACGGGTGGTTCGACATCGATGAAGGATGGGTTCGAGCGGATGCGTCAGGCCGGTGCCTCGGCCCGAGACACGCTCAAACGCGCTGCGGCCCTTCGTTTGGGTGTTGACCCGTCGGAACTGGGAACAGCCTCGGGGCATGTCATCGCGTCAAATGGCGACAAGATTGCCTATACGGACTTGGCCGTAGACGCCGCCGGGCTTGAGCCGGTTGAAGTGCCCCTTCGCGATCCGTCCGAATGGCGGTATCTGGGCCAAACCCAGCCGCGTCTGGACATGGTCGAAAAGGCAACTGGTACCGCCGAGTTTGGCGTCGATGTTCGCCTGCCGGGGATGAAATTCGCGGCCGTGCGCATGAACCCCAAGCTGGGCGGCGCGATGAATGGTTTTGACGACAGCGCCGCGCAATCCATGCCGGGGGTCGAGAAAATCGTTGATCTGGGCACAGGTGTCGCCGTGATTGCCAACAACACGTGGCTCGCCAATCAAGCAGTCGAGGCCATCGACGTGGATTGGGGTGACGCCCCCTACCCGCCCGAGACGGATGGCATTTTCACCAAGATCGCCGAGGCGTTTGATGACTCGGCGAATTCGACAATGCGCGACGATGGCGATGTCAGCGTCACACCCGAAGGCGCAACCGAGATTACCGCAGAATACCAAGTGCCCTATTTGGCCCATGCCACGATGGAGCCGATGAACGCCACCGCGCTGTATACCGGCGATGCGTTGGAGCTGTGGTGCGGCAATCAGGCCCCAACCCTGATCCGGTTCCGCGCGGCCAACACCGCTAATCTGGACACCGAAGCGGTACAGATCCACACCACATATCTGGGTGGTGGGTTTGGTCGCCGGGGTGAACTGGATTTCGGCGAGATTGCCACCAAGGTTGCCATGGCCATGCCCGGCACCCCGGTTCAGACGACCTGGAGCCGCGAAGAAGATATGCGCCACGACTATTACCGCCCCGGCGCCATTGCCCGGATGCGCGGGGCAGTGCAGGACGGCAAGGCAGTTCTGATTGACGGCAAAGTTTCGGCGCAATCCTGCACGCAGCAGGCCGTGACGAGATACACTGGCATGCCTGGTGCCGGCCCGGACAAGGTTCTGGTCGAAGGTTTTTTCAACCAGCCCTACGCGGTGCCGAACTACCGCATGAGCGGCCACATCCCCAAACTTGACGTCCCCGTCGGGTTCTGGCGGTCGGTCGGCAACAGCCATAACGGGTTCTTCCACGAAACCTTCATGGATGAGATGGCCTATGCCGCGGGCCGCGACCCGCTGGAATTCCGGTTGGAACTGATGAAGGGTGAACACGCCCCCTCGGCCGGTTGCCTCGAAGCAGTGCGCGAGATGTCCGGATGGACCGGGCAGACACCGGACGGCGTGGGGCGCGGCGTGGCGTTCACCTACAGTTTCGGTACTCCGGTCGCACAAGTGATCGAGGTGGTAGACGAAGACGGCACCATCCGCATCAACAAGGCGTGGATTGCCTGTGATATGGGGCTGGCTCTGGACCCCGAGAACGTCAAAGCGCAGATGTTCGGCGGCATGATGTATGGTCTGTCAGCAGCCTGCTACGGCGAGATCACCTTTGCCGAAGGTGAGGTCGAGCAATACAACTTCCCCGACTACGATGCGATCCGAATGCATACTGCTCCGCAGGTTGAGGTGCGTGTGCTGGAAACCAACCGCCACATGGGTGGCGCGGGCGAACCCGGAACGCCGCCGTCAATGCCGGCGCTTGGCAATGCGTTGTTTGATCTGACCGGAGAACGCGCCCGAAAGCTGCCTCTGAACCAACAGTTTGATCTGTTGATTTGATTGCAATGCGCCGGTCCCCTTTGTGGATCAGCGCGACATTCACGCCCGTTGCTGTACCAGACTGGCATCCGAACCGGTGGCCCATGCCCTTACGGCGGCACCGAATGCCTCGAACAAAGGTCGGGAAACGGGATCGTTGATTGCATCCCATTCAGGGTGCCATTGCACCGATAGAGTAAAGCCTGGCGCATCCTTGATATAGATCGCCTCGGGCGTACCGTCAGGCGCGTGGCCGTCGATGACAACACGGTCACCGACTGTCTTGATACCCTGCCCGTGCAAAGTGTTGGTCATCACTTCGGGCGCGCCGAATAGTTGGTGGAATACGCCACCTTCGTCCAGTGTCACCACATGTCGCAAGGCAAACTTCTCTTCCAAAGTTCCGTCCGGGGGCATGCGGTGGTTCATTCGACCCGGCAAATCGCGTATTTCAGGGTAGAGCGTGCCGCCCATGGCGACGTTGACCTCTTGAAACCCGCGACAAATGCCCATGAAGGGCTGACCACGCTCGACACAGGCCCGAACCAAAGGCAAAGTGACCGCATCCCGCGCCCGGTCGAACTCACCATGCGCGTCAGTGGCGTCCTCGCCGTATTCTTCGGGATGTACATTCGGGCGCCCACCGGTCAGCAGGAACCCGTCGCAGACCTCAAGCAATTCCTCAACCGTGACAAAGCGCGGGTCGGATGGAATCAGCAGCGGCAGGCAATGCGAAACATTTGCCACGGCCTCAGAGTTCATCGTTCCACCCGCATGGGTAGGGTATTCATCGTTCATAAGGTAAGAGTTGCCGATGATACCGACGACAGGTCGAGACATTCCGCATTCCTTGCAGTTTCTGTAACTAACAGGGAAGCTATCCTCAGCAGAAAGAACGTGCAACAGAACACGCCCTGCATGACGGCGCAAGGACGTGTTCAACTGCGCACAAAACGTTCGGGCTATATGGCAAATGTCGGAACAGAATTACAAATGATACCAAGTTTTTGAGAGTTTTTCCCTATTCTCTGGAAAAACCAGCACCACAGACTGATCGAAATCAGGCTTCTCCGGTCAGGCCTGCCCCCTCGACCCCGGTCATACCCGCAACGACATCATTGTCCGAAGTGTCGCCTGTCACACCAATGGCCCCGATCACCGCGCCCTTGCGATCACGCAGCAAAATTCCCCCCGGAACCGGCACAACCTGACCACCATAAACGCCGTTCACCGCATTCATGAAATAAGCCTGAGCTTCGGCACGTTGCATTTGCGCAGTGCCCGCCATGCCCAGCATGACCGACCCGTAAGCCTTACCATGCGCGATAGCGAAACGGCCGGGCGCTGCGCCATCTTCACGTTCAAACGCGATGACGTGCCCGCCCGCATCCAAGACCACGACCGAGAGCGGCTTCAGCTCCATCTCGCGGCCTTTCTCAAGAGTTTTGCGAATGATCGTGCGGGCTTTGCGCAGAGAAATGGTCATGGTGTGTCCTAACGTTTTTGCGAAGTTAAAGGCTGGCTTTCAGTTCAAGACGGCGCGCATGCAGAACCGGCTCGGTATACCCCGAAGGTTGAATACGTCCCTTGAATACCAGATCACACGCGGCCTGGAAGGCGATCCCGTCGAACCCCGGCGCCATCGGCGAGTATTCAGGATCATTTTCGTTCTGACGGTCCACCACGGCAGCCATTTTTTGCATCGCAGCCATCAATTGTTCTTTACTGACGACACCATGATGCAGCCAGTTGGCTAGTGCCTGCGAGGAAATCCGGCAGGTTGCCCGATCCTCCATCAGACCCACATCGTTGATATCCGGCACTTTCGAGCAGCCCACGCCCTGATCAATCCAGCGCACGACATATCCCAAAATGCCCTGCGCGCTGTTTTCGATCTCACGCGTGATCTCATCTTCGCTGAGGTTGCGGCCATCCAGCAGCGGTATCGTCAGCAAATCCCGCAACGTGCCACGGGCGCCACCAGCGGCCAGTTCGTCCTGACGGGCCAGAACGTCGACCTTGTGGTAATGCGTGGCGTGCAGGGTCGCAGCGGTCGGTGACGGCACCCAGGCGCAGGTCGCGCCGGATTGCGGATGGCCGATCTTGACCTCAAGCATCTCACCCATACGGTCGGGCATCGCCCACATGCCTTTACCGATCTGGGCTTTGCTCTTCAGGCCGCAAGCCAGACCGATATCGACGTTACGGTCTTCGTAAGACGCAATCCAGGGCGTGTTCTTGATGTCGCCTTTGGGCAGCACCGGACCTGCTTCCATCGAGGTATGAATCTCGTCCCCCGTCCGGTCCAAAAAGCCGGTATTGATGAAAGCCACGCGCGATTTCGCAGCTCGGATACATTCCTTGAGGTTGGCCGAAGTGCGGCGTTCCTCATCCATGATGCCCAGTTTTACGGTGTTGCGCGGCAGACCGAGAATGTCTTCGACCAAGTCAAAAATCTCGACCGAGAATGCCACCTCTTCCGGTCCGTGCATCTTGGGTTTCACCACGTAAACCGACCCGTTGACCGAATTGCCGCCTTCGCGCTGCAGATCGTGCATTGCGATCACAGTGGTGCAGAGCGCATCCATTAGACCTTCACCGGTCTCATTGCCGTCGGCATCCAGTACGGCGGGGTTGGTCATCAGGTGACCCACGTTACGCACCAGCATCAGCGAGCGGCCTTTCAGCGTTGCCTGCTCTCCATCTGCGGTGGTGTAATCGACATCCTCTGCCAGCTTGCGGGTGAAGGTATTTCCGCCTTTGGAAACCTCTTGCGTCAAGTCACCTTTCATCAGGCCCAGCCAGTTGCCATAGGCCACAACCTTGTCTTCGGCATCAACACAAGCAACCGAGTCTTCGCAGTCCATGATCGTTGACAAGGCCGCTTCGACGACCACATCGGCGATGCCTGCCGGGTCGGATGCGCCGATCGTGCTGGACGGATCGATCACGATTTTGACGTGCAGACCGTTGTTCTTCAGCAGTACGAATTCGGGGTTTTCAGCGGCGCCGCCATATCCAACAAAACGCGAGGAGTCCGCCAGCGCGGGCACCAGTGCTCCGTTTTCCACACGCAGTCCCGAGACATCCGCCCACGAACCGCTGGCCAGCGGTGCAGCGTCATCCAGAAAATCTTTGGCCCAGGCGATCACCCGTGCGCCGCGTTCAGTGTCATATCCTTTGCCAGTGGGAAGATCACCCATCGCATCAGTGCCATACAGCCCATCATACAAACTGCCCCAACGGGCGTTCGCAGCGTTCAGGGCAAAACGGGCATTGGTAATCGGAACAACTAACTGCGGCCCGGGGATTGCTGCGATTTCGGGATCGACATTTGCCGTTTCAATCTGGAAATCGGGGCCTTCTTCTACCAGATACCCGATTTCTCGCAGGAATGCCTCGTATGCGGCGGCATCATGGGCCTGCCCCTTGCGTTCCAGATGCCAACCATCAAGACGGCTTTGAATTTCCGACCGCTTAGCAAGCAGTTCCCGATTTTTTGGGCCAAGCTCATCAACCAAGCGGGCGAATCCGGACCAGAACACCTCGGGCGTGACACCTGTTCCAGGCAATGCCTGATTTTCGATGAAATCCGCCAGCTCCCAGGCAATCTGCAGCCCTTTCCGGGTTTCTCTGCCGCTCATAAGTCAATTCTCCCGCATTGTGTACGTTGGCATGCAGGCGTCAATTAGTGCGAAAGTTTCCGATAGGCAACAGACCCCTCAAGTTTCCGGTGGAATTTGAAGACCAAATTGACCTGCCTGGCGGCTCGGAATACCCAGCATCGGCTTGCGGCTGACAAGTGATCCCCATAACGTCACGCCAGAACTCAACCGATACGAGGCCCCCGATGCGTGACGCTGCCCCCACCACGATCTATCTGAAAGATTACACGCCTTTTGGCTATCTTGTGGACAGCGTGCATCTGACCTTTGATCTGGCAGATCATGCCACACGCGTTACGTCTCGTATTGCGTTCCGCCCCAACCCCGAGGCAACGGATCGTACGTTTTTTCTGCATGGCGAAGACCTGACCCTGATCCGGGCGGTTGTTGACGGGGTCGAAGTCACCCCCAATGTCACCGACAAGGGCCTGACTGTTGAAGTCCCCAATGCGCCCTTCATCTGGGAGGCCGTCGTCGAGATCGACCCCGGTAACAACACCGCGCTTGAGGGCCTGTATATGTCGAACGGCATGTATTGCACCCAGTGCGAGGCTGAAGGTTTCCGCAAGATCACCTATTACCCCGACCGGCCCGACGTGATGTCCGAGTTCACCGTACGCATCAACGGTGACTTGCCGATCTTGCTGTCCAACGGTAACCCCTCGGGCAAGGGAGAAGGCTGGGCTGAATGGACCGACCCGTGGCCCAAACCCGCCTATCTGTTCGCATTGGTCGCAGGCGACCTGATCGCCTATCCCGGTCAGTTCACCACCATGTCGGGCCGTGACGTGGAACTGAACCTCTGGGTGCGCCCCGGAGACGAAGGCAAATGCGCCTTTGGGATGGAGGCACTGAAAAAGTCGATGAAATGGGACGAAGACGTCTATGGCCGCGAATACGATCTGGACGTGTTCAACATCGTGGCCGTCGATGACTTCAACATGGGCGCGATGGAAAACAAGGGGCTGAACATCTTCAACTCCTCCGCCGTTCTGGCCAGCCCCGAAACCTCGACCGATGCCAATTTCGAGCGGATCGAGGCAATCATTGCCCATGAGTATTTTCATAACTGGACCGGCAACCGCATTACCTGCCGCGATTGGTTCCAGCTGTGTCTGAAAGAGGGCCTGACGGTGTTTCGCGATGCGCAGTTTACGTCCGATATGCGCTCGGCCCCGGTGAAACGCATCCATGATGCGATCGACCTGCGCGCACGGCAGTTCCCCGAGGATAACGGTCCGTTGTCACACCCGGTTCGCCCTGAAAGCTTTCAGGAAATCAACAACTTCTACACCGCGACTGTTTACGAAAAAGGCGCCGAAGTCATCGCCATGCTCAAGCGGTTGGTGGGGGATGAGGCCTATGCGCAGGCGCTGAACCTCTATTTCGACCGTCATGACGGGCAGGCCTGCACCATCGAAGACTGGATCAAGGTGTTCGAGGATACGACCGGTCGCGATCTGACCCAGTTCAAGCGTTGGTACAGCCAATCCGGCACGCCGCGCATCTCAGTTGCCGAAGACTGGCAGGATGGCACCTATACTCTGACCCTGTCACAAAGCACCAAGCCAACACCCGGCCAGCCCAAGAAACTGCCGCAGGTGATCCCCGTCGCCGTGGGCCTGCTGGGCCAGAACGGGGACGAAGTGCGGGCCACCGAAGTGTTGGAGCTGACCGAAGCCGAGCAAAGCTTTACTTTCACTGGACTGGCAGCAAAACCTGTGGCCTCGATCCTGCGCGATTTCTCGGCCCCGGTCATTCTGGAACATGACCATACGGATGCCGAACGCGCATTTTTGCTGGCCCACGACACCGATCCATTCAACCGTTGGCAGGCAGGGCGGTCGCTTGCGCAAGATACGCTGCTGCGCATGATCCGCGAAGATGCAGCGCCGGGAACGAACTATCTGGATGGTATGTTGGCCGTGCTGCGTGACGGCGATCTGGACCCAGCCTATCGCTCATTGATGTTGGGTCTGCCAACGCAATCCGAACTGGCTGCGGCCTTGTTTGAAAGTGGTAACACCCCTGATCCGATGGCAATATGGACCGCCGTCGAAACCCTGCGCCAAGCGACCGCACAGCATGTGCAGGACCTGCTGCCAAGGCTGCACAGCGAAACACTGATCGACGCGCCGTTCAGCCCCGATGCTGATCAGGCCGGCAAGCGGGCGCTTGGTGGCGCAGTACTGTACTTGACTTCGCGGCTGGATGGCGGTGCCAAAGCGGCCGAGGAATACGCAGCAGCCGACAACATGACCCGCCAACTGACCGCCCTGTCTTGCCTGTTGCGGGCGGGCGCGGGCCAAACCGAACTGGCGGACTTTTACAGGCAGTGGCAGCATGACCGGCTGGTGGTCGATAAGTGGTTCGGCCTGCAGGTGACAACGGCCTCTCCTGAAACTACGCCGGATGTTACGCGCACATTGACCGAGCACCCTGATTTCAATTGGAAGAACCCCAACAGGTTTCGGGCAGTCATGGGGGCGTTGGCGATGAACCACGCCGGGTTCCATCGTGCGGACGGGGCAGGATATGCGTTGTTGGCAGACTGGCTGATCAGGCTGGACCCGGTTAACCCCCAGACCACCGCCAGGATGTGTTCTGCCTTCCAGACCTGGAAACGCTATGACACCGACCGTCAGGACCTAATGAAAGCTCAGCTGACGCGTATCGCCGACACACCGAACCTGTCGCGGGATACAACGGAAATGGTGTCTCGCATCCTCGGCGTATGACCCCGTTTACTTTCCAACGCCACAACAGGACCCCACGCGCCGTCGTGATCCTGATGTGCGTCTACGCGGGGCTGATCGCGTTGGTTATTCTGTTCGATGCGGCGTGGTGGCTGGTTGGGTTGCTGAGCTTGCCCACCCTGCCCGCCCTTTGGGACATTGCGCATGGCACAAGTGCCGGACTAACCCTGGATCACCGCGCAATACGATGGTTTTCAGGCAATCGCGAGGCTGAGGTTGCCTTGGCCGATATCGACCATGTCCGGCTCGACACGCGCTGGGACTTTTCCGTGCGCACGTCACTGGTTCTGGCCTCGGGCAAGCGGATTCGGCTGCCGGATGAAGCCACACCACCCCACAAGACCCTTGAAACTGTCCTGCAAGACGCCGGATTACGGGTTGAACGGCACCATTTCACTGTTTTCTGAAACAATCAGTCGGAAAGGGACCTATTCTCCCGGCCTGTCACGCAACACCCCCCAAAAAGCTTGAATTTGAGGCGATTTTCGGTCAAAGTTTCAAGCTAACTTACCAGTTTGTTTCGGTTTCGAGTTTTACCATGTTTCGGTTTTTCAGGGCACGTGAGGCCCTTTCTTCTTTATCCAAGGGTCAATCCACGCAAAACGTGCGGGCAACCGACTGCGCGGTGACGGCATCACTGCCGGATAAAGGGCAATTGAACATTCCAGTGGCCGATATCAGGGCCGAAGACCTGACAGCCCGTAACACCATTGAAGAAGGGCGCACACTGGCCAGACAGGACCGCTGGGCCAAGCTGTCCAAAATGATGCATGCCGCCGACAAGGACCGCGCTATCGCATCGGACGCAACACCGATTGCCGATCTGTTGGCCTTTGGCGCGCGTTCCGACGTTGTATTGGCAGTGGAACATGCCCTGTCGGATGGCAGCGCGCTGTGCGAATATGACTTGCTGGGCGGTATCTCAGAGCTTGAAGACGAAATGCGTGAGCATCCGGGTGATCCGATGATTACGCTGGTGGTCGCCTTAGCACACATTGACCTGGCCTGGGCATGGCGCGGAACCGCAACGGATGCCACGTTGCCGCCCCTTCACCGGTCGCGTTGCGCGGCCCATTTCGACCGGGCCGCAGACCTTTTGCCGACATGCCGCGCTGCGTTGCCAGACAGCCCCATTGTCGCAGCCGCAAGCTGTGCCCTGTTGGCAGGTCAACGGAAGACCAACCAGCGTGTAGCCGAAGAATACGAACGCCTGATCTCCCTGGACCCACACAATCAGCGGCCTATGCGGGCGATGGGCACGCATCTGCTGCCGCGTTGGTTTGGCAGCTATGAAAAGCTTGAAGTTCAGGCACTGCGGAACGCCGCGCGGACTGGCGACATCTGGGGCGCTGGCGGCTATACTTGGGTCCAGTTTGACGCCATCGCATTGGACGAAGAGGCCTGCGCTCGTCTGGATGTCGAGTACTTCCTGGAAGGGTTGGATGACATTCTGCATCGCCGCCCCGATCAGCAGACCGTCAACATGCTTTCGGCCTATTGCGCCATCACGATACAGAACGGTCAGGGCCTGAACGAAAAGGCCGATCTTGTGCGCTCGCAAATTCACGAAGCTGCAAACAGGCTGATCCGCGACCACATGACTGAACTGCACCCGCTGATCTGGGCGCATGCCGCGAATGGGTTCAACAACTCGGTTCGCATCAATTCTGCCGAACGGTTTGCAGCCCGCGGCAAGCGCGATGCGTTGCGTGCCATCCGAGATCTGTTCCGCGAGGAACTGCGCAGCGGCACGGACGTGACCTTTACACCGTCTGGTCTGCGCCTGTCTCAACACTGATTCCCCCTTGCCCCTCGCCCCTGCCGGGCCTAATACGCAGGCTTAGACTTCTGCGGAAATGAGGCGCGCCATGCTCGACCTGACATATGAAATGCCCAAACCCAAAACCATTGCCGGGGCCAAGCACGATTGGGAACTGGTGATCGGGATGGAGGTGCATGCGCAGGTCTCGTCCAATGCCAAACTGTTCTCGGGAGCGTCGACCCAATTTGGGGCCGAACCGAACGCGAACGTGGCCTTTGTGGACGCGGCGATGCCGGGCATGCTGCCAGTGATCAACGAATACTGCGTCGAACAGGCCGTCCGCACCGGGCTGGGCCTGAAGGCGGATATCAACTTGAAATCGGCGTTTGACCGCAAGAACTATTTCTATCCTGACCTGCCGCAGGGATACCAGATTTCCCAACTTTATCACCCGATTGTGGGTGAAGGTGAAGTGCTGGTTGAAATGGGTGATGGAACCGCGCGCAACGTGCGGATCGAACGCATCCATATGGAGCAGGATGCGGGCAAATCGATCCACGACATGGACCCGCATATGTCCTTTGTCGATTTGAACCGGACCGGTGTCTGCCTGATGGAGATCGTCAGCCGGCCCGACATTCGCGGACCCGAAGAAGCGGCGGCCTATATCGTCAAGCTGCGTCAGATTCTGCGCTATCTGGGCACCTGTGATGGCAACATGCAAAACGGCAACCTGCGGGCTGATGTGAACGTCTCAATCTGTTTGCCGGGCGCATATGAGAAATACCAGGAAACGCAGGATTTCTCGCATCTGGGCACCCGCTGCGAAATCAAGAACATGAACTCGATGCGCTTTATCCAGCAAGCGATCGAGGTCGAAGCCCGCCGCCAGATTGCCATTGTCGAAGCTGGCGGCAAGGTCGATCAGGAAACCCGCTTGTACGACCCGGACAAGGGTGAGACCCGCTCGATGCGGTCCAAGGAAGAGGCGCATGACTATCGCTACTTCCCCGACCCCGACCTGCTACCGCTTGAGATCGAGCAGGCATGGGTGGACGACATCGCCGCCAAACTGCCAGAACTGCCCGACGACAAGAAAGCGCGCTTTATAAGCGAATTCGGCCTGACCGATTATGACGCGTCCGTGCTGACCGCCGAGGTGGAATCGGCCGCCTATTTCGAAGAAGTTGCCAAGGGCCGCAACGGTAAGCTGGCCGCAAACTGGGTCATCAACGAACTGTTCGGTCGTCTGAAGAAAGAAGACCACGACATAACGGAATCGCCCGTGTCTCCGACACAATTGGGTGGGATCATCGACCTTATCGCATCGGACGCGATCTCGGGCAAGATCGCCAAGGACTTGTTCGAGATCGTCTATACCGAAGGCGGCGATCCGGCGCAGATCGTCGAAGAGCGCGGCATGAAACAGGTGACCGACACCGGCGCGATTGAATCCGCACTGGATGAGATCATCGCAGCCAACCCGGCGCAGGTTGAAAAGGCCAAGGTGAACCCGAAACTGGCGGGCTGGTTCGTCGGCCAGGTGATGAAAGCCACGGGTGGCAAGGCCAACCCCAAGGCGGTGAACGAACTGGTCAGCAAGAAGCTGGGCTCGTAAAGCCTTCGAGATATCGAACAGTCGCGGCGGGGTTTGAACAAAACCCTGCCGTTTTTCTTTCCGCCACGTCCATGCGATGATGACTTTCCCAAAATCGCCAACATGTTAGATTGCCGGAACCCGGTAACCAGGAAAATCCGATGCAGCGCTACGAATACAAAGTTGTCCCAGCCCCGCAAAAAGGCACCAAGGCCAAGGGCGTCAAAACCGCCGAAGGACGGTTTGCAGCATCCGTGGAACAGCTGCTGAACGAGATGGGGCAAGACGGCTGGGAATATCAGCGGGCCGAATTGCTGCCCAGCGAGGAACGCACTGGCCTGACCGGTTCAGCCGTGAACTGGCGCAATGTGTTGGTCTTTCGGCGCGAGATCGAGGCGCCTTTTGTCTCGACCCGCAACCCAACCGAAACGCCGGACAGCGTGCCGCTGGCGCAACCCGTACCTGGACCCGAAACAGTTGTTGCCCCGGCTCCGATTGCCGAAGAGGTGAATGACCCGCCCCTGTCGCTGAAAGGGTCCGAGGCGAAATCCGAACCTCCGGAAAAGCCCTGATCGCGGCGAGCCTCAAGTCAAGCGCAGCACGTTTTTCCCTGTTGTATCGGAGGGCAAGGCACCGTTGCGTATGAGCAATAGACGCAGCAATCGCCCTCCAGAGGCTTCAGCACTTGGTGGCAGGATTTGCATTCATAGAACCACTGACACGCGTCCGTGGGCATGGTTTCCGTTTCGACGTGCCCACAGGATGGGCAGGTCAGGGTGGACTTGAGCGTAAAGGCCGTCTCCGTTCTGGACATCTGATCCCTCCCCTCAAAGCACTTTGGGCCAGCTACCCCCCAATATCCAGCGCCAGAGCATGGATGCGCGGCACGATATCGCCCAGCGCCTTGTGTACAGCGCGGTGGCTGGCGACGCGGGACTGGCCCTCGAACGCGCTGGCGCGGATGCGGACATTGAAATGGCTCTCGCCTCCGTCCTGATACCCGGCATGGCCGCGGTGGCTTTCGCTGTCGTCGATGACCTCCAGCTCACGCGGATTGAACGCGGCTTCAAGGCGCTGATAGATTTCGTCACTCACGCTCATTTTTTCGCTCAGCGGCAAAAAATTTACCGCTCCCCCTCTTCTACTTTCGGCTGCTTAGACTAAACTGCTGCCTCCGAGTCGAAAAGATGCCTTGTCGAGGATCAGAGCATGGTAAAATCAGACCCCTTCGGATTCGATATGTCCGTTTCCAGCGCAAAGAAAAAGAACCCGCGCGGGCGCCGGGGGATGTCGGGCGCATCTGAGACCTCGACGCGAATCTGCGATCACGAGGGTTGTGAGGAAGCCGGTAAGTTCCGTGCCCCCAAGGCGCCGGACGTGCTGGACGACTTCTACTGGTTTTGCC
Source organism: Ruegeria sp. BB5 (assembly GCF_056539405.1). NCBI lineage: Bacteria > Pseudomonadati > Pseudomonadota > Alphaproteobacteria > Rhodobacterales > Roseobacteraceae > Ruegeria > Ruegeria sp. BB5. The sequence goes on along the minus strand of NZ_JBQFUX010000001.1, from coordinate 330,660 downwards.
AGCAGCACGTCCGCGAATATAACAACAAGTGGAACTTCTTCGACGGCACCACCGAGGCCGAGTTGAACGCTCAGCGCTCAAAAGACAAAGTGTGGGAGCGTGAGACCAAGCCGATGGGCGACCCCGAAGCGCGTGCCTGGGCCCGTCTGGGCATCGAAGACCCGCATCAGGTTCTGGGCGAGAACGCTACTAAGAACCCCGGCCGCGCCAATTCCGGAGGACGCCGCCTGCCCCCCACCGAACGCCGCGCAATCGAGATTCTTGAAGCGCAGGACAGCTGGTCCAAGGCTGAGGTGCGCAAGGCCTACAAAAAGCTGATCAAGGTATTGCACCCGGACATGAACGGCGGCGACCGTTCCCAAGAGGAACAGCTGCAAGAGGTCGTCTGGGCCTGGGATCAGATCAAGGACAGTCGGAATTTTAAGTAAGCTCTACTACGCTGAAAACGTACCCCGCAGCGCCTGCGCTTCGGGGCGTTTCAAGCAACGAAGTTTGGTTTTTGGCACCTGCGCGCTGTCACTGAGTTCGGGAAATAGCGCGCGCAGTTCGTCAACATCTTCGCGGCTGAAAGAATTCAAAGACTGACCGCCGACATACAGGCTTTCACTTTGCAGGCCATGCGAGGACAGGATGGCATGCTGCTCGCAGGCAATGTGAAAGTAGGTGACGGGCTCATCCGTTCCTATCTGACGGATCGTATCATCGTTTACCAGATGAATCGCGGCCGAGAAGACCATCGGTTCCCCAAATAGCAACTCAGCCCGCCAGCCTTCAATCACAATCCGGTGTTGCGGGGATACGTACAGATCGCGGTTGGGCAGACCTGTGCCTAGCGCGTTGCGCTGAATTCTCACTGGGCGAAATCTTGGCTGGAGACGCAAGGTCTGAGCGCTGAGTGTTCGTTTCCCGATCCAAATAATAGGAAGGGTTTGACCATCAGATACGCAAACCCTGTCGCCAACCGACAGTTCTTCGACGGGGCAAGGGCCATTTTTAGTTTCTATCAGCGTCCCCTTCACAAAACACGGTACTGTTCCGGCAGGCAGGTCAACTGTCACACTGAGAGAGGCATTGTTACCATTTCCCGGATTCCCCGTCGTCGCCCGTATTAGAACCGTAAGTTGTGTATTCGGGGGAATGTCAGCGCCCGGCGTAAGTTCAACGGTCAAAACTCCGCTGGATGAAATCGATACAGTGTAGTCGGAAGGATTCAAGCCACCTGAGCCAGTTACGGTCACGCTCCAAGACACAGCTTTGGTCGTGGTATACTGCTGCATAACCGAGGTCGACCCGCTGGGGATCGCGATAGAAGAGGGACCTGAAATAACAAGCGACATCGCAAAACTTACTGTTTAACGCACAACGGAAACGATATCCGGAGCTTATCACGCGTCGATTAACCCAACATTAACTTCTGAATATTCTAATTCATTAGTTTGTTTTTTGGGACCCCGATTCATGAGCTTACCCTTTTGGTTACCGTTAATTTGGTCTTGTCCCCTAGCGCCTATCTCAAGCTGAACCTGCACTCTGCCTAATTAGCACTATCAGCCAGAGCGCCAAAAGTTGGAGGAAGAACGCGACCCTCGGCCTGTTTCGAATGGCACTTATTTGTGTCGCCCAAGGTTCGAATGAGCGACCACGATCGCTTGTCGCGCACTTCTATAAGGCCAGTTTCGAAGAAACATCCTCTCAGCTTCCGCGCGGCGCCTCTTTCCCTTGCCCTTCCCGGCAATATGTTGCACCACACACGGGTTCAAACCCGGCAAAACGGGCCAAAGGATAAGGACAAGGCGAATGGCTGACGGATCGATTGATATCAACGCAAAACCCACCGAGGAAATCTCGGTTCGGGACGTATTCGGCATTGATACCGACATGGCGGTCAAAGGCTTTGCAGAGCGCAGTGATCGGGTTCCAGCCATTGACCCGACCTATAAGTTTGATCCCGAAACCACACTGGCGATTCTGGCAGGGTTTTCACATAACCGCCGGGTTATGATTCAAGGCTATCACGGCACCGGTAAATCGACCCATATCGAACAGGTTGCCGCCCGTCTGAACTGGCCCGCTGTACGTGTGAACCTGGACAGCCACATCAGCCGGATCGACCTGATCGGTAAAGACGCGATTAAACTGCGCGACGGCAAGCAGGTCACAGAATTCCACGAGGGCATCCTGCCGTGGGCGCTGCGCAACCCCGTAGCCATCGTATTCGACGAATACGACGCAGGCCGCGCCGACGTGATGTTCGTGATCCAGCGCGTGCTGGAACATGACGGCAAACTGACTTTGCTGGACCAGAACGAAATCATCACGCCGAACCCGAATTTCCGCCTTTTCGCCACTGCAAACACCGTGGGTCTGGGTGACACAACTGGCCTCTATCACGGCACGCAGCAGATCAACCAGGCGCAGATGGACCGCTGGTCGCTGGTCTCAACCCTGAACTACCTGAGCCACGACGCCGAGACGATGATCGTCCTGTCGAAAGCGCCGCATTACAATACCGAGAAAGGCCGCAAAACCGTCAGCCAGATGGTGACCGTTGCTGATCTGACCCGGACCGCCTTTATGAATGGCGACCTGTCCACCGTGATGAGCCCGCGAACCGTGATCAACTGGGCCCAGAACGCCGAGATTTTCCGTGACGTAGGATACGCCTTCCGCCTGTCTTTCCTGAACAAATGTGACGAACTGGAACGCCAGACCGTTGCCGAGTTCTATCAGCGTTGCTTTGACGAGGAACTGCCGGAAAGCGCTGCCAGCACAAGCCTGGGATAAGTAGGTGCAATTTGCCGCGCAAAAATGCGTGTTCATCCACGTACCAAAAACCGGAGGAAACTTCTTTACGCGCTGTTTCCTTCGGTTCTCAGACGATGCCATCGTCACCAGCGGCCATCAAGACGGCACAGACCGGTTCGAATTAAGCGGTGACGCTACCAAATCCAAGCATCAGACACTTGCGGAATACAGCCAACTGATTGGCCCGGCCTTTGCCGAATATACCGCTTATGCCTTTGCCCGCCCCCCGGTCGAGCGGATGATCTCGCTATACTATTCGCCCCACCGCTGGATGCGCGCGCAAGAAGGGGGTGGTTTCGGCCTTGATCCCCGCAGCGAACCAATAAACCTTGAGGAATTTGAGACACTTGTGTCGGCTAACAAATCCATCTCGGACTTGTTGGATATCAAAAATGTTTCAGGTAGGTTAACCGTCAACAAAAGCGCCCGGCATGCGTCAGGGGCGCGCGTGTCGCTGTTGGATTTTGCCGATTTACGGCACGGGCTTGAGACATTTGGCCGGGAAAACGGCTTTGACCTAACCGACATGCCCGGCAAGAAAGTGAACTCCAGTGCTGTAAACGATCCCATGAAGCTCAACACCGGACAGATGCGTGACTTGACGAATATCGTTATGCGCTCGCACCACGGCAAAGATCAGAAATTGTTCCGGGAAAATGGGCTTAAGGGAGTGTTTGAGGGTTTTATAGGATGGTTCAGGTAGGAACCGCCAAGTCGTTCTGGGGCGCACAAGGCTGGGCAATCTCCTAGGCCTGTAGTTTATAGTTAGTTTGACACACGCCACCCTTCGAGACACCCCATGATTTTACCATAGGTCCCGCTCTGGTTTCATGCGAATTCAGGGTTGGCCCTATGGTCAAGGCTCTGAATTGGCACTAGGTTGCCGGGACAGAACAAGACCGGACTGCCGCCGATGAGCAAACCCAACGACAACCCCGCTGATCCGTTCAAGAAGGCTTTGGCCGAAGCCACCAAGGTTATGGCCGACGACCCTGAATTGAACGTGACCTACACAGTCGACCCTTCTGGTATATCGGGCGAGTCGATGCGTCTGCCGCAAGTCAGCCGCCGGATGACGCGCGAAGAGGTTTTGCTGGCACGCGGTACGGCGGATGCTCTGGCGCTGCAGCGGAAATACCATGACGACGCCACCCATGCGCGCTACGCGCCTCCGGGTGATATGGCGCGGGATTTGTACGAGGCGATGGAAGTCGCGCGATGCGAGGCGATGGGTGCGCGGGATATGCCCGGCACTGCCAGCAATATCGACGTCAAGATTGGGCATGAGGCCCTGCGGCGCGGATACGACCAGTGCAAGCAGCCAGCGGATGCACCGTTAGCGGTTGCTGCGGGCTATCTGATCCGGCACCTGGCCACGGGGCGGGACCTGCCCCCGGCGGCCTCTAACATCATGAACCTGTGGCGTGGATTTATCGAAGAACAGGCCGGTGGCACGCTGGAAAACCTAGACGAACTGCTCTCGGACCAGGCGGAATTCGCCAAGTTTGCCCGCCAGATGATCAAGGATCTGGGTTACGGCGACCAGCTGGGCGATGACCCTGATGAGTTGGACGACGAACAGGAAGATCAGGCTGAAGACGACGCCGAGGAACAGCCCGATCCCGACAGCACCGGCCAGGATGACCAAGAGGAGCAGGACGCCGACGCCACGCCCGAGCAAACGCAGGAAGAACAGCAGGACCAGTCTCAGGCGCAGGTCTCGATGGATGAGATGGCCGAAGAAGAGATGGGCGATGAGGCAGAGATGCCCGAAGGTGAGGCTCCTCTGGAACCCCCTGCCCCTCCGCCGGCATCCGAAGCTGATCCCGATTACAAGGTCTATCTGAACACCTACGACGAAGAGATCGCAGCCGAAGATCTGGCAGAACCGGCCGAACTGGAACGGCTGCGAGCCTATTTGGATCAGCAGTTGGAGCCCCTGAAGGGCGCTGTTAGCCGATTGGCCAACAAGTTGCAGCGTCGCCTGCAGGCACAACAGAACCGCAGCTGGGAATTCGACCGCGAAGAAGGCATTTTGGATGCGGGTCGTCTGGCGCGAGTTGTGGCAAACCCAACTACGCCGCTCAGCTTCAAGGTCGAGAAAGACACTGAATTCCGCGACACGGTGGTAACGCTGTTGCTGGACAACTCGGGCTCGATGCGCGGGCGTCCGATTTCCATTGCAGCGATCTGCGCGGATGTTCTGGCGCGCACGCTGGAACGCTGTAATGTGAAGGTTGAGATTTTGGGCTTTACCACCCGCGCGTGGAAAGGCGGATTGGCGCGCGAGGCGTGGCTGAACGATGGTCGCCCGCAACAGCCGGGGCGTCTGAATGATTTGCGCCACATCATCTACAAGGGCGCGGATGCCCCTTGGCGGCGCGCACGGCCCAATCTGGGCCTGATGATGAAAGAGGGGCTGCTGAAAGAGAATATCGACGGCGAGGCGTTAGAATGGGCGCATCGCCGAATGCTGGCCCGGCGCGAAGCACGCAAAATCCTGATGGTGATTTCGGATGGTGCGCCGGTCGACGATTCAACGCTCAGCGTCAACCCCGCGAATTATTTGGAAAAACACCTGCGCGACGTGATCGCCATGGTGGAAAAGCGCAAAATGGTGGAACTGCTGGCTATCGGCATCGGTCACGACGTCACCCGCTATTACGACCGCGCGGTGACGATCACTGACGTCGAACAACTGGCAGGCGCAATGACCGAGCAACTGGCAGCCCTGTTCGATAGTGATCCTCGCGCACGTGCGCGGGTGATGGGGATGAAAAGGGCCAGCTGAGGCTGGCCTTGCCCCGGGCCAAAGAATTTTCCAAAAGAATAAGGGGTGAACCCCCGCTTGGGAGAGGTATGTGATGTTTCAGTCCTTTGAGGTGACGGCGCGCCCGGAACAGGGGCCACCCCGGTTGGCGGCTCTGCGGGGTGAAATTGCGAACGAAGGGTTGGACGGATTTCTGATCCCGCGCGCAGACGCGCATCAGGGCGAATACGTGGCCGCTCGGGATGAAAGGTTGGCGTGGCTGACAGGATTCACGGGATCAGCAGGGTTTTGCGCCGTGTTGCCGGAAATAGCGGGCGTGTTTGTCGATGGCCGGTATCGAACCCAGGTCAAGGCGCAGGTCGCCGCCGAATTCACTCCGGTTCCGTGGCCCGAGGTCAACCTGAGCACCTGGTTGAAGGAACACCTTCCCGATGGCGGCAAGGTAGGTTTTGATCCGTGGCTGCACGCAGCAGGTCAGATCACAAGCGCAAAGAAAGAGCTGACCGACAGCGGCATCGAACTGGTGCGCTGTGACAATCTGGTGGACCGCGTGTGGTCCGACCAACCCACCGCCCCAATGAACCCGGTCAAGACCCATCCGATTGAGTTTGCAGGTGAAACCGCGGACAGCAAAATCACCCTTCTGGCCGAAGCCCTGCGCGAGGCAAATTGCACAGCTGCAGTAATCACGTTGCCGGATTCGATCATGTGGCTTCTGAACATTCGCGGCTCGGATATCGGGTACAACCCGGTGGCGCATGGCTTTGCTATTCTGCATGCCGGTGGCCGGGTGGATCTGTTCATGGATCAGGAAAAACTGTCCGAGCCGTTGACGGATCAGGTTTCCGTCCACGCGCCGGGGGCATTTCTGGACGCCGTTACAGCGCTTGAGGGGAAGATACAGGTCGATTTGGGAACGCTGCCTCAGGCTGTAGCCGATGTGTTGCAGGATCGGATGGTGGATGGCGGAGATCCCTGCGCCTTGCCCAAGGCCTGCAAGAATGCGGCCGAGATCGCGGGCAGCGCCGAAGCGCATCTGCGCGATGCAGCGGCGGTTATTGAAACCCTTTGCTGGTTGGATGCGCAGGCTCCGGGTACCCTGACCGAGACGCAGGTGGTGACCCGACTTGAAGAGAACCGGCGCAAGGACAATGCGCTGCAGGATATCTCGTTCGACACGATTGCCGGCACTGGTCCGAACGGCGCGATCATGCATTACCGCGTGACCGAAGAAACCGACAGCCGCCTTGAAGATGGTCATATTCTGGTTCTGGACAGTGGCGGGCAATATCTGGACGGCACCACTGACATCACGCGAACTATCGCCATCGGCAATGTCGGAGATGAGGAAAAGTCCTGCTTTACCCGCGTGTTGAAGGGCATGATTAACCTATCCATGCTGCGCTGGCCTGTCGGGCTGGCCGGGCGTGACATCGAATGTATCGCACGGGCCCCGCTTTGGGCCGCGGGTCAGGATTTCAATCACGGTGTCGGACACGGTGTCGGTGCCTACCTCAGCGTTCACGAAGGCCCCCAGCGCCTGTCCAAAGTCAGCCATGTGCCCTTGCAACCCGGCATGATCCTTTCCAATGAACCGGGCTATTACCGCGAGGGCGCCTTTGGTATCCGCATCGAAAACCTCGTAGTTGTTCAAGAAGCCCCACCCCTGCCCGGTGGTGACGCGGAACGCGCGATGCTGAACTGGCGGACCCTGACATACGTCCCAATTGACAGAAGGCTGATTGTGACGGACATGTTGACGTCGGCAGAGCGTGACTGGCTGAATACCTATCACTACGACGTTGCGGAAAAACTGCGCTCAAGGCTGGGCGACGACGCGCAACTGTGGTTGGATGCCGCAACTGCGCCGATCTGACACTGACCTGTTACATACACAGAGCAGAAGAGAGGCCGAAAATAAGACGAGGGAAGAAAAATGGTTGAGATCACAATCCGCAAAGCTCCGGGCAAATGGAGCGTTCGTTCCGGTGGTGCCGTACTGGGTGAAAGCACTGGCGCGCTGGAACTGATCGAAGGTGATCTGACTCCGGTGATCTATTTCCCCCGTACCGATATCGCGATGGCCTTTCTGGATTGCACAGACAAGGTCACCCACTGCCCACACAAGGGGGATGCCTCGCATTTCTCGATCGTCAACAAATCCTCGGTGACCGAAAACGCCGCGTGGAGCTATGAAACCCCCGTTCCCGCCATGGCCGAGATCAAAGGTTATGTGGCCTTTTACCCGGTTGAATCGGTGAAGGTAGAGCAGATCTAGCGAAAGACCTTTCAGAAGCTCTACCTACTGTTCAATCAGGTACTCTTCCCAAAAATTTATGGTCGGGCCTCATGAATAACTCGACAGGTTGTTTGCGATTTTGGAGTTTTGTCACGTACTTGTTTCTTTATGCTCACCAACCACTTGGCCACATCGGATTCGCACGCTAATATTGCGTTTTCCTGTGCTTCAATCGGGTCTGGAAACCCCCATGAATACCCAACGGAGCCGTTTTCTGCGATTACGAATGCACCCGACGAAGATGCAGAGTTTTTCTTTTGGTATTCCCGGAAACTGGAATTTCCGTACTGGCTAAGTGTTGTTCCTCCAAAATTCGGGTCATAGTCTTTTGGCACTGTCACAGCATAAACCGCGCACGTATCCGGGTATTCAGAAAGCAAACGGCAATCTCTTAGGCTTTGCTCTTTCGCGACAGCAAGCGAGTGACGGTTGGCAACCCAACCACTGCTGTTTTGTCCAGAAACAACAAATGCCGCAAAATACTCTTTGGTTTTAAATTCTCTGAACCTGGATTTTTGTCGTTTCGACAGTTTTAGATCCATCAAAACTGAAGTTTTCTTGGAAGATTTGTTAACCTTTATCTCAGCAGAAACAGCCGGGACTGTGACCGCATTAACCGCACCCAGCAAAGCAGCCAACCTAAAGTAAAATTTCACGCACAGGCCTTTCCGATTCTCACGTAGGAAATTCTACTATTGATGGTTTCGAAGCTTCTTTCCAGAAAGAATGCTTTGTTGCTCGCAAGGTAAGATGAAACGAGATTTTTCTTAAAACGTTGGCACCAATTTAGGTATGCTTCTTTCCCTCACGCACCTGTTGCATGCATGTGAACAGCGGCCGATGCACACTGGACATGGACACTATCGGAGGATGCCATGTCGATCACGCGCCGCAGTTTCACTGGTATGCTGGCCGCAGCCGCATTGCCCAACGCACTTTCAGCACAGCAAGACCCCGTGCTTGAGGCCGTGAGGTCCACCTTGTACGGCAGCAGTTCTGAATTCAAACAGGGCATGGCTTTTCTGGTGCAGCGTGGCAACCCGGATGTAGTCCCAGCCCTGCTGACCGGAATGCGTTACGGAGGGCGACGTACCGACGAAATCGCCGAAGTGATGCAGACCCTGACCGGTCAGAACCTTGGCACTGACTGGTTCGATTGGATGTTGTGGCAGGAAAAGAACCCGCAGGTGGTTCCGCACCCTTCGTTGATCCCGTTCAAGCGTGAGGTTCTTCTGGGGATTGACCCGAATTTTGACGACTTCTTGCGCCCAAAATACCTGCAGCGCGACAAAATGATGATCCGGCTAGAGGAAATCACCTGGGGCGGCGTCAGCAAGGACGGCATCCCGTCGCTCGACAATCCGACACTGATCTCGGCCTCAAAAGCCAGCTACATGAAAGACGACGATCTGGTCTTTGGCGTCTCGATCAATGGGGATGAACGCGCCTATCCGCTGCGGATCATGGGATGGCACGAGATGTTCAACGAGGTGATCGGTGGCGTCCCCGTAGCGCTGGCTTATTGCACGCTGTGCGGGTCGGGTATCTTGTTCGAAACACAAGTGGCGGGACGGCGGAAACCGTTTGTCTTTGGATCATCTGGTTTCCTGTACCGGTCCAACAAACTGATGTTTGACCGCGAGACACATTCGCTGTGGAACCAATACACGGGGAAGCCGGTTGTGGGCCCGCTGGTCGGCAGTGGAATCACGCTCCAGCAGCGACCGGTGGTGATCACCACATGGGAAAGCTGGAAGTCCTCACACCCTGGCACGCGCGTCCTGTCTCAGAATACCGGCCATCGACGCAACTATGGCTCCGGCGTGGTCTATCGTGAGTATTTCGCCTCGCCCGAACTGATGTTTCCAGCACTGGTTGACCAATCCGAACATCGGCAGAAAGACTATATCTTCGCTATCCGCCAGTTCGGTGCGGCGCGGGCCTGGCCTTTGGATGCGTTTAGCAAGACGCGCGTGATCAATGACGCGATTGCCAACCGGCCGTTGGTTCTGATCGGCAATCCCGACAAGCGCGCGGTACGGGCGTTTGAACGCGCCTCGCACCGGTTCACCGCGTCCAACGGCGGCCTGGTGGATCAGACCGGACAGAAATGGACCATGACCGAAGAGGCGTTGATCGGACCAGACGGAACTCGCTTGCCGCGTGTGGCTGGACATATCTCTTACTGGTTTGCATGGGACAATTACCTGGGCGACGCGGCAACGGTCTACGACGGTTAGGAATGTTCCTCGGCCGCCGTGGCGGCCAGCGCCCGGTTATAGGCCTTGAGCGCGTCGATATGAAAGAGCGCACCAACCGGGGATTCGTTACCCTCGTCGTCAATCACCACAACCGGGATGCAGGGGATGTCGTCGTGGTCGAAATAGGGCATCGCCGCCTCAAGCGTGGCACTGGCCTGTACGCATAGCCCCTGCTCTATCAACTCCTGTGCCTTTTCTTTGGTGATCGAGCGCGGATCCCCAATCGGGCGCATCACCGCCCCGGTGCGCAACATCGCCAACAAATAGGCCTGTGGTCCTGCGGCCAGATGAACATCGCGGCGCTCCAGCTGTGTCAGGAAGAACGACCGGTCCACAAGACGCGAGGCCAAGGCTGTCGACATCGAAACCGAGACCATCACCGCAATTCCGATCTGCCAATCTCCGGTCAGCTCAAAAACGATCATCGTGGTGGAAATCGGCGCACCCAGCACTGCGGCGGCCACGGCACCCATGCCTGCAAAGGCATAGAGCGTATGGGTCCCGGACACATCCGGCAGCAGCCCGGTGGCGATTAACCCAAAGGCCAATCCGGTCAGAGCGCCAACCATCAGCGAAGGAGAAAACACACCACCGCCCATACGCCCCCCCATAGTGATCGCCAAAGCAACTGTTTTTATCACGGCGAACAAGATCGCGACGGTCAGGGTCAGATCGCCAGTCAGGGCACGGATCGTCGTTTCATATCCGACCCCGATGATATGCGGAAACCAGATCGCCAGCAGTCCCAGCATCGCACCGGACACGGCGGGGCGCAGCCAACGTGGCAGCGACAGGCGATTTTGAACGTGAGTGCCGATGTCCTCGGCAAAGAAGATCGAGCGCATCAACAGCAACGACACCAGCCCGCAGATCAGCCCAAGGATCAAAAAGGCTGGCAGCTCCACATAGAATTGCAGCGAGCCCGGGGTTTCCAGAACGAACTCGGTCACATCTCCGTATTCCAGCCGGTTGATCACCGTACCCGCGACCGAGGCGATAACGATGGGCGCAAATGCATGCACGGCAAAGTGGCGCAGCACCACCTCAAGCGCGAATAGCGCCCCAGCGATGGGTGAGTTAAAACTGGCTGAAACCGCTGCCGCCACAGCGCAGCCCAACAGATCGCGGCCGGTGATGCCATCCGCGTGGATACGGTCACTGACCCAGGTCGAGATCACCCCGGCCATATGCACCACCGGGCCTTCCCGCCCGGTTGACCCGCCAGTGCTGAGCGTGATCAGCGAGGCAAAGAACGAGGCGATTCCCGCCTTGCCCTCGACCCGGCCATTGGTCAGCGCCGAACCCTCGATCACGTCCGCGACCGAGCGCACTCGCCCGTCATCGGTGAATCTGTGCAGGATGACACCAACAATCAGACCGCCGATGATCGGCGTAATCAGGATCAGGAACCACGGCAATTTCTCAGCATGGCTGTGCAGCAACAGGATATCGTCTGTGTCGTAGACATAGGCCTGCAGCGACCGGATCGCCTTGCGGAACCCAAGGGCCATAAACCCTGCCGCAATCCCAATTGCCAACGCAATGAACCAGAACTGAATCTGGCTAGGCCCACGTCGCAACATAACCCGCCATGCATCCTTCATCGCGGCCAGAGCCTGATTGAGCTGGTTGCGCAGAACGGTGCGGGTCGTTTGGGTCATTGGCACTCGGGGATCAAGGTATATTCCTTAGTAAGCCACGGAGCCCCCTTATAAAAGTAGGATCGCGACGGTTTGAAAACCGGAAAGCGGCAAATTTAACTCAGGCGTCCAACAATGCGCGGGCGGCGGCGCGCGCCTCGTCCGTGATGGTGTCCCCTGCGACCATCCGGGCGATTTCATCCACACGGTCTGGTTCGGCCAGCGGGATAACGGTGGACAATGTCTGCCCGCCAGTTACCTGTTTTTGAACCCGCCAATGATGCGCCGCGCGGGCGGCAACCTGCGGCGAGTGGGTCACGACCAGAACCTGCCCCCCCTGTGCCAAAGACGCCAGACGGCGACCCACCGCATCAGCAGTCGCCCCACCGACACCCCGGTCAATTTCATCAAAGATCATAGTGCGGGCGCTATCGTCGCCGGTCAGACACACCTTGAGCGCTAGCAAAAACCGGCTGAGTTCACCGCCCGAGGCAATCTTGTTCAACGGGCCAGACGGCGCGCCGGGATTGGTGGCAACGGTAAAGGCCACCGCATCCACCCCCTCAGGTCCGGGATCGGCGCCCGTGATTTCGGTTTGAAATACCGCACGCTCCATCTTCAACGGTGCAAGCTCGGTCATCACGGCCGCATCCAATTGCCCGGCCGCCTGTTGGCGCGCGGCGCTAAGTGCGGCGGCGGCGTTGTCGTAGGTTTCCTGTGCAGCCGCAACCGCAGCACGCCGATCCGCCAAGTCGGCGTCACCCGCATCCAAACGGGTCAGTCGATCACGCAGCGTTTCGGCAAAAACTACCAATTCGTCAGGCACCACATCATGCTTACGGGCCAACGCTCGGATGCCGAAAAGACGTTCTTCTGCGGCTTCAAGCTCAGCCGGGTTAAAATCCAAAGCTTGAAGGCAGGCGCTCACCCCGTCCTGCGCTTCACCCAATTCGATCAAGGCGCGCCCCAATGCGGCTATCGGGGCCTCAAGCTGCCCGCCCGCATTGTCGGACACGCCTTCCAACCAACGCACCGCGTCAGACATCGCCACCTCGGCCCCATCTGCGCCCAACAGGTCAAAAGCACGGGCAACGTCATCGCGAATGCGTTCAGCCCCTTGCATCATGCGCCGACGGGCATCCAATTCAGCATCCTCACCGGGCTGAGGGTCCAGCTTGTCCAACTCGGCAACGGCGTGGCGCAGAAACTCCTCCTCGGCGCGCATGGCGGCCAGCGTCGCCTCGGTCTCGGCCAAATCCTTACGCGCGCGGGACATATCCATCCACGCCGCACGCACAGCTGCCAGAAGGTCCTCTGCCCCCGCATAGTCATCCAGCATTGCCCTATGCCCGCGCGGGTTCAGCAACCCGCGATCATCATGCTGGCCGTGCAGTTCGATCAGCGTCTCGGACAGGGCGCGCAGTACCTCACCGGAACAGCGCCGGTCATTGACCCAAGCGGTCTTGCGCCCCTCGGCTGTATTAACCCGGCGCAGGATCAGTTCCTCACCACCAGGCAAGCCTGCCTCGGCCAGAATCGCATGGACGGGGTGGCCATCTGGCAGCTCAAACTCGGCTACAACCTCCCCCTGCGCAGCGCCTTGCCGAACCAATTCAGCCCGCCCTCGCCAGCCCAGCACGAAACCCAGCGAATCCAGCAAGATCGACTTGCCCGCCCCGGTTTCACCGGTCAATGCGTTCAAACCCGGCTGAAACGTCAATTCCAGCCGGTCAATGATCAGCATGTCGCGGATATCAAGGGCGCGCAGCATCGGGTCTTAGCGTCCCACGCCTTTAGCCATGACGATTACAACCACTCACCTTTGATGGTCTGACGGTAGATGGTGCTTAGCCAGTTGTTTCCACGGCTCTTCAATTCCAACCCACGCGAGGTCAGCAATGCATAGCCCGCATCGTACCATTCCGACGATTGATAGTTGTAACCCAAGATAGCACCGGCTGACTGCGCCTCATCCACCAAGCCCAGCGACAGATAGGCTTCGATCAGACGATACAGCGCCTCAGCTGTGTGGGTTGTGGTCTGGAAATCTTCGACCACGACACGGAATCGGTTGATTGCAGCGGTATAGTGATCCTGACGCAGATAATAGCGCCCGATCTCCATTTCCTTACCAGCAAGATGGTCGAAGGCCAGATCGAATTTCAGAACCGCCGACGTGGCATATTCGCTATCAGGATAAACCTCGATCACTGTACGCAATGACTGCAGCGCCTGAAAAGTCAGCCCTTGGTCGCGGCCAACCTCGTCAATCTGGTCATAGTAGCTCAGCGCCAAAAGATACTGCGCATAGGCCGCATCTTCGTCTGTCGGATAAAAGTCGATATAGCGCTGCGCCGCTGCCCGGCTTTCTTCATAGTTCTTGTCCGTGTGGAACGAGAACGCCTGCATGATCAGCGCGCGCTTGGCCCAATCCGAATAGGGATACAAACGCTCAACTTCCGAGAAGTACCACGCCGCATCATCCGAGCGATTCTGCGACAGCTCAAACTCGCCGCGTGTGTAAATCTGTTCTGGCGTAAAGCCTTCCAGGTTCTGATTGCGGTCTGCGCCTTTTCCGCCGCATGCCGTCAAAACTGCTGTCAGAAGAATCGCGCCTGCGAATCTGACTGCCGCTTTGGTGCCAACCATTCCGCCTATCCTCGTCGTATTGCTTATCGGGGCACGCCCCGGATTGGCCTTTGGTCTAGCATAGATAATTCCGGGGCAAAACGCCTTAGTACACTCACTAGCGGAATTGTCGGCAGAGTTGATCCAATCAGGCGACTTCGGGGATTTCGTCCCAAACAAGGCCCTGACCCGGCAGACGCGCGGCCTGTTCGGGGGTACACAGTACCGGACGCACCGCACCAGGCGTTTCAAACAGCTTGCGCAGCAGCGTGTTGGTCATCGCGTGGCCGGATTTGTCGCCAGTGAAGTGACCCAGAATCGGGCCTCCCGCCAGGTAAAGGTCGCCCAGAGCATCCAGCATCTTGTGGCGAACAGCCTCATCCGCATGGCGGAAACCGCCAGGGGTCAGAACTTCGTCACCCTGTACAACGACAGCGTTTTCCAGCGTCCCGCCCAAGGCCAGGCCGTTTTCGCGCATCGCTTCAACGTCTGTGCGGCGGCAGAATGTGCGGCAATCGCTAAGCTCACGCGCGAACGAGCCGTTACGCATGTCCAGCGTTTTGGTCTGATTGCCAATTGCGCCGTCTTCGAAATCAATGTGGAAATCGATGATCAACCCATCCGCAGGCGCGATTGAAGCGCTGGCGCCTTCGCGCGTAGCTGTGACGGGCTTGAGAACTTCGAACGCAAGAACGGGGCTGGCCTGACGACGTACACCCTTGGCCATGATACCGCGCACGAAATCAATCGACGACCCATCCATGATCGGAACTTCGGGTCCGTCAATCTCGATCAGCGCGTTATGCACGCCGCATCCGGCGAGCGCGGCCATGATATGTTCGACGGTCGACACCGAAACATTTGCATCGTTCACCAGACGGGTGCAAAGCGGCGTCCGCTCGACCACGTCATAGATCGCGGGGATCAGCGCATTGCCCAGCTCGATATCCGTCCGTTTGAACCAGATGCCGTGACCGGCGGCTGCCGGTTTCAGGACCATCGTCGCAGGCTTGCCGCTGTGCAGCCCGACGCCTGTAAACGTGATCGGAGATTTGAGCGTATGTTGCAAGGTGAACCTCGGTGAGTGGTGTCCGGCCTTTTCGGTCCGTGTTGGACACTCACCTAAGGAAGCAAGCGTCAAGGCTCAACTCACTCTTTGTAACTGAATGAAACATGAATGTAACAGATCGGCAAAAGCCTGCTTACATACAGTTAAAGCCGTGTATTTCAAAAGAAAAGGGTCGCCAAAAGGCGACCCTAAGTCGTTAATTTGTTACCGTGATCAGTTGGCCTGACGACGCAAGAAGGCGGGAATTTCGATCCGATCCTGATCGGGGTCGGCCTCATCATGCGCAGGTGCCGTAGCGTCAGCTTGGCGCATCGGGGGCTGCTGGCGCACCGGCTGTGCCGGCGTATCGGCGGCGTGGCCGGTCATCCGGTCGATCAGGCGGTTAAAGCCGAACCGGGAACGATCCTGCCCTTCAGCCTGCGGTGCGGGGGCCGGTTGCGGTGCCTGTGGGCGCGGCGCCGCATACCCACGTTCAGAGGCCGGGACATTTTGTACAGCGGCCTGCAAACGCTGCAGCGCTTCGGGCGACGGTGTGCCTGCGGAGTGCTGTGGCTGCGGTGCTACAAAGCTTTCCGCCGCGGGTTCAACCGGTTCAGGTGTCGGCTCGAACTCAGCCACACGGGGCTGATAGGCCGGGGGTGGCAGACCGTCATCGTCACGCTCCACCTGCGGCTGCGCCGGTTCCTCGGCGGTTTCGAACAGCGAAGGTTCACGGTTCACTTCTGGCTGGGGCGCGGGCTCCGCCACTTCGGCCACAGCAGCGGGGGTCTCATCCTGCTGCGCCTCTTCTGCGGAAACGGTGCGAGTCAGCGGCTCGGACATCGAGCGACGCGCAACCGGAACGTCGACGGGCTTTTCGCTGGCGTCGATACCAGTGGCCACAACTGACACACGCATACCGCCTTCCATCACGGTATCCAGGGTCGAACCGACGATGATGTTGGCCTCGGGGTCCACTTCCTCGCGGATGCGGTTGGCCGCTTCGTCCAACTCGAACAGGGTCAGGTCGTGCGAGCCGGTGATGTTGATCAGCACGCCCTTGGCACCCTTGAGGCTAATTTCGTCCAGCAGCGGGTTGGCAATCGCCTTCTCAGCCGCCTGAACCGCGCGATCTTCACCGGTGGCCTCGCCAGTGCCCATCATCGCCTTGCCCATCTCGTCCATCACGGCACGAACATCCGCAAAGTCGAGGTTGATCAGACCCGGACGGACCATCAGGTCAGTCACACCTTTAACGCCCTGATACAGAACGTCATCCGCCATCGAGAATGCCTCGGTGAACGTGGTCTTTTCGTTGGCCAGGCGGAACAGGTTCTGGTTCGGAATGATAATCAGCGTGTCGACAACCTTTTGCAGCGCCTCAACGCCGTCTTCGGCCTGACGCATCCGCTTGGCACCTTCAAACTGGAAGGGTTTTGTGACAACGCCAACAGTGAGAACGCCAAGCTCCCGCGCGGCCTGCGCGATGATCGGCGCCGCACCCGTACCGGTGCCACCGCCCATACCAGCTGTAATAAAGCACATATGTGCGCCAGCCAGATGGTCGACGATCTGCTCGATGCTTTCTTCGGCCGCCGCAGCGCCCACGGTCGGACGGGCCCCTGCCCCCAGACCTTCGGTCACTTTCACGCCCAATTGCACCCGCGCCGAAGACTGGCTTTGCTGCAGCGCCTGCGCATCAGTGTTGGCGACGACAAAATCAACGCCGTCCAGCTGTTTCTCAATCATGTTGTTGACAGCGTTGCCGCCCGCGCCACCAACGCCAAATACTGTAATCCGAGGCTTCAGTTCGTCGTGCCCGGGCATCGAAAGATTCAATGTCATGCTCTGTCCGCCTGTTTTATTGACCCGCCAAAGCGGTGTTTTTCTTACCTATCCGCTTACAATCCTACCGGTCCAAACGGCAAAGGTCACGCCAAAAATCGCCGAATCCCACAAAATATGGAGGAAATAAGGCAGTCGTCAGCGGTATTTTGCATTCATTGCCAGATGTTGCGGATTGAACTCAATCCACCACAAAGCAAGCGACACACGCGCCGCAGTCAACATGCACGCCACTCGAGGGATTCACTGATTTTTAAGATGCGGAAAACTGCTCAGGTCCTGCCGCAGGGCCTCTGACGGGCCTTGTGGATATCTTGCGGGATAAGGCCGCTGGCTGCAACCCATTTCTTTAGCCAATTGGGGTACTTGGGCAATTCAAACCGTCTTCGGTAATGCTGCGCACCTCTTGAATTTCGCGTCGGTTGAAGTTGGCAAGTCGCACCATAAGGCGGCCTTCGTGCTGAAAGGTCCACCAGCACACCGGCATGTCATCCGGGTCATCATCGTACAAAAAGCAGATCTGACCATTGGGTGTAGTGATCTGCCCATAGACACAACCCCGCCCCTCCATCCGCCAGACAGACAGTTTGGGGCTGAGAAATTCCTCGGTCCCCACCAGAAGGCCGCTGGGATAGTCGTGAAACGTAACGGTTTTACCCTGGACAGCAGCCAGAAATGCCTCAGGCGGTATCCGTGTCTGGGCGTGTGCGGCAAGCGGGGTTGCAACGACCAGCGCCGCAACGCCGACCGCTTTACCAATTGTCACGGAACCAGCGCATGGCGCGCTTGAAAGGTCGCGCGGCATAGGTATCGACCGGAATTTCGAAATCCCACCATTCGTCCTGCGGATGCGCAGCGAACAGGCTAAGCCCCACCGCTGACGAAAATCCCGGGCCTGTCGCCGATTGCGGCAGACCGTGAACACGCAAGGGTCGACCCAAACGCACTCGCTGGCCCAGAATGCGGGTCGCGAGGCCATCCAACCCCATGATCTGACTGCCGCCGCCTGTCAAAACGATCTGCTGGCTGGGCATATGTTCGAACCCGGCTGCATCCAGACGCACGCGCACTTCTTCCAGAATCTCTTCGACGCGCGGGCGCATGATACCGATCAACTCGGCCCGACTGACGGTGCGGCGGTCGTGTTCCCAATCACCGGTATCACCACCAATATCGATCAGGTCGCGGTCGTCAGCGCCAGTCGCGTGGACACCTCCGTTAAAGGTCTTGATCCGTTCGGCCACAGCCGCCGGAACACCCAGTCCCATCGAGATATCGGCAGTCACGTGGTCGCCGCCCATACGCACGCAATCGGCATAGATCATGTGTTTTTTCATGAAAATCGACACGCTGGTTGTACCGCCACCCATATCGATACAGGCGGCACCCAACTCTTGTTCGTCCTCGACCAGGGCCGAGACGCCAGACACGTAGGCCGAGTTCGCGATCCCCGCCAGTTCCAGATCGCAGCGTTTGATGCAGCGCACGATGTTCTGGATCGCGACGGCATCGACGGTCAACATGTGCATGTCGACCGCAAGGCTTTGGCCCATCTGCCCGCGCGGATCGATCAGCCCCGAGCGGTTATCTAAGGCAAAATTCACCGGCTGGGCATGCAACACTTCGCGCCCTGCCCCGTAATCGGGCACGTCGCAAGCGTTCAAAACACGGCCAACCTCGGCCTCGGACACAACCTGACCTTCCAGATCAACTTGAGCGTCCAGACCATAAGAACGCGGGTTCGCGCCCGAGAAACAGGCGATTACGTGATCCACCCGGATATCAGCCATCTTCTGCGCCGCCTGCAACGCGGTACGGATGGCGCGTTCGGTTTCCTGCATGGCAGTGACTTCACCAAACTGCACACCACGCGACCGCGTGGTCGCAGCGCCAATCACCCGAAATCCGGTCTGACCGGCCAGGGACCCGATGCTGTTATCTTCGCTCAAGCGGTTTGCGCCATCGAAGCGCAGCACAAGGCAGGCAATCTTGGAACTGCCGACATCCAGAATGGCGACAACACCGCGTTGCATCGCCTGCCTGCGCATCTGCCGCATGGCCCGTTGGGACTGATAAAGATCGGTCATCATATTCGTTACTGCCCGTTACCCACTGTCACTTTTGTATTCCACCAGTCTTCGCTGGCAGCTTTGGTCATTCTTATTGTCGGGCGCTGCCCAAGCCGCATGTCCACCACGGCCACGTCACGCTCCAACAGGTCCTGCACTTCGTTCACGGCAAGCACACGTTCCAACGCGCGCACCGGGCGTTCGGTTGGCAACATGATGCGTTGGCCGCGATCCAGAACCAGATCCCAACGTCGCTCGCCAATCCGCACCAGACCGCGAACCCGGCCACCCAAGCTGCGGGCAGTGGTCACCAGTTGCAACGCCTCGGCCACATGGGCATCCGCACCCTTGCCTGCGATCAGCGGCAGGTTGGTGTGTTCCTTACGCGAAGCGATGCGTTCCACATGCGCGCCGGTTTCATCCAACAGTTCGATCCCGCGGCGCGTGCGCCAGACGATGACGGGCTGACGCTCTTCAACATCCACTTGCAAGATACCACCAGGGCGCACCCGGACCGAGGCGGATTTGACCGGGTCCAGCCCGATGATCGTGTCGCGGATCTGTTCGACATCCAGATCCCAGGAGCTTATCGGGAAATCCAACGGCACCACTTCGCGGATGTCTTCAGACAGATTGGTACCCGCGCCATCAATCGCCATCAGATTGACCATGAATTCAGGCCGCTGCTGGATCGAGGTCTTGATGTCGGCCACATAGGCCACCACAGCCTCGCGCCGCTCGGCCGAGCCGAAATAGATCCCGGCCGCAGCGCAAAGCGCGAATATGGGCAAGCCAACCCGCAAACCCCGGCGCACACCCGGCGTCAGCATCCAACGCTGCAATCGGTAATTCAGCCGCGACGGAGCCGGATCAAACCGTTGCGATTTGCGACCGAAAAGCTTGACCCCACTCAACCGCAACTTTGGCTCCGACTCGGACCGCGCGCCCGAGCCAAAATCCGCATCCGGTCCGGCCAGCGGCTTTGATCGGTGGATCACCGGCGCACGAGTGGCCCTTAGCGGTCGCATGAGGCGTCCTCCACCATCCACGCGCAAAGCTGGCCAAAGCTCATGCCGAAATGCTCGGCCTGTTCTGGCACAAGCGACGTTGGCGTCATCCCGGGTTGCGTGTTGGTTTCCAGCAGGAACAGCCCATCAGCCCCCATGCCGTCATCCCAACGAAAATCAGTGCGGCTTACCCCCTTGCACCCCAACGCATCATGGGCGCGCAATGCGTAATTCAGACAACGGTCAAAGATGTCTTGCGGGATTTCGGCTGGCAGCACATGCCAGGACCCGCCTGGCTTGTATTTGGCGTCATAGTCGTACCAACCACCATCGGTCATGATCTCGGTCACGGTCAGCGCGCGGTCACCCATCACGGTCACTGTTAATTCACGACCTGCGATGTATTTCTCGACCATCACGAATTCAGGCATATCCTCGGACAGTTGCGGCGGGCCGTTTGACCCTTCATGCACGATATAGATGCCGACGCTGGAGCCTTCGTTATTGGGCTTGGCGACGTAAGGGGGTTCCATCACGTGAACCTCGGTCACCTCGACCTTGGGCACGATCACGCTGGGCACTACGGGCAGACCTACGGCCTGATACACCTCTTTGCTGCGTTGCTTGTCCATCGCCAGCGCCGAAGCCAGCACGCCGGAATGCGTGTACGGAATGCGCATCCACTCCAGCAGACCCTGCACGCAACCATCCTCACCCCAGCGGCCATGCAGGGCGTTGAAAACCACATCTGGTTTGATGTCTAAAAGGCGCGCGTAAAGGTCGGGACCTGCGTCCAGCTCTACTACTTCAAAGCCTTCTCCCCGCAGGGCGGCTGCGCATTCGCGCCCAGAGCTGAGAGACACCTCGCGTTCCGCCGAGGGGCCACCCATCAATACCGCCACTTTGGGGCTTGTCCTGCTCGACTTACCCACTTAGCGCCTCAATGTCCCAGGACCTTATGTAGTGGTCCGTACTGCGTTATGCCTTTGATCCGTCGCCTGAATTTGCCTGTTATGGTCTGACGGTTGGGGCTTTATTCTTTCAGCGGATCACCGACCCGCATGATTTCCCACTCTAGCGTGATGCCGCTTGTTTCGTAAACCTTTTTTCGCACCTCTTCGCCCAGACCTTCAAGGTCAGCAGCCGTGGCAGAGCCGGTATTGATCAGGAAATTCGAATGCTTTGGGCTCATTTGCGCCCCGCCCCGCGATGCCCCGCGCATACCGGCATCGTCGATGACTTTCCAAGCCTTGAGGTCATGCACGTCATCAGCGCGACCCGTGGACGAAAAGCCCGCCGGGTTGCGAAAGGTCGAACCGGCACTGCGGTCTTTGGTGGGTTGGGTCTCGTCGCGCTTTTGCAATTGTGCCGCCATGCGGGTGTGCAATTCCTCGGGATCACCAGCCGGACCTACGAAGGTAGCGGAAACCAATACCGCCCCGTCGGGCAGATCGGACTGACGGTAGCGAAAGTTCAGATCCTCTGGGCTCAGGTCCAGAACCTCACCCTGTCGCGTGACGATGGTGGCCTTGCGCAGCACATCCGCTGTGTAGCAGCCATAGCATCCCGCATTCATCCGTACCGCCCCCCCGATCGAGCCGGGAATGGTGCGCAGAAACGTCAGGTCCACACCCGTATCCGCCGCCTTGCGCGCCACATGCGCATCCAGCGCTGCCGCGCCAGCGGTGACGGTGTTGCCATCGACCGAAATACCGTTGAACCCGCGCCCAAGCCGGATCACAACCGCGCGCAACCCGCCATCCCGAACAATCAGGTTCGAACCAACACCCATTGGGAAGACGGGAACCTCAGCAGGCAAGTCGCGCAGGAAGTGTTGAAGGTCTTCGATATCTGCAGGCTGGAATAAATAATCCGCAGGCCCACCGACCCGAAGCCAGGTTAAATCATTCAACGGTCGGTTTTCAGTGAGTTTGCCACGAGGCGCAGGAAGTGTTTGAACCATGGAGCTCTGGTAGTTCGATTCTATTCGCTTGTCATCTATCTGGACTAAGTTTTGCATACGCTTTGACCGCTGTCGGCTACGCAAACCTGTACTGAATCCCAAAACCAAACCGGTTCCCAAAGGAAAGGCTGTGAACATAACGAAAAGATTATAGAAGTCTTCGGCCCGCCACCACATCGGCTCTAGCAATCCTACGTTGTCCGAAGTCAGAAACCCATAGGCACTGGACAAAACAAGAAACAACAAAAGATAGACGGGCCCACGAAAACGACCCCGTTTAACAAGATTGTGGGATGCCAGCCCGGACAAAAATACCGGAAGCGCCATCGCCAACACGACAGCGGCTACTACTTCAATTATCTCCAATCCGTGTCCTCATCTGAATGTTTGGTCAAAATGGTTCAGCTGTCCTCAACCAAGCGTTTCTTTGAAGCACAGCATTTTACCCTCTTGGGTTATTACACGGGCGCAATACTGGCATCAGACTTCAACTTCCTGAGCAAAATCCGGTGCAATCCACCAGTCAAAATTCCAAGGGTAAGACCTGGCACGAATTGGACGATCACGCTTGAGGTATAAGCGACTGTAAATAGCACAACGAACCCCTCGGCGCTCTGACTGGCGTACGCGCTAACAGGGGTCCAATACCACACGGCAAACGAAACAAACAAAAATAAAAGAAGATAGATCGGTCCTCTGAACTTCCCTTTAATAATAAGAATGTGTGAGGCTATCCAAATCAAAAACAGGGGCAGAAAGAATGCGAGAGTGTAAAATACGTATTCGACCATGTCAGTGTCCAACAAGCCGTCGCACCCAACGCCCCAGATAAATCACCGGCCAGCGCAGCACCGACATGCCTGCTGCCATTACAATCAACCCGATCCACGGTCCGTTCTGAAGCGTCACGTATCCCAAAATCGGAATCCCCACCGCAATCAGGATATAGGCGCGGGTCCAGTGATTGTCTTTGCTGGGGATCATCGCCAGCACATTTGCGGCAATTCCCCAAAGCGCGGCAAGGGCGATGGACAAGTTCATTTCTGAACCTCCGCACCGGTCCAACGGCGCCAGTAAAACCGGATGGGATTGCGGAACATGGATACAAAGGCAGCGCTAGCCAACAGCCCAAACACCCAGCCATAGTCATGGCCCAGCCAGACAATCAGAGCAGGCGCAGAGATGAATAACACAACTCCAGGCGGGAACTGCAGACGCATCGGCAACATGGCCACAATTGTCGAGGCCACGACCCACAAGGCTGCAAACATTACCGAATATGCCATATGCCCCTCCGAGGACATCCCGTCTGCGATTGCGACGTCACACTTTATAGTTGCAATAGGCGAGAGTCCATTGCCTCAGACCGCCTGTTTTTGCTGCAATCGAGCGGGCAATCCGTTGGCCCAAGCACTGATCGTACCTGCCCCCAGGCAGACGACCATATCTCCGGGACGCGCCTGTTCGCGAACCAGACGTTCAAGATCGCCTTCGTCCAGCAATGCGCGGGCGTGTCGATGGCCGTGGCGGATCAGGCCCTGCACAAGATCATCGCGGGATGCACCCTTGATCGGGTCCTCTCCGGCGGCAAATATGTCAGCGATGGCAACGACATCGGCGTCGTTGAAACACGTGCAGAAATCATCAAACAGGTTGGACAGGCGGGAATACCGGTGCGGCTGATGCACGGCGATGACCCGTCCCTCAGTGGCCTGACGGGCAGCTTTCAGCACAGCAGCAATTTCCACAGGGTGATGGCCGTAATCGTCAATGATGGTGACCCCATCAACCTCACCCACCTTGGTAAAGCGGCGGTTCACGCCACCGAAATTGGCCAGCGCATCACGAATTTCCGAGGTCTTCATGCCTAGGTGCCGGGCCACTGCCGCCGCAGACAAGGCGTTTGAGACGTTGTGATCACCGGGCATCGGCAAGGTACAGCCTTCGATCACCGTGTCTTCGTATTGCAGGTGGATGTCGAAATGCGCGATGCCGCCTTTGTAAGTCAGGTTAACTGCACGTACATCGGCCTGCGCATTGAAACCATAGGTCCGCACGCGCCGGTCAGTGATGCGGCCAACCAGCGTCTGCACCTCGGCATGATCGGTGCAGCACACGGCCAGACCGTAGAAAGGCAAGTTCGACACGAACTCGTAGAAACCGTCGCGCAATTTGTCGAAGTCGCCCCAGTGTTCCATATGCTCAGGGTCGATATTGGTAACAATGGCAATGGTCGCAGGTAGACGATTGAACGAGCCGTCGGATTCGTCGGCCTCGACCACCATCCATTCGCCCTGTCCCATCCGCGCGTTGGAGCCATAGGCGTGGATGATCCCGCCATTGATCACGGTCGGGTCGAAATCGCCCGCCACCATCAACTCGGCCATCATGGTGGTGGTGGTTGTTTTACCGTGGGTACCGGCGATCGCGATGTTGGACTTCAGGCGCATCAATTCGGCCAGCATGTCGGCCCGGCGTACAACCGGCAGTCCGCGCGCGCGGGCGCCGTCCAATTCCGGGTTGCCCGGTTTGATCGCGGTCGACACCACTACTACGGCGGCGTTTTCCAGGTTCTCGGCGCGTTGGCCGACAAAAATCTCGCCCCCCAAGCTGGCCAGACGGTCAGTGATTTTCGAGGCCTTCAGGTCCGACCCCTGCACCCGGTAGCCAAGGTTCAGCAGCACCTCGGCAATGCCCGACATCCCGATCCCGCCGATCCCTACGAAATGGATCGGCCCTACATCTTGCGGCAGTTTGGTTGCAGGATTCATGCGGTCTCCTTCTGCGCCAGTTGCTCGACAAGGGCCGTCAGACGCTCGGTTGCGTCCGGAGCTCCGGTCGAAAGGGCGGCATGGGCCATTTTTTGCGCGGCTTCAGGGTTAGTCAGAACTGCGGTGATTTGCTCGGTCATCGAGGAAACGTCAAGGGCGTTTTCAGGAATCATGATCGCCCCACCCGCCTGTACCAGCCCGCGTGCATTGGCGGTCTGGTGGTCGCCAGCGGCAGCCGCAAACGGGATCAGGATCGAGGGTCGCCCGATGACCGAAATATCGGCAACGCTTGAAGCCCCCGAGCGCGAGATAACCAACTGTGCATCCGACATGCGGCGGGGAACGTCGTAAAAAAAAGGTTTGACCTCGGCACGGATGCCATGGTCGGCGTAGAACGCCGCGACCCGTTCGCCATCTTCGTCACGTGCCTGATGGGCAACGCGAATATGGCCGCGCAGCAATTCGGGCAAAGCTGCAATCGCGCCGGGCACCACATCGCTGAGGATGCGCGCGCCCTGCGATCCCCCCATCACCAGGATCGACATCGGGTAATCTCCGGGCGGAATGTAACCCGCCGCCGCGCGTTCAAGAACGGCGGCCCGAACCGGATTGCCAGTATGGATGCCCTTTGCCCCCTCGGGCAGGTCCGTGGGCCAAATTCCGCAAGCTACCTGAGACACGCGGGTCGCAAACAGCTGGTTTACCCGTCCCAGAATACCGTTCTGTTCATGGATCATGCGCGGGATTTTCAACATCGTCGCCGCGCCGAGCGCCGGGATCGAAGGGTAACCGCCAAATCCCACAACCACATCCGGCCGGTCGCGCATCATCTGCAATGACATGCTGGTCACGCCACCCGCAATCTTGGGTCCGACCAGCGCCTTTGCGGCCAAACCACCACGCGCGAAAGTGGCCGAGGACGCCTCGACTATTTCGGTCGAGTGCGGGAAGCCACTGGTATACCGTGCGCCGCGCGTATCGGTAGACAGGCGCACGCGCCAACCTTTTTGCAGCATCGCCTCGGCCAGCGCTTGTGCCGGGAACATGTGCCCCCCGGTGCCGCCAGCTGCAATCAGAAGGTAGGGTTTGTTCATTAACCTCGTCCGCGCAGAATATCGCCAAGCTCGCCCTGTGGGCGGGTGCGGGTGAAGGCTAACAACATGCCAACTGCGATACCGCCCGCAATCAGGGATGAACCACCATAACTGACAAACGGCAGCGTCATGCCCTTGGCGGGCAACAGCCGCACCGCAACGCCCATATTGATCATCGCCTGCACGCCGAACATGCAGGCCAGACCGGTGCCTGCCAGACGGATGAACATGTCCCGCTCGCGCATCAACCGCAGCAGCGAGCGTACAACTATGATCGAATAGAGCGCGATGATGATCAGCACCAGGATCAGGCCGTATTCCTCAGCCGCGACAGCGATGATAAAATCGGTATGCGCATCGGGCAGCGACCATTTCACCTGCCCCTCGCCCACGCCAACACCGAACAATCCACCTTCGCGAATGGCGTTGGTGGCATAGCCCAGCTGCGTGGTCGGATCGACCTCTTGGTTCAGGAACCCGTCGATGCGGCGGGCAAAGTGTTCCGAGTTCGAATAGGCCAGCATACCGCCCAGCACGACCGCCCCGGCCATACCCAGCAGAAGCAGCATAGGTGCCCCTGCCACAAAATACATCACGCCCCAGCCAAACAGGATCAGACAGGCTTGACCGAAATCAGGTTGCAACACCAGCATTCCAACGATGGCCATGCACAGCGCAAACGACCACAACCGCCCCGGAGGACCGTTGATTTCCTGCGACGCGGCCAGCAACCATGCGGCCACGACAATAAAGCCGGGCTTTAGAAATTCGGATGGCTGCATCGAGGCAAAGCCCAGCGAATACCAACGCACCGCCCCCTTGCCGAAATCGGTGCCAAAGACCGGCAGAAACGCCAGCGCCACAAACGACGCAAGAAAGCCCAGCACTGCCAGACGCCGCACCAGTGTCGGGGACATCATCGAGGTCAGCAGCATCGCAACTAGGGCCAGCCCGCCAAAGATCGCCTGCCGTTCGACATAGTGGAACGGGTCAAACCCGTTGCGCCCGGCCAACGGCGGCGACGAGGCCAGCCCCAGCAGCAGCCCAATGACAAACAGGATCAGCACACAGGACATGGTCCAGCGATCAATCGTCCGCCACCACTTTGGTAGAATCGGTTCTCCGCGCTGGTCCTGGACCGCGCCATACACCATCTCAGTCATGAGATACCGCCACTTACTGCCTCGTTCATGTCCCTTTTTCGGGATCTGATTGAGAGTCTACAGACATTTTTGCGTTTGGGCTAGCGGAATGAGCGGATATGCGGAAAACGGCCCGTCAGTGGCGGTGACCTCAGCAATTGGACAAACAGCCCCAATCCCATCGCGGTGTCAAATGGGCTGAATAATGCCCGCGCAGGACAGCGCAGAATTTACTTCACTCTTTGATTGGATACCGATCCGGCTCTTCAAACACGTCGATCACACGGGTCCCGGCCTTGATCTGCCCGCCGTGTTCCACCCCGGCCGGAATCGAATAGCTGTCACCGGGACGATAGGTTTTGGCAACTCCTCCGATAGTCAGCTCGACCTCACCTTCGATGACCGTTCCCCATTGGGCCCCATGTGAATGCAATGGAAGCTCCATATCCTGAAGAAACGTAAAAAACGCTGCGAGGCCGGCGTCAGATCTTATGACCGCCGTCTGCACGACATCCTCGGGGAAAGGCACATCCAACTTTGGAAACGCAGTTATAAAGTCCGGAAATCGCATCCATTCATCCTTTTTCGAAAACGCGCGTCAAAAGGGCAGCATGTCAGCGCGTTGGGTAGCTGGCAATCTGTATTTCTACTGAACAAAGCGCCTCACGTGCAGTGACGCATGAAGGCTTTAGCAACGTGCCGAAACCGCGCTGGCTCTTGCCTTCCTTTCAATTCCACGCCATGCGCAGCCCATGACATATGACACGATCATCCTCGGTGCCGGTGCAGCCGGTATGATGTGCGCGATCCATTGCGGTGGGCGCGTTCTGGTGATCGATCATGCCAAAGCGGCCGGAGAGAAAATTCGCATCTCAGGTGGCGGGCGTTGCAATTTCACCAACATGTACGCCGGGCCGGGCAACTTCCTGTCGCAAAACCCGCATTTCTGCAAGTCGGCCTTGGCGCGATATACGCAGTGGGATTTCGTTGACCTGGTCGGGCGCCACGATATCGCGTGGCATGAAAAAACCCTTGGCCAATTGTTCTGCGACGGTTCCTCGAAACAGATCATTCAGATGCTGTTGACCGAGATGGAGCGCGCCGGGGCCGATCTGTGGGTGCGTACCGAGTTGAAAGACTTGCGCAAGACCGAGGCCGGTTTCGCGCTGGAAGTCGACCGCGAAGGGCAGCGCCTCAGCCTGACTTGCACCAATCTGGTTCTGGCAACGGGCGGTAAGTCGATCCCCAAGATGGGTGCAACCGGCTTGGCCTATGATATCGCCCGCCAGTTCGGTCTGCGGATCACCGACACACGCGCAGCATTGGTGCCGTTCACCTTCTCGGACGGGAAATTCAAGGACCTTTCCGGCGTGTCCTTGCCCGCACGCCTGTCAAACGAGCGCACCAGCTTTGACGAGGCGCTGCTGTTCACCCATCGCGGCCTCAGCGGGCCATCGGTGCTGCAATTGTCTTCTTATTGGCGCGAGGGTGAGGCGATCCGGGTCAACCTGATACCCGATCTTCCCCTTTTCGACCTGCTGCGCGATCAGCGGCAGAGCGGGGGCCGCAAGGCCCTGACCACCGAACTTGCCCGCCACTTGCCAACACGGCTGGTGGAGTACCTAAGCCAGCATATTCCGATGCAGGGCAACCTGGCCGACCAATCCGACGCGGCACTGACCGATTTGATTACGGCCCTGTCCAATTGGCCACTGACCCCTTCTGGCACCGAAGGTTATCGCACCGCCGAGGTCACCCTGGGCGGGATCGACACTGATGATCTGTTGTCAAAAACGATGGAGGCCAGGGATGTCCCCGGCCTCTATGCGATTGGCGAAGCGGTGGATGTCACCGGTTGGCTGGGCGGTTACAATTTCCAATGGGCGTGGTCCTCGGGCCACGCTGCTGGAGTTGCAATCGCAACCCGTTAGCCGACGACGTTATAGCCACGTCCGCGCATACAGTTGCGCACGATGACTTCTTTATTCTGGTTCTTGTTGATCACGTCCGCACCGGCACCGACCAGAGCGCCAGCGACCGCTGCACGACCCAGATTGTCGCTGCTGTCCTGAACGATCCCGGTAACCGCAGCCGCGCCTGCCGCGCCGATTGCGGCGTTCCCGGCGGTGGAGCCATCAACGCTGGCTTGCGATGCAGCCAGCTGTTGGCATTGCTGCAGATCCACGTTGTAGTTCGGGCCAATCGGACCATCGACAATAGGCTGATAATTGGCACCAACATTCGTGCAGGCACCAGCCACCAAAACGGCGGGCAAGATCAAAGAAAACTTACGGTATGGCATAGTCATTACCTCGTGTTGAATTTGCAGGCAGGCAAAACCAATAACAATGGCGCGTCAAGCTGATAGCACTGTAGCTTGGCCCAACCGGCGGTCTATTGCAAATGACTATCACGCCAGCCGTTGCCTAACCTGTTCGGCGAAGTCCTCTCCGCGCTGTTCAAAATTGTCATACTGATCGAAACTTGCCGCTGCAGGGGCCAGCAGCACCGTCTCTCCCGGTTGCGCATCTGACATAGCCTGCGCCACGGCTTCCGCCATTGTGGTGCAGACCTGCGCCTCGGCTTCAAGTTGAAGCGCGAAATTGGCAGCTTCGCGCCCGATCACATAAGCCTTGAGCACCTGATCCGCAGCGCCGTTCAACGCTGAAAGACCACCCTCTTTTTCCAGCCCCCCACAAATCCACCGGATCTTTTTAAACGCGCTCAACGCCTTCAGCGCGCTGTCTACATTGGTGGCCTTGGAATCGTTCACATAGGTCACGCCGTCCACTTCGGCGATAATCTGGCTGCGATGCGGCAAGCCGGGATAGCTGTGCAGCGCATCCTCAATCACCCGTGGCGCCAGCCCTAACGCGCGGCAGGCAGCATAGGCGGCACAAGCGTTCTGATGGTTATGAACGCCGGGCAGGCCCTTGATCTGACGCAGGTCGATTGACCCAGCCTGCCGCCCCTTGCGGTACTCCGACAAGAACCCCTTGCGTGCAAAGACCTGCCACCCCGGCCCGGTCAGTTTGCGCGCCACCGAGACACGGATGACCCGGTCGTCAGTCGGCCCTTCGGACAGCTGGCCCGCCAGAAACGCGCCTTCGTTTTCATCCACACCGATCACTGCGCGATCCGGTCCGCCCTCGGCAAATAACCGGCGTTTGGCTGCGAAATAGCCCCCCATCCCGCCATGCCGATCCAGATGATCAGGCGAGAGGTTGGTGAACACCGCCACATCCGGCGTCAATGCGCGGGCCAGATCGGTCTGATAGCTGGACAACTCCAACACAACCACCGACCCGTCTCCACCCGGATCAATATCCAGCACCCCGCGCCCAATATTCCCTGCCAGCTGTGCCTCGCGCCCGGCTTCGGTCAGGACGTGATGAATCAATGCTGCAGTGGTTGACTTCCCGTTTGACCCGGTCACCGCAATAACGCGAGGCGGGGTGTCATAGTTGTTCCATTCCGACCCGGCAAAGGATCGGAAGAACAGCCCAATATCGTTGTCCACCGGCACTCCGGCGTCCAGCGCAGCAGCCACAATCGGGTTCGGTTCGGGATAGAGATGCGGAATTCCCGGCGACACGATCAGCGACGCGATGTCGTCAAACGCCCCGTGGCGGTGCAAATCGGCGCAAGTGAAACCTTCTGCCTCGGCTGTTTCGCGAGCGGCGGGATTGTCATCCCAACAGACAGGCTCAGCCTTACCTGCCCGCAATGCACGGGCCGTGGCCAGACCCGATCGGCCAAGCCCCAGAACCGCAACCTTTTGCCCTGAAAACCCTTTGACCGGGATCATGCCGCCCACCTTCTTCTGACGTCCAATTGGCCGTCACACTGCACAGAAGAAAACTCTATTGGCAAGGGCAACAAAAGGCTCGCGCGTCAGCGCGAGCCGGGCTCAACAGGTGGCAGGTGGACCGCAGGTCCGCCGAACCTGGCGGGAGCGTTACCGGACTTTCAAAGTCGCCAGACCAATCATCGCCAGGATCAGCGAGATGATCCAGAACCGGATCACAATGGTCGGCTCGGCCCACCCCTTTTTCTCATAGTGGTGATGGATTGGTGCCATCAGAAACACGCGGCGACCGGTGCGTTTGAAGTACAAAACCTGTATAATCACACTCAGCGCTTCCACAACGAAAAGCCCACCGACAACGGCCAGTACCAGCTCGTGCTTAGTGGCCACCGCAATCGCGCCAAGCGCGCCGCCCAAAGCCAGCGATCCGGTATCGCCCATGAATACGGCCGCAGGCGGAGCGTTATACCACAGAAACCCAAGCCCCGCGCCAAACAGTGCCGAGGTAAAGATGAAAATCTCCCCCGTACCCGGCACATAATGCACGTCCAGATATTCGGTAAAGTCGACCCGCCCGACCGCATAAGCAATTACACCCAAGGTCGAGGCTGCAATCATCGCAGGCATGATTGCCAAGCCATCCAAGCCATCAGTCAGGTTCACAGCGTTGGCCGCCCCCACAATCACAACAATTGCAAAGGGGATGTAAAAAACTCCCAAATTGACCAGCGTATCCTTGAAGACCGGCACGGCCAGCTGGTTCTGCAGCGCCTCGGGATGATGCAGGGTGGCCCAAAGCGAAGCCAGAACCGCGATGATCACCCCCAGCGCCATTCTCATCTTTCCGGACACACCCTTAGTGTTCTGCTTGGACACCTTGGCATAGTCATCTGCAAAACCGATTGCCGCATAAGCCAGCGTCACAAACAACACCATCCAGACATAAGGATTGTCCCACCGCGCCCAGACCAGCGTTGAGGTCACCAGCGCACCAACGATCAGCAACCCGCCCATGGTTGGCGTGCCAGCCTTGGAAAAATGCCCCTCAGGACCGTCGTCTCGGATTGGCTGACCTTTACCCTGTTTCCTGCGCAATACGTTGATCAGCGGCTTGCCGAAGATAAAGCCAAAGATCAACGCGGTCAGAAAGGCTCCGCCCGCACGGAAGGTGATATAGCGGAAGAGGTTAAAGAAATCCCCCCCATCCGACAGGGCGGTCAACCAATAGAGCATGTCAAAACCTTTCTCATGCGGAGGTCATGGGTCAAGCGCGCTCCCTTGCCCCATTTTCCGCAAACCGTCAACAATCTGAGCCAGCGCCATGCTCAGCGACCCTTTGGCCAGAACCGTATCGCCTGCCCGGATCAAATCCGGCAGATGCGCGGCCATTTCGGTGCTTGTTTCACTCCACAACCCGCGCTTGCCCTCGGGCAGCGCTGCATGCAGAGCCTTCATCAACGGACCGATACAGTGAACCTGATCGACCTGCGCCATTGCCGCGACATCCGCCATTCCGGAATGCATGGCGATTTCCTGCGTGCCCAACTCTTTCATATCACCCAAAAAAGCGACCCGGCGTGTGCCCTCGGCCGCAGCCAGCACATCCAACGCTGCCTCCATCGAAGTAGGATTGGCATTATAACTGTCATCCAACAGCTCAATCTGCCCGCCCGCCGCCAGCGGCAGCACCTCGCGCACGCCCCGCCCTTTGACCGGAGACCATTGGCGCAGACCTGCGATGGCTTCATCAAGATCAACACCCATTTCAACACAGGCCGCCAATGCACCCAGCGCATTCATGGCAAAATGCGTACCCGCCGATTGCACGTCATAGGCGATGGTGGCATCCCCAACCGCAGCTTCCGCACGCACCGAGTCGCCTCCTTGCGAGACATCAGTCAAAGCGTAATCTGCAGCCTTACGGCCAAAATCAACGATACCGGCCCCGTAGTCCTGCGCGATCTGACGCAAAATTTCTGCGTGTTCGATATCAGCATTCACGATGGCCGCTCCACCTGGCTCGAGCCCTTCGAAGATCGCGGCTTTTTCCTGAGCGATACCCGCAACCGAATCGAACGCCTCAAGATGGACCGCCGCAACTGTCGTCACCAACGCCACATGCGGGCGTGCCTGACGCGCCAACGGGGCAATCTCTCCGGGGTGGTTCATGCCGATCTCGATCACGGCGAATTCAATGTCGCGCGGCATTCGAGCCAGCGTCAGAGGAACGCCCCAATGGTTGTTATAGCTGGCCACGCTGGCGTGGGTTTTTCCCTGCTTTTCCAATATGGTCGCCAGCATTTCCTTGGTCGAGGTCTTTCCGACGCTGCCGGTAACACCCACTACGCGCGCGTCAGTTCGGGCGCGGCCTGCTTGCCCCAATGCCTCTAACCCGGTCTGAACATCATCGACTATCAACAGCGGGGCGTCTTTCGGAACACCTTCGGGAATACGCGACACCAATGCAGCACCCGCACCTTTTTCCAACGCCTGCGCCACAAAATCATGCCCGTCACGCTCGGCTTTGAGAGCAACGAACAAGTCGCCCGGCTGAATGGTCCTGGTGTCGATTGATACGCCATTTACCATCCAATCGGTCGTGGCGCGCCCTCCGGTGGCCTCGGCCGCCTCGGCTGCTGTCCAAAGCGTCATGCCACCCTCCCGTCCAGCGCGGCCACACTGATACTGGCCTGTTCCACATCATCAAACGGCAACACCTGATCACCGACGATTTGCCCAGTCTCATGGCCTTTCCCGGCGATCAACAGCGCGTCACCGGGTTGCAGAGCGTCAATGCCGCGCAGGATGGCTTCGGCCCTATCGCCCACTTCGGTGGCCTCCGGCGCACCCAGCAGAACAGCGGCGCGGATCGTGGCCGGGTCCTCGCTGCGTGGGTTGTCGTCGGTGACAAAGACAAGATCCGCATGATCGGCGGCTGCCTTACCCATCAGCGGGCGCTTCGTGGCATCCCGATCCCCACCCGCGCCGACAATGGCGATCAGGCGCCCCATGACATGCGGCCGCATCGCCTTGAGCGCCGTTGCCACCGCGTCCGGCGTATGGGCGTAATCGACAAATACCGCCGCGCCGTTGTCACGTGTCGCAGCCAGCTGCATTCGGCCCCGAACGGTTGTCAGGTGCGGCAAGGTTTCGAACACACGCTCGGGCTCTTCTCCGGCGGCGATGACCAGCCCGCAGGCAAGCAGGATATTCTCGGCCTGAAACCCTCCAATCAGGTTCAGACGGGTTTGCAGCACCTTGCCCTGCCAGGAAAACCGCAAGTCTTGCCCGGTTGCGTCAAAACGCTGACCGATTAGGCACAGATCGGCATCGCCCAGCCCGACGGTCAATACACTTTGACCCCGCGCTTCGGCTATTTTGCGAACCTCGACACCCTTGGGGTCGCTCATGTTGATTACCACGGTGCCGTCCTGTGGCAACACACGATCGAACAATCCCGCCTTGGCGGCGAAGTAGGCCTCGAAGGTTTCGTGATAGTCCAGGTGATCCTGCGTGAAATTCGAAAAGCCCGCAGCGGCCAGATGCACGCCATCCAGACGCCGTTGTTCGAGCCCGTGCGAAGACGCCTCCATCGCGGCATGGGTCACGCCGTTTTCCGCAGCTTCGGCCAAACAGCGGTGCAAGGTAATCGGCTCGGGCGTGGTATGCGCCAGCGGTGCGGTCCACGCACCCTCAACCCCTGTTGTTCCAAGATTGACGGCGGCCAGTCCAAGCTCCATCCAAATCTGGCGTACAAAGGTGGCCACGGACGTTTTTCCGTTTGTCCCGGTGACAGCCACGATGTGCTGCGGCTGGGCCCCAAACCAAAGCGCGGCACATCCGGCCAGCGCTTGACGGGGGTCTTCAACCACGATCAAAGCAGCGTCCGATGCGGCCAGTTCCTCCGCCGCTATTTCAGCGCCTTCAGCATCCGTCAGGATCGCAGCGGCCCCCATACGCAGGGCGAATTGTATGAACTCTCCACCATGTACGCGGGTGCCGGGAAGCGCGGCGAACAGATAGCCATCCCTCACGTCACGGCTGTCAACGGCCAGTCCAGTGACGTCGGGATTCGCCCCGCCCCGCGCAGTCAGGGCCAGTTGGCTAAGTGTTTTCGTCCTTGTGCCCATGACCCACCTCTGCTGGACAGCCTAATTTGAGGTCAGGGTTATAGCAGCGCGCGCCTCAGGCTCAAGCCGGGGACGCAACCCAAGCAGCGGGGCTATCCGTCCGATCAGCTCGGCAGCCACGGGAACTGCCGTCCAACCCGCCGTCCGGCGCTTTTCGCCGTAGGCCACGATGGACGGTTCATCCAGAGTGACGATCAACACATATTTAGGATCATAGGCCGGGAAGATCGTCGCGAACGTCGCGATTACCTTTTCATCATAATACCCACCGCGCGGCTTGGGCTTATCCGCCGTGCCGGTCTTACCCGCCACGTCATAGCCTGCAACATCGCCAAAGCTGGCAGTGCCATCTGTCACCACACGGCGCAGCATGTTCTGCGCCTGTTTCGCGGCGCTTTCGGACATGACTCGCGGCCCGTATTGAGCACCATTTTTGCGCAGAATGGTCGGGCTGACATAATGCCCGCCATTGGCTATCGCTGCATATCCGGCTGCGAGATGCATCGGGCTGGTCGATAGGCCATGACCGTAAGAAATGGTCACCGTACTCAGCTCGCCCCATTTCTTGGGCTTGAGCGGTTCACCGCCTGCGGCCTCGACAATTTCAAAGGGGGTGGGTTCGAACATGCCCAGCGCCTCAAGGAAATCCTGCTGACGGCGCGACCCGATCTGCAAGGCCAATCGGCCCGTGCCACGGTTCGAGCTGTGGACGATCACATCCGCAACGCTGATCTTACCATAGTTCTTGCCGTTGAACTCACCAATCGGGAACCGCCCGATCCGCATCGGACCAGAGGTGTCGATGATTGTCTCAGAATTCACTAACCCCAACTGAACAGCCTGCGCGGCAGTAAAGATTTTGAATACCGAGCCCAGCTCATAAACGCCCTGCACATAGCGATTGAACAATGGGCTGTCCGACGGATCAAATCCCGAGGTTGGCGGGCGCGGACGGTCGTTCGGATCGAAGGACGGCAGCGACGCGGCCGAGATGACCTCGCCCGTGTGTGCGTTCATCAGCACCGCCGAGGCCCCTTTGGCGTTCATGATCTTCATGCCGCCATACAAAACCTGCTCAACCGCTGCTTGAATGGTCAGGTCCAGCGAAAGTTGCAGCGGCTTGTTGCCGTTGGCCGGGTCACGCAGATAATCGTCGAATTGCTTCTCGACCCCCGCCACGCCGATAACTTCGGCGGCGCTGACGCCTTCGCGGCCAAAGCCCGAACCACCCAGAATATGCGCGGCCAGACGCCCGTTCGGATATAACCGCATCTCGCGCGGGCCAAATAAGATGCCGGGATCGCCGATATCATGCACCGCCTGTTTCTGTTCCGGTGAGATACGTTTCTTGATCCACAGGAACTTGCGATTACCGGTGAAATCCTTGACCAGACGCTCTTTTTCCAGATCAGGGAAGATCGCCACCAGCTGATCTGCAGCGGCGACTGGGTCGATCATTGCAGGTGGCTGTGCATAGACAGAATAGGTGTCCAGATTGGTTGCCAGAATGCGCCCTTCGCGGTCAACGATATTGGCGCGCTGCATCGCAATCGCAGCACCGGGGGCGCTTGCCAGCGGCTCTTGTGCCTCGGACGTCGCAAGCATGCCCATTCGGACCCCTACCACCGAGAAAGCGCAGAAGAAGAACAGGCCCAGCACCAGCAAACGCCCTTCGGCGCGGGCGCGGGCGCGATCTTTCATGTCTTCGTGACGCTGACGGATATTTTCCCGCTCGATCGCCTTTGGGTTTTCCCCGCGAGCGCGGGCATCAAGAACGCGGGCCAGTGGGCGCAGAGGGGTACGGGTCATGGGATCTGCACCTCGCCCAGCGCCTGAGTACTGGTGATCGCCTGCAACTCGACCGGGTCGACGATAGGCAGGTCCGGGTCCTCGGCGTAAGAAATCTGATCAGCGCGTCCGAATTGTTCGGCGCGCAGCGGCAACAGGCCCAGACGTTCAAAGTTAAGGTCGGCCAATTCGCGCAGTCGGTCGGGACGGTTCAGGTAAGCCCATTCGGCGTTCAAAACGGCCAGCCGCACCTGCGCCATGCCAATCTCGCGCTGTAGCTTCTGTGTTTCCTTCACCACTTGCTGGGTGCGGTAATTCTCTTGATACGCCCAAAGCGCCAGTCCGAACACGGCCAGAGCAGTCAACACATACAAAACACTCTTCATTTTGCCCTTCCCCCCAGTTGCGGCATCCCAATGGCGCGGGCATCAATTTCCCCAGCCGGAGCCTCAGTTCGTACCGCCACACGCAGCTTGGCCGAGCGCGCACGCGGATTTTCCTGCAATTCCTGTTCATCCGGACCCACAGCTTTGCGGGTCTTAAGTGTGAACTGTGGCAGTTCTTGTTCCATTTCAGGTGCATAGCGATTGGCACGCCCGGTCTTGCCTGCGCGGGACTGAAAGAACCTTTTGACCATCCGATCCTCGATGGAATGGAAAGTCACAACAGCCAGTTGCCCGCCTGGCTTCAACGCGCGTTCGGCAGCCATAAGCCCATGAAACAGCTCTTCATATTCCGCGTTCACTGCAATCCGCAGCCCCTGAAAGCTGCGCGTTGCCGGGTGCGACTGCCCCGGTTTGGGGCGCGGCAAGCAAGATTCGATGATCTGAACCAGACGCAGGGTCGTCGTAATCGCCTCATCCGCCCGCGCTTTCACAATCGCCTTGGCGATCCGTCGGCTGGCGCGTTCTTCACCATAGTGGAACAGAATATCGGCCAGTTGGGCCTCGGTCGCCGTGTTCACCAGATCGGCGGCGCTCTCACCCTCCTGGCTCATTCGCATGTCCAGCGGGCCGTCCTTCATGAAGGAAAAGCCACGCTCGGCCTGATCCAACTGCATGGACGAGACGCCGAGGTCCAGCACCACGCCATCCAGATCTTGCGCGTATTCATCCATGCGGGAAAACACCCCGGGCTGCATAACCAGCCGGTCGCCATAGCCACCCGCCCAGTCTGCCGCCATCTCAAAGGCCAACGGATCACGGTCCACGCCAATGACTTTGTCAGCCCCGGCCTCCAGTAGGCCACGCGTATAACCACCCGCCCCAAACGTCCCATCAAGCCAAGCACCGGAAACCGGCGCCACAGCCGCCAGCAATGGGCGCAGCAGAACAGGGATATGAGGTTTGTCGGAAGGGGTGTCAGCGCCGGCCATGCCGTCACGCGTCCCCGACGCCATCTAGGAACTCCAGAGGATCGAAATCCTCGGGCTGTTCGTCCAGCCAATCTTCGGCGGCTGCCAGCTCTTCAGACTCATATGTCTCAGGCTTCCAGATCTGGAACGTATCACCCGCGGCAATAAAGAACGCCTCGTTTTCAAGGCCGATCTTGGTGCGCAACTTGGCCGGCAGCACAAGGCGACCCGTCTCATCCACGGTGGTTGGG
The DNA here is from genome assembly GCF_056539405.1 of Ruegeria sp. BB5. Classification (NCBI taxonomy): domain Bacteria; kingdom Pseudomonadati; phylum Pseudomonadota; class Alphaproteobacteria; order Rhodobacterales; family Roseobacteraceae; genus Ruegeria; species Ruegeria sp. BB5. The sequence continues at coordinate 291,987 of NZ_JBQFUX010000001.1, read as the reverse complement.
AAGGACTGACCGTGGAACATGCGCTGCAACATCTTCCGCTGCATCGAACCACGCGGAAGCGCGTCAATCTTGTGATCGACCTCGTCAATCGCCTGCATGGTATAGCATTCAAGGAATTTGCGGCGGTGATCTCCATAGACGATCACCAGTTCGGGGGTATCACCGGGCTGCCAGTTCGGGTCCGAAGCCTCAAGCACACGGCGAAACGAGGCCGGGATCGACACCCTGCCCTTCGTATCCACCTTGTGGTGGCTTTCACCTCTAAACCTGCGCGCCAAGACGACTGTCCCTTTCGCTTGCGCCCCACCCAAAATTCACGTTCCCCCCGGATGAAAAACGGCGGGTTGATCTGCTGCCACTGATCAACCCGCCGCATTGACCCGCTTTGCGGGATGTCCAGCTGCGCGCGCCACCTGGGGGGATGTCTGCTCGCCCGCGCGCCGGATCTCTTGATTGATGAAAGCGAGATGCCTGTATGAAACCTGTTTTTATTGGTTCGGGGTCGTTTGGCGCCCCATGTGCCTCGTCCTCATCGGATAAACAAGGGATGCCATGGGAATTCATGGAAATCAATAGGAAACTTCAATGTACTTAAGCAAGAATCGCAATATAGACGCATGGCAATCAATTGAAAACCACCCGCATTACACCATAATTAGAATTGATATCGAGACCAAATACCATATATAGCTAAAAACTTGCACTGAACATTATGTCCCATGAATTCCCAAAAATTTTCCAAATTCTTGAAAATTCAATCACCCAGAGGTCAATCTCACAGCTTCCACCGTACGAATCACCTTCCATTTGCGGCTCCCCATGCAAATCGCGAAGGCATTCCCAGGCGTTGCCCATGATTTCCCATGCACACCGGAACACTCTTTTAGTGAGGCAAGAGGCGCACCTTAATTTAAAGATGCTCAACTTAGAAACATCGCGCTTAAAGAAGCGGCAATTTTTACTAACCAGTAAAATTCGGAAGATTGCCACCGTGGGCAAGGCACTCATAAAACTCCTGTTTTTAAGGCCCAAATGACAACAGCACACCAACACGTTGATATCTATGCATTTGCTGCATAGCAGCATTGACAAGTTCACCTATTGTGCATGTGCAGCATTTCCTTATCTTCATCCTCAAGCAAACGCCGAGACACAGCGGCAAAGACAAAACATATCGGGTAACACAGATGGCTGTAGCAACACATCAGACCGCGCTCAAAGGCGCACCGGCAACCGGCCTGGCATCACTGATTGAGGCTGCAAAAACCAGGTTCGTTCGGTACCGGGTCTACCGCCGGACCGTGAATGAACTGTCCGAACTGTCGAACCGAGAGCTGGCCGATCTGGGCCTGCACCGTTCGATGATCCGCCGCGTGGCAATGCAGGCGGCCGAAGAATACGTCGCGCACTAAGCGCGCACTGACATAACCGAGATCAGGTCCTTCCTCCTCCCTTTAGGATCTGTATTTCAGCGGCGATATCTCTCCTCCTCCCTGATATCGCCGCACCTTATACCGGCCCTGAAAGCCGGAAACTGACACACCGGGTACTTCTCCTCCCTTTCCCGGTGTTGAAAGCGCGCGGCGACGTCTTCCTCCTCCCTGACGTCGCCGCGACTTACACATACCGGGATCAAACCCGGATTCGGATACATCGGGGCTCTTCTCCTCCCTGCCTTGATGTTGAAAGCGCGCGGCGACACCTCTCCTCCTCCCTGGTGTCGCCGCGACTTACACATACCGGGATCAAACCCGGGTCGGATACATCGGGGCTCTTCTCCTCCCTGCCCTGGTGTTGAAAAGAACGGCGGTTCCCCTCCTCCTCCCTGGGAACCGCCGTTTTTCTTTTTTCACAAATGAAACAGGGCGCCGCAGCCATGGCCGGGCGCCCCAAAAAAACCGAGCATGTGCCGTCAGGAACATTCCTTTTGATTAAAAGGGTATGTCGTCCTTGGCCGACAGGAACCGCGAGACCACCTTTTTGGTGCCCGCCTTTTCGAAATCCACCTCGACCTTGTCGCCTTCGATGCCGACCACCGCGCCATAGCCGAATTTCTGGTGAAACACGCGCTCGCCCAGGGTGAAGCTGGCCACGGCGGTTGCATCGATCACCGTGTTGCGGGTTTCGCGCGGCTGAAACATCCCATACTGCCCCTGCCGCGCTTGCATCCGCTTCCAACCGGGCGAGTTATAGACATTTGCCTCAGCCGCGCGGGTTTCAATTCCCGCCGCAGGCTGACCGCCGCCATACAGGCCCGGAGGTGTCAGTACCTCGACATGATCCTCGGGCAGTTCGTCGATAAACCGGGACGGCATCGAATTTTGCCACTGGCCGAACACGCGTCGATTGGCTGCGAAGGATATCGTACAAACTTCTTCCGCGCGGGTGATGCCCACATAGGCCAGCCGCCGTTCTTCCTCGAGACCCTTAAGGCCGGATTCGTCCATCGACCTTTGCGACGGGAACAACCCGTCTTCCCACCCGGGCAGGAACACGGCGGGAAACTCCAGCCCCTTGGCCGCGTGTAGGGTCATGATCGAAACCTTGGCTCCGTCCCCTTCCTGCTCATTATCCATGACCAGGCTGACATGCTCCAAAAACCCCTGCAAATTCTCGAAATTGTCGAGTTGGTTGACCAGTTCCTTGAGGTTTTCCAGCCGCCCCGGCGCTTCGGGCGTCTTTTCGTTCTGCCAATGCGCGGTATAGCCGGATTCGTCCAGAATGATCTGTGCCAGTTCGATATGCGACACCTCCGGCTCGCCGAACCGCGCGGGCGTAGTACCGTCATCAATAACCGAATCGTCGTCGACCTCGATCCGCGGCCCGCGGGTCATCGCATTCCACCGTGCCAGCCCGTCGATCAACTCGCGCAGCGCCTTGCCGCCCTTGCCCTTGATCAACCCATGGTCGACTGCAATCCGCGCGCCATCGACCAGTGACACACCACGCTCGCGCGCTTTCATCTGAATCGTCTGCTGTGCCTTGTCCCCAAGGCCGCGTTTCGGAGTGTTCACAATCCGCTCAAACGCCAGATCATCGCCGGGGCTGACCACCAGCCGGAAATAAGCCATGGCATCGCGGATCTCCATCCGCTCATAGAAACGCGGGCCGCCAATCACCTTGTAGGGTAAACCGATGGTCAGGAACCGGTCTTCAAACGCGCGCATCTGATGCGAAGCACGGACCAGAATGGCAATCTCATCCAAATTGAAGGGCCGCGCACCCCGAGTTCCACCTTGCATCGCGTCGATCTCTTCGCCGATCCAACGGGCCTCCTCCTCGCCATCCCAGTGGCCGATCAGACGAACTTTTTCGCCCTCTTGCGCGTCGGTCCAAAGTTCCTTGCCCAGACGGTTTTCGTTTCCGCGGATGACATTCGACGCAGCGGCCAGAATATGCGGGGTCGAGCGATAGTTCTGTTCTAACCGTACCACGTAAGCGCCGGGAAAGTCTTTTTCGAACCGCAGGATGTTGCCTACTTCGGCCCCGCGCCAGCCATAGATCGACTGGTCATCATCGCCTACGCAGCAAATATTCTTATGCGCCCCGGCCAGCAGGCGCAGCCATAAATACTGGGCCACGTTGGTATCCTGATACTCGTCCACCAGAATATAGCGGAACCAACGCTGGTATTGCTCCAACACATCCTGATGGGTTTGAAAGATCGTGACCATATGCAACAGCAGGTCGCCGAAATCCACCGCGTTCAGCTCGCGCAGGCGGACTTGATACTGAGCGTAAAGCTCAATGCCCTTATTGTTATAGGCCCCGGCATCCGCTGCGGGCACCTTGTCTGGCGTCAGAGCGCGGTTTTTCCAATCGTCGATGATTCCGGCCAGCATTCGTGCGGGCCAGCGTTTGTCGTCGATATTGGCGGCCTGAATCAACTGCTTAAGCAAACGCAACTGATCGTCCGTATCCAGGATGGTGAAATTCGACTTCAACCCTGCAAGCTCAGCATGGCGCCGCAGTAGCTTGACGCAGATAGAATGAAAGGTGCCAAGCCAAGGCATCCCTTCGGCCGGTTGACCCAACAGGCGACCCACCCGGTCTTTCATTTCACGTGCGGCCTTGTTGGTGAAGGTCACCGACAGAATCTCATTCGGTCGCGCCCGCGCCGTGCTAAGCAAGTGGGCAATACGCGCGGTCAGGGCCTTGGTTTTACCCGTCCCCGCCCCGGCCAGCATCAGAACCGGACCGTCCAACCGCTCAACCGCGTCACGTTGCGCCGGGTTCAACTCATCCAGATAAGGTGCGGGCCGCGCTGCCATAGCGCGTGCCGAAAGCGATGCGCCCTCAAAGGCGTCCATTTCGTCGAAACTGCTCATGCCTCCAAACTACGCTGGTTCCGCGACAAGGGAAAGGGTTTGTTCACGGCTTGTTCGCCTAAAAAGCAACAAATCCTTAGCTACAGCTCTGAGCAATTCGAGCTTTTTTTGTCTGCTCCTATGCCGGTCTCGTTAACTCTCTCTCAAACTCTGGCCTCAATGCTGATGTCAGATTGCGGGAGGACAGGATATGAAACTCACGGCTCGGGGACGGCTTGCCCATCGGGTAAAATGGGCGGGGATCACCGTTATGTTGATAGCGCTGGCGGCGGTTGCAGGTTGGGGAGTCTATTCTCTTCCGGCACCGGTTGTGGACCGAATGCTGAAAACTGACATATTAAAACAGTCCGAACTGTGGAAACGCCGCGTTGTTCTGCATCTAATAGATCCCGAAACGGCGCTGCAAACCGGCAAGATCGACCCGCATGATGCCGAATTTCTTTCTTCGATGCCCGAAGCGTCGGATTTGTATCGGTTCAAAATGTTCGACACGGCCGGGCGCGTTGTCTGGTCAACACGTCCCGAGGAAATCGGATCCTACGAAACGCGTGCCTTTTTCCGCAGTGATGTTGCACGCGGAATGACACATTATATTCAGGAAGCGCTCCCACTGTCTGAGATCGACGGACTCGACCTGCATTCCGAAAGCACGCGTACCGCCCTGCAACATCAGGTGGCTGAGGTGTTCGTTCCGATCACAAAAAACGGACGCTTCATCGGCGCGATTGAGTTTTTCACCGATTTCACCGATCTGCGCACAACATTTATTACCCGACTGAGGGTTTCACTTTCGATCCTTTGCGGCATTGCTCTGGTTGCTTTGGCCAGCGTCTCATTGGTGACATATCGTACCAACCGTCTGCAGGTACGCGCGCTGCAACGGCAATCAGCCAAAGAACGCAACCTGATGGATGAACAACTTAGGTTGGCGCGTGAGGTACGCCTGTTGGGCGAATTGAATGAATGGCTACAGTCGAGCCGATCTCTGGATGAACTGTTCGACATGGTTTCACGGTTTATGACCCACATCCTGCCTGAGGCAGAGGGCAGCGTGTATGTCTACTCCAACTCGCGCGATGTTCTGGATTGCTGCGCAAGCTGGAACGGCGGCACTCACAAGGCGCATATCCACCCTGAAGGATGCTGGGGTCTGCGTCGCGGTCGCACATACCAATACGGCGCGTCTGAGATTGATTTTGTCTGCGAACATGCCGAACCCCATGATGGCCGCCCCTATTTCTGTTTTCCCATTCTGGCGCATGGCGAAACAGTTGGCCTGCTCCATCTGCGGGCGCATGAAGGCAGCCAAAAAGTGTTTCATTCCAATAGAAAACTGGCCCAACTGTGTGCAGAACAAATCAGCATGGCGATTGCAAACGTGCGGATGCGGGACCAATTGCATGACCAATCGGTCCGTGATCCGCTGACCGGCTTGTTCAATCGTCGGCATATGACCGACACGTTGCGCAAATCCATTAGCCGCAGCCAACAGACAGGCGCACCGCTTAGCTTGATCGCTGTGGATGTGGATCACTTCAAGAAATTCAACGACACCCATGGTCATGATGCGGGCGACATGGTGCTGCGCGCGGTGGGCTCGGCCTTGGAACAGGGCTGTGACCGGGACGAGGTTGCCTGCCGCATCGGAGGTGAGGAATTCATGCTGATCCTGCCCGACAACACCCCCGAAGACGCCATGACCCGGGCCGAACAATTGCGGCAGGCGGTCGAAGCTGTTTCGGTCCGCTATGGTGAGAAATCACTGCCGCGCATCACGATTTCCGTTGGCGTTGCCCATTATCCTGCGCACGGTTCTATGCCCCAGGATTTGATGCATGCATCGGATGACGCCCTGTATGTGGCCAAAGACAAGGGTCGAAATCAGGTGCATGTCGCCAATGGCGCTGATCCGGCACAGGGTAATAAAAGCAAGCCCGTGCAACCGACCAAATCCACAACTCAAGCATCAGCGGCCTGAAAACCTTGCAGAATCACTGTGTAGGTCGGATCAATTCGTATGGACCTGCACAGCTCATTCCCCAGCATTGGCGATCTGAAACGCCACGCACGGCGCAAGGTTCCGCATTTCGTCTGGGAATATCTGGATAGCGGTACAGGGTCCGAGGTCACGCTGCACAAAAACAGGGCCGCACTGGATGATGTGGAGTTTTTACCCTCAATCCTGCACGGTCCTATCGAATGTGACACCAGAACACAGTTTTTGGGCCAAGACTTTCCCTTGCCCTTCGGTATTGCGCCGATTGGAATGTCGGGGCTGATCTGGCCGGATGCTGAGAAACTGCTGGCCCTCGCCGGTGCCAAGGCAGGGTTGCCGTATACTTTGTCGACCGTCGCCAGCCAAAGCCCAGAAGATCTGGCTCCTCATCTTGGTCAAAACGCCTGGTTTCAACTTTACCCTCCAAAGGACCCGGATATTCGCGCGGACATGTTAGGTCGCATCAAATCCGCCGGGTTTTCAACGCTTGTGCTGACAGTTGACGTCCCGGTTGCATCGCGGCGCGAACGGCAGGTGCGATCTGGCCTGACCCATCCACCCAGACTGACGCCACGTTTGCTGGCGCAGATCGCCCAACGCCCGACTTGGGCCTTGGGCATGGCGCGAAATGGTATGCCGCGAATGAGGACGCTCGACAAATACATCGATGGCGATAGCGCGCTGTCCCCCACGGCACATATCGGATACCTGCTACGCACATCGCCGGATATGGACTATGTCAAATGGTTGCGCGATGCATGGGATGGTCCGTTCGTTGTGAAAGGAGTGATGCGCGCCGAAGACGCGGCTCGCCTGAAACAAGCCGGTATTGATGCGCTCTGGGTCTCGAATCACGGTGGGCGGCAGTTCGATGGCGCCCCGGCTAGCATTTGCGCGCTTCCCGCCATACGAGCGGCCACAGACTTGCCGCTGATCTTTGACAGTGGCGTTGAAGGCGGGCTTGATGTTCTGCGAGCTTTGGCGCTTGGGGCGGATTTCGTCATGCTGGGGCGGGGTTTTCTTTATGGGTTGGCTGCCCTTGGGTCACGCGGCCCGGCCCATGTCATCGACATTCTGCGACAGGACATGCTGGCGAATATGGGCCAGATGGGTTTGGCAAAGTTGGATCAACTTACGCCACGTCAATACAGCAATTGATGCTGCAGCGCAGAATTGCTAGTAAGTTTGCGCCACCAAGCGGCGTTTGCGAGCGTTAACATGCCGGTTCTACCCAGAACGACTGATATACGAGCGCGTATTGTCCGCCTATGAATACGGCCAAACCACCAAGACCGGGACCTGATATGACCAACTTCAACAAGATCCTGATCGCCAATCGCGGCGAGATAGCCATTCGCGTGATGCGCGCAGCAAACGAGATGGGCAAACGCACCGTCGCTGTCTTCGCCGAAGAAGATAAGCTGGGCCTGCACCGGTTCAAGGCGGATGAGGCCTATCGCATCGGCGAGGGGATGGGACCGGTTGCCGCCTATCTGAGCATCGACGAGATCATCCGCGTGGCCAAGGAATGCGGCGCGGACGCGATCCACCCGGGCTATGGCCTGCTGTCCGAGAACCCTGATTTCGTGGATGCCTGCGTTCAGAATGGCATCACCTTCATCGGTCCCAAAGCTGAAACCATGCGTGCGCTTGGTGACAAGGCCAGCGCACGACGTGTGGCTATCGCGGCGGGCGTACCCGTCATCCCGGCGACCGAGGTTCTGGGCGATGACATGGACGCGATCCGCAAGGAAGCTGCCGAGATCGGTTATCCGCTGATGCTCAAGGCCAGTTGGGGTGGCGGTGGACGCGGGATGCGCCCGATCGAATCCGAGGACGAGCTGGAAGAAAAAGTTCTGGAAGGCCGCCGTGAGGCCGAGGCTGCGTTCGGCAACGGCGAGGGGTATCTGGAAAAGATGATCACCCGCGCCCGCCATGTCGAGGTGCAAATTCTCGGCGACAAACATGGCGAGATCTATCACCTCTATGAACGCGACTGTTCGGTCCAGCGCCGGAACCAGAAGGTCGTGGAACGCGCCCCTGCCCCGTATCTGTCCGAAGAACAGCGCACGGAAATCTGCGAACTGGGCCGTAAAATCTGCGCCCATGTGAACTATGAATGCGCGGGCACTGTCGAATTCCTGATGGATATGGAAACCGGCAAGTTCTACTTCATCGAAGTGAACCCGCGCGTGCAGGTGGAACACACCGTCACCGAAGAAGTCACCGGCATCGACATCGTGCAGGCGCAGATCCTGATCGCCGAGGGCAAAACCCTGGCCGAGGCCACAGGTGCCGCCAGCCAGGCCGATGTGCATCTGAACGGTCACGCGCTGCAGACCCGGATCACCACCGAAGACCCGCAGAACAACTTCATCCCCGATTACGGCCGCATCACCGCCTATCGCTCGGCCACGGGCATGGGTATCCGTCTGGATGGCGGCACGGCTTATGCGGGTGGCGTGATTACGCGGTATTATGACTCGTTGCTGACCAAGGTAACCGCCAAGGCCCCAACGCCCGACGCGGCGATTGCCCGGATGGACCGGGCCCTGCGCGAGTTCCGTATTCGCGGCGTCAGCACCAATATCGACTTTGTCATCAACCTGCTGAAACACCCGACCTTCCTGTCGAATGAATACACCACCAAATTCATCGACACGACGCCGGACCTGTTCACCTTCAAGCGTCGTCGCGACCGCGGCACCAAGGTTCTGACCTATATCGCGGATATCACCGTGAACGGGCATCCCGAGACCGCAGATCGTCCCGCCCCGCGCGCTGATCTAAAGGAAGCCAAAGCCCCCGCGCCCAAGGCCGAGCCGCAAATGGGCACCCGCAATCTGCTGGAGCAAAAGGGCCCGCAGGCTGTGGCCGACTGGATGAAGGCGCAGCGTCAGCTGCTGATCACCGACACCACTATGCGTGATGGCCACCAGTCGCTGCTGGCCACCCGGATGCGCTCAATCGACATGATCAAGGTGGCACCGACCTATGCGGCCAACCTGCCACAACTGTTCAGCGTCGAATGCTGGGGCGGCGCAACTTTCGATGTGGCCTATCGCTTCTTGCAGGAATGCCCGTGGCAGCGCCTGCGTGACCTGCGCGAAACGATGCCGAACCTGATGACCCAAATGCTGCTGCGCGGGGCGAACGGGGTTGGCTACACCAACTATCCCGACAATGTGGTACAGGAATTCGTACGTCAGGCGTCCAAGAATATCGACGTGTTCCGCGTGTTCGACTCGCTAAACTGGGTCGAGAACATGCGCGTTGCGATGGATGCAGTGGTCGAGAATGGCAAAATCTGCGAAGGCACCGTCTGCTATACCGGTGACATTCTGGACCCGGATCGCTCCAAGTACGACCTGAAATACTATGTCGGCATGGCGAAAGAGTTGCGCGATGCAGGGGCACACGTTCTGGGCCTGAAGGACATGGCAGGTTTGCTGAAACCGGCCTCGGCCAAGATTCTGATCCGGGCGCTGAAAGAAGAGGTCGGGCTACCGATCCACTTCCACACGCACGACACCGCCGGCATCGCCAGCGCCACCATTCTGGCCGCATCCGAGGCCGGCGTGGACGCGGTGGATTGCGCGATGGACAGCTTCAGCGGCAACACCTCGCAGGCAACGCTGGGCACTGTGGTCGAAGCGCTGCGCCATACCGAGCGCGACACCGGGCTGGATATCAAGGCAATCCGGGAGATCAGCGATTACTTCGAGGCAGTGCGCGGCCAGTACGCGGCTTTTGAGTCCAGCCTTCAAGCCCCCGCGTCTGAGGTGTATCTGCACGAAATGCCAGGTGGTCAGTTCACCAATCTCAAGGCACAGGCGCGCAGCCTCGGCCTTGAAGAGCGTTGGCACGAAGTGGCGCAGATGTATGCGGACGTGAACCAGATGTTCGGTGATATCGTGAAAGTAACACCGTCATCCAAGGTCGTCGGTGACATGGCGCTGATGATGGTCAGTCAGAACATGACACGTGACGATGTGGAAAGCCCAGATTCTGACGTGGCCTTCCCCGACTCGGTCGTCGACATGATGCGTGGCAATCTGGGTCAGCCTCCTGGAGGGTTCCCGGACACCATCATCAAGAAGGTGCTAAAAGACGAGGCCCCGAACACCGACCGCCCGGGCAAGGACGTGCCGGCGGTTGATCTGGAAGCCACCCGCGCCGAGCTATCCAAGCAATTGGAAGGCAAAGAGGTCGATGACGAGGATCTGAACGGCTACCTGATGTATCCCAAGGTCTTCCTGGACTACATGGGCCGTCACCGCGTCTATGGTCCGGTCCGCACCCTACCCACGCGCACGTTCTTCTATGGCATGGAGCCAGGCGAAGAGATCACCGCCGAGATCGACCCGGGCAAGACACTGGAAATCCGCTGTCAGGCCATTGGTGAGACCGACGAAAAAGGCGAAGTCAAAGTCTTCTTCGAACTCAACGGCCAGCCCCGCGTGATCCGGGTGCCGAACCGAATGGTCACCTCGACCACGCAGGCGCGGCCCAAGGCCGAAGCAGGCAACCACGACCATGTCGGCGCGCCAATGCCTGGCGTGGTCGCCACTGTCACTGTGGCTGCCGGTCAACAGGTCAAAGAAGGCGACATGCTGCTGACCATCGAAGCGATGAAAATGGAAACCGGCATCCACGCCGAACGCGACGCGACGGTCAAGGCCGTTCACGTGCAGCCCGGAGGCCAGATTGACGCTAAGGACCTGCTGGTCGAACTGGAATAACCGGTTTAGCTTTCTAAATTAACAAGGGCCGCGCGGGGAACCGGGCGGCCTTTTTTACGCCGAGGAGGATCAAGATGCTGTCCGTCACCCCAATCTATGCCGCACTGCTGGCGATTTTGTACGTCGTGCTGAGTGCCAAGGTCATCAGCCAACGTCGCAGCGACAAGATTTCCTACGGCGACGGCGGGAATACGGCGATGCTCAAAGTGATGCGGACGCATTCCAACTTTGTCGAATACACACCCTTTGCCCTGCTGCTGATCGCGATGGTCGAACTGCAAGGCGCGGGTGGGCTGCTGCTGAACCTGCTGGGACTGGCGCTGCTGAGTGGGCGGGTGATGCATGCCTATGGCTTCGGTCGCAGTCCGCAGATCGTGATTCTGCGCCAGATCGGGATGCTGCTGACCTTCACGGCCATTCTGGTGGCCGCAATTGCAAATCTCGTGCTGGCGCTCTGATCCGGCTGGCGGGGGCTTATCCCGCCAATATCTGCGTCTCAATCAGTGGTGCTTTCATTAGGACCGGCTCAACCTCGACCAGTTTGTCCTCATCTTCCGCACAGAACACGGCCGTCAACACGATCAGTGCGGCCAGCAGTGCCATTTTCATATCTGCAACCCGTATCATTTCCTCTCCTCGAACCCTCTTGTTTTATAATGCTCTTTGGTTTGAACGTGCGGCGGCGGGGTTTCCGTCGAAAGATTTTTCCGCTTTTTGTCTTTTTCTGCTTGCAGGCCCGCGTGGGAATTTATACATCCCTCCTCACTCAACGGCGCGGGCGTAGCTCAGGGGTAGAGCATAACCTTGCCAAGGTTAGGGTCGGGCGTTCGAATCGCCTCGCCCGCTCCATTGAGAGGTCTTCGGACCAACATATGTATCTGATGCGGGCGTAGCTCAGGGGTAGAGCATAACCTTGCCAAGGTTAGGGTCGGGCGTTCGAATCGCCTCGCCCGCTCCAGATACAATCCCTTTCAAACACACTGGTTTCTTCGTAAGCGTTGCGCCATTCTGGCCGTGATTTCAATCATGCACGGAATTCGCCCATGTCGGACTATGTCATTCGCCCCCTTACTGCCGCCGAAGTCGAACACGCCGTGGATTGGGCCGGTCGCGAAGGGTGGAATCCGGGCAAACATGATGCCGAGTGCTTTCGCACGACAGACCCGGATGGGTTTCTGGGTGGGTTTCTGAATGGCGAGATGATCGCGTCGGTATCAGCGGTAAATTACGACGAAACCTTCGCATTCCTGGGGTTCTATATCGTCAAACCCGAGTTTCGCCACCATGGCCACGGGCTTGAGATCGCTCAGCATGCGTTGGCCCATTGTACCGGGCGCAATATGGGGCTGGATGGCGTGGTCGAGCAACAGGACAATTACCGCAAGTCCGGCTTTACCTTTGCCTATAACAACTATCGTTTTGCCGGCACGAAAAGTCGGATGTTGGCTAAGCTGGGAACCAGACAGAACGATCAAATCACCGATCTGACCCAAGCATCCGACGCCTTGAAAGACTATGATCGCGAACTGTTTCCCGCGCCACGCGACTTGTTTCTGGGCAACTGGCTGAGTGCCTATAGCCACGTATCGAAAGTCTTTACCGAGAACGGCAGAATCAGAGGGTACGCAACACTTCGCCCCTGCCTCACTGGGTATAAGGTTGGCCCCTTGTTTGCGGATAACTCCGACATCGCAAGGGCTTTGCTGGCCGCAATTCTGACTGCAATCCCTGAGGATCACAATGAGCATGAGGTCTTCGTGGACATGCCTCAACCCAACCCATCAGCGTTCGCGCTGGCCGATGAACTTGGGTTGGACAAGGTGTTCGAAACAGCCCGGATGTATTCAGACTACGAACCAGACATCGATCTGAGCCGCATCTTTGGCGTCACGACCTTTGAGCTTGGTTAAAACGCCTTGAACGTCATCGTGGTCAGCGACCGTTCGATATTGGGAATCACCAGCAGATTTTCATTGATGAAATGGCCTACATCTTCGGTCTCGGGGATGTAAAGCTTTAGCAGCAGGTCAAACTCACCGCTGGTCGAATACAGCTCAGAATGGATTTCGCGCAGGGCGATTTCCTCGGCCACCTTGTAGGTAGAGCCGGGTTTGCAGCGAATCTGGATGAAAACGCAAGTGGACATGGGCCGTGCCTTGTTGGTTCAGTTTCCCGCAGGCTGGCATGGGCCGCGACCGGGCGCAATCCCCTGCAACAGTTTGCGGTGAATGCCACGCTTGGTCTGGATAAGGCGGGCCATCCCCGTCTATAAGCGCGCCTGTAGCAAAAGGAATTCGCCCATGCGCAGCGCAAAGATCAGCCGTCAAACCGCCGAGACCGAAATATCGGTCGAGGTCAATCTGGACGGCACCGGCACCTATGACAACCAGACCGGCGTCGGTTTCTTCGATCATATGCTGGACCAGCTGGCGCGCCATTCGCTGATCGACATGACGATCCGTGCCAAGGGTGATTATCACATCGACGACCACCACACCGTCGAGGATACCGGCATCGCGCTGGGTCAGGCGTTGACCCAGGCCCTAGGCGACAAAAAAGGTATTCGCCGCTATGGCGAATGCCACCTGCCCATGGATGACGCCCAGGTGCGGTGTGCGCTGGATCTGTCGGGCCGTCCGTTCCTGATCTGGAACGTGGACCTGCCGACGCCCAAGATCGGCGCGTTCGCCACCGAACTGGTACGCGAGTTCTTTCAGGCGCTCAGCACCCATGGCGGCATCACGTTGCACATCGACCAGTTGCACGGCTTTAACAGCCACCACATTGCCGAGGCCGCGTTCAAAGCCGTCGCCCGCGCCCTGCGTCTGGCGGTTGAGACTGACCCGCGCAAGGCCGATGCGATTCCGTCGACAAAGGGCGCGCTGTAAATGCTCACGGCCATTATCGACTACGAAAGCGGCAACCTGCACTCGGCCGAAAAGGCGTTTCAGCGCATGGCGCGCGAAATGGATGCCGGTCAGGTCGTTGTGACCTCGGACGCGGATGTTGTGGCGCGGGCCGACCGTCTGGTTCTGCCCGGTGACGGCGCCTTTCCAGCCTGCGCGTCCGAACTGCGCGGCCACAAGGGCATCTATGACGCGATGGTCGAGGCGGTGGAACAAAAAGGCCGCCCGTTTCTTGGCATCTGCGTCGGGATGCAGCTGATGGCCTCAAAAGGTCATGAATACACCGAGACCGACGGCCTGGATTGGGTGGCCGGTGATGTGCTGCGGATCGAACCCTCGGACGATGCGCTGAAGGTGCCCCATATGGGTTGGAACGATCTGGTGCTGGAAAGCGATCACCCAGTGTTCAGTGGCGTCAAAACAGGTGATCATGTCTATTTCGTCCACTCCTACCATTTTCGGGTAACAGACCCGGCAGAGCGGTTGGCTTTTGTGGACTATGGCCAAGAGGTCACGGCCGTGATTGGCCGCGACACAATGGTTGGCATGCAGTTCCACCCCGAGAAAAGCCAGGACGTGGGCCTACGCATGATCGGAAACTTCCTGACCTGGATGCCCTGAACGGTTACTGAACCCGCGTCCAGGTCTGGCCACGGCAGACCAGACCACCAGCAACACAGCCTTTGACAGTCAGCTCATTCTGACTGTCCAGTGTCATTTTCGAGTTGTAGGTCTTGTCGCGGTCTGGCGCCCAGATTTTTCCGCTGTCGTACTGACCATCTCCCTCGGGCACCATATCCCAGATGATCTGTTTGCCTAGGTTTTCATATTCCAACTGCTGGTTGCCATCACCGTCGAAGGCGCTGTCAATTGTGCCGCAAATCGCACTGCCACATTCCGCAATGGTTACATGCAGATAGCCGCCCGTATCCCCCGGCTGGGTCTTCCACAGCCCATCAACCGGGTCAGCCGCAAAAGCGGTGGTCGCCATGGTGGCAAAACCTGCTGTAAGTAGAAATTTCTTCATAATGCTCTCCCTGTGTTGCGATCACTCTGGCCCGGTGACCGGCTTCGGGCAAGAATGACTTTGCGTCGCGTTGCATCCCCTGCCCTGACTGTGCGATATCCCGCGCGACTGACCAAGATATAGGGCCGCCCGACATGATCCTCTACCCCGCCATCGACCTCAAAGACGGCCAGGCCGTGCGCCTGCTGCGCGGTGAAATGGACAAGGCCACCGTGTTCAACGACGATCCGGCCGCGCAAGCCCGCGCCTTTGTCGAGGCCGGGTGCGAGTGGCTGCATCTTGTCGATCTGAACGGCGCTTTTGCGGGTGAGCCGATCAATGCCGCGCCGGTCGAGGCCATTCTGAAAGCCTGCAACGTACCCGCGCAGTTGGGTGGCGGCATTCGCGACATGACCACAATCGAAACCTGGATCGAAAAAGGCCTCGCTCGCGTAATTCTGGGTACGGTTGCAGTGGAAGACCCCGATCTGGTGCGTGAGGCAGCAAAGGCATTCCCCGGCAAGGTCGCTGTGGGCATTGACGCGCGGAACGGTATGGTCGCCACCAAGGGCTGGGCCGAAGAGACCGACGTTCAGGTCACCGATCTGGCCCGCAGTTTCGAGGATGCAGGCGTCGCAGCCATCATCTACACAGACATCAACCGCGATGGCGCGATGCAGGGCCCGAATATTGAAGCAACCGCTGATCTGGCCCGCGCCGTCTCAATCCCGGTCATTGCCTCGGGAGGTGTCAGTTCGCTGGATGATCTCATCGCCCTGCGCGATTGCGGCGTCGAATTGAACGGGGCGATTTCTGGTCGGGCGCTCTATGACGGAGCCCTCGATCTGAAAGAGGCCTTGGCCACCCTGAGCAACTAGAGCGGGCCCAAATGCGCCAGCAAGAAGTGCAGCTGGCGCATTCCCGATGTTATTGAGCCGCGACCGAAGTCAGTTTGGCCAACGCACCGCGCATCTTTTCGATGATCGGAGATTTCTCGACGTCGTCAAGCTCATCCATGGTCTCTTTCGGGTCTTCATAAGCCAGCCAAACCTGACCGTTTTCATCCTCATAGGCTTGAACTTTCAGTGGCAGGAACAATCCCGCCCTCGGGTCGATCTGCATCGCGGGCGTTCCCAGCGCCGGGTTGCCGAAGATCAGCACCTGATTGGCTGGGATACTCAGCCCGACCTTTTCCGCACCAGCCGCGTGATCGACGCGCGCAAATACGGTCGCGCCTGCATTGCCAACGGCGGCTTCAAGTGCATCCATTACCTCGGGCACGGATTTAGCTGTGTTTACCTTGATGATATCGTCTGCCATCGCTGCGACGGTCCCCCCAAATACAAAAGCGGCTGTCAAAAAAAGTTTAAGCATCTCTTTGATCTCCTGATGAATTTGGGCGCAGTGTTCACAGTTTTGAACCGGGTGGCAATCACATCTCCGGCATCGGCGAGGCTTTGCCGGTTGCGAATTAAATGGGTTTCAATGGGTCCGCCGCGACCGATGACAAATCGTGAACAATTCCACGTTTCCGGTAAGAGTTTGCACATATCAGCCGCAAAATAGTCTTATTCCGTCGCTAGGGCTGAACCGCAATCTAATGCCGGAGTTTCATTGTGTCCGTTTCAAACGTATCTCAACCGACTGAAAATTGGCGCTATTATGCTCCGGTCATCAGTTTTTGCGCGACAATTTTTGTCAGCGCCAGCCTTCTGTTTTTTGTTCAACCGCTTTTCGCAAAACTCGTCTTGCCCAAAATCGGCGGTGCACCGGCGGTTTGGACAACAGCTATGCTGTTTTTCCAACTTATGTTGATCATGGGATATCTGTACGCCCACATCCTGACCCGGTGGTTTAGTCTGCGTTGGCAACTTGTTACACATCTGGCCCTTTGGCTGATCGCCCTCAGCTTTTTGCCCTTGGCCACGCAAGAAGGCTGGAGATTCGATTCTTCGCAATCTATTGCCCTTCAAACGCTGATTCTGTTTGCGGCAGGGGTCGGTGTTCCATTTGCAGTGCTGTCCGCAAATGCCCCGCTTCTTCAGGCATGGTATTCGCGCTCTGGCGGTCCATCAGCCAACGATCCATATTTTCTGTACGCAGCCAGCAATGTTGGATCGCTGCTGGCCCTGTTGGCGTTCCCACTGATGGCCGATCCATTCTTTGGTGCGCAAGACATCAGCCTGTTCTGGTCCGTCGGATTTGTCGTGTTTGGTATTCTTATGGCCGTCAGTGGTGTGTTTGCCCTTCGTGGTGGAACCGAACCTATCGCCGTACATGAACCGCAAACGACAGGCAGCGCCCTGAGCATCAAGACAATTTCCACTTGGGTGTTCATTGCATTCATTCCGTCATCCCTGATGTTGGCCACAACAACCAAGCTCAGCATCGATCTTGGAGCCATCCCGCTAATCTGGGTTCTGCCACTGGCGACATATATCCTGACCTTCATTCTCGCTTTTACCAAATGGCGACGCGTCACCCTGGATAGTCTGAAAGTTCCGGTTTTGATTGCGCTGGCAATCGCCGTGGTCCTGCTGTCCAAGGTTGCACCGACGCACAAGGCCTTGGCGTTGATGATGCTGTATGTTCCGATCCTCTTTCTGGTCGCCCTGTTTGCGCATAGGCTTCTGTATGAACTTCGGCCACCAGCCGAGCATCTGACCATCTTCTATCTGGCGCTTTCGGTTGGAGGGGCTTTTGGAGGTCTGTTCAACTCGATCATTGCGCCGGTCTTCTTTGACCGCGAGATCGAATTCGCCCTGACACTCATTACGACCGGTGGACTGTTTCTGCTGCACGCAGGTACTTTCAGTATCCGTCACGTTGCCATGGGAATCATTGCGTCGATTCCGCTGTTGTTCGTGACAGGCGCACTGCGCTTCAGCCTCGTGTTCGACTCTCGCACACTTGGTATCTTGGTGGCGTCCTCACTTGTTGCCGCAGTGCTACTGGCCTTTAGAAATGCCCCGACCCGATTGGCGACAGTTCTGCTGATCGTTTTGGCACCGAACCTGATCTCGAAGACTCAGGTCTATTTCCGCGATCGCAGCTTTTTCGGAACCCACGCCGTCTATGATTTCAAAGAGTTCCGGGTCTACAAGAACGGAACCACCGTACACGGCTGGCAAAGGCAAACACCGCCTGGTACGCGGCCGGTCGGGTCCTCGTATTATCATCCGAACGGGCCAATGGCCGAAATCCTGACATCGGAATACGGCCAGAACTCGGACAATATCGCAATTGTCGGCCTTGGGACCGGTGCGTTGGCTTGCTATGGGCAACCGCATCAGACGTGGGATTTCTTTGAGATCGACCAAACCGTTGATCGCATTGCACGCGACCCTGAACTGTTCACGTATATGTCCACATGTGCACCGGACACGACCACCCATCTGGGCGACGCCCGGATCGTTCTGGAATATCAAAATTTCGACTTTGATATCATGGTGCTGGACGCCTACAGTTCAGACGCGATACCGCTCCACCTGATCACGCAGGAGGCAATCGAGGTCTATCTGAACCATCTGGATCAGGATGGCACGTTGGTCTTCCATATCTCGAACCAGTATTACGATCTTTCACCGCAACTGGCGCGAGCCGCAGCAACGCTGAACCTGCACGCGGCACTTCAAATGGACGATGCCACCGAGGAAGAAGAAAAAACCGGCGCGTCTGACACGCATGTCGTCATCCTGAGCCGAGACAAAAATCGCATCGAATCGTTCATCGATACCGCCAAGTGGGAGCCTTTGGTCACCGACGGTCAGGTTCCGTGGACGGATGACAAGGCGAACCTTCTGTCTGCCCTCAAGATACTGCACACAAACTGATTGCACATAACGCAACCTGTGCCCCGCCACAGTCAGGCTGTTCAGCACTGGCATCGGCGGGGCTTTGTAGGTAGAGGTGCGGCAACAAAGGATGCCGACATGCTGAAAACCCGCATCATTCCCTGTCTGGATGTCGCTGATGGCCGTGTGGTCAAGGGCGTGAATTTCGTTGGCCTGCGTGATGCCGGTGACCCGGTTGAATCGGCCAAGGCCTACGACGCCGCCGGCGCAGATGAGATCTGCTTTCTGGACATCCACGCCACCCATGAAAACCGCGGTACAATGTTTGACGTGGTACAACGTACCGCCGAGCAGTGCTTTGTGCCCCTGACCGTGGGTGGCGGCGTGCGTACTAAAGATGACGTGCGCGCTCTGTTGCTGGCTGGTGCGGACAAGGTCAGTTTCAACTCGGCCGCCGTGGCAAACCCCGATGTGATTGCGGAATCGGCTGATCAGTTCGGCAGCCAGTGCATTGTCTGTGCCATCGACGCCAAGACCGTCAGCCCCGGCAAGTGGGAGATTTTCACCCACGGCGGCCGCAAACCCACCGGCATTGACGCGGTGGAATTCGCCAAAACCGTCGTCGCCAAAGGTGCTGGGGAAATCCTGCTGACGTCAATGGACCGCGACGGCACCAAAGCCGGGTTCAATCTGCCCCTGACCCGCGCGATTTCCGACGCGGTGGACGTACCAGTGATCGCTTCGGGCGGGGTTGGCAACCTTGACCACCTGGTCGAAGGCGTCACTGAGGGCGGGGCAAGCGCGGTTCTTGCCGCCTCGATCTTTCATTTCGGCGAATACACCATCCGCGAAGCCAAGGAACACATGACCGCCGCAGGTATCCCGATGAGGCTGACATGAGTATTCTACACGATCTGGCCGCCACAATTGAGGCCCGCAAATACGCTGATCCTGACTCCAGTTGGACCGCCAAGCTTCTGGCAAAAGGGCCCGAGAAATGCGCCGAAAAATTCGGCGAAGAGGCTGTCGAAGCCATTATCGAGGCCGTCAAGGACAACAAGGCCGCGCTTACGGCAGAGGCGGCGGATGTGCTCTATCATCTGCTTGTCATGCTGGCTGCGCGGGAGGTGGCACTGGATGATGTGCTGGCGGAATTGGAACGTCGTCAGGGCACCAGCGGCATCGCCGAAAAAGCCGCGCGCCCCAAGGGGTAATCGGCAGGGTTTCGTCATACCGCTCAACCCTTTATCATCGTGTTTCATGCTTTGCAGATCGAAGGGCACGCAGATGATCAAAGCTTTGGCCTTGGTGCTGGCCCTTCTGACGTTGGGGGCATGCGCGTCCCCTCCCCCTTCGACCGGAGATGAAGTTCAACGGCTGGCCAGCGAAATACGCAGCCTCGGCCCCGATATCGACCCCGAAGAAGCCGACCGCGCCGCGCGCATTGCCTATTCCTATACGGCGCAATTGGTGCAGGAATACGAAATCACCGACCCTCCGTTGATCCACAACGCCAAGGTCAACAAGGGTCTGCGCCCGCGCGGGCTGTGCTGGCACTGGGCCGAAGATATCGAGCGCCGCCTGAAGCAGGAAAACTTCCAGACGCTTGACCTGCACCGCGCCATCGCCAACGCCGACAACCCGTTCAGAATCGATCACAGCACGGCCATCATCAGCCGCAGAGGGGAAACGATGTATGACGGTGTGGTGTTGGATCCGTGGCGCTATGGCGGCGTGCTGTTTTGGTCGCCGCTGATCGAAGACACAAAATACGAATGGGTGCCACGCGACGTCGTTTTGGAGAAGCGCCGCGTGGAACAATACGGCGATCTCTTGCCCTATACCGGCGGCTAGATTTTAGACGAGATGACACCAGTGGCAAATCCGCCCATGCGCAACTCACCAAACAGGCGCTGATATTCGATCTTGGGGCAACGGTTCATCACCACATCCACCCCGCGCGCCTGTGCCTTGGCGGCAGCATCAGCGTTTTCGACACCGATCTGCATCCAAATGGTGCGCAGGTTCGGGAATGCGTCCAATGCCTCATCCACAATCGGCGGCACGGATTCGGAGCGGCGGAAGATATCGACCATATCTACGGGTTCAGAAATCTCGGACAACGACGCCCTGACGGTCTGACCAAACAGCTCTTTGCCTGCGTGGCCCGGGTTGACCGGAATGACCGTAAAACCCTTCAACGACAGATATCGCGCCACATAATAACTGGGGCGTACCGGGTTCATTGACACACCCACAACAGCGACAACTTTGGTGCGCTGCAGAATCTCTCTAAGGTGCTTATCGGAATAGTCGGCCATCTGCGCACCCTATGCCGTCCTTAACAAAGAAAAAAGCGCCCAGGTCGAACCTGAGCGCCAGTTGTTGGAACGAGGGACAGTGAAATGACCCGCGGCAGTTCCGTTCCGCGGTCACTGTGACATTTAGGCATAAATTGAGAGAAAAAAAGAGGGGATGCGCATTTTTGTGATGACAGATCACGAAAAGCGAAAACCCGCCTATTGCTCGTAAAGAATTACAGGCCAATGCGCTTCGGCCATACGGATATATTCCGTCCTGGCTTCACGCCACATCGCTTCGATTTCGGGTGAGTGGGTCAGATACAGCCGACCGTCCACGACCTGCCATGCCTTGGGATCGGTGCTAACAAGCGATCCATGCGCCATGGCATAGGCGCAATATCCACCGAATTGAGGGGCAAAGGCACGTGGATCACGTTCAAACGCGTCACGGTTCTCAGCGGTTGCAAAGTGCCACTGGGCCCCTTTCCAGACAACGGCGTATTTCGGCTGACCATGAACCGGAGCATCGCCATTGAAATACGACACCACGTCATACCCGGACATCGCGGTGCCATCGGTCACGTAGAAGACAGGTATCTCCTGCGCTGTCGCGGCAGGAGTGATCAAAGCGGCGGCAATCGCGCCCAGAAGAAAACGTCGGGTCAACATCACAGAAATCGGAACAAGGTCATCAGGGTCTCAAGATGCAAGTTTTATGACCAAGTGACACCCCACTTAACGGGCTTGTGATCACCTGTGTCGCCCAGGCGCCACATCAATCAAAGATGTCTTCGATGACATCCCATGCCTCATCCAACACGTGTGAGAAGACACTCTTTTTCTTTTTCTGCTTCTTTTTCTTGTGGCTTGCAGTCGGCTTTGCCGCACCACGCTTTGATTGGCTTTCGGACAATTTACGCTTGGGCATCATCTTGAGGTTATGCAATGGCGCCCCGCAGCTGGAACAGCTCAGCTCATGACGGTCCTGCCCTTTCAGAACCAGCGCAGCGCGGGTCCCGCAATAACAACAGGTGGCGATTTTAGACGGGCTGGGAATGGCACTCTCCTGTCTATCTGTGCCTTGAGGCATATAGGGCAATTGCGGCAGCATTTGAGACGTTAAGTGACCCAAACCCGCCCGCTGCGTCGATTTTCACCAGTTGATCAACTGTTTCTTTGGTTTTTTGCCGCAAGCCCGGTCCCTCGGCCCCCAATACCAACGCAACCGGCTGATCAAGTTTGCCACCCAACGCTGTCTCGATGGTTTCTTCGGCCTCACCATCCAGACCAAGAACCAGAAATCCCATGTTCTGAAGCTCGACGATGGCGTCGGCCAGATTGCGAACCCGCAAATACGGCTGACGTTCCAACGCGCCGCTAGCGGTTTTGGCCAGCGCCCCGGTTTCCGGCGCCGAATGGTGCCGCGTGCCGATCACCGCACTGGCCCCCAAAACCTCGGCTGAGCGCAGAATCGCCCCGACGTTATGCGGGTCGGTCACCCGGTCCAGCAGAATCACGCGAGGATGCTCGCGCCCGATGCAATTCTCGGCCAGCCCACCCCAATCCAGCGGTTTAACCTCAAGCGCTGCGCCTTGATGGACAGACCCCGGATCAATCGGCGCGGTGAATTTGCGCGGATCGACCATTTCGGCCTCAATCCCTGCAAAATCAATGGCCTCTGTCAGCTTGTCCTGCGCATTTCGCGTCACGATCAAACGCAGTTTTTGCCGCTTCGGATTCATCAACGCATCGCGTACAGCGTGAAGGCCAAACAGCCAGACAGTTTCGGACGCAGCCGCTTTACGGGCTTGTTCTTTCTCAACGACCCACTTGGGTTTCTTCATTTCTTGGGCCTCCGGGCCGGGAAATCGGTTTCCTGCGTCAAAGCGGTATTTTCCTGTTGACGCTCCTTTAAGGCGCTAGTAATCACGCCTCCACGTCAGGTGCAACGCCTGACAGTGGGCGACAGGCCGCAAGGTGTGGCAGGGGACTGTAACTCCCTCGCGGAGACGCACGCCTGGTTCGATTCCAGGGTCGCCCACCATCTTCTTCTGATGGTGACAAAGTGCAAGGGGCCGTTAATTCGGCAGACATTCCCATTCGTCTACCACCTGACCACCCCTAACCGCCAATACGATCCCGAACTGATTCAGCACAGCTTCGCTCTGACTTGGGTGTAGCAGGGCGATGTCGCCGGGTTTGACGGGCGCATCTGGTGGGCCTGTCCAGACCTCCTGATTGGTTGAACGTCCGAAAATGGAGGAATAGCCAAAGCCGTTGGGAAACACCGGTTTAGCGCGGAAATACCCCCCGAAAATCGCAAGATCGGTTTTGCGCCGGGCCAGAAAATCCAATCCCGGCAGCGAATTACCGGGCAAGGTTTTCAAAACCGGAGTCGCGATGAACGCTGCGGGTTGAAATCCCTGTGTCGTTTTGTGGTCGAAATCTGTGGGTTTCACGAGGACCGACCCAAAAGCGATCTCGGTGGTCTTACCTGTTGTGCGGTAGGACTGAAAAGTCAGACTGCCACCCGTGTTCAGGCACAGCCCCTTGGCCTCATTCGGCAGGCTGGAAACGGCGTGATCGAACGCATTCGCGCTGGCCCGAAAGGCACGTTTGCGCAAGAAATGCGGCAGTTTGGCCAGATGCGCCTCGTACCCCATAACACCGGACAACCGCGCATTAGGGTTTGTCTCAATTTCTTGCGCAATGCGCGCAACTTGATCTGGTTGAAAGCCACCGCGATGCAGGCCGATATCAACCTCAAGCGACAGGCGCAGGGCAAGCTGACGATCCGCTGCAAGGGTCAGATAGGATTGCAGCCGTTCCGACGAGTCGATCAGCCATTGAACCCGCGCAGCAGCGTCTGGACATTCGCTCAGAACGCGCGCAGCTGACCGGACCGGCAACGGTTTGCCGATCAAATGGTCGGCTTTCGGCTCGGCCTTCAAAAGCGCCAGCAGCATGGGCTCGGAAAACGTCATCAGGCCCGAGGTCTGGATCAGGCCCCGAATATGATCCAGCAGCGGCAAACAAGGCAGGGATTTGGCGACCAATCGACGGCCCAACCCATCATCCGACCTGTCCACCGCCAAGGCACAATTTGCATCGAGCCTGTCCAGATCAACCACCGCGACCGGCTTGTCCACGCCATACGCACGCAGCGTCTCAGAGAGGGATTGCAGATAGTTCGTCATGGTCGAAACAGCCTGGCAAGCGCGGGCGTAAGGAGCTTGCCCGACGGGTCCAATTGTTCCCGCAGCCCGCAGAAACGGTCGAAATCAGGATACATGGTGGATAGTTCTGCGTAGGCGAGGCTGTGCATTTTGCCCCAATGCGGTCGTCCGCCCGCTTCGACAAATAATGGCTCAATCGCGTCAAAGTATCGCCGGTGATCCTCGTCCGCATCTGTGTGGATTGCTATTGAAATGCGCGGCCCGCCCTGAAATGGGGATAGGCAGGCCGAGTCGCCCGCAGTTTGGCGGACTTCAATTGGGAAATAGATATCCTTGTGGTCGCGATGCAGCCGGGTAATGACCTCTTGCAGAACATCTTGGGCGACGTCGGGCGGCAGGTGGTATTCCATTTCTTTGAACCGAATATGCCTGTCACTGCACAGCACCCGCCAGCTTTCGCCCACATAGTCTTCGTCCGATTGCGCCATGGTCAGTAGTCGCAACAGCAAATCGCGTAGCCCACTGCTGAGCCGACCAACATTGCGCGCCAGCTTCAACACTTTGACGGCAATCATGTCTAGATCACGTGGTGCCCTGCTTTCGGCTGCGTCTGAAATTTCATGGCGCAGCTCGACGGCCTTACCGGTGAAAGGGATATAGAAGAACTCGAAATTTCGGTTCCGGACCCAGTTCTGGTGCATGTTGGCGATGCAGTCCTGCAGATCAGCCAATCGTACCCTTCGACGCAGGTTGTATTTCGGCACGACCGAGATCTGGGCCTCGGTCAAAATGCCCAACATGCCCAAAGTGACTTGCGCCATCTCAAGCGGAATGTCGTCGGTTGTCAGAATATCCCCACCCGCGCTGACCAGTTTTGCGGCGGTGATTTCCGCTGCCAGACAGGGCAGCGAGCGTCCGGTGCCGTGTGTGGCGGTTGATACTGCACCGGCCAAAGACTGTGTGTTGATGTCACCGAGATTGCGAAAGGCCATTCCCTGCCCTGCCAAGGCCGGAGACAAGTCGCGCAGCCGGGCATTTGCGTTCACCCAAACCTTGTCTTCCCCGACTTCTCCGACCACTGGCAAGTCGATATCCGACAAGTCCAGTATCCGATCCCCACCGGCAACAATGGGTGTGAACGAATGACCCGCGCCTACAACCCGCAGCGTGCCTGACTGCGCCACGGCTTGCTGCAACTCGGAAATCGAGGTTGGACGTTTGATCGGCGTCTGCGTACGCTGGTTTCCGGCCCAGTTGGTCCACATGTGCAATCTCCTCCGAAATCGAAGATTGCAGCACAGGTGGAACGAAACAAGTCAGGATTACAGAGGTTTACCCAACGAGAGGTTAACTCAGGCCGCAGCCGCGCGTTGCGCGTTGACCCGGTCGAACCAAGCAGAGATGGCTTCGAGGTTCGGCTCCAGCTGCTCGGCCGCGCCACCGGTGAACTCTTGAAACTTTTCCTTGTTCAAACCGTTCACGCCAACCAGCACGGGGATATCCAGTGTCAACGCTTCGGCGATCACCGGGCGAAAACCGCGCCCGTCAGCCTCATGCTTGCCGAACTTGTTGATGATCAGCAACTGCGGCGCATCCTCAAGCGAGTTGGTGACATACCCCACAGCCCGCTCCAACGCAGCCGGGTCCAGCCGACAACCGCGCGAATGCTCGCCCAGAGATTGCGAGATGCGGATGGTCTCGCCATCTGGCAGCACACGGACATCCATGTCGCATTTGCTGCTGTCGGCACATTCGGTGTTAGTTTGAACCACGCCGACCAGACGGGCATCGTTGGCCAGAAGATGTTCGGCAACGGCGCTCAGCAGGCGGTCGGTCGCGCCGCGATCGGTGGTGGTAACATAGGCCAGATACATTGAAAGACCCTCATAGTCCTAAAGTGTGACTTTCCAGATAGCACGCATGACCCGGTCCGGCCACTCCTTGCGTTATGGCAGGGGCGAAAGGCCGATCACAGGCGCGTGCAGGTGAAGCAGAACCACAAATGCGGCCAAGGAAATCAGCGCGATCCCCAAGCCAAGCCAGGGTTGCGGCGCGCGCAGGGAAAACCGCGCCGTATTGCGGGATAGGCGTACCCATTCGATCCCCATATCGCGCGCCTTGCGCTGATCGATCAGCGCCATGCCCCACGCCGCAAAACCTGCAAAAAGACCGAATAAGATGACATGCGATAGGCTGCCATTCGCCAGAAGATGCGCCAAGGCCCACAGCATCATGGCTGCAAGAAGCGGGTGACGCGTGGTGCGCAGGATACCGGGGTTTTCGGGGTCGAACCGACGGTGGCCCAGGCCGCCAAAAGAAAACGGATTTTGGATTGTCAAACCTGCCACGGCCAACCAGCACACCACTGGCATGGTCAACAGCGGCACCCAACGCAGGATGGGAAGCGGTGGAATTACTTCAACATAGGGCGCTTGCGCTGCGGCGACAATCAGCCAGCCCAAAACTAGCAGGGACAACGCGGAATAGGCTGTAAAATACCCCCTGCGTCCCATCACGTCGATCAACCGCCCGCGCACGACGGGTCGGGCGGGGATGGCGTGGGTCAGCAGAAAGGTGATCAGTGCGGCAAGGAAAAGAGCCCAACCCAGCATGGTATTCTCCGTCAATGTTGGCCCCTATTTAGGTCCGTGACGCGGCATGATCCTTGTCCGAAATCAAGTCGGGTGCGGCGCATGGGCTTTCCGCGCATGTTCTGGGCATATTGTTTCAACGCTTGCAACCCGACAATGAACAGGCAACCCTGCCTGCGGAGGACACCGATGCACCATTTCGATGAGATCTACACCATGGCTGCCAACCGCCACGGTGGGCCCGACGCTTTGCGGGCCAAGCTGAGCAAACCTAAAAGCGTGGCTGAGTTGACCGCCCTGCCCGATGATCGCTGGCTGTCGATCATCACGAAATGCGTCTTTCAGGCCGGGTTCAACTGGAAGGTTATCGAAAACAAATGGGTTGGGTTTGAAGCTGCCTTTGATGGTTTTGACGTCGGTCGCTGTGCCTTTATGGATGATGAGAAGTTGGACGCCCTGCTGCAAGACACCCGCATTGTCCGCAACGGCACCAAGATCGCCACGGTCCGCGACAACGCCGCGTTTCTGTTGGAACTGCGTCAGGAAGGTGGCGTGGGAAAGGTGCTGGGCGGCTGGCCCTCGTCTGATTACGTCGGTTTGCTGGCGATGCTAGGCAAGCGCGGGTCGCGTCTGGGTGGGGCCTCGGCGCAATACGCCATGCGATTTGCCGGGCGCGACAGTTTCATCCTGTCGCGGGATGTCACCGCCCGATTGATTGCTGAAGGCGTGATCGACAAAGCGCCAAGCTCCAAGAAGGCGATGGCTGCCGTTCAAGACGCATTCAACACCTGGATGGACCAATCCGGGCGGTCGTTGACGGAAATCAGCCGGGTTTTGGCGATGAGCCTGTAAAACCGGTTGCAGTGCGGGTGCTTCACACTAGGCTCACTTCATGACCTGCCGCATTTTGATGATGGTTCTCCTTCTGCTTGCATCCTGCGGTCGCCCGCTGACCGAGCAGGAACGTGCTTTTGCCACCGCTGTTCAGGGCGAGTCGCTGAATCTGGATCGGGTGCGCCTGGTCGAGGGGGCTCCGGTCGCGCCAATCACGTTTTACCGCAAGGAACGGCCCCGTCTGGCCTGCCGTGAACGCATATTGCCAGCCCCGACCGAAGGGGTCGTCACAGCAAAGCCCGCCGCCGTAGCCCTGTTCAACAAGGTCTATTTCACGCGTGAGTGGTATCTTGAGGACTATATGTCCGACTTCCCCGAGCAGATGAACCTAATCGCCGGAATGCTGCTGGCGCATGAGCTGACACATGTGTGGCAATGGCAGAACCGGAAAACCACAGGCTATCACCCTTTGCGTGCAGCGGCCGAGCATGGTGGCAACAAGGACCCCTATCTGTTTGATATCGAAACCTCGTCCGACTTCCTATCCTACGGGTTTGAACAACAAGGCGCGATTGTCGAGGAATATGTCTGCTGCCGGGCGCTGGACCCTCAAGCCCCCCGCACCCAACGCTTGCACGACATGCTGGGCGCGCATTTCGACATTTCACCCCTGCCGAACCAACCGCGTGAGCGCGATATCGTCATCCCCTGGAGCGGCGCAAAGACCGAAGGCATTTGCCGCTAGACGTTACCCGCCTTGCAATGTTTCAAGATAGGCGATCAGATCCACGATCGGCTGGCTGGTCAGAATCGGCTGCCCCTCGGGTGTTTTCATCGAGGTGTCCTGCCCGTCGAAATAAGGACCATAGACTGGCATCGGGCTGCCGTGGCTGACCAACGGATCGCGCCCGTCAATCCGCGCAACGACGCGCGCAGTTGGGAAAACACCGTCTTCTCCGGCCAGCTTGGTCAGATCAACCGGCTGAATGACCAATATCCCCGCCATCGGCCCATGCCCGGTCGCATCGATTCCGTGGCAGGTTGCACAATAGTGCTGATACAGCTCGGCCCCGGTATCCACATCCTGTGCCGCGACCTGCGCAGCGGTCACAAGCACTCCGAACGAAACGGCAGTCATTAGGGGTCTGGGCATCGCATCCTCCTGTCACGATTGACATATACAGGCTTGCCCGAGGGCCGGCTTGGCGCAATGATCCAGATCAACGAAGCAGATGGGTACGGGCAATGACACAATATGCAGTTATCATGCTGGCCGCCGGGATTGGCGTTCCAATCCTTGCCGCTCTGAACGCGGCGCTTGGAAAGCTGATCGGATCACCGACCACCGCCGCCGTCATCCTGTTCGCCATCGCGTTCGCAGCATCCGCGCTGGTGATGGTTTTATTTACCGGCACGGGCGCGCTGCCCAAAGTCACGCAGGCCCCGAAACACCTGCTATTGGCCGGTGTCCTGATCGCCTTTTACGTCCTATCCATCACCCATGTCGCACCGCATTTCGGTGTCGGTAATGCGGTGTTCTTCGTTTTACTCGGGCAACTGATCAGCACGGCAGCCATCGACCACTTCGGGCTTTTCGGCGCGCAAGTCACGCCGCTGACATGGATACGCGCAGGTGGGATCGCCGTGATGGCCGCGGGCGTTGCGATCACTCAACTGGCCTGAGTATACCGCCCTCAAGCCGCAACTTGCGGTCCATCCGCGCCGCAAGTTCCATGTTATGCGTGGCGATCAGCGCTGACAGCCCCTCGTCCCGCACCAGCGCCATTAATGCATCAAACACCTGATCCGAGGTTTCGGGGTCCAGATTGCCTGTCGGCTCATCCGCCAGCAACACGCGCGGCTTGTTGGCCAGCGCCCGGCAAAACGCGACCCGCTGTTGTTCTCCACCTGACAGCGCCGCCGGACGGTGATCAGCGCGAGGCGCAACACCGACGCGTTCCAGCAACGACATCGCCCGCGCCTGTGCTGCCGTCTCGGACACCCCGTTGGCCAGTTGCGGCAAGGTGATATTCTCCAGCGCCGTGAATTCGGGCAGCAGATGGTGGAACTGATAGACGAACCCCACGTCCTGACGCCGTAATGCGGTGCGGGTCCGGTCGCCCTTACCTTTGACATTCTGACCCGCAATCTCGACCGAGCCGTCATCCGGCGTGTCCAGCAAACCGGCAATGTGCAAAAGGGTCGACTTGCCCGCACCGGATGGTGCAACCAGCGCCACCGCTTCGCCCGCGCGCAGTTCCAGATCGGCCCCACGCAGCACCTGAACCTCGCCCGGTGTGCCCTTCAGATAGGTCTTGGTCAGACCGCTCAATCGCAATGTCACATCATTCATAGCGCAGCGCCTCAACCGGATTCAGCCGCGCCGCGCGGCGGGCGGGGAAATAGGTGACGAAAAAGGACAGGCCCAGCGACAAGCCGATTGCCTTCAACACGTCCGACAGGTGCAGTTCGGCGGGCAGGGCATAGATGCCGCGAATGGAAGGGTCCCATACACCGCCACCCATGACGTAGTTCGCGAACGAAAAGATCGGGTCGATATAAATCGCGAATAAGCAACCCAGAACAACACCCATCACGGTGCCTATGATGCCGGTGAATGCACCGCAGATGAAGAACACCCGCAGTACGGACCCCTCGCTCAGACCGATGGTGCGCAGGATGCCGATATCGCGCCCCTTGTTCTTCACCAGCATGATTAACCCCGAGACGATATTCATCGCCGCAATCAACACGAGGATCGACAGGATGATAAACATCACGTTGTCCTCGACCTCTAACGCGCGCAGGAACCCGCCCGAGGCGTCCTGCCAGGTCCAGATCTGACTTCGTTCGCCGGCGGCCTCAAGAATAGGGATCAGGATCGGTGTCAGTTCTTCAGGGCGGTCAACCATCACCTCGATCTCATCCGCAACGCCCTCGCGGTTGAAGAAGCCCTGCGCCTGTTCGAACGGCATATAAACGCGGGTGCGGTCGATATCATAGCGCCCGGCCGAGAAGACATAGACCACCCGATAGGCATTCACACGAGGTGAGGTACCAAAGGCCGTCTTCACCCCGTTAGGGGACGTCAGTTTGACCGTATCCCCCACAGTTGCCCCAATACTGCGCGCCACGCCCGAACCGATGGCGATAACGTCCTCTCCATTCTGGAACTCGGAGAGATCCCCCACCGCCTGTTCGCTTTCGGCGACGCCGGGCAGGTCCAGCAGGTCGTCAGGCTGAATGCCAAAGACCTCAACCCCACTGCTGCGCTCGCGATTGGTAATCAGCACCTGCCCTTTGACCAAGGGCGCGGCGCGTTCAACGCCGGGCACCTGCGCAACGCGCTCAGCCACTCCGTCATAATCCGCGATGGTGCGGTCCAGGTTACCCTGCGCATCAAAATTACCCGCTGAGTAGACAGTAACATGCGCATTGGCCCCCAGAATGGTACCCACGAACTCGGATCGGAAGCCGGACCGAACGGCCAGCGTCGCGATCAGGGCAAACACCGCTAGTGTAATTCCGATCAGTGAAATCCAGGTCATCACGCTGACACCGCCCTCGGCACGGCGTGCGCGCAGGTATCGCCAGGCGATCTTCCATTCGAATGGGGCAAAGGGCGGGGGCGTCTTGGCCATGTCTGCTCCGGGGCTTTTTGGTTTGCGCGACCCTTTCGGCATTTGCCGGGATGGTCAAGGTGGTTATGCGCGTCCCGCCCGGTGATAGGCAATCCTGCGACTCTTATTGGCATGGCCCAATACGAATCACCCTAGGTGTCGGGAAGTTCGCTCTGGCAAAAGGAGAGAGAAAAGATCCAGATTATACCCTTGGTTGTGACCCCCTTCACAGACAACCCCCAATTGTTTCAGCTATGAAGTTAATAGGGCCGTTGTGTGAGTTACTGAACTCAAAATGCAACATTGTTTAAGCAATATTCTTTCGCCTTTTGCTTATTTTTTAAAACTTTGTCACCCTAGATGTAAGGGGGATACCATTTTAAGAGCGGGGGTCGCTCATGTTTGTAAAGAGTAATAAGGAATTGTTGGACCCGATTTTGGTCCGAAACGCATCTTCAGAACTGGATTGTGAAACAGCAGCATTGTTGCGCGCAGTCATTCGCCCTGTTTTCGATACAGCGGCAAGCTGGGCAAGTTTGACCGATATCCTGAAAGACAAAGGATACCGATTGGCGTTCCGTCAGGGTCGGCTGTGCATTACGGACCGCACGACCGATCAACGGGTTTGTGGGATACGCTTTCTAGGGTTCGAATACAAAGATCTGGTCAGACGTCTGGGCCGTCCGATTGTCGTTGCACGCGGAAACGGTGCGGATGGTGAAATTCTGACGGAACGACCGGAACCGCAGTGAACCTAGAAAGACCGCCAGAACTGAGCCTTGCGACGTAACGTCTTTGTCAGGCTGTAAAGCGCGGCACGCGCGATAGCGGGCTGCGATAGCGATTTCAGCAAAATGGCGCCTGAAACCCGAACTGGCAAATGGCCTTGCTTGTACCAACCAAAGCGCTGCGCGTCCGAGTACCCGGACAGATCGCAGAACTGACTGTAGTTTTTCAGCCAACATGCGGCCATTTCGGCCCCGGCAGCGTCTGTGTCTGCTGATACTCCACCGATCCGAAACAGTGATATTGGGGCCTGCAACCGCTGGCCGGAATGGCCAGACAGGATCATTCGCAAAACCATGTCATAGTCCGCGGCGATACGGAATTGCAGGTCGTGACCGCCCAATTCCTGAAACAGCGCCCGTTTCAGGACCATCGCATTGTGACCGAATGGTAAGCGCTGCAAGATGGATTTCGGGGTTAGCCGACGGGCATGACGGCGGTTGCCCTCATCATCGAAAAAGACGGTTTCACCATACACAAAATCGGGCTTATCGGGCTCGATAGCTTTTTGCACCCTCAACAGGCTGTCAGGGTCAGCAATCAGATCGTCCGAGTTGAGAAACAAAACATACTCGCCGCGACACCGATCAACCGCCTGGTTCATCGCGTCATACAGGCTTTTGTCTGCCTCACAGAAATACCGCACCGGAATGGGGTCGCCCGACTCCGAGAATTTCTGAATCGTGTCTTTCAGCAGGTCTTGTGTTCCGTCATCGGATTGGCCGTCCCAGATCACATGCTCGATGTCACGGAGCTTTTGCGACTGCACGCTGTCCAGGGCGGTGAGGACTTGCGCCTCGCGCCCTGCTTCGATCAGGTTCCGCGTAACGGTGACGACCGAGATCAGCGGCCGATGATCCTGTTCAGGCGATTTGCTCATAGATTTCGGCAACTTTCGTGACGGCAGCTTCGGGGCTCAACTCCTCGCTTTCACCGGTACGGCGGCAGGTCAGCTCAACGACGCCGTTTTTCAGACCCCGCGGCCCGACGGTGATACGCCACGGCAAGCCGATCAGGTCCATGGTGGCAAACTTGCCCCCTGCCCGTTCGTTGCGGTCATCATACAGCGGCTCAAGACCCAGTGCGGTCAGCGCGCCATAGAGTTTGTCGCAGGCGGCGTCAGCCTCATCATCACCCTGCTTGAGGTTTACGATACCGCAATGGAACGGTGTTACGCCCTCGGGCCAGATGATGCCCTTATCGTCATGGCTGGCTTCGATGATCGCACCGATCAGACGACTGACACCGATGCCATGGCTGCCCATATGGACCGGCGTTGGTTTGCCATCGGGGCCCTGAACGGTAGCGCCCATCGCCTCGGAATACTTGGTACCGAAATAGAAAATCTGCCCCACTTCGATCCCGCGCGCCACACGGCGGCGATCTTCGGGCACCTGATTGAACAGCGCCTCGTCATGGGTTTCATCGGTACGGGCGTATTTCGAGGTGAACTCTTCCAGAATGGCCTGACACTGCTCTCGGCTGTCATAGTCGATCTGACGGTCGCCAAACGTCAGGTCGGTGACGGCGCTGTCATAGAACACTTCGGATTCACCGGTTTCGGCCAGTACGAGGAATTCATGGGTGTTGTCTCCCCCGATCGGGCCGCTGTCCGCACGCATCGGGATCGCCTGCAGGCCCATGCGTTCATAGGTGCGCAGGTAGGTAACCAGATGACGGTTATATGCGTGCAGCGCGTCTTCCTTGGTCAGGTCGAAATTATACCCGTCCTTCATGTAGAACTCGCGCCCCCGCATCACGCCAAAGCGCGGGCGGATCTCGTCACGGAACTTCCACTGGATTTGGTACAACGTCAGCGGCAGGTCCTTGTAGCTGCTGACGTGGCCGCGGAAGATATCGGTGACCAGCTCTTCGGCCGTGGGCGTGAACAGCATATCCCGGTCATGCCGGTCCTTCATACGCAGCATTTCCTGACCGTAGTCATCATAGCGCCCGGATTCACGCCACAGGTCTGCCGATTGGATAATCGGCATCTGGATCGCGATATGGCCTGCGCGCGCCTGCTCTTCATGGATGATGTTTTCCAACTTACGCAGAACTTTGAAACCCAGCGGCAGCCAGGAATAAATCCCGGCCGATGCTTGCTTGATCATCCCGGCGCGCAGCATCAGCCGGTGGCTGACGATCTGGGCCTCGGACGGGTTTTCCTTGAGAACGGGCAGAAAGTAACGGCTGAGGCGCATTGTATGACCTTCACGGGTGAGAATTCGACTTCAAAGGTCCATATTCCAAAGCCCCGCCGGGGGCAATCGGCCATTGGTTATTTTGCGACCTCGGGACGGTCGGAATTTTGATTGACCCGCCAGCCAAGGTTTTCAATGGTGGCTAAAATGCAAACCCATGAGGCGCCGATGCAAACCATTCAGGAACCCGCCCGTCAAATTCCCGTCGTTCACAAAACCGACGTTCTAGTCGTGGGCTCCGGCCCCGCGGGGCTGGCCGCTGCCTTGGCGGCAGCGCGCGCAGGGGCCGAAGTGTCTCTGGTCGACCGCTTTGGCTGCATGGGTGGCAATATCACCGCCGTGGGAGTCGAAGGATTTGCTTGGTACCGCCATGAACAAACCGTCGAAGCAGGCGGCATTGGTCTGGAATTTGAAACCCGCGCCCGGGACATGGGGGCAGCGGTGCCAGAGAGCCAGTCGCTCAGCTATGAGTTGGACAGCGAAGGGTTCAAACTGGTTGCTGACAAGCTGGTCGAAGAGGCCGGGGTGCATCCGATGTTGCACCGTCAATTCGTTGCCCCAATCATGGATGGTGACCGGATCACCGGCGTCATCACCGAATCCAAAGCCGGACGTGAGGCGATTTTGGCCAAGGTAGTGATCGACGCCACCGGGGACGCGGATGTAGCCCATCGCGCAGGCGCGCCCACCTACAAGACCGCGCGCGAGGATATGATGGCCGCTTCGGTCATGTTCCATCTGGCAGGCGTCGACAAGCGCGCCTTCATGGAGGGCGTCAAGGCCGACCCGCAGACCTATAAGGACTGGGGCGGCGGTGGCGAGTGGAACATTGAAACCAGTGGCAAAGAGGACGACATGTTCTCACCCTTCGTCAAGAAACCGTTCCAGCAAGCCATCGAACAGGGTCTGATCCCGCCGCATCTGAACACCATCGCCGGCACTTGGGGCGCGGTCCACGATACGGGTGAGCTGACTTATATGAACCTGATCCATATGGACGGGATAGACGGCACCGATCCCGATAGCCTGACCCGTGGTGAGATCGAGGGCCGTCGACAGTCAATGCTAGCCATCGAGGCACTGCGCCGTTTCATGCCCGGCTGCGAAAACGCGCGTCTGCGGAATTTCGGCATGACCATCGGCATTCGCGACACCCGCAAGATCGATGCGATCTACAATATGACCGAGGACGACGCCCGGCATCAGGGTCGGTTCGAGGATACGATCGGCATCTATCCCGAATTCATCGACGGCTATGGCATCCTGATCCTGCCGACCACGGGCCGGTATATGCATGTGCCCTACCGTTCAATGTTGCCGAAAGGCGTTAAGGGTCTGCTGGTTGCAGGCCGGTCGCACGGGGCGGACAAGGTGGCCCATGCCGCCACCCGCAATATGTCCTGCTGTGCGGTCATGGGTCAGGGGGCCGGGATTGCAGCCGCCCTGTCGCTGAAAAGCAATCAGGACTTGCATGGGCTGAACCTAGCCCCGGTTCATGCTGAACTTGACCGCCAAGGCGTCAGGGTTCACTGATGGGTCGCATTCCCACTATAGACATCACCCCGCTGTTTAATGCGTCCCATGCGGATTATGAGCAGACCGTTCAGCAGGTCATCAGCGCCTGCACTGATATCGGTTTTTTGTCGATCACCGGAACCGACATACCCACTGACACGGTTCAAAACATGCGCGCCTGTGTGCAGGCCATCTTTGACGTTGAAGAAGGTGCCAAGTGGGATCAGGCCATCACTCGCGACAATTATCGCGGGTTCATCCCGCTGGGGTTCTTCACCCCAAATGACGGGTCTGGCAAGGCGGACAAATACGAAGGCTACAAGTTGCACCATGAGGTCGCCAGCGATGCGCCGATCCGCAACGATTGTGCCTTGTACGGCCCGAATGTCTGGCCGTCGCAGGTGCCAGACGCTCGCGGAATGATCCTTGACTACTGGTCCCAACTCGACCGCGTTGCAGATGCCTTGCTGGGTGCGTTGGAAACAGGTCTGGGCCTGCCCGCGCGCCGATTGCGGGACGCTTTCCGCGATCCCATGACCAACATGACTCTGCTGCACTATCCGCCTCAAGCCCCCGATGAGGGCGGCTATGGTATTCATCCCCACAAGGACACCGACGCCTTGACCATCATCGCCCCTGACCCCGTTGGTGGGCTTGAAGTGCAAACCATGGACGATAGTTGGGTCAGCCCTGACTGCCCGCCGGGCGGGTTTGTCGTCAATATCGGGGATATGCTGGAGCTGTGGTCCGGCGGGCGGCTGAAATCTACGCCGCATCGGGTGGTGAATCGCTCGGGACAGGAACGCTACTCGTTTCCTTATTTTGCCGTGCCCCGCCATGACGTGGTGGTTTTACCTCTGGTCGACCCCCTGCCCGGCTTTGATCGGCCCGCGGTACATTGCGGCCATTGGTCTGCGGAAATCTGGCGCACCAACTGGCCGGACGAGGCCGCCCATGACGCCACGCCTGAACTGGGCACGCTCAGCGATTAGCGCCCGGGAAATGTACGGGCGATGAAGCGCTTGCATCATGGGGCTGCATGCGCCAAGAACACTGGCAAGAGCCGAAAACAAGGGGACAGCCATGGCTTTGCCGGTGAAGGATCAGCTCAGGTACTGGGGCATAGCCGCTGTAGTTTTTGTGCTTCTATTGTGGGCACTTGGCGACGTTCTTTTGCCCTTTGTGATTGGCGGAGCAATCGCTTACTTCCTTGATCCAATTGCAGACCGGTTGGAAAACTTGGGGCTGTCGCGAATGGCCGCGACAGGGATCATCACCATTGTCGGCGTTCTGGGATTTGTGCTCATGGTGCTGATGGTGGTGCCCGCGCTGATTACCCAGTTGATCGATCTGGTCGAAGTTATGCCCAGTCTGCTTAAAGAACTGCGCGGCTTCATCGAAAAACAATTCCCATCCCTGCTGGATACCGAATCCAGCTCTCACCAATTCCTTGTGTCGCTGAGCGAGACGTTGCAATCCAAAACTGGAGACGTTCTGCAATCCGTCGCCGCTTCGCTGGGGTCAGCCATCAACGTGGTGGTTCTGCTTGTCATCGTGCCGGTGGTCGCCGTGTATCTGTTATTAGATTGGGATCGTATGATAGCCCGCATAGGAGAGCTGCTACCTCGTGACCACGCCCCAACGATCAAGCGGCTGGCGGGTGAGATTGACGATGTTCTTGCCTCATTCGTCCGCGGCATGGGAACCGTCTGTCTGATCCTGGGCACTTATTACGCCGTTGCGCTGATGATTGTTGGTCTGCAATTCGGCCTGATCGTGGGCTTCATCGCGGGGCTCGTGACATTCATCCCCTATCTGGGTGCCCTGATTGGCGGCACGTTGGCTATCGGTCTTGCGCTGTTTCAGTTCTGGGGCGATTGGCTTCATATCGGCCTGGTGGCAGGCATCTTCGCGCTGGGACAGGTGACCGAGGGCAATTTCCTGACGCCCAAGCTGGTTGGCAGCTCGGTCGGGTTGCACCCTGTCTGGCTGCTGCTGGCCCTGTCCGTCTTTGGCGCGCTGTTCGGCTTTGTGGGTATGCTGGTTGCTGTTCCGGTTGCCGCAGCGCTGGGCGTGGTCGCCCGGTTCCTGACCTCAATCTATCTGGACAGCCGCCTGTATACCGGCCTCGACGGGTTGAAGCAGGAAGACGAATAAATGGCCCAACAACTCAGCTTTGATCTACCGGCCAAAACCGCACTGGGCCGCGAAGATTTTTTTGTCTCGCCCGCCAATGCGCTGGCCGTTGCGATGATCTCGGCGACGTCGTGGCCCGGTAACAAGCTGGTCCTCAGCGGCCCTGCCGGGTCTGGCAAAACGCATCTGGCCCATGTCTGGGCTGCCGAAACCGGCGGGCGGATCATTCAGGCCCGTGATGTGCGGTACGAAGACGTGCCCGCCTTGGCCAGCACTCCGATAGCGGTCGAAGATATTCCGATGGTCGCAGGCGACCTCGATCAGCAAAAAACCCTGTTTCACCTGCACAATCTGGTGTTGGCAGAAGGCCATGCGCTGTTAATGACCGGGCGGTTGGCGCCAAAGCTGTGGGAACTGCCACTGCCCGATCTGCAAAGCCGGATCGAAGGGGCGCATCACGTGGCGCTGGACCCACCGGACGATGCCCTTTTGGGGGCCGTTCTGGCCAAGCTGTTTGTCGACCGCCAACTGAATCCCGGACCAGACGTGATTGCCTATCTCGTCAAGCACATGGATCGGCGGTTCAAGACCGCAGCCGAGGT
This sequence comes from Ruegeria sp. BB5, assembly GCF_056539405.1. Lineage (NCBI taxonomy): Bacteria > Pseudomonadati > Pseudomonadota > Alphaproteobacteria > Rhodobacterales > Roseobacteraceae > Ruegeria > Ruegeria sp. BB5. The sequence continues at coordinate 253,448 of NZ_JBQFUX010000001.1, read as the reverse complement.
CGTAGCCCGGTTGGATCATCTGGCCTTGTCGGAAAAGCGGGAAATCACCCGCGCTCTTGCGATCCGGGTGCTAAACGCGGACATGACAGATGTCGCATCCGACAATTGACCCGCACACTGCGATTTCGCATTCTGCCACCGGAATATCTGGAAAAGACATGGATCAGATCGCAGAAGCCAAAATCCCGGACTGGGGATCGTTCGGCAAGCCCTTGTTCGACAACCCCGAGGCCCGCGCCCTGTCGCGGGTGGGCGTGGTCGACGTTGGATCGAACTCGGTCCGGATGGTAATCTTTGACGGGGCCGCGCGATCCCCGGCTTATTTCTACAATGAAAAGATAATGTGCGAGCTGGGTGCGGGCCTGTCGGAATCCGGGTGCCTTAACCCGCGCGGGCGCAAGCGTGCGCTGTCCGCATTGCGCCGGTTTCAGCAATTGGCCAATGATCTGGACCTACCGGGCCTGCATGTTGTTGCCACTGCGGCGGTGCGCGAAGCCAAGGATGGGCCGGATTTTTGCAATCAAGTTCATTCAGAAACCGGTCTGACCGTTCAGGTCATAGACGGCGGCGAAGAGGCGCGCTTGTCCGCGCAGGGTGTGTTGCTGGGCTGGCCCGGGGCTTATGGCCTGATCTGCGACATTGGCGGTTCATCCATGGAACTGGCCGAGATTGGCGACGGTCAGGTCGGGCGCCGTCTGACCTCGGCCCTGGGGCCATTGAAACTACGCGATATCAAGGGCGGGCGGCGCGCGCGCAAGGCCCATATCAAGGCCACCATGGAAGAGTTACGGGATCAGCTGGGGCCGCAGCGGGATCGCCTGTTTCTGGTGGGCGGCAGCTGGCGCGCCTTTGCACGTCTGGACATGCTGCGCCGGGGCTATCCGCTGAACGTGCTGCATGAATACCGGATGACCACAAAACAGGTCCGTGAGACCATAAAGTTCATCGAAAAAGGTGATCCGGATCAGCTGCGCAGTCAGGCGGGCGTGTCTAGTTCCCGTATGGCGCTAATCCCCTACGCGATGGACGTTCTGGCGCGGCTGATCCGCACTTTCAAACCAAAGGACATCGCGATCTCAAGCTATGGCATCCGCGAAGGATTGCTGTACGAACAAATGCCGCAGATTCTGCGCGACCGTGACCCGTTGATCGAAGCCAGCTACTTCTCCGAAGCCAAAGATGCCCGTCTGCCCGGATTTGGCAAACACCTGTTTGATTTCGTCATGCCGTTGTTCAAATCCGCTCCAGAGGCACGCGTGCGCCTGATCAAGGCTGCCTGCCTGCTGCACGACGTCAGCTGGCGCGCTCATCCTGATTACCGGGCCGAGATCTGTTTCGACAATGTCACCCGCGCCAATCTGGGCGGGCTGAAACATTCTGAACGGGTTTTTATCGGCCTCGCCCTGCAACACCGTTATCGCAACAAGCGCGAGGGCAACCGGTTCGAGCCGCTTTACAAACTGCTGGACGAGAAAGGTCAGAAACAGGCTGAAATTCTGGGCAAGGCCATGCGCTTTGGCGCCATGCTGTGGATGCACCACGATGTCAAAATGGGCACGCTGCGATTCTATCCCAAAAAGCGTCAGCTTGAACTGCGGCTGCCCAAAGCCGCAGAACCACTGTTCAGTGAGGTGGCCGAAGCGCGCCTGAATTCCTTGGCGAATGCCCTAAAGTCAGAGGTTCACGTCACTATCCGAGGTTAGATTTCCGTCGCTCCGTCGGCTTCTTCTTCGATTTGCTCGGGCTCTTCTGGTTGATCCTCAGGCTTTTTGCGGATGATGATATCCCCATTAGGCAATATCTCAGGCGCTTCATAGGCGCTCCAGTCCTCGATCTCACCCGCCAGTTCGGCCAGGGCTGGGCCCATCTCTTCAAAGAATGACTGCATAGCCGGGCCAAATTGGCTGACCAGCCCCTGCAAGTCTTCCAGCGCGGGTTCCATTTCCTTGCGCAAACCTTCAAAGAACAGCTCGGCCCCCTGCTCCATCAAGGATTTGCCAGTATCTTCCTCGGCCTGTGAGGGCAAGGCCAGCGCGACCGATAACGCGCAGATCGCAATGAGATGTTTCATGTCAAAGAATATAAGCAGAGCCTTCCGTCGAAAAAAGGTCACAACGCGATATCCAGAGTAACGGGGAAGTGGTCGGACGCGGTCAACAAGGCCTGATGCAAGTCCTCTGACGCACGAAGGCCTGCGTCTTTGAAAGGGTGCCAGATACGCCACGCCGGACGTTTGGCGCGCAGGTTTTCACTGACCATGATGTAGTCCAGCAGCGCCTCAAGATACCGCCCACCCTCGCGGGCAAACCGGGCGGTTGACGGCTCTGCGTCCGTCCCTGCGGCATGCGGGTCAAACAATCCGGCCTGCAGCAGAATTTCGACCGAGGACCGGCCAAACAGGTGTTCAAACTCATCCAGCCCCGGCCCATCGTTCAAATCGCCTAGCAGGATGACCTGTTCCTCGGCCTCGACATGCGCTTTGACACGCCGAGACAGCCACACGGCCTGCGCCAGTTGCTTGCGGCGATTCGCGATCGAGATGCGGATCGCCTCATCCCGCGATCCCGCCCCGTGCGGGGCCTTGGATTTCAGATGCGCCCCGATCAGGCGAAGCTGCGCGCCGGATCGGATCTGCACCGCCAGTTCCATCGGGGGTTTGGAAAAACGCACAAGATCCTCGGTCGCATCGATATCGAGGTCGATATGGAACACGTCGTCGAACCTGGGGGCCGCATCGTTGCCCGCAACCGGGTCGTGCCGCGCTTGCAGCACATTCGGATCGTAAAGCAGCGCCAGCTCTTGATGGGTATCGTTGGGAAACCCCATCACTGCGTGTGAGGTGCGCAAATCAAACGCCTCGGCAAAATTCTGCAAAGCACGGATGGTGTCCTGCGACTTCCCGGAATTGGGGGCTTCGACAATCAAAACTGCATCCGCGTCAATTGCCGTCAGAACCTTGGCGATGGCCTCGACCTGCTGCGCTTTGGTGACGTTGTGACGACCGGACCAGCGATCATTGACGACCAAATTATCATTGCGGTCAAACAGGTTGGCGAACCATTCAATATTGTAGGTCGCTAACCGCATTCGCCTACGCCTGTGCGCCGTTGATCTCGTCCCAGGCGCGGTTGATGTCGATCATCTTTTTCTCGGCCAGACGGATGGCTTCCTCGGGCACACCGCGGGCCATCATCGCGTCGGGATGGGTATCACGAACAAGTTGCCGCCAAATCTTGCGGATTTCAGGCAGCGGCATGTCGTGCGGCACTCCCAACACGGTATAAGGGTCATTGGGTGCGTCAGGCACAAACCGCGCGCGCAAGGCCATGAACTGCGCGTCGGTCTGACCGAAAATGCGGCTGACCTGTTCCAGAAATTCGTTCTCGTTTGGGTGATAGAACCCGTCGGCCATGGCGATGTGAAACAGCCCCTCCATCAGGTCGCACAGCGTGGTGCTGTCATCGGCAAACATGCGGGCAATCTTGCGGGCATAGTCCTGATAACCGGCAACGTCCGTCCGGGCCATGTCGAAAACACGTGCGGCACCGGCCTCATCATCGCGGGCAATCTGGAAGACATCGCGAAAGGCGGTGACCTCATCCCGCGTCACCTGCCCGTCAGCCTTTGCCATCTTCGCACCCAGCGCGATCACGGCAATTGCAAACGCAACCGAGCGTTCCGGCGGCGTGCGCAGTTTTTCAAATACGTCCGTAAGGCTTTCACCCTGGGCAAGCGCACTTAGCGCATCGGATATGCGGGTCCAGATCGACATGGGCGCACCCTAGCGTCCGAAATCGCGACTGTCAGGTACGACAGGTGGGTCAGAGGAAATAATTTTCTGCATCAGCACAAGATCCAACCGTTTGCCCCATTTGAATCCAACCTCTGGCATGTGCCCCACTTGCTTAAACCCCAGCGCCGCGTGGAATGCGACCGCCCCAGGATTCGCCGAGGAGATCGCGGCCACCAGCACATGCACACCTTCCACCCGGGCGGCGGTCTCAAGCGCCGCCATCAATGCCCTCCCAACCCCCTGCCCCCGCGCATCAGGGTCCAATTGGATCGTGAGCTCGCGGCACTGCGCGTAACCTGGCCCAAAGCGGTATGGGCCGTAGGTGGCAAAACCCACAACTTGCTTGCCTTTTCCCGCAACCCAATAGCCGTCCCCACGAGAAACGATATCCTTGGCGATGCTTTCGACGCTGCGCTCATCCGTGGTGAAGGTCACAAGCGTATCGCGGATGATCGTGTTGGTGATTTCCGCGATTGCGGCGGCGTCCGCGACCTTTGCGCGTCGTATTTTCATTCCAGCACGCGGGGGCCATGCGGCGTTTCGAACTCGGCCCGCAAAGCGGCCGGGCCGGTATCGAACACCACGGTTTCCAAATTACCCAGCAACCGCGCCAGATCCAAAGCGTCAGGATGAAAGACCACCAAACGTCTCAGGCGGCATCCACTGTCTTGCAACATCCGCGCCGGGCGCAGATCGCCGTGCCATTGAATGAGTGCAGGAAACAGATTGTCGAAGGGCAACCGCCCGTTGGGCGGGACCGCCATTTGCCACCTCAGCGCGCCTCGGGTCAGGTCAATTGGTTGGCCTACGCCATCTGGGAATATGGACAGTGCGGCCTGCATGTCTGAGACCCGGCATATCCAGTTTGTTAGGCGCGGCTGGCCAGAAAATCGATCCAGATCGAACCACCGTGTGCGCTCTAGTTTTGGTGCCTGCGGATCAATCGCGATGGCCTCGAGATAAAGCTCATCCCGCAAACCCAGTAACCGGTTGTGCGTGCCGAAAGCATCATGTTTACCGCCCGCCTGCAGTGACACTCCCAATGCCTGTTCGATATGGGCCGAGGCTTCTTCCAATGTCTCGCCCGCAACGGCCAAATGATCCAGTAACACGTGCGCTGCCTCCAACAAAAAACCGACCAGATCCCGATGGATCTGGTCGCATGTTTTCGCCAACGGCGGTGATTCACAAGATTTTTCAGCGAAAAATCTTGGCTGGCCTCAACCTTTTGCTTCTCGGATCAGACGCAGGATATCCTGCGCGGCCTCGGGGATATTGGTTCCCGGACCAAAGATCGCCTTCACGCCATGGTCATAAAGGAACTGATAATCCTGCTGCGGGATCACGCCGCCACAGATCACAATGATGTCCTCTGCCCCGGCTTTCTTGAGTTCCTCAACCAGTTGCGGTGCCAGTGTCTTGTGCCCCGCGGCTTGCGAGGAAATGCCAACCACATGCACATCGTTATCAACTGCGTCTTGCGCAGCTTCTGCAGGTGTTTGGAACAACGGGCCAACGTCCACGTCAAACCCGATATCGGCAAAGGCTGTGGCGATGACTTTGGCACCCCTGTCATGCCCGTCCTGCCCCATCTTGACCACCAGCAAACGAGGGCGACGGCCTTCGGCTTCGGCGAACTCCTCAATGGATTTCTGGATCGCAGCAAAGCCCTCATCACCTTCGTAAGCCGCGCCGTAAACACCGGCCAAAGTCTTCACCTCGGCGCGGTGGCGGCCGAATTCTTTCTCCATTGCCATGCTGATCTCTCCTACGGATGCGCGGGCGCGGGCGGCCTCGACCGCAGCAGCCAGCAGGTTGCCACCCTCGCGGGCAGTCTTGGTCAGTGCGTCCAGCGCTTGTTGGCACGCAGCTTCGTCGCGGGTGGCGCGAATGCGTTCCAGACGTGCCACCTGAGCCTCACGCACGGCGACATTGTCGACGTCCAGGATGTCGATCGGATCTTCCTGTTCCTTGCGGTATTTGTTGACCCCGACGATAACCTCGTCACCCCGGTCGATCATCGCCTGACGACGGGCGGCGCTTTCTTCGATCCGCAGTTTCGGCATGCCCGAGGCCACGGCCTTTGTCATGCCGCCCATCTCTTCGACTTCTTCCATCAACGCCCAGGCCTTTTCGACCAGTTCATTGGTCAGGCTTTCGATGTAGTACGACCCGGCAAGCGGATCGACCACATCGGTCACGCCGGTTTCTTCCTGCAGTACCAACTGAGTATTCCGCGCGATACGTGCCGAGAAATCGGTGGGCAGCGCAATCGCCTCGTCCAGCGCGTTGGTATGCAGCGATTGGGTACCGCCCAGAACCGCACTCATCGCCTCATAGGCGGTGCGGATCACGTTGTTGTAAGGGTCCTGCTCTTGAAGCGACACACCAGAAGTCTGGCAGTGGGTGCGCAGCATCTTCGACCGCTCGGATTTTGCTCCGAACTCGGTCATAACCCGGTGCCACAAGGTGCGTGCGGCACGCAGTTTGGCAATCTCCATGAAGAAGTTCATGCCTATGGCAAAGAAAAATGACAGGCGTCCTGCGAATTTGTCCACGTCCATCCCGGCCTGCGTTGCGGCGCGTACGTATTCACGCCCGTCCGCCAAAGTATAGGCCAGCTCCTGCACCAAGTTCGCTCCGGCTTCCTGCATGTGATAGCCGGAGATCGAGATCGAATTGAATTTGGGCATTTCATTCGACGTGAATTCAATAATATCCGAGATGATCTTCATCGAAGGATCGGGCGGATAAATATATGTGTTGCGCACCATGAACTCTTTCAGAATGTCGTTCTGAATGGTGCCCGACAGGACGGATTTGTCGTGCCCCTGCTCTTCGCCCGCCACGATAAAACTGGCAAGGATGGGGATCACCGCACCGTTCATCGTCATCGATACCGAGACCTTGTCCAACGGGATGCCATCGAACAGGATTTTCATATCTTCAACGCTGTCGATGGCCACACCAGCCTTGCCGACATCGCCAACCACGCGCGGGTGGTCACTGTCATAGCCCCGGTGCGTCGCCAGATCGAAAGCAACCGAGACGCCCTGTTGGCCCGCAGCCAGATTGCGGCGGTAAAAAGCGTTCGATTCCTCGGCCGTCGAGAACCCGGCATACTGGCGAATTGTCCACGGCCGCCCCGCATACATCGTCGCCTTCACTCCGCGCGTAAACGGACCGAAACCGGGCAACGATCCCATATGCGGAAGATTGGCAGTGTCCTCCTGCGTATAGAGCGGTTTGACGTCGATGCCTTCCAACGTCTCTTTCGTCAGATCCTCCAACGGACGCCCGCGCAGCTCTTTTTCGGCTAGCGCGCGCCAGTCTTTCGTATCGGTCATAGCGATATCCTTTTTTCAATTCGGGTCGCGCTGGGGCCTGGCCTGCGCGTTGTGGTGTTCGGACGGGTTGGTTCAGACAGCGCTTTACGCAAAATTTTGAACCTTTGATGCAATTCGCCGGTCGCATTCACCGACGCAGGGGCTATATTCAATTCAACAGGAGGCCCCATGATACGAACGCTTGCCCTTGTTTTCTCGGCACTATTCCCGCTGGCCGCCTTGGCTGCCGACGGGTCCGCACCGGTGGAAGACGAATTTGTTCGCCCTACTGGTGACAGCGATCTCAGTGAATTTCTCTGGGTCAACCGGCCCATTGTTGTCTTTGCCGACACGCCAGCCGACCCGCGGTTCCAGCAACAGATCGATATGCTGATCGAAGGCGAGGCAGCGATGCGCGACCGTGATGTGGTCGTGCTGACCGACACCGATCCTTCGGCGCGGTCTCCAATCCGGTCGCAGTTGCGGCCTCGCGGGTTCCAAATGGTATTCGTCGACAAGGACGGCGTGGTCAAACTGCGCAAACCGTCCCCATGGAGCGTGCGTGAAATCGGCCGGTCCATCGACAAAACCCCCCTGCGCGAACGCGAGATTCGCGAGCGGCGCCAGGGCGGCTGAACGCATTCGCCACGCCCAAAGCACCCGGCGAAAAACGCCGGGACTGTTTGGATATATGACGATCGCGCGGACATGATCACTCGAACTCGATGATCACGTCGTCCACGGCCAGACTGTCGCCGGGGCCTGCGTTGATCTTGGCCACCACGCCTTTCTTCTCGGCGCGCAGGATGTTTTCCATCTTCATCGCCTCGACCGTACAAAGCGCCTGACCTTCCTGAACCTCCTGACCTATTTCGACGTCGATCTTCACGATCAGGCCGGGCATCGGGCACAGCAACATTTTCGAGGTATCAGGTGGCAACTTCTCGGGCATCAGCTTGGCCAGTTCTGCCTGACGCGGTGTACGGACATGAACTTTCAGGTCAGCACCTCGATTGCGAATACGGAAGCCGCCAGAGATTTTGCCGACCTTCAGAACAAGCGGAGCGCCGTCTACATCTAGCAACGCAAGCTGATCGCCCGGTGTCCAATCTGATGCAACACGCATCACCGGACCGTCAGTGAACGTAACCGTTGACCCGTCATGATCCGCCTCGATGGCAAGTTCGAAATCCTGACCTTGCAGGGTGACGGTCCAATCGGTTCCGACCTTACGCTCGTGATTATCCATGCGGCCCGAAACACGGGTGCGGCGAATCTCAGCAACACGATGCATCGCCGCGCATGAGGCCGCGATGCGACGCAAGTCGGCCTCGGGCAAGGTTACACCTTCAAACCCGTCGGGATATTCTTCGGCGATGAAGGCCGTTGTCATATCGCCGCTGACGAATTTCGGGTGATCCATCACTGCGGACAGGAACGGCAGGTTGTGACCGATGCCTTCGACCTCGAAACTATCCAGCGCGACACGCATCGCCTCAATCGCGGCTTCACGGGTCGGGGCCCAGGTACACAGCTTGGCGATCATGGGGTCGTAATACATGCTGATCTCGCCGCCCTCATAGACGCCGGTATCATTGCGCACGGCGGCCTCACCATTGGGCGCGTCACCCTGCCACTTGCCGTTGTCCAACATCGGGCCAGCTGCGGTTTCCTGTGGCGGGCGATAGCGGGTCAGACGGCCAATCGACGGCAGGAAGTTGCGATACGGGTCTTCAGCATACAGACGGTTTTCGATGGCCCAGCCGGTCAGGGTCACGTCGTCCTGCGTGATGGATAACGGCTCACCCGCAGCAACGCGGATCATCTGTTCAACCAGATCGACACCGGTGATCAACTCGGTCACTGGGTGTTCCACCTGCAGGCGTGTGTTCATTTCAAGGAAGTAGAAGTTCTTGTCGCCATCCACGATGAATTCCACCGTACCCGCGCTGGCGTAGTTCACAGCCTTGGCCAGAGCGACAGCTTGTTCGCCCATCGCCTTGCGGGTTTCGGGGTCAAGGAAGGGCGACGGGGCTTCTTCCACCACTTTCTGGTTCCGGCGCTGGATCGAACATTCACGCTCGCCCAGATAAATCCCGTTACCGTGGCTGTCGCACAGCACCTGAATTTCGATATGGCGCGGCTGGGTCACGAATTTCTCGATGAAAATCCGGTCATCGCCAAACGAATTCGCGGCCTCGTTCTTGGAGGACTGGAACCCTTCGCGCGCTTCTTCGTCGTTCCACGCGATCCGCATGCCTTTGCCGCCGCCACCGGCGCTGGCCTTGATCATGACCGGATAACCGATTTCGTTCGAAATCTTCACCGCCTCATCGGCGTCTTCGATCAGGCCCATATAACCGGGAACAGTCGAAACACCCGCATCCTGCGCGATTTTCTTCGAGGTGATCTTGTCACCCATGCTTTCAATCGCACCAACCGGGGGACCCACAAAAGCCACGCCTTCGGCATCCAATGCCTCGGCGAATTTGGCGTTTTCAGACAGAAAACCGTAACCCGGATGCACCGCCTGCGCACCGCTTTGGCGGATTGCATCCATCACCTTGTCGATCACAATATAGGACTGGTTCGCGGGCGGCGGGCCAATGTGTACGGCCTCATCCGCCATCGATACATGCAACGCTTGTCTGTCCGCGTCCGAGTATATGGCAACTGTGCCGATACCCATCTTGCGTGCAGTCTTGATGACCCGGCAGGCGATCTCACCCCGGTTGGCGATCAGGATCTTGTTGAACATGGAACGTCCTTTGTCTTGATGTTCTGGAAACGCAAAACGCCGCCGCAGGGCGTAAACCCTGCGACGGCGTGATGCGCAATGGCAACCGGAGCGGCGGGCGCCCCGAATTCTTGGTTAGTAACAGTTCTTCTGTGTTTTGCAGTACAGCACGTTGCCCGCAGCCCCGACTGCTGCGCCGACAAACGGATCCGCTCCGATGACCGCCGAACCCAGTGCCCCTGCGCCGCCGCCAAGCAACGCCTGTTCACCGAATGAGTCGCCGCAGGCAGCAAGGCCCGCGCAGGTCGCAACGGCCAGGAAGAATTTTGAGATTCGCATGTGTTCTGCCCCTTTAGCTTTCTTGATGCATTGGGGCGCAGATGCCGGAACCAAGCGCTGTTATTCAATAACAAGCGCTGGAAATGGATGTTTTGCGCAGATTTATGCCGCATTAAGCCTGCATTGTGCGCAAAGAAAAACGCGGGCAGGATTTTGTGGGTTTCACAAACCTGCCCGCGGAAGGAAGGGGTACGGAATAGTAGGTGCTTGTGCGGCGCAGGCAAAGTAGAGCCGCACGGCCCGATCACATTGCACGGCACAAATGAGGCCGCAAACAAAGTATTGTTTCCACCCAAATTTCCGGCCAGAATTCGCCCATAAGGCGAATTCCCGCGCAAAATCGTGCCGACACCGGGTCGTCCCGACTGGAAAACGCCATCCTCTGAATCAGTCACACTTCCGTTACAATTCGCGCTTCCGAGGCAGTTTTCTGCATGTGCAACATCACGTCTCAGTTCGCTGATCCCATTTGAAAAAGTCTTTGCGAACGTATGGTTGACAGATCTGTTCACTTTGCTGTGAAAAATATCGACTCTTTGCACAATTTTGCTTGAGGAAAACGGCGCTTTCTTTGCCGTTCTCGTGATTTCCCCCACTGACGTTTGCGTGAAACTTTGCGTGGGCACACTCGCACACAAGGAATCAACTGCATGATTACAAATAGAAAAAAGGCACTCTTGCTTGCTGCCTCTGCGCTTAGCGTCACGGGCACGCTCGCGCTCGCTCAAGATGCCGGAACCCAGGCTGAACTGGATGCGCTGCGCGCCCGCGTCGAGGCGCTGGAGACCGCAAATACCGGCTCTGGGGGCGGAGACGGAGACCTGAGGATCGGAAACACCACCTTGGATCTCTATGGCTACGTCAAGGCCGACTTTTTCTACGATACGGATTTTGAACTTGGCGACTTGGCCGATACGTCGCGGATTGGTGAGCCCCAATTTGCCACGGATGGAACCTTTGGCGCCACGGTTCGCCAATCTCGGGTCGGATTGCGCACGACGACGCCAAGTGCGTTGGGCGATATCGGTGGTCAACTGGAACTGGATCTTTTCTCCGGCGGTACGGACGGTCCGGCCGAATTGCGTCTGAGACACGCCAACATCACAATCGGTGACCACTGGTTGATCGGTCAGTACTGGACCAACTTCCAGCCGCTGGATACCTACCCGACCTCTGTGGAATTCAACGGCCCCGTTGGTATCCCCTTCGCGCGTGTCCCTCAGGTGCGCTTTACGAATAAGATTGGCGGCAACGCAACCTTTGCCCTTTCGGTTGAAGAAAATGTCGGCGCTTCGAATTCCGATGATCCGGTTCTGACGGCGTCGGCGGAATATAATGACGGGAAATACATCGCCCGAGCCTCGGCCTTGTACGGCAGGGCACAATCCGGTGATGTCGAAGTTGATCAAACCGGCTTTACTCTGTCGGCTGGTATCCGTCCCTGGGAAGGTGGTCTGTTTCAGGTCAACTACGTCGACGGCGAAGCGCTTGGCCCATATCTGATCGGCTTCGGGGACGCCATCGTCGGTGGCGAGGCCAACGACGTTGACGGCTTTACCGTCGAACTCCGGCAGCAAATTAGCGAAAAGTGGAATGTCGGCATTGCCTATGGCGAAGAAGATTACGACCTGCCCACCTCGACCGGAACTCTGGCTTTTACCGAGCTTGAGACAATCCACGTCAATGCCTTTTACAAGGCAACCGACGATCTGACGTTCAGCGCCGAATATTTCTTTGGCGAGCGCAACGACGCGTCTACAGGCCGGACATTTGACTCGGACCGTGTTCAATTCGCGGCCCAGCTGAATTTCTAGGCACACAAATCCACCCTGCCCGATCCTGGGCAGGGTTTTTTCCGAAGTTTCCCCCGAATGGATATGCGCGACAGCGGGTTGCACGGATCAGCGTATCCCGTCGAAGATATCGGGGAACGACATGCGCGCCGCGTCCACATCAATCACCAGCAGCGCATCATAGCTGGCCGGATCGAACGGATCTTCGGCCGCGATCACCTCACGCTCGAACAACCAACTTAGGCGACCGGCGTCCAGGTTGCCGCGCTCGAACGGCTGGTCTCCGAAATTCTGCCACAGCGCTTCCATAAACGCCGCATCCGCACGGCGATCGGCGGGTTTGCGGTCACGGAACCGCTCGCGCCGGGCGATCGGGGTTACGCCCTTGGGATTGGCGCGGCGAATGGTGAACTGAAAATCAGTTCCGGCCAGACGTCCGGGGAATCCGCGGTGCTTCAGCATGCCAGCACCTCGTTGTTCGATATATTCCGGGAAACAAACTTGTACCCGAGTGCAGACGGGATCATTTCGCGCACCTCCAAAGCCGCTATGGTGATCAGGAACGCTCGGACGTGGTGAAAACGGGGTTTCATGGTCAGAGCCCCTCCCAGATACATTGGGATTGCTCCAGCCGGTAGGCTTCAAAGTACTGAGTTGCATCAGGTGAAGATCGCCCGAATTCAAGGGGTCGATCAGAAAGCGATATCACGACCCGCGCCGGATCAAGCTCGTATTTCGCGACATAGGCGACCGCAAGGGTTTGGCACAGATGCTCCATGTCCACCGAGGCCACATCATACCCGATCCGTCCAACGTCCGATCCGATCTTGGGCGCGATAAAACGGAACCTGACCCACAGCTCGCCCGGGTTGTTGTCCAGCAGCACATCACTCAGATGCACCGGCTGACCAGAGGGGACAGGCAACAGGTTTTCGGATTGAGCGATTGCAGGGGAAGTCCATGCCAGAAACGCCATTACAAAAGCGCGATCCCAGACCCACAAGTGGGCTCCTCTCTCCGGGATCGCGCGCGCATGGCTTTCGGCCCGCGCGTGTTTGTATCTGGTAAGACGTCTCATCTAACAGCTTTGGCCTCAAAGTCAAACGTACCGACAGTTACCCTTGCCACGACCCGCCCAAGGAGCATTCTGCAAAGGGCAGGTCATTCAGCGCAGTCCGTTACAGCGGAATGTTGTCGTGCTTTTTCCACGGGTTTTTCAGCTGCTTGTTGCGCAAGCTTGCAAACGCGCGCGACACTCGACGGCGGGTGGATTGCGGCATGATCACCTCGTCGATGAAACCGCGCTCAGCCGCAACAAAGGGGTTGGCAAAGCGATCTTCGTAGTCCTGCGTGTGCTGCGCGATCTTCTCGGCATCGCCCAGATCGGCACGGTGGATGATCTCAGTCGCGCCCTTGGCACCCATCACCGCGATTTCAGCTGTGGGCCAAGCATAGTTGAAATCGCCGCGCAGGTGCTTGGAGGCCATAACGTCATAGGCGCCACCATAGGCTTTGCGAGTAATCACGGTGACCTTTGGAACCGTCGCCTCACCATAGGCAAACAGCAGTTTGGCGCCGTGCTTGATCACCCCGCCATATTCCTGCGACGTCCCCGGCAGAAATCCGGGCACGTCCACCAGCGTCAGGATCGGGATTTCGAAACAGTCGCAGAACCGCACGAACCGTGCTGCCTTGCGCGAGCTGTCGATATCCAGACATCCGGCCAGAACCATCGGCTGGTTCGCCACGACACCCACAGTCTGTCCTTCCAACCGGATGAAACCAGTGATGATGTTCTTGGCGTAATCTTCCTGAATTTCGTAGAAGTCGCCCTCATCCGCCACCTTGGTGATCAGCTCTTTCATGTCGTAGGGCGTGTTGGGATTGTCTGGGATCAGAGTATCCAGCGAGCTTTCAACCCGTTCGGGGCTGTCAAAGAACGGACGAACGGGGGGTTTCTCTTGGTTGTTCAGCGGCAGGAAATCGACCAGACGGCGCACCTCGGCCAGTGCTTCGACGTCGTTTTCAAACGCGCCATCAGCGACCGAGGACTTCTTGGTGTGGGTCGACGCACCACCCAGTTCCTCTGCCGTGACAACTTCGTTTGTCACGGTTTTCACCACATCGGGGCCGGTCACAAACATGTACGACGTGTCTTTGACCATAAAGATAAAGTCGGTCATCGCCGGGCTGTAAACCGCACCGCCCGCACATGGCCCCATGATCACGCTGATCTGAGGAACGACGCCCGAAGCCATGATGTTGCGCTGAAACACTTCGGCATAACCGGCCAGCGAAGCCACGCCTTCTTGGATTCGCGCACCCCCCGAGTCGTTGATTCCAATTACAGGCGCGCCGTTTTGGATCGCCATATCCATGATCTTGCAAATCTTCTGCGCATGGGTTTCCGACAGCGAACCACCAAACACGGTGAAGTCCTGACTAAACACATAGACCATGCGGCCATTGACTGTGCCCCAGCCGGTGACCACACCATCACCAGCAGGCTTTTGATTTTCCATCCCAAAGTCAGTGCAACGATGGTTGACGAACATGTCGAACTCTTCGAAACTGCCCTCATCCAACAACAGTTCGATCCGCTCGCGTGCTGTCAACTTACCGCGGCCGTGCTGCGCGTCGATACGCTTTTGCCCACCCCCAAGACGGGCGTCGTTGCGGCGGTCTTCAAGCTCAGTCAGGATGTCTTTCATGGCGCTAATTCCCTGTGAAATTTGGGCGGACACTATACGCACAGGCGCCGCAGCCAAAGCATATTTCGGCAAATTTGCAAACTACTGGAAACAAAGTTACGGAAAACTGTAAAATTGCTAAGTTTCATACTGAAACACGGTCTTGGATAGCATTCCCTGAAACGGTCACTATACATGTGAACCATGCAGTTTAGTTCCCCTATGGCGCGTCGGTCGCCACCCACCATTTTTACGCTGGTTTTGCTGTCGGGGCTGTCCGCCCTCAGCCTGAACCTGTTCTTGCCCAGCCTCCCAAATATGGCGCTGCATTTTCAGACCGACTATAAGGTCATGCAACTGTCCATCGCGCTGTACTTGCTCGTCAATGCGGTGCTTCAGATACTGATCGGCCCGATTGCGGATAAAGCGGGGCGTCGCCCGGTTTTGCTGTGGGGGTTGGCGCTGTTTCTGATCGCCACACTGGGCTGCATCTATGCGCCCACGGCCGAGGTTTTTCTAGCCTTTCGAATGTGCCAGGCCGTTGTAGTGGTCGGCATGGTGCTGAGCCGCGCAGCCGTCCGGGACCTGTATGATCAGGATCAGGCGGCCTCGATGATCGGCTACGTGACGATGGGCATGGCCATCGTGCCAATGATCGGCCCTGCCATCGGCGGCCTGCTTGAGGAAAGCTTTGGGTGGAAAGCCAATTTCTGGCTGCCTTTCGGCCTGGGCGCTTTGACGCTGGCCTTGACCTTTGTCGACTTTGGGGAAACCTCCGCCAAAAGCGGTAAAACGCTGGTACAGCAATTCCGGGAATATCCAGAGCTGCTGCGCTCACCTCGGTTCTGGGGCTATTCCTTGTCCTCTGCCCTGTCTTCGGGTGCGTTTTTTGCCTATCTGGGCGGCGCGCCCTTCATCGGTACGGAATTGTTCGGCCTCAGTGCCGCGCAGGTCGGCATCTATTTCGGCGCTCCTGCTGTCGGGTATTTTGTCGGCAATTTTCTCAGCGGTCGATACTCGGTCAGATTTGGCGTGAACCGAATGGTATACTGGGGATGTTGGCTGAACGCGATGGGTGTTGCCTTGTCGGCCATCCTGTTTCTGGCAGGTTTTGGCACCGCGCTCAGCTTCTTTGGCCTCATGACCTTTGTGGGCCTTGGCAACGGCATGACGATCCCCAACGCCACCTCGGGCGCCCTGTCGGTTCGTCCGCATCTGGCCGCCACCGCCTCGGGCCTCAGCGGCGCGATCATGCTGGGCGGTGGTGCGGGCCTCAGCGCACTGGCCGGGACGTTGCTGACCCATGAAACCGGCGCCATGCCCCTGCTTTGGCTGATGCTGGCAACATCGGCGCTGGCGATCTGCGCGATTGCGTCCGTCATCCGACGCGAGAGGCAACTGGGCTTGTAACACAGCTTGCACCGCATGGTTTGCAAAGTTAGCTTGCCACAACCGAAAAGTTGCAAAGAAACGCCATGGCCACTCAAAAGCTATATGCCGGTGCGAAACTGCGCGAAATGCGCACGCGCCTGACCCTGACACAAAAGGAATTCGCCACCAAATTGGGCGTCTCTTTGCCCTACTTAAACCAAATGGAGAATAATAACCGGCCGATCTCGACCACAGTTGTTCTGGCTCTGGCACAGGAATTCGGTATGGATGTGACCGAGCTGAGCACCGGCGACAGCGAGCGTCTGGTCTCGGACATGCGCGAGGCTTTGGCCGACCCGGTTTTCGATGACGCCATACCACCACTGGCCGATCTGCGCCTGACGGCCTCGAACGCCCCTGCGCTGGCGCGCGCGTTCATCGCACTGCACCGCACCTATCGCCAAACCCATGAACGGCTCGCTTCGCTGGACGAAGCTTTGGGTCGCGAGGACGCGCAGATTCAGGCCAGCCCCTGGGAAGAGGTGCGTGACTTTTTCCATTATTGCGACAACTACATCGACGCGGTCGACCGCGCGGCCGAACATTTTTCGACCCGCGCTGGTAAGGCCGATGGCATAAGGGCGGAAGCGATCAACAGTCTTAATGAGCGCGACATTCGGGTGCAATTTGTCGATATCCCCGAAACACGGAAATACGACGCTGACAGCAAGACACTGCAACTCTCGTCCCGTATCGCTCCGCAAACACAAGTGTTTCAACTGCTGCTGCAGTTGGCGCTTATCAGCCAGGACAAACTGCTCGAAGCCACCCTGGACTTCGCAAAGTTCCAAAGCGAGGAAGCCCGCGCCATCGCCAAGATCGGTTTGGCCAACTATTTCGCCGGGGCGTCCTTGATGCCTTACGACGCCTTTCTGACCGCAGCGCAGGATTATCGCCACGATCTGGAACTGCTCAGCAACCGGTTCGGCGCGTCAATCGAACAAGTGGCACACCGGCTTTCCACACTGCAACGCCCCGGTGCCAAAGGCATCCCGTTCTTCTTTGTCCGCGTTGATCAGGCTGGTACGATTACCAAACGCCATTCGGCCACTCGCCTGCAATTTGCACGTTTCGGCGGTGCCTGCCCCCTGTGGAACGTCCACCGTGCTTTTGAAACGCCCGGCCATTTCCTGCGGCAACTGGCGGAAACACCCGACGGCGTGCGCTATATCTCTCTGGCTCGGGATGTTTCGAAATCGGGCGGTTCCTATGGCGCGCCGGTGCGTCGCTATGCCATCGCGCTTGGTTGCGAAATCCGCCACGCCGAAGCGCTGGTCTATGCCGATAATCTCGACATCAATAACGCCAGCGCCTATGAGCCCATCGGCATCTCGTGCCGTATCTGCGAACGGCAAACCTGCCACCAACGCTCGGTCCCGCCGCTGGAACGCCGCCTGTCGATCGACGCCCACACCCGTGGAACCCTGCCATATAAGGTCACCTGATCTTCACCTGGCCTGAAAATACTTCGGGGGAGTCGCGGCCTGCGGCGACGGGGGCATCGCCCCCGCCTTAAGGTTTAGGCTTTCGACAAGATCGCCCAGATCTCATCCTTGAGCGCCGCGCGCTTCTTGCGCATTTCACCCTCGGTCAGATCTTCGACTGGTTCGATGTTGGTCTCGGCCCGATGCACGATGCGGTTGATCTCGTGATACTCATCCGCCAGCCGGGCAAAATGTGCATCCGATTGCTTGAGCTGGCTCATCAGCTCGACCTTGTCCGGAAACTCTTCGGCCAGTTCATGCGGGGTGTGGGACATTCCTGTTCGCTCCTCAAAATATGTCGTTGCGATTCAGGTCTATACGTCTTTTCCACACCCTGCTTTGACGCGGATCAAATCACCGCTGCGCTGTTGCCCATGCCGGATGAATCCACGGACGGTCATTGGCTTTCGGCAGGGCTTCTTTACCCAACAGATGATCCGACATTTTCTCACCCACCATGATCGACGGCGCGTTGAGGTTGCCGTTGGTGATCTGCGGAAAGATCGAGCTGTCGGCGACGCGCAGGCCGTCCACACCAATTACACGACCCTCAGGATCGACCACCGCATTCTTGTCATCGGCCCGACCCATGCGACAGGTGCCGCAGGGGTGATAGGCGCTTTCGGCATGTTCGGCGATGAAGCCATTCAGCTCTTCGTCTGTCTGCACGTCGGCACCCGGCTGGATTTCCTTGCCCGCATAGGGTTTGAACGCATCTTGCCCGAAAATCTCGCGGGTCAGGCGGATACATTTGCGGAAGTCCTCCCAATCCGTTTCGTGGCTCATGTAGTTGAACCGGATCACCGGCGCGTCCTCGGGCTTGTTCGAACGCAGCGTGACAGCCCCGCGCGAAGGCGAACGCATCGGCCCTACATGCGCCTGAAAGCCATGCCCCTCGGCCGCCGCCTGCCCGTCATACCGGACAGCAATCGGCAGGAAGTGATACTGGATGTCCGGGTATTCGACACCGGGGTTCGACCGGATGAAGGCCGCGCTTTCGAACTGGTTCGACGCGCCAAGGCCGGTTTTGGTAAACAGCCACTGCGCCCCGATCAAGCCCTTGCTGATCAGGTTCCAGTGCTTATACAGCGTGATCGGCTGCAGCGAAGCCTGTTGGATATAAAGCTCCAGATGGTCCTGCAAATTCGCCCCCACACCGGGGCGATCAGCGACAACTTCGATCCCATGTTCGGCCAGATGTGCCGCCGGACCAATGCCCGACAACATCAGCAGCTTGGGCGAGTTGATCGAGGATGCGGCCAACACCACCTCGCGCCGCGCACGGATAATTTCCTTTTTACCACCACGCACCAGCTCAACACCCGTCGCACGGCCGTTCTCTATCACCACGCGCGCGGCCAGCCCGCGCACGATATCGCAGTTTTCACGATTGAGCGAAGGCTTCAGGTAAGCATTCGCAGCCGACCAGCGCCGCCCTTTCCAGACGGTCTGCTCCATCGGGCCAAAGCCTTCCTGTTTTTCGCCGTTATAATCTCCAGTAACTTCATAGCCAGCTTGCTGACCAGCATCGACAAAGGCCTGAAACAGCGGATTTTCACGGGGACCGCGCGAAACATGCAGCGGCCCATCAGTGCCGCGCCATTCAGGATCACCACCATGGCCACCATCATGCCAGGTCTCCATACGCTTGTAGTAGGGCAGCACATCCGAATAGGACCAGCCATCAGCCCCCATCTCGGCCCAGGTATCAAAGTCACGCGCATGACCTCGCACATAAACCATGCCGTTGATCGAGGATGACCCACCGATCACCTTGCCACGCGGACAGGCCAGACGGCGGTTATTCAGGTGCGGCTCGGGTTCAGAATGATAGCCCCAGTCATAGCGCGACATATTCATCGGATAGCTCAGCGCCGCGGGCATCTGGATGAACGGACCGGCATCGGTGCCACCATGTTCGATCACCAGAACCGAGGCCCCAGCCTCGCTGAGGCGATAAGCCATCGCGCATCCTGCGGATCCTGCGCCAACGATGACGAAATCTGCTTCCATTATTTGGTCTCCATGCCCCGCCGAACCAAGTTGCGAATTTTCGGCGAGGAATCTTCGATTAGGTTGATAAGTCTATTCGCCACGCGGAAAACGAGCGTTTTCCTCGACGACATTCAGATCCATGTGATTGCGCATGTAGCGTTCCGATGCCTTCTGCAGCGGCTGGTAATCCCACGGGTAATACCCACCCTGCCGCAGCGCCTCGTACACCACCCAGCGGCGGGCCTGGCTGGCGCGGACATCCGCGTCGAACTGATCCAGATCCCAACGGGCCTCGGACTTGGCGCGCAGCGTTTCCAGCGTTCCGGCATGCGACGGGTCTTCGGCCAGGTTGGCCTGTTCGTGCGGGTCGGTCTCAAGATCGAACAACTGATCCGGGTCCAGCGCGCAGCGGTTGTATTTCCACTTGCCATAGCGCAGCGAAACCAGCGGGGCATAAGATGCCTCGGCCGCATATTCCATTGCTACGGGCGCGGTGCGCTCAACTCCCTTTGCCAGCGGCACGAGGTCTTCCCCATCGGTCCAAGGTTCGATCTCGGCCATGTCGACACCTGCCAACGCACCCAATGTCGGTGTCACGTCGATTGTCGAAACTGGCGTGCCGATCCGACCGGCAGGCAAGTCAGGGGCCGAAATCATCAGCGGAACACGGGACGAGCCCTCGAAGAAGGTCATCTTGAACCACAATCCACGCTCACCCAGCATATCGCCGTGATCCGAGACAAAGAGGATGATCGCCTCTTGCCGTGTACTTTCCAGCACTTCAAGAATCTCGCCTATCTTGTCGTCCAGATACGAAATATTGGCAAAATATGCGCGGCGGGATTTGCGGATATCTTCTTCGGTGATGTCGAAGCTGCGCCAGTCATTGGCGTCAAAAATCCGCTTGGAGTGCGGGTCTTGGTTGTCATAGCCAAGGTCTGCGACCTCGGGCAGCAGATGTTCGCAATCCTCGTACAGGTCCCAATACTTGCGGCGCGCCACATAGGGATCATGCGGATGGGTAAAGCTGACGGTTACGCACCAGGGTCGATCATCCTTACCGCGTGCCAGATCATACAGCTTGGTTTTGGCGTTATAGGCGACCTCGTCGTCGTATTCCATCTGGTTGGAAATCTCGGCCACGCCTGCGCCCGTCACCGAGCCCATGTTGTGATACCACCAATCAATCCGTTCACCCGGTTTGCGGTAGTCGGGCGTCCAGCCGAAATCGGCCGGATAGATATCGGTGGTCAGGCGATCCTCGAACCCGTGCAACTGATCGGGGCCGACGAAATGCATCTTGCCGGACAGGCAAGTGTAATACCCCGCACGGCGCAGATGGTGCGCATAGGTGGGGATGTCGCTGCGGAACTCAGCGGCGTTGTCGTAGACGCCGGTCCGCGACGGCAACTGGCCGGACATAAAGCTGGCCCGCCCCGGCGCGCATAGCGGCGAGGCCGTATATGCATTGGCGAACCGTGTCGACCTTTCCGCCAATTTCTTCAGATTGGGTGCATGCAGCCAGTCTGCGGGACCATCTGGAAAGAGTGTCCCGTTGAGCTGATCCACCATCAGGATCAGAATGTTCGGTTTTGTCATTTTTCAGCCTCGAGCAGAGTGTTGAGGACACGCAATGCGTGATTAACCGCCAGTTGCGGCTTTTTCGGCGCGCTCAGCGCGGCGCGGATATACAGCCCGTCAATCAGAGCAATCATATTCTCGGCCGCTTCGACCGGGTCGCTCATCAACGGGCGCAAGGCATCAATCAGATTGGAACGGATACGCGCCTGATAGATCTGCCACAGGCGCAGCGCGTCATCGTTGGTTTGGGCCAGAACGTAAAACGTCATCCATGCGGCAATGACATCGGGCGTAAAGCACGAGGGCGCAAAACAGGCCCGGATGATGGCCTGCGCCCGCTCCTGCGGTGCGGCTGCCTTAAGCTCGCTGCGCGCCTCGGCACCGAAATCGGACAGGATGCGTTGCATCGCCGCCAGAAAAATCTGGTCTTTGCCACCGAAATAGTGATGCGCAAGGGCGCTGGACATGCCGGCCCGCTTGGCGATTTGGCTGACGGTCACATCTAGGGACTTCTTCGACCCAAGCTCGGCAATCGTCGCCCGGACGATTGCGTCACGACGGATCGGCTCCATTCCGAGTTTCGGCATAGCTGTCCCCTCCCTATGACTGGTAGGAAAACGCTACGGTGTTTTTATTGACTCGTCAATCAATAACCATTTCCGCACGCTGAAACCTGCTAGAGTTTTGAAGCTATACTGGGCGTGGTTAGGTTGCTGCGGTTCAGAACCGCTTCGCGCCAGGCGATGAAGCTGACGGCAGACAGGATCAACGTACCCCCAGCAACAACCCAGATGTCAACACTTTCGTGAAAAACCAACGCACCCAGCAGCGTGGCCCAGATCAATTGCAGGAAGGTCACCGGCTGCGTGACCGCCACCGGAGCCGCCTGCAAGGCCAGCGTCATGAAATAGTGCCCCGCGGTGGCAAAGCAGGCGACCAGAAACAAAACCCAGATGTCACGCAAGCTGGGCGGCTGCCAAACGGCGATGGCAAAGGGGATCAACGCCAGTGTCACCCAAATCGACAAATGCGCCACGACCACCGATGGTGGAATATCGCGCACCAGCAGTTTGGCCAGCAGGTAGGACCCTCCAAGCAGCAGAGCAGTTCCTAACATGGCCAGGTGACCGGTCGAAACCTCTCTGAACCCCGGGCGCAGGATGATCACCACACCGACCAACGCCACCATTATCGCCGCAATCCGGCGAAAGGCCAGCGGCTCACCCAAGAACAGCGCCGCACCCAACGTGACATATACCGGCGTCATATAGTTCATCGCCGTGACCTCGGCCAAGGGGATCTGGGTCATTGCATAGAACCACAGCATCACAGCAAAGGCGTGAATGATCCCACGCAGCCCGAACAGGGTCAGATGACGCTTTGTGAGATGGGTCGACAGGATCAAACGCAGGGCCGGCAACAGAAATACCAACCCCAGAGCATAGCGTATGAATGCCGCCTGGATCGGACTCATTGTTGTGCCCAGCGATTTGACCAAGGCCGTCATCACCACAAAGGACAGCCCGGCGGCAAACATCCAGAACATGCCCGCAAGGGGCCGGTATGAGGTGGCAGACTTTTTCATGCCGAAACCTGAACACTGAAAGCTGCGCAGGTACAACCCTTCACATGGCAACAAGTTTCAGTGCGATCCCCAGCATGACAATACCGATGACCACATCCAGAATCTGCCAGGCACGCGGTCTTACAAAGACCGGGGACAGCACCCTGGCCCCATAACCGAGGGAAAAGAAGAACACGAAGCTGGACAGCATCGCACCGCTCGCAAAGGCCAGACGGTCATCATACTGGGCCGAGATCGATCCGATCAACACTACCGTATCCAGATAGACATGCGGGTTGAGCCAGGTAAAAGCCAGCACCGTCAGCAGCACCGACCGAAGGCTGGCGCGTTGGCCTTTGGTCACGTCCATCGCCGCCCCGCCCTGCCACGCAGATTGCAGGCTGCGCAGCCCGTACCACGTCAGAAAGATCGCCCCTCCGTATCGCATGACTGTCTCAAACCAAGGTGCCGCTTCGGCCAGCGCACCAAACCCCGCGACACCTGCGGCAATCAGGATGGCATCCGACACTGCGCAGGTCAGACACAGGGGAAAAACGTGTTCGCGCCGCAATCCCTGACGCAACACAAAGGCGTTTTGTGCTCCGATGGCTAGGATGAGACTGAAGCCCAGTAAAAAACCGGCGAAAAGGGATGCGGACATGATGCCTCCTGTGCGTTCAGGGGCATTGACTATGTGCATTTTTGCATCCTATCAAATTAAAGATGTTGATCCTAATTAAGCTTGGCTAATGAT
Organism: Ruegeria sp. BB5; assembly: GCF_056539405.1. NCBI lineage: Bacteria > Pseudomonadati > Pseudomonadota > Alphaproteobacteria > Rhodobacterales > Roseobacteraceae > Ruegeria > Ruegeria sp. BB5. Next base: position 229,961 of record NZ_JBQFUX010000001.1, on the reverse strand, counting down.
ACTCGACCCCAACCACTTGTCCGCTTTGTCGTCGATTTTGCGGCACGGCAGTTTTGAGGCAGCTGCGACGGAACTTACTGTGACGCCTTCAGCCATATCCCAACGGATCAAGGCACTGGAAGATCGCGTGGGGGCAGCATTGATCAATCGCGGACCGCCTTGCACCGGAACACCGGCTGGGCTGCGTATTGCCCAGCATGCTGAGGATATCGGTTTGCTCGAAGCGAAGCTGGCCCGCGAACTGACATTGGATCAAGGCACCGGCCCGGCCCGTGTCCGCGTGGCAGTGCCTGCCGACGTTCTGGCCACGTGGTTCATTGATGCCATGGCACAGGTGGATGGGTTGTTGTTTGATCTGGTGGTGGATGATCAGGATCACTCGGCCGAGTGGTTGCGGCGCGGCGAGGTCAGCGCTGCAATCACGGTAGGCGGTCAGCCGGTTTCGGGGTGCGACTCCTATGCCTTGGGCGCGCTGCGCTACATCGCGACCGCCAGCCCGGCCTATATGCAACAATGGTTTGCCGAGGGTGTAAACGAACGCTCGCTGGCCCTTGCCCCTTGCTTGACCTTCAACCGCAAGGACAACCTTCAACGAACGTGGATCATCGAACAGATGGGGTGCCGGATTTCCCCACCCTCGCATTTTCTGCCGTCTCCGCAAGGGTTTGTGGATGCGGCCATAGCTGGGTTGGGTTGGGGCATGAACCCTGTCGGGCTGGCGAAGAGCGCACTAAATGATGGACGACTACGTCCGCTGCTGCCTGAGGCCCCTCTTGACGTGGGTCTGACTTGGCAGGTGGGGCGCGTTCTGTCCTCTGCGCTGATTCCGCTGACCCGTGCGGTCAGACAAACCGCGGCAAAGGAGCTTCTTCCGTCGCAATCATGACTGTCCTGGTTGCGCGCCCTTGGCCTGTTCCGCGTTGGGAAGGACCACGCGGTAACAGGTGAGGGCAGCAAACAGACTGACCATAGTGATGAACACAATGGCCCACGCAACCTCATGCATATGGGCGACCCCGGCCAAGGCCGCCGACAGGATCACCGCCGTGATCCGGCAAATACTTTTGATCGCCGCCGCGCCTTTGACACGTTGATCCTTTGGGGCCACGTCCAAATAATACAACTGCCGCGCACCGCTTATGCCAGTTACGGCCACGGTCACAACGAACAGCGCGATAGCATGCAGATGGACTGCGTGATCAATACCCAGAAAGTGGACAGTGACCAACGTGGCACCTGTCGCGGCAACCATCAGGTTTCCGGCCACCATGACGGCGCGGTGGGATTTCATGTTCACCAGCTGCCACAGCGGTGCCGAGACCAAATATCCCGACGCGGATGAGATGATCATGGCCGTCAGTCCCTTGGCTGAGGCATGATGTGCCTCGGCCGCGATCAGGGCAAAAAATGGCACCGACAGGGAGACCACGACCAAGGGCAGCCGCATGACCAGATACCGACGGAACCAAGCCTGGTCGAACATGGCGGCAATATCGGTAAAGTTCTCTGAAAATTTCCGTTTCCGCACCCTTTGCGGTGTCTCCTTGACCTCATCCCCTCGTGCGATTTCCGAGATCGCAAGAATGGACAGGCCAGACAGAACGAAAAAGGCCACCGAAACCGCAATCACGGTGGAATGGCGGGAAAACGGTGGGTTTTCCTTTGTGATCTCATGCACCAGCAGCGCCAATCCGATGGCTCCCAACCCGCCTATACCTAATTGAAGATAGTGCATGATCATCCGCGATTTGGATTGCACTTGATCCCCTATCAGATCCGTTAACATCAACGATTGAATTTCTTCGATCAGGCCGATCACGAAGAACGCCGCGACAAAGGCCAGTGCAATTGCAGGAACAAACCCTGTCGCGGCCACCAAAACAGCCATGACAAGGCAGGCGCCTATACAAACCTCGGTCAGGGCAATCCCGCGTTTCTTCTGCTGTCGCGCCGAAATCGGCTGTGCCAGAAAGATATCCGAAATCATGCTGCCGACCATCCGAATGGACACCAATGCGCCTGCGATGAACATGGGCAATTCAAAAGAAACGGCCAGAAACGGCAGCACGATAGAAGGGCTGCCAAGCGTCCACGCGACCTGAGACAGGATGCTCTGACCGGTCAGAACAGGAATGTTGCGTTTGGGTTGGCTGGCTGGGCTGTCCGTCATTCGCTCAATCAGATTATGTGCCGTTTGGGCACAGATATTCTGGTCAAGCCTATCGGGTTCTGTCCAACCGGCCAAGAACCCGCAATGCAAAAAACCCGACCAGAGGCCGGGTTTTCCAACAGAAATTCACAACGCTTAAAGCTGCGCCATGACCTCGTCTGTGGCCTCGAAGTTCGTGGTCACGCGCTGTACGTCATCGTCATCTTCCAGCGCATCGACCAGCTTCATCAGCTTTTGCATGTCTTCCAGCCCCAGCTCGGTTGTGGTGGTGGGTTTCCAGATCAGCTTGGTAGATTCGGATTCGCCCAGCGCGCCCTCCAGTGCGTTCGACACATCATTCAGGTCGGTGTCAGCACACCAGATGATGTGACCGTCTTCCGAGCTTTCGACGTCTTCGGCGCCGGCATCGATGGCGGCCTCAAAAACGGTGTCCGCATCGCCTGCAGTGGCCGGATACACCACCTCGCCCTTGCGGTCGAACATGAACCCGACCGAGCCGGTTTCACCCAGATTGCCGCCATTCTTGGAAAAGGTTGAACGCACGGTCGAGGCGGTGCGATTGCGGTTGTCAGTCATCGTCTCGACGATCACAGCCACACCGTTCGGGCCGTAACCCTCATACCGGATTTCTTCGTAATCATCGCCTTCACCCGCAACCGACTTTTTGATCGCCCGGTCGATCACGTCCTTGGGGACTGAGTTCGACTTGGCCTCTTTAACTGCCAAACGCAGGCGTGGGTTCTTTTCGGGATCGGGGTCGCCCATCTTGGCGGCGACGGTGATTTCTTTCGACAGTTTGGAAAACAGCTTGGACCGCGCGGCGTCCTGACGTCCCTTGCGGTGCTGGATGTTGGCCCATTTGGAGTGGCCTGCCATGGTGCGTCCTCGTGATAGTGATTGCGTATTCGGCGCTCATATAGACGTTTGCAGGGCATGGGATCAAGAGAGCGGCTTGCGAGACGCCTCCTTGCGGGTATGTTGGCGGGATGACGACAGATCAGATTATTCTTTTCACCCTTTTTGCCACTGTATTCGGAATGCTTTTGTGGGGGCGGTTTCGCTATGATCTTGTGGCGTTTTCTGCGCTGTTAATCGGGGTCGTTCTTGGCGTCGTGCCGGTGGACAACGCCTTTGCCGGGTTTGGACATCCGGCAACCATTATTGTGGCGTTAGTTCTGGTTGTCTCAGCAGGGCTGGTTCGGTCGGGGGCGGTGTTTCTGATCACGCGCACGCTGGTTGATGCCTCGCGCGGGCTTGGCGCGCATATCGCACTGATGGGCGGGATCGGAGCTGTTCTGTCGGCTTTCATGAACAACGTGGCCGCACTGGCCTTGTTGATGCCGGTCGACATTCAAACCGCGCGCAAGGCGGGGCGGTCGGTAGGCCTGACCCTGATGCCGCTGAGCTTTGCCACCATTCTGGGCGGTATGGCCACCCTGATCGGGACGCCGCCAAATATCATAATCGCCTCGATCCGTGCCGAAACATTGGGCGAGCCGTTCCGGATGTTCGATTTCGCCCCTGTCGGCGGGTTAGCGGCCATTGCCGGGCTGGCCTTTGTGTCTTTGATCGGATGGCGCCTGATCCCGAACCGCGGCCCGCAAGAGGAAACGTCCGAGGCGCTGGCGGAATACATCGCCGAACTGACCATCCCTCCGGAATCAGCGCATATCGGCAAGCGGGTCAGCGAATTGTATGAGGCCGCCGAGAAATCCGACGTCGCCATCATCGGTTTGATCCGCGATGGCAAGCGGCGCTATGGACGATCGGCCCATGCTACCTTGAAACCGGGTGACGCGCTGGTGCTTGAGGCGCGGCCCGAGGCACTGGATGAATTCCGTGCGGCGCTGAACCTCGATTTTTCGGATACGCGGCGGCAGGAGTTGCTGACGGCCGAGGGCGACGGGCTGGAAGTGATCGAGGTTGTTGCCACCGAAAGCGCCCGCATTACCGGACGCACCGCGCAAGGGTTAGGGCTTGCCTGGCGGCAAAGCACTGTGCTGATGGGCATCTCGCGCCAGGGTCGCCGTATCACTGAACAGGTCCGCAAGACCGAAGTCGAGGCAGGCGATATTCTGCTGCTGCTCTGCCCTCGTGACCGCAGTGCCGACGTGACCGAATGGCTGGGCTGCCTGCCGCTGGCCACGCGTGGCCTGAACGTCACCGCCAATGACAAGGCCTGGCTGGCCATCGGGCTGTTTGTCGCTGCGGTATTGGCCGCAAGTGTCGGGCTGATCTACCTACCGATTGCTCTGGGGTTTGTCGTAGTCGCCTATGTGCTGACCAAAATCTTGCCGATTGCCGATCTCTATAACCATATCGAATGGCCGGTCGTTGTGCTGCTGGGATCGATGATCCCGCTGGGCAGTGCTCTGGAGACATCAGGCGGCACCGAATTGATCGCCAATGCGCTAGTGCAACTGACGGATGGCCTGCCCGCATGGGCGATCCTGACAGTATTGATGGTTGTTACAATGACCCTGTCGGATGTGCTGAACAACACCGCCACGGCCATCGTCGCCGCCCCCGTTGGCATCCAAATGGCGCGCACGCTTGAAGTCTCTCCCGATCCGTTTCTGATGACGGTTGCTGTGGCAGCCTCGGCCGCGTTCCTTACCCCGATCGGGCACAAGAACAACACGCTGGTGCTGGGGCCTGGCGGATATCGGTTCGGTGACTACTGGCGCATGGGGCTGCCGCTGGAAATCCTCATCGTTGCAGTTTCCGTTCCTGCCATCCTTGTCTTCTGGCCGCTTTGACGGGTAAGGGCACTGCATGAAACGATTTCTGATCCTGCAACTGCGTCCCGAGACCGAAGCTTCGGACGCCGAATACGCCTCGATACTGGACAAGACTGGCCTGTCGCCGGACCAGACCCATCGTATCCGTCTGGATTGTCAGGACCTGCCTGCGGGTCTGGATGTGACAGATTATGCCGGCGTTATCGTAGGTGGAGGCCCCGGTTGCGTCAGTGATGATCCGGCGACGAAATCTGAGATGGATGCAGGTATCGAAGCGGCCATCATGGGTTTGATGCCGCAGATCACCGCGAATGATCACCCTTTCATGGGCTGCTGTTACGGATTGGGCATTCTCGCGGCGCATCTGGGCGGCGATGTCAGCAAGAAACAGTTCGGAGAACCCGTCGGCCCCTCGACCTGCCAACTGACAGATGAAGGCGCGCTTGACCCGCTGACCGCCGGGCTGGGCGACAGTTTCGAGGCTTTCGTCGGCCACAAAGAGGCTGTGCAGTCCCTGCCCGACGGATGTGTCCACTTGCTGGCCTCGGACCCCTGTCCGTTTCAGATGATCCGCTGGGGTCAAAATGTGTATGCCACGCAGTTCCACCCCGAGGCCAACGCGCAAGATTTCGAACAGCGCATCAATATCTACAAGGATTTCGGCTACTTCCCGCCCGAAGACGCCCAGCGCCTGATCGATATCTGTCACGCCGCCGAGGTCACCAAGCCCGGCGAAATCCTGCACCGTTTCGCCCAACGCTACATGTGACCTAACGGCGCGGTTGCCTGCGCCTTGAACACTCGCTTAGGCTGATCCGAACGGCTGAGGGAGGAGTTGTTCTTGGATTTGCTAATAAATGTCGGGCTGCCGTTGTCGCTGGCCATTATCATGCTGTCCCTTGGTGTTGGGCTTCAGGTATCTGACTTCCAACGGGTGCTGCGCCGGGGTTATCCTTTTGCCATAGGCGCGCTAAGCCAAGTTGTTTTGCTGCCCGTCGCCGCCTTCATCATAGTCAAACTCTTCGCTTTGCCGCCCGAGATCGCGGTGGGGTTCATGCTGCTTAGCTTTTGCCCCGGAGGGGTCACCAGCAACATCCTGTCCAAACTGGCCAAGGCCGATGTCGCGCTGTCGGTTAGCCTGACTGCCGTGATCAGCCTGTTGTCCATGATTACCGTTCCCGTTTTGGCGGCTTGGACCATCGCTCACTTCATGGGCGAAGACGCGCCCGACGTGTCGATCACCGGGCTGGCAATTGCAATGTTCCTGATCACCACACTGCCCGTCGCCATCGGTGTCAGCCTGCGCCATTTCGCAGCCGGATTTGCCGAACGGATCGACGCGCCGCTGTCCAAGACGGCCACCGTTCTTTTCGTTCTGATCGTGATCGCCGCGCTTGCCGGGAACTGGCAGTTGTTCGTCGACAACCTTGGGATCATGGGCGCGAGTCTGATCACGCTGAACGTTGCGCTGTTGGCGATTGGATTGGGAATTGCCCGTGCCGCGAAGCTGTCGTGGACGGAAAGCAAAACGGTCTCAATTGAAACCGGCATTCAGAATTCGACACTGGGGATCACGTTGGCGGCGCTGATCACCGGGACAGACAGCGGGTTCAGCCCGCTGGCTCTGCCCTCAGCCGTCTACGGGATCATGATGTATGTCGTGGCCCTGCCCTATATCGCCTGGCTCCGCAGCCGCTGAAAGGACAAGACATGACCAACACTACTGCTGACGCCATTGTCGTGGGCGCCGGACTGGCCGGGCTGGCCGCTGCGGCTGAGTTGGGGGATCGTGGCAAGAAGGTGATCGTGCTGGATCAGGAGCCTGAGCATTTTCTGGGCGGGCAAGCGCATTGGAGTTTGGGCGGTCTTTTCATGGTCGACACGCCAGAACAGCGCCGGATGGGCATCAAAGACAGTCAGGACCTTGCGCTGCGCGACTGGATGGGCAGCGCGCAGTTTGACCGCGAAGAAGACGCATGGCCCCGCAAATGGGCCGAGGCCTATGTGGAATTCGCCGCAGGTGAAATGCGTCCGTGGCTGTATGAGATGGGCCTGCGCTGGTTCCCCATCGTTGGTTGGGCTGAACGCGGTGGGTCCTATGCGGATGGTCATGGAAATTCAGTGCCGCGGTTTCACATCACATGGGGCACCGGACCGGGCGTTCTGAAGAACTTTGTCCGACGCGTGCGCGAACATGTCAGCGCCGGTCTGATCGAGTTAAAATTCCGCCATCAGGTCAGCCACATCATTATGCAGAACGGTTGCGCCAAAGGGGTCTCGGGCGAGGTTCTAGCCGATGACACGGCACCCCACGGTGCCAAAACCAACCGCGATGAAGTGGGTGAGTTCGAGGTCTATGCGCCCTCGGTCATCGTTACCTCGGGTGGGATCGGCGGCAATTTTGAAATGGTACGCAAAAGCTGGCCCCGCGATCGGCTGGGTGAGCCGCCCAAAGATATGGTGGCGGGCGTTCCGTTTCACGTGGATGGTCGTATGATTCCCATAAGCGAAAAGGCCGGCGGGCACGTCATCAACGGCGACCGGATGTGGCACTATACTGAGGGTGTGCGGAACTGGAATCCGATCTGGCCCGCGCATGGCATCCGTATCCTGCCCGGCCCCAGCTCATTGTGGTTTGACGCGCGTGGCAATCGGTTGAAACCGCCCTTCATGCCGGGGTTCGACACGCTGGGCACGCTGCAGGAGATCCTTAAAACAGGATATGAATACAGCTGGTTTGTGCTGACCCAAAAGGTGATCAAAAAGGAATTCGCCCTGTCGGGTTCGGAACAGAACCCAGACATGACAGATGGCGGCTGGCGCGAGGTGCTGTTCCAGCGCGTCCTGACCGGCTCAAAAGCCACCGCGCCTGTCGAGGCATTCAAGGAACATGGTGAAGATTTCATTGTTGCCAACACTCTGACCGAACTGGTCAGCGGTATGAACCAGATGGGCGGTGGTCTGATCGACGAGACCCATTTGCGGGCGCAGATCGAGGCGCGGGATTCACAGGTCGACAACCCCTTTACCAAAGACGCGCAGATGGCCGCCATTCTGGCTGCTCGCAACTATCGTGGCGACAAGCTGATCCGCACCGCCAAGCCGCACAAGTTTCTTGATCCCGCAAACGGCCCGCTGATCGCCGTGAAACTGCACGTGCTGACACGCAAAACGCTGGGTGGATTGCAGACCAATCTCGACAGCCAGATGATCGGCGCGGATGGTCAGGTTGTGCCCGGCCTGTTTGCCGCAGGCGAAGTCGCCGGGTTTGGCGGCGGCGGTTATCACGGCTACAACGCGCTGGAAGGCTCGTTTCTGGGCGGCTGCATATTTTCGGGCCGCAATGCCGGGCGATCAAGGGCCGTCGCCTGACGGCCCCGCCTACCGGGTGCGCACGAATTTGATAACCGGTTCGCCTGCGGCATCCAGAAAGGCCAGCGCATCGCCTTCAACCGCGTAAGTGGTGACGCTTTGCAAGGCTTGAAAGAATTGCCGCTCAACCTCTTCCAAGGCCGGAGGACACGCCATCAGCGTGGCAGCCATATTGTCAGGGAATGTGATAGTCGCACCGGAAATGTCGGCCTGCCCGTTGAATCGGTTGCAGCCACCGCTGCCTGAAAAGGCACCATCTTGGGCAAAGTTAATCTCTGGGCGGCGCTCTGCTTCAATCGGTGCACCGTTCAGGGCGGCGGCCGTCCACTGCGTGTTGTCCAGCATGTTTCCCCCCTGCACTTGCACCAGCATAAGGTCTGCGGAATTTCCTGCCCCATCGGTCAGAACCGGATAGGCCGTATCGGTGGTGAACAGCAGGTCTTGCCCCTGGCTGATCGAGGCCCGCACCACATAGCGGTGCCCGTCCTTGATCAGCGCGTCATCGAATGTCAGCTCGAACTGCGCGGGAACGCTGTCCATTGCATAGCGTTTTGCAGCAAGGGACACTGCCGGTGCATCGGCCAGAGAGACATCCTGAAGCTCGACATATAGCGTCGCATCGGGCGGCACGGCAATCCGCTCGCGATAGGCAGCGGTTCCCGTTACGGTTCCAGCATGGCTTTGGCTGCCCAAAATAGTCAGGACAAGAGCGCAGACAACGATGGCCTGGCCGAGCTTTGGAAATGGCATGACACAATCCTTTCACTTCCACTTTGGAGAAAAGATCGTGGCCAGATCAGTATTTACAAGACCTAGTGATCCAAATCGGCGATTCCACGCCTGATTTACAGGGGCCAGATCAGCGGGATCAACAACGACGCCAGCAGCCCAACAGTCAGGTTCAGCGGAATGCCGACCTTCATGAAATCGACAAACCTGTACCCGCCCGGACCATAAACCATCATGTTGGTCTGATACCCGATCGGCGTCGCGAACGAGGCTGAGGCCGCCACCATCACCGCCACCACCAGCGGGCGCGGGTCAATCCCGACCGCCTGAGCCAACCCGATGGCAATCGGTGTCACCACCACGGCCACCGCGTTGTTTGATACCAGTTCGGTCAGCACCGAGGTCAGCAGGTATACGGCCCAGATGATCAGGAAGGGCGGCAATGAGCTGAGGCCCGGAGCAATCGCCTCGACAATCAGCGATACAGCACCGGATTTATCCAGCGCGGCCCCTATGGCCAGCATCGAGAAGATCAACGCCAGCAAGCGGCCCTCGACAAAAGAAAATGCCTCATCCGCGTCGATGCAGCGCGTGATCAGGACCACCGCAACTGCCAGAACCGACAGCAACAGGATCGGCGCGACACCCAACGCGGCCAAGGCGACGATACCGACCAGCGCGCCAATCGCAATGGGGGCATGGCTTCGCCGGAACGCACGTGCCGACGGTTGCGAAACGTCGACCATGTCCATGTCGGCGGCGAGTTTCTGAATGTCAGCGGGCGATCCTTCCAGCAGCAGCGTGTCGCCGACCCGCACCACAAGATCATCCAGTTGACGCCCGATATTCTGGTTCCGTCGGTGTACAGCCAGCACATAGACACCATACCGACGCCGCAAACGCAGCGTACCCAGCGTCCGACCCACCATGCGGCAACCTGGGGTGATCAGAACCTCGACCGTCTTGGTCTCAACGGCCGAGACCTGATCGACGCGCTTTAGTTCCTTGTTGCTTTGCAAGCTCAGCAATTCGGTCATTTCAGTTCGCAGAACGACACGGTCGCCAAGTTTCAGCTCAACACCTTTCAGATTACGCCGCAGCGACTCATCCCCGCGGATTACGTCGATCAGCCGCACACCGGGGCGCTTGAACAGCTGAACCCCTGTGACCTCTCGACCGATCAGGTTGCTTTCAGGCGGAATGACAGCCTCGGTGAAAAACTTCATTTTGGATCGGTCAGACAACAACGTCGCCATGCTGTCCCGATCCGGCAGCAGGCGCGGCGCGATGAAGCGCAGGTAGACCATACCGTAGATCACCAGAGCGATGCCCAACGGGGTCACCTCGAAAATGGTGAAGGCGGGCATCCCCTGCGCACGGGCCACACCATCCACCAACAGGTTGGTCGAGGTTCCGATCAACGTCAGCGTGCCGCCTAAAATCGCTGCATAGCTCAGCGGGATCAGCAGTTTCGAGGCCGGAACATTCAGCGTGCGCGCGATCTGTACAAATACCGGGATCATCACGACAACCACCGGCGTATTCGACACCACGGCCGACGCCAGCACAACAAACGCCATCAGCAGCCCGATGGCGAAACGCGGGTTTACCTGTGCCTGCTTTTGCGCGGTCGAGGTAAATGCGTCCAGCGCACCAGTGCGCACCAGAGCCCCCATGATGATGAACATCGCCGCAATCGTCCACGGCGCCGGGTTGGATAGAACCGCCAGCGCGCTTTGATACGGCAAGATACCCGTCACCAGCATGATGGCGACACCGCCGATGGCAACGACCTCGGTCGGGTAGACCTCACGCAGGAACATGACGAACATGCCCGCGACGACCAAAAGCGCCAGTATTGCGCTGCCTGTTTCTGTCAGTTGAAGGAATTGCATTCTTGGTATTCTGTCCGAACCCTAGCCTGGCTTGCGCGCCCGGCAGCCAGTTTCACGCATTGCGCGCGGCAGAGCAAGCCTGACATCGCCTTATTGCGGCCCGGCCTGCTGCAAACGCCCACCGACGCGCACCATTTGCACAGATTTTGCCCGTCCGTCGCGGTCATCGGTTTCAACGAACACACCGCTCAGCGTTGCTTCGCCATTGGCCGGGGTGAACCGCGCCTTGGGCATGCCGGTGATAAAGCGGCGCATCGGCTCGACCTTGTCCATCCCGATCACTGAGTCATAGTCGCCACACATCCCCGCATCGGTCAGATACGCCGTGCCACCCGGCAGGATCTGTGCATCCGCAGTTGGAACATGCGTATGAGTGCCGACCACAAGGCTTGCACGTTTGTCACAATAATGGCCCATCGCCATCTTCTCAGACGTGGCCTCGCAATGCATATCGACGATGATCGCCTGGGCCTGCCCGCCACGCGGGTGGGACTTCAGAATGGGCTCAACCGCCGAGAACGGATCGTCAAAGGGCCGTTTCATAAAGACCTGCCCCAGAACCTGCACCACCAGAACCTTGCGCCCACCCGGCGCGGTGTACAGCCGATGCCCCCGCCCCGGCGCACCCTTCGCAAAATTCACCGGGCGCACGATACGCGGTTCGCTCTCGATGAATTGCAGCATATCTTTCTGATCGAACGCGTGATCGCCCAGCGTTAGACAGTCCGCGCCCGCGTCCAGCAGCAGCTTGGCATGATCGCCGGTCAGACCCATCCCGTTCGAGGCATTCTCGCCATTGACCACAACGAAATCCAGCCGCCATTCGTCGCGCAAACGCGGCAAATGTTGCTGAATGGCCGTGCGTCCCGCACGGCCCATGACGTCACCCAGAAAAAGTATCCTCATCCAACCTGTCCTAAGTGTGGCAATGACCAAGCACAAGTGATTAAGCTGCCTGCATAATCTGCCAAAGCCTTTAAAACAGGAGAATCTTGATGACTCGCATCCTTTTGGCCGTTGCTGGCCTGTTCGCACTTGCCGCCTGCGACGAAACTCCAGCAACCGATTCCACCACGCAACTGGCGAACCCCGCGGCGACCTATTGCATCGACAGCGGCGCACAGTACGAGATACGCGACGGTGACAACGGCCAAACTGGCGTTTGCATTCTGCCGGATGGGCGCGAGGTGGATGCCTGGGAGTTCTTCCGTGAGAACCACCCGAGCTAAGGCGATCAGCCCGAGAACGTCAGAACCCGGCTCTCGGTAATCACCATATCCAGCGGCTGATCCGTGGGCTCTAACGGCAGCTCTTTGGCCTCTTGCGCGTCAAAGGCAAAGCCAATGGCCAGTGTCGGGCGCTTGGCGCGCAGACCCTGCAACGTGCGGTCGTAAAAACCGCCGCCATAGCCCAGCCGCCCGCCCAGCGCATCGAAAGCAACCAATGGGACGATCAGAATTTCGGGGTCGAAGTAATCGTCGACCTCGGGCACCTTGGCCCCAAACGGGCCCTCCTTCAGCGTGCCTTCAGGCGTCCAGCGCGAAAACTTTAGTGGCTGACCGGCAGCCTGAATGACCGGCACACCAACCGGACCATAGGCCGAGGCTTCTGCCATCGCCGCCACTGGATCAATCTCGGTACGGATCGGCATATAACCGGACAGAGGCACGCCACGGTGTCCGGCCAGAACCTCGGACAAGCGCCCCGCAGCACCGGGCAGGCGGGTGTCAAAAGCAACCTTGCGGCGTGCAAAAGCCACCTTGCGCGCAGCGGCTTTGATTTCGGTCAGATCGGTCACAGTAGCACCACGCTGGCAAGCCCCAGGAACAGGAAGAACCCCATGACATCCGTTGTAGTCGTCACGAAGGTGCCGGAGGCAAGCGCCGGGTCAGCGCCCAATCGGTCCAGCACCACAGGTACTACCGTACCGACGAACCCAGCGATGATCATGTTTACGACCAAGGCAGCGCCGATCACGACACCCAGCATTGCAGAATCGAACCACATCATCCCCACGGTTCCCAAAACGATGGCGAAACACAGGCCGTTCAGCATCCCCACCAGCAGTTCCCGCCGGATCACGCGCAATACGTTCGAACCCGTAAGGTCGCGCGTCGCCAAAGCCCGCACTGCAACTGTCAGCGATTGAGTGCCCGCATTGCCGCCCATCGACGCCACGATCGGCATCAGAATGGCCAGCGCCACCAACTGATCAATCGCCGCCTCGAACTGGGAAATCACCAGCGAGGCGCAAATCGCCGTACACAGGTTCACCGCCAGCCAAGGCAGACGCCGCTTACTGGTCGCGGCAACGCTGTCGGACAGCGAACTTTCGTTGCTGACACCCGCAAGGTGCAGCATGTCCTCTTCGTATTCCTCATCCAGAACAACCATCGCGTCGTCGATGGTGATCACACCGACCAGCCGCCCGTCTGCATCGACCACGGGCGACGAGATCAGGTGATACTGGTTGAACGCATATGCCACGTCCTCTTCGTCCTGATCGACAGGAATAGTGTGGAACTCTTCTTCGGCGATGTCGTGCAGCGGCACCTCACGCCGAGCGGCCATCAGCTTGCCTAGCATGACCTGCGCTACCGGCTTCAACCGGGGATCGACCAAAACAACGTGATAGAACTGTTCCGGCAAGTCGTCATTGGCCCGCATAAAGTCGATGGCCTGCCCAACGGTCCAATGTTCGGGGGCCATGACAACCTCGCGCTGCATAAGGCGGCCGGCCGAGTTTTCGGGGTAGGACAGCGCCTGCTCGGCCGCGATCCGTTCGGAATCCTCCAGTGCGTCAAGGATGGCCTCTTGCTGCGGTTCTTCGAGGTCTTCCAGAAGGTCGACAACATCGTCGCTTTCCATGTCCCGTACAGCGTCGGCCAGAACGTCCGGGCGCAGAACCTCGATAACCTCTTCACGAACGGCCTCATCCAGTTCCGACAAGATATCGCCGTCGAATTCCTTGTCGTACAGACGGATCAGTTGGGCGCGTTCCTGAGGGCTGATCTGTTCCAGAAGGTCGGCGATGTCCGCAGCGTGCAGCGGATCCATCAGCTCGATCAGTTTGTCGCGATCATCCACTTCGACCGCATACAGGATATCCGCCACAGTCTTGCGATCCAGCGCATAGACGTCTTCGTCACTTGTGGACTCGGTTACGGGTTCATCAAAGCCTGTTGTCATGTCTGCCCCCGTTTCGCGCGCTCATTGCCCCCTAATTAGAAGAAGCAGCTACCGGAAAACAATGACAATGCGCCGATTTACCGGCAAGTTTCGCCCGCCTATGCTGTTTCACAGTCCTAATCAGGCGGAGATGGATGAAAATGGCGCAAAAAACGCTGCTGAAAGGTCGTGTTCTGAGCTTTACGGGTTCCCCTTTTGAAGGAGAACCGACCGAGGCCGTGAAAATCAGCGGGGCCGTTCTGGTTGAAGACGACCGAATATCCGCTGTTGGGGATGCCGAAAGCCTGCGCGCCAACAACCCCGAGGCCAACGTGGTGGATCACGGCCAGAACGTGATCATGGCAGGTTTCGTCGATGCGCATGTCCACTATCCCCAAACCGCGATGATCGCCAGCTGGGGCAAACGTCTGATCGACTGGTTGAACACCTATACCTTCCCCGAAGAGATGAAGTTCGGCGATCCGGCCTATGCCGGTGAAATCGCCAACCGGTATCTGGACCTGACAGCTGCGCATGGAACGACGACCATGTGCAGTTTCTGCACCATTCACCCCGAAAGCGTTGATGCATTTTTTACCGCCGCGCAAAAGCGCAACCAACGGGTTGTGGCGGGCAAAACCTGCATGGACCGCAATGCGCCCGAGGGGCTGCGGGACACGGCGCAAACGGGTTTTGATCAGTCCCAGAAGCTGCTTGAGAATTGGCACGGCATAGATCGCCTGTCTTATGCCATCACCCCACGTTTTTCGCCCACGTCCACACCGGAACAACTGGAAGCCATGGGCGCGCTCTGGGCCGATTACCCGCATTGCCTGATGCAAACCCACCTGAGCGAACAAACCGATGAGATCGCCTGGGTCCGCGAGCTATTCCCCGAGGCACGCGATTATTTGGATACCTATGAAAAATTTGGCCTATTAGGGTCGAACGGCCTGTATGGCCACGTTATCCATCTTGAAGCACGCGAACGCGATCGCCTGCGCGAGGTCGACGCGGCGCTAATCCACTGCCCGACCTCGAACACATTCATCGGCTCTGGCTTGTTCGATATGGCGGGGTTGATGCGTGACGGCCATCGCGTCGGGTTGGCGACGGACACCGGCGGCGGGTCCAGTTTTTCGATGCTGCGAACGATGGCAGCAGCTTATGAAATCGGACAACTGCGCGGGGCGCCGCTGCACGCCGCGCAACTTTTGTGGCTAAGCACGGTTGGCTCAGCACGCACGCTGCGGATGGACGATTGCATCGGCAACGTTGCACCGGGGATGGAGGCTGATCTGATCGTGCTCGACCTCGCCTCGACCCCCGCCATTGCCCAGCGCGAAGCCTGCGCCGAGAACCTGTGGGAGGCTATCTTTCCCACCATCATGATGGGCGATGACCGGGCGATCGCAGAGGTCTGGATCGCCGGTCAACGCGTTTCCAACTAGACTTGCAGGGCGCGGGCCAGCTGGTTCTGCCGCTCGATCACGCGGGGCATGTCCAAACTGGTGACATGCCCGTCACACACGATCTGGCGGCCCTCGACGAACAGGTGCTTGACCTTCACTGGCCCGGCCAACAACAGAGCCGCCGGGTCCCAACTGCCGGCGCTTTCGATACAGCTTGTGTCCCAAATCGCGATGTCAGCGCGTTTTCCGGGTTCCAGACGTCCGCAATCAGGACGGTTCAGCACATCTGCACCACCGCGTGTCGCAATCTCTAGCACTTCGCGCGACGACATGGCATCCGCGCCGTTGGCTACCCGTTGCAACAGCATGGCCTGACGCGCCTCGAGGATCAGGTTGCCGCTGTCATTGCTGGCTGAACCATCCACGCCCAGACCAACAGGCACGCCGTGATCCCGCATCTCGCGCACCGGCGCGATTCCCGAACCCAGCCGACAATTGGAACAGGGGCAATGCGCGACGCCGGTTTGTGTTTTGGCGAACAGGTCTATTTCCACCCCATCCAGTTTGACGCAATGGGCGTGCCAGACGTCCGTGCCGGTCCAGCCCAAATCCTCGGCATATTGGCCCGGACGGCAGCCAAACTGGGCCTGCGAATAGGCGATGTCCTCGTCATTTTCCGCTAGATGAGTATGCAGCATAACGCCCTTGTTCCTAGCGAGAAGCGCAGCATCGCGCATCAGGTCACGGCTGACGGAAAATGGCGAACACGGTGCAAGCCCTACACGGCACATTGCGCCTTCGGACGGGTCATGAAACGCGTCGACCACACGGATCATGTCGTCCAGAATCGCTTGCTCTTTTTCGACCAAGGCGTCGGGCGGCAGACCTCCGTCGCTTTCTCCGATACTCATCGCACCGCGCGTCGGATGGAATCGCATTCCGATGTCGGCGGCGGCAGCAATCGTGTCATCCAGCCGGGCACCGTTGGGGTACAGGTAAAGGTGGTCGGAACTGAGTGTACACCCTGACAGCGCCAGCTCGGCCAACCCGATCTGGGCCGAGACAAACATTTCTTCGGGCCCAAAGCGGGACCAGATGGGATAAAGCGTCTTAAGCCAACCAAACAACAGCGCATCCTGCCCACCGGGCACCGCACGGGTAAGGCTTTGGTAAAGGTGGTGATGGGTATTCACCAGACCCGGCGTGACGACACATCCTGTGGCGTCATGCACCTCTCCGGTTGTTTGCAGTCCGTGGCCGATCTGGTCGATCTGTCCACCGCGGATCAGGATATCCGCGCCGGAAAGCTCGCGGCGTGTGTCATCCATCGTCAGGATGGTGTCTGCGTTCTTGATCAGGATTTCGGTCATGTCGCCCTCCTTGCATCCGCCCGTTTCGTGCAAGAAGGTATGGGCTGGCGGAAAACGGGCATAAGAACCAGCCGGGCAGAGATTACCTGACCAGCCTTAACCCGACAAGCTGTTTCAGTAGTTGCGCAGAAGCTTTAGCGCCGCCGCATGTAATTCGGCATTTGCCGCAGCCAACACCCGTCCGCCCTCATGGGCTGGACCACCTTGCCAATCTGTCACGATACCACTTGCGGCCTCGATCACCGCAATGGGGGCTTGAACATCATAAGCATTCAGGCCCGCTTCGATCACCAGATCGACCTGCCCCGCCGCCAGCAAAGCGTAAGCGTAGCAATCCATGCCATACCGGGTCAGTTGCACCTGTTGGGCCACAGCCTCGAACCCGGCGCGTTCTTCAGGGGTGCCGACCTCGGGGAAGGTCGTGAACAGAATGGCCTGATCCAGGCTGGAGGTTTTGCGAGTTTTCAGCGGCATAGTTCCGGTCGGCCCAGTCGCCTGTGCAACATCCACTGATCCAAGGAAACGTTCGCCGATATAGGGCTGATCAATGACGCCCAAGAACGGCCCGTTCTGGTTGCTCAGCGCGATCAGCACGCCCCATGTCGGTGTGCCGCTGATAAAACCGCGGGTGCCATCGATCGGGTCCAACACCCACGTCCGGCCGGAACTGCCCTGAGTCTGGCCGAACTCCTCGCCGAAAATGCTGTCATCGGGGCGGTGCTTGGCCAGAACCTCGCGCATGGCCTTTTCCGCGTTCCGATCCGCGGCCGTGACCGGATCAAAGCCGTCGACCAGCTTGTTCGAAGTCTCAATATTTGATTGTCTAAAAAACGGAAGAATGGCCGCACGCGCCGCGTCGGCCATTTCTTCGGCTACATCCAGATCACTTAAAGTTGTCTCTTGCATGCGCTACCCGTGCGGATCACACGTGCCAGAGTCAACCCCGGTTCTCTCAGGCGACGTCGCTCAGGACGCGGGCAAGTTCGAACAAGCGGCGGCGCTGGTTTTCCGGAATCGCATAGTAAGAGCGCACCAGATCCAGAGCTTCCTTGTCCCCCATCAGATCGGCCGGAACCGATTTTTTGCCGGCTGTTTCCTTTTCAGATTCTTCCAGACCCTCAAAGAAAAAGCTGACGGGAACATCCAATGCCTCGGCAATGTCCCAAAGGCGCGACGCGCTGATCCGGTTGGCCCCGGTCTCGTATTTCTGAATCTGTTGAAACTTAATACCAACCTGCTGCGCCAACTGCTGTTGGGTCATGCCAATCAGCCAGCGGCGATGCCTGACGCGTTTGCCCACATGGACATCGACGTGATGGGTCATTGGTATTCTCCTCTTAACTACACACACAACTAATTCGGGTGTGCGACATGCATGTACTACCGCAACACTAGCGAGCCGCCCTTAACCACTCCCTAATCAGGAACATGCCCCCCAAATCAGCACCTGGGACAATATTGCTCTTTTTGGGCTTTTTTTCAAGAAGGTTGAATCTGTTTCGCCATGCACAGGACTAAGGTTGTGCCCTTTCGATCCCGCACACGCAGTTACCGTAGGGAAGCCTGAGACGTCATCCACACAGTCCTTTCCGCCGCGCCGGGTAAGCGATTGACATTCCCCGGTCAGCACGAACCTATGCGCCAAACCACAGGAGCCCGACCATGCTGGCCTATAGAATTTCATCTACGGACGCCGCCGCCCAGCTTTGCGACATTGACGTGCCGACCCCACAAGAAGGCCAGGTCCGTGTCGCGATCAAGGCATGCGGTCTGAACTTTGCCGATCTGCTGATGCAGAAGGGAACGTACCAGGACACGCCGCCCGCGCCGTTCACTCAAGGAATGGAAATCGCCGGCGTGGTCGAAACAACAGGTCCCGGCGTTTCGCATCTGAGCGCCGGTGATCGCATTGCGTTCTATTCAGGTCAGGGCGGCCTGGCAGAATTCGGTGTGTTTGACGCTGAACGCGCAATTCCCCTGCCCGATTCGGTCAGCTTTGAGGACGCCGCCGCGATTCAGATCGCTTATGGCACCAGTCACATCGCCCTGGATCACCGCGCCCAATTACAACCCGGAGAAACCCTGCTGGTCACTGGCGCGGCTGGCGGTGTTGGGCTGACCGCCGTCGAGATCGGCAAGCTGATGGGGGCAACCGTAATTGCGCAGGCGCGCGGCGCAGACAAACTGGCGGTCGCTCAGGCAGCGGGGGCGGATCACCTGATTGATGCGTCCGAGGATTTACGCGCGCGTGTCAAGGAACTGGGCGGAGCGGACGTGGTGTATGACGCCGTTGGCGGCGACGTGTTCAAAGCCGCCTTTCGCGCCACCAACCCCGAAGGCCGCCTGCTGCCTATCGGTTTTGCAGGCGGAGATGTGCCGCAGATTCCGGCCAATCATCTGCTGGTTAAGAACCTGACGGTGATCGGCTTTTACATCGGTGGTTATCTGACCTTTCGGCCGCAGATCGTTCAGGACAGTTTTGACACGTTGTTTCGGTGGTGTGCCGAAGGGCGGATCAAGCCGCATATCAGCCACGTGCTGCCCCTGTCGGATATCGAGAAAGGCTTGCAATTGTTGCGCGACCGTGCGGCAACCGGCAAGGTCGTGATTACGCCCTAACCGACCACAGCCTTCAGGGGCGCACTGCCGAGCATGCGGAAATTCTGTCGAACCAAAGCTGCAAGTGCCTCAACCAACGGCCCGCGTCCGGTATCGCCTCCGTACAGGTTGATCATATGTTCGGGCAGCTCAGGCAATACACCGCCATCATCGATTTGAACCAAATGCGCAGCCTCGGTTCCGTCGAGCATGGCGTGGACGGCCAAGTCAGCGGCAACGGTCGCCTCGATGGTGCGATCATTTTCGGTTTCAACCGACAGCTCCCACGGGATGCCAGCCTCATCCAATGCCGCGATGACCTGTGGCCGGAACATGCAGCGACGGCCAAGCGCTATTGGGATCGGCCGCTTGCGCCACGCCGACCCACCCGGCGCCCCGATCCAGCGCAACGGCAATTCGGCGATGATTTCGCCCCCCTCGCCGGCACTTGCCTCAGTTGTGAGGATCAAATCGCATTCGCCGCGTTTGAACATTTCCTTCAACTGCATCGTGTACGAAGAAATCAACTGCACCCGCACCCGCGGGAAATCCACGTTGAAACGCTGCAGGACACGCGGAATAGCCGGGTAAACGATGTCATGCGGCACACCCAGAACGACTTCGCCCTCAAAGGCTTGGTCAGTGAGTTTCGAGATCACCTCATCGTTCAACGCAATCATCCGGCGGGCATAAGCCAACAGTTGTTCTCCGGAAGCTGTCAGCGCGATGGTTCGGCCACTGCGATCCAGCAGTTCCAGTCCCAGCAGCTCTTCCAGACGCTTCAACTGCATTGAAACGGCTGATTGCGTCAGGTGCAGGAACCCGGCGGCACGTGTCACTCCACCCTGATCCGCCACCGCCACAAACGATCGCAATGTCGTAATGTCCAAATTCCGCATGTTCACGAATCCTTATGCATCACTTCAAAAACATTCATTTTTAAAATGTCTCATAGTGCGCCATATAAATCAAGGAACTTGATGAGAAAGCAAAAACTCATCGAGGATCAATGAAAGGACATATATTATGACCCAAATTGCAATTCACAGACCTTGCCCGCCCCGTCGTCGTTTTGGCCTGACCATGTTGTTGGATGCGTTCTCGCTGCGTCGCCAGCGTTGCACGCTGGCCAGATTGGATGCACGAGCACTAGAAGATATCGGAATCACCCGCGAACAGGCCGATGCCGAAGCCGCTCGCCCCTTCTGGGATGCACCGGAATTCTGGCAAAAATGACCCTGACACTCATGTTTTCCGACTGAATGGCGGCCCGCTGACGCAGGTCGCCATTTTGTTGCATGTTTTAACCGGTTTCCCACTCTAAACTCTTGAAACACGGGCCGCAGTTGCCGATATTTGCTGGGAACGGGGTCCGGGTTTCGGACCGCGAAAAGAATTATGTGAAGGGAGACCCTTTAATGGCACAATTTGACACGATCCGGACGGCTGCCGGTACGCGCGCTGCCCAGATTGACGAGGGCCTGCGCGCCCATATGAACAAAGTCTACGGCACGATGTCTGTGGGCATGCTGATCACGGCGCTCGCCGCATGGGCGATTGCCGGTCTTGCTGTGACGTCTGATCCGACCAACGCAGTGGCCCAGATCGGCGCTGACCGTTACCTGACCAGCCTGGGTGGGGCACTATTCATGTCGCCGCTGAAATGGGTTGTGATCTTCTCGCCTCTGGCCTTCCTAATCTTCGGATGGGGCGCACTTATGCGGCGCGGGTCGGCTGCAGCCGTACAGCTGGGCTTTTTCGTCTTCGCCGCCGTAATGGGCGTGTCGATGAGCTCGGTGTTCATGATCTACACCCCCTACTCGATCGCACAGACGTTCATCGTGACCTCGATTGCCTTTGCTGGCCTGAGCCTCTTTGGCTACACCACCAAGCGCAACCTGAGCGGCATGGGCACGTTCCTGATGATGGGCTTGATCGGCCTGCTGGTGGCGATGGTCATCAACATCTTCCTGCAATCGCCTGCAATGATGTTCGCAATCTCGGCAATCGGTGTGCTGATCTTTGCTGGTCTGACCGCGTTCTACACGCAGGACATCAAGAACACCTACATTGCGCACGCGACCCATGGTGATCAGGAGTGGTTGAACAAAGCCGCAATTGACGGAGCGCTGAGCCTGTACATCTCGTTCCTGAACATGTTCCAGTTCCTGCTGATGTTCATGGGGCAGCAAGAATAACGCGCTTCAACACTGCACCAATCAATCAGGGCGGGTCCAAAACGACCCGCCTTTTCATTTGGCCGCCACTTGGCCGCTTGTGCGACCCCAGAAGTAGGGTGGCTCTCGAGTTGGCGACCGAACAAGAAAAAGCCCCGTCCTGATGGCGGGGCTTCAAAAACTGAATTGTGCAGGTGTCTTAGCTGCAGTTCAAAGGAACGGCAAAGCCCGAACTGCGCTTGGAATTGCCCTTGCGATACACATTACCCGCCGGCAGACAACCAGTGAACTGCTCGACGTTCTGTCCAAAGCCTCCACCGTAGGTGTTGTTCACCTTACCGCTGGAAGTGCGCAATACACCAAACAGGGTGCCATTCACGTCAACTGTGCTCAGATACAGATTGGCTCCGCTCGCGCTCAGATGAACGGCATCGTCGGTGTTCTGCCCGGCATTGTCGATCGCGACCCGAGCCACTTTATCGATTTCAGTTGCGTCCGTTGTCACATTGATTGTGGGCAACAATGCCAGTTCAGCCGGGACGTTCGTCGCGGGCGGCAGGAAGGCTGCCGTGCCCGGCACATCCGAAAGGGTACGCGGTTCGCCGTCGATTCCCGTGAATCCGACGCCTTGACGGTTGAATGGATCCTCACAGGCTGCAAGGGCCAGAACGGTTATTGTGGATAACAAGATTTTTTTCATGGCGGCCAACATTTTGGAACGAGTTGTTGAAGCGTATGAGTAAGACGTCAAAAAAAGCAACCCGTCGACGATCCGATTGCCCCAATCGCTGATGCTTCGTTGCAACGGCGCGAAACGCCACAAGCGCGATCCCATCGGGATATGCGCAAAGAAAAAGGGTCCTGCCGCGGCAGAACCCTTTAAAAAACTGTCCAAGCTGGACGGCAGATTACTTAATCTTGCCTTCCTTATACTCGACATGCTTCCGAACGACCGGATCGTATTTACGAATGGTCATTTTCTCGGTCATGGTGCGCGCGTTTTTCTTGGTCACGTAGAAGTGGCCCGTGCCCGCGGTCGAGTTCAGACGGATCTTGATTGTCGTCGGCTTCGCCATGGTTATCTCCTGCGTCCGGAAAGGCAGGGGCCTTTCGGTTGAATTCCTATGAGCGTGCGCTTTTACTCGGTCGCGCAGCCGAGTCAACCAGATTCCGCGCACAACGCGCACAATTCCTGCAGTCGCACCCTGCCCCGGTTTGGCGCGATCACGGTTCTGTGATAAGGTCCCGCCGTTCTATCCCACAAAGAAGCCGACGACAGGCTCGTATTTCGAAACGGCAGCAACAGGCGAAACCCTCTGCGAGCAGAGGTTTTAAGCATGTTTTTGGGGGGCTATCATGACGGAATGGAAACTTCAGGGTGAAGAATTGGCCAATTGCAACTGCAACTTTGGTTGCCCGTGTCAGTTCAGCGTCCTTCCAAGCCATGGCAATTGCGAGGCTGTTGTCGTGTTCGATATCGAGTCCGGGAACTATGGCGACACCGATCTTGCTGGAGTACGCGCGGCTGGCGTGTACCACTGGCCTGGCCCCATTCACGAAGGCAACGGCCAGATGCAGCTGATCATTGACGAAGCCGCCAGCGCCGACCAGCGCGCCGCTATTGAGGCCATCATGAAAGGTGAAGACACCGACGAAATGGCGACCATGTGGTACGTCTATAGCGCCATGGCCCCGACAAAACATGAAACACTGTACGCCCCGATCGAACTGAAATGGGATCGGAATGAGCGTGCTGGATACGCCAAAGTTTCGGGTATCTTCGATGTAGAGGTCAGCCCGATCCCGCATATCGTCTCGGGCATGCCGCATCGTGCCTCGATACAATTGCCCAACGGGTTCGAGTATCGCCACGCCGAGGCGGCCTCGGGGACCGCCAAGACAACAGGCGGCGCGATCAGCCTAACCTTTGACGCAACACACGCGCATTTGGCGCATCTCAACATCTCAGGCCACGGAGTCCTCGGCGCATAGCGGAGGCTAACATGAGCACGTCCCCTCCCCGTCCCGGAGTCGTAGATCGGGTGCTGCGGCGCGACAGCGGCATCGTTGTGTTCTGCGTTCTGCTGATCATTCTGGGCGCGTCCTGGTACACGGTTGCGGGCATCGGTATGAACATGTCCGCCATCGACATGACCCGAATGGCTGGCCCGATTGGCGAGCCGATGAGTATGGCGACTGAAACACGCTGGACACCGATCTACGCCGTTCTGGTTTTCCTAATGTGGTGGGTCATGATGATTGCCATGATGACCCCCAGCGCTGCCCCCACCGTTCTGTTGTATACGGCGATCAAACGAATGGGGCCTGACAAGTTGCGGGCGTCGCGTCTCAGCCTGCTTTTTTTGACGGGCTATCTGGTTGCCTGGGCGGTGTTCAGCATCATTGCAACCGGGGCGCAATGGGCGATGGAAAGCGTCGGACTGTCCGATGGGCCGATGATGACGATCCATTCAAAATTTTTTGCAGGATGCGTGCTGACCGCTGCCGGTTTGTACCAGTTGTCCAGCCTGAAAAACGCCTGTCTGCGCCACTGCCGCAGCCCCGCCCAATTCCTGGCCGACCATAACAGGCCCGGTGCCTATGGCGCGTTTCGTACCGGCGCGCTGCATGGTGCGTTTTGCCTGGGATGTTGCTGGGCGTTGATGTTGCTGCTGTTCGTGGGCGGAGTGATGAACCTTTATTGGATTGTGGGCATTGCCGTTTATGTCGCGTTGGAAAAGCTGATGCCGCGGGTGCGGTGGTTCGTTCCGCTCACTGGTGTTGCGTTGATCGTCGTGGGCGTTTGGCTGATCGCAATCTCATAGATCGCGACAGGCTGAAACGTTCATAAGGGCTGAAGGACCGGCCAAATTTCGGGTTCTGCATTAACTTTTTTGACAGGAGGTAGTCATGCCTATTTTTATCACCTACGCGTCCTATTCGCCGGAAGGCGTTAAGGGAATGCTTAAGAAACCCGTGGACCGTTCGGGCGCAATCAGGGCATTGCTGAAAAAAGCCGGCGGTAAGCTGGTGGCGTTTTACATGACCTCTGGCGACAATGACGTGGTGGTTGTCAGCGAATTGCCGGAAAGCACGGATGCAGTTGCTATAGGCATGGCCGTTGCAGCATCAGGCGCGGTGTCAAAAGTTGAAACCGTGCGCGCATGGAAGGCAAAGGACTTTGTCGCTGTGACCAAAAAAGCCGCAAAACTGACCGGAGCCTACAAGGCGCCGGGCCGTTAATCGGGATCTAAGCGCGGAGGGCCTGTAAGCCGGATCTTGTTCCAGGGTTACCCCCTTCGATGACCATTCCTCTAGGCCGTGCATTGCTGCGCGGCTCAAGCTGCCAACCCGGTCCCTCTCGGCCAAGACGCGCTTAGCGGCGGTATCGGCTGACGCCGACCGGCCCGCGCGAGGACCCTATTTGGCATTGCTCCCGGTGGGGCTTGCCGTGCCGCCGCTGTTGCCAGCGGCGCGGTGGGCTCTTACCCCACCGTTTCACCCTTACCGCGTTTTGCCAAAGGCGAACCTCTGCAATGGTGCGGCGGTCTGATTTCTGTGGCGCTTTCCGTCGGGTTGCCCCGCCCGGGCGTTACCCGGCACCGTTGTCTTGTGGAGTCCGGACTTTCCTCTCGGGCATACGCCCCAGCGGCCATCCGGCCCTCCGCGCGGGGTGTGGGTATGCTTTGGGTACGGCGGCGTCAAGGGTGGATCAGGTTTTCTTGATCAAGGGTATAAGGTCAGCCGGTTCCAACGGGCCGTCACCCCATGGACGATATCTGAGGCGCACCGCGGCCAGAAGCGTGTCATGGTCCGTCTCCGCCGAGTAGCCTGCGGCGCGCGCCAACGCATTGAACGTATTTAAAGGAGTTTTGCCGGGGGCGTGTTGAGAGCGCTTTCCGGCAAGGGCCATGTGTTCCAGCCGCTGCCAAGGGAAGCGCGGACCGGGATCGGACTTACGGCCCGGTGCCATGTCGGAATGGCCAATTACATGTTCAGGGGGGATAGCCCACCGGTTCATGATCTGGTGTAACAGGGTTTCCAAAACGTCCAACTGCAGCTCGGAAAAAGGGTGCGCGCCGGTGTTGTCCAGTTCAATTCCGATCGAACGGGAATTGATATCGCTCTGGCCATGCCACTCACCCGCCCCAGCATGCCAGGCCCGATCCTCCTCGCGCACCATCTGCCAGAGTGTACCATCCCCACCGATCAGGTAATGCGCGGATACTTCATGGGCAGGGTCGCACAGCCGGTCCAGCGCCTCGGTTGCGCTGTCCATCGCGGTATAGTGCAGCACGATCAGCGACGGGGTCAGCCCATCCCTGCGTTCACCAAAGTTAGGGGACGGGTGCCAGATAGGCTTCAGCGGCTCAGTTGTTGACGGCACTGCGGAACGGGCTGGGGTCCCAGCCACAGGCATAGCCATCGCCATCCGGGTCAAGTCCCTTGCGGTCGCGTTGCGGGCCACCGTTGGACAGGAACTCAATCTGAGCTTGATCCGGGGATGGAAAGCGGGCGCAATTGCGCTGCGCCTTGGCCTGAAGGTTCAGACCTGCACGGCTGTATAGTTGGGTCCCGACCGGGTTCGATGTGTTCAGCGCGTATTGCACGATATTGGGCTGACCATCCGTTCCACGTTCCGGAACGGCGGTGGGCGCGACCACCTCATAGGTCTGGCGGTTCTGTTCGATCAATGCGGCGTCGGATTCGATGGTGCGACGGTCAGAGACCGCTCCAAAATCCTGCTCATCGGAAATCGCGTTGTTGATGGGGTCTTCGACGGGCGACGGTGCCGGAGTGATCGCGCCTTGCCCTGAGGTGCCAGCCAGCGCAGCCGCGGTCGCCGAAGCGATGTCGGCATTTTCGCCGGTTGGCAACGGGGCTACTGTGCCCGGCGCGCCCAGCTGCTGTTCTGACACGTCGGGCGGGCCAAGCAGCGGGTTACCAGTATATCCCTGCCCCGCCAACTGGGCCTCACGCTGTGCCTGATAGGTGGGGGTGTTGAAATCCGTGCCACCTATCGGGGCCACCGAATTACAGGCGGCCACGAACCCGATTGCGGGGATCAGAAGCGTAAAGCGCATCCAGCTGCTCCGTCTTGCGTTGTCTTGCCTGACTTGAGGATTACCACCATTTGCCAGGCTTGGCCACAAACCCGGCGGCGTTTTCCAGCGCATAGGCCGTGTTGAGCAGATCGCCCTCTTCCCACGGGCGACCAATCAGCTGCAGACCCAGCGGCAGGCCCTGTTTGTCCAGACCGGCAGGCACAGAGATGCCCGGCAGACCGGCCAGGTTCACTGTCACCGTAAAGACGTCGTTCAGATACATCTGAACCGGGTCCGCCTCGGTCATTTCACCCAGGCCGAAAGCGGCCGACGGCGTTGCCGGGGTCAGGATCGCGTCGACACCTGCGGCGAAGACATCTTCGAAGTCTTTCTTGATCAGGGTGCGGACGCGACGCGCGCGATTATAGTAAGCGTCGTAGAAACCTGCGGACAGCACATATGTACCGACCATGACGCGGCGCTGCACTTCGTGACCAAAACCTTCGGCGCGGGTCTTTTCGTACATCTCGGTGATGCCGTCGCCCTGTGCCAACTGCGCGCGGCGGCCATAGCGGACACCGTCATAGCGCGCGAGGTTCGACGAGGCCTCAGCCGGTGCGATCACGTAGTACGCAGGCAGCGCGTATTTGGTGTGCGGCAGCGAGATATCGACGATCTCGGCCCCTGCCGCTTTCAGCATTTCGGCCCCTTCAGACCACAGCTTTTCGATCTCGGCGGGCATGCCATCCATGCGGTACTCTTTTGGGATACCGATTTTCTTGCCTTTGATGTCACCCGTCAGCATCGCCTCGAAATTCGGAACGGCCAATTCGGCGCTTGTCGAATCCTTGGCGTCGTGACCGCACATGGTTTCCAACATGATCGCCGCATCACGTACGTTCTTGGTCATCGGACCGGCCTGATCCAGCGAGGATGCAAAGGCCACGATACCCCAGCGCGAACAACGACCATAAGTCGGCTTGATACCGGTGATGCCAACAAAGGCAGCAGGCTGACGAATCGAACCGCCGGTATCGGTGCCGGTTGCGGCCAGACACAGGTCGGCAGCAACGGCCGAAGCGGAGCCGCCCGACGAGCCACCTGGTGTCAGCTGCGCGTCATCATTACCACGGCGCCAGGGGCTTACCGCGTTGCCATAGACGGATGTCTCGTTGGACGAGCCCATGGCGAATTCGTCCATGTTCAGCTTGCCCAGCATCACGGCACCCGCATCGGCCAGTTGCTGCGACACGGTGGATTCGTATTCAGGCTTGAAGCCATCCAGAATCTTTGACGCGGCCTGCGAAGGCACGCCCTTGGTGCAGAACAGGTCCTTGATACCAATCGGCAGACCACACATTGACGGCGCGTCGCCACCCTTGATCCGCTCATCCGCCGCTTTGGCGCGTTCCAACGCAATCTCGGGCGTTTTATGGACAAAAGCGTTCAGCGCGTCCGCGTCATCAATAGCCTTAAGGCAGGTTTCGGTCAGCTCGACCGAGGTCACATCACCCTTACGCAGCGCGTCGCGGGCCTCGGCCAGGCCAAGTTTGTTCAGATCGCTCATGTCTTACTCCACCACTTTGGGGACTGCAAAAAAGCCTTCGCGTGCGTCGGGGGCATTGGCCAGAACCTTGGCCTGCTGATTGCCGTCGGTGACCACATCCTCGCGACGTTTAAGGCGCATCGGCTCGACCGAGACCATCGGCTCGACGCCTTCGACATCGACCTCATTCAGTTGCTCGATGAACCCAAGAATGGTGTTGAACTCGGATGCCAGCGCGGGCAGCGCGTCATCCTCGACCTTGATCCGGGCCAGTTTGGCCACCTTGGCGGCGGTGCTTTGGTCAATCGACATCGGAAAACCTCATATGCGTTAGGGGGCATTTACCCGTCTGATGCCCGGGTCGCAAGTCCGCCGAAGAGTGGATGTGACGCTGTTTCCGTCGTCGGCGCGTCCAGCCATTCAAAACTGAATAACCAGTATACGCAAAAGTAAACCAATTAGTTCAGTTTTCGCCTTGAAAAAGTGAACCAAACTGTTCACCTCATGATCCATGGCACAGCCAGAAACCGGAGAAAGAAAATGAAAACCTTCATTACCGCAGCCCTTTTGACCGCAACCATTCTGAGCACCCCCGCCATGGCCTTCGGCCCTACGACGCAAACCCTGATCCCCGACGTCTCGTTCCCGACCCCCTCGCCCGAGACGGTGACACAGGATAGCGCCAAAGTCGGCAAATAAGGTGCCTTTTGCCGCCGGGCCAGAATCCCCCGACTGGCCCGGCCAGGATGCAATTGACTGCTGCATCCGATGAAACCAACCGCTACGATGGTGCGAACTAACCGGTCGGATTGCATCGTAAATCCGGCGAAACCCAACGGAGCGGAAGATGAGCGCACGCAAGCAAGCGGTTCTGGACGCAATAGATGCGGCCAACAGGCAAGACCCCACAATCGAAGATGGCCAACCCGCTGCCCTGCTATACGGCCAGAGGATGAGCACCGAGTTGGACCGGCTGTTTCCAGACGCGTCGGACCCATTGCAGATCGCGGCACGCGGTCAGCATGTGGAACGCTGGAAGCTGGCTCGCAGCGAATACCCCGAAGGCCGAACCGGATACTTGACCTGGCGCAAGGCACAGGCTGAACATCACGCCGAGATTGTCATGGGGCTGATGGAGCAAGCTGGATACAGCAAAGACGAGGCCGAATCCGCCGGTCGCATGCTGCGCAAACAGGGCATCAAGCGCGATGACGAGGTTCAGGCGCTAGAAGATGTCATCTGTTTCGTTTTCCTCAAGTGGTATTTCGCGCCTTTCGCGGAAAAACACTCGGCCGAGAAAATTCAACGCATTGTGGAGAAAACCGCGCGCAAGATGTCAGGCGACGGACGGGCGCGGGTGCTGTCCGAATTTAACCTCCCGGAACATCTGGCCGCCGCGTTTCAGGTCTGAGACACGCGCGCCAGATGCCTACGATAGACCTCGATCATCCATCCCAGCATGGTGGCGTTCAGGATGTGCCACATGAAATGCGTGCCCAGCGGCACCTGCGCACAAATGGGGTCATCGAGCGCACGAAATGCAATCGAGACGATAAGGATCACCGCCCCGATGGCCAGTCCCTGCGCTGTATCCGGCGCCCGATTGCGCAGCAGGAATGCATAAATCAGGATCAGCAGCGGAACCGGAGCGTAAGCCGCTGATCCGCCCAGCCCCGGAACAAGCTGAAACACGGGCACGGTCAGCGCCGCGTAAGGTATGAACAGGGCCGTCAAGATTGCCGCGATCATCGGTCTAAACCGCCAGACATCCCGGTTGATGGCAAAGATATAGACCAGAATGTACAGAAGGATCGGCATGACATCCGCCATGGCCGCCCAGATCTGCGCATGGGTATGGAACAGAAAACTGCCAACACCGATGGTGGCCAGAACTACCACAAGCGCCATTGCCAGCGGCATCCCCCGCCCCCGAACGCGCCGCCACATAACAAACGCCGCGATCAGAAACGCCGCGTTTGTTACAGCGTTGATCGGCTCGGCCCAATAGGCGGGCGACAGACGCTCACAATAGCCGTCAATTTCCTGAAACCAGTCCATGCACTTTTACATAGCCGATGCTAGGTTGATGCCAACAGTATGATCAGGAGGATTTTTTCAATGAATATCATCTGGCTGGGCCACGGCAGTTTCCGTATTGAAACCGGCGGGCAGGTGCTGTTGATCGACCCGTGGCTGACCGGTAACCCGGTGTTGTCCGAGGACCACCATGACAATGCGCTGGATGGTGCGACGCACATTCTGCTGACGCACACACATTTCGATCACGTCGCTGACGTGGTGTCGCTGGCCAAGCATCTGAAGGTTCCCGTGGTCGGCCAATACGACCTGATGGGGTATTGGAGCGAGACCGAAGGGCTGGAAACCGTCGGCTTCAACAAAGGCGGTGCAGTGGATTTGAACGGGGTCAAGGTATCCATGGTGCCTGCCTCGCACAGCTCGACCTTTTCAACGCCGGACGGCCTGCGGACCGGAGGCAGCGAGGTCGGCTTCATGATAGCCTCGGAAGATCACATGCTTTACGTGTCAGGGGACACCGACATCATGGCGGATATGGAGTGGATGGGCGATTACTACAAGCCCGACATCGGCATCCTGTCAGCAGGCGGACATTTCACCATGGACATGAAGGGCACGGCCTATGCGGCCAGACGGTATTTCAACTTCAAGACGGTGATTCCCTGTCACTACAAAACTTTCCCAATTCTGGAACAGTCTGCTCAGGCGCTGATTGATGGGTTGCCGGGGGTGGACGTGATCGAACCTGAGTTGATGAAACCTATCACTCTTTAATATCACGGCGTGCAGCGAAGAAGGCTCTCAGAAGATCGGCGGCTTCTTGAGCTGCGATGCCGTCGTAAATCTCGGGGACATGGTGCG
This sequence comes from Ruegeria sp. BB5, assembly GCF_056539405.1. Taxonomy (NCBI): domain Bacteria; kingdom Pseudomonadati; phylum Pseudomonadota; class Alphaproteobacteria; order Rhodobacterales; family Roseobacteraceae; genus Ruegeria; species Ruegeria sp. BB5. Next base: position 198,840 of record NZ_JBQFUX010000001.1, on the reverse strand, counting down.
CCTGTGTGTGGGTGAAAACCCGCGCGCCATGTGCCACACCGCCAGATTTCGGATCGGCAGCCCCATAATAAATGCGCCGGATACGCGCCGCGGCCAAAGCTGCCGCGCACATGGCGCAGGGTTCCAGCGTGACGTAAAGGTCATGATCCGGCAGCCGTTCGGACCCGGCCTCGGCGCAGGCTGTGCGCAGGGCCAGAATCTCGGCATGGGCAGTGGGGTCGTTCATTTCGCGTGTTCGGTTGCCCGCCGCAGCCACGATCCGGCCGTCAGGCGCGACAATTACAGCCCCAACCGGAACCTCTCCGCGATCTGCCGCAGCGCGCGCCTCGACCAACGCCTTATCCATATGTGATTTGAACGTCATGCCTCTGACTGCATCAGAAACCTGTCTTTCGCAAGCGGGCGGGATGCGCTATGGGCTGCGGATGACAAAAACCCCTCCTCCCGGCGACCGGATCGCCAAAGTGCTGGCCCGCGCGGGCGTTGCCTCGCGCCGTGAAGCGGAACGCATGATCGAAGCTGGCCGCGTGGCAGTGAATGGCAAGCTTATTGATAGCCCAGCCCTAAACGTGACCGCCAAAGACAAGATCGTCGTCGACGGCAAACCTGTGTCGGAACCTGAACCCTCGCGTCTGTGGCTGTATCACAAGCCGTCCGGTCTGGTGACAACGACCCGCGACGAAAAAGGCCGCGCCACCATTTTCGACAACCTGCCCGAGGACATGCCCCGCGTCATGAGCGTGGGGCGGCTGGACCTGAATTCCGAAGGGTTGCTGCTGCTGACCAATGACGGCGGCATCAAACGCAAGCTTGAGCTGCCTTCGACCGGTTGGCTGCGCAAATACCGCGTTCGTGTGAATGGCCGCCCCAAGGACGAAGACTTTGCACCGCTGCGCAGGGGGCTTGTGATCGACGGAGAACGCTTTCTGCCGATGGACGTGTCTCTGGACCGCCAGCAAGGCGCAAACGCATGGCTGACCATCGGCCTGCGCGAAGGCAAGAACCGTGAGATTCGCCGCGCAATGGAGGATATCGGCTATGCCGTGAACCGCCTGCTACGGGTATCTTACGGACCGTTCCAGCTGGGCAGTCTGAAACCCGGCGAGGTTGAAGAGATCCGCCGCCGCGTTATGCGCGACCAACTGGGGCTGGACGCTGAGCCCGAAACCAAACCCAAACGCCCTGCTCGTCCGCAACGAAAACGACCGCCGGTCGGCAAGAAATCTCGCAAGTGACGCGGGTTTAGCAACCTTCCCCCTAGCGCCAAGCCCACGTATCGCCTAAATTTTCCGTAAGTTATTCCACGGGGGAACGCCATGTCAGGGACCGGAGTGCAAAAACTGGCCTATGCGGCCCTTCTTGTGCTGATGTTTGGTGTTTGCACCGGCGTGCTGGGGGGCCTGTAGCGCATGGCTAAGCGGTATGGCGGAAAATTCAGCCCCGAAGGCGGCAGCTCTGACGACGACCAACCGCAGCGCGGGCAATTTCATGGCGCGCGTGTCGAACCGGCGGGCGCACGGGCCAATATCCTGTTTCTGCCTGCCATTCCTCTGGTGTTTCTGTCGCTAAACGACGGTGCAGTCGGGATGACGATCGGGCTGATCGCCGCTGGCCTGCTGACCGCCGCTGCCTTTCTGTTGCGCGAAGGGTTGCGCGCCGAGGCCGAATTTAACACACGTCGCACCGCGCGACGCCCGGCCTTTCCACGCAAGATTTTCGCTAGCGTGTTGACCGGTATTGGTGTCGCTGTGGCCGCGTACCGGACGGAATACCTGGATGCCGAAACTGCTGCTCAGGTCGGCCTGCTGGCCCCGATCCTGTTCGGGGTGGTAGCAACGGTCCTGCATTCCGTGTCCTTCGGTCTGGACCCGATGAAAGACAAGGGCATGGAAGGGATCGATACCTTTCAGCAAGACCGCGTGGCCCGTGTGGTTGAAGATGCCGAAACCCATCTGACAGAGATGACCGATGCCATCAAACGTGCGGGCGACCGCCGGATCGAGGCGCGTGTCGAACGGTTTCAGGACACCGCCCGCGATCTGTTTCGCACGGTCGAAGAAGACCCACGCGATCTGGCCGGTGCCCGCAAATACCTGACCGTCTACCTACAGGGTGCCCGTGATGCGACGGTGAAATTTGCCGATGTTTATGCCCGCACGCGGGATGCTCAGGCATTGGCTGATTATTCGTCCCTGCTGGACGATCTGGAACAGAATTTCGCGGCCCGCACCCGCAAGATGTTGTTGGATGACCGTAGTGATCTGACGGTCGAAATTGACGTGTTGCGCGAACGGCTGCAGCGCGAAGGCGTCCGGTTGGACTAACCGGCCCATTTTTTGAGAAAGGATTACCCCATGTCCGATGAGATCAAGAACAAGGCGGTCGAAGCGGAAACGCTGGTACAGGAAGTAACCGCCGTTGCGTTGCCTGAACCCACGACCGAAGTCATCTCGCTGGAAGATGCAGACGACCCTGTCGGCGCTGAAATCCGCAAACGCATGGACGAGCTGGATATGAGCAACACGAATTCGATCGTATCATTCGGTTCGTCCGCTCAGGCAGAATTGCAGGAAATCAGCCAGGCCATGCTGGCAGATGTGCGCAACAAGGATGTGGGGCCCGCTGGTGACAGCCTGCGCGATATCGTCACCTCGATCCGGGGCTTTTCGGTCAGTGAACTGGATGTGCGCCGTGAACGCAGCTGGTGGGAAAAGCTGATCGGCAAAGCTGCGCCCTTCGCCAAGTTTACCGCACAATACGAAGAAGTTCAGAGCCAGATCGACAGGATCACTGACGACTTGCTGGGTCATGAACACACGCTGTTGAAAGATATCAAGTCACTGGACTTGCTGTATGAAAAGACCCTTGGTTTCTACGATGAGCTGGCGCTTTATATCGCGGCGGGCGAGGAAAAGCTGACTGAACTGGACAGCCAGGATATCCCTGAAAAAGAGGCTGAGGTTCAGGCTGCACCCGAGGATCAACAAGTGATGAAAGCGCAGGAGTTGCGCGACATGCGCGCCGCGCGGGACGATCTGGAACGCCGCGTGCATGACTTGAAACTGACGCGGCAGGTGACAATGCAATCGTTGCCCTCGATCCGGTTGGTTCAGGAGAACGACAAGTCGTTGGTGACCAAGATCAACTCGACGCTGGTTAATACTGTACCACTGTGGGAAACCCAGCTGGCCCAAGCCGTGACCATCCAACGCAGCGCCGAGGCCGCCTCGGCCGTGCGCGATGCAAATGACCTGACCAACGAATTGCTGACTTCGAATGCTGCGAACCTGCGTGAATCGAACAAGATGATCCGCGAGGAAATGGAACGCGGCGTGTTCGATATCGAAGCGGTCAAACAAGCCAATGCCGACCTGATCGGCACCATCAATGAAAGTCTGGCCATTGCCGACGAGGGCAAGGCCAAGCGTGCCGCCGCCGAGCAAGAGCTTCAGAAGATGGAGGCCGAACTGCGCGATACGCTGGCCGCGGCCAAAGCCCGCAAGGATGGTATTGGCGACAATGCCGGTACGGCAGTACCGGGTTGACGGCGGGCGAAGGGTGCGGTTTTCGGGATATCTGAAGCCGGTCATGGGCTTTCTATTGCTATTGGCTCTGGCCAATTGCGATGAAACGCTGACATCCTCTGTCGTTCCGCAACCGCGCCCAGAGGCACTGGCGCCTGCCGCCAATGCCTATGTCCCCCCATCCGCTGCCAGTCAGGACCTGGCCCGGTTCTATCAGCGGGTCGAGAGGGATCTGCTAACCCGCGGTTTGCTGCGAACGGACGGAGGAGGCCCTGACACACCGTATGACGCTGATGATTTAGCCCGCAATTTTGGCAAAATTGCTTTCATCAACGAACACTCCGGCAAATCCGCCGCATTTGTCAGCGGCCCGAGCGAGATTAAGTTAAATCGCTGGAAGAGCCCGATCCGCATCAGGACTGAGTTTGGTCCGAGCGTTTCTATGGAAAGCCGCGAAGCTGATCGGCAAACCATTCAAAACTATGCCAAACGGCTGCAAAAAGCGACCGGGCACAACGTTCGAAGTGTAAATGGTGACGGGAACTTTCTTGTTTTCATAGCAGGTCAGGACGACGTGGCTTACGCTCAGGATAGATTAAAATCACTTGTTCCGGGTATCCCTGACGACAGGTTGAATTTGCTGAGGACGCTGGACCAGCCGTTTTATTGTTTTGTCTTTACGTTTTCCGGCCAAGAGGACACCAATACCGTAATCCGTGCCGTAGCTTACATACGTGCAGAACTACCCAATCTGCTGCGGTTGAGTTGCATCCACGAAGAAATTGCGCAGGGACTTGGCCTTCCAAACGACAGCCCCGCAGCGCGGCCTTCGATTTTCAACGACGATGATGAGTTTGCGCTGCTGACCAGCCATGACGAAAAACTACTGACCATGCTTTACGACCCGCGCCTTCAGCCCGGGGTGACGGCGGATGACGCCCGCCCCGTGGTGCGGATCATTGCACGCGAATTGATGGGCCAGCAGCTCTGAGCCCAAGGAAAGGAGACCCCAAATGGGTATTTTCGATTTTCTGACCGGAGAATTTATTGATGTCATTCACTGGGTCGACGACACCCGAGATACGATGGTCTGGCGGTTCGAGCGTGAGGGCCATGAAATCAAGTACGGCGCTAAGCTGACGGTGCGCGAAGGTCAAGCCGCCGTGTTCGTGCATGAAGGGCAGTTGGCGGATGTGTTCACGCCGGGTCTCTATATGCTTGAGACCAACAATATGCCGATCATGACGACCTTGCAGCACTGGGATCATGGCTTTCAGTCGCCCTTCAAGTCCGAGATCTATTTCGTCAATACGACCCGGTTCAATGACCTGAAATGGGGCACCAAGAACCCGATCATGCTGCGGGATCCCGAATTCGGCCCGACGCGCATCCGGGCTTTTGGTACTTATACAGTACGGGTAAAGGATGCCGCGAAGTTCCTGATCGAGATCGTTGGCACCGACGGTGAATTCACGATGGATGAGATCAGCTTTCAGATCCGCAACATCATCGTGCAGGAATTCAGCCGAGTGATCGCCGGATCAGGCATTCCGGTTCTGGACATGGCCGCAAACACTGCCGATCTGGGCAAGCTGATTGCAGCCGAGGTTTCCCCAGTGCTGGATGGCTACGGTCTGGAGATGCCGGAATTCTACATCGAAAACATCTCACTTCCGCCTGCAGTTGAGGCGGCCCTGGACAAACGGACCTCAATGGGGTTGGCGGGCGATCTTGGCAAATTCACTCAGTATTCCGCCGCCGAGGCGATGACAGCCGCGGCCAACAACCCCGGTCAAGGCGGCGGCATGGGCGCCGGGCTTGGCATGGGTATGGGAATGGCGATGGCCCAACAAATGTCGAACATGGCAGCGGGTCAACCCAGCGGCCCGTGGGGCAGTTCCGCCCCCGCTGCACCGCAACCGGCAGCACATGCCGCGCCGCCGCCTCCGCCCCCGGTCGAACATGTGTGGCACATCGCGGTGGACGGGCAGACCAGTGGGCCGTTCTCGAAAGCCAAGATGGGACGTATGGCAACGGACGGAGAGATCACCCGCGACACCCATGTCTGGACCGCCGGTCAGGACGGTTGGAAAACGGCCGGAGACGTGCAGGAACTGGCGCAGCTGTTCACCATCCTGCCGCCGCCACCGCCTGGAGCCTAATGCGCCAGTCACCGGCGTAAGAATAAGGCTACACGATGAACGAAGAACACAGATTTCCCTGCGAGCAATGCGGCTCAGACTACCGATTCAACCCCGGCGATGGCAGCCTGACCTGTGACCATTGCGGGCATTCCGAAGCGATTGGCGCAGGCCCCTGGGGCGGTGCCAGTTTGAAAGAACTGGATTTCAACGCCGCCATCGCGGAACAGCTTCCGGACAGCGAGATCGAGGAAACGCGTGTTCTGTCCTGCCCCAATTGCGCGGCTCAGGTCGAGTTCGACCCCGCCACCCATGCCGCCGAATGCCCGTTCTGCGCGACGCCCGTAGTAACGGATACCGGCGTCAACCGGCATATCAAACCGCGCGGTGTGCTGCCCTTTGCGCTGGATGAACGCACGGCGCACAAGGCGATGGGGGATTGGCTGGGACGGCTCTGGTTCGCGCCCAACGGGTTGAAAGAATATGCCCGCAAAGGTCGCAAAATGCAGGGCATCTATGTGCCGTATTGGACTTTTGATGCGGACACTACGTCCAATTATCGCGGTGAGCGGGGCGTTGTTTATTACGAGACCCGCACCGTCATGCGCGACGGCAAGCGCGTGCAACAGCAAGTGCCCAAGGTGCGGTGGTCTCCGAAATCCGGGCGGGTCGCGCGATTCTTTGACGACGTGTTGGTGTTGGCATCACAGTCTTTGCCCAAAAGCTATACCGACGCATTGGAGCCCTGGGACCTGCCGGCGTTGGAACCTTATCAGCCAGAATATCTGGCCGGCTTCCGGGCCGAGGCCTACACCGTGGAACTGCAGGAGGGTTACACCGAGGCCCGCGGATACATGGCGCGGGTGATCGAACGCGACGTGCGCTTTGATATCGGTGGCGACCGTCAGCGGATACACGCAATTGACACCGATGTGCGAAACGTGACCTTCAAGCATATTCTGCTGCCGGTCTGGATGGCGGCCTACAAATACCGTGGGCAGACCTATCGGTTCGTCGTGAACGGACGCACGGGCCGCGTTCAGGGAGAGCGCCCCTGGTCCGCCATCAAGATCACCCTTGCCGTTATTCTGGGTCTGCTTGTGGCGGCAGGCGTCGGGTATCTGATGGCAACCGGCCAACAATGATAGAACTGTCGGCAAGCCAAGAAATCAGTCGATGTTAGCGCTTGAACTTCCCGCTGCGTGACGCCATCCTCCACGGCGTCGACGCCTAAGGGGAGAGGCCAGAGTGACACTATCCAATCTGAACCGGTTGCTGGCCTCCCGGTATTCCTGCCGGGCCTTTCGCCCCGATCCGGTGCCCAAGGATCAGATCAAACAAATCCTGAACAGCGCCGCGCGTGTGCCTAGCTGGTGCAACGCTCAACCCTGGCACGTCACTATCACCAGCGGCGCAGAAACAGACCGGTTTCGCACGGCAATACAGGCCGAGGCCGCAACGGGCACCCCCTGCCCCGACATTCCCTTTCCAACCTCTTATTCCGGTGTATACCAAGATCGCCGTCGAACCTGTGGTTGGACTTTGTACGAGGCTGTCGGGGTTGAGCGCGGTGACCGCGATGCTTCGGCCCGGCAGATGATGCAGAATTTCTCTCTGTTCGGGGCACCCCATTGCGCCATCGTCACAAGCCCGGCTGAGCTTGGTACCTATGGCGCGCTGGATTGCGGCGGGTTCATCACCGCATTTTCACTGGCCGCGCAGGCGCTTGGCATCGCCACAATCCCGCAGGCCGCACTTGCCACCTACAGCCCGTTCCTGCGCAGGTATTTCGATATCCCGGAAGACCGGTTGATTTTATGCGCGATTTCCTTTGGCTATGCGGATACAGATCATCCCGCCAACGGCTTTCGCACCGACCGCGCCGATCTGAGTGAGATCGTAAACTGGGTCGGATGACAAGCACACCAAGCGGAGAACGATTTTGCGCGCTGTTCTACAACGAGTTTCACGTGCCAACGTCTCGGTCGACGGTCAGGTGATCGGTCAGACCGGACCGGGGTTGATGATTTTGATCTGTGCCATGCAGGACGATGACGAAGCCAAGGCAGATCAGTTTGCCGCCAAGGTCTCCAAGCTGCGTATCTTCAAAGATGATGCCGGTAAAATGAACCGATCGGTGAAAGATATCGAAGGGTCCGCGCTGGTGATCAGCCAGTTCACACTTGCAGCCGATACGTCTCGCGGCAACAGGCCCGGTTTTTCCGAAGCCGCCGCACCGGATGTCGGCAAACATTTGTATGAGGTCTTTGCCCAGCGGTTGCAGGCCCATGGTGTGCCGGTAGAGACCGGACAATTCGGTGCCGATATGGCCGTGGAACTGGTCAATGACGGGCCCGTCACGATTTGGATGGAAAGCTGATGGACAGGAAAGAACAGGCAATTCGCGTCTGGCAAGCCGGGGTCGACGCTGTGGGCGGCCACGTAGCAACCAGCAAGGTTTTGCAGGACATCCCCGAACCCGATCAGATACTGGCTGTCGGCAAACCCGCCGCGTCCATGGCGCGCGCGGCGCTGGAACATTTCGGCCCGCGCCCGACGCTGGTTGTCACCAAGGACGACCACGGACTTGATCTGCCGGATTATGTGACTGTGATCGAAGCCTCGCACCCCGTTCCGGACGCGCGCAGCCTTCAGGGAGGTCAGGCATTGCGCGAGGCGGTTGAGGTAATGAAGCCGGGCTCGCATTTGTTGTTGCTGGTTTCGGGCGGGGCATCCTCGCTGGCCGAGGATTTGCTGCCGGGTAAGACACTGGATGATCTGGAACAGCTGAACAAAAAGCTGTTGTCCGAAGGGCTGGACATCACCACGATGAATGCGGAACGGCGCAAACTGTCGCGGATCAAGGGGGGCGGATTGCTGTCCCATTTCCAGGGCGACAGGGCGACCGTTCTGGCGATTTCGGATGTACCGGGCGATGATCTGAATGTTGTCGGGTCGGGCATCGGAGCGCTGCCGGGTAAGGTTGATTTTGCGGCGATGACTCAAATCGTGGCTTCAAACGCCCACGCCCGCGCAGCCGCTGCTGAATTGGCAAAAGACGACGGCATCCCGGTACACGCCAACGAAGAATGCCTGCACGATGATTTCCTGAAAATTGCCGAAGCGCTTGGCGAACGTATCCGCACCATGCCTAAAGGGGCATTGATCTTCGGCGGTGAACCAACCGTCGTACTACCTGACAATCCGGGGCGCGGCGGGCGCAATCAGGCGCTGGCACTGGCACTCGCGCGCGAGATTGCAGGGTGCGACGGATTCACGGTGGTAGTCGGCGGCACCGACGGCACAGACGGGCCGACGCAAGCCGCCGGAGCTGTCGTCGACGGCACCACTTGGGGCGACAGCGCCGAGTTGGCGTTACAACAGGCAGACAGCGGCAGCTATCTGGATCGCGTGGGCGCCTTGCTGGTGACGGGTCCGACCGGAACAAACGTGATGGACTTGCTTGTCGCGATCCGCACATGATTTGACGGTTTTCGAACTGCCCGGGTTATAAAACACCCGGACAATATCTGAATGACGCCGCCCTCAAACGCGCTACACATCATGCAAGACCTTTCCAACGTAGGCACTAGTATGCGCGATGATTGTCGCCGGTCGGCCCGCGTGTCCCGCCCCTCGGATGCTCTGAAAACCTCTGCCCCCGCCATTTTTGGCATTCTGCTTTTTGAGAAACGCGACGGCGTCTCGATATGGGATACGCTGGCCCCTTTGCGGTTCGCGGAACACGGCTGTGGTCGCATTCGTTTGGATATGCGCGGCAATTACAGCAGCGAAGACCTGATAAGAGAAGTTTACACCCGCCAAGCGCTAGACAACAATTGGTGGCGCTGCTCGGTCTGGGAAATGTTCGGGGCAATCAAAGCCATGAATAATGCCGCCGCAGGCAGGAAATCAGTCGGATTGGTATCGATTTGAGAACAGGGACGTCATGCGAAATGCAGGAAGAAGAACCGACATTCTACCCCTTGGCAGAAATGAATGCCTTTGATGGTGAATGCTTGCTATCAACAAAGCAGGTGGAAGATACCATTTCACGCGATCAAATATAAATCATTCGCCGGATTGAGTCAGACATTTACCCTTGCTCGGCTGACCGAAATGCGCCTACTTTGACTCATGCGTCAATAAAAAGCCCGCAAAGGGCTAATAATCCAATCAACTGGGAGATCTTTGAATGAACGAACAACTCACTCACATGACCAAGCAGGTCACAGCGGGCAAGCTGACCCGCCGCGAATTCATGGGGAAAGCGGCGGCTCTGGGTGTCACCGCAGCGATGGCAAGCACCATGTTTGCAGATGCCGCGCGTGCGGCAGGCCCGAAAAAAGGCGGTGATCTGAAGTTCGGTCTTCAGGGCGGTGAATCCACCAACTCGCTTGACCCAGCAACCTATGCAAGCTCGGTGCCATTCCAGAACGGCAAGCAATTTGGTGACCAGCTGGTAGAGGTTGCACCCGACGGTTCGATCGAACCTCGTCTGGCAGAAAGCGTAGAAGGCAGCGCGGATGCCAAAGTCTGGACCTTCAAACTGCGTCAGGGCGTCGAATTCCACAACGGCAAGACCATGACCAGTGAAGACGTACTGAAGACCATGGAGCGCCACTCAAACGAAGATTCGAAGTCCGGTGCTCTGGGCATCATGAAAGGCATCGAGTCGATGAAGGCCGATGGCGATAACTTCCAAGTCACCCTGACAGAACCAAACGCCGACCTTCCCTATCTAATGGCCGACTATCACCTGATCATTCAGCCAGACGGCGGTATGGAGAACCCAGGTGCGGGTATCGGCACTGGACCATACAAGGTAGAAGTGGATGAGCCCGGTGTACGTCACCTGTACACGAAGTTTGAAAACCACTGGAATCCCGACTTCGGAAATTTCGACAGCGTCGAAGTAATTGTCATCAACGATGCGACTGCCAGAACGGCGGCTCTTCAGGGTGGGCAGGTTCACGCGATCAACCGCGTTGAGCCGAAGGTTGCTGACTTGCTGGGTCGCGCACCGAATTTGACCGTGCATTCGACGGCGGGACGCGGGCACTATGTGTTCATCATGCACTGCGACACCGCGCCGTTCGACAACAACGAACTACGTCTGGCACTGAAACACGCCATTGACCGTCAGGACTTGGTCGACAAGGTTCTGCGCGGGTACGGCACAGTTGGCAACGATATGCCTGTTAACGCAGCATACCCGCTGTTTGATGGGTCAATTCCTCAGCGCGAGTTCAGCCTTGAGAAAGCGGCTGAGCATTACAAGAAGTCGGGCCATGACGGTTCGCCGATCGTCCTGCGCGTTGCAGATGGCGCCTTCCCAGGTGCCGTGGATGCTGCGGCCCTGTTCCAGCAAACAGCAGCACAGGCCGGTATCCCACTGGAAATCAAGCGCGAGCCCAACGATGGCTACTGGTCCGAAGTCTGGAACGTGCAGCCCTTCTGTGCTTCCTACTGGGGCGGTCGTCCGGTGCAGGATCAGATGTACTCAACCGCTTATCTGTCTAGTGCTGATTGGAACGATACCCGTTTCAAGGTTCCAGAATTCGACGAGATGTTGTTTGCAGCGCGCGCTGAGTTGGACAACGACAAACGCAAGGACATCTACAGCAAGATGGGCATGATGGTCCGTGACCAAGGCGGCCTGATCTGCCCAATGTTCAATGACTTTGTCGAAGGCGTCACTAATCAGCTGGAAGGTTGGGAAAACGATCCGACCCAAGAGATGATGAATGGCAACATGTCGCGCAAGATGTGGTTCTCCTGATAGGGCCCACGGATAATGCATCCTATCATTAAATTGGTTTCCCAGCGCCTTGCGCTGGGATTCCTGCTTCTCTTCGGTGCATCGGCTCTGATATTCGGCCTCACCGAAGCCCTTCCTGGGGACGCTGCGCAAGCGGTCCTAGGCCAAGCTGCAACCCCCGAGGCGCTGGCAAACCTGCGCGAGGAAATGGGCCTCAACCGGCCCGCCCTGACCCGTTATTTCGAATGGCTGGGCGGCATTGTTCAGGGTGATCTTGGTCAATCCCTGACCAATAAACTGGATATTGCTGACTCTATTGGCAGTCGTCTGGGCAACACGCTGTTTCTGGCCTTCTGGGCCGCCGTTGTATCGGTTCCGCTGGCCATCTTTCTGGGCCTGCTGGCCGTGCGTTACCGCAACCGCTGGCCGGACAAGCTGATTTCAGCGGTTACACTCACAACCATCTCGATCCCCGAGTTTCTGATCGGTTACGTGCTGGTCTATTTCGTTGCCGTTAAGCTGGGCATGTTCTCGCCGCTGGCGATGATCAATGACAGCATGTCCTTTTGGCAAAAGCTGAATTCGATCGCTCTGCCCGTTATCGTTCTGACGCTCGTTGTTCTGGCGCATATGATGCGCATGACCCGCGCCGCGATCCTGAACGTGATGCAGTCTGCATACGTCGAAACCGCAGAGCTGAAGGGTCTGAGCAATTTTCAAGTTATCTATCGCCACGCCTTCCCGAACGCCGTCGCGCCCATCGTCAACGTGGTGATGCTGAACCTGGCCTATCTGGTCGTCGGCGTCGTCGTGGTTGAGGTGGTGTTCGTCTATCCCGGAATGGGGCAGTACCTTGTGGACCACGTGACCAAGCGTGACGTTCCGGTGGTTCTGGCCTGCGGCGTCATCTTTGCCGCGATCTATATCGGACTGAACATGATTGCAGACATTGTTGCCATTCTGGCCAACCCAAGGCTGAGGCATCCGAAATGAAGAACATCCCTATCTCTGCAATGATCGGGCTGGCCTTTACAGCCCTGTACTTCATCATCGCCCTCCTCGCCCCTCTGCTGGCCCCTTATGGCATGGCTGAGGTCGTGGGAGATGTATGGGAGCCGTCCAGCTCGCAATTCTGGCTGGGTACCGACAACATTGGCCGCGATCTTCTTAGCCGGATGATCTATGGCGGGCGCACGACGATCTTTATCGCCACGGCGGCCACGATCCTTAGCTTCGTGACCGGGTCCATCCTTGGCTTCCTGGCCGCGGTGCTGGGTGGTTGGGCCGATCAGGTCATGTCGCGCGCGGTGGATTTGATCATGTCGATCCCGACACTGATCTTTGCGCTGGTTGTTCTGGCCATGGTGCCGGTGACAATCCCGGTTCTGATCCTTGTCATGGGCCTGTTGGACGCCACCCGTGTCTATCGTCTGGCCCGCGCCGTTGCCGTGGATATTGCGGTCATGGACTATGTCGAGGCCGCGCGCCTACGTGGTGAGGGCCAGGTCTGGGTCATCTTCCGTGAAATCCTGCCCAACGCCCTGTCGCCGCTGGTTGCGGAACTGGGCCTGCGGTTCATCTTCATGGTTCTGTTTGTCTCGACCCTGTCGTTCCTGGGTCTGGGCGTTCAGCCGCCGCTGGCGGACTGGGGCGGCATCGTGAAGGAAAACAAGGATGGCATCGTCTATGGCATCGGCGCAGCGCTTTATCCAGCTGTCGCTATCGCAACGCTGGCGATCTCGGTCAATCTTGTGGCTGACTGGGTCCTGAACCGTACCACATCGCTGAAAGGAGGCCGGGGATGACAGAAGCCCTTCTCAAGGTCCGCGACCTCAAAATCGGCGCGACCGTCTACCCGCCGGGTGAAAAACCCCATGACATCGAAATCGTGCACGGGGTCAGCTTTGACCTCGCGCCTGGCAAGGTGCTGGGGCTAATTGGCGAATCCGGTGCCGGTAAATCGACCATCGGCCTGGCCTCGATGGCTTATGGCCGGGGTGGCGTGGAAATCACCGGTGGTGAAGTTTGGGTCAACGGGCGCGATATCCTCAAGACATCGCATGGCGATATCCGCAAGCTGCGCGGGGGTGAAGTCACATATGTGTCCCAATCCGCGGCAGCCTCCTTCAATCCCGCTAAAAAGATCATGGATCAGGTGGTTGAGGCCGCGGTCGAACAGAAAAAGTTCAGCCGTAAAGAGGCCGAAGGCCGTGCCCGGGAGCTGTTTGCCAAGCTGGGCCTGCCCGATCCTGACAATATCGGTGAGCGCTATCCGCACCAGGTTTCAGGCGGTCAGCTACAGCGATGCATGACGGCGTTGGCGCTATGCCCCGAACCCGATCTGGTGGTTTTCGACGAACCCACCACCGCGCTGGACGTGACGACTCAGATCGACGTTCTGATGGCCATTAAAGAGGCCATTGCAGACACCGGCGTTGCCGCGCTTTACATCACCCATGACCTTGCGGTCGTGGCGCAGGTAAGTGACGACATCATGGTGCTGCGGATGGGCAATACGGTCGAGTATGGCAATACCGACCAGATCATCAACAACCCGCAGGAAGAGTATACGCAGGCTCTGGTCTCGGTCCGCTCGATCGAGCACGAAGAAAAGAAACCCACACCAGATCCCGTGCTGAGCGTTGACGGTATCACCGCGCGCTACAAAGGGTTGAATTTCGATGTGCTGCACAACGTAAATGTCGAGCTTCATCCGGGGCAAACGCTGGCTGTTGTGGGCGAATCCGGTTCGGGCAAGTCCACGCTGGCGCGAGTAATCACCGGCCTGCTGCCGCCGCGCGATGGTGAGATCACCTTTGCCGGTCGCAAGCTTAGTGGCGATCTGAAAGGCCGCACCCGCGAAGACCTGCGCGAGTTGCAGATGATCTATCAGATGGCTGACGTGGCGATGAACCCGCGCCAGACCGTCGGCACGATCATCGGGCGTCCGTTGGAGTTCTACTTCAACATGCGCGGCGCGGAAAAGCGCAAGCGGATCATCGAACTGCTGGATGAGATCGAGCTGGGCGAAAAGTTCATGGATCGCTATCCGGCCGAGCTGTCCGGTGGTCAGAAACAGCGTGTCTGTATCGCGCGGTCGCTGGCGGCCAAGCCTAAGATGATCATCTGTGATGAGGTCACCTCGGCGCTTGATCCACTTGTGGCGGACGGCATCCTCAAGCTGTTGCTTGACCTGCAAAAGATCGAGGACGTGGCCTATCTGTTCATCACCCACGATCTGGCGACGGTTCGAGCGATCAGCGACAGCATCGCGGTGATGTATCAGGGCCGCGTGGTCCGCTATGGTCCCAAAAGCCAGGTGCTGAGCCCACCGTTCGACGATTATACCGACCTGCTGCTCAGTTCGGTGCCCGAGATGCATCTGGGTTGGCTGGAAGAGGTTGTCGCCCATCGCAAGATGGAGAGTGCCGGGAACTGACCCGGTTCGCGACAGGTTGAAAAAACTGAAAATCCCGGCGCTTTGTCTGATGACAGGTGTCGGGATTTTGCTATTGGGGGCGGGAACAGGCAGCCCATATGCAACGAATCCCCTAGGGTCGCCTGAGGGACTTTAAGAAAGGGTCAGGGAATGGACCGAAAACTCCTCCTCATCATTCTAGACGGTGTTCCGTGGCGCAATTTTCGCCGCCTGTTCGGCAATCTGGAAGGGTGGGTCGACAGTGGCGAGGCGCAGGTTTGGAAGCATCGCGCGGTGCTGCCATCGATCTCGGCCAGTTGCTATGCCTCGATCCACACCGGCGTCACGCCGCAGGAACATGGCTGTACCGGCAACGGCAACGTCTTCCGCCTAAGCCACAAGGACGTCTTCAGCCAAGTCCGCGAAGCGAGCGGCGTGACCGGGGCGGTGACCCACAGCTTTTGGTCGCAATTCTTCAACCGTCACCCGTTCGATTATGTCCGTGACGTCGAATATGACGAGCCCGAGAGCAAAACGATCAACCATGGCCGGTTCCACTCGATGACCGGCTACAGCAAAGTGAACCAGATGACGCCGTCGGACGTTGATCTGTTTGGCACTCTGACCAATCTGTGCCTGCGCTTTGGGCTGGATTACGGCGTCCTGCACACTTGCACGCTGGACAGTATGGGCCACCGGTTTCATCACGACTGCGAGGAAATGGACCACGCCTGTTTTGTCATGGACGAAATGCTGGCCCCTTTCATCCCGCGCTGGCGGCAACTGGGGTATGAGGTCATCGTGACCGCCGATCACGGTCAGGACGAACGTGGCCATCATGGCGGGCGCAGCCCGCTTCAGCAGGAAACTGCATTGTATTATTTCGGCGATGCCGAAGGCCCCAAGGCTGATGCGGTGATCGACCAGCTGCAACTGGCACCCACGATCCTGAACCGCATGGGCGCACCGATCGCCGAGACGATGAAAGCCAAGCCTTTCCTGAAGTAACGGATCAATCGTAGGGCCAGATCTGCTGGCCCAGCGCCTCGATCGCAACTGATATCCGTTCAAAACTGTCTGCAGCGCGTTTCACTGAGGTGCGCGCCCGCAGGTACCCGTGCACAAGGCCGGGCTCATTCACCCAATGCGCCCTCCCGCCCGCTTCGGTGATCTTAGTGCAATAGGCCAGGCCATCGTCGCGCAACGGATCGCAATCGGCGGTGACCACCACAGTAGGCGGCAGGCCCGAGAAATCTTTATCCTGCAGCGGCGCAAACGTGGGATCGTTCTGCGGCGCAGGTCCGCCACAGCGCACTTTCTCGTAGAACCGAATTTCTTCCAGCGTCAAAAGCGGTGCCTGGGCGTGCTCGATATATGACCCTGTGGATGTGTCCCCGCCCAGACCGGGATAAATTAGGACCTGCCCCAGCACTCCATCAAGCCGCCCCCGTGCATGCTGCGCCACCGCGGCGGCCAGATTGCCACCCGCGCTGTCACCGGCCAAAATCAACGGGTCGCCGTATTCCTGCACCACCCAATTCGTTGCGGTCCAGCTGTCCTGAAACTGTGCCGGGTGCACATGTTCGGGGCACAGGCGATAGTCTACGGCAACAACCCGATACCCGGTCTGAACGCAAATCTCAGCACAAACGTCATCATGGCTATCCAGCCCACCAACGACGAAACCGCCGCCATGAAAATAGACGACGGTTCGGGTCGGATCTCCGGCGGTGTAAACCCGGACAGGCACGCCATTGGCGGACCTGTCCTGCACATCCAGACCTACAGGCCGGGGTTGGCGAAAGTCCTGACACATCCGGTTGTAGACGCGGCGCTGATCTTCGATCGAAAGGTCGACAGCGTCATCAGGATAGCTTTCAGCCGTTCGTCTAATGAACGCCCAAGTCTCTTCATCAATCAGACGTTCATAATCCATTGTCCCTCCCGGTCAGGCAGCCCATTCCCATGGCCGGGTAAACGTTCCCAGCACCTTACCGACATCGTCGTCCGAGCAGCCGTTCGCGTCAAGCTGCGCGACAAGCCCGCGCTTTTTGTCGTCAAGCACGGATACGACGCGCGCGTCCAGCCCGGCCTCTTCCAGCGCGCCATTATAGATGCGGGTGATTGCCTGCTTGCGTAGTTCGGGTTTAAAGACCTTACCCACGGCGGTTTTCGGCAATTCGTCCAGAATGGTCATGTGCTTGGGTCTTGCCGCACGTTCGTGAACATGCACGCCGCAATACTCCATCAATTCCTTCTCGGTCACACTGGCCCCGTCGACCAGTTCGACAAAGGCGCAGGGCACCTCGCCCGAGTGCGCGTCGGGCTGACCAATAGCGCCGGCAAAGGCAACGGCATCGTGGCCCAGCAAAGCCTCTTCGATTTCGGCTGGGTCGATATTGTGGCCGCCGCGAATAATCAGGTCCTTGGCGCGGCCCGTGATCCACAGATACCCATCGTCGTCAAACCGACCCAGATCGCCTGTGCGCAGGTACTTGTCGAAATGGTACAGATCAACGTTCTTGTCCGCCTCGGTATAGGTGTTGCCCGCATAGACGCCGGGATTCGAGATACAGATTTCACCGATCTCATCCGCGCCGCATTCCTTGGGGCCGTCCGGCCCGTCCTGCAGGATTTTCACATCCGTATAGGGGAATGGAATCCCGATCGATCCGATTTTCTTTTCGCCATCCACCGGGTTGCACGACACCAGACAGGTTGCCTCGGTCAGTCCATAGCCTTCGACGATGGTCACACCCGTCGCTTCTTCGAACCGGCGGAACAGTTCGACCGGCAGCGGGGCCGAACCCGAGAAGGCTGTTTTCACGCTTGAGATATCGGCATCCACCGGGCGTTGCATCTTGGCGGCAATCGCGGTGGGGACGGTGATGATGAAACTGACCTTCCAGCGCTCGATCAACTTCCAGAAGTTATCAAACACGCCATCGCCCCGATACCCGGCAGGGGTTGGGAAGACCACATGCGCGCCCGACGACACCGCGGCCATCACGATCACATGCACAGCGAAAACGTGGAACATCGGCAACGGGCACATGATCACGTCTTCGTCCGAGAACAACAGCGTGTTTCCAAGCCAGCCGTTGTAGATCAGGCCCGAGTATTTATGCTGCGCCACCTTGGGCATACCGGTGGTTCCGCCGGTGTGGAAATAGCAGGCGACACGATCTTCGGTGCTGTCCTCGAAGGTCAGCGTAGTAGGCTGTTTGGCCAGTTCCTTGTTGAAGCTCTTATAATCCGCATGCGCAAGATGTTCCTTGTCGCCCATCTTGGGACGCAGGAGCGGAACCAGCCAGGATTTCGGTGGCGTCAAATAGCGGTTGAGGTCGATCTCAAGAATGGTTTTGACGTTGGGCGCATGGCGCACGGCCTCTTCGACCTTTTGCGCCACATCGGCCTTGGGGAAGGATTTCAGCGTAACCACGACCTTGGCGCCGGTTTCGCGCAGGATCGCGGCTATCTGCTCGGGCTCCAGCAACGGGTTTATAGGGTTCACGATCCCTGCAACCGCGCCACCCATCATGGTGATCAGCGTCTCGTTACTGTTGGGCAGCACGTAGGCCACCACATCCTTTTCACCGATCCCGAGCGAGCGGAACAGGTTAGCGGCCTGGTTGACCTTACCCAGCAGCTCGGACCAGGTCAGCGTTTCGGCCTTGTCGGTCGGCCCGGACAAAAGCTGAAAACTGATCGCATTGCTGTTGGGGAACTTGCTTGCCGTGCGCGACAACAACTGATGGAAGGTGACCGGAACATCGCGGTCCTCCCACGGCATTTCCTGCTCCATCCTTGCCTTGTCTTCCAAACCCACAAAGGCCATATGACTCCTCCCTTATCTCTCCCGTGTCCGGCACGGGTTTTGTATCCACCGCCAAGATGGAAGCAAAACCGTGCATGATCAAGAAAGGGCTTAGCTGTGAAGCCCGGAAAGAGGTAGAATTACGCTGCGGAGCGAATTGCCCTGCCCCCGCGTCACTTTATTCTGCCGCCATGCCGTCGGTGAACTGCAGACGCGCCAATCTGGCATACAGGCCGTCCTGTGCCACCAGATCGTCATGGGTGCCCTGCGCCACGATACGGCCGGCCTCCATCACCACGATCCGGTCAGCCTTTTTCACCGTCGCCAGCCGGTGCGCCACGATCAACGTGGTGCGCCCGGCGCGCATCTGATCGACAGCGCCTTGAACCGCACGCTCGCTTTCGGCATCCAGCGCCGAGGTCGCCTCGTCCAACAGCAGTACCGGCGCGTCCCGCAGGATCGCACGAGCGATGGCGATACGTTGCTTTTGCCCGCCAGACAGCATCACACCCCGTTCACCAACGAAACTGTCGTAACCTTCGGGCAAGGCCGAAATGAAATCGTGTGCGGCGGCGGCCCGGGCGGCGGCCTCAACCTCGGCATTGGTGGCGTCCAGACGACCAAACCGGATGTTTTCACGCGCTGAAGAGGCAAAGATGATCGGGTCCTGAGGCACCAGCGCCATGTGGCGGCGGAACTCGGCCCGGTCGATGTCACGTAGATCGACGCCATCAAGACTGACCTGCCCCGAGACCGGATCATAAAACCGCTGGATCATCTGGATGACGGTTGTCTTCCCCGCTCCCGAGGGGCCGACAAATGCAACCGTCTCGCCGGGGTTAACCTGCAATGACAGATGTTCCAGCGTGACAACATCGGGGCGTGACGGATAGCGGAAGGTCACATCGTCAAAGCGGATCTCACCCCGAACCGGTAATGGCAGCGTCTTGGGATTGGACGGATCGGTGACGGTGTCCTGTGCATTCAGCAATTCCACCAGTCGTTCAGTTGCGCCTGCGGCGCGCTGCAATTCACTCCAGATTTCAGACAAGGCCGCCACAGAACCCGCCATGATAATCGAATAGATCACGAACTGGATCAGTACGCCTTCGGTCATCACGCCGTTGCGGACATCATTTGCGCCCATCCACAACACACCGACAATGCCCGAAAAAACCAAAAAGATGACGATAACGGTCAGAACCGCGCGCGTCTGAATACGCCGCAGCGAAACGACATAGGACGTTTCCGTCATATCCGCGAATTGCTTGCGGCTGGCCTGTTCATGAGTAAAGGCTTGCACGGTTTGCACCGCGCTCAGTGCCTCACCTGCATTACCGGACGAGGCTGCGATCCAGTCCTGATTTTCGCGGCTGATCACCCGCAGGCGGCGCCCCAGCACCAAAATCGGCACCACCACCACCGGGATCAACAACAAAACCAAACCTGTCAGCTTGGCCGATGTCAGCAGCATCAACACCAGCCCGCCGAAGAACAACAACATGTTGCGCAGCGCGATGGACACAGACGAGCCAAGCACTGACTGGATCAGCGTCGTGTCGGTGGTTATCCGGCTCAGGACCTCGCCGGTCATGATACGTTCGTAGAATTCGGGGCTCATTCCGATGACGCGGTCGAACACGGCCTCGCGGATATCGGCGACCACCCGTTCGCCCAGCCGGGTCACCAGCGCATAGCGCAGGCCGGTGCCCACGGCCAGAACCCCGGCGATGCCCAGCGCGGCCAGAAAGTACCACTCTAACAACTCGCCATCTTCGATGCGGAAATTGTCAACCACACGGCGCACGGCCAGTGGCAGCGCAAGGGTCATGCTTGCCGTCAGCACCAACGCCAGTGTCGCCCCGGCCATCAACATCCGATAGGGGCGCATGAAGGGCCACAACGACGCCAGAACGCCAATTTTCTTGGACCGGGCGCGCTCTTCACTGGCGCCGGGTGCGGGTTGTTGTGCTGGACTGGCTGGGGCGGTTCTTGCCATGCGTGGCCCTTAGTTCAAATTCGCAATCAGGTGGTCGCTTCTTGGCGGCAGCAGACGGCGGGGTCAAGCAGCGCGTCACCAATTCACGGCCTGTAAGGGCCATTTGACGCAGAATTTCGGGGCTGATTTGGAGCGGGCGGCGGGAATCGAACCCGCTTCATCAGCTTGGAAGGCTGAGGTAATAGCCAGTATACGACGCCCGCTCAGCGCAGGTCGGTTTAAGGGATGCGTCTGGTGTCGTCAAGCGCCGTTCGGCGCAGGAAATCAATTTCTGTAATCGCGTTCTAATGCAGGAGACAGACGCCCTTCCCTCAACCCTGTGAACATATCCAAGAACAGGATTCGAGGTCCGAGGAAATCCGGATCATCGACTCGGCACGCAGCGGTTGCGTAACCGGCTGGCCGATCAGAGACGCCGGATAGGTCGTGGCTGCAGCCAGCGCCTCCTTAAGCGGCACGTCAGCATGTATGACCAGAATGCGGATCGCAGTGGTCAAGTCCAAATCGGCCCCGGCCAGCGTTCCATCCTCAAGTGTCAGGCGTCCGTCCGTCCGCGTGATCCGGCGACCCTCCAGCTCGAACGCGGCCTGATCCGTACCCGCAACAGCCATTGCATCGCTGACGAGAAATATCTGGCCGGGCGCTTTCTTGGCAGCCCAGGCCGAGCGGATAACCTCGGGGTGGACATGGATACCGTCGGCGATCAACCCCGCCGACAGCCCTCCCGTCGCCAGTGCCGCACCCACCAGACCAGGTTCGCGGCTGCCCAGTTGGCTCATGGCGTTGAAAAGGTGTGTGACGCAGCGCGCGCCCACCGCGGCATAACGCTGACACGTCTCGAAATCTGCATTGCTATGCCCTAGCGACACCAGAATCCCGGCGTCCGACAAAGCTTGCACTTGCTGCAGGGACACGGATTCGGGCGCAAGGGTCACCTTCAGGCACGGCAATTGCTCTGCTGCCGCAATCAGCATGGTCAGGTCCGCGCCCTCCATCGGGCGAATTAGCGCCCCGTCATGCGCCCCCTTTCGCGCCACCGACAGGTGTGGCCCTTCAAGATGCAGCCCAGCCACACCCGGAACCCCCGCGCGAACCGCCTCTATCGCGGCTGCAACGGCGGCTTCGGTTTTTTCGGGCGTGTCGGTGATTAGTGTCGGCAGCAAGGACGCCACACCTAGACGGCGATGCGCTTCGGCGATCTGCCGGATCGAATCAACCGAGGGGTCGTCGTTGAACATCGCGCCGCCACCGCCGTTCACCTGCAGGTCGACGAAGCCGGGGCACAAGATATCCCCGTTCAGGTCGATGACTTGCCCTTCGATCTGTGCGGTCTCCTCAGCCGCAAGCGCGGCAAGGACGCCGTTGCGAAAGGTCATGACCTGATCAAAATGCAGGCGCTCTCCATCGAACAGGGCACCATTGCGAAATGTCATGGAGTCTGAGGTCATACCGTCTCTGTCACCTTTCTCAGATGGCGCGGAGTGTCTGGGTCGATCCCGCGCGCCTGCGCCACGGCTTCGACCATGCTGTAAAAAGACGTGATCGTGGCAATGGGATCAGTCAACCAGTGATCGGTTCGGGTTGCCGGTAGGCTATGCGCTTTGGTGACCTTATCAGTGGCCGCGAAAACAGCCGCACCTTTGCCTGCCAACGCATCAGCCGCCTCGGCTGTCGTTTGCTCGGCGGCATCTGCGGCGGCAAAAACGATGGCGGGAAACCCCTGTTCAACGATTGAGACCGGACCATGCAGAACCTCGGCCGCCGAATAGCTTTCGGCGTGAATCTGGCAGGTTTCCTTGATTTTCAGAGCAGCTTCATTGGACATCGCAAAGGACGGACCGCGGCCCAGCGTAAACAGTGACCGGCCGGTGATTGCATCAGCCGCCGCCGACCAATCGCATTGCGCGGCCTGCCCCAAATGACCGGGCAAGGATCGGATCGCGGCCGTCAAATCACCATCCCCCTTGATTTCAGCCAACAACCACAACCCCGCCACAAGCGAGGTGACAAAAGTTTTGGTCGCAGCGACACTCAGTTCCGGCCCTGCGTGCAGGGGCAAGACCGCATCCGTCACTTCAGCAAGGCGCGAGGCCGTGTTGTTGGTGATCGCAACCGTCACCCCGCCCGAAGATTTCAGCGTTCGGGTCATCCCTACAATGTCTGGACTTTGGCCCGATTGCGACACCGAAAGGCACACCGCCCCAGCCGCACGCAGATCAGACCCATAGATCGAACTGACCGACGGCCCGACCGAGGCCACTGGCAGGTTCAGCAACAATTCGGCAGCGTATTTCAAATACGCGCAAGCGTGGTCCGACGACCCCCGCGCCACTGTGATCAGAAACCGGGGATCGGCCTCTTTCACCCGCCTTGCCGCATCCTGAATATTGGCGGCACCCTGGCTTAGCAATCGGTCAACGGCGTCGGGGATTTCCAAAACCTCCTGACGCATTTTCGAACTGTGTTCTGACATGCTCACTTGCCTTTCCGGCTACAGCCGCAATTCGGCGACAAAGTCATAGGTGTCGCCTCGATAGAGGGATCGGGTCAATTCCGCGACCCGCCCGTTTTTAAGAAATGAAACGCGTTCGATGTTCAGTCCGGCGGCCCCTTCGGGCACCTCCAGCAACTCAGCCTCTCGCGCTGCGAGGTTAAGGGCCGATATCTTCTGCACCGCGCGCACTGGTCGTCGCCCCAGACCGTCTAGCACCTCATAGAGCGAGGTCGTCACCTCGATCGGGTTTGGCAGGATATCCAGCGGCAGCGCAGCACGTTCCAGCGCCAGCGGGCGGCCATTTGCCTCGCGCAGGCGATAGATTCGGGAAATTTGCTCGCCCTCTTTCAGGCTCAGGGCTTGGACCTCCTCGGGGGTAGGTGCAAAGACGCCGCGTTCCAACCATTTTGAGGTGGTCTGCATACCGCGACTCGACATGTCCTCGGTGAACGAGGTCAAATGAGTCAGCGATTGTTCGACCCGCGCCACACGTTCGCGAATGAACGAGCCTGACCCCTGACGTTGTTCGATCACACCTTCCTGCACCAGTTCCTGAATCGCTTTACGAACGGTAACGCGCGAAAGATCGGTGATTTCAACCAGCTCACGTTCCGACGGCAGCGAGGAATTCGGAGGCAACACGCCGGTGTCGATCCCCTCTTGCAGCCTGTGCCTTAGCTGAACATAGCGCGGCCCTTTGTCCGGGCTCAGCCACAAATCGGCACGCAGGAAGTCAGAGATGTTCATGTCGGATCTCCTTCGCAAGGGCCAAGGCCCCGGTCAGCGGCTCACCCAGCGAGGGGCGAATGGCCGATTGCATGTCATCAGGTAAATAGTGCGCATATTGCCCCGCAATCCCACCGGTCAGGCAGATCGTCTGACCCGCCTGCCAGCCCAACTGTTTGGCGGTATCCGCGATATAGCCAGCCCCCGCTCGTAGAATATGTACGGCAACCGCATCGCCCTTTTTCGCAGCGGACGTCACTGTAGGTGCGAGCACTCCGAATTGTGCGGGCGTGGCCGTTCTAGCAAAGCGCACAATACCAGCCGGGCCCTGAAGGTCAGCCAACAGCATTTGCGTCAGATCGGTTTCGGCTTGCGTGCCATCATATGCACGCAGCGTCTCAGCCAAGGCACTGCGCCCAACCCACTGGGCCGAGGCCTCATCCCCCAGAATCGAACCCCAACCTCCGGCAAAACGCATCGCGCCATCCGCCTGCACCGCAAGAAAAGACCCGGTGCCGCAATGCGCGATCAAACCGTCCTGCGCGCCCAATGCCCCCCGCACGGCGGCGGGCCGGTCATCTTCGACCCGCGCGCAGGTCAGACCCAGCGCATCCCGCAACCGCCCTGCGATCGCGGCATCAGTAACGCCCGCCAGTCCCACAAAAGCAGGCAGAGCGATTAAATCCCCTATGGTCACCTCGATCTGACGCGACAATTGATCCAACCCAGCCCGAATCTGCGCCAGCGCGCTGTCAAAATCGGTCGAAACATTGGCCGCTCCGGTCTCGACGCTATGGACCACACCCCCGATTTCACAGGCGACGCGGCATCGCGTCCCCCCGCCATCAACGGCCAACACAGCATTATCTCGAGACTCATTCATAGCAATACCATTATAATACCTTTCAGCGATAGAAAAGGCCAAATTCAGCGCTGAATGGCCACATCGCCAACTAAGCGGATGAATTACCTCGATAAGTCTCAGTCAGAAATAAAATTCTAGACAAGTGGTATTAGATAGGTATTGTATTAGGGAAACGTGGGAGGATTCTCTTGGCGCTGCCGTCAACCGAACAATTACACCCTGATGCCGCGCGCCTGTCACCAGGCGATCTGGCCACTTCGGCTCGCGCGTTGGCCGAAGGTCAAATCAAAGCTGCCGCAGCCGTTCGCGACGCCGAGGACAACATCGTCCGGGGCGCCAAGGCCATGGCAGAAACCATTCGCGCAGAGGGGATATTGCACTTTGTGGCCGCCGGGTCATCTGGCCTGATGGCAGCTGCTGACGCGCAAGAGCTGGGCGGCACATTCTCGATCCCCCCTGCCCGTCTGCGCATACATATGGCAGGTGGCCTGCCCACCGGGGTTGAAATGCCGGGCGGGGCCGAGGATGCGACCGAAGGGTTGGAACAAGCCTTGGACAGCTTACAAGCCAAAGACACGGTGATTGCGGTTTCAGCAAGCGGCTCTACGCCGTACACCGTGGCTGCCATGAACATCGCCCGCACCAAGGGCGCAACTGTGATCAGTATCGCCAATAACGGCGGCAGCCCCTTGCTGCTGGGCGCTGACATTCCCATCCTGTTGGCGACGCCGCCCGAGCTGATCTCAGGCTCCACACGCATGGGCGCTGGAACAGCGCAGAAGATTGCGCTGAACATGCTGTCTTCGCTTATGGCGGTTGAGCTTGGCCATGTGCATGGCGGCATGATGGTCAATCTACGTGCCGACAACGACAAACTGCGGGGCCGCGCCGCCGGGATCGTCGCCCGCATCGCCGAAGTGGATACAGAAACGGCGCAAAACGCACTGAACGTTGCGCATGGCGACGTAAAACCCGCCATTCTGATTGCCGCACAAGACCTGTCGTTGGCGCAAGCGGATGCTCGCCTGCGAACCACGAACGGAGTTCTGACCGCAGCATTGGCTAAGGATTAACAACTAAATAACGGGAGAGAGAGATGAAACATAAAAGCCTTAAGCTGGCCTTATTGGGGACAACCCTGATAGCCACAACTGCCTATGCCGAAGACGTAACCCTGACCATCGAAAGCTGGCGCAATGATGACCTGACCCTGTGGCAGGACCAGATCATTCCCGCGTTCGAAGCGCAGCACCCCGGAATCAAGATCGATTTCACCCCGTCAGCACCGGCAGAGTATAACGCCGTTTTGAACTCGAAACTGGATGCGGGTTCAGCCGGTGATCTGATCACCTGCCGCCCCTTTGACGCCTCTTTGGCGCTGTATGATGCAGGACACCTTACCGATCTGTCCGGAGTCGATGCGATGAGTAACTTCTCGGACGTGGCAAAATCGGCCTGGCAGACGGATGATGGCGCGGTCACATTCTGCGTTCCGATGGCTTCGGTAATTCATGGGTTCATATATAACAAAGACGCATTTGCTGAACTTGGGATCGAAGTTCCAACGACCGAGGATGAGTTCTTTGCCGCGCTCGACAAGATTCGGGAAGATGGCACCTATATTCCGATGGCAATGGGTACCAACGACCAGTGGGAAGCCGCCACTATGGGTTACAACAACATCGGCCCGAACTACTGGAAGGGCGAGGAAGGCCGTCAGGCCCTGATCGCGGGTGAGCAAAAGCTTACCGATGAGGCATGGACAGCCCCTTATGCCACATTGGCACGCTGGGGTGAGTATCTGGGCGACGGGTATGAGGCACAGACCTATCCCGATAGTCAGAACATCTTCACACTAGGTCGCGCGGCGATCTATCCCGCAGGCTCATGGGAAATCTCGGGCTTCAACACACAGGCCGATTTTGAGATGGGTGCATTCAAGCCGCCAGTCCGTAACGCTGGCGACACCTGTTATATTTCGGACCACACCGATATCGGCATCGGCATGAACGCCGCGACTGAACATCCCGAGGCCGCCGAGACATTCTTGACCTGGGTCGCAAGCCCGGAATTTGCAGAAATTTTCGGCAATGCCCTCCCCGGCTTCTTCCCACTTTCCAACACGCCTGTCGAATTGCAAGATCCATTGGCCAAGGAAATCGTGGGCTGGCGCGACGAGTGTGAATCGACCATCCGCTCGACCTATCAAATCCTGTCGCGCGGTACACCGAACCTTGAAAATGAAACCTGGGGCGCATCGGTTGCCGCCATCAAAGGCGCCAAATCCCCCGAGGATCTGGGTGCAGAATTGCAGGAAGGTCTCGCCTCCTGGTACGCACCACACCAGTAAACCCAATCATACCCGGGCGGCGGTGATCGCCCGGGTAAACCCGACACCCCATTGAAAGCAGTCCAATGAACCGCCCCCGCTTCCGCTGGCATATCGTCGTGTTTCTGGCACCGGCCGTGCTGGTCTATACCGCGGTTATGATCTTTCCGCTGTTCAACACGCTGCGTCTGGCGCTGTTTACCGAGGTCGATCAGACCCGTGTGTTCGTAGGCCTACAGAATTTTCGAACGCTGTTCTTTGACCCGATCTGGTCCGAACAGTTCTGGAATGCACTGGGGAATAACTTCTGGTTTTTCCTGATCCATATGCTGGTGCAAAACCCCATTGGCATCGCACTGGCCGCGCTTCTCAGCCACCCACGGCTTCGATTTGCGGCCTTGTACCGGTCGGCGATCTTCATCCCTACGATCCTCAGCTTTGTGATTGTCGGCTTCGCCTGGAAATTGATCCTGTCGCCGATCTGGGGCATCGCTCCGTCGATGCTGGACGCGATTGGGCTGAAATCCCTGTTCGCTCCGTGGCTGGGAAAAGAGGAATACGCCCTGACCACGCTGGCGCTGATCTCGGTTTGGCAGTTCGTGGGCATACCGATGATGCTGATCTATGCCGCCTTGTTGACCATACCCGAAGAAATCCTTGAGGCAGGTGAGATTGACGGCATCACCGGGGCCTCGGCCTTTTGGAAAATCAAGCTGCCGCTGATCCTACCGTCGATTGGGATCATCTCGATCCTAACCTTCGTAGGCAATTTCAACGCGTTCGATCTGATCTATGCGTCTCAAGGCGCGCTGGCCGGGCCGGATTTCTCGACAGATATTCTGGGTACATTCATGTATCGCACTTTCTTTGGCTTCCAATTGCAACTGGGCGATCCCCATATGGGATCAGCCATCGCCGGGGCCATGTTTGCCATCATCCTGGTGGGTGTCTGCATCTATCTGTTTGGCATCCAGACCCGGATGCGCCGGTATCAACTGTGAGGGTGAACGGATGAACAAAGCACGCCAAAATCCCTTCAACACCACCGCGATGCACGGTGCGTTGATCCTGTATACGCTGATCGCCCTGTTCCCGGTCTTTGTCATTCTGATCAACAGCTTCAAAACCCGCCGCGCGATCTTTCGCGAACCCCTGGCCCTACCCAGCGCAGACAGCTTTTCACTGATCGGGTACGAGACGGTGATGAAGCAGGGGGATTTCTTCCTCTACTTCCAGAACTCGATGATCGTCACGGTCGCATCGCTGTTCTTCATCCTACTGCTTGGCGCCATGGCGGCCTATGCGCTGTCTGAATACCAGTTCAAAGGCAACCTGCTCATGGGGCTTTATCTGGCGCTGGGGATCATGATCCCTATCCGCATCGGCACTGTGGCGATCCTTGAGATGATGGTGGCGACCGGGCTGGTGAACACGCTGTGGGCGCTGATCCTTGTCTACACAGCGCAGGGGTTACCGCTGGCCGTATTCATACTGTCTGAATTCATGCGGCAGGTCAGTGATGACCTGAAAAACGCAGGTCGCATTGACGGTCTGTCGGAATACACGATCTTTTTCCGACTGGTCCTGCCACTGGTTCGTCCGGCAATGGCAACTGTAGCCGTGTTCAACATGATCCCTATCTGGAATGACCTGTGGTTCCCGCTGATCCTTGCCCCGGCTGAGGAAACCAAAACGCTGACATTGGGCAGTCAGGTCTTTATCGGCCAGTTCGTGACCGACTGGAACGCGGTTTTGTCCGCCCTGTCGATGGCAATCCTGCCGGTTCTGGTTCTCTACGTCATCTTCTCGCGCCAACTGATCCGTGGCATCACATCCGGAGCTGTCAAATGACCCGTGTACTGATCACAGGTCTGGGCAATATGGGGCTAAGCCATGCGCTGGCCCATCACCACCACCCCGATGCGCAAATCGTCGGGCTGGTGAACCGATCCGGGCGCGTAGATCACACCGAACTTTCGGATTATCCAGCGTATTCGGATTTCGAAACTGCTCTGAATGAGACCCGCCCCGATCTGGCTGTGATCGCGACCTATTCCGACAGCCACGCCGATTACGCCTGTGCGGCGATGCAGGCAGGCGCGCATGTCTTCGTCGAAAAGCCGCTAGCCACCAACGTCGCTGACGCGCGGCGGGTGGTGGAAACCGCCACGCGGCTGAACCGCAAGCTGGTCGTGGGCTATATCCTGCGCCACCACCCGTCTTGGATGCGCTTGATCACCGAGGCGCGCAATCTCGGCGGGCCATATGTGTTCCGTCTGAACCTGAACCAGCAATCCTCGGGCGCGGAGTGGGAAACGCATAAGGCGCTGATGCAAACGACCTCACCTATTGTCGATTGCGGCGTGCATTATGTGGACGTGATGTGCCAGATCACCGACGCGCAGCCTGTCCGGGTTCATGGGATGGGTCTGCGCCTATCCGATGAGATCGCCGAGGACATGTACAATTACGGTCAGTTTCAGGTGGTTTTCGATGACGGCTCGGTCGGCTGGTACGAGGCCGGATGGGGCCCAATGATGTCTGAAACAGCCTTTTTCGTGAAAGATATCGTGTCGCCCAACGGATCGGTTTCGATCACCGATGGCAATAAAGGCGCATCTTCCGATATTGATGGGCATACAAAGGTCGGCGGCCTTCTGGTCCATACGCCACAAGGTGACCGAACCATCGATATGCCCGATGAACCCGGCCATCAGGAACTCTGCGATGCCGAACAAGCCTATATGCTGCGCGCAATCGCCGAAGACATCGACCTGACCCGTCATATGAATGACGCCGTTCAATCCCTCGCCATTTGTCTGGCCGCGGATGAAAGCATCCGCACCGGCCAGCCCGTTTCCCTTGAGGAGCCCGCAAAATGACCGCCCTGACGCTGAGCAATGTGAACAAATCCTTCGGCAATGTGCATGTCCTCAAGGACATCACGCTTGAGGTTGAAGAAGGCGAGTTTGTTGTCTTCGTCGGCCCCTCGGGTTGCGGCAAGTCCACCCTGCTACGTGTGATTGCGGGGCTCGAAGATGCCTCCTCGGGCGAAATCAATATCGGTGGTCAACAGGTCAATCTGGTGCCGCCATCCAAGCGTGGCATAGCTATGGTGTTTCAAAGCTATGCACTTTACCCGCACCTCAGCGTGCGCGGGAACATGACGCTGGCGCTGAAGCAGGAAAAGCAGTCCAAAGCGGTGATAGAGGAACGCGTTGCCAATGCCAGCCGGATGCTGAACCTCGAGCCCTATCTGGATCGCTATCCGTCTGAATTGTCGGGTGGTCAACGCCAGCGGGTCGCTATCGGCCGCGCCATTGTTCGGGAACCCAAGCTGTTCCTGTTTGACGAACCGCTGTCAAATCTGGACGCCGCCTTGCGGATGAACACACGGATCGAGATTGCGAACCTGCACCGGGCACTGGACGCCTCGATGATCTATGTCACTCATGACCAGACCGAGGCGATGACACTGGCCGACAAGATCGTCGTTCTGCGTGACGGGCGGGTGGAACAGATCGGTAGCCCGATGGAGCTGTACAACAACCCTGCAAACCAGTTCGTTGCCGGATTTCTAGGCTCACCGTCTATG
Source organism: Ruegeria sp. BB5 (assembly GCF_056539405.1). Lineage (NCBI taxonomy): Bacteria > Pseudomonadati > Pseudomonadota > Alphaproteobacteria > Rhodobacterales > Roseobacteraceae > Ruegeria > Ruegeria sp. BB5. The sequence continues at coordinate 168,171 of NZ_JBQFUX010000001.1, read as the reverse complement.
AATTTCCTACCCGAAAGCCTGTTGGGGGATAGCGGCCAGAACATCATTGGAATCCGCCCCGAAGACCTGTTTCTGTCCGACGACGGCCCGCTGACAGCTCAGGTCAGCCACGTTGAAAAACTGGGTGGCGACACAAACGTCATCGCCAAAATACACGACCAATCCGTGACCGCGCGGCTATTCGGTCAGCACGCCATTTCCGAAGGTCAGGAATTGCGGCTCGCCTATACTGCTGACAAAGCCTATCGGTTCGACGCAGCTGGTCAGCGTTTGCGCTAAATGTCGCAGGCACGCGTGTTTTCTGCGGAACAATCGCGCACCAGAACGCGCGGATTCCCGCAGAGAAAAGGCCTCTTCCCTTTTCATTGAACGCAAAATTCTGAAAGATCAGGCCTCTCCCTTAATGGGGTTGTTATCAAGCTGTCACAAAGAAATTCTAATTGCCTTTCATCTGCTATTTTCTGACAGCCAGGAGCTATCCATGAAAGACATTGATCCCACCATCCTGTCCGCCGACGATTGGGACGAGCTGCATTTCCCCCGCCCCGAAGAAAACGACTTTGACCGTGTTGTAGAAAGCGCCATTTCGCGCCGAGGTTTTCTGGGTGGTGTGCTAGCATTTGGATCAGGCGCTGCCGCTATGGGCGCGGGTCTGATGGGGTCGACTGCCGCTCATGCCGTCACCACGTCGCGCTTTGCATTCACGCCGATTGCTGCGCAGACCGATGGCACCGTGCATGTGCCCGAAGGGTATGAGTGGAAAATTCTGATGCGTTGGGGCGATCCACTGTTTTCCGATGCCGATGGCTATGACCTGACGGATGGCGGCCCATTGGACAAATCAGACCGTATCTTCGGTGAAAACACTGATGGGATGGAGACATTTTCGTTCCGGGGTCACGAGCTGATCGCCATCAACCACGAATACCCGAACCGCAAGATCAACATGCCAGCTGCGCAGGAAGGCGTGCCCGCCAACGCGGACGATGTTTTGAAGCTGCAAAACATTCAGGGTGTGACCGTGATGGAGATCGCCGAAGGCCCCAATGGCTGGTCGGTTGTCAAAGACAGCCCATTCAATCGCCGTATCCACCACAATACGCCGATGAAGATCGTAGGCCCCGCTGCAGGTCACGATCTGCTGAAGACGCAGGCCGACCCAACCGGCACCGCATCTCTGGGCACCATGAACAACTGTGGCGCGGGTAAAACGCCATGGGGCACATACCTGACCTGCGAAGAGAACTTTAACGGCTATTTCGGATCGTCCGATGAAAACGCCAGCTACGACCAGAAGGTGGCAGACGGCTTCAAGCGTTACGGTGTCAAAGCCGAAAGCTGGAACGGGTATGAGCTTTTCGATCCGCGTTTCGACACGTCAAAAAACCCAAACGAACCGCACCGCGCGGGTTGGATCGTGGAAATCGACCCAACTAAGCCGAACAGCACGCCGGTCAAACACACCGGCCTGGGCCGCTTCAAACACGAAAACGCCGAGGTGACACTTGCCGCAGATGGCCGTGTGGTTGTCTATATGGGCGATGACGAGCGCGGCGAGTACTTGTACAAGTTCGTCTCGAACGACACCTATCAGCCGGGTGGCGAAACCGAGAGCTTGCTGAATGACGGAACGCTGTACGTTGCCAAGTTCAACGACGATGCGACCGGCGAATGGCTGCCACTGACGCCGGAAACGACTGGCATGGATGATGCTGAAATCCGGATCTTTACCCGCATGGCAGCGTCTGCCGTAGGTGGCACCACTATGGACCGCCCAGAATGGGTGGCGTCGAGCCCGGTAGCGGTCGAGGCCTATTGCTGCCTGACCAACAACAAGAACCGTGGTGTCAAACCGAATGCCGGTGGTGACGACACGTCGGTCAATGCCGCCAACCCACGTGAGGCCAACAAGTACGGTCAGATCGTGCGCTGGCGACCCTCGAATGACGATCACGCCGCAAACACGTTTGACTGGGATCTCTATGTCATGGCGGGCAACCCGACGGTGCATTCCGACGACCGCGCTGGCTCGCCGAATGTGAATGAGGGTAACCTGTTCAACTCGCCCGATGGCATGGTCATCGACTCGACTGGCCTGATCTGGATTCAGACCGACGGTAAGGACAACAATGAGGGTGACTTTGCTGGCAATGGCAATAACCAGATGCTGGTCGGCGACCCGGTGACCGGCGAAATCGTACGGTTTATGACGGGCCCCAATGGTTGCGAGGTCACCGGCTTGGCCTGGTCCAACGACCTGCGCACCATGTTTGTGGGCATTCAGCATCCGGGCAGCAACTGGCCCGATGGCGGTACACCTCGATCATCGGTCATCGCCATCAAGCGCTCCGACAACGGTTTGATCGGCTAAACGTCAAAAAAGCCCCCACTCTATAGTTCGGGCGTTTTGTCAGATATCCTCACCCGGAGGCGCCAGTGGCCCTCCGGGTGCCAGAAGATGACGCTCCGAAAGCCACGGGTTCAGTTTCAGTGCTTGGTTCAAAGCTTCGCGCGCCTCGTCAATCCTTTGCAATCCCAACAAGGTCAGGGCGCGCCCGCTAATGGCCGCCACATGGTTAGGCGACAGTTCGATCGCCTTGTCCAGATCTGGTAACGCGGCCTGAAAATCCTGCCGCAAATAATGCGCAAAGGCGCGCTGGTTGTACCCTTCGGCATATGACGGGCAATAGGCGACCAGCTTGTTGAAATCCTCGATAGCGCCCAGCAGATCCCATGCGTTTCGGCGCGTCATGCCTCGGTCCAGAACCGCCTGCGCGCTTTCATCAGGTGCGTCCGTCCAAAACTCCCACAATTGGTTCGACAAGAGACGGGCGGCCTGTTCGTTTTCGGCCTGTTGTATCTGGGCGATTACGCCACTGACATCGGCGCTGTGATCCGGCGCAACAGGGCATTCATCGGCATGCGCTGTTGTGGATGTTATTAACAGGATGGTGGCATAGGTGATCTGTTTCATGACCCAATGGTGATGCGTGCGGGGTTTTCGTCAACCCATCCCGTCAATGGCACCGGACACGCCCGTCTCTTTCACCGCTTCCATAGCGACGAAGGTCGATGTGTTGGCCACATGCGGCAGGGATGAGATTTTCTCGGCCAGCACCGCGCGGTATTCCGACATCGAGCCGGTACGAATTTTCAACAAATAGTCAAAATTTGACGCAATCATATGGGCTTGCTCGATCTCGGCCACCCTACGCACTGCCGCGTTGAACTCGGCCAGGGCCTTTTCGCGCGTGTCGGTCAGGCGCACCTCGACAAAGGCGACGTGATCCAGACCAAGACGGATCGGGTCCAGCAGGGCACGGTATCCGGTGATGATACCCTCGGCCTCAAGTCTTTTCACACGTGCTTGAGTTGGAGATTTCGACAACCCGATCCGCCGCGCAAGGTCGGCAACCGAAATGCGCCCGTCCTCGGCCAGAATCGCCAGGATCGACCGGTCGAACCGATCCAGATCGGGATTACCTTTTTGCATCGCTGAACCTCGAAATTTCAGATCATTCGCCTACCATTTTCTGAACTTAAGGCGATTGTCCTGAAAAATCGACTGTATACTCCCCAAAAGCCCGGAGGATACATGACACACAGCCTGCGCACCCATATCGACGGCCAGACCTATGCTGACCAGTCTGCAGTATTGGATCAGTTGGTCGAACATGCCAACCTGCCCCAAGCCGACCGCACGGCGATCTGCGCAGCAGCGGCTCAGTTGGTGCGTGACATCCGGTCCAGTACTTCGCCCGGCATGATGGAGGTGTTTCTGGCCGAATACGGCCTGTCCACCGACGAGGGCATCGCGCTGATGTGTCTGGCCGAGGCGCTGCTGCGCGTCCCTGATGCCGACACCATCGACGCGCTGATCGAGGATAAGATCGCACCGTCGGATTGGGGCAAACATCTGGGGCAGTCATCGTCTTCGCTGGTGAACGCGTCAACTTGGGCGCTGATGCTGACCGGAAAGGTTCTGGACGAGGGCAAAGCGTCGCCCGTCGGCGCCCTGCGTGGGGCCATCAAACGATTGGGCGAACCGGTGATCCGTACGGCCGTTGGCCGCGCGATGAAAGAAATGGGCCGTCAATTCGTACTGGGTGAGACTATCCAGTCCGCCATGGACCGGGCCGCCGGGATGGAGGCAAAGGGTTACACCTATTCCTACGACATGCTGGGCGAGGCGGCGCGCACCGAAGCTGACGCCGCCCGTTATCACCTGTCTTATTCCCGCGCCATCGCGGCCATTGCCGATGCCTGCACCCATGACGATATCCGGGCCAATCCGGGGATATCGGTAAAGCTGTCAGCCCTGCATCCGCGCTATGAACTGGCGCAGGAACAACGGGTGATGGAAGAGCTTGTCCCTCGCCTGCGCGCCCTGTGTCTGTTGGCCAAAGCCGCCGGTATGGGCCTGAATGTAGACGCCGAGGAAGCCGACCGACTGTCGCTTTCCCTGCAAGTGATCGAAGCCGTGATGGGTGAACCCGCATTGGCCGGTTGGGATGGTTTCGGCATCGTGGTTCAGGCATATGGACCGCGCGCCGGGATCGTGTTGGATACGCTCTATGACATGGCAGAACGTCATGACCGCAAACTGATGGTCCGGCTGGTCAAAGGGGCCTATTGGGATACCGAGGTCAAGCGCGCGCAGGTCGAGGGTGTCGACGGTTTCCCGGTTTTCACGCGTAAGGCGGCGACCGATATCTCGTACATCGCCAATGCCCGCAAGCTGTTGGGGATGACCGACCGGATTTACCCGCAATTCGCCACCCATAACGCCCATACGGTCAGCGCAATCCTGCATATGGCCGACGCGCAACCGTTCGAGTTTCAGCGTTTGCATGGCATGGGCGAAACTTTGCATCAGATCGTTCGTGATCAAAGCAACACTCGCTGTCGAATTTACGCTCCGGTCGGAGCACATCGCGATCTTTTGGCCTATCTGGTGCGGCGTTTGCTTGAAAACGGTGCGAACTCATCCTTCGTGAACCAGATCGTCGATGAAAATGTGCCACCCGAGGAGGTCGCCTCGGACCCGTTCGACAGCATTCAAGAGCCCAAGCCAGCACTGCCAACCGGCCCTGAACTGTTTCAACCCGAGCGACCCAATTCTAAAGGGTTTGATCTGCAACACACTCCGACGCTCGATCGGATTGACGCCGCCCGCGATGCATTTCGCGCACATCACTGGTACGCGCAGCCGCTTCTGTCACAAGACGCGCATCCCGACGCTGACGAACCCGTCACCAATCCGGCGCATTCGCAGGACCGACCGGGCGCGGTCGCCCCGGCCAGCGCTCAGGATGTCGAACTTGCGTTGGCCACGGCGGCTCCGTGGAATGCTCCGGCTGAACAACGGGCGCAGGTATTGAATGCAGCAGCTGATCTGTACGAAGCACATTATGGTGAGCTTTTCGCTCTGCTGGCGCGAGAGGCCGGAAAATCGGTTCCCGATGCGGTCGCTGAACTGCGCGAGGCGGTCGATTTCCTTCGTTATTATGCTGCTAACATCCCCGCGGCTGAACCAGCGGGCACGTTTACTTGCATCAGCCCCTGGAACTTTCCGCTGGCAATCTTTACCGGGCAGATTTCGGCAGCTTTGGCCACCGGCAACGCCGTTCTAGCCAAGCCTGCGCCGCAAACGCCTTTGGTCGCGCACCGGGCTGTCCAACTGCTGCACGAGGCCGGAGTACCGCGCGACGTTCTGCAACTGCTGCCCGGTGGGCCGTCAGTCGGGGCGGCGTTGACGTCAGACCCGCGCGTGTCTGGGGTCGCCTTTACAGGCTCGACCGCCACCGCATTGAAAATTCGTTCAGCAATGGCAGAGAACCTGAAACCTGGCACGCCTTTGATCGCGGAAACCGGCGGATTGAACGCCATGATTGTGGACAGTACCGCACTGCCTGAACAAGCCGTGCAATCCATCATCGAAAGCGCATTTCAATCTGCGGGTCAGAGATGCTCGGCCCTGCGCTGCCTCTATGTGCAGGAAGATATCGCCGACGACTTGCTGACTATGCTGACCGGCGCGATGGAGGCTTTGCAGGTCGGTGACCCATGGCTTTTGTCGACCGACTGCGGCCCGGTCATTGATCAGGACGCGCTGCAAGGCATTGCGGACCACATCGCACAAGCGCGCGCAGAAGGCCGGGTGGTGAAGGAACTGAACACGCCCCCCGAAGGGACATTCATCGCCCCTACCCTGATCGAAATACCCGGTATCAGCGCACTGGAGCGTGAAGTGTTTGGCCCGGTCCTGCATGTCGTCCGCTTCAAGGCTGCTGAGATTGATCAGGTCATCGCCGACATCAATGCCACGGGTTTTGGGCTGACTTTCGGCCTGCACACCCGCATCGATGACCGGGTGCAACACATCACCGAGGCCGTTCACGCGGGCAACATTTATGTCAACCGCAACCAGATTGGTGCGATCGTGGGATCTCAGCCCTTTGGCGGCGAAGGTCTGTCGGGCACCGGACCCAAGGCGGGTGGGCCGAACTACATGGCACGCTTCTGTGCTCCGGATCGTCAACACAGCACGGCGAATTGGAACAACACGATGGGCGATCTACCCGATCCGCAAGGCCAGCCTGCTGCCGTACGCACGCAATCCCTGCCCGGCCCGACCGGCGAATCCAACCGACTGAGTGAATTCCCCCGCGCGCCATTGTTGTGCATGGGGCCAGGACCCGAGGCCGCACAAGCGCAGGCCGAAGCAGTCGCAGCCCTGGGCGGCACCGCCATTCTAGCGACCGGCATGGTGGACCTGCACAGGCTAGAGAACATCACCAATATCTCAGGAGTTCTGTGGTGGGGAGATGACGAAACCGCCCGCGAGATCGAACGCCACCTGGCCCGCCGCGACGGCCCGATCCTGCCGCTGATCCCCGGTCAGCCTGACCGGGCGCGGGTTCTGGGCGAGCGTCACGTCTGCGTCGACACCACCGCCGCCGGAGGCAATGCGGCCTTGTTGGGAGGTGCGGCGTAACCGTACCTTGACGCTGGGCCGGGAAAAGCCCAGCGTCCCCCCATGTTTCCGATCCGTGACCACAATCCGTCGGGGCGCACGCCCTATGTCGTTTACCTACTGATGGCAGCCAATATCCTGATTTTTTTCAGCTATGTGGGGATTATGGATAATGCGCCGCTGATCAACAGGCTGTATTTCGACTATGCTATCATCCCAGCGCGGATCACCGATGGATTTGCGTTCGAAACCCTTGTGACGTCGATGTTTCTGCATGGTGGATGGATGCATCTGGCCGGGAACATGCTGTTTCTCTGGATTTTCGGGGACAATCTTGAGGATGAGATGGGCCACCTGCCCTTCCTGCTGTTCTATTTGCTGGCTGGTGTCGGCGCAGGCCTGATCCACGTTGCCACCGCGCCGGATTCGGTGGTGCCGACCATTGGAGCCTCGGGTGCGATTGCCGGGGTGATGGGCGGCTATCTTTTGCTGTTCCCCAAAGCGCGCGTGGACGTTCTGCTGATTCTGATCGTCTATTTTCGGATTTTCACCATCCCGGCTTTCATCATGCTGGGCATCTGGTTGGGCCTTCAATTCATGGGCAGCCTTGCAAGCAACCCAGACGAAGGTGGAGTTGCCTATTGGGCGCACACGGGGGGCTTTTTGGTCGGCCTGGTCCTGTGCCTCCCGCTTTGGCTGAAACGAGGTGGCCCCGCGTATTGGGGCCGCACCCACGGCCACCCGCCCCACCCCGAACACAAATACAAATTATCGCAATCCCGCATTCCACGGGTCCCGCGTAAATAGGCGCTAGTCCTCAGGCGGCTTCGGTAATCGACCGCCGCTGAGCTGCGTGATCTCTTCTGCGGCGTCCCGAACCAACGCACCCAGTTCTGTTGCCCGGTCGGCAATGAACCGGACAGACGGCCCAGACACGGAAATCCCGGCACAGGGTTCGCCCCGGTCATTGTAGATGGCGGCACCAATACAGGACATGCCTTCGTACCGTTCCTCATGATCATACGACCAGCCGCGGGCATGGGTTTTAGCCAAATCCGCCTCTAACCCTTCGTTCGGCAGCAACGTATGTGAGGTGAAACGAACAGCGTCAGCCGCCAATGCTTTGCTGGCCGCAGACTCGCTCATCGCGGCCAATATCGCTTTGCCTGTGCCGGACGCGTACATCGGCGTCCTAGCACCCGGTGGGAAAAACGCCCGGATCGGGTTCTGCGTTTCAACCTGTCCGACAAAAACCACTTCGGACCCGTCTGGCACGGCCAAATTCGCGGTTTCGCCACTTTCTTGCATCAAACGCCGCAAGATCGGTCGCCCGATTTCAATCACGCTGTTTCGACGCAGGAACGAAGCGCCGGTGCGATACGCTTCAATCCCGATCATCCATTCCTGCCGTTCGTCATCGAAGGCGACAAACCCATGTTTCTGCAACGTCGCCAGAATGCGGTGCGTAGTGGCAGTAGGTACATCCACTTCGCGCGCAAGATCGCTTAGCGCAGCGCGTTCCATTCGTGCCACTGCGGTCAGAACAACCAGCGCCCGATCCAGTGATTGCATGGTTCCGGCCGAGCTTTCCTTGAACAGCGATTTGGGCCTGCCGCGCGGCCTTTTGGGGGTGTCCGTCACTGATTTCTCCTTTCAGACCGGCAAAGTTTTTTTCATCCCGCTTTCTGAAACTCAAAAATGAAAAACGGAAAATCACATCTATTCAATGGATTATTTATTTAATTGCAAAAATGAAAATATTTTTCAAGAAAATTGCACCAAGGAGCGATTTCTACAACACTCTTCTTCAAATCGGAGGATCTAGAAATGTCCAATCAAAACCCGGTATTCATTCCCGGCCCCACCAATATCCCGGATCGGTTGCGCCTAGCGATGCAGGTCCAGACACAGGACCACCGCGCGCCTGATTTTGTCGAAACCTTTGCCCCTGTGCTGGAAGACACCAAAAAGGTGTTTGGAACCAAAGAAGGGAAGATCATCACCTTCCCGGCCAGCGGAACAGGCGGCTGGGAGGCATCGGTGACCAATACTCTCAGCCCCGGCGACAGCGTACTGGTTGCGCGCTATGGCATGTTCAGCCATCGCTGGATCGACCTGTGCCAACGGCACGGCCTGGATGTCCGCATCATCGAATGCCCCTGGGGCAGCGGCGCGCCCGCCGATAAGTTTGCCGAAGCTCTTGCCGCAGACAAAGAGCATAAGATCAAAGCAGTTCTGGTAACGCATAACGAAACGGCGACCGGCGTACGCTCGGATATCGGAGCGGTGCGCAAGGCAATGGATGCCAGCGACCACCCGGCGATGCTGTTTGTGGATTGCGTCAGTTCACTGGCCTCGATGCCGTTCGAGTTTGATGGCTGGGGCGTCGATATCGCGGTGTCGGGTTCGCAAAAGGGCTTCATGCTGGCAACCGGTATGGCGATCCTGTGTGTCAGCCCCAAGGCGCTGGCTGCGATGGAAACGGCCCAACTGCCGCGCACCTTCTTTGATTTCCGCGACATGATGAACGCAAATGCGTCGGGCGGGTTTCCCTATACCCCACCGCTGCAGCTGATCTATGGTATGCGCGAAAGCCTGAAGATGCTGTTCGAGGAAGGTCTGGACAACGTATATGCCCGCCATTTCCGTCTGGCCGAAGGGGTCCGCAAGGCAACTGCCGCCTGGGGGCTGGAGTTGGTGGCGCAATCGCCCGACCTGTATTCCGATACCGTCAGTGCGATTTACGTACCTGAAAGCTTTGACAGCAATGCGCTGACCGATCACGCCTTTAATGCCTATGGCGTAAGCTTTGGCATCGGGTTGGGCGAAATGAACGGCAAAGCCTTCCGTATCGGCCATCTGGGCAGCCTGACGGATGTAATGGTTCTGTCCGGTCTGGCCACGATCGAAATGGCGATGGCTGATCTGGACTATCCGATCACGTTGGGCAGCGGTGTTGCAGCAGCGCAGGAGTACTTCCGCAGCGGCAGCGCCACACCGATGCAATCCGCAGCTTAAGGAGGAGCTTGATGTTGGACGCACTCACCACAGCTGAAAGCCTGACGCTGGCCGACATGCGCGAAGCGCACGAACGGATTCGGCCACATATCAACCGCACCCCAGTGATGCGTTCGGACTATCTGGACGAACTGACCGGCGCACAGCTGTTCTTTAAATGTGAAAACTTCCAAGAAGCCGGGGCCTTCAAAGTGCGCGGGGCCTGCAATGCGGTCTTTGGGCTGGATGACGACGCTGCAAAGCGCGGCGTGGCCACCCACTCTTCGGGTAACCATGCGCTCAGTTTGTCATATGCAGCCGGACGGCGGGGTATTCCCTGTAACGTCGTGATGCCGCGCACGGCACCGCAAGCCAAGAAAGACGCGGTGCGCCGTTATGGCGGGATCATCACCGAGTGTGAACCTTCGACCACCTCGCGTGAGGCCGTGTTTGCCGAAGTGCAAGGCCGGACGGGCGGTGAGTTCGTTCACCCCTACAACGACCCGCGTGTAATTGCAGGGCAAGCCACCTGTTCGGCCGAACTGCTTGAGCAAACCGACGGTGTGGACGCTGTAGTCGCACCCATTGGTGGCGGCGGCATGATCTCGGGCACGTGCCTGACCCTGTCGAACGCGGCCCCCCAGGTAAAGATATACGCCGCCGAACCGGAACAAGCCGACGACGCCTATCGCAGCTTCAAGGCCGGGCACATCATCGCGGATGACGCGCCGATCACTGTCGCCGACGGTCTGAAAGTGCCGCTGAAGGAAAACACCTGGCACTTCGTGTCCCGCTTTGTCACCGACATTCAAACCGCCAGTGAAGACGAAATCGTCGAGGCGATGAAGATCACCTGGAAATACCTGCGTGTCGTGATGGAGCCCAGCAGCGCCGTGCCATTGGCCACCATCCTGAAACACCCCGAAGTGTTCAAGGGCAAACGCGTCGGCGTGATCATCACTGGTGGCAACGTGGATTTGGATAAATTGCCCTGGATCAAGGGCTGAGGAGGAAGAAATATGAACAAGCCTGTGAATATTGATCAGCTTGAAGTTGGCTTTGACATTCCTGCCGCGATTGGCACGGACGAGGCCGATATTCAGACGCCAAGCCTGGTGCTGGATCTGGACGCGCTGGAGCGCAACATCAAAAAGATGGGTGACTATGCCAAGGCCCATGGGATGCGTCACCGGGTGCATGGCAAGATGCATAAATCCGTCGATGTGGCAAAGCTGCAGGTCGAGCTGGGCGGGGCCTGTGGGGTATGTTGCCAGAAAGTCTCTGAGGCCGAGGTTTTTGCCCGCGGCGGTATCAAAGACGTTCTGGTCTCGAACCAAGTGCGCGACCCGGCCAAGATCGACCGCCTTGCGCGCATGCCCAAGCTGGGCGCACGGACGATCTGCTGTGTCGACGACATCGACAATGTCGCCGATCTGTCCGAGGCGGCACAACGCCATGGCACCCAGATCGAATGTCTGGTCGAGATTGACTGCGGCGCAGGTCGCTGCGGCGTGACGACGACACCCGAGGTAATCGCCATCGCCAAAGCCATCGACGCGGCTCCGGGGCTGAAGTTCTCTGGCATTCAGGCTTACCAGGGCGCGATGCAGCACATGGACCTTTATGAGGACCGCAAGGCCAAGATCGACGTTGCCGTGGCACAGGTCAAAGACGCAGTGGACGGGTTGGCCGCAGAAGGTCTGGAGTGTGACATTGTCGGCGGTGGCGGCACCGGGTCCTACTATTTTGAAAGCACTTCGGGCGTATACAACGAACTGCAGTGCGGTTCCTACGCCTTCATGGACGCCGATTATGGTCGTATCCTTGATCAGGACGGCAACCGCATCGACCGTGGAGAATGGGAGAACGCGTTCTTCATCCTCACCAGCGTCATGAGCCACGCCAAGGCCGACAAGGCCATTGTCGATGCAGGCCTCAAGGCGCAGTCGGTGGACAGTGGCTTGCCGGTGATTTTTGGGCGCACCGATGTGGAATACATCAAGTGTTCGGACGAACACGGTGTTGTCGCTGATCCCGACGGTGCGTTGAAGGTGAACGACAAACTGCGTCTGGTGCCGGGTCACTGCGATCCCACCGCCAACGTCCATGATTGGTATGTTGGGGTGCGCAACGGCAAGGTCGAAACCCTCTGGCCAGTATCCGCTCGCGGTAAGGCGTATTAAGCCGAACCGCATTGATCCGGGCGGCGGTTCTTCCCTTCCCTGCCGCCCGGACCTGTCCTCAAGCTAAGGAAAAGGTCATGAAAGATATGTCGGAAAAACCCTTGCTGATCGTCGGAGAAGATCTGTGCCAGCAACTGGTTGGCCGCAGCGACGCGTTTGACGCGGTGCAGGACGTGTTCGCCGCAATGGCGCGCGGAGATGCTTACAACTTTCCGGTCATCCGTGAAGCGATTGGCTATGCCGATGCGCTTTATGGATTCAAATCCGGCTTTGACCGGGCCGGTCAGGTGCTGGGTGTCAAATCTGGCGGCTACTGGCCGGGCAATCTGGACAAAGGGTTGACCAACCACCAATCCACTGTCTTCCTGTTCGACCCGGACACCGGGCGTCTATCCGCACTGGTCGGCGGCAACTACCTGACCGCCGTGCGCACGGCGGCATCGTCTGCCGTTTCCATCGCCCATCTGGCCCGAAAGGACTCCAAGGTTCTGGGCATGGTTGGCGCTGGCCATCAATCCGCCTTCCAACTGCGCGCCGCAGCCGAGCAACGCGACTTTGAAAAAGTCGTTGCCTGGAACCCCCACCCCGAGATGCTTCCGCGTCTGGGTGAGGTCGCGAAAGAAATCGGCCTCGACTTCGAAGCTGTTAGTCAAGAAGAGCTGGGCGCACAGGCGGATGTCATCATCACCATCACGTCGGCGTTTGAACCTTTGCTGATGAAAGACTGGATCAAACCGGGCACCCATCTGGCCTGCATGGGCACCGATACGGTAGGCAAACAAGAAGTCGATGCCGCTCTGGTTGCCAGTGCAACGGTTTACACTGACGAAGTAGCCCAATCGGTCACCCTTGGCGAAGCTCAGCATGCCATCGCAAACGGCTCGTTGACCGAAGATCAGATCACCCCAATCGGTGCCGTCATCAATGGCGACCATTCGGGGCGGGCAAGCGCGGATGAAATCACCTTGTTCGACGGAACCGGTGTTGGGCTACAGGACCTGGCGGTTGCATCTGTTGCTGCACGGCTGGCGGAGGAAGCCGGGCTGGCGCAGCGCGCAACCCTCTGAATCCAGTCTCTTTGAATCGACAAAGCGCGCCTGTAACAGGGCGCGCTTTTTTTAATGGATATGCAGTAAGCTTAGCCCCGGATCACCTTGGCGAACTGGTCAAAGATCGGCTCATTGGCGCAGATCACCTCGCCATCCTCAAGCACGTTGCCTTCGGGGTTCAGGGCTTGCATAAAGCCACCGGCCTCTTTCACGATGATGATCCCAGCGGCGACGTCCCAGGCGTTCAGGCGACGCTCCCAGAACCCTTCATAGCGGCCTGCGGCCACATAGGCCATGTCCAGCGCCGCAGCGCCCCAGCGGCGCACACCAGCGCAGGCAGGCATCAGCCGGGCCAGATCCTGCAACGTGGCAGGCAGGTCCGAGCGGCCCCCGAATGGCAAGCCGGTCGAAAAGATGGACTCGATCATGCGATGACGGCCCGAGACACGGATGCGGGTATCGTTCATCCATGCGCCTTCACCTTTTTCGGCAAAGAACATCTCATCCTTGGCGGCGTCATAGATCACTCCGGCCACGATCTTGCCCTTGTGTTCCAGCGCAATCGACACCGCCCAGTGCGGCAGGCCGTGCAGGAAGTTGGTTGTGCCGTCCAACGGGTCTACGATCCAACGGCGGGTTGGGTCCTCACCATCAATTGCGCCGCCCTCTTCGGCCAACCAGCCATAGGTTGGACGCGCACCCAGCAGTTCTTCTTTCAGGATTGCCTCGGCGGCAATATCGGCCTTGGAGACAAAGTCGCCCGCGCCTTTCATCGACACCTGAAGGTTCTCGACTTCACGAAAATCCTTGACCAAAGAACGCCCCGCCTTGCGCGCGGCTTTGATCATGATGTTGAGGTTTGCACTGCCAACCATTGTCCAAAGGCTCCTGTCCGGTCAAACCGCGCGTATACTGGTGCAACGCGTCCTTGCCAAGAGGAATGATGCGCATAGCAGACCCGCGTTTTTGACCTATTGCGCTTGCAGCTTGCGCGCCTCGGTTCCCGCCAGCTCGATCAGTTCCTGCACATAGGGTTTTTCCAGGTCTTCCGAGCGCACAGCCGCGTACAATGTGCGGGTAATTCCGTTTTCCGTCAGCGGGCGGGTGACATAGTCCGAGTTGTATTTTACCTCGCGCACGACCCAGTCAGGCAACGCAGCAACGCCCCGGTTCGAGGCCACAAGCAACAGGATCACTGCCGTCAATTCCACCTGCCGGATTGCGGCCGGTTCAACGCGTGCCGGGATCAGCAATTGGCTGAACACATCCAGACGTGTGCGTTCGACCGGGTATGTAATCAGGGTTTGCCCTCGGAAATCCTCGGCCTCGATGAACTCTTTCTGCGCCAAGGGGTGCGAGGACGACGCGACAAAGACCGCGTCATAGTCAAACAGTTCGATGAACTCTATACCCGGCAGCTCCTCAGGGTCGGACGACACCACCAGATCGACCTCTTCCTTCTGCAGGGCAGGCAAAGCGTCAAAGGCCAGACCCGGGCGGATATCGACATCTACATCGCCCCAGGATTTGCGGAAAGACTCCAGCACCGGGAACAGCCATTCGAAACAGGCGTGACATTCGATGGCGATATGCATCCGCCCCGTGCGCCCATCCCGCAGAGAGGAAAATTCCTGTTGCGTCGCCTCAAGTTGCGGCAGAATCTGCTCTGCCAGCCGTAACAGACGCAAGCCCGCCGCCGACAGTTTCATCGGCTTGGACCGGCGCAGGAACAATTCGACCCCCGCCTGATCCTCCAACCCCTTGATCTGATGGCTCAGCGCGGATTGCGTGATGTTCAGCTGATCCGCCGCACGGGCCAGGCCGCCGCATTCATGGATGGCCTTAATCGTACGCAGGTGTCGGAATTCGATGTGCATTGTAGTGTGGCTCATGTTGTTCTTGAGTAATATGAGTTTGTCTCACAATGCACAAACTGGCACAAGGGCCACAGATAGGACCAGTGAGGCAGCCATGACGAAACCAGAAATTTCATTCGAGTTTTTCCCGCCGCAAACGCTCGAGGCCTCATTCCGCCTGTGGGATACGGTTCAGACGCTGGCCCCGCTTGAGCCGCGCTTTGTCTCGGTCACCTATGGGGCGGGCGGTACAACCCGCGAACTGACCCGCGATGCCGTGGCCACCCTGCACAAATCATCCGGCCTTCCTGTGGCCGCGCACTTGACCTGCGTTGATGCTTCTCGCCAGGAAACTCTGGAAATCGCCGACGCCTTTGCGCGTGCCGGGGTTCAGGACATTGTCGCCCTGCGGGGTGATCCGCCGAAAGGTCAGGATCGGTTCGTGCCGCATCCCGATGGGTTCGCAAACTCGGTCGAGTTGATCGAAGCCCTGGCTGAAACCGAAATGTTCAGCATCCGCGTCGGCGCCTATCCCGACAAGCACCCCGAGGCACAGGACTTTTCCGCCGATATCGATTGGCTCAAGGCCAAGCTGGATGCCGGTGCGGACGAAGCCCTGACGCAGTTCTTCTTTGAGGCCGAGACCTTTTTCCGCTTCCGCGATGCCTGCGAAAAAGCCGGGATCGACAAGCCCATCGTGCCCGGCATTCTGCCCATCGAGAACTGGAAAGGTGCCCGCAATTTTGCCCGCCGCTGTGGTGCGCATATCCCTGACTGGGTCGAAAACGCCTTTGAAAAGGCGATTCGCGATAATCGAGAGGATCTGCTGGCCACAGCACTATGCACCGAACTGTGTTCGGACCTGATCGACGAAGGCGTGGACAAGCTACATTTCTATACCCTGAATCGGCCTGAACTGACGCGCGACGTGTGTTTTGCACTGGGTATTACTCCAAAGGCCGAATTGCAAAACGTCGCCTGATTTGATCCCTGTTAGTTACTTTGCCCGGACCCTACCAAGGCTCCGGGCTTTTTTGTGGGATCACAAGTGCAAGCGGGATGTGAACAATAGCGCGACCCCCTTCGAACTGTCCCCCAAATAGCGATAAATTTTTGATAAAGTTTGACAAATTCGTGAGCCTCCACACACTGAGTTCGTAGTGTTTGTTTAATGAGTGTTTTGGCTATGGAGCCTGTTGAAAAGATAAATGCACGCGTTGACGCGCTCGAAGCTTTGGGCTTGGACCAGAATGCAGGGTCCGACGATATCCGAGATGCTTGGCGCCACATCGCATTTCACGCACATCCAGACCACAGAAACGGCGATTGCACACATTTCGCGCGCGCCAAAGAGGCGTATGATTTTTTACGCCGCGAAGGGCTGACCGTCAAAGGACGTGCCACCGGCATGCCGCGCCGGCCGAAGCTACGCAAACGTGTCATTGAATTGGAAAGCGCTGATATCGACGCCTGTCGCGTGTTGCTGAACACAGCTCTGGCGCACAGCCCGGATGGCGCAAACCCGGATTCTCAGACCTCAATCGAAGCAGACCATGTCCCCGAAGCCGTTGGGTTCTATGGCCGTCATCTGACTTATTTTGTTCCAACACCGGTTTGTGAGGGGTCCAACCGGGTGGCGCTGCCAACCTCGGTTCTTGCCTCGGCCCGGCGGACAGAAACCGAAGTGCTGAGCTTTCAGTCGAACGATGCAGGGGCCGGTGAAGTCGTGGTTCCCGACACGATCACCGAACGAAAGTTTCCCGGCGCGAAAAGCGTTCGCATCAAGTTCGACGCGGATCAACAGATGCGCGACGACTTCTGGCTGGCTGGCTAACAGCAAAAACCCGGCCTAGTGTGGACCGGGTTTAGCTTCGGTGAGTAGCGTATTAGTTTGCGATCGGACCTTCCGAGGTGAATTTCGGAATAACGCTAGTCGATGCGTCATCACCTTCGATCCCCGGCCAGTTGCCTTCGGCCAGATTGATGTTGCCGGGGATATCCTCTTCAAAAAAGCCGACAACAACATCAGTGATGTTCAGGTACAGCTTGTCATCGACAATCCGCCACAGGTTCGGGTTCGCCGGAACCTTACCACCACGCGATACACCGTAAGCGCAATGCCCATCATAGGCCGGGGCGTAATAGGCGGGGTTTTCAAGAAACTTATCGCGGTTCTCTTCGGTCGAGAACGCCCAGGTGGCACCGTTATAGTCCGCTGTAATATCAGAACGGCCACGCACGGCCTCGGGCTGGGCTTGGCCAACCGACGCCTGATCCAGGCCACGATAGGCGACAACGTCGTAACCCGACACGGCAAAGCCGGTGCCGTCTACATACTGATCACCGGCGAAAGCCGGCACGGCAAAGGCCAAAGCTGTCACGAAAGTCAGGGCAAAGCGTTTCATGTGGTAAATCCTTTTGTCCTCGGGGTTGGGCACTTGCTGAGAGAATAGATATTTTCGCCCCAATGGGCAGTCCTGCTCGCGCCGCTGTGACATCGCATGAAGAAATGTGAGAGGTCCGATCCCGAATGTTACAAAACTGCCCCAACATCCGGGGTTGGACTCGGCGCTTTGCAACATTAGCTGTTGAGACGGACATAAACTTTACCAGAACGTAGCTGAGAAAGACGACAGATGAGCGAGCAATCCCCATACACGCCCCCCGCAGTCTGGACATGGGACAGCGAAAGCGGTGGTCGATTTGCCAATATCAACCGACCCATTGCCGGGGCGACCCACGACAAGGACCTGCCGGTCGGAAAGCATCCACTACAGCTTTATTCACTGGCCACCCCAAACGGCGTCAAAGTCACAGTGATGCTGGAAGAACTACTGGCGCTGGGTCACGAAGGTGCCGAATACAACGCATGGCTGGTTAATATCGGCGAGGGGGACCAGTTCAGCTCGGGCTTTGTCGACGCCAATCCGAACTCAAAAATCCCTGCGCTTTGGGACCGCTCGGGTGATGCGCCTGTGCGTGTTTTCGAAAGCGCCTCGATCCTGTTCCATCTGGCCGAAAAGTTCGATGCTTTCCTACCGAAATCGGGTCAGGAACGCACCGAGGTGATGAACTGGGTGTTTTGGCAGATGGGCAGTGCGCCTTATCTTGGCGGCGGCTTTGGCCATTTCTACGCCTATGCGCCTGAGAAATGGGAATACCCAATCAACCGCTTCGCGATGGAGGCCAAACGGCAGCTGGACGTGCTGGACCGGCAACTGGCTGAAAACGCTTATATTGCAGGCGAACACTATACCATTGCTGATATGGCCATCTGGCCCTGGTATGGCCAACTGGTATTGGGCCGCCTCTACAGCGCCGCCGAGTTCCTGGATGTCGAGTCCTATAAAAATGTGATGCGGTGGGCCAAGGCGATCGACGCGCGCCCCGCTGTTCAGCGTGGCCGCATGGTCAACCGTGCGTTTGGTGAGCCGCATACGCAGCTGCACGAACGCCATGACGCAAGCGATTTCGACACCCGCACACAAGACAAGCTGGAAGCAGCAGCAGAATAATCTCGACGCCCCGCGGTTCGTTGGATCGCGGGGCTTGCCTGACCACCTATTTCAGGATTGGTGGCTTATCCGGATCACTGCCCGGCGTGACCTGTTCGATGACCCGCGCCTCGGGCTGTGGCAAGTCGAACCGTAAGCCAACCCGTGCCAGTGCCGCTGATGCTGGATCATGCGGGCCAAAAAAACCAACATCCATCGCCCCAGCCTCGATCCCGGAAAAGGTCAGTGCCTCGGACGCGGCTTTGGCCAGTGCGGGCTCAGCCCCCTCAACCGCGCCGACAAAACCAAGAAGGTGGCCCATGCCGCCCTCTTCCGTCTTGGTCCCAACAAGAAACGCAGCTTCGGCCAAGCCGACGGCTGTGGCCAGCTTCGTGTCCAGCGCTGTCAACAGATCATCCGGCATGCCCTTTGGCGGCAGGAACTCTGCCAGACGTTGCTGTACCTCTTCTGGTGCATGTTCCAACGTGGTGGCCAGCCAGCCCAGCGCTTCGGCCGGGATCAGCATGGATGAAGGTGCGACCTCAA
This sequence comes from Ruegeria sp. BB5, assembly GCF_056539405.1. NCBI lineage: Bacteria > Pseudomonadati > Pseudomonadota > Alphaproteobacteria > Rhodobacterales > Roseobacteraceae > Ruegeria > Ruegeria sp. BB5. The sequence continues at coordinate 149,070 of NZ_JBQFUX010000001.1, read as the reverse complement.
GGTTCAGACCCAGCCCGATCCCCTGCCCTGCCAGCATCGTCGACAGCACCCGACCCGACAGCGCGACGTAAGGCACGGGACGTTCCGCAAATCGGGCCAAACGGTCGTGGCGATCAAAGGCCAGTACAAAGCGGCCATCCGCAACATCGAACAGCTCGGGCGAGATATTCTCGTCCTGCGCTTCTTCGGCCAGCAACAGAAACAGCTCAGAGTCTGCCAGGCGCTCAAAAAACCGCAGACGCGCCGCGTCATCCTGCGGATTGGCCTCCATCGTGGCATGGGCGGCGTCAAGCGCCGTGGCGTTAGTCATTCAGAACCTCTTGCACCCGCGCACGCAGAACCGGCAGCAGTTCAGCTTCGAACCACAGGTTTTTCCTTAGCCATGCCGTATTCCGCCAAGACGGATGAGGCAAGGGAAAGACGCGCGGCGCATGGTCTCGCCAGTTGCGCACGGTTTCGGTCACGGCCGTACGTACACCTAGGTGATATTTGTGCGCGTGCCCCCCGACCAGAACCGTCAGGGGCACCTCCCCTAACTCATCCATCACCCTGTCATGCCATGTCTTTCCGCATATGGGCGGCGGTGGTAGGTCGGCTTTACGCTCGTTATATCCAGGAAAGCAAAAGGCCATCGGAACGATCGACACGCGGGCGCGGTCATAGAATACGGCCTCGTCAATCCCCAGCCAGTCCCGCAGACGGTCGCCAGAGGGATCGGTGAACGGACGCCCCGAGGCATGGACCCGCGCGCCAGGCGCCTGCCCTGCGATCAACAATGGCGTACCAGACCGAAACCAGACCACCGGACGCGGTTTATGCGCGGTAAACGTGGTCTGAAACCTGTCTGCGCAAATACGGCAGGCCTCAATTTCTTTCTGTAGCGAATTCATCAGATCGCAAGACTTCCTGCATCAAATTGGTTGACGGTCGAAAGGAAAGATAGTCAACGGACACCCCAAGGCCAACAGATGCAAAAGTCACAAAACCAACAGCACAGCGACGGTACGCATTGATCATTTGTTTCACAATTCGACATAATGTAGCCAACATGGACCAATAAATTTGTCGATGGTTTACCAACCTGGGCGGTGTACCAAACAAACGCCCGAGCAGCAGGCCGTGAATGCTTGAGTTTGAGAATGTCAGTAAGTCCTTTTGGACCGGGACCCGCCGCAAGGTGATCCTGGATCGGGTCTCGTTCCAGATCGAACTGGGCCGGTCGATTGGCATATTGGCCCCAAACGGCACCGGCAAGACGACATTGATCAACATGATGGCCGGGCTGGAAAAACCGGATGAGGGTGTGATCCGCAAATCCTGCCGCATCTCGTTCCCGATGGGGTTTTCCGGCGGTGTGGTCAAAAAGCTTTCGGCCCTGGAAAACGCCCGCTACATCGCCAAAATCTATGGAATGGATCCCGACTATGTCGAGGCGTATTGCAGCTGGCTGTGCAATCTGGGTGAGTATTTCAACCAGCCTATCGGGACCTATTCATCCGGCATGCGGGCTCGCTTTACCTTTGCCCTGATGCTGGCGCTGGATTTTGACATGTACCTGATTGATGAGGGCATGCCCTCATCCACGGATGTAGAATTCAACCGAAAAGCAGGTGACATCCTGCGAGAGCGTTTGCGGACAACCACACTGGTGATCGTCTCCCACAATCCCGACGTTCTTGAGAAATTTGCACAGCAGGCGGCCGTTCTATTGGACGGTCAGCTTTACATGTTCGACACCTTGGAAGAGGCACGACAGTTATATGACTACCAAACCCAAGGCTAAAAAATATCGCTGGCGCCGCAATCGTCAGAGCTCGGATTCCGCAGACGCACGGGCCGACGCGATTTCGCGCATCAGAAAAGCGACGCAACCGTCTGAGGCGGCAAATAACCCGTCTCCCTCGACCGATATTGAGGCGATCAAGCGCGAAGGGCTAACCGGTCGCCAACTGCGTGTGGCACGTCGTCTGGCCCAGAAAAACGGGCTTGCTGCAACGTCGGATTACGACGCGGTGCGGCTATTACGTAAAAAGGGCATCGATCCGTTCGAACGTGCCAACTTACTGGATTTGGCAGCCGAAAAAACAGGTTCGAATGATCAGGCAAAGGACAAGATCAAGATCCAGTTGCCGCAGACGATTTCGGACTCTTCCCAAGGCCTGACCGGTCCGGAGCTAACGCCAGCCGAGCGGCGAAATCTTGAAATCGGTGAAATTCAGAAGGACATCGCACGCCGCCGCAAACGCAAGCTGTTTGCGCTGTTTGCGCGTCTGGCAGCCTTTGTACTGCTGCCGACCCTGATTGTGGGCACCTATTTCTATCGGTACGCAACACCGATGTACGCCAGCGATTCCGCCTTTTCAATCTTGCAGGCAGACGGCGGCGGGGCGTCCTTTGGTGGGTTTCTTGCAGGCACTCAATTCGCCACTGCACAAGATTCCGTTGCCACGCAGGAATTTTTGGAATCCAAAGACGCGCTGGTGCGACTTGAGAACGACACCAATTTTTCCGAAATCTTCAAGCAGGATTGGATCGATCCGATTCAACGCCTGCCGCAGGATGCATCTCTTGAGGATACCTATAAGCTTTACAAGCGGATGATTACCATTGGGTACGATCCCAGCGACGGTATCATCCGGATGGAAGTTGCGGCACCAAGCCCCGAGATTTCAGTCGAACTTTCCAATCTTCTACTGTCCTATGCCGAGGAAACCATCAACGGTCTGACCGAATTGAAACGCGAAGACCAAATGCGCGATGCCCGGGCCGGTTTTGAATTGGCTCAGAACGAACGTCGGAAAGCTCAGGAGGAACTGATTGAACTGCAGCTTCAGGGGGCGGTTTTGGACCCAGAAAACGTCCTCCTTGGCCTGCGCGAACGGATCAACGTAATCGAAATCGAGTTGCAGGAAAAAGAACTGCAGCTGGCCGCACTTTTGGACAACTTGCGCCCGAACCAAGCCAAAGTGGATGGTGTCCGTGCGGACATTCAACGACTTGAAGTTGCCCTGGCAGAACTGAACGCCGAAATGCTGGACGCGTCAGCAGGCGAAAACTCGCTGGCGCGTTTGAGCGTGCGAATTCAGATGGCCCAGGCCGACCTTGTGGCTCGTGATTTGATGCTGCAAACCGCAATGGAACAGATGGAAACCACACGGACCGAAGCCAACCGCAAAGTGCGTTATCTGACGGTTTCAGTGAACCCGGTCGCCAGTGAGGAACCCAGCTATCCGCGCAAGTTTGAAAATACGATTTTGGCTTTCCTATTGTTTGCTGGTATCTACCTGATGATCTCGCTTACCGCGTCGGTCCTTCGTGAACAGGTATCCTCGTAAGACACATGAAACATGTAAAAATCTCCGATCTCACGGTCGGTAATGATCTGCCTCTGACGATCATTGCCGGCCCCTGCCAACTTGAAACCGCCGATCACGCCCAGATGATCGCAGGCAAAATGAAAGAGGCCTGCGACGCCGCCGGTGCTCAGTATGTGTTTAAAGGCTCGTTCGACAAGGCTAACCGCACCTCTGTAAACGCTGCTCCTGCACTGGGCCTCGACAAAGGTTTGGCAGTGCTGCAATCGGTAAAGGACAGCATTGGCGTGCCAGTCACCACGGATGTGCATGAGAAGGAACAATGCGCGTCCGTTGCCGAGGTGTGTGACATCCTGCAAATCCCCGCTTTCCTTTGCCGTCAAACCGCCCTTCTAAAATCCGCAGGCGCAACAGGCGCGGTGGTCAACGTCAAAAAAGGTCAGTTCCTGGCCCCTTGGGACATGCAGAACGTCGCGGCCAAGATCGAAAGCACCGACAATCACAACATCATGCTGACGGAACGTGGTGTCAGCTTTGGCTACAACCGCCTCGTGGTGGACATGCAATCTCTGCCGGAAATGGCTCGCACCGGGTACCCGGTGATAATGGACGCCACCCACACTGTGGCTCAGCCCGGTGGATTGGGTGGTGCATCCGGTGGTCAGCGCGAGTTTGCGCCCGTTATGGCACGCTCGGCTGTTGCCGTTGGTGTAGCCGGTGTATTCATGGAAACACACCAAGATCCGGACAACGCCCCCTGTGATGGCCCCAACATGATCTATCTGGATCAAATGCCTCAATTGATTGACACATTGATGCGCTTTGATGCATTGGCCAAAGCCAACCCGATTCAGATTTAAGCAAGAGCGATAGTATGACCAAACCCATCCCCGAGGTGATTCCGAACACCTGGAGTTTTCTGCGCGACCCGATGATCAAACCCACCGGGTTTCGCGAATATGACGCCCGTTGGAAATACCCCGAAGAGATCAATCTGCCGGGCATGACGGCGCTAGGGCTGGGTTTGGGCACTCAGATGCGCAAGCGTGAAATCGCGCCTGTGATCGCGGTCGGCAACGACTATCGCGACTACTCGCTGGCAATCAAGAATGCGTTGATCCTGGGCCTGATGCAGGCCGGGATTCAGGTCAAGGATATCGGCCCGGCACTGAGCCCTATGGCCTATTTCGCCCAGTTCCATCTGGATGTCCCTGCCGTGGCCATGGTCACCGCCAGCCACAACCCGAACGGCTGGACCGGCGTAAAGATGGGCTTTGAACGCCCGTTAACCCACGGCCCGGACGAGATGTCGGAATTGCGCGACATCGTTCTGAATGGACAAGGCGTCCCCCACGAGGGGGGTTCGTACGAATTCGTGGACGGTGTGAAAGAAGCTTATATCGACGATCTGGTTGGTGACTTCAAAATGTCCCGGCCCCTGAAAGTTGTCTGTGCGACGGGTAATGGTACAGCGTCAGCCTTTGCGCCCGAGATTTTCGAACGGATGGGGGTCGAGGTCGTGCCCAGCCACAACCGGCTAGACTACACCTTCCCCAACTACAACCCTAATCCCGAAGCCATGGAGATGTTGCACGACATGGCCAACACCGTGAAATCCAGCGGCGCCGACATGGCGCTGGGATTTGACGGTGACGGAGATCGCTGCGGTGTTGTCGATGACGAGGGTGAGGAGATTTTCGCAGACAAGGTCGGCGTGATCATGGCCCGCGATCTGGCCAAGCTGTACCCCAATGCGACCTTTGTGGCGGACGTCAAATCAACCGGGCTGTTTGCCAGCGACCCCGAGTTGCAGGCCCACGGCGTCAAAGCCGATTACTGGAAAACCGGCCATAGCCACATGAAGCGCCGGGTGAAAGAAATCAATGCTCTGGCAGGGTTCGAGAAATCGGGCCACTACTTCCTGGCAGAGCCGATCGGGCGCGGCTACGACTGCGGCATGCGGGTCGCGGTTGAGATCTGCAAACTGATGGATCGCAACCCGGACAAAAGCATGTCGGACCTGCGCAAGGCGTTGCCAAAAACCTGGTCGACGCCGACCATGTCGCCCTATGCCTCTGATACCGAGAAATACGACATTCTCAAACGGTTGGTGGACAAGCTGGTTGCCAAGGCCGATGCGGGTGAAACCCTGGCAGGCCGCGCGGTCAAAGAGGTCGTCACCGTCAATGGCGCCCGCGTTATTCTGGACAATGGCAGCTGGGGGCTGGTGCGGGCGTCCTCGAACACGCCAAACCTGGTTGTGGTCTGTGAAAGCAGCGAAAGCGAAGAAGAAATGCGCGCCATATTTGCCGATATCGACGCCGTCATCCGGACTGAGCCCGGCGTTGGCGATTACGACCAAACCATCTGATTTGGGATCGGGGCGCCTAAGGCGCCCCGCCCTTTAATTTCCGCCCAACAGTTTGAACAAGCCTTTCTTGGCCTCTTCTTCCAGCTTATTTTTCAAAGCATCCTCGACACTTTCACTGTCAGTCACTGCCGTACCCAGTTCATCACCGACTTTGTCCAGAACCTTTTGCTTGGCGTCGTCCTCAAGGTCTTTTAGCTGACCTTCGGCGGCGGCCTCGATCACTTTGGACAAATCGGGTTTGATCGAAGGGTCGCTCCACGGCCCGACAATCCGCACTGGAACCGAAAGACCCTGCCCCGAGTTGGCCCGCAGCGCGGTTGGGGTAAACAGATAGTCGATCCTGCGCGCGCCGATATTGACCTTGCCCGTCCCATCTGCACGGAAATTGTCCAGTGACATCAGCAGGTCGTTATTGGTCAGCACACCCTGATCAATGGTAAAACTGGCTGTCAGGCTGTTGAACACGGTTGTCCCACCCGAACCTTTGCCGCGCCCCATCAGGCGATCCAGATCAAAACCCGAAATCACGCCCTGCCCCACATTCAGATTGCCCGTGCCACTGAGGGATCGCATGATCTGGTCTTCGGTCTGCCCGACGCCTAGAAATTCAAACTCACCCGTTCCTGTACCCGTAAAACGCTCAATCCCCGCGAGGGTGGACAGGGCTTGTTGAACGTTCATGTTTTTCGCCTTCAGCTTACCGCCGACTGACAGGCCATTGCGATTGTTGGCCACCACCTGCCCGTTCACCTGACCCGAGAACAAAGTGGCCGGGTTCATCTGCAACACAGCACGGGACCGGTCGAGTATTAGCGTCAGGTCGCTGGCTCCCAGTTCTAGGTCGGGCAGGACAATGGACGAGGTCGTCAGGCGTATTTCTCCATTGGCCAGCGACAGGGCTGAGGCATCAATCGGGGCCTTGGACCACCCACTGTCAGGCGAGGACGCCGTTCCCGACCCACCCCCGCTCGATGCCGGCGCGTCATTGAAACGTGACAGGTCAATATCACCACTCTTGAGCCGCGCGGTGATTTGCGGCGGATCCGAAATCTCGATATCCGTTTCTCCGGTAAAGCGGTTGTGGTCCAACTGCGCCACCATGTTGCGCAGTGAGATACGGCCCTCGCTGGTATAGGTCATCTGCCCAGACACATCGGCCTTGCGGCCCAATCCCAGCGGCACCCCGACACCCGCCTGTCCAAAAGCGGCCAGCATTTCCTCGGTGTTCCTGGTTTTGACCGCAAGCGCGCCGTCCATTTCTCCAGCAAGGTTGACGCGGCCATCGAACCCAACCTCGCCGCCCGGCGCGGTCAGAGCCAATTTCAAAGGTGCGACAGCCCCGGATGCATAGGTCGGCAGGTCCGGTATTTCGAGGTCAACTTTCACGTGGCCGCCCGGCACTGCCATCCGCGCCTCCATGACCATGGGTGAGGTCGGCCCCGGCCAGCTGGCCGACAGATCAACGTTTGAGAAGTTGAATTTCGTTGCGCCATTTTCGATGTAAACCAACTGTGCATTGGTCAGTTCCAGACGGTCCAGCGTCACGGCACCTTGCGGCGATGCAGATGACGCGCTGGTATTGCTTCCGGTCGTCGCCTGCGAGGCAACCGGAGCGCTTAATTCCCAATTGCCGCGTCCATCGGATAACTCGAGCCTCAAAACCGGATTATCCGCGACAACCCGCCTTATCCGTAAATCTCCGTTCAGCAGCGCCGAAGCATCCACGCCGACGGCAAGGCTTTCGGCGCTGAGCATCGGTTCGGACCCGGCCCAGGGTGCGTTGCCAAACGTGACAGGGCCGGTCTCCATCCCCAGAACGGGCCAGAACGACAGGTTCACATCCCCTGACAATGTCAGGTCGCGCCCCGTTTCGCTTTTGACTTGTTCCGCCAGAATAGCCGCCAGCTTATCCCCCGGCATCAGCAATAAGGCGCCGATGACTAACCCGATTGCGGCCGCGAATAAGAAGAGTATGCGCACCAGCCACTTCATTTTTCTGCTCTCCGCTTATTTGGCATGCGTTGAAAAGATCATCCAAAGCCCAGCCCGTATTTGCAAGAGGAAGCGTTCCCCACTATATGCCGCGCCATGAGCACGAACCCACCAAACCTCCGCCCTGACCTGGCGCCCGCCGCCCGGATGCCTGATACGCCACGTACCAACCAACCAACCATTGGTATGGTGTCGCTGGGCTGCCCCAAGGCCTTGGTCGATAGCGAGCGGATTTTGACCCGTCTTCGTGCAGAAGGGTACGGCATTTCGCCAAATTATTCCGGGGCCGATGCCGTAATCGTGAACACTTGCGGGTTCCTTGACAGCGCCAAGGCTGAATCTCTGGACGCCATTGGCGAGGCTTTGGTAGAAAACGGCAAGGTCATTGTGACCGGCTGCCTGGGGGCCGAGCCCGACTATATCCGTGAACACCACCCGCGCATTATGGCCGTGACCGGGCCGCATCAATACGAACAGGTGCTGGATGCGGTGCATTCAGCAGTTCCCCCCGATCCTGATCCATTCGTTGATCTACTGCCCGCCGCCAGCGTGCAGTTGACCCCGCGCCACTACAGCTACCTCAAGATATCCGAGGGCTGTAACCACAAGTGCAAATTTTGCATCATCCCAGACATGCGCGGGAAACTGGCCAGTCGTCCCGCACACGCCATATTGCGTGAGGCCGAAAAGCTGGTCGACAATGGCGTGCGCGAATTGCTGGTGATCTCGCAGGATACCTCGGCCTATGGGCTGGACCGGAAATACGATGTGAACCCGTGGAAGGACCGTGAGGTGCGCAGCCACATTACCGATCTGGCACGTGAGCTGGGGCAGCTGAATGCCTGGGTTCGTCTACACTATGTCTACCCCTACCCGCATGTGCGCGAGCTGATCCCCCTGATGGCCGATGCCGGGTGCAACATCCTGCCCTATCTAGACATTCCGTTCCAACATGCCCACCCGGACGTTCTGAAACGCATGGCCCGCCCGGCGGCAGCGGCGAAAACACTGGACGAGATCGCAGCATGGCGCGCGACCTGCCCCGATATTACCCTGCGCTCGACCTTTATCGTCGGCTATCCCGGCGAGACCGAGGCTGAATTCCAGACGCTTTTGGACTGGATGGATGAGGCGCAATTGGATCGCGTGGGATGCTTCCAATACGAAAACGTGGATGGCGCACGCTCGAACGATCTGCCCGACCATGTTCCGGCCGAGATCAAACAAGAGCGCTGGGAACGGTTCATGGAGAAGGCACAGGCGATCTCCGAGGCAAAGCTGGCCGCAAAGGTCGGCCAGACCATCGAGGTGATCGTGGACGAGGTCGATGGCGAAGCCGCCACTTGCCGCACCAAATCCGACGCGCCCGAGATCGATGGGAATCTGTTTATCGACGAAGGGTTTGAAACCCTCAACCCTGGCGACATCGTCTCGGTCGAGGTCGATGAGGCTGGCGAATATGACCTTTGGGGCAAGCTGACCTGATCCGGTCACCCCAGTTGGGCAAAGCGTGAGCCAAGTTTATTGGTGTTTTGCGCCAGACTCGTGGATTATGACGGGACATACCGCCTTATAGGAAGGAAGTTCCAATGTCCTGCCTACGCCCCTTTGGCCTGAAATGCATAACGGTTATACTTGCTGCCCAACTTTATGCCGTTCCCGCTGTTGCGGACAAAGTCCGCGCGGGCGGTTTCATAATTATTGGGTCCGAACCGCTGAGCCTGCACCTGCGCAGCAAACACCATGTGCAGCGATACTATGGCGCACCTAAAGTCTATCATCGGTCCAGCAAACACAAACATCAAACCAAGCCGAAAGTGTACCACCACAAGAGCAAACCCAAGGTTCATTACGTCAAACCGGTCAAACGACACCACCGGTCAAGGCAAGCGTTCAGCAACAAACATGCCTCGCCTTATTACCTTCCACGGAGTTACGGAATTCAAAACCGGGGATATCGCTATGGTATAAAACGGCGGAGGTATTGATGGCTTCAAAACAGGCTTAGAAGCCCGATGACCCAAGCCAATCCCGCCGCCAAAGCCGTTAACGCAACAGCAGCACTGGCGGCGTCCTTGGCCTGCCCCGCCAGTTTATTGTGATCAGTCGAGGTGTGATCGACAGCGCGCTCAATCGCGGTATTGAACAGCTCGGCCACCAAAACAAGCAGGCCAAATATCAGGATCAGGGCGCGTACCCCTTCACCGAGCGGCAACCAAACGGCCAAAGCAGCCGAGACCAGATTTGCCCAAACCCAGGCGCGGAACGAATACTCTTCTTGCCAGGTCGCGACCAGCCCTTGCCAGCTCCAACGCGTTCGATCCTTGAGATGTGTAAGAAGGTTTCTCATCAGCCTTCAACTTTTCGGTGTACGGAACTGAAGCCGTATTGATTTATGGAGGGCAAGAAAAAACCGCCCAGAGGGCGGTTTTTTTTGTCGAGAATGTGCGGGCAGCCTTAAAAACGGGCCGCCCGCGGAATAGTTATTGTGCGACCGGATTACAGACGGTCTGGCCTGCTTCTGTCGTGGCCAGCTCAGTTCCTGCCGGGCAGCTAGGTGTGCCGAATTTGTCGTACTCAGGCGTGATATAAACCGGCGCCGGTTCTTCCTGCTGCGAGCAAGCAGCCAAAACAAGGGCAAATGCACCAACGGCAGCAAATTTGAGTTTCATGTCCGTCATTCCTCTATTAATTTCCTGATATTGCCCAAGAATCCGGGGCCGGTCTCACAATACGACTTGAATGGCATATTTGCAACGAATTCGATCACGCGATCGTGAGGAAAGGCGAAACAACGCCGGTAACCCCCTCAGAAACAGCGGATTTATGAGCATAGGCTACCGATTTTCGCGTATCGCTCTACACTGGTAGAGTGACATCAGCAAAAGACGGAGTAGCCACATGTCTGACAGCCCCACCATCGCGCAAAAAGGTCCCTTCCCGGTCGAGGTGATCGAAGGGAAAAGCTATTTCTGGTGTACATGCGGCCGATCCAAGCGGCAGCCGTTTTGCGATGGATCGCACAAAGACACCGGGTTCGAACCGGTAAAGTACACGGCGGACAGCAGCAAAAAAGTCTTTTTCTGTGGCTGCAAACACAGCGGGAATCCTCCGCTGTGTGACGGGTCGCATTCCAAACTGTAATCAGGTCTTCAACGCGTTCAACAGATCAGCGTTGGCACAGAATTCGGGTGCGGTGTGGGCCTCGGATTGTTGTTCAGACAACCAGATGGCACATTGGTTACTGCACTGCGATGCCCGGCAGCGTGTTACCAGTTCGGCATAGCGATCCGGTGTCAGCCGTTTCTCTGCCATGGCTTCGGTCAACGAGATTTTCATACATCGCGCCACCGAACGGGTTAGCCAAAAGTGTTTTTCGACATCCCCCAAAGAATTTCGCGCCATCAGTTTTCCTGCTTTGATCATGTTTTCAACACAGCAAACCGGTGTTGGTTTCTGCTAGTCTGTAGGTCACCTATCGCGTCCGGTGACCACTCTAATGCGGCATGAAACCTTCCTGTCGTTAAGGCTGCAGTTTTCGGAGCATTTCCTGATTGCGGCAGTATTCCGGCGTTTGGCCCGCCTGCGCGGGCTGCTGTAGGAAGCTCTGGCAATGATTGGGATTTGCACAGCCCGTACACCTCAGAACAGCATCGGAAAGCTGATCGATCGAAACATCACCTTCAATCGCGGATTCCTGCAGATCCACACCAAGTTTCGTAGCCATCTGATCCACAAGACCTGCATGGAATTTCAAGACTTCTTGATCGGGCATGAGAGGTCCTTTCCTGCCATCTGTCCGCAGCAGGATATCTCAGCCCGGTGCTTGGGCCTTTGACTCACATCAAGGCCCGACGCCGATATGATCCAGATAGGCTCGGGTTGCGTCCTGCACGCGCCTAAATCGATCCCCACGCAGCTTTTTTCCGCCGTACCAGCGGGTGACGATGACCACATGACTGTCCAGCCCGGCCCGTTCAAGCATCCTTAGAATCACCATGCCCGCACCGCTTTCCCCGTCATCGGCCTTCAACGCCCCGGTCGGCAAAATGGCCGCCCAGGTGTTGTGCGTGGCTTTGGCATAAGCCTTGTCTGACTTGAGCTCCTGCAAGACTGCATCAACATCTGCCCGCGTGCCAACGGCTGCGCCTGTTACCGCGTATTTCGACCTCCGGTCCGTCAGGATCACGCCCAGCCGTGTCAAAGCGGTCATTGCGTCAAACCCAATTGTCTTGCGGTTTCAAGAACGATCTGAACTCGGTCGGTATTTGGGGGGTGCGTTCCCAGAAACTGATCCCCCGGATCGGGAAGGCGATCAAAATATTTGGCGCCAATTAAAGGGTTGTATCCCGCGTTATGGGTGATGATCGTGCCCAGTTGATCCGCCTCAAGCTCGAACGCTTTCACGTTCACCTGCACACCCAATTCGGCCCCCAATTTCTGCGTGCGTTCAAGGTCTTTGCCTTCCTCGCCATGCAGCTTGCCCAATTCGCTGAAGATCGCGGCACTTTCCTGGGCGTTTTTCGACTGCCGGGCGATGTGTCCCAAAACATGATGCGCTGCCTCGTGCCCCATGACAAACGCCAGTTCATCAGGATTCTTCGCAGATTGGATCATCGAACGCGTGAATATGATTACCGGCTGATTGTCATCATCCAGAGTCTGAAAGGCATTTGCCGGTGCGCGCGGGTTCAGGTCGACCAATATCGTGAAATCGCAATTTTTGACCTTGGCCTGGCGCAGACATTCGGCGCGGGCTTCGTCGCCGACCTGACGGCTGATTTTCCGAAACGCGGCGGCGTCGACCTGAAATTCACTCGAATCCAGCGACCATTCATTTGCCGGTTGCACACGCAGAACGCCAGCACTGCAGGCCGTCAGCACCAGAGGAAACAGCAAATAGATCAGACGGCGCATTTATATTCCTTTGAAACGGTGATCCCGTTTGAAAAACCATAGCGCGACACCTGGGGGACCGCCACCGTCGGATTGCACGGGAACGGGTTGCATTGCCGCCTTGCTCCCTGCACTCTGCCCATATGTTTTCGATTGAGCATGAATTCGACTCGACAGTCATTACTCTGGTGGACGAAGGCCCCAAACCTTTGCAAGAGGATGTCGTCATCAACAGCTTCGCCGAATGTGTGACGCTTGAGCAGCTGGACCCACGCACAGACAAGATACAGAAAATAACTCTGTCTCCTGAGCAAGTCCGAGATCTGGCCGCTGCGCTGGATTTGCCGGAAGGGGTGTATCAAATTCACGAACGACCCAGTCAAGGCGCATAGACAAACAGCTTGTCCCGCGCAGTCTGCCCTTGTTTTAGGGTCAGCGTCGAAGGGGCCACCTGCATGGCCGTGGCCAGTATCCGGCGCACAACTTCGTTGGCCTTGCCGTTTTCGGGCGGCACAGTGACCGTAATGCGGATTACGCCCTTATCCATCGTGATGCTGTCCTTTGCGGCTTTCGGCGTGACCCGAACCGGAACCGCCGTACCAGGGACGGCATGGGCGCATAGGTCGGGTATGTCGCGCAGTTTTGGCCTGGCCATCTTTTCACCTCTTGCCTGTAAACACCCTTGCATGGGGCACCGGGGAATGAAAATGATCCGGCCTATCCAGCTGATTGCACTTGAAACGCGCCAGATACTCAACCAGATACAGACTGCTCATGTAAAGGAAGTTAACATATGTCCTTGAAAAACCCGGCTGCCCTGGAATTTCTGCAATCGCGCCGGTCCCGCCCTGCCAAAACGCTGATTGCTCCGGCCCCGACGCGGGATGAGCTGTTGCCGCTTTTGACCGCCGCCGCCCGCAGCCCCGATCACGGCAAGCTGGAGCCGTGGCGCTTTATCGTTCTTGAGAAAGGCGCAATGCCGCGCCTGTCCGGGTTGACGCACGAGCGGGGCGTTGCCCTGGGCAAGACGCCCGAGGACATCGCAAAAGCGCAAAGCCAGTTTGACATGGGCCATCTGGCCGTTGCCGTGGTCGAGGTGCAGAAACCATCCGAAAAAATCCCGGCGATTGAACAGACCTATTCGGCTGGTGCTGTCTGTCTGGCCTTACTGAACGCGGCGCTTGCAGCGGGTTGGGGGGCGAACTGGTTGTCCGGCTGGCAAACCCATGATCCAGAATTCTGCCGTCAAGCCTTTGGCTTGCAAGACAACGAGCGCATCGTTGGCCTGATCCACATTGCTACCGAAGGCACGGCCCCGCCAGAACGCCCTCGCCCGGATGTGGCAGCGCTGACCGAATGGGTCGAGGAATGATGATCCTCAACGCGTTTTTTGCGGCGCTTGGTCAGATCGGAGACCCCAAGTTCCGCGCAGTCATACTACGTGGCATAGGTCTGACGGTCGCGCTGTTGATCGCGGCCTGCGCTGGTGCAATCTGGCTGATCAACAGGCTGTCAGGGGATGAAATTTCACTACCTTGGATTGGCGCCGTGCCGTGGCTGAACGATGTGCTGAACTACTCCGGCATTTTTGTGGTGCTGATTCTGCCGGTGTTTCTGATGATGCCAGTCGCCTCGGCGATTACGTCTTTGTTTCTGGAAGAGGTCGCGCAGGCGGTCGAGGAAAAACACTATCCCACCTTGCCCGCCGTTCCAGGCATCCCGTTCAACGAAGGGTTAAGGGATGCGGTTAGCTTCATGGGCGTGCTGGTTGTTGCCAACCTGCTGGCGCTGATCCTCTATGCGATGTTCCCACCACTGGCGCCGTTTATTTTCTGGGCAATGAACGGGTTTCTGCTGGGTCGGGAGTATTTCACGCTGGCCGCGATGCGACGTATCGGGCGGGACGGCGCGCGCAAGCTGCGCGCCAAGCATTCCGCCACCATCTGGCTGGCCGGCACCTTGATGGCCATTCCCCTCTCGGTGCCGCTGGTGAATCTGGTGATCCCAATCCTGGGGGTTGCCACTTTCACCCATATCTATCACAAGCTGTCAGGTCTCTCGACCTGACGCTCAGTTCCGCGGTTCCAGTTGGTTCAGCCAGTCGAAATCGCGCACCGAGATCACACCAGAGATGATAATCCCCGCAATAACAGCCCAGAGCACCACCGAAATCCCGGTGGTGATCCACATCTTTTTCTTCATGTGATGCACCTCCGGCGCGCCCGCATGGGTGCCCGGAACGATATCACCCAGATCGCCCTGCGTTTTGATACGGATGGGCAACACAACCAACAACGTCATGAACCAGATGACGGCAAACAATACCAGTGCAGCAGTGATCGTCATGACAGCCTCGCTTGATTAAACCTGTTCTAGTTCGACCAGACAGCCGTTAAAGTCCTTGGGGTGTAAGAACAGTACCGGTTTGCCATGCGCGCCGATCTTCGGCTCGCCCGATCCCAGAACACGGGCACCGGTTTCCTTTAAGTGATCACGGGCAGCGATGATGTCTTCGACCTCATAGCAAACATGGTGGATGCCGCCTGCCGGGTTCTTTTCCAGAAAGCCGTTGATCGGGCTGTTTTCACCCAGCGGGTACAGCAATTCGATCTTGGTGTTGGGCAGTTCGATGAACACAACGGTAACGCCATGATCGGGCTCATCCTGCGGCGCGCCGACCTTGGCGCCCAGTGCATTGCTATATTGCGCGGACGCGGCCTCAAGATCGGGTACGGCAATGGCGACGTGGTTCAGACGACCAATCATTGAACTCTCCTGTGTTTCGGCGTTGCCGCGGTTATGGGGGCAGTTTGGCCAAAGAACAAGTGCGCCAAATTGCCGTTAACCCTGTGTTAGCCAGAAGTTCCTAGCTTAGGGCATCTGCTGATTAGGAATTCTGCCATGGACGATTCGAGCCCCTTCGCCTCACCCGCGCAGCCGACGGCCACGCGGCCTCTGCTGGGTCAAACCATTCTGGTTGTCGAAGACAGCCGCTTTGCCTGTGACGCGATCCGGCTGATGTGCCTGCATAGCGGTGCGCGTATCCGGCGGGCGGATTGCCTGACTTCGGCCCGGCGCCACCTGCAGATCTATCGCCCTTCTGTCATTCTGGTGGATATCGGCTTGCCAGATGGGTCCGGTGCCGACCTGATTGCCGAATTGGCCGAAGCAACCCCACGTATCGGCGCCATTCTGGGCATGTCCGGTGACGATCACGGTCAGGAGGCTGCGTTGCAAGCAGGTGCCGATGGGTTTTTGAACAAACCCCTGAAATCACTTTCTCATTTTCAGCAGTTCATTCTGGAAAACCTGCCCCAGGATCGTCGACCCAACAACCTGCACGCCATTCGGGATGAGGTTATCCACCCGGACCCGATGGCCTATCAAGACGACATGGCCCATATCGCAGATGTACTGGCCGGGCCGAACGATCATCGCACTTTGGATTATGCGGCCCAATTCCTGATCGGCGTTGCCCGGGATGCCGAGGATACGGTTCTGGCGGATGCCGCGCAGAAACTGGCCGAAACGCGCGCAGGCGGAGGACCAGTTACGGCGCTGGCCGCAAAGGTCGCCGGCATCGTTCAGGCGCGACTGGAACAGCGCGAGGCGATCTGAATTGATAACGGCGTATTTTCTGACATCCACGATCCTGACGATCTGGGCCTATTCTCAGACCCGTGCAACAGCCCGGAACATCCGTGTTGCACGCGGATCAAAATCCTGTCCGTTGACCGACACTGAAGCAACACAGCAATTACCGCAGAATATTAACCACAGGCTTGTGGCACCTGATCCAAAGGAAAAACCCGCCGCAGGGGCTGCGGCGGGTGATTGATCAATCCTGTGGGATGATCCGCAATCCCAATTCCATCAACTGATCCGAGGTCGGATCGGATGGCGCGTCCATCATCAGGTCTTCGGCGCGCTGGTTCATCGGGAACATCATGACTTCGCGGATGTTGGCCTCATCAGCCAATAGCATCACGATACGGTCGATCCCCGCAGCACAACCACCGTGCGGCGGAGCGCCATAGTGGAAGGCGTTGAACAGCGCACCAAAGCGGCTTTTCACCTCATCCTCGCCATAGCCTGCCAGTTCAAAGGCTTTCAGCATGATCTCGGGCTTGTGGTTCCGGATCGCACCCGAGACCAGCTCATATCCGTTGCACGCCAGATCGTACTGATAGCCGCGCACGTCCAGAGGATTACCCTGCAGCGCCGCCATACCACCTTGCGGCATCGAGAATGGGTTGTGTTCAAAGTCGATGGTGCCGGTTTCTTCGTCCTGTTCGTAGATCGGGAAATCTACGATCCAGGCAAAGGCAAAGCGGTCTTTCTCGGTCAGACCCAACTCCTCACCGATCACATCGCGCGCCTTACCCGCCACCTTTTCAAAGGCCTTCGGCTTGCCGCCCAGGAAGAACGCGGCGTCACCAACACCCAGACCCAGCTGTTGACGGATTGCCTCGGTCCGCTCGGGGCCGATGTTCTTGGCCAACGGACCTGCGGCCTCCATGCCTTCGCCCTGATCGCGCCAGAAGATATAGCCCATTCCGGGCAGACCCTCTTTCTGGGCAAAAGCGTTCATGCGGTCACAGAACTTGCGGCTGCCACCCGTCGGCGCAGGAATGGCGCGGATTTCGGTGCCTTCCTGCTCCAACAGCTTCGCGAATATCGCGAAGCCAGAATCGCGGAAGTGGTCGGAGACCACTTGCATTTTAATAGGATTGCGCAGGTCCGGCTTGTCGCTGCCATACCAAAGTGCCGCGTCCTTGTAGGAGATTTGCGGCCACTCCTGATCAATCTTGCGACCACCGCCGAATTCCTCGAACACACCGGTCAGAACGGGCTGGATCGTGTCGAACACGTCCTGCTGTTCAACAAACGACATCTCAAGGTCAAGCTGATAGAAATCGGTGGGTGAGCGGTCGGCGCGTGGGTCTTCATCGCGGAAACACGGCGCGATCTGGAAGTATTTGTCAAAGCCCGACACCATGATCAGCTGCTTGAA
Organism: Ruegeria sp. BB5; assembly: GCF_056539405.1. Classification (NCBI taxonomy): domain Bacteria; kingdom Pseudomonadati; phylum Pseudomonadota; class Alphaproteobacteria; order Rhodobacterales; family Roseobacteraceae; genus Ruegeria; species Ruegeria sp. BB5. The sequence goes on along the minus strand of NZ_JBQFUX010000001.1, from coordinate 131,483 downwards.
CTGCTGCGGCGCCTGCGGCAACGCATAGAACTTGCCCGGATGCAGACGCGAAGGCACCAAGAAGTCACGCGCGCCTTCCGGCGACGACGCAGTGATGATCGGCGTCTGATATTCGCGGAAGCCCTGATCCCACATGCGACGACGCATGGACGCCACAACGTCCGAACGCAGCGTCATGTTTTGCTGCATCGCCTCGCGGCGCAGGTCCAGATAACGATAGCGCAGGCGGGTTTCTTCGGGGTACTCCTGATCGCCGAACACCATCAACGGCAACTCATCAGCGGCGCCCAGCACTTCCAATTCGCGCACGTAAACTTCGATCTCGCCGGTGGGCAGTTTCGGGTTTACCAGCTCAGCGTCGCGCGCTTTGACAGTGCCGTCGATGCGAATACACCATTCGGACCGAACCTTTTCCAGCTCGGCAAAGGCGGCGCTGTCTCCGTCACACAGAACCTGTGTCACTCCGAAATGATCGCGCAGGTCGATGAACAGCACGCCACCGTGATCTCGGACACGATGCACCCAACCGGACAGGCGGACGGTTTCACCGACATTGGCGGCGGTCAGAGCGGCGCAGGTGTGGCTGCGATAGGCATGCATGAAAATATCCCTTCGGGCGCAGAATTCGTCGCGCCGATACACCCTGTCAGGCATGGAAAGTCAAGGCAGGTCGCGCTGTCAAAACGGCCTTTGCACGTTGCCCGAGTAGAAATAGATACCCAGACCGGCGGCAAAGATGATATTTCCCGCGATCGCGTGCAATAAGACCGCGTAGAAAAACGATCCGCGTTTGCGATAGGCCCAGGTGAACAGCAACCCTCCGGCAAAGGTCATAACGGCGACGATCCAGCTCCAATACATCAGATGTGCCAGTGAAAACAGCGCAGCGTTCAGCAGATAGGCCGCGCGTCCGTTTGGCAAGATTTCGTGATAGCGGCGGAAGAACAGGGACCGGAACAAAAGCTCTTGCGGCAGGGCCGACAGCAAAGGGTAACCAATCCAAATCACCAGAAGGAATTCGGGTCGATTTCGCAGTAGGAAAAACGCCGCCTCGGGTCGCATTGCCATCACAACCACGGCGCAAATGATCGTCATGGCTAAGGTAAACAAAGCAACCTCGCGCCAGGACCAGTTGCGCCAGTTGTACCGCAGTTCAGCCCAGGCAAAGTCGGGCGTAAAATGCAGCAACACAATCCCGATGGCCGTGAAGGTGAACAATGAGGGGAACATCCAGTCGGGTGGAAAGAACACCGCGATCAACACCGGCGCGGCAATGAAAAACAATCCAAATTCCAGCCGTAATCGCAGATACGGCACCCCGCTGTCCGCCCAATCGGTTTGTTTACTCACTGTATTGCCAACTCCGCCCGGATCAGACCACGCAACGAATTCCCCATATAGAGTTTTTCTGCGTTTTTCAGGTCGGTCAAGGTCAGGGCGGCTTCGGTAACCTCTTTATTACTCAGCAATTCTTCGCGGAGAATGCCGGGTAGAACGCCGCTGGACAACGCAGGCGTTAGGCGACGGCCATCCGGCATATGCAGAAACAGATTGGTGATGGTGCCTTCGCACAGCTCGTCGCGTTCGTTCAGAAACAGGACCTCGTCTATGCCTTGAGGCAAAGTCGCTCGAGTGGTGTCGTATATGGAACGTTGTGTTGTTTTGTGCTGCAACCAGATGTCAGACGCGGTCAGGCGCGGTTCGGCAATGGCGCACCGCCAGATCGTCGGATTATCGGCCAATGCTCCGGTCGTTATATCCAGCTGACCACCTGCGGTCAGCGTCAGTCGACACCTAAGCGGTGATGAGCCACCCACGCCGTTCAACAGATCAATGGCGCGGTCCGCGTCAAAGGAAATCCCAAAGGCTTGGGCGGATCGGGCCATCCGAGCCAAATGCCGATCACGTCGCACGAACCCCTGTTCTGGCCGAAAGGCCAGCGTTTCGATTATGCGGAAGTCAGGATCAGCTGGTGGGCAAAGCGGGCTTTCCATAACGCTTCCTCGTATTCCGACGGGGCTGTGCTGTCCCAGACCAGGCCACCGCCCACGTTCAGAGTGGCTCTGCCATCCTCAACCATTAGCGTGCGGATCGCTACGTTGAACTCGGACCGGCCGTCCGGGGCCGCCCAGCCTATGGCGCCGCAATAGATGTCGCGAGGCCAAGGCTCCAAATCGGCCAAAATCTCCATCGCACGGATCTTGGGCGCACCGGTGATTGAACCACAGGGGAACAGCGCCATCAGGATATCGGACAGCTCGGCCCCCAAATGCAGATGCGCCTGCACCAACGACACCATCTGATGCACAGTCGCATAGGTTTCGACTTTGAACAGCTCGGGCACTTTGACCGATCCGGGCAGCGCAACACGGCTAAGGTCATTTCGCAGAAGATCGACGATCATCAGGTTTTCGGCACGATTCTTTTCGTCAATCGACAGAAAGGCCCGGCGTCGCGCGTCCTCGGCCATATCATCGCTGCGAGGTTGCGTGCCTTTCATCGGGCGGGTTTCAATCCCTCGATCCGCATCGGTACGAAAGAACAACTCGGGCGAGCGACTGAGCAGATCGGGCAGACCGTCCTGCTGTACCAGCGCGCCGTGACCCACCGCTTGCCCGGAAGCCAGTGCGGCATATAGCGCGGTGCTGTCGCCCTGGATGGTCAGGTCGATAGGAAAGGTCAGGTTGGCCTGGTAGATATCCCCGGCCCCGATGGCGTCATGAACCTGTTGAAAGGCGCGCGTATACCGTGCCTCATCCCAGCGGGGCTCAAATCCGGTGACGCCACCAGCTGCCGAGGGAAGATCGCGTTGCACTGGGGCCTCATAAACGCCAAAGCACAGCAAAGGCAGACGGCGATCCGCGGGCAGTCGGTCAGCCAAGCGCGGCTCAAGCACATAGCCCAGCTCATAACTGGCATAACCGGCAAGCCACGCACCGTCGGCGCGCGCCTCATCCAGCGCCACCAGGGCTTGGGGCACGTCGTCCGGCTTGTCCGCACGGATCACACTGGCTGGCCGGTCGAAACTTGTTCCGGGTCCGGCTGGCCCCTGATCGAAACGAATACGCAATTGCATCCTCATTTGTCGTGCTGCGCGGTATAGAGAATACGACGGCAAGGGAAAGAGGGGAAAGCGGCAATTTCGTCACCGTTTCCGATACCCCTTGAACCTTTTCGCGCGGTCCCTATAACGCAGGACAATTTGGGCGCATGGGGGCGCCCTGACTCGCAGTTAACCGAAGGAACCAGGCCATGCCCAGAAGAACCGACATCCAGTCGATCATGATCATCGGAGCGGGGCCCATTGTCATCGGTCAGGCCTGCGAATTTGACTATTCCGGCGCACAGGCCTGTAAGGCGCTGCGCGAAGAAGGATACCGGGTCATCCTGGTGAACTCAAACCCGGCCACCATCATGACCGACCCCGGTCTGGCTGACGCCACTTATATCGAACCGATCACCCCCGAGGTTGTCGCCAAGATCATCGAGAAAGAACGCCCCGACGCCTTGCTGCCCACCATGGGCGGGCAGACCGGGCTTAACACCTCGCTGGCGCTGGAAGAGATGGGTGTGCTTGAAAAGTTCGGGGTCGAGATGATCGGCGCCAAACGCGACGCCATCGAAATGGCCGAAGACCGCGCCCTGTTCCGCGAGGCGATGGACCGGCTGGGGCTGGAAAACCCCAAGGCAACCATCGTGACCGCACCCAAGCGCGAAGACGGTTCCACCGATCTGGATGCCGGTGTGCAGATGGCGCTGGATGAGCTGGAAGAAATCGGCCTGCCCGCCATTATCCGCCCTGCCTTTACCCTGGGCGGCACCGGTGGCGGCGTGGCCTATAACCGTGAGGATTATATCCATTTTTGCCGCTCGGGCATGGATGCCTCGCCCGTCAACCAGATCCTCGTCGATGAAAGCCTGCTTGGTTGGAAAGAGTATGAGATGGAGGTGGTGCGCGACACCGCCGACAACGCCATCATCGTCTGCTCCATCGAAAACGTCGATCCGATGGGCGTGCATACCGGCGACTCGATCACCGTGGCCCCTGCCCTGACGCTGACCGACAAGGAATACCAGATCATGCGCAACGGTTCGATTGCCGTTCTGCGTGAGATCGGGGTCGAAACCGGCGGTTCGAACGTACAATGGGCGATCAACCCCGATGATGGCCGCATGGTTGTGATCGAGATGAACCCACGTGTGTCGCGCTCCTCGGCGCTGGCGTCCAAGGCGACCGGTTTCCCGATTGCGAAGATCGCGGCCAAGCTGGCCGTTGGCTATACGCTAGACGAGTTGGACAACGACATCACCAAGGTCACCCCGGCCTCGTTTGAGCCGACCATCGACTATGTCGTCACCAAGATCCCGAAATTCGCCTTTGAAAAGTTCCCAGGCTCCGAGCCTTACCTGACTACCGCCATGAAGTCGGTGGGAGAAGCCATGTCCATCGGCCGCACGATCCACGAATCGATGCAAAAGGCGCTGGCCTCGATGGAATCGGGCCTGACCGGGTTTGATGAGATCGAAATCCCCGGGCTGAACGTCGGTGTCTGGGAAGAAGCCAGCGACAAAGCTGCCGTCATCAAGGCGATCAGCAAACAAACCCCCGACCGTCTGCGCACCATCGCGCAGGCCATGCGTCACGGTCTGACCGATGACGAAATCTTTGGCGTCACCAAATTTGACCCATGGTTCCTGGCCCGTATCCGCGAGATCATCGAGGCTGAGCGCGTTGTCCGCAAAGATGGCCTGCCGGTGACCGAAGACGGCATCCGCAAGCTGAAAATGCTGGGCTTTACCGATGCTCGTCTGGGCAATCTGACCGGCCGGGATGAGGACAACGTTCGCCGCGCCCGCCGCAATCTGGGCGTCAACGCCGTGTTCAAGCGCATCGACACCTGCGCCGCCGAGTTCGAAGCACAGACGCCTTATATGTATTCAACCTACGAAGCGCCCATGATGGGCGAGGTCGAATGCGAAGCGCGCCCGTCTGACCGCAAAAAAGTTGTCATCCTTGGCGGTGGCCCGAACCGGATCGGTCAGGGCATCGAGTTCGATTATTGCTGCTGCCACGCCTGTTTCGCACTAACCGAAGCGGGATATGAAACCATCATGGTCAACTGCAACCCCGAGACGGTCTCGACCGACTATGACACCTCGGACCGGCTGTATTTTGAACCGCTGACATTCGAACACGTCATGGAAATCCTGACGAAAGAGCAGGAAAACGGCACGCTGCACGGTGTGATCGTTCAGTTCGGCGGCCAAACCCCGCTGAAACTGGCCAACGCGCTTGAGGCTGAAGGCATACCGATCCTCGGCACCACGCCGGATGCGATTGACCTTGCCGAAGACCGTGAACGCTTTCAGGCGCTGGTCAATGATCTGGGCCTGAAACAGCCCAAGAACGGCATCGCCTCGACCGATGAACAGGCGCTGGAGATTGCCGACGAGATTGGCTTCCCACTGGTCATCCGCCCCTCTTACGTTCTGGGTGGCCGCGCGATGGAAATCGTTCGCGATATGGAGCAGCTGAAACGCTATATCAACGAGGCTGTAGTGGTCTCGGGCGACAGCCCGGTTCTGCTGGACAGTTATTTGGCCGGTGCGGTTGAGCTGGATGTGGATGCCATTTGCGACGGTGAGGCCGTACATGTCGCTGGCATCATGCAGCATATCGAAGAGGCTGGCGTTCACTCGGGTGACTCGGCTTGTTCGCTGCCGCCCTATTCGCTGTCGAAAGAAATCCTGGATCAGATCAAGGATCAGGCGTTCAAGCTAGCCAAAGCTCTGAATGTCGTCGGCCTGATGAATGTGCAGTTCGCCATCAAGGATGGCGAGATTTATCTGATCGAGGTCAACCCGCGCGCCTCACGGACCGTACCGTTTGTCGCAAAGGCGACCGACAGTGCCATCGCATCGATTGCCGCGCGTGTCATGGCTGGTGAGAAGCTGGCGAACTTCCCGCAGCGCCCGCCTTATCAGGACGGTCAGGACACCAAGATCGCAGACCAGATGACACTGGCTGATCCGGACATGCCGTGGTTTTCGGTGAAAGAGGCGGTGCTGCCATTTGCTCGTTTCCCCGGCGTCGACACCATTTTGGGTCCGGAAATGCGCTCGACCGGTGAGGTCATGGGCTGGGACCGCGACTTCCACCGCGCTTTCCTCAAGGCACAGATGGGGGCTGGTATGGTGCTGCCGTCCTCGGGCCGTGCGTTTATCTCGATCAAGGATGCCGACAAGACCCCCGCGATGCTTGAGGCAGCGCAGGTTCTGACCGGGCAAGGTTTTTCTCTGGTGGCCACACGCGGCACCCAGTCCTGGTTGGCCGAACAGGGTGTAGCCTGTGATGTGGTCAACAAGGTCTATGAAGGCCGCCCTGACGTGGCTGACATGCTGAAAGACGGTCAGGTGCAATTGTTGATGAACACCACCGAAGGCGCACAGGCGGTCGAGGACAGCAAGTCCATCCGTTCAATCGCGCTCTATGACAAGATCCCCTATTTCACCACCGCGGCCGCCAGCCATGCTGCCGCGCTGGCGATCAAGGCACAGGCCGAAGGCGATGTTGAGGTGAAGTCGCTGCAGGGCTAACTCGCCTGGGGTGAAACCCGCGCATTTTGAACCAAACACACCGCGCCCGTTGACCCCGTGTCTTCGGGCGCGCATCTTTTTTGCAAACGAGCAGAAGGAAAACAAAATGCGCAGGTTTATGGTTCTCGCCGCTTTGATGACGCTTGCCGCGTGTGATGTGCCGCTGATCCCTCTGATCTGACGCGAACCGCAGCGCCGTTTTCGCTTTCCCTGTGTTGTCGTGGGCAGCATGATGCTGTTCTGACAACCGGTGAAACCATGCGCCTTTACATCACATACGGAACCAATAACTTGTCCCGGGCCATCCGGTTCTATGACGCGATCTTTTCTGTACTGGATCAGCCGCGCCTTCCGGGGTGGTCAAAGGATCGCGCGGGCTGGGGAAACCATCCCGATGCCGGGACAGGGTTTTGGGTCTGTACGCCATTTGATGGTGGGGCGGCCAGCGTGGGCAATGGAACGATGATTGCCTTTCCGGCCAGCAGCGCAGCTCAGGTCCGGCGATTTCACGCGGCAGGTCTGGAAAATGGGGGCACAGACGCAGGTGCGCCGGGCATTCGGGACTATTACGCGCCTGATTTCTATGTCGCCTATCTGCGCGACACGGACGGCAACAAGCTATCCTGTTTTTACTATCATTATGATCCGGAAAAGGACCCGGGCGACTGAAACGCCGCCCGGTACCAGTCAGGCCTGTGCAACCTCGCGTTTTTCATCGCGTGCAAAGAACACCATGTAAAAGACCGGAGCCGCGACCATGGTCAGGATCGTGGCAAAGGCCAAACCGCCCATAATCGTCACGGCCATCGAGCGGAAGAACGCGTCCGTCAGCAACGGTGCCATCCCTAGTATGGTGGTGATCGCCGCCAGCATCACAGGGCGCAAACGCGAGACAGAAGCTTCGACAATCGACTCGCGAAGGGGCTTGCCGGTGGCGCGAACCAGATCAATCTCTTCGACCAGAACGATCCCGTTCTTGATCAGCATCCCCGACAAGCTCAGCAGCCCCAGCAGCGCTGTGAAGGTGAACGGCAGACCCGTCCCCAACAGCCCGATCACGACGCCGTTCACCGACATCGGCACCAACAGCCAGATGATGATCGGCTGGCGGATCGCGTTAAAGATCAACACTGAGATCAGCACCATGATCAGCAGGCTCAGGGGCAACTGACGTCCTAGGCTTTCGTTGGCCTCGCCAGCGTTTTCGAACTCGCCCCCCCATTCCATGCGATAACCGGGTGGCAGGTCCATGTCTTCGATGGCCGCGCGTACCTCAGAATGGACCTGTGCCGCCGTCATGCCGGGCGGGATATCAGCCCCGACGGTGATCGTCAGCACGCGGTCACGACGATGCACCAGCGTGTTGAGCGGCTTGTATTCGAACCCATCGACCATTTGCTCGATTGGAACGAACTTTTGCGATTCTTCTGAAAACACCACCTGATCGACGATCGAATAATCCCCGTCCGCGGGACGGCGTATGATGATGGGGATCAGACGGTCCCGCTCGCGGAATTCTCCGGCGGTGATCCCGTCCGTGGAAAACTGCAAAGTCGCGGCAATATCTTCTCGGGACACACCTGCGGTCTGCGCCCGCTCGGTCGCATAGATCGGCTGCACTGCCAGCTCCTGCTCGCGCCAATCATGATAGACGTTCAGCGCATTAGGGGAAGCCTCGCGCATTTTCCACACCGCCTCATCGGCCAGCTGGCGCAATACCTTCGGATCACTGCCCGAGAACCGGGCTTGGATTGGGTCTCCGCCGCCCGGGCCGAAGATCAGGCGTTTGGTGCGGAATTTGCCCTCGGGGAATTGTGCCTGCCCAAACGCTTCCAAATCCGCCTGCAAAACCGGAATGTCATCCAGCGTTTCAGTGCGAATGATCATGTGCCCATAGCTGGGGTTTGGTTTTTCGGCCGAATAGGTCAACAGGAACCGAGTTGCGCCCTGCCCGACAAAGGTGGTGACAGACACGACATCGTCGCGCTCGGCCAGCCAGTCTTCGAAGACCGCCATATCCTCAGCCGTGCGTGCGATAGGCGTGCCTTGCGGCAGGTTGTAATGCACGAAGAACAGCGGTGTGTTCGAGTCAGGGAAAAACTGCTGTTTCACCAAACCAAAGCCTGCGAAACAGGCCACCGTCACCCCGACCAGCGCGGCAATCACCAGCCAGCGCATCCGCAAGGACCACCGCAGGATCGCACCGTAGACACGGAACATGATGCCGCCATAAGCGTCCACCTCGCCCTCTTTTCCCTGCTTGAAGAAGATGTGCCCCAGCATCGGCGTCACCGTCAGCGCCAGAACCCAACTAAGCAGCAGCGAGATACCAATTACCGCAAACAATGAGAACAGAAACTCACCCGTCGCATCCGGGCTGAGGCCAATACCGGCAAAAGCCATGATGCCGATGACCGTCGCCCCCAACAGCGGGATTTGCGTTTTCGACGCCGCCTCATCAGCCGCATCGCGGGAATTTTTACCGCGCAGCATGGCGATCTGCATTCCCTCGGCCACCACGATGGCGTTGTCCACCAGCATCCCCATCGCAATGATCAGGGCACCCAGCGATATCCGCTCCATCTCGATCGAGAAGATCGACATGAACAACAGTGTCCCCACTACGGTCAGCAGAAGGGTCGAGCCCACGACCACCGCCGCGCGCCAGCCCATGAAGATAGCCAAAACCGCCACAACGATGCTGACTGACATGGCCAGGTTCACCAGAAAGTCGTTCGAAGCCTGTTCGACCACCACATGCTGCTGATAGATCGGCAGGATTTCGACCCCAAAGGGAATCTGAGGGTCCAACTCGGCGAATTTGGCATCGGCACGCTGGCCGACTTCGACGATATTCTCGGTCGACAGACCCGCGATGCCCAGCGTGAACGCCTCAGTCCCGTTGAACCGGATCATGACCTCGGGGTCGGTCTGACGGCCACGAAAGACGTGCGCCATGTCGAATAGGTTGATCACCTGCCCCTGCGACCCCAACGACAAACCGGCAATGGCAGAAACTGTATCTGACCCTTCGGCCGTCAGGATCGTGGTGCGGTCATTCTCAGTTCGGACCGATCCAGACGCATTAACCGAGTCCGCGTTGGCAATGGCCTCGTTGATGGACGGGATAGGCACGTTCTGGTTGACGGAAATGGCCAGATCGGGTTCGACAAAGATCGCCTCGTCCGGCAGGCCCATCACCTCAACATCCGCGACACCGGGAACGGTCAGCAATTCGCGCCGCAAAAAAGTGGATAACTCATGCTTTTCAGCGTCCGAAAACCCTTCGGCCGTGACAGCGTAAAACAGGCCGAACACATCACCGAACCCGTCATTCACCATTGGTTGGCTTACGCCCGATGGCAATGCACGCGATGCGTCGCGCACCTTGGCGCGCAGCTTGGTCCAAATTTCAGGCAGTTCTGTACCGTCATAAGTCGATTTGATCTCGACCTCGATCAGCGAAAATCCCGGTTGGTTGACCGAGGTGATCGTATCAACCTCGCCCATCTGCTGGATGGCAGATTCCAATGGTTCCGAGACCTCGAGCGCCACTTCTTCGGCTGTGGCGCCTGGGTATTGCGTTGCTATGACGGCATTCTTGATGGTGAAGGCCGGGTCTTCCAGACGACCCAGCGACAGGAAGCCCCAAATTCCCCCAAACAGGGCAATCAGGATGATCAGCCACGTATAAATCGGCCGGTCGATCGAGGCGCGCGCGATGTTCATCTGTTTGCCCTCAGTTCGCAAAGCCAGCAAAGCGGCGTACGGCCTGACCGTCGGTCAGCGCACTGCCGCCAGCGACAACGATTTCGTCACCGTCCGACAGACCGGTCAGCACTCGGACCTCGCCGGTCTGGGTGGGCTCGATGGTGACAGGAACGTATTGAACGGCGCCTTCGTCGGCGCCAACTGGCGAAAACACCATGACGCCCAAAGCTCCATCAGCGCCTGCAACGATGGCCGCGGCCGGAATGACGATACCGGTTCGGCCATCCTCTACCTGAACAGTCACAGTCACGGACGAGCCCGGCAGGATTTGCAAACCCTCCGGCGGGGTTAGGCCGAACTGAATGCGGAATGTCTGCCCCACGGTTGAGCTTTCGGCATCAAACTCACGAATCTGAAGGGGGAATACCTCGTCACTGGTCGGGAATTTCGCGGTGATCGTATAGCTTTCTTCCTGACCCGAACGCTGAAACAGAATCTCGGGCACATCGACCTCGATCCGCAATTCCGACATGTCGTGAATGCGCACGATGGGGGCGCCAGCTGACACGGTGGTAAAGGCTTCGACCGCCCGGCTGGACACTAGCGCGTCGAATGGCGCGGTCAGAGTCGCATGTTCAAGATCGTATTCCGCATCCCGCACGGCGATATCAGCCAGTTGCGCCTCTGTCTCCGCATCGTCCACGGCCACTTGGCTGGCGGTGGTACCCCGCAATCGAGACAAGCGAGCCACGGTTCGGTCAGCCTGATCCTTTTGCAGGACCGCGCGGTCGTACCGGCGCTGGAAAGGTGCTTGATCCAGCTGCGCGATCAACTCACCCTTGGGGATCACAAAACCTTCGGTCACCGGCATCTCAACAATCTGACCCGAGACCTGAAAGGCCAGATCAACGGTTTGTCGGGCGGCCACGCGCCCAAAGAACTGGCGTGAAAAGCCCGGTGCGGTTTCGCGCACCTGCATCAGCTTGACCGGCTTGGCGGTTTCTTGAGCCAGAACCGGTGTCGTCAGCGCGATCAGGGTCGCACTCAGAACAGAGAGGAGTTTCATTTCGTCAATCCCTCGGGAATTCCTGTTTTCAGGATGTTGTCTCGGATTTTGCACGCCAATCGCGCGAATTCGGCAGTTTCTTTTGCATCCAATCCGGATGCGCGGTGGAAAAGGTCACCGGCTTCGGACACCAGCATATTCCGGGCCTCTTCGCCCTGCTCAGTCAGAACCAGCAACCAGGCACGGCGGTCTTCGGGGTCACGTTCACGCGTCAGATAGCCAGCTTTTTCCAAACCGTCCGCCGTGGCGGTTATGGTCGAAGGGACACTCAGCATGTCGGCCGCCAGAACGCCCATACGCTTGGGTTGATCCAGTTTGATCAACATGTGGCATTCCGGATGGCTAAGTTCCGTTTCAATGCAATCGAACGCCTCTTCCAGCTTCCAGTACAGGGCATACACACCCATGATTGACTGGATTTCAGGGCTTAGGCGGCCAAGCCTGTCGCTTATGTTGTCTGGCATTGGGAGCTCCGTGTGTCCGTGGCGTCATATACTTCAGATTATGAACCATTCAAGTTGTGAAGCAGTAATTTGACTGGCTTCGCTGCATTCCCTTGGGTCACCTTCTCTTGATCAAAACCCGCAGCGACTGCATTTTAAGCGGATTCGAAACATTCAGGACCCGCCATGTATACGCCCGCAATCACCGGCACCGGTGTTTTCACGCCCGAGAACGTCATCACCAACGCTGAGCTTGTCGCCGCATTCAACGCCTATGCCGACACGCAAAACGCCAAGAATGCCGACGCGATTGCAGCGGGTGAGATTGAACCGATACAGCATTCGTCCGTAGAATTCATCCTCAAGGCATCGGGTATCGAGAACCGATATGTGATGGATAAATCCGGTGTGCTGGACCCAAACGTGATGCATCCCCTGCTTCGCCAACGCGGCGATGACGAACCCGGCATCATGACCGAGATGGCCGTGGATGCCTGCAAAAAAGCGCTGGCTCAGGCGGGTCGCAGTGCCGAAGATGTCGATCTGGTGATCTGCGCCGCGTCAAACCATGAACGCGCCTATCCTGCGATCGCGATCGAGATTCAGCAGGCGTTGGGCACCAACGGCTTTGGCTTCGACATGAACGTCGCCTGCTCCTCGGCTACGTTCGGTATTCAGGCAGCGGCGGACATGGTGCGCTCGGGCTCGGTTCGCTCGGCGTTGGTGGTGAACCCCGAGATCTGTTCGGGTCACCTGGAATGGCGCGATCGCGATTGCCACTTTATCTTCGGCGATGTGGCCACGGCCACCTTGGTCGAGCGGATCGAAGACGCGACGGGCCCGCATTTCGAAATCCTCTCGACCCGCTGCGCCACATCCTTCTCGAACAACATCCGCAATAATAATGGCTTCCTGCGCCGCTCGCGCCCCGATGGGGTGATCGACCGGCGAGACATGCAGTTCATGCAAAACGGCCGGAAAGTGTTCAAGGAAGTGCTGCCGATGGTCAGCAAACACATCTCGGATCACATGGAATCCGAAAGGGTTGGCAGCAGCGACCTGAAACGCCTGTGGCTGCATCAGGCCAACAAGACGATGAATGATTTCATTGGCAAAAAGGTACTGGGGCGCGAACCCGAAGCGGGTGAACAGCCCAATATTCTGCAGGACTATGCCAACACATCCTCAGCCGGGTCGATCATCGCGTTTTCCAAGTATTCCGATGATCTGTCGGATGGAGATGTTGGTCTTATTTGTTCGTTCGGCGCTGGGTATTCGGTGGGATCGGTGATCGTGAAGCGGCACGGGTAACGGCCTGTATACAGAAGTCACATAAAAAAGAGTTCGCCTGTCCGCTTTGAGCCCAATTTGACCAATGCCGCAGGTTGCGTAGATGTCAGCTTTTAGGATTTTTGATATTGGGACACTACTTCTCTTATTCGATCCAGAACTGTGTCGATTTCTTCTTGCGTTAGTTGGACTAGCTCCAACACTATCTCCGACTGGTGGGTTAAATGGTCCATGATCCAGATCGAAGGTTCACCGGCTTTCAAAGCTGCTGCCATTTGTGCCGCATCAGGAAATTCTGACGATTTGGCAATGCAGAGATGCGCTCGATCAAATGGCAGATTTGTAGGATCAGGATTCGCTTTGGCCGTGATACCTTCAATCGTGTTCGCTACTGAGACAAATCGGGCAACCTTTTCCTTTTGTTCTGACGACCAAGCCTCTTTGTTAAGCTGTTGGCGAAGCTTTAAAGCAGTAAGGACACCGAGGAGAGCTTCCTTTGATGCCTTCATGCCGCGCCCTATTCCTTTTTCCTGTGCTCTGACTGCTGAAACCAGATCTGGCTTTCCAAGAACCAAACCTGATGTTGGGCCAGCTAAGTATTTTTGGCCGCTAATGAGAACCACGTCAGCTCCGGTATCCAGCAAGTCTTCAATTCGAAAATCCTGGGCCGCGCCATCAATCACCACTGACAGATCATGTTCATGGGCCGCAGAGACTGCTTTTCGAAAATCCAGCATTTCGCCTCCAGTAAGTCTGGAGGAAACAAGCACTAAACAACACGCATCCAGTTTTGAACAAGCGTGAGCAAGGTCCTCAATGCCGCAAGCCGAATTGTCGCCCACAAGCTCCGGTTTCGCACCTGCAAGTCGGATAGCTTGCTCAATGGGATGACCGTAATTTACTGCGTGGTTTGCTGGCAAAATGACTCGGCTCTTGAGACCGCTTGCATCGGGAAGCTGTTTAATCGCGCCTGGGGAACTACCGGTCATAGAGGCCGCTACAGCCAATGTAATCGCAGCCGCACTGCAATGTACGACAGTGGCCGCGCTCGCATTGGTCATTTCGGCAATTTCTTGACCCACTGCATCATGGAGATCATCCATAATGAAGTGACGCCCTAAAGCATCGGAAACAGCTTCACAGACTTCTTTTGAGGATCGAGAAACACCAAGAGGTGTAAAAACACCTCTAGCATTGATCACTTCTGAGAGCGTGTTTTGCGTTCCAATCAGCATATGGCAATTCTAGACTAAGTATCTGCCAATGCATAGGAAGCTGACCTTCAAATCGCCGGCAGTAAAGTCCGGATTGTCCGCAAAGCAGACCTTTGAAGCCCGACTCTGCAGGTATTATTCGCGGGAAGGTTAACGACCAGCCCTAGCTCACGCTTTCCTCTTCCAGATGCAGCTTCATCTCGATCAGCACCTGTTGCAGCAGGCTTGTTTCCTTCAGCAGGCGTTTGGCCTCGTTCACGGTGATGATGCCGTCTTCGATGGCGGCCTGATATTCAGTCATCAGCATGGCGAACCGCTGGCTCAACGCGATCACGTCCGAATTCACCCCACCGGTGCGCGGGCTTTCGGTGTTGCGACCGTCATACGACAGCGTGATGTTTTTCAGATCGGCCAGCGCCGAGGTCACATGCGGGTAGTTTGACACAGCCTCAAGCCGGGCCACGGCGTCCACGGGCATGAACCGGTCGGCGTGTTCGGCATTGTCTGAATAATACCGCCCCAGAGTCGCCTTGGATTTTCCGGTGATCTCACACGCGGATTCAATGCCGACGTCTTTGACCAACGCCTCTGTGTGCTTTTTCAGGTAGGCCCCGATATCTGCCATGTTTGTACCTTTGCTGCCTGTGCCCTCCACAACATCTGCCACTGTGGGGGAAAGGGACAGGAAATTTCCCATATTCGATTCATAGTTGAAATGTCATAAATTGGCTATCCCTCAGATATGCAGGGGTTTTGTGAGTGAGTGGCGGCCGTTCCGGCCGGTAAAGAGTGATTGCGGGGCGCAATTTAAGCCCCGTTTGGTATAGGCCGCATGTTGGCCGACGGCGTCGCTGTTGTAGGCGCGGGGGATCCATCCCCTTTGAGCGTACGCTCTGTCCCTGCAATGACAACGGCGACGTCGCTTCCTTAACGGGTTTTGATGCCTTGCCCAGGCAGGTCTTGCCAATTAGACCCGGGTGCATGGCAAAGCTCTACTTCAATTATTCCACCATGAACGCGGGTAAATCGACCGTGTTACTGCAAGCCTCGCATAACTATCGTGAGCGGGGCATGGACACCTATTTGATGACCGCTGCCCTGGATGGGCGCGCTGGTGTCGGGAAAATTGCGTCGCGGATCGGGATTTCCGCAGACGCCGATACGTTCACAACCGAAGATGACGTCTTTGCCATGATCCGAGCGCGGCTGGATCAGGGCAATATCGCCTGCGTTTTCATAGATGAGGCGCAATTCCTGACGGAAGATCAGGTCTGGCAACTTGCCCGTGCGGTAGATGACCTAAACGTGCCGGTATTGGCTTATGGGTTGCGAGTGGACTTTCAGGGGCGTCTATTTCCGGGCTCAGCAGCGCTGTTAGCTCTGGCTGATGAAATGCGTGAGGTGCGCACCATCTGCAAATGCGGGCGCAAGGCGACGATGGTGATTCGTCAGGATGAGAACGGCAACACCATCACCGAAGGTGCACAGGTGCAGATCGGCGGGAACGAGACCTATGTCTCGCTCTGCCGCAAACACTGGCGCGAGGCGGTCGGATCTTAGACCGGATTTGGCAACGGCCGTCCCTCGACAAAGGCCGCCACGTTGTCCAGTGCCATATGCCCCATGTCGCTGCGCACTTCCTCGGTGGCTGTGCCAAGATGTGGTAACAGGGTCACGTTATCCATATCACGCAGCGCCTGCGGAACGGCGGGTTCGAATTCATACACGTCCAGCCCGGCGCCCGCGATCTGGCCGGACTGTAGGGCGGCGATCAGGGCGGTCTCGTCAATGACCTCACCGCGGGCGATGTTTATCAGAATGGCTGATGGATTCATCGCATCTAGCACCTGCGCGTTGATCAGGTGACGGGTTTCAGCCCCGCCAGGCACGGCAATCACGAGGAAATCGACCGACGCCGCCAAAGACGAAAGGTCGGGGATATATTCAGCAGGAAACTCTACCTCCTTCGGGCTGCGTGACTGATACGCCACCTGCATCGCGAACCCGAAATGACAGCGCCGGGCAATGGCCTGACCGATCCGGCCCATACCAACGATTCCGACTCGCTTGCCGGTAACGTGGTGGCCCAGCATCTGCGTTGGATGCCATCCTTGCCAGTTGCCCGCGCGGACCAGCCGTTCGCCCTCGCCCGCGCGACGGGCCGTGGATAACAACAGGGTCATGGCGATATCGGCCGTCGCATCGGTGACTGCACCGGGCGTGTTGGTGACCGCGACACCAACGGTACGCGCGGCGTCGACGTCGATATGGTTGTAACCGACACCAAAATTGGCCAGGAGTTTGCACCGAGGGTTGGGGGCATCCGAGAAAATCTGGGCCGAAAACTGGTCACCCAATGTGGGCACGACCACATCGAAATCCCTTAGTGCGCGTAGCATTTCCTCGGACGTCATGGGCAAGGTGTTGCTACGAATTTCCACATCGAACGCGCGGCGAGCGCGGGCCTCGACGGCGGCGGTCATTGGGCGGGTGATCAGCAATTTCATCAGTGCATCCGCCCGCCGATAGGAACTTCGCCATCCGGGCCGATCAAGACCACTTCACCGTTTTCATCGGGCAAGCCTAGTACCAGAACTTCAGACATGAACCGACCGATCTGGCGCGGGGGGAAGTTCACTACGGCCATCACCTGCTTGCCCACCAGCGTCGAAGGATCGTAATGCGCGGTGACCTGGGCCGAGGTTTTCCGCTCACCAATCTCATCCCCAAAATCGATCCACATCTTGATCGCAGGTTTACGGGCCTCTGGGTAAGGTTCGGCCCGGATCACCTCGCCCACGCGGATGTCGACCTTGAGAAAATCGTCGAATGTAATCTCACTCACGGGACAGCTCCTTGGATCGATCTGTCGCAGCTTTGACTGCACGGTGCAGCAGGTTGGGGAAACCTTCTTCCTCGTGCATCAGCACCTCAAGCGCGGCTTGGGTTGTGCCGTTAGGCGATGTGACATTGACGCGCAGTTGCGAGGGGTCTTCCTCTGCCGCCATGGCCAATGCCCCTGCCCCGGCTACAGTGGATTTAGCCAGCTTCATCGCCAGCTCATGTGGCAAGCCCTGTGCCTGACCAGCGGCGGCGAGCGTTTCAATCAGGTGAAAGACATAGGCCGGGCCTGACCCGCTGAGCCCGGTGACGGCGTCCATCTGCGCCTCATCTTCCAGCCGAACGGTCTCGCCGATGGCAGACAGCAGGTTTTCAGCCAATGCCACATCCGCGTCCGAAGCCTTCGCATTGCCGATAAGCGCCGTGATTCCCTGCCGGATTGCGGCTGGCGTGTTTGGCATGGCGCGCACGATCGGGGTGTCTTTGCCCAGAACGGCCTCGA
The DNA here is from genome assembly GCF_056539405.1 of Ruegeria sp. BB5. Taxonomy (NCBI): domain Bacteria; kingdom Pseudomonadati; phylum Pseudomonadota; class Alphaproteobacteria; order Rhodobacterales; family Roseobacteraceae; genus Ruegeria; species Ruegeria sp. BB5. The sequence continues at coordinate 113,819 of NZ_JBQFUX010000001.1, read as the reverse complement.
ACGTGGCAATCGATGTCCCCGCTGCGATCGAGACAAACAGGCTGTTACCTCCGCCCAACGTTTTGATCGCAGGCAGCGCCTCGCCCATCATCTGCGGCTTGACGGCCACTAGTACCACGGCGGGGGCCTCGGGCAGCGGGGTGTTGATGTTGACGCCCTGCGCCTTAAGCCAGTCCGAGGGGTTAGGATCAATTACCCAGACCGCTGACGCAGGAAGGCCATGCTCTAACCATCCGGCGAGCATGGCCGATCCCATCTTGCCGCACCCCAGAAGAACCAGCCCCTGTTCGGCAACGCGTGACATGTCCATGATTGCCCCTCTCCTCATTCGGTTCGGGGCAAAGCTTTACGCGCGGCCGTAGGCCTCTGCAATGGCGACTTGTATCGCTTCTTCGGGGGTCCGATTGCCCCATGTGACCAACTGGATCGCCGGATAGTAGCGCTCGGCGCTCAGCACCGCGGCGCTGATCATCGTGTCGATCTGATCCGGGCTGGCCATCTGACCACCGGCCAGAACCAGACCATAGCGATAAACCATCAGCTTTTGATTGGCCCAGTACGTAAACGCCCCGGCCCAGCACTGATCATTCATCTTGTTCAGCAGTTCATACAGCTTGGCTTCGCGATCCGTCGGTGGCTCCATCTCGAACGAGCACACCATGCGCAGGGTTTCGTCATAGTTCGACCAGGCCAACGTGATCGAGTATGTGCGCCACTGCCCTTCGACGGCCATGGCAATCTGATCATCCCCGATCCGGTCAAAGTCCCAGTCGTGATGTTCAGCAATATGTTCAACAATATCGATCGGATGAAGGTCTTCTTCGAGAAACTGCTCGGAAAGGGCCATAATGCCACCTCACTAATCTCTAGCCTCTTAGGGGCTGGCAGCGCCCCAATGCTAGTTGCTTACTCTACAAGCCGGGGCCAACCCCGTCTGCCTGTACTAAATATGGTGCGATGCGAGATGGGTTCTGGCAACCCTATTTATTGGGGATAACAGCAATAAGTTGTGGACAGTCGGCAACGGCGATCAAAATATTGGCACGAATTGTAGCTTTGTCTTGATTAATCTCAGCAGGGCGGCATGATGCACAACACCGCACAACCCAAGTTCGGATTGCGCGGCGGATAGCTTTAGCCAAAAATCAGATTGTTGGGGCGTTACTTGTCCAGCTTTGCCTCAAGCGCGGCTATGCGGGATTCCAGCGCTGCGTTTTCTTCACGCGCTTTTTGGGCCATCGCGCGAACGGCGTCGAATTCTTCGCGTGTGACGAAATCGCGGTCGGCCAGCCAGCGGTCGATCATCGACTTCATCGCATTCTCAGCCTCTTCCCGTGCGCCCTGGGCCACGCCCATGGCGTTGGTCATCAGTTGGGAAACATCATCGAGGATCTTGTTGCGGGTTTGCATGGCTCTACTCCGAAATCGCGGTTGGTCTCTATATGGGGAATGATTACTCCGGGCTCAAGGTTGACTTGCCCTGCAAACCCCGGGCAATGAGACGCACATGCAGGCTGTTCTGAATTTCCCCGATCTGTCGCCCGAGTTGTTCTCAATCTCATTGTTTGGGATGGAGTTCGCCCTGCGGTGGTACGCGCTGGCTTATATCGTTGGCATTCTTATTGCTTGGCGGATGGGCATTGCGGCGCTGCGGCGCCCGGCCCTGTGGCCCGGCAAGACGCCCCCGATGAAGCCCGAACAGCTTGAGGATCTTATTACCTGGATCATCCTCGGCGTGATTCTGGGTGGGCGCCTGGGATTCGTGTTGTTCTACCAGCCCGCATATTACCTTTCGAACCCGCTGGAGATTCTCAAGGTCTGGCAGGGTGGCATGGCGTTCCATGGCGGGCTGTTGGGGGTAGTGATCGCCTCTTACCTATACGCGCGACGTCACCAGATCCCGGTTCTGTCCATGGCCGACCTGATCGCACATACTGTGCCGCCAGGGCTGTTGCTCGGGCGGTTGGCGAATTTCATCAACGCCGAGTTGTGGGGACGCCCCAGCGAGTTGCCGTGGGCCGTGATCTTTCCTGGCGGTGCAGCGCAGGATTGCCCCGGTGTTGTCGCCGGGATGTGCGCGCGGCACCCTTCACAGCTGTATGAAGCCGCGTTGGAGGGTCTGCTTCTGGGTGCCTTGCTGCTGTGGCTCGCCTATCGACGTGGCGCTTTTCACAAGCCGGGCCTGATCATGGGCGTCTTTCTGGCAGGCTACGGAGCCTCGCGATTCATTGTCGAATTCTTCCGTCAGCCCGACGCGCAGTTTATTTCGGCCGGGAATCCGCTGGGTCTAGCTTGGCACGTGGGCGGCTATGGTCTGACGATGGGCCAATTGCTGTCACTGCCGATGATTGCCCTTGGCGCGTGGTTCGCCCTGCGTGCAAGATCGAAGGCATGAGCCTGCAAGATCATCTGCTGGCGCGTATTGCGCAGGACGGCCCGATGAGTGTGGCCGACTACATGACCGAATGCCTGCTGCACCCGACATACGGTTATTACACCACCCGAGACCCTCTGGGCACACAAGGCGATTTCATCACTGCCCCCGAGATTAGCCAGATGTTCGGAGAATTGATTGGCCTGTCCCTGGCCCAAAGCTGGATGGACCAGGGCCACCCCGAGCATTTTGTGCTGGCCGAGCTCGGACCAGGGCGTGGCACGTTGATGGCCGACATGCTGCGCGCCACGTCCCGCGTGCCGGGCTTCAATGAGGCCGCCGAGGTCGTGCTGCTTGAAGCCTCGCCTGCTCTACGTGACGTACAAGCGCAAACTTTGAAGGATCATAACCCGCGCTGGATCGACTCGGTCGCCGATCTGCCCGAAGCGCCGTTGTTTGTGGTCGCGAACGAATTCTTCGACGCCCTTCCCATCCGTCAGTTCCTGCGCGACCGCGATGGCTGGCGCGAGCGGTTGATTGGCCGCGATGGCACCGCGTTAACCTGGGGGTTGGGTCCACATGCAGATCAGATCGCCCTCAAGGATCGGCTGAGCGACACTACTGAAGGTGATCTGGTCGAACTGTGCGCCGCTGCCATTCCCATCATTACCGTGGTTGCTGGGCGGATTGGCACCCATGGCGGCGCAGGGTTGATTGTGGATTATGGCGACTGGCATTCGCTTGGCGACACGTTTCAGGCACTGCAGGCACATGAACGCGCTGATCCTTTGGCCCAACCCGGTCAGGCTGATCTGACGGCGCATGTGGATTTCGAACCACTGGCGTTGGCGACACGCGCCGCCGGATGCGCCCATTCGCGCCTGACACCACAGGGTGTATTTCTGGAGCGCTTGGGAATTACCACCCGCGCAAAAGCCCTTGCCGCGCCCCTCGGCGGGTCTGAGCTTGAAGCGTTAATTGCCGCACATCGCCGGTTGACGCACCCCGATGAAATGGGAAACCTGTTCAAAGTGCTGGGCCTCTACCCCACCCCTTCCGCACCACCTCCGGGATTGGAGCCATGACCTTGGAAATTCTGACCTCTGATTTATTGGCCCCTGTGCGCCACGGTTTTTTCAGCCGACGCGGCGGTGCGTCATCGGGTATTTTTTCGGGCCTCAACTGCGGCTATGGCTCATCCGATCAGACCGAAGCGGTCACGGTAAATCGCAAGCGCGTGGCGCAGGCGATGGACGTCACACCCGAAGCCCTGGTGGGCATTCATCAGGTCCACTCTCCCACCGTTCTGACTGTCGACGCCCCGATCAACGGTGACAAACCAAAAGCCGACGCGGTGGTCACGGCAACCCCTGATCTGGCCCTGACGATTCTCACCGCCGACTGCCAGCCGGTCCTATTTGCCGATTCTGACGCGAACGTGATCGGAGCGGCGCATGCCGGATGGCGCGGCGCTTTGGATGGGGTGCTTGAGGCAACGTTGGACGCAATGGAGGCACTTGGCGCCAAGCGGGAAAGCATCGTGGCGGTAATCGGCCCCTCGATCTCGCAGGCGGCATATGAGGTCGGGCCGGAATTTCTGGATGAATTCGTCGCGGATTCTCCGAAAAACCTGCAGTTTTTTGCGAATGGAACGGGCGACCGACTGCAGTTCGACTTGCCTGCTTTTGGCCTTCACAGGCTGCGTCAGGCGGGGGTCGGACAGGCCGAATGGACACGCCATTGCACCTATTCTGACCCCGACAGATTCTACTCGTACCGCCGGTCAACCCACGCGAAAGAGGCAGATTACGGTCGCCTCATTTCCGCCATAAAACTTTAAGACTGGGCCCGAATTGCGGCGAAATCGCCGCTTTTTCGCCACAATTTTCCTATCTATTCGTGTCTCGACAATTTGATAATTATTGTCCGCTCTCAGGTGTTTATCCGCCGATTCTCCAGTAGAGCGCGACGCGATCAGAAAAGAGGAAATGCAAAACTTCATTTGTCCTGAATTCAATCCGGATCAGCCTTATCGCCGCCGTAATAAGCGGGCAGACTTAGGTGTCAGAGGAAAACGGGGCGTCAGTTCCCAAGCGAGCAGGACACAAAAATGAAGACGAGATCACGCTTTCTAAGCGCCGTACTTGTGGCCACCAGAGAGCAAAAACTGGAGATGCCATGGAAACGGGTTTCCAGCAATTCGGTCAGAGTTGCGCGCCGCCTGGCGGCCCGACGCTGACGATGACTTTCCCGCGAACCAAGCTGCCGGTTCCGGGGAATAAGACGCACAACGGAGGGGTGCTCCGATCCGGTGTGCGGCCTGCCGCCAATATTTGCGCGGCTCAATACCGGGGCGTGTGTGCGCTGGCAATTTCGCCTGCGTTTGTATGAGTTTGTCTGGGGGGTCATTGTGCTGACCAAAAATGTAGGAATTTCCGTCGCGAAAAGCGATCTGCGTTTCTGTCGCCCTGCGTGTCGCCGCTTTCTTCCAAGACATGGAAATAACCGATCAGGCTGGCCTGTACGGGGGTCTTGCCTGCCTGGGCGGTTTTCAGAGGGGACGGAATTGTAATGGCTATTCCAAATTCTTTATCACGCGCCGCCAGAAATGCTGTTGAAACCTCAGCATTGCTGCGCGAGGCGCCAAGACCGACCACACAACACAAGGCGCAGCTGCGGCGCTATGAGGTCAGTACGCTGATGAAAAACGGCGATGTGGTCCAGACCCGCCATATCGCACCTGCCCTGCCGATGTTCGAGGACGCGTTCTGCGCCTTTACCCGTGGGGCGTTGGTTGAAACAGAACTTGGCCCGATGGCGATCGAAGACTTGCTGCCTGGCGATACGGTCCTGACACAAGATGGAGTGTCGGAAACGGTGCTGTGGAAAGGGTCGGTCACCCTTATTCCTGGCCGCGTGGATTCGCGGGGCCGGACGCGCCCGTTAACGCGGATCATGGCCGACACATTCGGAATGCAAAAACCGATGTCCGGTGTAATCGCTGGCCCTGCTGCGCGAATCGTGGGCACGCCCGCGCATTTGCGTCATCTGCACGGAGACGAACAGGTGCTAACGCCGGTCCACGAATTTCAGGATGGAATGGGTGTCATTGAAACCATGCCACCAACGCCGGTCGAACTGTTTCACATTTGCCTGAAACGGCACTCGGTCATTCGGGTCGATGGTCTGCAATTCGAATCTTATCACCCTGGCACCAATGCAATTCGCCGGGTCAGCCGGTCGCTAAGATCGGTCTATCTGAACCTGTTCTCGCATGTCGAATCACTCAACGATTTCGGTCCGCTGGTCATGCCGCGCGCGGGGGATGGTGAGGTGGACGCAATTTCCGCCTAGTTTAAAACGAGTTCTGCAATGTGGGGGCATTATGCAGTTATTAGTCAGTTGGATGGTCTCTATGTCGGTGGCAGCCTTCCTGCCACAGATGAAACCGCATCCGAAACATCGGGAATTCAGGCCGTTCGGTTCATGCGTTCCTCGAGAACGTCGAATGGCACGCCTGGTTCGTCTTTTGCGCCGCGAATAACAAGCGATGTCTTGACGCTGGCCACATTCGGCGTGGTCAGCAGCTTGCCGGTCAGGAACTGCTGAAAACTACTTAGGTCAGGCGCCACGCATTTCAGAATGAAATCCACTTCGCCGTTCAGCATGTGGCATTCCCGAACCAAAGGCCATTCGCGGCAGCGTTCCTCGAATGCGGTCAACTCGGCTTCGGCCTGACTTTCCAGACCGACCATGGCAAAGACTTGAACCTCAAACCCCAGCTCGCGTGAATTTACATCGGCATGGTAGCCGCGGATCAGACCTGATTCTTCAAGGGTGCGTACGCGCCGCAGGCAAGGCGGGGCAGAAATTCCCACACGTTTTGCCAATTCGACATTGGTCATGCGACCGTCTGCCTGCAATTCCGCCAGAATCTTGCGGTCAATCTCGTCCAGCCGTATCGCGACCATCAAATACTCCTGAATTTTTCGGTTGTTATATCAGCACCCGGCAGATGCGCAATAATCTTTCGTGAATGCGCAATATTGTTTATTTTCAATGTTCTTATTCAACCGTCATTTACCTAGCGTCTGACAGGCGTAAATCAGGAAGGGGCTTTAAGCGCGGCACAGGGGTCGCTATATCCATCCGCCAGGGGCCACGCGCCCAAATCAGGCAGATCGAGTTGGGGGTACCATGAGCGAGACACGTCACACCAAGGTTCTGATCATCGGATCGGGACCGGCCGGTTACACTGCGGGCGTATACGCAAGCCGCGCGATGCTTGAACCGATTCTGGTTCAGGGAATCGAGCCCGGCGGTCAGTTGACAACAACCACCGACGTCGAAAATTACCCCGGTTTCACCGAAGTTCAGGGGCCTGACTTGATGATCAAGATGCAAGAACATGCCCAAGCGATGGGTTGTGAGGTCATCGGCGATATCATCAGTGATCTGGACATTAGCAAACGTCCCTTCACAGCAAAAGGCGATAGCGGAACTATCTACACAGCAGACGCGGTCATTCTGGCCACCGGTGCGCGCGCCAAATGGCTGGGCCTGCCATCGGAAGACAAGTTCAAGGGTTTTGGTGTTTCGGCCTGTGCGACTTGCGACGGCTTTTTCTATCGCGGACAGGAAATCGTGGTCATCGGTGGTGGCAACACCGCCGTGGAAGAGGCGCTGTTCCTGACCAATTTCGCCAGCAAGGTTACTCTGATTCACCGACGCGACGAACTGCGGGCCGAGAAAATTCTGCAGGATCGTTTGCTGAAACACGAAAAGATCAAGCCGATGTGGTTCCACGAGTTGGAAGAAGTGATCGGCACCGATTCCCCACTGGGCGTTGAGGGTGTGCGCGTCAAGAACGTCAAAACCGGTGAGATCACCGAGGTTCCCTGTAAAGGCGTCTTTGTCGCCATTGGTCACGCGCCAGCAAATGAACTGGTCAAAGACTCGCTGGAAACCCATATGGGTGGGTATGTGGTGACCAAGCCGGGCTCGACCGAAACCTCGGTGCCAGGTGTGTTCGCGGCAGGCGATCTGACCGACCACATCTATCGTCAGGCCGTCACCAGCGCCGGAATGGGCTGTATGGCCGCGCTGGATGCCGAGCGGTTCCTGGCGGAACAGGAATAACCCAATGCTGGAATTCTCCGGCCCGGTCTGGAGAATTCTGTTTCTCTCCTAAGTTGGCGCCCCTTTTGGCCCCTGCCCGGGCGCCCGAGGGGCGTTTTCATCATTCAGGGCAGATTGCGCTCTATGCCTCTCTCAGCGCCGAAGGCGCAGGGGTTGCCATTCGGCGGTATGTCTCGCCCAACGATCTGCCGCGAGTTTTGCAACGAGCCCAAGTTTCTGGGGCAAGGCTGGTCGACCTGAGGGGCCAACCCGATGCGTCGATTATCTGGCAGGATATCCACGAAGAACGGGGCGTTTCACCGACATGGCGCTTCTCTGATCACGCTCGCGATATGGGTGCTGACGGGTTGATCTACAGCTCTCGGTCCCGACCGGAGCTAAGCCATATTGTGCTGTTCACTCTTTCGCCAACGATTATTTTCGCTGAAACCCAAGCAACCGCGTGGACACCGCCATTTATGTAGCCATAACTTGACCCACTCGCGTCGCCGTACCAGACTCGGGAACACGCGCGGCGAATACAGGTGGCTTGATTGAAAAGCGTTTTATGGCAAGGCGGGTGGACAACCCGGCTTAGGATCATCAGCGGTCTTACCCTGTTCGCCTTTGCCTTCTTTCATTTCATCAATATCGGGTTGGGGCTGTTCCATACCGATTACCTGCACGGCATGCAGGATGGGCGCCACGCAGTTACCCGGCACAGTCTGGGCAGCGTGATCTTGTATCTGGCACTGTTCGTCCACCTTGGCCTTGCGCTTTATTCCATTAGCCAACGCCGAACGCTACGCATGCCCTTCAGCACGGCCTTGCAGGTCATTCTGGGGCTGTTGATTCCGCTGCAACTGATCTCGCATATCGTGCAGACGCGCTATGCCCACGAAATCTATAACGTCAATGACGAGATGGGATACATCATCATTCTGATGTGGCCCAACTCGGCGATCTGGATGCAAAGCCTGCTGTTGCTGGTGGTTTGGGTCCACAGTTGCATTGGGCTGCACATGTGGCTGCGACTGACCCGCTGGTGGTCCAGATGGGTGCCTTACCTGATCGGTCTGGCGGTATTTGTGCCCAGCTTTGCGCTGGCTGGGTTGCTTACCGAAGGGCGCCGCATCTGGGCGGATTTTGCCGATCCGTTCCTGCGCGATCAATATATCGAACATTACAACTGGCCCACGCCCGAGGCCTTTCAGGTCATGTTCAGTGTCAAAGACAATGCGTTAATGGCCTTCTGGATCGCCTTGGGGGCCTCGCTGGCGGTATATGCTATCCGCAAACTGTGGCGCCGCAGGCACTCGGTCCGGGTCAAGTATGTCGATGGCCCCGAGGTCGTGGCCGAAAAGGGCATGACCCTGCTTGAGATTTCGCAGGCCAATGGCATTCCGCACACGGCCCTTTGCGGGGGCAAGGGGCGTTGCACCACCTGTCGCGTGATCATTGAGGATGGCGCGGATCAACTGCCCACCCCGGATGAGGTTGAAACCCGCAGCCTTGCCGCCGTCAGCGCCCCGATTGGCGCAAGGCTGGCCTGTCAGATACGGCCAACCGCATCCCTCACTGCGTTTCGGATGTTCCGCTCTGATGGCAAGCGCGGACGAGCCCATGCCAGCCAAGGGCAGGAACGCAAGCTGGCGGTTCTGTTTCTCGATATGCGCGGGTTCACATCGCGGACCACGGGCCAGTTGCCCTATGACATCGTATTCCTGCTGAACCGTTTCTTTGATGCCATCGTCCCGGCAATCACGGCGGATGGCGGGGTGGTCGACAAATACATGGGCGACGGCTTGCTGGCCGTGTTCGAAACCCCGAATGCCAAAGACTCGGCCCGTGCCGGACTGAAGGCCGCCGCCGATGTCAGCCGCGCGCTTGAGTATTTCAATCAACAGCTTCAAACCGAAGGCAGCCCCCGGATACGCATCGGCATGGGTCTGCATCTGGGCGATCTGGTACTAGGCGAAATCGGCGCTGCAGGCAGTTCTGCGCGCACCATCATCGGCGACGCGGTTAATGTGGCCAGTCGTCTTGAAGGCCAGACCAAGGCGCTTGGGGCGGAACTACTGGTCTCGGCCGAATTACTGCAGGCGGCTGGGTATGACGGCGATCTGTCCGGACTGCAATCATTTGAGCTGCGCGGCGTGACACAACCGGTTTCCGCGCTGCCGGTGACGCGTGCTGCGGACCTTATGACGGACAAGGCCGCCTAGGAACGGATGTACTGAATTCACACGACAGGCGCGTGTCAGCGGGATACAAGTCGGGAAAAGCTGCGTCAGGCGAAAAATCCTTCCATTCCGGACAAAAACCGCGCATATCGTCCTTAATTTCGTGAATGTATATGGACTTCGCCCAGCAGCCGGGGCACATGCCCCATAAACACCCCTGAATCACCGATAAAACCGCACTGCGACAAGAGTATTCCTATGACGATGTTAAGCAATCTGGCTCCGATCTCTGAACTGTACGTTTCGTACGAGTCGGCGCAGAAATTGAAAGTGGAAGCTGCCGACCTGACCAGCTGGGACCTGAGCCCGCGTCAGATCTGCGATCTGGAACTGCTGATGAATGGCGGGTTCAACCCTCTCAAAGGGTTCCTGAGCGAAGCTGACTACGACAACGTCGTCGAAAACATGCGTCTGGCCGACGGCACCCTGTGGCCGATGCCCATCACGCTGGACGTCAGCGAAGACTTCGCTGAGACCATTGAACTGGGTCAGGACATTGCCCTGCGCGATCAGGAAGGTGTCATTCTCGGCACCATGACCGTGACCGACAGCTGGACCCCGAACAAAGCGCGCGAGGCCGAAAAGGTCTTTGGTGCCGATGACGATGCACACCCGGCGGTGAACTACCTGCACAACGTGGCTGGCAAGGTCTATCTGGGTGGCCCCGTAGTCGGCATTCAACAGCCGGTTCACTATGATTTCCGTGGCCGCCGGGACACGCCGAACGAGTTGCGCGCCTATTTCCGCAAGCTGGGCTGGCGCCGCATCGTTGCGTTCCAAACCCGCAACCCCCTGCACCGCGCACACCAGGAACTGACCTTCCGCGCTGCGAAAGAGGCGCAGGCCAACCTGCTGATCCACCCTGTCGTTGGCATGACCAAACCGGGCGACGTCGATCACTTCACCCGCGTCCGCTGCTATGAGGCGGTTCTGGACAAGTACCCGGCATCGACTACCTCGATGTCGCTGCTGAACCTGGCGATGCGCATGGCTGGCCCGCGCGAGGCGGTCTGGCACGGCCTGATCCGCGCCAACCATGGCTGCACACATTTCATCGTTGGCCGAGACCACGCCGGTCCGGGCAAGAACTCGGCGGGTGAAGATTTCTACGGCCCCTATGATGCGCAGGACCTGTTCCGCCAGTTCCAGGATGAAATCGGCGTCGAAATGGTTGACTTCAAACACATGGTCTATGTGCAGGAACGCGCCCAGTACGAACCGAATGACGAGATCGCAGACAAGGACAACGTCACGATCCTGAACATCTCGGGCACCGAGCTACGCCGCCGTTTGCGCGAAGGGCTGGAAATCCCCGAATGGTTCAGCTTCCCTGAGGTTGTCACCGAACTGCGCCGCACGTCACCGCCCCGCTCGGAACAAGGCTTTACCGTGTTCTTCACCGGTTTCTCGGGCTCGGGCAAATCCACCATCGCCAACGCGCTTATGGTCAAACTGATGGAAATGGGTGGCCGTCCGGTCACATTGCTGGATGGTGATATCGTTCGTAAGAATCTGTCGTCTGAATTGGGTTTCTCGAAAGAGCACCGCGACCTGAACATCCGTCGTATTGGTTACGTGGCTAGTGAGATCACCAAGAATGGCGGCATCGCCATTTGTGCGCCAATCGCGCCCTATGCCACCACCCGCCGCGCGGTACGGGAAGATATCGAACAGTTCGGTGCCTTCTGTGAGGTCCACGTGGCCACCAGCATCGAAGAATGCGAACGCCGCGACCGCAAAGGCCTTTACAAGCTGGCACGGGAAGGCAAGATCAAGGAATTCACCGGTATTTCAGACCCTTACGATGTACCGGCCAACCCCGAACTGAGCGTCGAGACCGAAAATGTCGATGTCGACAACTGCGCCCATCAGGTGCTACTCAAGCTGGAAAGCATGGGTTTGATCGCCGCGTCTTAAGCGCAGGCAATTCCATTCAGGCGGCCTCCGACTTTCGGGGGCCGTTTTTTGTGGGCACGATTGACAAGGCGCTGGCCAATTGGTGCATTTGCCTGACCTGATTTGGACGCAACACGCCTATGCCCTCTGACCTGCCCACCATAGCCAGTTTCTGGTTCGGATCAGATCTAAGTTGGCTAGAGGCATTGTGCATCCAATCCTATCTGGATCGGGGTCACCGGTTTATTCTTTATACCGGGCACGAGATCGAAGGCGTTCCCGCAGGGGGCGAATTGCGGCCTGCCAGTGATATCCTCTGGCCCGCGCCGTTTGATATGCCTGCAGGTGACCGGCGACGCGTCGCGGTTTTTTCCGACATTTTTCGTCTGCGACTGATGCAGAAAACCGATTTTATCTGGGTGGATCTGGACGCCTATTGTGTCAGGCCCTTTGCCTTTCCATCAGCGTATATCTTTGGACAGTCCCATACCGGAAATTTCCTGACCGGTGTGTTGCGCCTGCCAGCAGACTCGCAAACGCTGGCGCATATGCTGGACTTTGTGATCGCAGCCAACCCGACCCAGCCCTGGCGGGGCGATCCGCTGCACCGGCGCAACCGTCAACGCATCCGGGACGGTGAGACCTGGGGGATCGAGAGCCTGCCCTGGGGCAGTTCCGGCCCCAAAGCCTTTGCACATTTCCTGCGCAAGACCGACGAGGACAGCCATGCCATGCAAGCGGAGGTGTTTTACCCTCTGTCCAAGCATGATCTGTGGAAATTGCACAACCCGTTCACCCCGACCGCACAGATTGAAGGCGACATGGTTCATTCCGTCCACGTCTATGGTCATCAGAAACGGCTGATGGCGCAGAACACGGACGGTTTGCCGGTGCGCGGATCGTATCTGCAGCGGCTATGCGATCGGCACGGGATTGACCCCGAGGCCCGTCCAATTCTGCAAGAAGGCTGGTTGGCACCCGCTGGTTAGTTCGGGCCCGCGTCTAGTTCAGCGCGCAGAAGGCGCACGGCTCTGCCCTCAAAATCCCCATATTCTGCTGCGTGTTGCTGGATCGCCTGCAGATGCGGCAGGCGCGCGGCGAAATCCTCGATTGATGCGGATTGGATCGCGCGCTGAATATCCTCTTTGGTTTCGCACAGGATCATACCAGAGGTATCGAAGAAATCGCCGATATTCGGGCATCCCCAATAGATCGGGACCGAGGAGCACAAGATCGCATCCGTCAGCTTTTCCGAAAAGTAATTCTTCTCACGCACGTTCTCGATCACCACAGAATAGCGGTACGGCGCCAACCCGTCGGATTTGAGATCAAACGGAGTGTATCCCCGGCCCATGATATCAACATCTGCACCAGTTTCACGCACCCAGTCGATCACCGAATGGCGCAACTGATGCCCTACAAGATCGCGCTTGGCCGAAGCAATTAGCGAGCAGGATTTGGTTTTCTCAACCTTCAGGTCCTGCCAGTCGGGCACCATCGTCACGCCATACGGCAGGAACACTGCATTCGGGATGTTGTGTAGCAGCACGTCATGAAAAGTCAGCACCCGGAAGAACCGCCGCCATGTATATCGCAGCATCCGATCATGTTTGGCGTGAATGGCCGAAGGCTCGCCCATCATCAATGAAATCCGCGCGCGGGTACCGCGACGCAAGCGCAGATGCACGGTCGAGTTCGGGTACATGATCAGGTGATCGGTGCGCTCCAGATCACCCACCGTCTTGCCGGTCAGGCGATCCGGGCACCCTTCGGGCCAGATCAGTTCGGACAGCGGGACCTTGGCCAGTTTTGGCCCCAGCCGATGCCCATATGGCAGGATGGCAATGGCAGGTCGTGTCATTGTGTTGTCTCGGGCAGATCAACCTGCCCCCGCATCAACACATGACCGCGCCCTGCGACTTTGATACCGGTCATCGCATCGGGTGGGCCAACGCGTGTGACAACAGCCTGACCGGGGCGGCCCATGTCATGGCCTTGTTCTGCGATGAAACTGTCTTTGGGCATTAACCCGTACTTCCACAGATAGGCCGCCATGGCACCGGTGGCCGATCCGGTGAACGGGTCTTCGGGCGGGCTGGGTGGCGCCATCAACAGGCGTGAGAACGTGTCGCCCGCATTTGTCGCGCCCTTCATCGTCACAAGGAACGGTTCCGCCATATCGGTGCCAGAAAATCCGGCCTTCGCGGCCACTTTGCGCAGTGCCTCAAGATCCAACTGTGCGGCGCGCAAGGCCTCGTGATCACGCAGAACCGTAATGCAGAACGGCAACCCGGTGGACACAAATTGCGGCGGTGAGATTATCGCATCCTCGGGCAGGCTAATGGCGGCCGCAACCAGATCGACGGGAACAGGATTGCCGAATTTCGGCGCGACCTGAGTCATTTCGATCTCGTCTCCGTTCAAACGAATCGAAACGATCCCCGCGCCTGTTTCCAACGTCAGTGCATCGCCTTCAACCAAACCACGGGACCGCATCGCCACTACAGTTGCAATTGTGGGGTGTCCGGCAAAAGGGATTTCCTTGCTGGCCAGAAAATAGCGCACCCGGATTTCGGCCACATCAGATGGTCCCGTGAACGTGCATTCAACCAGAGAGGTTTCGCGCACATAAGCAGTGCACACATCTTCGGGCAATTCAGCCCCGCCGTGAACCACGGCGCAGCCGTTGCCGCCAAAGGCGCGATCACTGAAGGCGTCTACCCAATCGAAATCGAACCAGCTCATCCGCAAAATCCCCTGATGCAGAGTAAATCAGCCGGGCATGTCATGCCGGTTCGTATGTGTCGCGCTTGTTGTTGGGATTGTCACGCCGAAAAATAACCGGCGGGGCCGTTCAGTGAACGGCCACCGGTGACAGATCGTGTTCACGGGCCAGGAAAAAGGCCATCTTACGATCTGTCACGAGCGCAAGCTGCTGGCCATCGGAATCGTGAACCGCGTACAACTGATCCAGATCGCCTGCCTTATCCCGGACATCGCGGGGCAGATCGGCAACATCGACGGTTTTCACATAAACGATGCGGTCGCCTTCGGCGTTATATTCAATCGGTGTATTCATAGCTCTTACCCCTTTTTTATGTTGATCGTTTGCACCACGGTCTCAGGCACGGCGCGGGTCAGGTCCACATGCAGCAGACCGTTCTCCATGATCGCCTCGCCCACCTCGACACCATCGGCCAGCACGAACATGCGCTGGAACTGGCGCGCGGCGATGCCGCGATGCAGAAAAATGCGCCCCTCGCTGTCGTCGCGTTGGCGCCCCCGGATCACAAGCTGGCGATCCTCGATTGTGATCGACAAATCTTGTTCCGCGAACCCAGCCACAGCCAGGGTGATGCGGTATGAAAAGTCCGAGGTCTGCTCAATATTATAAGGCGGGTAGCCTTCGTTACCGGCCTTTGCAGACCGTTCCAGAAGACGTTCCAACTGCTCGAACCCCAAAAGATGCGGGTATGAGCCAAGAGTAAGTTTTGACACGTATTTTCGTCCTTTATTGCCAAAGCGACGTGTGATGCGGCCCCGTTCCGGCAACCGCGTATAATAGAATATGGGTTTATGCCGTGATGTCCACAAGGTCTGGCCGGATAAACCCTGACACACTATCTTGTGTCACAAGCACCACAAAAGGCACTGAGTCGCTCATGAATGCGCCAACAGATCTTTCGATGAAAACAGATGAGGTTTTGCGGGTTGAACTGGAGGTTTTTCGCCGCCAACACCGTGATCTGGACGAAGCGATCGAGGCGCTGCAGTCCACCGGCACAGCCGATCAGTTGACGATTAAGCGACTGAAAAAGCAAAAACTTCGCCTGAAGGACATCATTCGTCTGATCGAGGACCGTTTGACGCCGGACATCATTGCCTGAAAACTCCACCACTCGGTTCACACGCACATTCAAGGCGCTTATGAACCGAGTTTTGCAGTGTTACGTCATATTCAAACGGATGACATCTGTTTCAAGGTGAAACATTTGCGTTTGCGCAGAAGAAATTGGTCGGATCGTATTTCCGCTTAACCTCTTTCATTTGATCAAGATTTTCACCGAATGCCGTCTCTATCGCACTGTCTTCATCGGCGCCCAGATAGTTCAGATAAGTTCCGCCCGTGGAATAGGGCGCAATTGCATCATGCATGGACCGCGCCCAGGCAATCTGATCCGCGTCATCCGCTGGATCAGTCCACAGCGGTAGTATCGCAATCAGATAGTCGTGACCGCGTTGCGCAAAGGCGTTGTCCCCATTTGATTTGGACTTTGCTGCGCCAGCGCAATGTTCGATCAGAATGCCCGAGCCGGGTATTGTCATCCCTTCAGATTGTGCAACGATCGTATCAATGGCCTCATCCGACAGCGCGTTGAGATATGCAGATTTCCAGTAGTTCCGGCTGCCTGGCCCATAGGCCCCATCCAGCATGCTTTGTTTGGCGGGGAACGGCATCTCGTGCAAGTCGACGACCAAAGGTTCTCCGATCTCCGTCAGGGGTTGGATTGCCTGACGCCCAGCTTCCTTATCGTCTCCAATCCAACACGGCATCATAGCTGTTAGCGGCGTTCCATCCGGTCCCCACAACAACCCCGCATAGACCGTCAGTTCATCAGGTGCCCGTGAAACGATATCCCGAAAACCTCGCAGCACTTCAGCGGCGTCGGCTCGGGGATATGCAATCATGCCCCCCAACACCGTAGACAGAGGATACGCCCTGTAAAGGAATGACGTCACGATGCCGAAATTTCCGCTGCCGCCGCAGATGCCCCAATAAAGGTCTGGATTCCTGTTCGCATTCGCAGTTCTGATCGAACCGTCCGCCGTTACGACTTCGGCCTCGATAACGTTGTCGCAGGTTGGCCCGTATTTTCGTGCCATCCAGCCGAATCCGCCACCCGTCGTCAATCCGCCAATACCTGTCTGCGATACGACGCCCAATGGCACAGCAAGGCCGTGAAGATGTGTTTCGCAGTCTACATCCCCCAACGTGGCCCCGCCCTGAGCGCGTACGGTTTGGGTTTCTGCATCAACATGGACCGCGCGCATGCAGGACAGGTCAATTACGAGGCCATCATCGCAGACGGCGCGCCCACCCACGTTATGACCGCCACCTCTTACCGATACCAGTATGTTGTTTTCAAACGCGAACCTGGCGGCCGCTGCGACATCGGCGGTGCCGTGGCACCGCAGTATTGCACCGGGATACTTGTCAACCAACGCGTTCCAAATACTGCGCGCACAGTCATACTCGGGGTCACCGGGCAAAATCAGTGCCCCGCGAATTTGCGATTTGAATGCCTCAATACTGTCCTGCGGCACGGCTTGGCCGTCCCGGTTTTTCAAAACTGTATCTGTCATGGGTACCTCCTCGGGAACCACTGTCCCGCGATCAAGTATACACTAATTCGAATGTATTTTCAGCAGGACGGCAGACGAGCCATACGGTCGCCAAACCACATTGCCTCTGAGACCGATTTAGCTATAGTGCGCGCTCTTTCAGACGGCAGGGAAACAAGCGGATGAGTGATGTGAAAGTGGGGATCATCATGGGCAGCCAGTCGGACTGGCCCACGATGAAGGAAGCCGCGAACATTCTTGATGAGTTAGGCATCGCGTACGAAAAGCGCATTGTCTCGGCGCATCGCACACCGGACCGCTTGTGGGACTATGGCAAGACCGCCGCATCACGCGGGCTGCATGTGATCATTGCCGGGGCCGGTGGGGCCGCGCATCTGCCTGGCATGATGGCGTCGAAAACACGGGTGCCGGTGATTGGCGTTCCGGTACAGACGCGGGCCCTGTCGGGCGTCGACTCTCTGTATTCCATCGTGCAGATGCCCAAAGGGTTCCCTGTTGCCACCATGGCTATCGGCGCGGCCGGTGGTGCCAACGCGGGCCTGATGGCGGCCGGGATTCTGGCCTTGCAGGATGACGCTTTGGCGCAACGACTGGACGCTTGGCGCGATGCACTGTCGGCGTCGATCCCCGAGGAGCCCGTCGATGAGTGACGCATTGCAAACGGGTGCCAGGATCGGAGTTCTGGGCGGCGGTCAATTGGGCCGGATGCTGTCCGTGGCAGCGTCTCGTCTGGGGTTTGTGACCCATATCTACGAACCCGGCGCCAACCCTCCTGCCGGCCAAGTGGCTGATCGCGTGACCACCGCCGCCTATGACGATATCGACGCGCTAAAGGCGTTTGCCGGGTCGGTAGATGTCATCACATATGAGTTCGAGAACATCCCGACCGAAGCGCTGGACCTGCTTGAAGCGCACTGCCCGATCCGTCCGGGGCGCGAGGCGCTGCGCGTCAGTCAGGACCGGTTGACCGAGAAGAATTTCCTACAGGGGCTTGGCCTGCAAACCGCGCCTTTCGCGGATATCACCGATCTGAACAGCCTGGATACGGCGATCGAGCAGATCGGTACGCCCGCAATCCTGAAAACGCGCCGGTTTGGCTATGACGGTAAGGGGCAGGCCCGTCTGCGCGCACCCGAGGATGCCGAAGCCGCGCTGGCCGATATGGCCGGGGCACCCGCGATCCTTGAGGGGTTTGTGGAGTTTAGCCACGAGGTATCGATCATTGCGGCCCGCGGGCTGGACGGTCAGGTTGCCTGTTTCGATCCCGGTGAGAACATACACCGCGATGGTATCCTGCACACCACAACAGTCCCTGCCCGTCTGCGCCCGGTACAACGGACAGATGCCGTTCTGTTGGCCGCCAACATCCTAAACGCGTTGGATTATGTCGGCGTCATGGGCGTCGAACTGTTCGTGACGCCCGGCGGTCTGATCGTGAATGAGATCGCGCCGCGCGTGCATAACTCGGGCCACTGGACGCAGAATGGCTGCGCCGTGGATCAGTTCGAACAGCATATTCGGGCCGTCGCAGGATGGCCTTTGGGAGATGGTCAGCGACATTCGGACGTGGTCATGGAAAACCTGATCGGAACGGACATGGACCGCGTGCCCGAACTAGCGCAGGAACGCGACGTGGCGCTGCATCTCTATGGCAAGGCCGAGGTTAAGGCAGGCCGCAAAATGGGGCATTTCAACCGCATTGCACGGTGAATCAGCCAACAAACCGCGCCGCAATATCACCTGACATATAGCTAACCCGCCCGCCAGCCAGCGTGGCGGCTACGCGGCGGGTTTCGGCATCCAGTATCACCAGATCGGCGCGCTGGCCGGGGGCCAGCTTGCCCCGATCCTGCAAACCAAGGACACGGGCGGGGCCGGATGACACCAGCGCCCAGGCCCCGGCGAAATCCACCAAGCCAGACTTCGCCACCATCAGCGCCGCGCGGCGCGGGCTGGGATAGTGATAATCCGAGGCCAACGCATCGCAATATCCCATCGTGATCAGGTCAAGCGCGCTGACATTACCCTTGTGCGAACCACCACGCACCACGTTGGGCGACCCCAAAATGATGTAATCCCCGGCCGCACGCGCGGCCTCGGCTGCTTCGAGCGTTTCCGGGAATTCCGAGATATGCGCCCCCCGCGCCCGCCAGTCGGCCCGTATTTGTGCGGTCGCGTCGTCATGGCTGCCCATGCGCACGTACTGTGAGTCCAATGCCGCACATAGCGTGTCCAGCGCCGCTGGCACTTCGTTACGACGGGCGTGCATGGACAACAGCATTTCAAAATGCGTGTCCGGGTTTCGCCCGGCTTTCAGTGCTTGGCCGGTCAGACGCGGCGGCTTGCGCCCCTCGGCCAGACGGTCATGCGGCAGGTGGTCGTTGAACACGACATAAGGCACCTGCCAGTCCGCGATACGGCCGGGCAGGTCCGCATAGTCATCCAGCATGTGTGTCTCGAACCGCAACTGAGGCATCAGGTCAGTCACGACGCGATCCTTGACCGAGGTTATGGCGCGAAACACCTGGTCCGCGAATTCCGGGCCACGAACCCCACCCTCCCAACTGTGAAACTGGGCTAGAACGGCGGTAGTGATACCATTCGCAGCCAATTCAGCCTCGACCGAGAGAATGCCTTCGTCCATCTGCTTCATCGCCCCGCGGCGTGGCGCGATATGGCGTTCGAACCCATCCCCGTGCAGGTCGATAATGCCGGGCAGAACAAGATAGCCGGACAGGTCGATCTGTCGCCCGACCCGATCCGTTTGAATAATGCCATCCGCCAGAGACAGATCGGCGGGCACGAGGCCATGCTCCGGCAACAGCACCTCTGCACCGGTCAGGGTCAGATTCAATGCGGTCATTGCGTGGGCTCCGACTCGGGTTCCGAGCAATCCTGCCCGATACAGATTTCGTTGATGATATCCATGACGCCATCCAGCCAGGTGATCTGCGGATCGAATTGCCCGAATTCGATAAAATGCAGCGCCTGCGCCATGACGCGGGGATTGTTCATCATAAAAGTGTGCGTCACCGGAAGAACGATGTGATCCGTCATGCCGTCCACTTTTGTCGTTTCAATCGAGACCTTGCCGTCATCCTTGCCGTCGATCAGCGAGGAAAACAGCGGGTTCAGCGAGTTCTCACCCGCGATCACGCCCACCTCAAACTCAACGGATGGCAGGTTGCGCGGTATGCCCTCGGGGCCCGTGCCCAAGGCCAGCCCGGCGGGGCCATGCAGCATGCCGAACACCTCATACGCGCCCAGTTCATCCACAAGCTGACTGCCCTGATTGGGCGGGCCGAGCATGACCACACGGCCCAGATTTTCCGGGTGATGGTCCTGCAACCAATAGCGTAGCAGGATGCCACCCATTGAATGCGCCACCACGTTCACGGTCTCATCACCACAGGCCGCGAAGGCGTCCGGCAATGTCTGGTTCGCCAGTTCAGGTATCGGCAAATCGGTCGAAGGATAGCCGGGTCGGACAACGGTGTACCCGTGCGCCTGAAACAGTTGTTCCATCACTGTGAAGGACGCCTCGGTCCGCGCCAGCCCGTGTAAAAGCACCACGCATTTGGCCTGGGCCACGGCGGGAACAAGGAAAAGAAACAGGGCAAGCAGATATCTCATAGCCGCCAGATAAGCGTTATCCGATTGCGTTGAAACCCCTAGCGCGGCTTCAGGCGCAGGACAGCCAGCGCGATGCCGCCCAGAACCAGCGCCGCGCCAAAGATCAGGCGCAAACTGGCGACTTCTCCCAACAACAAAACGCCAGCGAGGATGGCGATGATTGGTACGCTCAATTGCACTACCGCCGCTGTGCTTGGCGCCAGTTGCGGCAAAACCCGATACCATACGGCATAGCCCATCCCCGAGGTCACACCTCCGGAAAGGGCAGCCAGCAGGTAGCCGGCGCCACTCATCTGCCAACCCCCAACGGTCAGCATTAACGCTAGCGCAGTAACCGGCAGGGCTATAACGAAATTGGCCGCCGTTCCAGCAAGGGCGTCAGGCTCAAACCGCCCAACCAGCGAATAGACTGCCCATCCGACCCCGGCAGCTGTCATCAGAGCTGCGCCAATCGGGTCGACCTGTACTGCTCCGGACGGCCACAGGACATAGGCCAGCCCCATAAGGGCGATTGCCGCGCCCCCCATCTGTCGCGCAGTCGGAGCATTGCCGGTTAACGACGTCACTGCGAACATTGTGATCTGCACAACGCCAAACAGGATCAGCGCCCCAAGGCCCGCATCCAACGTCAGATAGGCGATGGAAAACCCAATCATATAGAGTGACAGCGATCCTGCTCCCGCCAACCTGCGCCGGTTACGCAATGGCAGACGACCTGACCTGAGCCAAACCAGACCGGTCAGCACCATTGCCCCGGACAACACGCGAATTATGGCAAACCCAGCAGGGTCGCTGGCCCCGCTGTCTATGGCCAGACGATTCAGGATCGAATTCGCCGCAAAGGCGCACATGGTCAGGGTGGTGAGCAGAAACAAACGCATATCAACCGCATAGCGGTATCGCGAGCGTTTGCACACTCACTTTCCAGCGCGGCGTAGTGGTTATAAGAAACGGGGCCGCCCAAAGGCGACCCCGTCAGTAAGTTCTATGGCGGTCCCTCTAAGCAATCTGGCCATAGGGCCAAGCGCTTGTCGGGATCGTCGGAATTCGCCGGGGCGAATTCGACGTGCTTACATCATGCCGCCCATGCCGCCCATGTCGGGCATGCCGCCTGCAGGTGCTGCGCCTTCTTTGGCAGGCTTGTCTGCAACCATTGCTTCGGTGGTGACCAGCAGGCCAGCAACCGATGCCGCATCTTCCAGAGCGGTACGGACAACCTTGGCCGGATCGATCACGCCGAACGAGAACATGTCACCATATTCTTCGGTCTGTGCGTTGAAGCCGAATGCTGCGTCAGCAGATTCACGGACTTTGCCCGCAACAACCGCACCGTCAACACCTGCGTTCTCGGCGATCTGGCGCAGCGGCGCTTCGATGGCTTTGCGAACGATGTTGATGCCAGCGTTCTGGTCAGCGTTTGCACCTTCCAGAGTTTCCAGTGCTTTACCGGCCTGAACCAGAGCAACACCACCACCGACAACAACGCCTTCCTGAACAGCAGCGCGTGTTGCGTTCAGAGCATCGTCAACGCGGTCCTTACGCTCTTTCACTTCAACTTCGGTCATGCCACCGACGCGGATAACGGCAACACCGCCTGCCAGTTTGGCAACGCGCTCTTGCAGCTTTTCACGGTCGTAGTCGCTGGTGGTTTCTTCGATCTGAGTGCGGATCTGAGCAACACGTGCTTCGATCTCGGCCTTCTCGCCAGCACCGTCGACGATGGTGGTTTCGTCTTTGGTGATCTCGATTTTCTTGGCGGTGCCCAGCATGTCCATGGTGACGGACTCGAGCTTCATACCCAGATCTTCCGAGATAACCTGACCGCCGGTCAGGATCGCGATGTCCTGCAGCATGGCTTTGCGGCGATCGCCGAAGCCCGGTGCTTTGACAGCAGCAATTTTCAGGCCGCCGCGCAGTTTGTTGACAACCAGAGTTGCCAGCGCTTCGCCTTCAACGTCCTCAGCAATGATCAGCAGCGGCTTTTGCGACTGGATCACCTGCTCGAGCAGCGGAACCATCGGCTGCAGCGAGGACAGTTTCTTTTCGTGCAGCAGGATCATGCAGTCGTCGAGTTCTGCGATCATCTTGTCTGCGTTGGTGACGAAGTAAGGCGACAGGTAGCCACGGTCGAACTGCATACCTTCGACAACATCGGTCTCGGTTTCCAGACCTTTGTTTTCTTCGACGGTGATGACACCTTCGTTGCCAACCTTCTGCATCGCGTCTGCGATCTGCTGACCGATTTCGGCTTCGCCGTTGGCCGAGATGGTACCAACCTGAGCAACTTCGGCCGAGTCTTTGACTTCGCGCGAGGCGTCTTTGATGCCTTCAACAACCTTGGCGGTTGCCAGGTCGATGCCGCGCTTCAGGTCCATCGGGTTCAGGCCCGCTGCAACCTGCTTCAGGCCTTCGCGAACGATTGCCTGCGCAAGAACGGTTGCGGTGGTGGTGCCGTCGCCGGCTTCGTCATTGGTGCGGCTGGCGACTTCTTTCACCATCTGCGCGCCCATGTTTTCGAACTTGTCTTCCAGTTCGATTTCCTTGGCAACCGATACACCGTCTTTGGTGATGCGCGGTGCGCCAAAGGATTTGTCCAGTACCACGTTGCGGCCTTTAGGGCCCAGGGTCACTTTGACAGCGTCAGCCAGGATGTTCACACCTGACAGCATGCGGTTGCGGGCATCGGTGTCGAACTTGACGTCCTTAGCAGCCATATTGTCTCTCCTTGAGAAATAAGTTGGAAATGAAGATCAGAGAAGCGCGCGGCTTACTCGATGATCCCCATGATGTCGCTTTCTTTCATCATCAGCAGCTCTTCGCCGTTGACCTGAACCTCGGTGCCCGACCATTTGCCGAACAGGATCTTGTCACCGGATTTTACAGCCATTGCGATCAGTTCGCCGCTGTCCTTGCGTGCGCCTTCGCCGGTTGCAACGACTTCGCCTTCGCTGGGCTTTTCTTTAGCGCTGTCAGGAATGATCAGACCACCAGCGGTTTTTTCTTCGCTTTCGGTACGGCGAACCAACACGCGGTCATGAAGCGGTTTCAATGCCATCTTTGCAGCTCCTTGGGCTCAAAGTTTATTTATCCTCCCCTCGCCGGATGGCGAGGCGTTAGCACTCGGGTGATGAGAGTGATAACGACGCATAGCTAGGGGGTACAAATCCCCGAGTCAACAAGCTGTGATGGATTTTTTGCAACCGGGCTCAGTCAGGCTGTTCCCAGCTGTAAGCCCAGTGTTTCAGACCGTCCTGCCCGGCGGCGGTCAGGTCGTAGACGCCCTTTTCCACCTTACCGAACCAACCGTAGTGATTGTCGCGCATCAGGCGAGTGGCCTCAGGAACGCCGGTTGCCTTGGCAACTTCGGACCCTTTGGTTGCCCCACATTCCGCCAGATGTGCCGCGCATTTCAAGGCGTCCTGACGATAGGCCGTGACGATCCCGTGTCGCGTGGCGCCGCCCGCATTGGGATCGCCCTCTAGCCGGTCGAATTCACGCAACAGTCGT
The DNA here is from genome assembly GCF_056539405.1 of Ruegeria sp. BB5. Lineage (NCBI taxonomy): Bacteria > Pseudomonadati > Pseudomonadota > Alphaproteobacteria > Rhodobacterales > Roseobacteraceae > Ruegeria > Ruegeria sp. BB5. The sequence continues at coordinate 89,684 of NZ_JBQFUX010000001.1, read as the reverse complement.
GCAGTCTTAGCCTTGGACTTGCGCGGTGCGTACGGGCCGGGATCACATTGCACCTCGACCTTGCCATCTGCCCGCACGGTGATCAACCCCAACCCCAGCCGGCGACACAGCGCCAGGTTGTCCTTCAGCGCCCGACGCGCGCTGCGGCCTTTGGGCTTGCACACCCCGATGTAAACCTGATCCGTCACTTTCAGACGTGTGATCGCTTGATGGAACAATGCCAGCGAAAACCGAAGCTTAAGCTCGACGATGACCGGTTCTTCGCCATCCCGCACGGCCACGATATCAGCCGCGCCAACCTCGCCTTTGACGGAATAGCCCTGACGCTCTAACAGCGCCTTGATGGGGGGATAGAGATCCTGCTCGCGGTTCATGTTTGCATGCTATGCGATTTGCGGCGGAATGCCAGACACCAGGCGCAGCTTTCCAATCGGCCTTGCACCCATTCACCTGCCGAGGCAGTGTTTCAGCAACTCTGATTTCAAAGGAAATTTCCACATGCGCATAATTCTGCTGGTGATCTGCCTGTTGCTGCCCGTCACGGTTCACGCAGCTTGCGAGGGGCGCGATCTAACGGGCGAATTGTCACCTGCAGCCCACGCTGAGCTGAAAGAAACCCTGACCAACGTCCCATTTGCAGAAGGCAACCACTGGATCGCAACAAAGGGCACAACGGTGCTGCACCTGATAGGCACGATGCACCTGAACGATCCGCGCATGGATGCGATTGTCGCAAACCTGACGCCAACACTCAGCCAAGCCGATGCATTTTATTTCGAAGTAACCCAAGACGAGATGAAGGCCTGGGAAAAGGAACTGGCTCTGGACCCAAGCCCGATCTTGATTACGTCCGGCCCCACCTTGATTGACCTGCTACCCGAAGAGGCTTGGACAACCCTGTCTTCCGCCCTGGCCGAACGCGGCATACCCAGTTGGATGGGAGCGAAAATGCGCCCCTGGTTTCTGGGCATGACTCTGGCCATGCCTACATGCCTACTTCAGGACCCGAACGCCAATCATGGGCTGGATGCGCGTCTGACCGTTTTAGCCGAAGATCAAGGCATCCCTCAATTTTCGCTGGAGAGCATTGAGGAACTGATGACCATGTTTGAACTCCACTCGATTGAGGAACAGGCGGAATCGCTAGCGCGGTGGGTCAATTCGTACGAAACCAGCGACGATCAGCTGGCCACCATGACAAACTCATATTTCGAAGAAAATCACGCACAATCCATCGAACTAGGCCGTATTTTGGCGCGAGAGCATTCTGGCATGTCGCCGGAAGTGTTTGACGAAGAATGGCAGGCGTTCGAACAGCACTTACTGGTCGGGCGAAACAACAATTGGATGCCGAGGATTCTGGACATTCAAGATCAGACCGCAGTGATCGCAGTGGGTGCTGGACATCTAGGCGGCGCGCATGGATTGCTGAACCAATTGCAGCAGGCTGGATATATCTTGACCCGCGCGCCATTCTGATCGTGCTCGGCGAAAGACAGACCAACCGTCGCAGCGAGGATTCTGCCGGGTGACAACCCCGGCGGACCGCCCTATAAGGCGCGCAAATTATCATCCTCAGGACGCTGACATGACAACCCTTGTATTTGGCCACAAATCTCCCGACACCGACTCCACAGGCTCACCGATCCTGTGGTCGTGGTACCTGAACGAAGTCAAAGGCGAACAGGCCGAGCCCGTTCTGCTGGGCGAGCCCAACACCGAAGCCGCGTTCATGCTGCAGCGCTGGGACCTGCCCAAGCCGCGTATCATCGACGACGTCGAAGCCGACGCGCCGGTTGTCATCGTTGACACCAACAACCCGGCCGAACTGCCCGCCAGCATCAACAGTGCCGATATCCAAGCCATCATCGACCACCACAAGCTGGTCGGCGGCCTGGAAACCAAAGGCCCGATCGACATCACCGTGCGCCCGCTGGCCTGCACCGCCACCATCATGGTCGACCTGATGGGCGACGACGCAGCCAAGATGCCCGACGCCATCAAAGGCGCGGCGCTGACTTGCATCCTGTCGGACACGTTGGAGTTCCGCTCGCCCACCACCACTGCGCATGATCGCGAAGTGGCCGAGAAACTGGCTGCTGAACTGGGCCTGGACGTATCGGCTTATGCCGCCGACATGTTCGCGGCAAAATCGGATGTATCGTCCTTCTCGGACGCTGAACTGATCCGCATGGACAGCAAAGAATACGAGGTCGACGGCACCAAGTTCCGCGTCTCGGTTCTGGAAACCACCGCACCGGGCGTCGTGCTGGACCGCAAGGCCAGCCTGGCGGACTCGATGGTCAGTGTGGCCAGCGAGGACGGCGTCGATCAGGTGCTGCTGTTCGTGGTCGACATTCTGAACGAAGAGGCCACTCTGCTGGTGCCGAACGATCTAGTCAAAGGCGTGGCCGAGAAAAGCTTTGGCGCATCGGTCAACGGCGACGCCGTGGTCCTGCCGGGCATCATGAGCCGCAAAAAGCAAATCATTCCGAACCTCAAGGTCTGATCTTTAGATTTTTCCAAAGAAAAGGCGCCCAAGTGGGGCGCCTTTTTTTGTTGAGGCATAGGATTTGCGCGATCCGCTTCCATTGTTACTCTGGTCAGGAGAGCAAGCAGCAGATCAGTTCCGACATATGAGTACACGCAAGTTCAGCACCACGCGAGACATCCTGCGGTTCGAAGGCAAGGACAGAGCAGCCTATTGGCGGCGCTTTGCGATGCTGCTGACCCTATCGGTTGTGATCGCTACGATGGGCATGCTTCGCGATTCAGGCGCGGTGGTGATTGCCGCAATGCTGGTGGCGCCGCTGATGGCCCCCATATTGGGCGTGGCAGCGGCTATGGTCATGGGCTGGCTGGGGCGTGCGTTCTTTCTGGCACTGATTGTCTGCGGTGCGGCCATTCTTTGCGTATTGCTCGCGTGGCTCTTGGTCTATGTCGCAGATGTTCCGCGCGGCATCCTGATCCCCGATCAGGTCCTGGCCCGGACCGACCCAGGAACTGAGGACCTGATTGTTGCTCTGGCCGCAGGCGTCGCCGGTGCATACGTGCAAATCAACCGCTCCGAAGCCAGCTTGCTGCCCGGCGCGGCCATCGGCGTGTCACTGGTGCCGCCCCTGTCCGCCTCGGGCGTTCTGCTGTATTTCGGCGAACCGGGCGAGGCGTATGAGGCCGGGTTGTTGTTCGCCACCAACCTTGGCGCGATCATCCTGTCCGCCTGCGCGGTTTATATCGTGTACGCGGCCCGCTCGATGGTCTTCAGCAAAGGTCGCCGGAAACTGAACTTTACCGCCAGTGTGACTGTGACGTTGGCCTTTCTGGCTCTTGTCGTTTTGCAGTTGGGCAAATCCACCTATAATCGCTATCTCGAAACCCGAACCGAAGCTCAGGTCGCACAAGCCATCCGCGATTGGGCAGACCCGGTGTCGGTCGAGGTCATCCGCATTGACGTAAACGCCAAACGCAAGCAGGCAGATATCTGGCTGATCGTCGACCTGCCGATTGAAGCGGCTTACAAAGTCTCCTCGGTCGCTGGATTGCTGCCGGAAAGCCTGCGCGAGACACCTTTGGTCGAAATCCTTCAAGATCAACTGGGTCCAGGCTATCTGGTGGTGGTGCGGTTCCAAAACAGGATTGGCGCGCAAGTCATTCTGGGCACCGATGCCGTCCAGCAGGCGCCGGATGTCGACGAGATCAGCGAAGAAAACTGACCGACACAGCCATTTAACGGCGGCAATTGGCATTGCGGGATGGTCAAAGCCCGTCAGCTTTGCAATAGCTGACGCAACCTTGCATTCAACTCGCCCGAGGTCCTCAATGACTCAGATCGTCCACGCCCTGTCCGACATATCCGACCGCTACAAAGCACTGTTCGTTGACCTTTGGGGCTGTGTTCACAACGGCATCACCGCCTTCCCCGAGGCCGTCGCTGCCCTCAAAGCCTATCGTGCGAAAGGCGGGATTGTCGTGCTGGTGACGAACTCTCCAAAACCCCGCGCGGGCGTTGCCCAACAATTGGTGCAATTCAACGTCCCCGAAGATGCCTATGACACCATCGCCACCAGCGGCGATTCTGCGCGGTCGGCGATGTTCCGGGGCGCCGTCGGGGAAAAGGTCTATTTCATGGGCGAATGGCAGCGCGATGCGGGGTTCTTTGAGCCGCTGAAAATACTGCACCACCCGATCCACATCGAACGGGTCCCGCTGGATGAGGCCGAAGGGATCGTCTGTTGCGGTCCGTTTGATCCGATGGCGGACCCGTCCGTCAACCGCGCGGATTTCCTCTATGCCAAGCAAAAGGGAATGAAGCTGCTGTGCGCCAATCCCGATATTGTGGTCGACCGGGGCGAGGTGCGCGAATGGTGTGCCGGGGCGCTGGCCAAACTGTATACGGAGATGGGCGGCGAAAGCCTGTACTTCGGCAAACCCCACCCGCCGATCTATGATCTGGCCCGCCGTAGGCTGCAAGAACTGGGCCACGACATCCCCGATGGCGACATTTTGGTGATCGGTGACGGCCCCCATACCGACATTCTGGGCGGCATGGGTGAGGGGATTGATTCTCTGTTTATCTCGGGTGGATTGGCTGCTGCAGAAACAAAAACTGAGCATCATCCGCACCACGAATCGCTAACTGACTACATCGCAAGGGAAAATATAAATCCCACCTATACAATCGGTCGCCTGAGATAAGCAGAAAAGGCTTGATTTTCTGCGCTTGCGAAGTAATAAAGTTGCCGAACACGGGCAACATTGATCCTTTTGTTGCTCAACGGATTCTAGTGAGGGCGACATGTTGGACAATCTTCCGCGCGGCACGATCTGTATTGAAGACATCGAAATGGGCATGACCCGTCACCTGCGCAAAGTGGTGACTGACGAAGATATCGAGATGTTTGCGCAGGTTTCGACCGACCGGAATCCGGTGCATCTGGATGATGACTATGCCCGCGACACGATCTTTGAGGGGCGCATCGCCCATGGGATGCTGACGGCGGGCCTGATCTCGGCCGTCATCGGCGAACAACTGCCCGGCCACGGCACCGTGTATATGGGTCAGTCGCTGAAATTCCTGGCCCCCGTGCGCCCCGGTGACATGGTCTATGCCGAGGTCAAAGTGATCGACATCGACTTTGCCAAGCGTCGGGTGAAACTGGATTGCCACTGCGCCGTAGATGGCAAAAAGGTTCTGGTCGGCGAAGCAATGGTTCTGGCCCCGTCGCGCAAGTTCGACTGATCCAAAGCACAGCTTTACCAGCCTTGTTTCGTTCACCGGCCCGGTCCAGACCCGGGTCGGTGAACGATTTTGGCAGCTATTTAATTTGCACGAACTCGCACAGCGGCAGCACTTTGCTGTGCCAGCTAATGGCCGCCACGGGTTGCGCAGAAAAGCCGGATTCGTACTTTCATGCCCCGACCCTGGAAAAATGGATGGCGTATTACGATCTGGATCGCACCGCTTTTCCGGGTACAAAAAGCACCCTGCGCGCAATCTTTGCCGAGGCCATTCACCAGGGGAAAGCCGGTACAGACATCTTCGGATTGCGCCTGCAAGGCAAAACTCGGGCATTCTTTCTTCAGCAATTGCGCACTCTATACCCGACCGCCGGGGATGACCTAGCCCGGCTGAAGCCACCTTTGGTGAGGTCTGCTTCATTTACCTTAATCGCCGCAACAAGCTGGAACAGGCTATTTCGATTGTGAAAGCCGAACAGACCGGATTGTGGCACCGCAACGCAGATGGGACCGAGTTGGAGCGTCTCACCCCACCTGCCCCCCCGGTTTACGATCCGATCGACATCGCCCGATACATGGCTGAACTTGAAGAAGCGGATGCGGCCTGGCGTGACTGGTTCGCCGCGCAGCAGATCACGCCGCATATCATCCATTACGAACAACTTGAAAACGATCCAATTGGCGTTTTGACCGATGTACTACACCTGCTGGGGATCGATCCCGCGCGGGGTGCCGAGATCGCGCCCACCACCGACAAGCTGGCAGACTCGAAAAACCGGGAATGGGCCAGACGTTTTTTGGCCGATCATCCCACACACTGACAATGCAATCAGATGCTTGAACCCGAACCGCAGTCCCGTTAGGCAGATGCTATGCGCATAATCCGTGATTTTCAGTTCATCGAGCCTCAGGACCGCGGCGCCAGCGTGGCGATCGGGAATTTTGACGGCGTACACATCGGCCACCAGTCTGTGATCGAACTGGCCCGCAATGCCGCGTCGGATGCGCCTTTGGGGGTGATGACCTTTGAGCCGCACCCACGCGAGTACTTCGCACCCGCAGCCCCGCCTTTTCGCCTGATGCGCTGCAATGCCCGAGCGCACCGGCTAGAAAAGCTGGGTGTCAAGAAATTGTATGAACTGCCCTTCAATTCCGCCCTTGCCGGGCTGTCTCCGGAAGAATTCGCGTCGAACGTGATTTGCGATGGGTTGGGCCTGTCGCATGTGGTTGTCGGTGCCGATTTCTGTTTCGGCAAGGGGCGCAGCGGTACGGCGGATGATCTGGTTCGGTTCGGTCAACAAATGGGCTTTGGCGTCACCATCGCACCTTTGATGGAGCGGTCCGAGAATATCGTGTCGTCCACCGCGATCCGTACAGCGCTGACCGAAGGCCGCCCTCGCGATGCGGCAACCATGCTGGGCCATTGGCATCGGATCGAGGGTCCGGTGATCGGCGGCGAACAACGTGGCCGCGAGTTGGGCTTCCCGACCGCCAACATGTCCATCGAAGGTCTGCACCCGCCAAAATTCGGCGTCTACGCGGTGCTGGTCGATGTGTTGGACGGCCCGCATCAAGGCAGCTATCAAGGCGCAGCCTCGGTCGGGACGCGGCCAATGTTTAAGGGCGAAGTGCCGAATATCGAAACGTTCCTGTTCGACTTTTCAGGCGACCTTTATGGTGCGACCCTATCGATTGGTCTGGTTGAATATCTACGACCTGAATTGACCTTCGACGGGCTGGACGGGTTGATTGCACAAATGAACTCTGATTGTGACAAGGCCCGAACACTGCTGGCGACGCTATGACCGCCGATCCTATTGATCGCACTGGCCTGAGCCCCCGGTTCTGGGAACGCAAACCCCTAACCAAAATGAACGAGCAAGAGTGGGAGGCGCTTTGCGACGGCTGCGGCAAGTGTTGTCTGAACAAGCTTGAAGACGAAGACACAGGCGAGGTGGCCCTGACCTGCGTCGCCTGCCGTCTGCTGGATGATGAGACCTGCCGCTGCACCCAATACGATATCCGCCACCAGTTCGTGCCGGAATGTATCGTGATGAAGCCCGACAATATCGACGATCACGCCTATTGGCTGCCGCAAACGTGCGCTTACAGGCTGTTGTGGGAAGGGAAACCTCTTTACGACTGGCACCCATTGATATCAGGTACGCCGGACAGTGTTCACGCTACCGGAATCTCGGTTCAGGGGCGCACGGTGTCCGAGTTCGAAACACCCATCGAAGAATGGGAAGACTATATCATCGAGGAGCCCAGCTGATGTATTTTGCCTCTGACAATTCCGGGCCGGTTCATCCGCAGGTCATGACCGCTTTGAACGAAGCAAATCAGGGCTATCAGATGGCCTATGGGGCCGACACACTGATGAATGAGGTGCGCGATCGAATTCGCGGCATTTTTGAAGCGCCCGGTGCTGCGGTGTATCTGGTAGCCACCGGAACGGCGGCAAACTCGCTGGCATTGGCAACCCTGGCACAGCCGTGGGAGACGGTGTTCTGTTCGCCCGTCGCCCATATCCACGAGGATGAATGCAACGCGCCGGAATTCTACAGTGGCACCAAGCTGACGTTGGTACCCGGCGGCGACAAGATGGATCCCGAAGCGCTGCGCCGTTCCATTCTGGCCGAAGAAACCCGCGGTGTGCATGGTCCGCAACGCGGACCGGTTTCGATCACCCAGGTGACCGAGCGCGGCTCGGTCTATTCGCTGGAGGAGTTGCAGGCATTGTGCGGCGTAGCAAAGGAGTTTGACCTGCCCGTCCACCTGGATGGAGCTCGGTTCACAAACGCTTTGGTCGCGCTGAACTGTTCTCCGGCTGAAATGACGTGGAAAGCGGGCGTCGATGCGGTCAGCTTTGGCGGCACCAAGAACGGTTTGATGGGGGTCGAGGCAGTTGTCTTCTTTGACGAATCCAAAGCCTGGGAGTTTGAACTGCGGCGCAAGCGCGGTGCGCATCTGTTTTCAAAACATCGCTATCTGTCCGCACAGATGGCAGCCTATTTGCAGGATGACCTGTGGTTGACTATGGCACGTAAGGCCAACGCCAATTGTGCCCACCTGGCCGACGGCCTGCGCGCCAAGGGCGCGACTTTCCTGCACGAGCCGCAGGCCAACATGGTGTTCGCCCAGTTTTCCCGCGCCCGGCACAAGCAACTGCATGAGGCCGGGGCGATCTACCACCTTTGGGGGGCCGAACTTGACGGGGCAAGTGACGAAGAGACGCTCGCCTGCCGTCTGGTCTGTGACTGGTCGATCAGCAGCGACGATATCGACCGTTTCCTCGACCTGCTTTGACTGGCACGCCGGTCAACCCTTGGCCTCGGTCAGGTGCCGGTCCAGATCATCTAAACGGTCCTGCCCCCAGAACCGCTGGCCATCCTCAGTAATGTAGAACGGCGCGCCAAAGACGCCGCGTTCAACGGCCTCTTCCAGATTGGCGGCATAGGTTTCGGCGCCGACCAGCAGGCCACTGTCTGCCAGATTTGGGTCAAAGCCCGCCTGCGTCAGGCAATCGCGGATCACATCATCCTGTGCGATGTCTTTTTCCTCGGCCCAACAGGCCCGCAGCAAGGACTGGACCAACTTACCTACATCCCCTGCCCCATCCTTCATGGCTGCAATCACCGCATAGGACGACGGCGCCATATTGGTCGGCCAATACGCCGGTTGCAGATTGAATTCTATTCCCAGGTTCTTGGATTGGCGCAGCAGTTCCTGCGCCCTGTATTCATTGCGCGACGGGTGGCGATCTTTTGGCGGCGTTCCCCCCGTACGCCCGAACAGCGCCATGATATCCAGCGGTTTGTAATTGATCGTCGCGCCATGCTTGGCCGCGACCTCCTCCAGCCGCTCACCTGCCAAATAGGTGAATGGCGAAATTGTCGCAAAATAGTAGTCAATCCGGGCCATGTGCACTTTCTCCGCTGCGTTACCTTTGCTGGACGGTAAGGCCATGCTAAGCGGTGTCAACATCACGAATCTGTCACATTTGCCATTGCTGCCCGGGGACCTCAGCCGATGCCGACACTCAACGAACCCAAGCTTATCGCTGGGAACGCAAATCTTCCGCTTGCCGAATCCATAGCTCGCCGCATGAGCCTGTATCGCGGCGTCGATCAGGGTCTGGTCGATGCGAGAGTTGAACGGTTCAATGACGGCGAGATTTTCGTCGAAGTGTTCGAAAACGTGCGTGGCGAGGACATGTTCATCGTTCAGCCAACCTCGAACCCCGCCAATGACAATCTGATGGAGCTGCTGATCATTGCCGACGCGCTGCGCCGGTCATCGGCCCAAAGGATCACTGCCGTTATCCCATACTTCGGTTATGCCCGTCAGGACCGCCGTACCAAGGCCCGCACGCCGATCAGCGCCAAACTGGTGGCCAACATGCTGACCGGTGCAGGGATCGAGCGGATCCTTACCATGGACCTGCACGCAGCGCAGATTCAGGGGTTCTTCGATATGCCGGTCGACAACCTCTATGCCTCGCCAATCTTTGCACTGGATGTAAAACACCAGTTCAAGAACAACCTGGATGAACTTATGGTTGTCTCGCCCGACGTGGGCGGTGTGGCCCGTGCACGTGAACTTGCCAAACGCATCAGCGCCCCCTTGTCGATCGTTGACAAACGACGCGAAAAGGCTGGCGAAGTGGCAGAAATGACCGTGATCGGCGATGTCAAAGACAAGATTTGCCTGATCGTGGACGACATGTGCGACACTGCCGGCACGTTGTGCAAAGCGGCTCAGGTACTGATGGATAATGGTGCGAAAGAGGTGCACTCTTACATCACACACGGCGTCATGAGCGGCCCGGCAGTCGAACGCGTAACCAATTCGGTAATGAAGTCGTTGGTGCTAACCGACACGATCCAGCCAACCCCAGAGATCGCAAAAGCCAAGAACATCCGCATCGTACCAACGTCTCCGATCTTCACGCAGGCGATCCTGAATATCTGGAACGGTACCAGCGTGTCGTCGCTATTCGAAGACAAGACCTTGATCCCGATCTACGAGTCTATGTACCACATGGACTAAATTTGGATCGGGCGGTCCTTTTGGGCCGCCCTTCCCTTTGCAGTCCTCCGCGCCCGCGACCAACCTGCCACGAAAATCAGCGTGGTTATCTGTGGAAAGTCCCATGACAGTCAACAAACGCATCGTTCTCTCCAGTGACCACGCAGCCATTGATTTACGTCAGGCTGTTGCCGACCATGTTGCGGCAAATGGATGGGAAGTGGTGGACATCGGCCCTACAACTCCCGAAAGCACGCATTACCCCAAGCACGGCAAAGCCGCCGCGCAGGCCGTAGCCTCGGGCGAGTGTCAGCTGGGGATCGTTTTGTGCGGCACCGGACAGGGCATCATGATGGCCGCCAACAAGGTGCCCGGTATCCGCTGTGGTGTTTGCTCCGACGCGTTCTCGGCCCGGATGATCCGCCAGCATAACGATGCCAACATGCTGTCCATCGGTGCGCGCGTTGTCGGTGAAGGTCAGGCCTTGGATATCGTCGATGCCTTTCTGACCGCCGAGTTTGAAGGCGGCCGTCACGCGACCCGTGTGGACATGATTGAGGGAAATGAGGCCTAGAGCAGCATTTCACGCCACTTCAGACCACCGCAATCCTGGCAACGCCCGCTTGCAGAGCTTGGTTGGACCGTGTCTGGAACACGTCAATGCATGTCGGCGAAACAACTTTATGAGCGACCTGTGCCTTAGCGCTACGAATGTTGTCAAACGTAGAAAAGTTCAGACGTCTCACACCCAATTGTGTTGCGGCTCCTTTCTTGGCTTCGGCGCATCAATTGCGCTGACGTCGGACCAATTTTCAACACATTGCCCTGGCAAAAAATCTACAAGCACTAACTGATAGAGTTTCAGACCTCGACCCATGTCCAACACAAGCTTTCAAGACCGCATTCAACGCATCAACGCCAATAACCCTCAAGCAACCTCTGACCTTTCGCAAAAAGATACAAAAGCTCCATCACTCCGACCAAATCACTGGAAGGTCCTTGTCGGCATACTGTTTTTGAGTGTCGGGCAACAAGCAGTAAAACAGGCGAACGAAAGTTACGAGGTTATAAAGCAAAGCTATGGGATCGGTGCCGCAGCCGGGCTGGGTGTTGCGGGGGTGTTCGCGTTAGTGGCTGGCTGTATCCTTATGTACCGCGGCATTTTGGCTGGTGACAAACAGCGGAACAAGGCGATCTCGGACGCCTCCGAAACGGGAGGCGTCGAAAGCGTATTACGTCAAACAGGGCTCGGACCATATGTTCCATAGTAGGCTTCAGCTTTGGCGCCATTGCCACATTTTACCTTATTACAGGCAAAATCGCCCACTCGATGGATACCGAGAGTGCCCGAGAGTACGCCCTTGGGGCCAGCGTGATTATGATTGGTCTCCCTATGCTTTCTCTGCTCATAGGATTTATCGGATTTTTCGTGCGTGGTTTTGCCTTGGGTCGTGTTCCCGTCTTTTGCGTGCTTGGAGCCGTCATAACGATTTGCGCCATAATTCTGAGCGGTGCTAATCCTTACGAGTGGAACTGGTTGTTTTCCAGACTACACTGATTATCCCGAAAAGCGCGCAGCATGTTTTTCAAACCACTTCCTGGCTCAGGCGTTGAATCAATCACGAGATATCCCAGTCATCCTCATGTGCGACCTCACCAATGGCCGTCCATGTCACCCGTATCCGGGCAATTCGCGTATCCGACCAGGTTCGGAATACGGCAAAAAAGCCCTCAGGTGTAATGTCCGCAGTCGTCACCTCGGCACGTAGCGCCGAGGACGTGTCCACATCCCATAAAGACACGCCAATCTGAACCACCGGTGCGGTTCGAAATGGCTGACTGAAGAGGATCGCAGACCGCCGTTCGCGTGGCCCCTCGCCCGTCCACATATCTCCGCCATCAGCGAAATCGGAAAACAGCACTGACTCGCCTTGGTCGATACCAATAGGGTGGGTTCGAAAAGTCTTCATTGTTGATGTCTTTGTCTTTGTATTCCTTACACCTATCCTGCTGCCTCGGCAAAATCACGACAAAAAAACGGCCCCGCGCAGGCGGAGCCGTTATAAATCACAAGAATTGCCAGAGCCTTACAGGCTCATATGCGTTCCAAGGGCTTCCATGTCGGCCAGCAACTTGGCAGCGTCGTCAACGATGGACTGATCATCGCCTTCCTTCGCTGCCTCGTGCGACGCGCGTGCCTCGGCGATCAGATCGTCCAGGTGTGAGCGTGTCACTTCGGCAACCGGGATCGCCTTTTCGGCCAGAACCGACAGGCCATCGCCATTGATCTGAGCAAACCCACCGGTGACCAGGTATTCGCTGGACCCTTCAGGTGCTTCGACCTTCAGGATGCCCGGGCGCAGCGTGGTGATGGTGGGGGCATGATCGGGCATCGCCGTCATGTCCCCGTCCGCGCCGGGAATCTGGACCGCCGTCGCGCTGAGCGAAGCAAGGCTCCGCTCGGGGCTGACGAGGTCGAATTGCATCGTGTTTGCCATCAGGGATACTCCTTAGGCGGCTTCTGCGGCCATCTTTTCCGCTTTGGCGATCACTTCGTCGATGCCGCCAACCATCAGGAAGGCCGCTTCGGGCAGGTGATCGTATTCGCCAGCCACAACGGCCTTGAACGACGCGATGGTGACATCCAGAGGAACCTGAACGCCCGGCGAGCCGGTGAAGACCTGCGCCACGTCGAACGGCTGCGACATGAAGCGTTCGATCTTACGGGCACGGGCCACGGTCAGTTTGTCCTCTTCCGACAGCTCGTCCATGCCAAGGATGGCGATGATGTCCTGTAGCGACTTGTAGCGCTGAAGGATCTGCTGAACATCGGTCGCAACCTGATAATGCTCTTCGCCAACGATGGCCGGGTCGAGCAGACGCGAAGTCGAGTCGAGCGGGTCAACCGCAGGGTAGATACCCTTTTCCGAGATCGCTCGGTTAAGAACGGTAGTCGCATCCAAGTGAGCGAACGAGGTTGCCGGCGCAGGGTCGGTAAGGTCGTCCGCAGGCACGTAGATCGCCTGCACCGAGGTGATCGAGCCCGACTTGGTCGAGGTGATGCGTTCCTGCAGGGCACCCATGTCAGTGGCCAGTGTCGGCTGGTAGCCCACCGCCGAAGGAATACGACCCAGCAGAGCCGAAACCTCGGAACCCGCCTGCGTAAAGCGGAAGATGTTGTCGACGAAGAACAGAACGTCGGTACCGGACTGGTCGCGGAACTGCTCGGCCAGGGTCAGGCCGGTCAGAGCAACACGCGCACGCGCTCCGGGAGGTTCGTTCATCTGACCGTAAACCAGGGCCACCTGCGATTCCGACAGGTTGTCCGGCTTGATAACATTCGATTCGATCATCTCGTGGTACAGGTCGTTCCCTTCACGGGTCCGTTCACCAACACCCGCGAACACCGAGAAGCCCGAGTGCACTTTTGCGATGTTGTTGATCAGTTCCATGATCAGAACGGTTTTACCAACGCCGGCGCCGCCGAACAGGCCGATCTTACCGCCTTTGGCGTAAGGGGCCAGCAGGTCCACAACCTTGATGCCGGTGACCAGAACTTCCGACTCGGTCGACTGTTCTGCGAAGGTCGGTGCAGGCTGGTGGATGGCGCGGGATTCGGTTGCCTCAACCGGGCCCTTTTCGTCGATGGGATCGCCAACAACGTTCAGGATGCGGCCCAGGGTGGCGTTACCAACCGGAACCGAGATCGGTGCGCCCATGTCGGTGACTTCCGCGCCACGAACCAGACCTTCGGTCGCGTCCATCGCGATGGTGCGGACAGTGTTTTCACCCAGGTGCTGGGCAACTTCCAGTACCAGACGCTTGCCGTTGTTTTCGGTTTCCAGCGCGTTCAGAATTTCAGGCAGCTGATCTTCGAAGTGCACGTCAACGACGGCCCCGATGATCTGTGTGACTTTGCCTTTTGCATTCGCCATATTGTTGTCTCCGGTTTTCTTACAGCGCTTCGGCGCCGGAAATAATTTCAATCAGCTCGTTGGTGATCACGGCCTGACGCGAGCGGTTGAACTGGATCGTCAGCTTGTCGATCATTTCACCCGCGTTGCGTGTCGCGTTGTCCATTGCGGACATCCGTGCACCCTGTTCAGACGCTCCGTTTTCGAGCAGGGCCGAGAAGATCGCGGTTGCAACCCCCTTGGGCAGCAGGTCGGCCAAGATGGCCTCTTCGCTGGGCTCGTAGTCGAAAACAGCACCGCTATCGTCACCCTCGGTTTCCTCGAACGAGGCGGGGATGACCTGCTGTGCCGTCGGGATTTGGGTCACAACGTTGACGAACTTCGAATAGAAGATCGTGGCAACGTCGAACTCACCCCCGTCAAAGCGCGACAGGACGTCCTTCGCGATGTCTTGCGCATTGGTGTAACCCAGACGCTTGACCTCGCTCAGGTCGATATGTCCAACGAACAGATCGCCAAAATCACGCTTCAGCGCGTCGCGGCCTTTTTTGCCGACGGTCAGAACTTTGATCGTCTTGCCTTTGGCGCGCAGCTCGTCCGCTTTTTGACGGGCCAGCTTGGCGATGTTCGAGTTGAAGCCGCCGCACAGGCCGCGTTCAGCTGTCATGACAACCAGCAGATGGACATCATCACTGCCCGTACCACGGAGCAGCTTGGGGGCGCTGTCGCTGCCCCCGACCGACGCCGCCAGCCCCGCCATCACGGCATTGAACCGTTCGGCATAGGGGCGCGAGGCTTCGGCAGATTCCTGGGCGCGGCGCAGTTTTGCAGCCGCGACCATCTGCATGGCCTTGGTGATCTTGCGGGTCGATTTGACCGACTCGATCCTATTTTTAAGGTCCTTAAGATTTGGCATATGCCCGCCTCTCCCTTAAGCGAAGGTTGCGGCGTATTCGTCCAGCGCAGCCTTGATCTTATCGGAAGCGTCACCCTTGATCTTGGGATCTTCGTCCGTGATCCACTGAAGCAGATCCGCGTGCTTGCCACGCAGGTGCGCCAGCAGGCCAGCTTCGTAACGGCCAACATCGGACACGTCGATCTTGTCGAGGTAACCGTTGGTACCGGCGAAGATGACGCAGACGATTTCAGCATTGGTCAGCGGCGAGTACTGCGGCTGTTTCATAAGCTCGGTCAGACGCGCACCACGGTTCAGCAGCTGCTGGGTCGCGGCGTCCAGGTCGGAACCGAACTGAGCAAACGCAGCCATTTCACGGTACTGAGCCAGTTCCAGTTTAACCGGACCGGCAACCGACTTCATCGAGTTGGTCTGAGCCGAAGAGCCCACACGCGAAACCGACAGACCGGTGTTCACAGCAGGACGGATACCCTGGTAGAACAGTTCGGTTTCCAGGAAGATCTGGCCGTCGGTGATCGAAATCACGTTGGTCGGAATAAACGCCGAAACGTCACCACCCTGAGTTTCGATAACCGGCAGAGCAGTCAGCGAGCCCGCACCGAAATCCTCGTTCAGCTTCGCCGAACGCTCCAGCAGGCGCGAGTGGAGGTAGAAAACGTCGCCAGGATAGGCTTCACGTCCGGGCGGGCGGCGCAGCAGCAGCGACATCTGACGATAGGACACAGCCTGCTTAGACAAGTCATCATAGATGATCAGCGCGTGACGGCCATTGTCTCGGAAGTATTCGGCCATCGCGGTTGCAGCGTAGGGTGCCAGGAACTGCATCGGTGCCGGGTCGGACGCGGTTGCGGCCACAACGATCGAGTATTCAATCGCACCGGATTCTTCCAGCTTCTTCACCAGCTGCGCAACGGTCGAACGCTTTTGACCGATGGCAACGTAAACGCAGTACAGTTTCTTCGACTCGTCGTCGCCTGCTGCGTCATTGTACACTTTCTGGTTCAGGATCGCGTCCAGAGCAACGGCAGTTTTACCGGTCTGACGGTCACCAATGATCAGCTCACGCTGGCCACGGCCAATCGGGATCATCGCGTCAACCGATTTCAGGCCGGTTGCCATCGGCTCGTGAACCGACTTACGCGGGATGATGCCTGGTGCCTTAACGTCTGCAACGCCACGCTTGGTTGCGTTGATCGGGCCTTTGCCGTCCAGCGGGTTGCCCAGACCGTCAACAACACGGCCCAGCAGCTCGTCACCGATCGGAACGTCCACGATCGAGTTGGTGCGCTTGACGGTGTCACCTTCTTTAATGTCACGGTCGGAACCGAAGATAACGACACCGACGTTGTCGCTTTCCAGGTTCAGCGCCATGCCCATGATGCCACCGGGGAATTCGACCATCTCACCGGCTTGTACGTTGTCCAGGCCGTATACACGGGCAATCCCGTCACCGACGCTCAGCACGCGGCCAATCTCGGCCACTTCGGCTTCCTGACCAAAATTCTTGATCTGGTCCTTCAGGATTGCAGAAATCTCTGCAGCTTGGATTCCCATTTATCCGACCTCTTTCATTGCATTCTGTAGGGAGTTCAGCTTCGAACGGATCGAGCTATCGATCATTTTCGAGCCCACTTTAACGACAAGACCGCCGATGAGGCTTTCATCAACGGTCGCATTGATTGTCACGGTCTTGCCCACACGCTCGGACAGCGTCTTGGACAGTTTATCCAGTTGCGTCTTGGTCAACGCCTTGGCCGAGGCGACATCGGCGGTCACTTCGCCGCGCTCGTCTGCCAGCATGTCGCGCAGTACCTGCACCAGTTGCGGAATAACAAACAGGCGGCGCTTTTCGGCCATCAGACCCAGCGTGTTGCGCAGGATGGTATGCAGACCCATCTTGTCGGCAATCGCGGTAATCGCTGCTTCCTGTTCGGCGCGGGATACCAGCGGCGATGCAATCAGGTCGCGCAAGTCGGCGCTTTCGCCCAAAGCTGCTGCCAAATCGTTGATGCCGGTTTCCAGACCTGCAAGGTCATTATTCTCTTTGGCGATCTCAAAGATCGCGGTGGCATAGCGTTCAGCAATGCCAGTGGAAATCGAAGCTGGTTCGGACACGTCCACCCTTCCGATATTTGAGGCCCCGATTTTGAGTAGCGGCCGCTACCACGGGGGCGTGAGGAAACCCCGCCCAGACGGCCGGGGATCAAAATCACCGGGGATGTAGCAGAGCCGAACCAAGCTAGCAATATATTATCACGGCAAGCACTTTATCCACAAAATGTTTTGTTTCAATTACTTACGGAGGGTGCGACCCTTTTATCCGGCTGGAAGGCAGGAAAAATGTTACGAAAGTGTAGGTTTTTGCGATTCCTGTGACCTATTTCCCGCAAATTCGGGCTTTGAAACGTCCCAAATCGACACAAGAATTATGCTGGCTTCAACAGTCCATCTAGCGCCTTGATCGGGCGACGTTCGGTATCTTTTGTGACGGTGCCGCTGGGGGGGCGGATGTGCTTGGTGACCTCTACCATCAGCACGCCCCCGGCCATCACCGTTGGCATGCGTTGACCAGTTTTTTCGATCAGACTGCCCGATTTCAACCAGAACCGGCGAAACGAAGGCGGCATATACAGGGCCGAGCAGTGGCCTTCGGGAATGAAGTGATGCGCCTTGAGCTGGCTTTCCAACTGCGACGCCGAATACGGGCGCCCGAATCCAAAGGGCGTTCGATCTGATCGCGACCACAGCCCGGCCCGGTTCGGCACAATGAAAATCGCGCGCCCTCCTGGTCCGAGAACCCGCCAGCATTCGTTCAGCAATTCGCTGGGCTGGCCTGAGGTCTCCAACCCGTGCATCACGACCAATTTGTCCACGTGCCCGGTTTCAATGGGCCAGAGTGTTTCTTCGGTCAGCACAGAGACATTGGGCATCCCGGCAGGCCAGGGCATGACCCCCTGCGGCCCTGGCATCAAGCCGATGACACGACGCGCTTCTGCCAGATATGGCCGCAAAAGTGGCACCGCGAAGCCAAAGCCTACTACGGTCTGACCTTTGGCCTCGGGCCACAACTGCGTCAACCGTCCACGAATAGCGGCCTGCGCCGCACGGCCCAATGTGCTGCGGTAGTAGAAATTCCTCAGATCCTGCACATCGAGATGCATTGCGGACACCTGGTCAATCGGCTTAGCTGGGCGCAGTCTAGCAACGAAAGGGCAAAAGGCCATGCCTCTTGAGATCGTAACCATCCCATGTCTCAGCGATAATTATGCTTTTCTGGCGCATGACGCCACCAGTGGCCAGACCGCCCTGATTGACGCCCCCGAAGCTGGGCCGATTCTGGCAGAACTGGACGCCCGCGGCTGGACCCTAAGTCACGTGTTGCTGACCCATCATCACTGGGATCATGTCGACGGATTAGCCGGTGTTCTGGAAAGACACCCCGCCAAGGTCATTGGTGCTGCCGCCGACGCTCACCGCCTGCCCCCGTTGGATCAGCAAGTGGCCGAGGGCGACTCGTTCGAGGTCGGCGGCGAACCGGTGCAAGTTTTGGATGTGTCGGGCCACACAGTCGGCCATGTTGCAATTTACATGCCGCAAAGTGCTGCCGTTTTCACCGCAGACAGCCTGATGGCCCTGGGCTGCGGTCGCCTTTTCGAGGGCACCGCCCCGCAGATGTGGCAATCTCTTTCCAAACTGGCCGCGCTGCCCGACGAAACAATCGTGTATTCGGGTCACGAATATACGCAATCCAACGCCAAATTCGCCATTACGGTCGATCCGGACAACGCCGCATTGCAGCAACGCATGGCAGATATCGACGCCGCCCGCGCCGCCGGAAAACCTACAGTTCCCTCGAGTCTCGCGCTGGAAAAGGCCACAAACCCCTTCCTGCGTGCCACAGATCCGGCGATTCAGAACCATTTGGGCATGGAAAACGTCGAACCGGCTGCCGTTTTTGCCGAAATCAGGGCTAGAAAAGACCGCTTCTAGTGCTTATTTCGCGCTCTTCACGGCCACGGTCACAGGAAATGTGACTGTCAAGTGAAAGAAAACCCTTGAAGCCGGGCCACGATCAACCAAACTCTATTAGTATGAGGACATGGTTGAACCGGGGCCACATCTTGCCCCTTTCGACCCAAGATAGAGGAGCACCCGCGTGCCTTCATTCTCGAGCACTTTAGAACAAGCCATCCACGCGGCCCTTGCGGCTGCGAATGAACGGCGACATGAATTTGCAACGCTGGAACATCTGCTGCTGGCGCTGCTGGAAGAACCCGATGCCATCCGCGTCATGAAAGCCTGCAGCGTCGATCTGGAAGAATTGCGCAGCACTTTGGTCGAATTCATCGACGAAGACCTGTCCAATCTGGTCACCGACATTGATGGGTCCGAGGCCGTACCAACCGCCGCTTTCCAGCGCGTGATTCAGCGCGCCGCGATCCACGTGCAAAGTTCGGGCCGCACCGAAGTGACCGGAGCCAACGTACTGGTCGCTATCTTTGCTGAACGCGAAAGCAACGCGGCCTATTTCCTGCAAGAACAGGACATGACGCGCTATGACGCGGTGAATTTCATCGCACACGGTGTGGCCAAAGATCCGGCATATGGCGAAAACCGCTCGGTTTCCGGCGCGGATCAGGTCGAGGAAGAGGCTCAATCCAGCACCACTGATGGTGATCAGAAAGAAAGCGCGCTGGGGAAATATTGCATAGATCTGAACGCCAAGTCGCGTGCAGGCGATGTCGACCCCCTGATCGGTCGCGCCGATGAGGTGGAACGCTGCATTCAGGTGCTATGCCGTCGCCGCAAGAACAACCCGCTGCTGGTGGGTGACCCGGGCGTGGGCAAAACCGCCATTGCCGAGGGTTTGGCCCACAAGATCGTGGGCGGCGAAGCCCCTGATGTGCTGTCGAACACCACCATTTATTCGCTGGATATGGGCGCACTGCTTGCGGGCACCCGCTATCGCGGTGATTTCGAGGAACGGCTGAAAGCAGTCGTGACGGAATTGGAAGATCACCCCGACGCTGTGCTGTTTATTGACGAGATTCACACCGTGATCGGTGCCGGTGCGACTTCGGGTGGCGCGATGGATGCGTCGAACCTGCTGAAACCTGCCCTGCAGGGCGGCAAGCTGCGCACCATGGGCTCGACCACTTATAAAGAGTTCCGTCAACATTTCGAAAAAGACCGCGCGCTCAGCCGCCGGTTCCAGAAGATCGACGTGAATGAACCTTCGGTTGAAGATAGCGTAAAAATCCTGCGCGGTCTGAAACCCTATTTCGAGAAACATCACGAGATCAAGTACACTGCGGATGCGATCAAAACCGCCGTAGAACTGTCGGCGCGCTATATCAACGACCGCAAACTGCCAGATAAGGCCATCGACGTGATCGATGAGGCCGGTGCCGCACAGCATCTGGTCGCAGAAAGCAAACGCCGCAAGACCATCGGTGTGAAAGAGATCGAGGCCGTCGTTGCTAAAATCGCGCGCATTCCGCCCAAAAACGTCACCAAGGACGATGCGGAGGTTCTGAAAGATCTGGAAACTTCGTTGAAACGGGTGGTGTTTGGTCAGGACGAGGCTATTGAGGCGCTTGCCAGCGCAATCAAGCTGGCCCGCGCCGGTCTGCGTGAACCAGAAAAGCCCATCGGCAACTATCTGTTCGCTGGTCCAACCGGTGTGGGTAAAACCGAGGTCGCGAAACAGCTCGCAGATACGCTGGGTGTGGAACTGCTGCGCTTTGACATGTCGGAATATATGGAAAAGCACGCGGTTTCCCGTTTGATCGGTGCCCCTCCGGGCTATGTCGGGTTCGATCAGGGTGGTCTGCTGACTGACGGCGTCGACCAGCATCCGCATTGCGTGCTGCTGCTGGATGAGATCGAAAAGGCCCACCCGGACGTGTTCAACATCCTGCTGCAAGTGATGGACCACGGTGAGCTGACCGATCACAACGGCCGCACGGTGAATTTCCGCAACGTGGTTCTGATCATGACGTCGAACGCGGGTGCGCAGGAACAGGCCAAGGCCGCCATTGGCTTTGCCCGTGACCGCCGCGAGGGCGAGGATACCGCTGCGATCGAACGCATGTTCACGCCGGAATTCCGCAACCGCCTGGACGCCGTGATCTCGTTCGCACCTCTGCCGAAAGAGGTCATCCTGCAAGTGGTCGAGAAATTCGTCCTGCAGCTTGAGGCGCAATTGCTGGATCGAAACGTGACCATCGACCTGACGCCCAAAGCCGCCGAATGGCTGGCCGACAAGGGCTATGACGACAAGATGGGCGCGCGTCCTCTGGGCCGGGTGATCCAGGAACACATCAAGAAACCTCTGGCAGAGGAGTTGCTGTTCGGCAAGCTGGCGAAGGGTGGTGTGGTCCGTGTCTCGGTCAAGAAGGGCGAGTTGAACCTGGAAATCTTCGGCCCCGATCAGCCGCGCATTCCGGGGGACAAGCCCCCGCTGCTAACCGCAGATTGATTGCATCGTGCTACAGAAAGAAACCCGCCTTCAATGGCGGGTTTTTTTATATTTATTTGGTGCGCTGTGGATGCGGGCTGTGAAAATACTCTGATCGACGGCGCCGTGAAGCCCGATAGGCCGACAGAAAGACTTGAGCATAACGCAGCCCGTCGAAACTCTGAGACAAAGCGGACACCAACGCGATTCCAACGTCCCTGGCTTTGCGAATGCGCCCGGCCCTGGTTTGCACAAAGTATTCGAGATCAATGAAACGAATTTGCTGCCCGTCCCAGCACATATCCCGAAAAGCCGGGCGCCCGTGGGCTAGGTCGATTGAATGCAAGCGTGCCAACGCTTGCCCCGCCGCATGACATGCCTTTTCTTTTTCCTCAGCGGTCAAAGAGTTAGACTTGCAGATGTCAGTCAGACTGGCGCCAGCATCTTCAAGCACAAAGTAGTCCGTACCTTCGGTCACAATTGCCGGGACTGGCACACCGCTGTGCCACAGGAAATGATGTGAACACCGGTCCCGGTCGAACGCCATATTCGGAGTTCCCTTTACCAGCCAAAGCAGAGGCGCAGACCGCTCAATGCGCTTCATCCAAAACGGGGTTCCTTTTAAGGTCTCAAACCGGGCCACACGCCGATAAGGTGCTTGCAGGGCTTCATCAACCGCGCTTTGCAATTCAACTGCCAATTTGTTCAAATCCGTACCTGCTCAACCTATGGTGCAGATATAGGGGCATCACACTCGCCTTTCACCCAGCGCGAGCTAAAATTGCGGCGGATCGAAGCCACTTTCGTCTGCCTGAAAAAGCCCATTGTAGCGATTTAACGCTCAGTCAATTTCAACTCGATCCTGCGGTTCTGGGCGCGGGCTTCGGGGGTATCGGCGGGATTGACAGGCTGGAACTCACCAAACCCGTTGGCGGCCAGCCGGTTCGGCGGGATACCCAGCGCTTCGACCATGTATCGCACCACCGAAAGCGCCCGGCCCTGGCTGAGTTCCCAATTGTCGCGATACCGGCCCGTCCCGGCCAGAGGTACATTGTCCGTGTGGCCATCGACACGGATGACCCAGTTCAGACCCTCGGGAATTTCTGCCGCTACACTGCGCAGGATATTGGCCACCTTGGCGACCTCTTGCCGCCCGACCGGCGACAGCGTAGCTGATCCTGTGTCGAACAGCACCTCGGATGAGAAAACAAACCTGTCTCCTTCGATCCGCACGCCTTCTTCATCGCCCAGGACATCGCGCAAACGACCGAAGAACTCAGAACGGTAACGCTGCAGGTCCTCGGCCTGTGCTGCCAGTTCTTCGGCCTCGGCCTCCAGGCGAACGCGCTCGGCCTCTTCCAGCAGTCGGCGGCGACGTTCTTCCGAGGCGGCCCGCGCCAACGCTGCATTCAGGTCCTGACCCAGCGTCTGGATACGAATATCGGCAGCAGCATTGCGCTCCTGATAATCGTCCAGCAACGCCTGCAACCCACCCAATTGTTCGCGCAGTGCAGCCATTTGCTGATTGAGCAATGCCGTTTCGCGCTGCGCTTTTTCCGAAATCGCCTGCTCATTCGACAGCGTATCACGCGCAACGGTCAGCAAGGCCGCGCGTTCTTCGGCCAATGAGCGTTGTTCCTGCGCTTCAGCCTGAGCCTCGGTTCGAGCTGCCAAAGCCGCCTCAAGCTGGGCTCGCAATTCTTCTGCGTTCAAGGCCCCAAACTGCCGTTCCAATTCGGCTTTTGCAGCCTGTGCAGCGGCCAACAGTGTCAAGGTCTCTTCAGCCTCTTTACGCTGCGCTTCCAGCGCCAAGGTCATGGCCGTCAGTTCAGCATCCGCGTTCAGCAATCGGTTGCGCAGATTTTCGGCGGCGGCGGCCTCAGCCAGCTTGGCAGCCTCTTCGGTGCTCAGTTGTTCTTCTAGCTCAGAAATCCGCGTGGACTGCGCCGCATCGCTTTGTTCCAGATCAGCAACCAAGGCTTCCAGCGCCTCGCGTTGCGCTGCAGCCAGACGCGCGGCTTCGGTCTGTTCATCGATCTCAGCGCGGCTTTGCGCCAAGGCCAGATTCAACGCGCCCTGCTCATCAACCAACTCGGCGATTTGACCCTGTGCGCGCTCTTGCTCTACCAGCAGCGCCGCGACCTGAGCCTCAAAATCGGTCAGTTGGATCTGCGCTTGCACCAGTTCGTTCTCTACCTGCGACAGAGTCGAGTTCAACACACCCAACCGCGCTTGCAACCGGCTGTTTTCCCGTTCTTCCAGCCCCAACGCTCCGGCCAGCGCCGCAACCTCATCCGACAAGGCTGTCAGTTCGTCCTCTTGCCCGGAAATAGTCTCACGCAGCACAAACTGCACGACCATGAAGATCGTCAGCACAAATGTCAGCACCATCAGGAGCCCGGTGATCGCATCCACGAAACCGGGCCAGACCGAACCTTGAAACCGTTGACCGGTGCGTCGGGACAGAGCCATGGATTACTCTCCTTCCGGAGCAGTACGCACGGCGCCTCGGGGTAAGGTAAGGGCTTTGACCAGCAATTCGATATCCTTGCGCAACTCGCTCATGCTTTCCTGACGGCCAGCCGAGATTTCTTCGAGAATACGAAGCAACTGCACATCCATCGAGCGCAGGCGCATACGGCTTTCGGCGTCTATCCCGTCACCAGCGCCCTGTTCGCGCATGTGATCCAGCAGGGCGTCCTGCCCAAGCGCAACCCGTTCCAAGGCAGCTGTCACGCCCTCGGTATCGGACTGTCGCACGTTCATTTCGCCGATCGAATCCGCCAATTGGCCCAGTTTGGACGACACCGCAGCGCGATCAGCCTCTTGCGCTGAAAACAGATCCTGCAGTGCGTTCATCTGTTCGGACATGGCATCCAATACTGGCGTCAGAACCGCCAGTTCAGCGCCACCTTCATCGCTGGCCCCGAAGCCAACGCGGGTGATCGAGGATAACCATTCCTCAAGCTCGCGGTAGAACCGGTTCTGTCCATGGCCCGCAAACAATTCCAACAGACCAACGATCAGCGATCCAGCCAGACCCAACAACGAAGACCCGAAAGCCACGCCCATGCCCTGCAGCTGCGATTCCAGCCCGACCATAAGGCGGTTGAATACGGCCAGCCCCTCTTCACCTTCCTGCGGGTTAAGGCTGCGGATTGTGTCCACGATGGCGGGAACCGTGGTGGCCAGCCCGAAGAACGTGCCCAAAAGACCCAGATAGATCAGGACGTTGGTGATATAACGGGTGATCTCACGTTCTTCCTCGACCCGTTCTGCGACTGAATCCAGAATGGACCGTGTCGAGGTTGAGCTGATCTGAGACCGCGCGCCCCGTTCGCGCAGCAGGGATGCCAACGGTGCCAGCAATTGCGGTGTGCGGGCATCTTCGCGCACAACACCGCCCACAAACGCCTCGATCCATCGGACAGAGCCGATCAGTTGAGTCACCTGAAAGAAACAGGCGAAAACACCGATGATGAACACCAGGATGATAAAGCCGTTCAGGTATGGGTTGGCCTCAATCACCGGCATCACATAGGGCAAAGCCATAAAGACGCCCAACCCGGCCAGACCTATTGCGACCAACATCATAACAATCTGTCGAATGGGATGCGAGAAATGAGGTCTCGCGCCCTGATGTGCCTGCGCCATGCGCGTGGTTCCCGGTTTTTGCCTGCTCTGCGCTGAATCTAGCGAACTTATACCGGTGACGCCAAGGGTTTATGCGGTGATATCACGCACACGTTGCGCCAACCACTCAAGATCGGGGTCGCGCAGGTCGATCTCGGCCAAATGTTCGGCGGTGTTATAGAGGTATTCGGTGTTTGGCCCCCGCCCGCCGACCGCATGGGCGATTATCTGGGCCTGCTCTTCCAGAGGGATACCGCCGCAATACTGCACATGATCGGCGTCGATCACGTAAGTCACGGCATTCACAACTTCGCCGCTGTCCAGGTGCAGGTCCAGCATCTTCTCAACATAGGCCGACGAGATCAGCTCGCGCTCGCGCAATTCATGCAGGGTGCGGTCTTCGTGTCCTGCCTCAACCGCCAGAGCCAGCCCCTTGCAATCGGCGTCGGCCTGTTCGTCCAGCGCCAGAACCAGACCAGGATGGTCTTCAGTACCGCGATGGTGGATCGAGCTCATGCAAAAGGACCGCGCATAACCGTTCAGTGTGGCGCGTTCGCTGCGGGCCACCGGAAAGCCCGGATTCCACAGCAGCGATCCATATCCGAAAACCCACATCGTCATAGCACTGGTCCTTGCCCGTTTGCGTCTATAAACATCAATTCCGAGGTGGGA
Source organism: Ruegeria sp. BB5 (assembly GCF_056539405.1). Taxonomy (NCBI): domain Bacteria; kingdom Pseudomonadati; phylum Pseudomonadota; class Alphaproteobacteria; order Rhodobacterales; family Roseobacteraceae; genus Ruegeria; species Ruegeria sp. BB5. The sequence continues at coordinate 63,820 of NZ_JBQFUX010000001.1, read as the reverse complement.
AAAAGGGCGAACTGCCATGCGCGGTCTGATACGGGTAATCATTTTCATCGCTGTAATCTGGAGCGTCTATTGGTTCGTCGCCGGCTTCGGCCTGCGCAACGCGATCACCACATGGTTTGACAAACAGCAGGAACAGGGCTGGCAGGCTGATTTTTCAGACGTTGAATCTGCCGGGTATCCACTGAACCACATGACGCGCCTGAATAACCCGGCGCTGGCCGATCCGGTCAATGGCACCGCCTGGAGCGCGGACTGGATCGAATTCCAAAGCCCGGCAATCTGGCCTGGTCGACAAGTGCTGCGTTTTGCCGGCACGCCGCAGCGCCTGTCTTATTTCGATCAAACCGCGACCATTCAGGCCGCCGACCTGCAAGCTGAGTTGCAACTGCAACCCGGCGTGGCGCTTATGTTGGAAAAGATGGCTCTGACTGCCGGGCCGTGGTCGATCACTGATGAGTCTGAGGCTTTGGCCGGGGGCAACACATTGGCCCTTGTGATGGAACAGACCGCCACCCCCGAGGCATATGTGATCAGCGCGCAGGCCGACGGCTTCACCCCCGGCGATGACCTGCGCGAACTGATGCGTTCGGCCACTACCCTGCCGCAAGCGTTTGAAACGCTAGAGCTGGACCTGACGGCCACTTTCGACAAGGCATGGGATCGATCCGCGCTGGAACAAAGCAGACCGCAACCGGTTAAGCTGGACTTGCGCCTGGCTGAAATGAAATGGGGCGCGCTGCGCCTGTTCGCAACCGGAGAGCTGGACGTAGACCCGCAGGGCATTCCCATCGGAGAAATCGCGATCCGGGCCGAAAACTGGCGCGACATGATCGCCATGGCCAACGCGGCAGGCGCCCTGCCCGATCAGGCGGTGGACCCTGTGACCACGACACTGAATTTTCTGGCAGGGCTTGGTGGCAACCCCAATGCGTTGGACGTGCAACTGAATTTCCGTGATGGGTTTGTCGCCTTGGGCCCTATCCCTTTAGGCCCCGCGCCGCGTCTGATCCTGCGTTAACGGCAATACGGCCCACGACGGTGACGTGCCGTATCCAGGTGGAAATGATCGCGGTGGTACCGGTCCGCATTCGGCCCCAGAACCGTGCCAAACGGACCGCACGCCCCGCGCCAGACTTTGGTCAGCTGACGTTTTGACGGGTTCTTGCGCCAGCCGTTCAGAACGGTCACGACCTCTCCGTCTGCCATCTTAAAACCCGAAATGTCGATTGCCCGGCCTTTGCCATGCTCCGAAATTCTGGCCCCTTTTTGATTGTTTCGGGTCCGACAGGCGTAATGGGCAGCAATCTGAAGCTCGGCCACCGGACCGCGCCGTTTGAAGGTGGGTTTGACCGTTTTGTCGACCCATTTGTTCAACGCTATCGCCGTCCCACAATCCATCGTCGACGGGCGGCTGAGCACCACACCTGAAACCGAGGTGATTTGCACAGCATCCTTGATGCCGCAGGCCTTGATACGACCGGGCACATTTCCGACAGGCTTGCCCTGAATAGCGATATCTCCACAGACCGAAGTTTTGCGCAGTTTGCGTTTCTTGAACAACGCCTCCTGTTCCAATTCCTTGGGCCGCAGATACGGCATCAACGAGGTATCCGGCCCCAGCAACGGCAATTCCGAGGGGCGCGCTGCCACGGCTAAGACCTGCGGCGACTCAGGGCGCAATACAGGCCGTGTCTTCACATTGGGCAACGGGCTGGCAAAAGCCAGAACAGCGGTCGTTGCGGGCCGCGCCATAGGAACGAGCGACTGTTCAGGAGGCGCCGCGTTGGACACTGTGGCGCAGACCGCCAAATATCCAATCGCGAGGAACCTCCAGCCGCGTTTCATGGGTTCGCCTTTCCCCGTCCGAAATCAGGCGCATCCGTATCCTGCCCCGCATCGATAATCCCACGCCGGATCGCGCGGGTACGAGTGAAATAGTCAAACAGATGTTCGCCATCGCCGGTGCGAATAGCACGTTGCAGCGCAAAAAGCTCCTCGGTAAAGCGCCCGAGGATTTCCAGGGTCGCGTCTTTGTTGGTCAGGAACACATCGCGCCACATGGTCGGGTCCGACGCCGCGATGCGGGTGAAGTCCCGAAAACCAGCGGCCGAATACTTGATGACCTCGCTATCGGTGACGCGGCGCAGATCGTCTGCAACCCCCACCATCGTATAGGCAATCAGGTGCGGCGCATGTGAGGTCACGGCCAGAACCAGATCGTGGTGGTCCGCGTCCATCTCATCCACATTCGCGCCCATTCCTTCCCAAAGCGCACGCAAACGGGCGATGGCGTCCGGGTCCGAACCTTCAACCGGCACCAGCAGGCTCCAGCGATTATCGAACAGTTCGGCAAACCCGGATTCGGGGCCGGAATGCTCGGTCCCTGCCAGCGGGTGCGCCGGTATGAAATGCACTCCTTCGGGAATATGGGGCGAGACCGCCTCTATCACGTGCCGCTTGACCGAGCCCACATCGGTCACTGTCGCGCCCGGTTTCAGGACTGGTGCGATTTCTTGCGCGACCGTCCCCATTGCGCCGACGGGTACGCAAAGCACTACCAAATCCGCACCCTCAACCGCCTCTTGCACCGTGTCACAGACGCGGTCGCACAGGCTTATCCGACGGGCAGTATCGCGTGTGGCCTCGGACCGGGCATAGCCGGTGACCTCACCCGCAAGACCCGCGCGTTTGATGGCCCAGAACATGGACGACGCAATCAGGCCCAGCCCGATCAGTGCGACGCGGTCGTATACCTGGCTCATGCGGCGCCCCCTTTGAATGCGGTGATGGCCGCAACGACACGGCGGCATGCCTCTTCATCGCCCACGGTAACCCGCAAGGCGTTGGGCAGGTTGTAACCCGCCACACGGCGCACGATCAAACCCTGCGTCTTGAGGTAATCGTCACAGGCCTCGGCCTCTGCCTGATCGGTGAAACGGGCCAGTATGAAATTGGTGCAAGACGGGTCTGTAGGCACGCCAATCTTGGCAAGTTCTTCCGAAAGCCAAACGCGCAGCCGGGCGTTTTCGCCGTGACAGAAGGTCAGGTAGTCGTCGTCTTTCACCGCCGCTTCGGCCGCAGCCAACGCGGTCAGAGACAGGTTGAACGGCTGGCGCACACGATTCAGCACGTCGATGATCGATTGCTCGGCATAGCCCCAACCGACCCGCATTCCGCCCAGCCCATAGATCTTGGAAAACGTACGGGTCATGATCACGTTCTCGAACCGATCCACTAAAGACGCACCACCATCGAACCCGTCGACGAATTCTGCATAGGCTCCGTCAATGACCACCAGACAGCTTTGCGGCAAAGCTTCGGCCAACCGCACAAGGTCCGCCTCGCCGATCATAGTCGAGGTCGGATTGCCCGGATTGGTGACGAACACGATGCGCGTTTGCTCGGTAACCGCGGCAAGGATGTTGTCTACGTCCACATGACGATCCCGTTCCGGCACCATGACCGGCGTTGCCCCGGCCATGCGGGCGATAATCGGGTACATGGAAAACCCGTGCTCGGTGTAAATGACCTCATCCCCCGGCCCGGCATAGGCTTGCGCCACGAATTGCAGCACCTCGTCACTGCCCACACCGCAGATAATCCGCGCGGGGTCCAGCGCGTGACGTTCCCCGATCGCGGCACGCAGGCTAGCGTGGTCGGTGCTGGGATAACGATGCAAGGTCACTGCACTGTCGCGCACCGCCTCAATCGCCTTGGGGCTGGGCCCGAACGGGTTTTCGTTAGAGCTGAGCTTGATCACACGCTCGACCCCGGCCACATGCGACTGGCCGCCCTGATACAGCGCGATGTCCATAATGCCGGGTTGAGGGGTGATCTTGGTCATAAGAGGCTCCGTTAATTGGAGCCTCTCATACCCGTCTCAACGCGTTGAGAAAAGCGGCAATTCCGTCACGCCGCTTTGAAGCGGGCCGTTGCCGGGTCAGCGTTGTAGAATGGTACGAACTCTTCGGTCCGGTGGGACAGGTCATTAACACTGTCGATGATGAACTGAACGGTCTCTTCGCTCATCAAATACGAGAAGTTCAGCCGCACCCAGCCGGGTTTCTTCATCTCTTCCCCTGCGGACAGAGCCGCGTGCAATTCATCCGAGGTTGCGCGGTCGATCCCCAGAAGACGGTGCGCATATGGCCCCGCACAGGCACAGCCGCCGCGCGCCTGAATGCCATAAATATCGCTAAGCATCCGGGTGAACAGTTGCTGATGAACCGGCTGGCCAGAGTTATCCCGCACAAGGAAGGAATAGATCGGCAGACGATGCGGGTTATCAACGCCCAGCAAGGTCAGGTTCGGGTTATCACCCCACCCGTCCAGCGCCATACGGTTAAACTGCGCCTCTTTTTCGGCGATCTCATCAGTGCCGACAACATCCTTGACGATAAAGGCCAGCGCCGCGCGGATGTCTCCGACCACGTTGGGTGTTCCGGCCTCTTCGCGCGTGGCCAGGTCCTCGCTGTAGTCGTGCCGCCAGGGCGAAACAAAACTGACCGTGCCACCACCGGGCCAACTGGGGCATGTGCGGCGCACGACGGTCTGATTGACGATCAGAACACCCGACGCCCCCGGCCCGCCCGGAAACTTATGCGGAGACACAACGATAGCATCCTTGCGCGCATCCTCTGGCCCCATGTCCATCGGCAGATAAGGACCACCGCCTGCGTAATCCCAGACCGAAACGGCGCCATGCGCCTTGAGCAGTCGGGTGATCGGATCCGGGTCGGTAATGATTCCGGTTACATTCGACGCAGCCGAAAACGACCCGATGATCAGATCCGATGCAGCATTGTCGATCAGAACCTGCTCCAGCGCCGCCAGATCAACCCCACCTCCAATAGCTTCAGGAATCTCGATCACCTGTGCCTTGCTTTCACGCCACGGCAAAATGTTCGAATGATGCTCGTACGGCCCAATCAAAACGACCGGCCGGTCAGCCGCATCCACACCCAACAAGCTGACCAGCCGGTTCAGACCCGCAGTAGCGCCGGACCCGGTAAATATCACCGCGTCTTCTCCCCTCGCGCCAACGATGCGGGCAATCTCTGCACGCGCCTCGCGGCGCAACCGAGTCATGTATGAACCGCAATAGGAGGCCTCGGTGTGGCTGTTGGCATAAAAAGGCAGCACCTGTTCGGTGACAAAATCCTCAACCTGCCGCAGCGCACGGCCCGAAGCGACGTAATCCGCATAAACCAGCGGCACATCCCCATGCAGACCCGGGATCAGAACGTTCTCTCCGATCAGCCCGTCGCGCAGGCTTGAATTGCGAGTGGTGGACAGGATGTCTGCGCGAAATTTGGACAGGGTCATGGCATAGTCTCCGTATTGCCCTACCAATGTGATTGCTTTTGCCTGAGTAAACTTCACCGTTCTTTTGATAGATTTTTAAAAATTTGTGTCATATGATCAAGAATGGCGGAAAAAATAGATCAAATTGATAAACGCATCCTGCGTGAGCTGCAAACAGACGCGACCTTGTCCCAACGCGAACTGGCCGATCGGGTCGGGCTGTCGCAGAACGCCTGTTGGCGGCGGTTGAAGGCACTGAATGAGGATGGCGTGATTACCGGCTCAACCGCACGAATTGCCCGCGAGAAGTTGGGGCTAAGCCTTGTGGTTTTTGTTATGCTGCGCACCCGGCATCACTCGGCCGACTGGTTGCAAGCATTTCGCAGCCACGTACTGACCATCCCCGAAGTGGTGGATTTCCACCGGATTGGTGGCGACTATGACTATCAATTGAAGGTCGTGACCGAGGACATGGCGTCATATGACAAGGTCTATCAACGCCTGATCGAAAAAGTCGAACTGGACAGCGTGACCTCGTATTTCGCGATGGAAGCAATCGCCGAAGGTCGCCCCTTGCCTATCTGATCCGCTTTTTCATATGGCCAAAAATACCTCGGGGGAGTCGCGCATCGACTGGGGCAGAGCCCCTACAAACAAAAAAAGACCGCGCTGAAAGCGCGGCCCTTTAAATTTTGCGTCTCGGCGAAGATTAGTTCTTCGCGTAGAATTCGACGACCAGGTTCGGCTCCATCATGACCGGGTACGGCACATCGCCCAGACCCGGTGCGCGCACGAAAGTCGCGGTCATTTTCGAGTGGTCCGCGTCGATGTAGTCAGGCACATCACGCTCGGCCAAAGCAACGGCTTCCAGAACAACAGCCAGCTGCTTGGACTTGTCACGTACTTCGATTACGTCGCCTTCTTTGACGCGGTAGCTGGGGATGTTGACCCGCTTGCCGTTCACTTTGACGTGTCCGTGGTTCACGAACTGACGTGCGGCAAACACGGTCGGCACGAACTTGGCGCGGTAAACAACAGCGTCCAGACGGCGCTCCAGCAGACCGATCAGGTTTTCACCAGTATCACCGTTCACACGGACGGCTTCTGCGTAGATGCGGCGGAACTGTTTCTCGGTCAGGTCGCCATAGTAACCTTTCAGCTTCTGCTTGGCGCGCAGCTGCAGACCGAAGTCCGACAGTTTACCCTTGCGGCGCTGACCGTGCTGGCCGGGGCCGTATTCGCGGCGGTTGACCGGGGATTTCGGACGACCCCAGATGTTTTCGCCCATCCGGCGGTCGATTTTGTGCTTGGCAGACGTGCGTTTGGTCACGGCTGATCTCCTTCTTAAGGTCGAGGTCCAGACGGACCACTATGAAGGGCGTTGTCCTCTTGAGGTTTCCCCCATGACAGGCATCCCCTTGCGGGGGCCACCAACACCAATGAAGCCGCGCTTATATCCGCGAAACCGGCAGAGTCAACACACCATGCCATGCAACATTGGAATTTCCATTGAAATCGAGGTTTACCTGCGGGTCAGTCAGCTCTGCGTCCGACAGAAACCGCCCTCTGCTGATCTTGATCATCCAGGACCGGAGTGGATCGGGATGGGAACGCTATGACAGTCTCATCCATCCCGGTTGCTTCGTTCCCCTGGCCCGCAAATTCGGCGACTTCACTAATCCAGAAATCCTGATCCCGCTCCGGGCAATCCCCTTCGAAGACCAGTATCGGGGCTGATTCGCCAGCAACTGGGAACAACGCCGCTGTGAAAGTTTGCGCACCGTTGGTCAACACAAGCAGGCCACTCGCTTCCTCTGAAAGGTTTTGAACATGCGCGCAATGGCTCAGCGTCGCTAAGTCGGAACCAATGTCTTCGGCTCCTTCCAGCATCTGCACAGAGGAATTCTTCAAAAATCGTGCCTGTCCTCGCCACGACCAGGCAGCTCCGACGCTCAAAAAGGACAAGGGCGCTGCCTCAAGTCCATCGATTTCCGTTTGCCTCCAAGAAATGGCTATACGACCGCTTTTTCCGGTTCTCATATTACCGCCTGTACCCTTAAACCCATCACTGCGTACTGGGCTACCCTTATCAACGTAAATTAAGGCGGAAAAGAGACGTTAATGTAATGTTAACGAAATTGTGGCCTTTGAGATTCAACTATTGACTTCTGGCGGGGTATTTTCCCGCCAGAATCGATCAACTTTTGTTGCTTTAGGATTTCTAACTCAGCCACACTTGGAATGCCCGCAACTGCGGCAGGTCATGCAACCTTCGATCATCACCATATCGAATTGACCACAGGACGGACAGGCTTTGCCGCGTGGCGCATCCATATTGACCACCTGCGCCTGAGGGTCGGATTTCAGCCCCATGCCTTCCCCTTCAAGAAAGCCGATATTGATCAGGTGCTGCTCGATCACGCCACCAATCGCGGCCAGGATCGACGGGATGTATTTGCCCTGAACCCAGGCTCCGCCGCGCGGGTCAAACACAGCCTTCAACTCTTCGACCACAAAGGACACATCCCCGCCCCGCCGGAACACGGCCGAGATCATCCGGGTTAGCGCCAGCGTCCAAGCGTAGTGTTCCATGTTCTTCGAGTTGATGAACACCTCGAACGGGCGACGCCGGCCGCCGATGACAATGTCATTGATGGTCAGATAGATCGCGTGCTCGCTATCGGGCCACTTCAGTTTATAGGTCGACCCCTCCAACGCCTGCGGACGATCCAAAGGCTCGGACATGTACACGACTTCGCCTCCATCGACCTCATGCGGCGCAGCGGCGCTTTCGCCCGGCGCAGTGTCGGCACTTTCCGAAACGGTCAGCACCGACCCGGTCACGTCATTCGGTCGATAGGTGGTGCAGCCTTTGCACCCCTGATCCCACGCCTGCATGTATACATCCTTGAACGCGTCAAAGCTGATGTCCTCGGGGCAGTTGATCGTCTTGGAAATCGAACTGTCGATCCATTTCTGCGCCGCGGCCTGCATCTTGACGTGATCGGACGGTGGTAGCGTCTGCGCATTGACGAAATAGTCGGGTAATTCCGCGTCCCCGAACTTGTCACGCCACATCTGCACGGCATAATCCACCACCTCTTCCTCGGTGCGCGAGCCGTCTTTCTGCAGAACTTTGCGCGTATAGGCATAAGCAAAGACCGGCTCGATTCCCGATGACACGTTCCCAGCGTAAAGGGAAATCGTTCCCGTGGGCGCAATCGAGGTCAGCAATGCATTGCGGATGCCATGTTCACGGATCGCATCGCGCACATCCTCGTCCATTTGCTGCATCGTGCCGCTGGCCAGGAATTTCTCGGCATCGAACAGGGGGAACGCCCCTTTTTCCTTCGCCAAGTCCACCGACGCCAGATACGCGGCGCGGGCGATCGCGTGCAGCCAGCGCTCAGTCTGACGCGCCGCCTCGTCCGAGCCATAGCGCAGGCCCTTCATCAACAATGCATCGGCCAGACCTGTCACACCCAGCCCGATGCGGCGTTTGGCTTGCGCTTCGGCCGCCTGCTCCGGCAGCGGGAATTTCGACGCGTCGACCACATTGTCCATCATGCGTACGGCGGTGGCGACCAGATCCTGCAATGCGGCCTCATCCAGGTGTGCCGCATCCTCAAAAGGTTCAGCTACCAATCGCGCAAGGTTGATCGAGCCCAGCAGACACGCGCCATATGGCGGCAGGGGCTGTTCACCACATGGGTTGGTGGCGGCGATGGTTTCCACATAGCTCAGGTTGTTGGCCTGGTTGATGCGGTCGATGAAGATCACGCCCGGCTCGGCATAGTCATAGGTGGCCTGCATGATTTTGTTCCACAGATCGCGCGCCTGAACGGTGTGATAGACCTTGTCGCCAAAGACCAGATCCCACGGGCCGTCGGCTTTGACGGCTTCCATGAAGGGGTCGGTCACCAGCACCGACATATTAAACATGCGCAGGCGGGCCGGGTCGGATTTGGCTGTGATAAACTGTTCGATATCCGGGTGATCGCAGCGCATGGTGGCCATCATCGCACCCCTGCGCGAACCCGCCGACATGATAGTGCGGCACATCGCGTCCCACACATCCATGAACGACAACGGCCCCGAGGCATCGGCGGCCACCCCATGCACATCAGCCCCACGTGGGCGGATGGTCGAGAAATCATAGCCGATCCCCCCACCCTGCTGCATGGTCAACGCAGCCTCTTTCAGCATGTCAAAGATACCGCCCATGCTGTCGGGAACGGTTCCCATGACAAAACAGTTGAACAGGGTCACCTGCCGTGCAGTACCTGCGCCCGCAGTGATACGACCTGCGGGCAGGTATTTGAAATCTTCCAGCGCTTCAAAGAACTTATCTTCCCAATGCCCCTGATCTTTTTCCACTCGTGCCAAATCGCGGGCAATGCGCCGCCAGCTGTCTTCGACTGTCTGGTCGATCGGTGTGCCATCCGCCTGTTTGAAGCGGTATTTCATGTCCCAGATCTGCTCGGCGATGGGGGCGGCAAAGCGGCTCATTGGTGATTCCCTGTACTGAAAGAGGTATCCAGACTATCCTAAATCACACGTCCACCACAACACCTTGATGACGCCGGTCATCAGGCTACAATATAAAGGTGGACCTTGGGACGACTCTGTGGGAAAGCTGTGGATAAGTACGTAAACCTGATAAAACTCTCGGTCGGATCGGAAAGTGTAGACACGCTGATCGCGTGGCAGGACAGCCGTAAACCGCTGTACGAGGATGGTTGCCCGCGCCATGTCACCCGCATGTGGCCCAAGCGCGAGTCCGAGATTTTGAACGGCGGGTCAATTTATTGGGTGATCAAGGGTGTAATCCAATGCCGTCAGCGCATCCTGCGGCTGGATGAGGTGCGCGGTGAGGACGGCATCCGCCGTTGCGCCATCGTACTGGACCCCGAGGTGCACCGTACGCAAACCGCTCTGAAGCGCCCGTTTCAGGGTTGGCGCTATTTAAAACCTGAAGACACCCCTGCCGATCTGCCACAAGGACGCGAGCAGGACGACGCCCTGCCCGATGATTTGAACCGCGCGCTGGCCGAAATCGGAGTGCTTTGATCAGGTCAGGTGATCCAGTAACTTGGATAGAACCGCTTTGTCATCGGCTGAATAGTTGGGCACCCTGCTGCGCCACAGAGTCGCCTGCGACCGTAAGATCACTCCGTCCGACAGAATCTTCAGGTGATTGGCGCGGAGTGTTTCACCCGTCGAGGTGATATCGGCAATCGCTTCGGCCGTTTCATTCATCACCGTGCCTTCGGTCGCGCCCTGGCTATCCACCAAGGTGTAATCGGCGACGCCCGCATCGGTCAGAAACTCGCGCACCAGCCGGTGGTACTTGGTGGCAATCCTCAGCCGATGGCCATGGGTTTTACGAAAGGCCGCTGCAGCAGCGTCCAAATCGTCCAGCGTGTCGACATCCACCCAGCAGGCCGGTGTCGCAATGATCAGGTCAGCCTTACCGAAGCCCAGCTGTGACACCTCTTCCACCTGCTGTTCCCAGCGCGGCAGCTTTTCCTGCACCAGATCAATACCGGTCACGCCCAGATGAATGCGCCCAGCCGCCAGTTCGCGCGGAATTTCCCCTGCAGACAGCAGAATCAGCGATACGCCCTCAATCCCTTCGACCTTACCGGCATATTCCCGGTCCGAACCACTGCGCGACAGGGTAATGCCGCGCTTTTCAAACCACGAGAAGGTTTTCTCCATCAACCGGCCCTTCGAGGGCACGCCCAGTTTCAGGCTCATTGCGCGCCCTCCTCGATTTCCAGGATCAGGTCAGGGCGCAGCACGCCACCCACGGCAGGGATTTCAGCACCATTGCCCAATTGCCGGGTCAGCGCATCATACCGCCCGCCTGTGGCAACCGGAGGCAGGTCCGGGCGTCCCTCGGCATAAAAGCCAAAGACGAACCCGTCGTAATATTCCATGGAAGTACGGCCATAGGCAGCTTCGAAGTCCAGCCGCTCGACATCGACGCCACGCGCCTGCAATGCGGCCACGCGTGTCTCAAGACGGTCCAGCGCCGGGGTAATCTGCGGCAGGTCTACCGCCACATCGCGCAGTTGCTCTAACGCAAAAGGCATGGTTTCGCGCACGTTGAGCAAGGTTTCTAACCCGCCTAGTTCGCTGTCGGAAATCGGCGGGGTGTCGCGGTCTTCGCGCAAGGCTTCGATCCGCGCCTCAATCTCGCTTGCGCGGCGTTTGCCGATCATCGGCACATCCATGGCCAGCGGGTCCTGGGAATCCAGCAAGGCATCACGGCCTTCTGGCACCGGCTTGCGCCCTGCAAACCGATCCAGCAGATTGCGGAAACGACGCGGATGCCACAGGTGCCGCATCAGAGCGGCCTTGCGGCGATCCGTGGTGCGCAGGCCCTGAACTGCAGCCATCAGGATACCAATATCGCCGGTCGCCGCACGCAACGGCAGCCCGCGCAGCTGAAGGGCGAACAACGAAAAAACCTCGGCATCTGCACCCGAGGGATCATCGCGGTCAAAGACCTCGTACCCCACCTGAATGTATTCGTTTGACCGATCTGGGTCGTGCTCCTGACGGCGGAACACCTCACCGGAATAAGTATAGCGCGCGGGTTCAGCCCCATCGCTCATGTGCATCTGCACGACTGGCAGCGTGAAATCTGGGCGCAACATCTGTTCGCCGCGCAGCGCATCCGAGGTCACATAGGCGCGGGCACGGATATCTTCGCCATAGAGGTCCAGCAGCGTTTCGGCTGGTTGCAACAGGGGTGGGTCGACGACCTGTGCGCCAGCGGCCTCGAACCGGACCCGCATCATCGCGGCGCGGGCTTGTATCTGGGAACGGTTGGCCATGGATCAGTCCTGACTGTCCAGAATTTCGCGCACCTTGGCGACCAGATCGCCACGCGGCACTTCAAACTGGCTTGGGCGTTCTTTCCATTCCTCCAGCGTGGCGCTTTCGGCGATCTTCGCACCCAGGATCAGGTCTTTGATCTGTACGATGCCATTGGCCTTTTCATCGCCGCCTTCAATCACCGCGATCGGAGAGTTTCTCTTATCCGCATATTTCAGCTGATTGCCAAAGTTCTTGGGATTGCCCAGATAGACCTCGGCCCGGATGCCAGCATTGCGCAGCTCGGCCACCATGGTCTGATAGTCGGCCATCCGATCCCGGTCCATGACAGTCACAACGACGGGGCCTGTCGCCTGCGCAGCGATCCGACCCTTTTCGCGCAACGCGGCCAGCAATCGGTCGACGCCGATGGAAATACCGGTCGCAGGCACTTCCTGCCCGGTAAATCGCTTGACCAGATCGTCATAGCGACCACCGCCAGAGACCGACCCGAACTGTCGCTTGCGGCCCTTCTCGTCGAAAATCTCAAAGGTCAGTTCGGCCTCATACACCGGCCCGGTATAGTAACCGAGGCCACGCACGACTGAAGGGTCAATCTCTATCCGATCCGCACCGTAGCCGCCCGCATCCAGCAACGCGCCGATCTGTTCCAGTTCGGCAATACCATCGGCACCGATCTTGCTGTCACCGACAGCAGCACGAAGGTTGGCCAATGTCCCAGCGGTGTCTGCGGCTTTCGAAGTCAGGAAAGCAATCACTGGTTCGGCCTGATCGTCGCTGAGGCCCACGCCGTCGATAAACGCCCCCGAGGCATCCAGACGGCCTTTGGTCAGCAACGCGCGCACGCCCTGCTCACCCACCTTGTCGAACTTGTCGATGGTGCGCAGGACATTGTCGCGGGCAGCAGCGTCTTCGCCCAGACCCATCGCCTCAAGCACGCCGTTCAGAACTTTGCGGTTGTTCACCCGTACCAAGTAGTCGCCGCGCGGGATGCCCACGGTTTCCAGCGTGTCCGACAACATGGCGCAAATCTCGGCATCGGCCGCCATCGAGGCCGTACCCACAGTATCCGCGTCACACTGATAAAACTGACGATAGCGTCCCGGACCCGGCTTTTCGTTGCGCCAGACCGGGCCCATCGCATAGCGGCGATAAGGTGTCGGTAGATCATTGCGGTGCTGCGCATAGACACGGGCTAGTGGCGCGGTCAGGTCATAGCGCAGGGCCATCCAGTCGCCCTTGTCATTCTCGTCCACTTCCTGCCACGCGAATACACCCTCGTTCGGGCGATCTACGTCGGGAAGGAACTTGCCCAGCGCCTCAACGGTCTCAACCGCGCTGCTCTCTAAGGCATCAAAACCATATCGATGATAGACGTCCGCAATAGCCCGCAGCATCTCGGTGCGCTGCGTGACTTCCTGGCCGAAATAGTCGCGGAACCCTTTTGGCGTTACTGCCTTGGGGCGGGGCTGTTTCTTGGGCTTGGCCATGTGGGGCGTCCTTGGGCGTTTAGTGTTCCGCGCGCGGTCTATCCCATGGTCCGCATCGGGGCAAGGCGCGCTTTCGCTGGCCTTGGGCCTCACGTGTCGCTATGACCGGCAAAGAAGGAGTCTCCCATGCAGCATTTGGAAGAGCAGATCGCCCATCTGACCCGCACGGTCGAAGAACTAAACACGGTTGTCACCCTCCAGCAATCCGAGATCGACCGCCTGACCCGCCGGGTCGAGATGCTGATGCGTCGCGAAGGCGAACGGGCGCAGGAAGGATCAGGTGGTGTTGTGTTCGGAGACGAACGTCCGCCGCATTATTGAGCGCTTTTTGTGTACCGCCTTTATCAAGAGGCTGAAATTCTATTTCTTCAGTCTCATTGGTGAAACGGATTGCATTCACAGCAACCAAATAACCGGAGAAAATTAATGGTCAAAAAACTCGCTCTGGTTACCGGTGCCGCGCGCGGTATTGGGCTGGCCACCTCAAGACTGTTTCTCCAGGACGGGTGGCACGTGGCGATGGTCGATCGTGATGCGGAAGCATTGACCGAGGCGGCGAGCAATCTTGATGGCACGATGCCGATTGTTGCCGATGTTTCAGATCCAGATCAGGTGGACGATACAATACAGGCCGTTATGTCAAATTTTGGACGAATTGACGCCGTGGTGAACAATGCGGGTATCGCCGAATTTGGACCAATCGAGCAACACGACTTTGCGGTGTGGCGCCGCGTCATGGAAACCAATCTTGACGGTGTGTTTCTGGTTTCACAGGCTTCAATTCCAGCCCTTCGCGAAAGCCGGGGCTCTATTGTCAATATCGCCTCGATCTCGGGACTGCGGGCCAGCACCCTACGTGTTGCGTACGGCACTTCAAAAGCTGGCGTCATCCACCTGACCAAACAGCAAGCCGCAGAATTGGGAGAATACGGGATTCGAGCCAATTGCGTCTGTCCCGGCCCGGTTCGTACCAAGCTGGCGATGGCCGTTCACACACCCGAAATCATCAACGCGTATCATGACGCCATTCCGCTGAACCGTTATGGTTCGGAAGAAGAGATCGCTCAGGTGATCTTATTTCTTTGCTCGGACAAGGCCAGCTATGTAACTGGCCAAGTGATTGCGTCCGATGGCGGGTTCGAGAGCACTGGCGTCGGGCTGCCCGCACTTCGGTCACCCGACTGAATTCTCAATCCAGAAATCTGGTCAGAGATACGGAAAACCGTTGATCACAGACCCAGCGTAGTTTTCACCGCATTGTCGACCACCCCGCCCAAGAGGGCATGCTTATCCGCGGCGCAGCCTTCCGACAGTGCGGCTATGAAAGCTTCACGCAGTTGGGCCTTTTCTTCGTCCGTGGTCGCGTGATCTTCGATATTGATCTGGCGGTTGTAGAGCGATAGGGCCGTCATCTTACCAACAACCTCTACAACAAAGGCTTCATCCCCGTCCGCCTCCTCGGCAATCGAGGCGCAGGTATAGTGCATCAAAGGCAATGCGTCCTGGACCATCTGTTCAGCAGTCTCATCGGCCGTCGCCAAACACGGGGCCGCCAGGATCGCGGCGCAAACAAGCATTCTGAATCTAACAAACCGCATCACAATCACTTCCAGTTATGTCCGATAATGGCCCCGGCCACGCCACCGATGGCTGCACCCTTGCCGTCGCCGATCAACGCACCCACGCCCGCTCCGATCAAAGCCCCTTCGATCGTTTGCTTTTTCTTCTTGTCATCCTTGTCATCTGCCAGCGACCCGGACGCCACCGCCAGTGACGCAGCGGCTGCCAATGCAAATGTTCTGAACCCAATAGCTGTAATTGCCATAGCTGTGCCCTCCTGTGACACACCCCGAAACGGGGCATAAGTCCAGCCTAGCGGCGCAAAAACACTGTGGCAACAAAAGGGTGGGTCAGATTTCCTCGACCATGGTGACGCCATCCAAAGATTTAATGGCCCCCTTGATCTGCGGATTGATTGGGAAATCCTGTCCCAGATCCATCTCAACATCCCCCGGCAGACCGGGATCCAGCAGACAGATGTGGATCGGCCCTTTGGCCGCGCGCTTGGCTGCACCAGCCGCGTCTTCTAGAACCTTGGCGACCGTCGGAAGCACCTCGGGGACGTCAACAAATATTCGCAACCCCGTTGCGCCTGCTTCGGCAACTACAGAATCAACCGGCCCAACAGAATTCGCAAGCAACTTGAGCTGATCGGATTCCATTTCGGCTTTGACGGTCAGCACCACTTGCGATCCGGTCTCTAGAAACTCGCGCGATTTCTCCAGGGTTTCCGAGAACAGCGTGACCTCGTACGCCCCACTTGGATCAGACAATTGCGCAAAAGCAAAGCGGTTGCCCTTGGCCGATTTGCGTTCCTGACGCCCAGACACCACACCGGCCATCTTGGCAATAAACGGACCCGAGCGCGCCTGTTCCGTCACCTCATCCAATGTCATGACCTTCTTGCGTTTCAGCGCGGGCATGTAGTCGTCCAGCGGGTGACCGGACAGATAGAAACCGATGGCTTTGAACTCTTCGCTTAGGCGTTCTGCAGGCAGCCAGTCCGGCGTCTGCGACAGGCGGGGTTCGGGTAGATCATCGCCAGCCTCACCGAACAATGATACCTGGTTCGAGTTCTTTTGGTCGTGGATCGCCGCCGAGTATTGTACCAGCGGATCAAGGCTTTCGAACACACGGCGGCGGTTTTTATCAAGCTGGTCGAATGCCCCGGCCCGCGCCAGCATTTCAAGCGGGCGTTTGCCGACTTTCTTCAGGTCCACCCGGCGGGCAAAGTCGAACAGGTTGACGAATGGCTTGTCGCCGCGGCCATCAACCACGAGGGTCATGGCCTCGGCGCCCACGTTCTTGAGCGCGCCCAGCGCATAGACCAACTGCCCGTCGACTACATCAAAGGTTGACAGAGATCGGTTCACGCAGGGCGGCACGTAGGGCAGCTCTAACCCCTTGCGAACCTCTTCGAAATACACGGCTAGTTTGTCGGTCAGATGGATATCGCAGTTCATGACACCCGCCATGAACTCGACCGGGTGGTTCGCCTTCAGCCAACCGGTTTGATAGCTGACCACCGCATAGGCGGCGGCGTGGGACTTGTTGAAACCATAGTTGGCGAATTTTTCCAACAGGTCGAAAACCTCAGAGGCTTTCTTGGCATCCACGCCATTCTCACCCGCGCCCTTTTCGAATTTGGGGCGTTCGGCATCCATCGCCTCTTTGATCTTCTTACCCATCGCGCGGCGCAACAGGTCCGCGCCACCAAGGCTGTACCCAGCCATCACCTGCGCGATCTGCATCACTTGTTCCTGATAGACGATGATGCCTTGGGTTTCCTCAAGGATGTGGTCGATCAGAGGATGTACGGATTCAATCTTGCGAAGCCCATTCTTGACCTCGCAGTAGGTGGGGATGTTCTCCATTGGCCCCGGGCGATAGAGCGCCACAAGCGCGACGATATCCTCAATACACGTGGGCTTCATGCGTTTCAGCGCATCCATCATACCCGACGATTCCACCTGGAACACCGCTACGGTTTTGGCGGCTGAATAGAGCTTATACGTCGCTTCGTCATCCAGCGGGATAGCGTTGATCTGGTTTTCGGCCCCCTCGGCGGGCTCATACAGTTCCGTGCTATCGGCGGCGATGTGCAGGGGTCGCCCGGATTTGAAGATCAGATCCATCGCATTCTGGATTACGGTCAGGGTTTTCAGACCCAAGAAGTCGAACTTGACGAGACCGGCCTGTTCCACCCATTTCATATTGAATTGGGTTGCAGGCATATCCGAACGCGGATCTTGATACAGCGGCACCAGCGCGTCCAGCGGACGGTCCCCAATCACTACCCCCGCCGCGTGGGTCGAGGCGTTCCGCAACAGACCCTCGACCTGCTGGCCATAGGTAAGCAGCCGGTCCACGACCTCTTCACTGCGGGCCTCTTCGCGCAGGCGGGGTTCGTCTTTCAACGCTTTTTCGATCGAGACTGGTTTGACACCTTCGACCGGGATCATCTTGGACAGACGATCCACCTGACCATAGGGCATCTGTAGCACTCGCCCGATATCGCGCACAGCGGCCTTGGACAGCAAGGCACCAAAAGTGATAATCTGCCCAACCTTATCGCGGCCGTATTTCTGCTGCACGTAGCGGATCACCTCTTCACGGCGATCCATGCAAAAGTCGATATCAAAGTCGGGCATAGAAACCCGTTCGGGGTTCAGGAACCGTTCGAACAACAGTGAATAACGTAGCGGATCAAGGTCCGTGATCGTCAGCGCATAAGCCACCAGCGAGCCCGCACCCGAACCCCGCCCCGGCCCCACCGGAATGTCTTCGTCTTTCGCCCATTGGATAAAGTCAGCAACGATCAGGAAATAGCCGGGAAACCCCATGCCTTCGATGATGTCCAGTTCGAAATCCAACCGTTCCTGATATTCCTCGGGCGTCACCGCATGCGGGATAACTACCAGACGTTTTTGCAGACCTTCATTGGCGATGCGGCGCAGTTCGGCGACCTCGTCATCGGCGAATTTCGGCAGGATCGGGTCACGGCGATAGGCCATGAAGGCGCATCGTTTGGCGATTTCCACCGTATTCTCGATCGCCTCGGGCAAATCGGCGAACAGTGTCACCATTTCCTGCTGCGACTTGAAGTAATGCTGCGCAGTCAGACGGCGGCGTCCGTCCTGCTGATCGACATACGCCCCTTCGGAAATACAGATCAGTGCATCATGGGCCTCGTACATGTCCGAGGTGGGAAAAAAGACATCATTGGTGGCGACCAGCGGCAGGTTCTTGGCATAGGCCATTTCGACATGCCCACGCTCGGTCAGGTGTTCAGCCTCGGGTTGGCCACCCTCCCCCGGATGGCGTTGCAACTCGATGTAAAGACGATCAGGGAACATGCCCGCCAGCCGATCCACCAAAGCCTCAGCCGCCAGGCGTTGGCCTTGCTGCAGTAACATACCCACCGGCCCGTCCGGCCCACCTGTCAGGCAGATCAGGCCGTCCGAGTGTTGTGCCAGTTCTTCCAAGGTGACCTGTGGAAGCTGTCCGCCCTTGTCCACATAAAGACAGGAACTCAGCTTCATCAGGTTCTCATATCCGACCTCGGACTGCGCCAGCAGCACCAGCGGAGCCGGGATTTTCGGCTTTTCACCCGGCTGTGCCTGCACATAGGTCAGATCAACCTGGCACCCCATAATCGGTTGCACCCCTGCCCCGCTTGCGGTGACCGAAAACTCCAAAGCCGAGAACATGCTGTTGGTGTCGGTCACGGCGACGGCTGGCATCTCCATTTTTTCGCATAATGCGGGCAGTTTTTTCAGCCGTACGGCGCCTTCCAGCAGGGAATATTCGGTGTGAACGCGGAGGTGAATGAATCGTGTGGTGCTGCTCATACCGCCTACGCTATCCCAGCCAGCGGCGCGGCAAAAGCGGGAACCGATGCTTTTGAAAGCTCAAAAAATCAAAACCGATTGTTCGGTTTTTACAGAAGGTGCTTCGGGCAGAAATTCGTTGGATTGACAGAAAACACTTTAATTTCAGATGCCTGAATATTACAGAAACCCGGTGTTTTTTCGCAAAACGGTCCTAATGGTACATCATATAGGCAGTTTTTCTTGCCAGATAACCTGCCCTGTTTCTAACATCTAATGGCAAGCTTTCCGCCCGCCACTCTTTCTACGTCGCATCGAAGGAGGGCCACAGGGGCGCAACCGGGTAAGGCGACGGGTTTCTCGAATGGATATCACGTTTCTTCTGAACGGAGAGACAGTGGAACTGGCGGATGTCGATCCGACAGCGACCCTGCTGGATTGGCTACGCGAGGATCGGGGCCTGACCGGTACCAAGGAAGGCTGCAACGAAGGTGATTGCGGGGCTTGCACCGTCATGGTCACGGATGAAAGCGGCGCCAAGGCGCTGAATTCCTGCATCCTGTTTTTACCGCAACTGCACGGCAAAGCGGTTCGTACCGTCGAAGGTGCAAGCGGCCCAAATGGCGAAGCCCATCCGGTGCAGCAGGCCATGGTTGATCTGCATGGATCGCAATGCGGCTTTTGCACCCCCGGTTTCGTGATGTCGATGGTGGCCAGTCATTCAAACGACGCAAGGGACCATGACACGCAGTTGGCGGGGAACCTTTGTCGCTGCACCGGATACGCCCCGATCATCCGCGCGGCCAAAGCCGCCGAAGAACACCCCGTGCCCGTTTGGGTCAAGGACAAACCTGTTTCTACACCTGCCACGATGCCCATGCTGCCGGGCTCCTCTGACGAATTGGCCGCGGTCTATGCCGAACACCCAGATGCCACCCTGGTCGCGGGCGCAACCGATGTAGGGCTGTGGGTCACCAAGCAATTGCGCGATCTTGATCCGGTGATCTTCCTGAACCGCTGTGACGATCTGAAAGACATTACAATAACGGACGATGAAATTCGTTTTGGGGCCATGGTCGATATGAACCGCATGGGCGAGGCGCTGACCGATCTGCACCCCTCGTACGCCGAGATGATCCGCCGATATGCCAGCGTTCAGGTGCGCCACGCGGCCACCGTTGGCGGCAACATCGCCAATGGCTCCCCCATCGGGGACAACCCGCCCGCGCTGATTGCCCTGAACGCCACCCTGCATCTGCGCAAGGGCAACGACCGCCGTTCGATACCGCTGGAGGAGTTCTTCATCGACTACGGCAAACAGGACCGCAGCCCCGGCGAGTTTGTTGAGGCCGTCAGCTTCCCCCGTCAGGCGGATCGCCTGAAGGCTTATAAGATCAGCAAACGGTTCGATCAGGATATCTCGGCCGTGTGTGGTTGTTTCAACATCACCGTTTCAGATGGTGTCGTCGACCAGGCGCGCATCGCCTTTGGCGGCATGGCCGGCGTCCCAAAACGCGCCACTCAAGTCGAGGCCGCGTTGAACGGCAATCCATGGACACGTGAAACGGTGCATACTGCGATGCTGGCCTTTGACGATGACTTTACACCAATGACGGATATGCGCGCCTCGGCCACCTATCGGCTTGAGACGGCCAAGGCGCTGCTGGAAAGGTATTACCTTGAAGATCAGGGCCACGTGACCAACGTGCTGGAGGTGTCGGCATGAGCGTGACAAAACCCCTCCCCCACGACGCAGCGCCGCTTCATGTGTCCGGCACCGCCCGCTACGTAGATGACATTCCGACGCCCAAGGGAACGCTTTATCTGGCGTTCGGTATGAGCCCGATTGCCAAGGGCAAGATCACCGCGATGGATTTGTCTGCGGTCAAAGCAGCCGAAGGCGTCGAGTTGGTCATGACGGCCGAAGACCTGCTTTTTGCCAACGATGTTTCGCCCTCGATCCATGATGAGCCGCTGCTGTCTGACGGCACCGTTCACTATATCGGCCAACCCGTTTTTCTGGTGGTCGCCACCAGCCATCTGGCCGCCCGCAAGGCCGCACGGCTGGGCAAGATTGACTATGACGAAGAAACCCCAATCCTGACGGTCGAAGAGGCGCTTGCTGCCAATAGCCGGTTTGAGGAAGGCCCGCGCATTTATGCCAAGGGCGACGCGGACGCGGCTATTGCGGGCGCGACCCATGTGATCGACGGGGGCTTTGAGCTCGGCGGGCAGGAACATTTCTATCTGGAAGGTCAGGCCGCCCTGGCCGTGCCGAACGAAGGTGCGGATATGCTGGTGCATTCCTCAACACAGCACCCGACCGAGATTCAGCACAAGGTTGCTGACGCTTTGGGCGTTCCAATGCACGCCGTACGGGTCGAAACCCGCCGCATGGGCGGAGGGTTCGGCGGTAAGGAAAGCCAGGGCAACGCGCTGGCCGTGGCTTGTGCCATTGCCGCGCGTGTAACCGGCAAGGCCTGCAAGATGCGCTATGACCGCGACGATGACATGGTCATCACCGGCAAGCGCCATGCGTTCCGGATTTCGTATCGCGCAGGCTTTGATGAGCATGGCCATATTCAGGGCGTGTCCTTCCTGCAATACGCCATCTGCGGCTGGGCACAGGACCTGTCCCTGCCGGTCGCTGACCGTGCCATGCTGCATTCGGACAATGCCTATTTGCTGCCTAATGCGCGGATTGAAAGCCACCGGCTGAAAACCAACACCCAATCCGCCACCGCCTACCGCGGATTTGGCGGCCCGCAGGGCATGATCGCGATAGAACGGGTCATGGACCACGCCGCTTATGAATTGGGTCTGGACCCGGTCGAGCTGCGCCGCCGGAACTATTACGACCCTGCCCATCCGCCAACCATGGAACCTGAACATCTGGCGAAGCGTCCGTTGGAACGCGTCGATCCGCATGAGGATCTGACAAGCCTTGGCGCTGTTGAGCAGGTTGAGACCGCTCCGCCCGTGCGCCCGGTGCCGGAAGGCGGCAATACAACGCCCTACGGCATGGAAGTCACCGATTTCGAACTGCACGGCATGACCGAAGCGCTGCTGAAATCCAGCGACTATGCCGCGCGCAAGGCGGCGATCGATGCGTGGAACGCCGAAAACAGCGTGATCAAGAAAGGCATCGCTTTCTCTCCGGTCAAATTCGGGATTTCCTTCACGCTGACCCACCTGAATCAGGCGGGTGCGCTGGTGCATGTGTATCAAGACGGTTCGGTCCACTTGAACCATGGCGGCACAGAAATGGGCCAGGGCCTGTTCCAGAAAGTCGCGCAGGTTGCGGCCTCGCGCTTTGGCATTCCGCTCGAGTTGGTAAAGATCACTGCAACGGACACGGCCAAGGTGCCGAATACCTCTGCCACGGCCGCGTCTTCGGGCAGTGACCTGAACGGCATGGCGGTGAAGGCCGCGTGCGACACGATCCGCGATCGGATGGCCGACTATCTGGCCGAACGGCATCAGGCTGATCCGTCCAGCGTTACCTTCACGGATGGCCACGTCTCAGTCGGCGAAGAACGCTATACCTTCGCCGAAGCCGCAGCATTGGCGTATCAAGGGCGCATCAGTCTGTCGGCAACCGGGTTCTACAAGACGCCTAAGATCGAATGGGACCGGATCAAGGGCCGGGGCCGCCCGTTTTACTACTTTGCTTATGGTGCTTCGATCACCGAGGTTGCCGTCGACACATTGACCGGAGAGAACCGCATTCTGCGCACCGACATCCTGCATGATGCGGGTGCGTCGCTGAACCCGGCACTGGATATCGGGCAGGTAGAAGGTGGCTATGTGCAAGGCGCAGGCTGGCTGACGACCGAAGAACTGGTCTGGGACGACAAGGGCAACCTGCGCACGCATGCGCCGTCTACATACAAAATCCCCGCCTGTTCGGACCGACCCGACATTTTCAACGTCGCACTCTGGGACGGACAGAACCGCGAAGACACGATCTATCGCTCAAAAGCGGTGGGTGAGCCGCCCTTTATGTTGGGAATTTCCGCTTGGCTGGCACTGTCCAACGCGGTGGCGGCTTGTGGAGACAGCTATCCGGCACTGGATGCGCCTGCCACGGCCGAAGAAGTCTGGCGCGGCGTCCAAAGGGTGAAGGGAGGCATCTGATGGGATTCGACCTGGAGGCTTTGAGGGAGGCGGTCAAAACCCACGGGAAAGTAACTCGGGTGGTCATCGCGGCGATCAAAGGGTCGTCCCCACGCGAAGTTGGGGCCGCTATGCTGGTTTGGAAGGATGGGCAAAGCGGTACAATCGGGGGTGGCGTACTTGAATACGAAACAGCCCAGGCCGCACGAACCCAAATCGTATCCTCGCGCCTGACGCATCATGCGCTTGGCCCAGACATGGGGCAGTGCTGCGGCGGCGCGGTCGCGTTGTTTAGCGAAGTCTTTGACGCCAAGGCAGCGAACGCGCTGGACGATACGGTCATCGCAAGAACGGCAGCGGGAGGTGACATGCCCCTGTCCGTCAAACGCCTGCTGGCGGCTGCGCGCGGTCAGGGTATCGCGCCCGATCCGCAACTGATCGACGGCTGGATGGTTGAACCGGTACACAAACCGGCCCGCAATCTGTGGATCTGGGGTGCAGGTCATGTCGGCCGTGCACTTGTGGATGTGCTCGCACCACTGCCCGATCTGGCAATCACATGGGTCGACACTGCACCTGAGCGTTTTCCGAACACGGTTCCAAACGGAGTAACAGTGGTTCCGGTCGCAAAACCGGCCGAGTTGGTGCGCCACGCGCCGACCAATGCCGAACATCTTGTGCTGACTTATTCACACAATCTGGACCTGGAGCTGTGCAACCGGCTGCTTTCACACGATTTCCGCTTTGCGGGGCTGATCGGCTCGGCTACGAAATGGGCGCGATTCCGGTCTCGGTTGGCAGCGCTGGGGCATATGCCCGAACGGATTAACCGGATCACCTGTCCAATCGGCGACCCCGACTTGGGCAAACACCCGCAGATGATCGCCGTTGGCGTCGCAGCAGACCTGCTGCGTCCCGCCCGGCAGAACGAATTGAAAAAGGACCTGAGCGCGTGACCACTCCACTGCTAAGCTTACAAGGTTTAACCAAGGCCTATCCCGGCGTCGTGGCCAATGATCAGGTGTCCTTTGACATCGGTGAGGGTGAAGTTCACGCCCTGCTGGGCGAAAACGGCGCGGGTAAATCCACGCTGGTGAAAATGATCTATGGGCTGGTGAAGCCCGACAGCGGCACAATGCTGCTGCGCGGTCAGGCGTTTGCGCCACCGGAACCCCGCGCCGCACGAGCCGACGGGATCGCGATGGTGTTCCAGCACTTCTCGCTGTTTGACGCGCTGAACGTGGCCGAAAATATCGCGCTGGGGATGGAGAACCCGCCGCCGATGGGCGATCTGGCCTCGCGTATCCGCGAAGTGTCGGAAACCTATGGCCTGCCGCTGGACCCGTTCCGCACCGTTGGCGATCTGTCCGCGGGTGAGCGTCAGCGGGTCGAGATCATCCGCTGCCTGTTGCAGGACCCCAAGCTGCTGATCATGGACGAGCCGACCTCGGTTCTGACCCCGCAAGAGGTTGAGATCCTGTTCGAAACACTGAACAAGTTGCGGTCCGAGGGCACCTCGATCCTGTATATCTCGCACAAGCTGGAAGAAATTCGCACGCTTTGCGACCACGCCACCATTTTGCGCCTAGGCAAGAACGTAGGTGAGTGTGTGCCGTCTGAAACCTCGGCGCGGGACATGGCCGAGATGATGGTCGGCTCGACCTTGCAGACACCGGAACGCTCGGGGCGTGAATTTGGCGAGGTAGCGCTGGATGTCAGCGGACTTTCAGTTCCGTCGCCCTCGGAATTTGGCACGGCTTTGAAGAACGTTCACATGACGGTCCGTAAGGGCGAAGTTCTTGGTGTCGGCGGCGTGGCTGGCAACGGTCAGGATGAACTGCTGGGCGTGTTGTCCGGTGAAATCCAGACAACAGCAGATGCCATCAAGTTCAACGGCCTGCCGATCGGCAAGCTGGGGCCGACGGCCCGACGCAAGCTGGGTGTGCTGACCGCGCCCGAAGAACGGCTGGGCCATGCAGCGGCCCCGGACATGAGCCTGACCGAAAACGCATTGCTGACCGGTTCGGTGCGCGAAGGTTTGGAAAGCAACGGCTTTCTGAAGTGGTCAGAAACCAAAAGTTTCGCTGAGAAAATCATCAGCGCCTTCGACGTCCGCACGCCGGGGCCCGAAAATGCGGCGCGGTCATTATCAGGCGGCAACCTGCAGAAATTCGTGATCGGACGCGAGGTGTTGCAGAACCCTGACGTTCTGGTGGTGAACCAGCCCACCTGGGGCGTGGACGCGGCGGCGGCAGCCTCGATCCGGCAGTCCATTCTGGACCTGGCGGCCAAAGGAACCGCAGTCATCTGCATTAGCCAAGATCTAGATGAATTAATGGAAATCTCCGACAGCTTTGCCGCCCTCAACGAAGGGCGTCTGAGCGCGCCGCGCCCAACCACCGGCCTGACCGTGGATGAGATTGGCCTGATGATGGGCGGCGCACATGGCATGGAGGTGGCCCATGTCTAACCCATTACAAAAGAATGAAATCAGGGGGATGAGCGGATGATTGTGTTGGAGAAACGGCCGCAGCCGTCCAAGGCGTGGTCTTATGCCACCCCGCTGGTGGCGGTGTTGGCAACGATGGTGTTTGGCGGCATTCTGTTCGCCATTCTGGGTAAGAACCCGATCGAAGCAATCGGCACCATTTTCTGGGAACCTCTGTTCGGAGAATTCGCCTTTTATTACCGTCCGCAATTGCTGGTGAAAGGGGCACCTCTGGTGCTGATCGCTATTGGCCTATCGCTGGGTTTCCGCGCCGGTATCTGGAATATTGGGGCCGAGGGTCAATACATCATGGGTGCCATCTTTGGTGCCGGTGCGGGCTTGGCCTTCTATCCGCTAGAGGCGTTTTACGTCTTTCCGATCATGGTGATCGCTGGCGCGCTTGGCGGTTGGTTGTGGGCATCCATTCCGGCCTTTCTAAAGGTCCGCTTCGGCACCAATGAAATACTTGTTTCGCTGATGCTGGTGTACGTGGCCGAACAGATGCTGGCCTCGGTCTCGCTGGGCCTGCTGAAAAACCCTGAAGGCTTCGGCTTTCCCGGCTCGCGTAACCTGCAATCCTATGAAAGCGCACATAATGCGGAACTGATCGCGGGGTCCGGGATGCACTGGGGTGTCGTGACCGCGCTGATCGCGGTGATCTTTGCCTATGTCCTGCTGAACCGACACATGTTGGGCTTCCACATCCGGCTGACCGGAGAAGCCCCTCGCGCGGCAAAGTTTGCAGGCGTGAACCCGGCGCGGCTGATCTTGTTCTGCCTGGGTCTGTCCGGCGCGCTGGCCGGGCTTGCGGGCATGTTCGAAGTGTCCGGCCCCTCGGGTGTGGTCAGCATCGACTTTAACGTCGGTTATGGCTTTACCGCGATCATCGTGGCCTTTCTGGGCCGTCTGCATCCGGTGGGTATCCTGCTGGCCGGTGGCCTGATGGCGCTGACTTATATCGGCGGTGAAATCGCGCAGTCTCAGCTGGGCCTGCCCGCCGCTGCCATTCAGGTGTTCCAGGGGATGCTTCTGTTCTTCCTGCTGGCTTTCGATCTTTTGACCAACTACCGCATCCGTGCGGCCCATAGCGAGGTGGCGTGACCCATGGATTTAGGTGAAATCAATCCCGTACTTCTGATCGCCTCGCTGATGGTGGCCGCAACTCCGCTGCTGTTGGCTGCAATCGGAGAGTTGGTGGTCGAGAAAGCAGGCGTCCTGAACCTTGGCGTCGAGGGTATGATGATCGTGGGTGCAATCAGCGGATTTGCGATCTCGGTCGAAACCGGCTCACCCTGGCTGGGGTTCATTGCGGCGGCCATCGGCGGCGCCGTACTGTCGCTGCTGTTTGTGCTGCTGACACAGTTCGCGCTGGCCAATCAGGTTGCAAGTGGTTTGGCCCTAACCCTGTTTGGCCTGGGTTTCAGCGCCCTTCTGGGCCAAAGCTATGTGGGTATCAAGCCGCCCAGCATGGGTGACATCCACATCCCGGTGATCAGCGATATCCCGGTGATCGGCCCGATCCTGTTCCAGCATGACCCGATCCTGTATGTCGGTATCGCCCTGACAGCAGCCGTGTGGGCCGTTCTGAAATACACCCGCGTCGGTTTGATCCTGCGCGCGGTGGGTGAAAACCACGATGCGGCTCATGCCTTGGGTTACAAGGTTATCAAGATCCGCATCATGGCGATCCTGTTCGGTGGCGCATGCGCGGGCCTCGGCGGAGCCTATATCAGCCTGATCCGCGTCCCGCAGTGGACCGAGGGCATGACAGCCGGTGTCGGCTGGATCGCCCTGGCGCTGGTGGTCTTCGCCAGCTGGAAGCCATGGCGCGCCTTGCTGGGAGCCTATTTGTTCGGCGGAATCACGGTGTTGCAGCTTAATTTGCAGGCGGCGGGCGTTGCCATTCCAGTCGAGTATCTGGCAATGTCGCCCTATATCATCACGATCCTTGTGCTTGTGATCCTTTCGGCCGACAAGAGCAGCGCACCTGCCTCACTAGGCCGGATCTTCCATGCCTCACACTAGGGGCCAATTAAACCAACTTGGGGAGTAACACATGAAATTCACATCACTTTTGGCAAGCGCCGCCATGGCGCTGGGTCTGGCGACAAGCGCCATGGCCGAAGACAAAACCAAAGTCGGTTTCGTCTATGTCGGCCCCGTCGGCGACGGCGGCTGGACCTATGAACACGACAAGGGCCGTCTGGCGGTCGAAGAGCATTTCGGTGACAAGGTCGAAACTGTATTCGTGGAATCAGTGCCCGAAGGCCCGGACGCTGAACGTGTGATGACTCAGATGGCGCTGGAAGGGGCTGACCTGATCTTTACCACTTCGTTCGGCTATATGGACCCGACCATTAACGTGGCCAAGAAATTCCCGAACGTGAAGTTCGAGCATGCGACTGGCTACAAGACCGCCGACAACGTCTCGGTCTATTCTGCTCGCTTTTATGAAGGTCGTGCCGTTCAGGGCCACATCGCCGGTAAAATGACCGAGTCGAACATCGTCGGCTATATTGGTTCCTACCCGATCCCCGAAGTGATCCGCGGCATCAACTCGGCCTATATTCACGCCAAGAAGGTGAACCCGGATGTCGAGTTCAAGATTGTCTGGGCTTACACTTGGTTCGATCCCGCAAAAGAAGCGGACGCCGCCACCGTTCTGATCGAACAGGGCGCCGACGTGATCCTGCAGCACACCGACTCGACCGCACCGCAGGCGGCCGCGCAAGAGGCAGGCAACGTGATCACCTTCGGGCAGGCCTCGGACATGAGCGAATACGCCCCGAAGCCACGCGTATCCTCGATCATCGACAACTGGGCGCCCTATTACATCGCGCGCACTCAGGCTGTTATGGATGGGTCGTGGGAAACCGTGAACACCTGGGACGGCATCAAAGAAGGCATGGTTGAGATTGGCGAAATCTCGGACGCGGTTCCTGCCGAAGTGAAAGAAGAAGCGCTGGCGATGAAAGCCGCCATGGCCGCAGGTGAATACCACCCCTTCACCGGTCCGCTGAAAAAGCAGGACGGCAGTGACTGGCTGGGTGAAGGCGAAACCGCCGATGACGGTACGCTGGCGGGCATGAACTTCTATGTCGAAGGGCTGGAAGGCGACATTCCGCAGTAAGCTCTATTGAGCCAAGACAGGAAAGGCCCGCAGTTCTAGCGGGCCTTTTTTCAAAGGGCCGTTCTGAGCCCAAACACCCCAGACCTATGGGCACAAAGTCGGCAAATATCGATTGAGTTTTGTGTCGAGAATTTCGAAGCGCATCCGCTTTTTTGACCAGTTGTAGACCTCAGTTCGCTCGTCAGATGGAGTAACCAGGATGGCGTGATAGTCCAGAATTACTGTGCCGGTCGGTCCCGTCCTACTCGTCGCGACTTCAGGAAGACGCATTTCCCAAATGGAAATGAGTTCGGTGTCATAACGAGTTGGTTCAGGCACAAGAATACATGCCTCTTGTGTATCGCTAACCGCCCCACGATGAACGTACATGCTTATTGCTGAAACCCAAGACCACGTTGCAAGAAGAAAGAGGATCAAGAAACCTCTTCGAGGGAACCACCGCGAGGTCCGTTTTGGTGTAATAATGTCAGCAAGCAATTGTAGATAGCCAGCAAACCCCACGACGAAAAACAAGGTGATTGCCCCATCAACTGGTGTACCTAAGGCCAACGCCACAAAAGCAAGTAAAGCCCCGCCAATCAGAACGAGGACTGTGAGCACCGACAGTGCTCTAGCTGGCCACCGGCGTTCCTTTAGTGGCTTTTGGACAAGAAGTACCGCGAGCAATCCAAGAGTACAGATTGTAATGACCGAAAGCGCCCATCTATCCAGTGAGATTGGGAGCCAACTACTATACCAGAAAATAAGCACAAAAAACGAAGATGCGGCTTTCAACTGAATTTATGCTCCAAGCTAATTTGCGCTGTATCACAACTATGGCTTTAAATTCGTATCCCATCCGAGTGCACTGTCCAAGGTCAGCTTTGTTCGCAAACAGGCCATTCATGCAACTCGTCAAACAGGAGCATTGGGTAATGACATTTCCACAACCCATCGCGGTCAAACGAGCCCTTCGAATCTCAGGTCCATCCCGTCAAATGTGACGAGATGAACCTTTAGAAATCAGTGCCCGGTCAAAACCAGCGTATTCACCGGCATCAGGATCAGACGCAGGCGCAGGCCCGCAGCGTGAACAACGCCAATCGTGTCGATCACATGCAGCGTTGCAGATTTCCAGAAACCCAAATCCTCATGCTCTAGCCGTTCGTGGTTGTCGGTATAGACATTGGCCAGACAGTTGCTGCCCGGCGGGATGTCATCGGCCATGCTTTTGTACAGAGGCTCCATATACACCAGGATTGATCCGGGATTGGTATTGGCCTGCACATCCCGCAGCTCATCCGAAGGGCGAATTTGGCCCGAGGGGATAACATCCTGCACCTCAACCACGACCATCGGGATCACGGTGAACGGCTTGGTCATACAACCCAGCTCTCCGATCATGCCCGGTTTGATGACTTGCGCGGACATTTGGTTGAACGCGGCCTGAAACCGATCATGGCCCGAGTGTGACGGCACCAAGATACCTGCCGGACGCAACAGAGGGCTGACATAGTCGCCGACCTGCAGGCCAAACTGTTCAATCCGGCCAGTGACCCCGGCGCTGATCACGGTTTTGTCCAGCTCGGTCAGGGCAGCGTCCAGCTGAGCGTTGGCGCTGGCCAGTTGAGCGGGGATCAACTCCTCGATCTGCTGCACGACTGCTGCGCGCTGTGACTCGGCGGCCCGCAATTGTGCCTCACGCTCGGCCACCAGGTTTTCCAGCCGGTCAATCTCGGCCAGACGCACGGCGCTGGACCCTTCGTCCCGCAGCGTGGTGTTGCGTTCAAGATCTTCAAGCGACTGATCCAACGCAGCGCGTGCCCCGGCGATGCCAGCCTCAGCCTCGGCCAGGTCGGTCTGCGCCACCCTGAGCGATGCCTGAACCTGCGCTATATCGGCGTGCGCGGCCTCGACCATGGCTCTCTGTGTGAAATCCTCGATCCGGAAGATCGGCTGCCCCGCTGTCACGGGTTCATTGTTTTTCACATAGACCTCGGATACGCGACCACCCAGTTGTGGCAGGATCGTCACGGTGCGGAAATACGAGGCCGCGGTTTTGCTGGCGGGATGAAAATAAAACAGCGTGGTGATCACCGTCAGCGCCAGAATGGCGCAAGTGGTCAGACCCCAGCGCAATTCGTACCACATGGTGAAAAGCGTGATTTCATGCCCGATCCGCTTACCCTGAACGTAGCGGCGAAACAGATAGTCGGGCAGCACCGTCACCAGCGCGCACATCAATGTCTCAAGCATATTCTAATGCTCCTGCTGCGCGGTGGGTTCGGTGGGTTGGGCCGGTGCGGGGTCTTCGGAGCGTTGATTGCCCAAAGATCGGATTGCATCCGCAATGGCTCTGAGTGGAGCGGCCACATCGGGGAACTGGAACCCAGCCACCAGAATGGCGGCGACCCAGAACAACCCGTTATGGGTGAACAGCGCCAGCAAGGCCAGTATCCCGACCAACTGGAACTGAGGGTGGTTGGATTCGTGCGCTATCTTTTCGGGGATCGAATGCAGGGTGAAATATCCAACCCCGATCAGAACAATCACCAAAACGGTAAACACAAACATGAACGTTAAAAGAAAATCACTGCCGTCCGCCTGGGTCACGTAGGACGGAATATGCCCCGTGGCCATCGGGTGTAGATCTGCGGTACTCACCCTGCCCTCCTGTTATTGCTTGTTACTTCTTTGGATGGGTTGATGCGCAAATTCAAGACTGCTTAGAGTTCCAGACAGGTTAGGACGATCGGTTTCGCCATAATAGGTACGCGGTGAAAAGGGGACATATGATTGATTTTCTTGTCATAGGCGGCGGTATCGCCGGTCTGAGCGCCGGGGCACGCCTGTCATATCACGGTCGGGTAACTGTGCTCGAGGCTGAGGATGCGTTGGGCTATCACGCGTCTGGCCGGTCCGCCGCGTTGTTCGAGGAAAACTATGGTCCGCCCTCCGTCGTTGCGCTGAACAGGGCCAGTGCCGCGTTTATGCGAGCTGAAAACGGCGGGTATCTGACGCCCCGCGATCTGATGTTGGTTGGTGGTAAGGATCAGGCCGAAATCTTTGAACGGGACGTCCATGATCTGAATATGCAGGTGATCCCAACGGCACAGGCGCTGGCACGTGTGCCAATCCTGAACCCCGACACTCTTGGGTTCGCAGCGCTCAGCAGTGGGGCATTTGATATCGACACGGACAGGTTGTTGCAGGATTTCGCCCGCACCGTTCGCGGCAATGGCGGTGACGTGGTGACCAAGGCCAGGGTCACCGCCATTCGCAAGGATGGGCGCTGGGTCGTCGAGGCTGGGGAAGTCTATGAAGCCCGCATCCTGATCAATGCTGCCGGCCCTTGGGTTGACGAGATCGCCGTGATGGCGGGGATTGCACCAATCGGAATAATTCCGAAACGCAGGTCGATGGCGCGGCTGCCTGCCCCCGGCGGGCATGACCTGGGCGGCTGGCCGATGATGTTGGGCGCGGGTGAGACATGGTATGCCAAGCCAGATGCGGGCAAACTGTTGGTTTCCCCATGCGAGGCCGACCCCGTACCACCGCAGGATGCCTACGCCGATGACATGGTGTTGGCTGAGGGGCTGGCCCGGTACGAAGAGATGGTGACCGAACCCGTCACCCGGGTTGAGGTAAACTGGGCAGGGCTACGCAGCTTCGCGCCGGATGGAACTTTGGTATTGGGGCCCGATCCGTCTGATCCGTCCTTTGTCTGGTCTGCGGGTCAGGGTGGCTATGGGTTCCAGACCTCTCCGGCGGCTTCGCAACTGGTTGCTGATCTGACAACCGGCGCGACATCTGAACTGGACCCTGAAATCATTGCTGCCCTCAGCCCGAAAAGGTTGCGTCGATGAGCAAAAGAACCCTCCCCTCCAACGCCAGCGTTGCCACCGAAGGTCAGGACGGGCGGCTTGTCGCCCCTGCCGCGACCCGCAATGCCGAAGCTTTGTGTGACCTACTGGCTCAATGGACCCCCAAGGCAGGCCGGGCGCTGGAAATTGCCAGCGGCACCGGCCAGCATGTCAGCGCATTCGCCCAGTGCCTGCCAAACCTCATCTGGCAACCGACCGAAGTCGAGGTCGAGCGGATAACCAGCATCAAAGCCTATGCTGCCGATCTGCCCAACGTTGTGGACGCAGTGGCTTTGGACGCCACAGCGCAAGGTTGGCACACCGAGTTCATCGGTCAGGACCTGATCGTCCTGATCAATCTGGTGCATCTGATCAGCTGGCCGGAAACACAAATGCTGGTGACCGAAGCCGCGCAGGCGTTGGCCCCCAAGGGGCGGTTTATCCTGTACGGACCATTCAAACGTTCGGGGCAATTGACCAGCGATGGCGACCAACGCTTTCACGATGCTCTGGTCCAGCAAGACGCTGAGATCGGGTATAAGAATGATGAAGACATTGCAGCGTTGATGCGCGCCCAGAACCTGACCGTCGTCGGGATGGTCGAGATGCCTGCGAACAATCTGGCCTTTATCGCGGAAAAGCCGGGCCATTAGCAAAACAGGCGGCACCTCTGCGCCGCCTGTTCTCTGTCCGGGTTAACCGTCCTTGCGGATGGTTTCGTTTTTCGGATCGTAGGGGCTGTCGCAGGTCACGACCGCATCCCAAAGCTTGTCCTGAATTTTGACCTTCAGCTTGGTGCCTTCGACTGCCATTTCAGGTTTCACGTAGCCCATACCGATGGACTTTTCGAACGCCACCGAGTAGCCGCCCGAAGTCAGACGGCCCACACGCTCGCCTTCTGGCGTATACAGCGCCTCGCGGCCCCACGGGTCGGCATCGTCCGGTCCGTCGATCAACAAAGTGCAGCACTTCACACGCACGCCGGTTTCTTCCAGCTTGGCCTTGCCGTGGAAGTCCTTTGACAGGTCGACAAAACGCGGCAGGTCAGCTTCCAGCGGGGTCGCGTCGCGGCCCAGTTCGGTTCCAAAGGCGCGATAGGATTTCTCCTGACGCAACCAGTTCTGGGCGCGCGCACCAACCAGCTTCATACCGTGCTTCTCACCCGCTTTTTCCAGCAAGTCGAACAGGTAGTTCTGCATCTCGATCGGGTGGTGCAGTTCCCAACCCAGTTCACCGGTATAGGCCACTCGGATCGCGTTGACCGGGCACATGCCCAGTTCGATCTGACGGGCCGACAGCCACGGGAAACGCTTGTTGGACAGCGCGGTTTCCGGATCGGCGTCCTTGATGACCTCTTTCAGAACGTCACGCGACTTGGGTCCGGCGATGGCAAAAACGCCCCACTGCGTGGTCACGTCCTGGATTTCGACATAGCCGAACTCATCCATCTTGTCCTCAGCCGCCTTACGCAGATAGTCGGCGTCATACTCGGTCCAGGCGCCGGCTGAAACGATGTAGTAGTTGTTCTCGCCATTGCGGACGATGGTGTATTCGGTTCGGGTGGTGCCATGCGAGGTCAGCGCGTAGGTCAGGTTGATACGACCCACCTTGGGCAGCTTGTTGCAGGTGAACCAGTCCAGAAACTGGGTAGCACCGGGGCCTTTGACGACATGCTTGGTAAACGCGGACGCATCGACCAGACCCACGCCTTCACGGATCGCTTTGGCCTCTTCGACGGCGTATTGCCACCAGCCACCACGACGGAACGAACGGCTTTCCTTATCAAAGTTATCTGGTGCATCGGTGGGACCGAAGTAGTTCGGACGTTCCCATCCGTTAACCCAACCGAACTGCGCGCCGCGTGCTTTCTGACGGTCGTAGGCCGGAACAGTCCGCAGCGGACGGCAGGCTTCACGCTCTTCATCCGGGTGGTGCAGGATGTAGACGTGCTCATAGCATTCTTCGTTCTTGCGCGCCGCGAATTCGGTGGTCATCCAGCTCGAGGAATAGCGCTTGGGGTCCAACGAGGCCATGTCGATCTCGGCTTCGCCATCGACCATCATCTGTGCCAGATAATAGCCAGTGCCGCCTGCAGCCGTGATGCCAAAGCTGAAGCCCTCAGCCAGCCACATGTTACGTAGGCCCGGAGCCGGACCAACCAGCGGGTTGCCATCGGGGGTATAGCAGATCGGGCCGTTGAAATCGTCTTTCAGACCAGACTCGGCGCAGGACGGCACGCGTTCGGCCATCGCCATGTACTGATCAGCAATCCGGTCCAAATCCAGCGGGAACAGGTCCGCGCGAAAGCTGTCCGGCACGCCGTGTTCGAACTGCGCAGGCGCGCCGTGTTCATAAATACCCAGAATCCAGCCGCCACGTTCCTCGCGGGCGTAAGATTCGTTGTCAGCATCACGGACAACAGGGTGTTCGGGGTTACCAGCTTCACGCCATTTGACCAGCTCGGGGTCTTTATCCATGACGATAAAGGTATGCTCGACCGGGATCGCAGGCATTTTGATGCCCAGCATCTTGGCCGTGCGCTGCGCGTGGTTTCCGGAAGCGGTGACGACATGCTCGGCGGTGATAACAACCTGCTCATCCGAAGGAATGAGGTTGCCGCCCTTCTCGACCATCTTAGTGCAGGTGACTTCCCAGTGGGTACCGTTCCAGTGGAACGCATCGGCTTGCATCTTGCGGACGATATCGACGCCGCGTTGACGGGCGCCTTTGGCCATAGCCTGCGTCACGTCGGCCGGGTTAATGTAACCATCTTCAGTGTGGTAAATCGCGCCCTTCAGGTCCGACGTCTCGATCAGCGGCCAGCGTTCCTTGATCTGGTCCGGGGTCAGCCATTCATATGCAACGTCGCAGGTCTCGGCGGTGGACGCATACAGCATGTATTCGTCCATACGTTCTTGCGTTTGGGCCATGCGCAGGTTGCCGACCACGGCAAACCCTGCGTTCAGACCGGTTTCTTCCTCCAGCGTCTTGTAGAAGTCGACTGAGTATTTGTGGATGTGAGTTGTCGCGTAGGACATATTGAACAACGGCAGCAGGCCAGCGGCGTGCCAGGTCGAGCCGGACGTCAGCTCATCCCGTTCAATCAACATCACATCATCCCAACCCGCTTTGGCCAGATGATAGGCAATCGAGGTCCCAACGGCGCCGCCGCCAACAACCAGTGCTTTGACTTGGGTTTTCATAACCGGGCGTCTCCCCTTGAATTCAGTTGACACCATATGGCGCATTTGAAGCACCCGGCGCGACATTCATCCGACCAGTGAGAGAAAAAAAACGACCCGCCACCGTAAACAGACTGCGGAATCATCGTGATTGGCGTTATTGCCCCGAGGCTGAACACCGCTTGATGCTGCCAACCTGCGCGCAGGACGTCCCCAGCCCGCCCTTATGCACGCGCACTGGTTGCGAGGTTTTTTTCGGAGCCGGTTTCACTGCCGTATCCTTGTACTTGGGCGCTGCAAAGGCTGGCAGTTTGTTTTTCAGCCTGTTGAAAAAACCCGATCCTTCGGCCTGGTCATCTTCTGCCAAAGCCGCCTGGCGCTGATCAGAATCCAACAGCAGTTTTTGCGCCCGACCATACCCGATTTGCAGGATGTCCTGATTTTCGAATACCTCACCCCCGGTAATATCCATGATGCCATCGCTGTTGAAATCCGACGCCGTCAACGAATTGACCATCATGGCCGTGACATCCAGATTCTTGAGCTTTTCATCGGTGATCTTTTCCTGAACCAACTGCATTTCCTTATACAGCTGATCCATCTTTTCGGCGACCTCTGGCTGGCGGTCTTGCTGGACCGAAACACCCTGCCCCACCACAAGCGACGGATAAGTCAGTAAAGTGTTAAGGGCGGCATAATCGACGGCCTCCAAAAGCTCTAGAATCGTGGCGTCATCGGCATTAGTGCCCATCCGGATCACAACCTCTTCGTCAATCCCGATCCGCCCGATGATCCTGCGATAATCCACCGCTTCGGTGGGATTGGTCAGCTCCTGAGTGATTTCCATGAATGCGACACC
Organism: Ruegeria sp. BB5; assembly: GCF_056539405.1. Classification (NCBI taxonomy): domain Bacteria; kingdom Pseudomonadati; phylum Pseudomonadota; class Alphaproteobacteria; order Rhodobacterales; family Roseobacteraceae; genus Ruegeria; species Ruegeria sp. BB5. Next base: position 27,173 of record NZ_JBQFUX010000001.1, on the reverse strand, counting down.
GTCAATCACCGCAAAACCCTGTTTGATCGCGGTATGCGACATGAAATTTTGCTGCCGCGAAAGGGCCATGCCCGCCAGCGAGTTACTCGCCGATTTTGGTTTGAGGCTGATGTCGAACCAGACGACCTCATCACCTTTGGCATATACCAGCCCGGTTTCGCTCAGCTTGCGCGCGATCCCTTTCTTGCCGCCTTTCACCAGACGCATCAGTTCAGCCGTACCAGATACCGAACTGATCAGGGGGATGGGGGCATAATTCGAAAGCACCGTATCGACGGGCGCGCTGTCCATCTGGGTCAGCTCAAATTGTGCCCATCCGGCGCTGGCCGCTGGCAGATAAGACTTTGCCCCGGCTTTCCAGCGTTTTTTCCGGTTACGTTCAACGGCTTTGACCTCACGCTCTTCCTGTTGTTGCGCAAAACGGTGCTTGATCGATTCGACATAACCACTGACGGACAAAGTGCCTTCGTGCTTTTTGCCCTGTTGGTAATAATCAAGGCCCGCAATAGTCGATATTACGACCACCATAAAACCAAAAATCCGCAAAATGCCCATCTGAGATTCCAAAATCAATCGCTGCTCATTTTTGCGAAAGATAGAATGGAATTTGGGCAGCCTTGTGGCTTTCAGCCCGAAATTTTAACGATGGTCGAAATCTGCATTCGACAGGATTTTCCCCGGGTTCATGATGTTGTCCGGGTCGAGTGCTTTTTTGATTGCATCCATATAGCTGACCGCCGCGCCCAGTTCCTTGATCAGATAGGGTCGCTTGCCCTGCCCGATTCCATGCTCACCGGTACACGTGCCCTCCATCGAGATGGCCAGATCGTTCAGCCAACCGACAAACCCATCCGCCCGCGCCACCTCATCGGCGTTGTCCATGTCGATCAACAGCAGAGTGTGAAAATTCCCGTCCCCCACATGCCCCACGATCGGTGCCATCAGGCCCAGTTCCTTGGCCTTGTCCCGGGTCGTGGTGACGCATTCCGCCAGGCGCGAGATCGGAACGCAGACATCGGTGGAAATCCCCCGCGCACCGGGGCGCAATTGCAGGCTGGCCCAATACATATCATGCCGGGCCTGCCACAGCTTGTTGCGCTCTTCCGTTGTTGAGGTGGCGGCGAAATCCGTCCCACCGAACTCTTCAGCGATCTGACCAAAGGTTTCGGCCTGCTCAACCGCGCCGGATTCCGATCCGTGGAATTCCAACAGCAGCAAAGGCGTTTCCGGCAGGCTAAGCCCAGAATAGGCGTTGGCTGCCTTGACTGACAGTTCGTCCAACAGCTCGATCCGGGCCACGGGCACGCCGTATTGGATCGTCATCATCACCGCCTGACAGGCCGCATCAACTGTTGGAAAGGAGCACCGGGCCGAGGTGATCGCCTCTGGGATACCCTGCAGGCGCAGGGTGAGTTCGGTGATTATGCCCAGCGTGCCCTCGGCCCCAATCAGCAAGCGGGTCAGGTCATACCCGGCCGAGGATTTCCGTGCCCTGTGGCCGGTGCGGATGATCTGACCATCGGGCATGACCGCTTCAAGGCTTAGGATATTGTCCTTCATCGTGCCATAGCGCACCGCGTTGGTGCCCGAGGCCCGCGTTGCCGCCATCCCGCCCAGCGATGCATTGGCACCGGGGTCAATGGGAAAGAACAGGCCCTGATCGCGCAGATGGGTATTCAGGTCTTCTCGCGTCACCCCTGGTTGCACGACGCAATCCAGATCACCTGCATGCACGGCCAGCACCTGATCCATCTGGCCCAGGTCGACCGAGATACCACCCGCCGGGGCGTTCACATGCCCTTCCAGCGATGTGCCGGTGCCAAAGGCGATCACCGGCACCTTGTGCTGAGCACAGGTTTTGACAATCTCGGATACTTCCGCGGTCGAACGGGGAAAAACCACCGCGTCCGGGGGCTGATTGTTGATCCAGGTTGTCGTGTGGCCATGTTGTTCTCGGACTGAAACGCCGGTTTGCAGGCGATCACCAAACCTCTGCTTTAGAATACCGACAGCCGTTTCAATCCCGGCCTCGTTTCGCGGCAACGCTGCTGCCTGCACCATGTAATTTTCCTTTTATTCGCCCAGCGCGATGCCTTCGCGACGTGGATCAGCGCCACCGGTTAGGACCTCTCCGATCTCGATCGCATGCAGGCCAGACGTCAGATCGCGCGGGTTCACCTCGAACCCCAGCTCGATCAATGGGTCCGAGAAACCTTCGGCTGCGGTGCCCTGTTCCACATCATAGGTGCCAAAGCGATTAACCAGATGCGGCAGTGACAACGCCTGTTGTACATCCATATCCCAATCAGCCCAGGCGATAATCGACTTGGCGACATAGCCAATGATACGGCTTCCACCGGGTGATCCGATGGCCAATACCGGTTTGCCATCTTGCATGACTATCGTCGGACTCATCGAAGAACGAGGCCGCTTGCCGGGCTCTAACCGGTTAGCAATCGGAACACCATCGCTGTGGGTTTTGAACGAGAAATCGGTCAACTCGTTATTCAACAGGAACCCGTTGGTCATCAACCGTGAGCCGAACCCGTTTTCAATCGTCGTGGTCATCGACAGCACATTGCCATATTGGTCGACAATCGAGATATGCGAGGTCGAGGGCAACTCGAGCGAAACATCATCCGCCCAGTTCGACGCGTGATCGAACTCTGGATTGCCCGGGGTCGCTTCGATCAACGCGCCCTCGCCGCCCAGCAGTTGCCCGCGTTCAGACAGATAGGAGGGGTCGACCAGACCCTGCGTGGGCATCGGCACATAGTCGTGATCGGCCATGAAACGGCCGCGATCCGCAAAGGCCAAACGCGACGCATCGCCGATCAACCGCCAAGCATTCGCATCCTCGGGGCCCATCGCGGTCAGATCATACCCGTCTAGCATGCCAAGGATCTGACCGACCGTCAGCGCCCCGGATGAGGGCGGCCCCATGCCGCAAACCTCATAAACACGATAGGCAGCGCAGACCGGTTCGCGTTCAATCACCTGATACAGCGCCAGATCTACGCCGGACAGAACTCCGGGATTTCCGGGCGCTCCGCGCACCGTGCTGACGATGCCGGCGGCGATTTCACCGCCGTAGAACCCGGCCGACCCTTCACTGGCCAAAACACGCAACGTGTTCGCATAGTCCGGGTTCATCAGGCGCTGACCTTGCTGCAAAGGCGTACCACCGGGCAGGAAGTATTCAGCCGTCACAGGAAAACGCGATAACCTCTCAGCATCTGCCTCGACCAAAGTGGCCAATCGCGGAGATACAAGGAACCCTTCATCCGCCAGCGTGATGCCATCCTGAAACAGGCTGGGCCACGGGCTGCGACCCCAACGCCGGTGCGCCTCTTCCAGCAACGCTGGCGTACCGGGCGTACCGACTGACAGCCCCCCCACCACGGCATCGTAGAATTGCAAGGGCTCACCATTCTCATCGTGGAATAGGCGGTGGTTCGCTTCCAGCGGAGCCGTCTCGCGCCCATCCAGCGTGGTCAACTTGCCAGTTGCCGCATCGTACCAAACCAGAAACGCGCCGCCACCAAGGCCCGAGGATTGAGGCTCGACCAACCCCAGCACAACCTGCACCGCGACCATGGCATCCGCCGCAGACCCTCCGGCCCGCAGAACCTTGGCTCCAGCCTCAACGGCCAACGGGTTCGCCGCAGCAACCATCCAGTTCTGCGAAGTTACGGGCTGACCAGCCAACTTCGCCTCAAGCGAGGCAATCACTTCGTCGGTCAGGCCCTGAACCTGCCCGTCCGAGGCACCCTCGGGTGCTACCGCATCCGCTGTTTCCTGCGCAAAGGACGCCCCGCCAAAGGTCAATGCCGTCACAAACAATCCTGATATCAGATTTCGTCGCATCGTATCCTCCTGAAAAAATTGTTCCTTCGGCGCGGGTGCGTCACAACATGGATGGCACAACCTGATCCGGCGGGCGGTGCCCGTCTTCGAAGGTCTTGATATTGATAATGACTTTCTCGCCCATCTCGATCCGGCCTTCCAGCGTGGCCGATCCCATATGAGGCAGCAGAACAACATTAGGCAATTGCCGCAAACGCGGGTTCACTTGAGTGCCATGTTCGTAGACATCCAACCCCGCGCCTGCGATATCACCCGATCGGATCAGGCGCGTGAGCGCATTCTCGTCAATCACTTCACCCCGAGAGGTGTTGATAACTACCGCCGAGGGCTTCAGCAGCTTTAACCGACGCGCGTTCATCAGATGAAAGGTAGACGGGGTCGACGGGCAATGAATTGAAAGAACATCCATCCGAGCGACCATCTGGTCTAGGCTTTCCCAATAGGTGGCTTCCAACTCGTCTTCGACCTCAGGGCGTAGGCGACGACGATTGTGGTAATGCACCTGCATTCCAAAGACACGGGCACGGCGGGCCACGGCCTGGCCGATCCGACCCATGCCCAGAATGCCAAGGCGACGTCCACCGATCCGCCCACCCAACAGTGCGGTCGGCGCCCAGCCGGTCCAATCCCCCCGTTGCATCACACCAACGCCCTCGGGAAAACGCCGCGTGACCGCAAGGATCAATGCCATGGTCATATCGGCCGTATCGTCTGTCAGCACACCGGGGGTGTTGGAAACAAGAATGCCCCTCTGTCGCGCCGTCGACACATCAATATTGTCGACACCGGCCCCGTAATTGGCGATCAAGCGCAGGTTTTCGCCCGCCTGCCCCAGCAAACCGCCATCAATTGTGTCGGTCACCGTTGGAACAAGGACATCTGCACTCTGAACTGCTGCGACCAGCTCTTCGCGCGACATGGGGGTGTCATCCTCGCGCAGCTGGACGTCGAACAACTCGCTCAGTCTGGTTTCCACTGCCTCGGGCAACCGTCGCGTTACAACAACACTCAGACGTTCTCTTGGCACTTCCGCCCTCCCATCGCTTTGCAAACCTTCGCGCGCCATGGCATCGTGGCGCAGGATAAGGCGGGGCACAAGAACCCCAACGCATTGAGACGACCTTTTTTCGAAACCAAATCAACAGGCACAAGAGCAGGCAGTCAGTGAGTGGTTTTCTATCGGTAAAACGCCGCCTTCTGGTGGTTTTGTCCGTATTTCTGTTTGTGCTGGGCACTTTGGCTGCCAGCGCACAGGATGCCCGCGGCCCTGTGACCAACCTGCCATTGCCAAGATATGTTTCGATGAAGGCCGCCGAGGGCAATGTTCGGCGTGGTCCTTCGTTAACACATCGAATCGACTGGGTGTTTAAACGGCGCGGCATGCCGCTGCAAATCACGGCTGAATACGGCAATTGGCGCAAGGTTCAGGACCGTGACGGTGCCGGCGGGTGGGTTCACTATGCCCTACTGTCCGGCGTGCGGACCGTATTGATCGAATCCGAAATGCTGCCTGTCTATGCCAGCCCCGACCCAAATGCGCAGATCAGTGCCCAATTCGAATCCGGGGTGGTGGCGCGCCTAGGCAGTTGCAGCCTGGACTGGTGCCAAATCTCTGCTGGCGGTTACCGCGGCTGGGCTCGGAAATCGAGCCTATGGGGAGTCGACCCCTCTGAAATCCGCGAGTAACGGGGCGACCACAGCCGCCCCGTCGCCTATTCCGTAGCCTGGGTGGTTCGCGTGCCCATATCCTTGTCCAACAGCAACAGGTTCCACCTATCGCCATTGGCCGCCTTGGTCTTGTCGAGAATCTTGCCAAACAAGTCTTCTTCTTCGTTCTGCTCGGCCAAAAACCAGTTCAGCATATTTTGCGTGCTGTATTCCTTGACCCCGTGCGCCAGTTCAAACAGCGCATTGATCTGACCTGTGACCTTTTCCTCGTTGGCAAGCGCATATTCCAGCGCCTCGACCGGCGAGTCATAGTCCATCTTGGGTGTGTCGATGCCTTCCAGTTCGATTCTCCCGCCACGCTGTGCCACAAAATCGAAGATACGCATGGCATGTGTTTGTTCTTCAACCGAGTGACCGCGGAACCATTGCGCGAATCCTGGCAGATCCTGCGATTCAAAATATGCGGCCATCGCAAGGTAGGTGTAGGATGCCTGAAGTTCACTGTTGATTTGACGGTTCAGTGCTTCTGCGACATTCGGGTTCAGCTTCATCTTCGTCTCCTGTGACACGGGGTACCGGTTCATTTGCATTGCTACGTATTTTCAAGGAATTCCACAACCCAGTTTCGTTTTTTTATAATTTAATTTCAATATTTTAGATGCCGCTCCCTGCAAATGAAAGGCGTTTGCAAATCCGGGGCGAATTTCCAAGTCAATGTATTTCCCAGCTTCAAAACGCCGCTCAGAACGTGGGTGAAAGTCCCTCCGCCCTTTGAACACAGTGGCCGTGTTCAACACTTTCAGACCTTTCACATAGGCTTTGTGACCAATAAATCCTTTTCCAGATAGGCAATCCATGACCGGAAATCTCGCCAATTTGGATCGTCGCGAGCGTGGAAAAAAATTTTTGCTCCAAGTCAGTTTTTTTCACTCGAAAGCCCTTGAACCCTCCAACCAACAATCGTAGACAGCGCCTCACCGTTGGGGTGTAGCCAAGTGGTAAGGCAGCGGTTTTTGGTACCGTGTATCGTAGGTTCGAATCCTACCACCCCAGCCAGTTCATCGGAACATGGAACAGCGACAGGCACTTTGGGTTAAACCCTCCGAGAAATGCCCCCGTTTGTGCCCCAGTGGTTTCGGGTGCTCTGACGTCCTCTGACCTCGCCAATTAAAGTTCAAGCGTTCATGACATCGCGACTGATTACTTATTGTGGTAAACCTGCTTTTAACCAACCCTCACGCCAATTGTTTGCACAAGATGGAACAGTGAATATTGGTAATTGAGTCTGTGCCGAGGTTACGGTCAGCCCTGGGCTCAACGCCTGAAGATCCGCAACCGCTTCGCGAGCCGCATCATCGTCGGTGAGGTGTCCTAGAGCAGCAATCAGCATGAGATGACTCATTACGAAGTTTGAACGCACAGATAAGGCATCTCGGCAAGCCTTAACCGATTCCTCGTAGCGCCCAAGATGAAAGAGTGCGCTTGCCTGAGCAATGTAAGCAGCATGGCGCAACGGATCGTGCGGGCTCAGGTCGACAGACTGAATCGCGTGACTTAGTGCCTCCTCCGGCCGATCAAGAAGAAAAAGGTTGATGGATGCCAGCATGTGAACTGTTGCTGCGTTTGGGTTTTGCTCGAGAGCTTGTTTGAAAGCAACGCGCGCGCGTGGCAAGTCCCGCGCCAGCATTGAGATTGAATGCGCAGCATACGCCAGCGCGATCCCGTCTGCACGATCACTCAGCAGTACCCGCTCGGCTGCCTTTACGGCCTCTTTCGCCCCTTCGCCAATAGGCTCAAGCCCTTGAACCATTCGTTGAATATGCAACCAAGCCAACAAACCTGATGCGGTCGCATAGTCTGGGTCACGATCCAATGCGAGGGTCGTCAAACGTATGGCCTCTCGGTTGTCTTCATCCGTTAAAAGATGGAAATGCGACTGCGCTCGAAGGTAAAGTTCGTAAGCTTCCAAATTATCAGTAGGTTTTGCACGCGCACGGTTGGTTTCGGCGTGCCTTAGAGATGGCTCAATCGCCGTTACGACCTCCAGCGTGACTTTGTCTTGAAGGTCGAAAATATCATCAAGCACGCCGTCGAAGCGATCTGCCCAGAGATGGCTGCCGTTTTCCGCATCAATTAACTGCCCAGTAATGCGGACGCGTTGACCAGCTCGTCTGACTGAACCCTCGAGAACATAGCGCACTCCCAGTATGCGACCGACTTCGCGTATATCCGTGTTTTTGCCTTTGAAAGTGAAGGACGAATTTCGGGCCACAACCATCAGCCAGCGGAAGCGAGACAACTCTGTGATGATGTCTTCGGTGATGCCGTCCGCAAAGAATTCCTGTTCGGGATCACCAGACATATTGTCGAATGGAAGCACTGCAATCCCAGGTCTGACATCTGTCGTTGGTGACAGATTGGCTGAAGTGCCCTTGGGCCAGCACCAAACACCGATGCGGCGCGTGATGTTTTTGAGTTCTGTCTGCTCGCCGCCGTCGAATTTGGACGCGTCGCCTCGGTCAAGACTGTTGTGAGACGTGTCCGATATCAAAACCTGACCCGGCTCGGCCATAGCTTCGAGACGAGCAGCGACATTTATTCCATCACCAAAAATGTCATCACCTTCGGTGACAACCTCGCCGGTATGGATGCCAATTCGAAGCTTGATATTGTCTGGTTTCTGCGCCGACTGTATTGCTATGGCGCAATCTGCAGCGTCTGATGTGGACTTAAACTCGGCGATCCAACCATCGCCCAAGCTTTTGATCATTGTCCCGCCATGGGCTTTCAGCATCAATTGGAGCGTATCTTCACGGAATGATCTGAGCGCACTAATCGTACCTTCACGGTCATGATCCATCAGTGCTGAGTAGCCGACAATGTCCGCCGCAAGCACTGTGGTAAGACGTCTGTCCATTCGTTCCCCCGTTTTAAGGAACTTAACGCGACACTCAACTTCTGTCAGCCCGACAAGGTCGTCTTTGGGGTCAGCGTTCGAAATCCCGAGGTGCTCCCAAACCCCGTTCCACGCTGATGCTCGTCCCAGATGCGGTCGATCAAGGCGGCGACCTCTAGGTGATCCGACTAACGGTAAACATCGATCGGTCGCGAGTGCCATGGTTCCTCTATCTCCCCCATAACCTCCTCTTCCCTTTTTGTATTATGGATCAGGAACGAGGATACTCGGTTCTCTCTATCCTCCGGTTTCTATTCATTACTTATACCTATTCCCCACCCCCATAGAACTCCTGCTAGAGGTTAGGAAAGATGAGAGGTCAGAGGGTATCAGTACACCCGAAACCACTGGGGCATAAACGGGGACATTTCTCGACGAGTTCAGCTCCAACTGCCTGTCGTCGTTCCATGTTCTGAAGAGCTGGCTGGGGTGGTAGGAATCCTTGCCAACCGATGAAACCTAAGAGCTTTTCCAACCGGTGGCCGAAACTGGGGCGGTTCCGGGGGCATTTCGGGAGGGAACACGGGACATGCCTGACCGCTAGAGAGGTCGTTAACCTGTGCCGACAAGTGCTGACGAGACCGCTAGATCAACCGTTCACTGGCGCTGACTAGACCGCTGACGACTGGTTCCGGGTGCTGACGGGTGGTCGCTGGTGCTAGCTGGTTGGGGCTGTTGAGTGGCGGAGCGCTCGTTCAATCCAAGTGTTGCGAACGACTGGTATGAGCCCATAGCGGTCGCAAAAAAATTGTCGTGCCAAGGAAATCTAGTGCTACACATAGAACATTCTTGAATATGAATATCATTACGGGATTTGGTCTAGCGCGGCTCTAAAACCCGAAACCGACGGAAATAAGGTTGACCGCAATACCGTGTGTCAATGTGGAGGGAGGGTTAGAAATGCCTGCAACAAATAGATTGAAGCTAACTGTAGCAGTATTGGTCTCATTCGTTTCCACTACCGAAATGGCGCTATCCCAATCGCAAGTGGGCTCTCCAGACGGAACCACCACAATTGATGGCAGGCAATTGCCTCCGGAACCTCCGGTGTTTGGGGGAAAAATTGAGGAGCAAGCGACCAATTCAACCCCTTGGTGGCCGCCGCGTGTCGTGCCACCTGAGAACGCGCCAAATATCCTCCTCATCATGTTGGATGATGCTGGGTATGGTATTCCTAGTACTTTTGGCGGCGTCATCCCGACTGATACGATGGATGAATTGGCAAAAGAGGGTTTGAGTTTTACGAATATCTATTCGACCGCACTTTGTTCACCGACCAGGGCAGCCTTGATGACAGGCCGCAATCATCACTCGGTCGGGTTCGGAGTGATTTCAGAATCTTCGACCGGGTATCCCGGCTACAACAGTATTGTTCCAGACAACAAAGCCACTATCGGGAGGATACTTTCAGACAATGGCTACGCCACTTCATGGTTTGGAAAAAATCATAACACTCCAGCATTTGCGGCGAGCCAGGCTGGTCCATTTGACAAATGGCCGACTGGTTTAGGTTTCGAATACTTTTATGGGTTTGTTGGTGGAGACGCGAACCAATGGCAACCGAACTTATATCGAAATACCACCCCGATTTACCCGTTTGATGGTGATCCTGAGTGGAACCTGATTACCGGAATGGCCGACGATGCGATTGACCACATTTCGCGGTTGCACCAAATCGAGCCAAGTAAGCCTTTCTTTGTCAAGTATGTGCCCGGTGCAACGCATGCGCCGCACCACCCGACCAAAGAGTGGGTCGAGAAGATCGAGGCGATGAACCTGTTTGATGGCGGGTACGAAGCACTTAGGCAGACAATTTTTGAGAACCAGAAAAAGTTGGGGCTTGTCCCGCAAGATGCAACGCTGTCGCCTTGGCCCGCAGACAAAATCAAGCCGTGGGATCAATTGACGGACGACGAGGAAAAACTCTTCGTTCGACAGGTAGAGGTTTTCGCCGCCTATGCGGCCTATACCGACCATGAGATAGGTCGCGTCATCGACGCAATTGAGGACCTCGGAAAACGTGACAACACGCTGATCTTCTACATCAACGGTGACAATGGCACCTCGGCTGAGGGCGGGCCGATGGGGACACCGAACGAGGTGGCTTGGTTCAACGGTATCGCAGAGATGCCTGCAAAAACGCAGTTGCAGTGGTACGATGTTTGGGGAACCGAAGAGACTTACAACCACATGTCGGCAGGATGGTCCTGGGCTTTTGATACTCCGTTCGATTACTTCAAGCAGAATGCAAACAGGCTTGGCGGCATCCGACAGAACATGGTGGTGTCATGGCCTGACGGAATCGCAGACAAAGGCGGTCAGCGAGATCAGTTCATGCATGTAATCGACGTCGTGCCGACGATCCTCGAAGTCACTGGAATTCAAGCGCCGTTGGAAGTCGACGGGATTGTTCAATCTCCAATTGAAGGCACCAGCTTTGCCTATACTTTCGATGAGAAAAACAAGGATGCACCGAGCCGTCACCGAACTCAGTACTTTGAAATGATGGGACAATGGGCTTTGTATCACGAAGGTTGGTTACTGAGCACCAAAGTAAACCGGATGCCATGGGAAACGCCGAAGACGCCCAACCCTGACCCTTTGAACAATCAAGTGCTCGAGCTTTACGATCTAACCACGGATATGAATCAAAGAAATGATCTGGCGGCGCAGCACCCAGAGAAGATCGAAGAACTGAAGGCTATATTTATAGAAGAAGCAAATAAGTATCAGGTCTTCCCGATGGATGCCTCGGTCACGTCCAGAATTTCATTGCCTCGGCCAAGCATTGCAGCGGGACGAAACGAGTTCGTTTATGTCCGGCCTATGACTGGGGTTCCTCAGGGAGATTCCCCAAGTATTCTTAACAGCTCGTACACCATTACAGCAGAGATAGATGTGCCCGAAGGTGGTGCTGAAGGCATGATTTTGACATCAGGCGGCCGCTTTGCCGGTTATGGTTTCTACCTACTTGATGGCAAGCCAGTCTTTCTCTGGAATATGTTGAATCTCGAACGGATCAAATGGGAAGGCAAAGAAGCCTTGGCACCCGGAAAGCACACTCTGGAGTTTGACTTCAAATATGACGGCCTCGGACCAGGAACCCTCGCATATGGAAGCACCAGTGGTTTAGGTCAGGGTGGCACCGGGACGCTGAAAGTCGATGGCGAAGTCGTAGCAACCCAAAAGATGAAGAACACTATTCCTACCACCCTTCAGTGGGACGAGGCGTTTGACATAGGTTCTGATACATTGACTGGCGTTAACGACGACGACTACCAACCACCGTTCCCACTAACCGCGAAACTGGAAAAGCTAACGATAAAAATCGACCGACCCCAGTTGAGTCAAGCCGACATTCAAAAGCTCGAAGACGCGATGCAAAGAGCAAGCGACTAATTGGCTCAGAGGGTTGAAAGGTTGCCTACTTGCTTGAGTCGGGCAGCGGAAAACCGGATGGTATATTTGTCCGCTTCGTCCGCAGAACGGTCATTCAGCCAACCTTCAACCAACGCCCGCTTCTGAAAAAGAAAACAAAGTGAGCTTCCCCGGCAACCCGCTAAGGGCCGCCGAGGGTTAGTTGTCAGGGTGGTCTTCGGTGGACGACATAGTCAGCCAGCCACTGCCAGTAGGCTTCCGCATCCCGGAATCCTTGAGCCCGAGCCGCCAGATTTTCCGCTGCCTTACGGGTGCAACCGCCATCGTATTCGGCAATTGCTGCTCGTTCCTCGAACGCGTCAATGTCCGGGAAGGTCATGTCGGGAGTTGGATCTGATCGACGATCGACCGACGCTGCTCATCACTGATGCCAGCCGAGTAGATGCCATAGGTGATCCCGTTCTCTGACCGTGCCGATTGGTGGCCGACCAGAGATGCCGTGAAATGCTCAGGAACACCTGTTCGCTCGCACTGGGTGATGAACCACTTGCGGGTCGAGTGAAACACCAGTCCCGGTCGTTCCAGATCCAGCCGTCGTCTCAGTCTCGCGAAGCCTTTGGTGATGTGCGCCACGGTCAGGTCAGGAAACAGAGGGCCGGATTAAGGCAGTTGACGTAACGTCTCATCCAGCTCCGGATGGACCGGAACCAGTCGCTCCGCCGCGTCGGTCTTCATCAGTCGTAGTTGGTTAGGTTGGACATGAACGAAGCAACCGAGATTGCCCTTGGTCACTAGGTCTTCCCGAAGCAACCCCACCGCTTCCCCCGCTCGCATTCCTGTCAACAGACAGGTCAGCAGAACCGGATGCAGGCCTCGGTCCCTGGCTCCCAGCAACCGCGACACTTCATCGTCATTCGGAACTGCATAGGGTTGAGGACGTATCTTCCGGGCGAACAGAACGGTTCGGAAGGGGTTAACTTCCAGATGCCCCTCATAAACAACCCAGTCGAGGAAGTGATTGACCTGCGGCCAGATACGCCGCTGGGTTCTGGCCGTTATGGTCACCGACCCACGAGACGAGTACGCGACCAGTTGGTCCAGGTTCAGCCCACAGGTTCGTTCCGACTTGCCGATCATCGGAGACAGTTGGGCTATTGCGGACAGGAAGTCCCGCCCGTCATCCCGTGTCAGGCTGCAAACAGACTGGCCACCAAAGCGACTAGTGAATACCCGACAGAGTATCGGACCGATTTGAACCCGCTGGGTCGTAGTTCGTTACTGCGCTTGTTCAGATAGGCCCGGCTCAGGTCACGAACCGGCACTTTCACCGGCGCTGATGGCCTGATGAGCTTAGACCGCTCGAGATTGCATCCAGAGTCCTCCAGAGTGGCCCGGAGACGGACGAGAGACGACTCCGGTTGATCGACCCAATCAGGAACGTCAGCGGTGTTCTCCGGTGCAGAGAGGACGTCTTCTGCCTGCGACCCAACCTGTTCCACCAGCGTCTCGAACCGCGCATTGGCTTCCGCGGCTCGGACACGGGCGGTGTTATGATCTCCGGTCTTGAGGCTCTGCTTCAACGCCAGAGCGCCCAGCGCGAGAGCCACGTCAACTGGTTAGTTGCGTCTATACAGCCACGTATGGCCCTTCAGATCGGCATAGCGAATATGAGCAGACATAGGTCTCCTCCTTTCAGATTTAGGATTGGGATGGGTTCAGGTGTCTGAGACGATCCGCAGGATCATCTCTAGGGTCGGCTGGCCGTAAGAACCAGCCAGTGGGCCGGTGACAGCAAAGCCGGTCAAGCAGTCTTCAAACACCTCATCCACGCGGAACAGATGTTCAGGAACGTCATTGAAGGCCCGGACGACCACGACGTCGCCGGGGTTTAGCTCCAGTTCAGTCATCGTCGCTTCCATGTCTCCACGTCCAGAGAACCGCCAGCAGAACCAGCGCCGAGATAGCGGGATGAGACCGAGCAACCACCCAGAGCATCGTCGTCAGGACAGCCTTGGGCGGTGGGTGCAAAAGAAAACCCCCGACGAGAACGCCGAGGGCAGACAGGTACTTCATGGATCAAACTCCTGCAGTTGCTTCTTTATTTAGATGCAGGAAGTTGCTCGGTTTTTAGGGGAGCGGATATTCAAGCATTCTGGACGAGTTTCCGTCAGGCGAACGAAGTTGCCGTTTGCAGCATTCGCAAAAACCTAGCCCATTCTATGAAGCATCTACGCGTTTGAGTGAATTCCCGTCGAACAGTTTGGTGCTGACCGGAGAATCGACGAATATAAACTTCAGACGCATTCATAACATTGGTACGTATTCAGCAGATGTCCGGCTCTATTGTTGAAAAAGCAAATCAGGTTCGCAGCGGATCGCTCTCGGCGGTTTCGCTCGTCGAGCAGGCGTTTGATGAGATGGCTTCCAACAGTGAAATCAACGCTTTCATTTCATATGACCGGGACAAGGCCTTGGCAGACGCGAGGCGGGTGGATCTGTTGATTGGCTCTGGCGGCAACACCGGGCGATTGGCGGGTATACCACTTGCTATCAAGGACAATATCGATGTTGAAGGGTATCGGACCACAGCAGGCACCCCGAGTATCAATTATGTTGCCTCGAAGTCGGCCCCGATTGTCTCCCACCTGACATCCGAGGGTGCAATTGTTATTGGCAAAGCGAACATGCACGAACTTGCCTTTGGGGTGACGTCTAACAACGCAGCGTTTGGCGCCGTTCGAAACCCCGCCGATCTTACCCGTATCCCGGGCGGGTCATCAGGTGGAACCGCTGCAGCGATTGCGTCCGGGATCGTTTTGGGTGGGCTCGGAACCGATACCGCGGGTTCGATCAGGGTTCCCGCCGCACTGACAGGCGTGGCTGGGTTTCGACCCTCGACGTCGCTGATAGATATGAACGGCATTGTCCCTTCTGTCCCGACGTTTGACGTTGCAGGCCCCATGGCGACAACCGTTGGAGACGTTGCGTATCTGTTTTCAATTATGACTCATCAAACAATGCCTGAACCTCGTGACCTGCGAGGTCTGCGCCTGGGTTTAGTAAAAGACTACATGGTGAACCTTTCGCCCCATGTGTCTCGCGCTGTCAGCGATGCTTTCGCAAAACTCGAACAGGCTGGCGTTACCCTGATCGAAGTCGACATATCGCCGATAAGCGCTGCATCTTTCGAAGTGGGGTTCTCCGCTGGTTTTTACGAAATGAAAAATGCAATGGCTGCTTGTCTGGCGCAAAAGCAACCAAACACAACATTGCAGGACATGGTCGACAAGATCGCTAGCAAGGACGTCAAGAACACGTATGTCAATTCGGTCTTGGGTGACGACGCGCCATCAGAGACTACTTATCGTGAGGCAATCGCCAGGATTGATGGGATCAGACAGATTTATCTAAGGCTGTTTGAGGAATTTGGACTCGATGCCCTGATCTTTCCGACTGCACCACTTGAAGCCCCCCCAATTGAGGGATCTGATGAGGCCGTTTTCCTGAACGGTGAATATGTGCCTATATTGCCTGTTTTCATGCGAAACGTTGCTGCAACCGGGGTCTATGGTGCTCCGGGAATATCAATCCCCCTGAGTGCTTCAGAAAGGGATCATCTACCTGTGGGGTTGGAACTTGACGGGCGCCCGGAGGCTGACCTCGATCTGCTTAGTATTGCGAAAGCGGTTGAAGCTGCTCTGTTGAGTGCCTAAGATTTTGGAGAACAGAAAACGTAATCGTAACCTTGTACCCACCCACTTAACATCCTTGATGATCTGTTATTCGCTCCTCAGCAAAGGCGCAAAAGGGCTCACACCGCTCAACCGACGCTTTCTATCGGGCTTGTGGTCTGTCCCGACATGACCAGCGCCGGCTGTGCGGACTTAGCAAACCTTCGAACTCAGTCGAAATAACTTCCCGAGCAGAGTTATGCTATGGTGCCTTCAATTATGGAGGAAAAATTGTTTCGCTATGTTTTGCCGGCAGCTCTCATTCTGGGGAGCCCAGTCCTAGCTCAGGATGCAATAAATCCGTCAGGCCTTTCAGGCCCTTCCGGTCGACCTTATTCACCTTACGCCGAACGTGCGTATCCAACTCAAGTCTATTTTGGTGACACTCACGTTCACACTGGTCTTTCCGGGGATGCTGGTGGGGGCGGTACGCGCCTCATGCCTCATGATGCCTATCGGTTTGCGCGTGGCGAAGAAGTTGTGTCGAACACGGGGCAACCTGTAAAGTTGTCGAGGCCTCTCGATTTCTTCATGATTACAGATCATTCGGATGCTATGGGTGCGATTACCGATATCATCGGAGGTGCTCCCAACATCTTGGCAGATGAGCAAGGCAGATATTTCCATGAAGAATTCAATAAGGGCGGAGAAGCCGCTCTAGCGGCTGCGCTTGAGCTTACAGCCGCGTTTGCGCAAGGACAGGTTTCCCCTGCGCTGAACTATCAACCAGGCAACCCTGCGTATGCCCGTGTTTGGGACGAAATTATCGATGCCGCGGAAGAGTACAATGATCCGGGCGTGTTCAGCACCTTTATCGCCTATGAATGGACATCTCTCGTCGCAGGGAACAATTTGCACCGAAATGTGATCTTTCGCGATGGCCCTGAGCTCACAAGACAGATACTGCCTTATACAACAACGCCACCTGTGGGGTCACCTAACCCTCGTGATCTTTGGAAGTGGTTGGAGAACTATGAACAAACGACAGGCGGGCGTGTTCTTGCTATTCCACATAATGGGAACTTGTCTAACGGCTGGATGTTCCCGTTAGTCGATGACTTCGCGGATGGTGTGCCGTTAGACCCCGCATACGCAGAAGCGCGAAACAAATGGGAAAGACTATACGAACCAACGCAGATTAAGGGAGATGGTGAGGCCCACCCGTTCCTATCACCTGACGATGAATTTGCTGACTTCGAAACATGGGATTACGGCAATCTGGATGCTTCGGTTCCGAAAGAGCCAGAAATGTTGCCCGGTGAATACGCTCGATCCGGGTTACTTCGAGGCTTATCTTTGGAAAAGGCTTTGGGAGTAAACCCTTTCAAGTTTGGCCTGGGTGGGGCTAGTGACACACACACAGGTTTAACGGCTCCAGATAACGACAATTTCTTCGGGAAGTTTACCGGTTACGAGCCCAGCGAAGAGCGCAGCCAACATGTCAGTAAGACCTATGCTGACGGGACTGTTGCGCTGCTTTCGTCGCAATACATTACTGGCGGTCTAACCGCAGTATGGGCGCAGGAGAATTCCCGAGAAGCCATTTGGGATGCGATGCATCGGCGAGAAACCTACGCAACTACAGGACCTCGAATGCGCGTCCGTATGTTCGGAGGATACTCTTTTGCCGAAGAAGATGCGTTACGGCGCGACTTGGCGCTTGTGGGATACAGCAAAGGGGTGCCGATGGGTGGTGATCTTGACCCTGGTGAAGGCACACCTTCCTTTCTGGTATATGCGCTTCGTGATCCGATGGGAGCAAACCTGGATCGAATCCAGATCATAAAGGGCTGGTTAGATGCAGATGGAGAGCAACGGGAAAAAGTCTACGACGTGGCCTGGTCTGGTTCCCGCGAACCAGATGCCGTTGGCAAGTTGCCGTCAGTAGGCACCACAGTGGACCTCTCTATCCCCTCGTGGACCAACACAATTGGAGCCTCTGAGCTGGGAACTGTGTGGGAAGACCCGGATTTCGATCCCTCGGAAAGCGCATTTTATTATGCCCGGGTTATTGAAATTCCGACCCCTCGCTGGACGGCGTATGATGCAGTGAAGTTCGGAATAGACATGCCGGATGGCGTCCAATTAACAACACAGGAACGGGCCTACACTTCGCCGATTTGGTACTCGCCACAACAATAGTTCGATTTACGATGTCGGTCGGGTATGGGCTCGTTGCGGACGTTGACAGCAATCCGCTCGAACGATCGCCCCAGCGCCACCAAAGCCCACCCAACCGCCAGCACCAGCGACTACCCGTCAGCACCCGGAACCAGTCGTCAGCGGTCCAGTCAGCGCCAGTGAACGGTCGATCTAGCGGTCTCGTCAGCAATTGTCGGCACGGGTTAACGACCTCTCTAGCGGTCAGGCATGCCCCGTGTTCCCTCCCGAAATGCCCCGGAACCGCCCCAGTTTCGGCCGCCGGTTGGAAAAGCTCTTAGGTTTCATCGGACGGCAAAGATTCCTACCACCCCAGCCACATGCTTCAAAAAATCCAAGAAAATAAGAGCTTTACAGAGTCCCTGAAAAACGATGTGTAACACATGCCGATGCGCGCTATGCCCGCAAGCGCGCCGACTCGTCCCACCGAAAACCCAAGCTCTGCGCCGGACCCTACCTTATGAGAAGGGGCCGGTATTTCTATTTCCGCAAGCGCCTACGCAGAAGCTTATCAAACCCTCAAACAAACTCATTTCTCTGTTTTTCGTTGCGAACCGATCTCCCGCGCGACGCCGTGATGTGAGCCGCAAGGCTCTTCACGGTCTGCGAGCAAAAGGAGATCGAAATCGTGGACACGCTGAATACAACTGCCCTGCCCCCTGCCGACGCCAAGGCCCTGCTGAATGAAGCCCTCCGGGTGGAGTTGTCCCGGATCCTGGCCGAGCAGAACAGCATGGGTAGTCTGTCCAACGAAGATGTGAACGAACGCATTGAAAAACTCGAAGCTGAAAACAAGAAACTGCGCCGCGCCGCCAGGCGCGGAAATTGGGAGGGAGTTCAAGAGCTGCTTAAAAAAGCCAGTGAAATGATATCGCTTGCCTTGCCGAATCCGCTCTCGCCGGACCTCGGTCGCCAGGCCATTTCGCTCAAGTGGCGCATTAACGATATCGAGAATGACGTAGCCGATGGCGACGATGTGCGGACTGCCAGCCGTGCACTGCTCAAAGAACATGGTATCAAGAATTCGACGGCTTCGTTCAGGAGCCCGTTCTTCTCTCACACGCTTGGGGCCAGACCCCGGAAAAACCATCCAACCCCGTCAATTCAGGGCAACATCAATGCCCTAGAAAAGCTGACGCTGGAATTCTTCGGCGATATTCCCGTCTCGGCGATCACGAGGAACGGCAAAAAGAGTTCTTTGCTTGGGAAGCCCGACTACCCCGCACCCAAGGTCGTAGTCACGGTAAGAACCGCTTTAACAAAGAAGGAAAGATAATCTCGAAGGCGACCGAGATCTCTGCAGCTGATGCTCATGACCTCCTGGTGACCGAAGAGATCAGGGGGCGAGACGATATCTCGGTTGCAGAAAAGCGGGTGATCCTGGCCGATAACCTGGTTCCACGCCGCACCATAACTACTATCAAGCGAGATCGGGATGGGCGGAATCGTATGTTCAAGAGTGCCAAGAACCTCGGCATCAATCCTCCAGAGGCGTTGTCCTATAAAGAGGTCGAAGGGCACATCGCGGCGCAGGCCCCGAATGATGAGCTCTATGTGCGCGTGACCATGCCCAAGATCCAAATACCCTGGACCGAAGAACGCCTGGCAAAGTTCCTGACGTCGCCGATTTTCACCGGCTGTCTTTCGGCCCATCGCCGGTGGAAACGAGGCAAGCTTATCATCCGGGATGCGACCTACTGGGTTCCGCTTATCGTTCTTACAATCGGCTCTCGGATTGAGGAAATCCTCCTGCTCAAATGCAGCGATATCCGGTATCGCAATGGCGATTATTGCTTTGCCATCGGGACAGGGCCGGAACAACCGGGTAAGCGCGGCCACAGCTGCCAATGCGGCCTGGTGCACCCCTTCACCCGCGCGTTCCAAAAAAACAGAATGAATCGTGTCTAGCCCGCGCCTTGGCGAAACTTACTACATCCTCGGGCGCCTAGTCTGGATTAGGAGCTTCGCCACTGAGCCGCGCCTTTGCCCAAAAGAACACATTGTATTCGTTTAGTTTATCCCTTGCCTCTTTCTGTTGTTTCTTGCCGTCTTCCGTGGTCGGCTGGGGAGGCACTTATGCAATCTCCGACATGCCCTCAGTGTCAGGCTTAGAAAAAATTTGATAGCTGGTGCTTTCGACCATTCGTGCCCACTCTTCGGCATTGCGCCTGACAGCCTCGATATGCTCGACGTTGCCAAATTCCTCATTGAAATAAATCGGCAGGTGATGTTCGTACCCGGCAATCTTTGATTTGAAGGCGTCGCGCAGCTCATCCGAGGCCGAAAACAAGGCTATAGGAGCCATGCTTTGTAGGGTGCGAGTCTTGTGGGTTCTCTCATCAAGATATTTTAGCGCCTCGCGTTCTTTGTCGGTCGTACCTTGCAGTGGATCTATGCCCATCAAGTTTAGTCCACGTCCAAACTCCTGAGCTTGCCGGTTGATGTCCATGTCCCAAATCCTAAAATTCGCGATGACGGGAAGACTGACTTCGGAGACATGCTGAGTCTAAAGTATTATCGAGGCAGCAACGCCAACGGCCGCGACACTTTCGCTCCCTTCCAAAACCTGCCTGATGAGGGCGTCGGGGTTTTCACCGGCATCAATCTTCTTATGAGCCCAATAGGAAAGCACCAAATATGCGCTTTCAATGGGCTGAGGGCCAAGAGAACCACGCGACCATAAGTACGTGTTTCTCCCTCCCCAAAACTCTTGCTCGCCCCACGGAAATTCAAGCTTCAGCGGTATTGGGGTTCCGGAATCGCGGTTTGGTAACGAATGTGTTTGACGCCAACTAAACGAAGTTGACTGCATAGATTGTTCTTAAACCGCGACAGCAAAGGATCACAGCAGGTTTTAGCGGTCTATCCCAAGACGTCTAATCTCAATATTGAAATTTCCACAAACTGGGTTTTTAGTTCTTCTGTGCGCGAAACCCAAGCCACACCGGAAAGGTGATAAACTGCGGTAACGCCAAGTTTCCCAGGTACACGACCTATTCCAACGACACCCAAAGAACCTGCGCGTCTTCTTCACTGGTCGACACGCAGCCATGCCCCATGCTGCTGTCATAATACAGTGAATCACCCGCTTTCATCGGCAGAGGGCGGTAGTGTTCCGAGATGAAAATCAACTCGCCGCTCAGCACGTACATGAATTCTTCGCCCGAATGTCGGATCCAGGGGTCAAACTCAGAGATATCGCGGGCACGTATCGTGGCCACATAGGGCAGCATGCGTTTGCTTGTCAGATCCGAACACAGCAATTCGTGCAAATAGGTGGCGGTTTCCCGGAACTCACCCTGCCCCTTAGCGGTATAGTCCCGCCGACCGTTTATGCCTGACTGACCCGATTGAAGAAAAAGTTGCGGAGGGTTCATATCCAGCGCCTGTGTCAACCGCCGCACGATCTCAAAGCTGGGTTTGGTTTGATTGTTTTCGATCTTCGACAGGGTCGATCGCCCGATACCTGCCGCACGCCCGGCCTCTTCCAGAGTCCAGCCCTTTTCCCGTCGCGCGTCGCGGATGGAACGCCCCAAGGCCGCCCCTTCATCCAGTTCTTCGGGTGTAACCCCTTCGTTTCTTTGGTCTTCGCCCATGAAAATCTCCCCGTTCTTTCCAGCTTACATATTCCCTTAGTCGCACGCAACTTCACGAATAAGAGATTTATGTTGCTTTAAGGGAACCAATTCCACTATAGGAAACTTAGTTTCGAACCGGAGATTCGAAATCAGAGGAGATGACCATGTTCAAAACGTCGCTTACACAGGCCGATCCGACCATTGCTGCATCAATTGCTCGCGAGGGCGCACGTCAGGCCGAACAGATCGAACTGATCGCATCTGAAAACATCGTCTCTCAGGCTGTGATTGACGCTCAGGGCTCGGTTCTGACCAACAAATATGCCGAAGGGTATCCCGGTCGCCGCTATTATGGCGGATGTGAATATGTGGATGAGGTCGAGCAGGAAGCCATCGACCGGTTGAAGCAGCTGTTTGGCTGCGAATTTGCGAATGTGCAGCCCCATTCGGGCGCCCAGGCCAATGGCGCGGTCAAGCTGGCACTGCTCAGCCCCGGTGACACCATTCTGGGCATGTCGCTGGACGCCGGCGGCCACCTGACCCATGGCGCGAAACCGGCGCAATCCGGCAAATGGTTCCGTCCGATCCAATATGGTCTGACCGATGCGGGGCTGATCGACTATGATCAGGTCGAAGCACTGGCC
Source organism: Ruegeria sp. BB5 (assembly GCF_056539405.1). Taxonomy (NCBI): domain Bacteria; kingdom Pseudomonadati; phylum Pseudomonadota; class Alphaproteobacteria; order Rhodobacterales; family Roseobacteraceae; genus Ruegeria; species Ruegeria sp. BB5. The sequence continues at coordinate 5,191 of NZ_JBQFUX010000001.1, read as the reverse complement.
AAGGCCGAAAAGCCCCAACTGATCATTGCAGGCGCGTCGGCTTATTCGCAAAAAATCGACTTTGCCCGTTTCCGCGCGATTGCGGATGAGGTTGGCGCCTGGTTGCTAGCCGACATGGCGCATATCGCCGGTCTGGTTGCAACCGGCCTACACCCTTCTCCCGTCGGGCACGCTCATATCGTGACATCGACCACGCATAAAACCCTGCGTGGTCCGCGCGGTGGCATCATCCTGACCAATGACGAAGCGCTGGCGAAAAAGATCAACTCAGCCGTATTCCCCGGTTTGCAGGGCGGCCCGCTGATGCATGTGATCGCCGGTAAGGCCGTCGCTTTCGGTGAGGCTCTGAAACCCGAATTCAAAGAGTACATGCAGCGCGTGATCGACAGTGCCTCGGCTCTGGCCAACGTTATGATGGCACGCGGTTGCGACATCGTCTCGGGCGGCACGGAAAACCACCTGATGCTGGTGGACCTGCGCCCGGTTGGCGTAACCGGTAAAGACGCCGAAGCCGCGCTGGAACGCGCTGGCTTTACCTGCAACAAAAACAGCGTGCCCGGTGACCCCGAGAAACCCACCATCACCAGCGGTATTCGTCTGGGTACTGCGGCCGGTTGCAGCCGGGGCTTTGGCCCCGAGGAATTCAAGCAGATCGGCCATCTGATCGGTGACGTTCTGGACGCGCTGACGCAGAACCCGGGCGGAGACGAAACCGTTGAAAGAGCAACCCGTGAAAAAGTGCGCGCCCTGTGCGCAAGCCACCCGATCTACTGAAAGTTAGCGTCATGACCTACGATCTGATTGTCATCGGGGGCGGACCTGGCGGCTATGTCGCTGCGATCCGCGCGGCTCAGCTGGGACTGAAAGTGGCCTGCGTCGAAGGGCGCGGGGCACTTGGCGGGACCTGTCTGAATGTGGGGTGCATCCCCTCCAAAGCGTTGCTGACCTCCTCGGCCAAGTATGCCGAACTTGCACATCTCTCCTCCCACGGCATTGCGGTCGAGGGGGCCAGCATCGACGTACCCGCGATGATGGGGCGTAAGGACAAGATCGTAGGCGACCTGACCAAAGGCATCGCGTTTCTGTTCAAGAAAAACGGGGTCGACCATATCGAAGGCTGGGCCAGCATCCCCTCCGCCGGACAGGTCAAGGTCGGCGATGATGTCTATCAAGCGAAAAACATTCTGATCGCCACCGGCTCGGAACCGACCTCGCTGCCGGGGATCGAGATCGACGAGCAGGACATCTTGAGTTCGACCGGTGCGATTGCATTGGAGAGCGTACCGGACCATCTGGTCGTGATCGGCGCAGGTGTGATTGGGCTGGAACTGGGGCAGGTTTGGTCCCGTCTGGGCGCAAAGGTTACCGTGGTCGAGTATCTGGACCGCGTTCTACCCGGCATTGATGGTGAGATCGCCAAGCTGGCACAACGCGCACTGTCCAAGCGCGGGTTGAAATTCCAGCTGGGTCGTGCGCTGAAAACGGTCGAAAAGACCGATACCGGTCTGGTGCTGACCGTTGATCGCGTCGGCAAAGACAAAGAAGAAGTGATCGAGGCTGATAAGGTCCTGATCGCTGTGGGCCGCCGCCCTGTCACCCGTGGGCTGGGCCTGGAGGAGCTGGGCGTTACAGTAAGTCAGCGCGGCTTCATCGAGGTGGATGGGACGTTCCAGACCTCGGTTCCCGGCATTTACGCCATCGGCGACTGCGTGCCCGGCCCGATGCTGGCGCACAAGGCCGAAGAAGACGGCGTCGCCTGCGTGGAAACGCTGGCAGGTCAAGTTGGTCACGTCGATTATAACACCGTGCCGGGTGTCGTGTATACCGACCCAGAAGTCGCCTCGGTCGGTCTGACCGAAGAAGCGCTGAAAGAGGCTGGCACCGAGTATTCGGTTGGCAAGTTCGCCTTCATGGCCAACTCGCGCGCCCGTTCGACCGGCGACACCGACGGCGCAGTCAAGGTTCTGGCGGACCCAAGCGGCGAAATCCTGGGAGCCCACATCTGTGGCGCCCACGGCGGAGACCTGATTGCCGAGTTGGTTCTGGCCATGACCAAAGGCGCAACCGTCGCCGAGGTCGCTGCCACTTGTCATGCACACCCAGCCATGGGCGAGGCGGTCAAAGAAGCCTGCCTTGACTCCATGGGCCGCGCAATCCACGCCTAAGAGGGACCTGCCAGATGACCATCCAGCTTCGCCCCCGCCACCCTGAAAAGGCCAAGAAGGCAGACAGTGTCATCCCGCGTAAGCCCAAGTGGATTCGCAAGAAAAAGGGCGACAGCGCCGAATATTACGAAACCCGCCGTCTGATGCGCGACCACAATCTGGCGACCGTCTGCGAAGAGGCCGCCTGCCCCAATATTGGCGAGTGCTGGTCCAAGCGTCACGCCACGATGATGATCATGGGTGAGGTCTGCACCCGCGGTTGTTCCTTCTGCAATGTTGCCACGGGCCGCCCCGATGCGCTGGACGCCTTTGAACCGGGCCGCGTCGCTGCCGCGGTGAAAAAGCTGGGCCTACGCCATGTGGTGATCACATCCGTGGACCGGGACGATCTGGCTGATGGCGGGGCCGAACATATCGCTCAGACCATTCGGGCCGTCCGCCACCAAAACCCAGGCACAACGGTCGAGGTTCTTACCCCCGATTTTCTAGGTAAAGGCGACGCGGCGGATGTCGTGTTCCAGGCTGCCCCAGACGTCTTCAACCACAATTTGGAAACCGTTCCACACCTGTATCCGTCCGTTCGCCCCGGCGCGCGCTACTATACCTCGCTGCGGCTGCTGGACGATGCCAAACGCGCCAACCCCGAGATCTTCACCAAATCCGGCTTGATGGTCGGGTTGGGAGAATCCCTGAACGATGTTCGCCAGGTGATGGATGACCTGCGCGCGGCTCAGGTCGATTTCCTGACGGTCGGGCAATACCTGCAACCGACCGCGAAACACCACCCGATTGATCGTTTTTGGTCTCCGGACGAATTCGCCCAGCTGGAGCAAATCGCGCGCTCCAAGGGCTTTCTGCACGTGTCAGCAACCCCGCTGACCCGTTCGTCGTTCCATGCGGACGAAGACTTTGCCGCCCTCAAGCAAGCCCGCCAACGGGCTATCGCCAACGGGGCATAATCCAAACGCAAATGGGAGGGAAACCATGGAAGCGTTAAATTCAATCGTAGGGGCCATCAATGGCGTCGTGTGGGGGCCGCTCATGCTGGTTCTCATTCTTGGCGTCGGCTTCTTCTTGCAGGTGGGGCTGAAATTCATGCCGATCCTGCGCATCGGCACTGGCTTTAAGCTGTTGTTCGCAGGCCGCGAAGGTCAGGGTGACGGTCAGATCAGCCCGTTCAACGCGCTGATGACGTCGCTGTCGGCGACCATCGGTACGGGTAACATCGCCGGTGTGGCCACTGCTGTCTTCCTGGGCGGTCCGGGCGCATTGTTCTGGATGTGGATGACCGCCCTGGTGGGCATGGCCACCAAATATGCCGAAGCCGTCTGCGCGGTGAAGTATCGCGAGAAGGACGAGCTGGGCAATTTTGTTGGCGGCCCGATGTACTACATCAAGAACGGTCTGTCGTCGAATTGGCACTGGCTGGGTTGGGCCTTCGCCCTATTCGGAGCCATTGCTGCCTTCGGCATCGGTAACGGTGTACAAGCAAACGGTGTGGCTCAAGTTCTGGAATCGAATTTCGGCGTGAATACCTCGGTCACCGGAATTATTCTAATGGTCCTGACCGCCGCCGTTATCCTGGGTGGCATTACCCGCATCGGTGCGGTTGCCGGTAAGCTGGTTCCGGCCATGGCGATCGCTTACATCGTCGCTGGCCTGTTGGTTCTGATCATCAACATTGGCGAAATCGGTAACGCCCTGTCGCTGGTCTTCACCTACGCCTTCACCCCATCTGCCGCTGAAGGCGGTTTTGCAGGTGCAGCCGTCTGGGCCGCAATCCGCTTCGGTGTGGCACGTGGCGTGTTCTCGAACGAAGCTGGTCTGGGTTCCGCTCCGATTGCACACGCAGCAGCCGAGACCAAAGGTCCGGTCAATCAGGGCCTAATCGCGATGCTGGGTACATTCATCGACACTATCATCGTCTGCTCGATCACCGGTCTGGCTATCATCTCGACAGGTGCATGGACCTCGGGTGAGTCGGGCGCGGCTCTGACCTCGCTGGCATTTGCAACCTCGCTTCCGGGCGGTGGTCACCTGATCGCAATCGCGCTGTCGATCTTTGCCTTCACCACCATCCTTGGCTGGTCGTTCTATGGCGAGAAATGTGTTGAGTTCCTGCTGGGCGTCAAATCCCTGCTGCCCTACCGCATCCTTTGGATCGTTGCGATCTATTTCGGTGCGACTGCAGATCTGGGCTTTGTCTGGCTGCTGGCGGATACGCTGAACGCCATGATGGCCATCCCGAACCTGATCGCTCTGGCATTGCTGAGCCCGATCGTCTTCAAATTGACGAAAGAGTTCTTTGCCTCGAACGGCCAATCCGAAGAACCGGGCGGCTCACCTGCCGAATAACTTCGGCACTGACAAAATAAAACGGGGGGCCAACCCGGCCCCCCGCCTTTGAAACAAATTTTCTATCTCGAGGAGAGACGTGATGGCCACGAAAATCCTGCTGCCGATTGATCACACTGACGACCGCTCGTGGAAGCTGGCTTTGCCGGTCGCTTTGGAACAGGCAAAATTCTATGGCGCCGAACTGCACACGGTCGCCGTCATCCCCGAGATCATCCAGTTGCCGAACCTACCCGCCAACTATGGCGCAGGCGCCAAAGACCACGTGCGGGGTGCGGTTCAGGCCATACTGGATCACGCCAATGCCTCTGATGTGCCGGTACATGTTGAAGAAGGCAGCGTCTACCGCGAAATTCTGAAGCTTGCCTATAAGGACGGCTTTGATCTGATCGTCATGGCGTCGACCAAAGGCGATTTCCCGAACTATGAGATTGGCCCGAACCTGGCCCGTGTTGTGCGCAACGCGCATTGCACCGTCATGGTTGTCCGTGACCAGTCACGTTGATTGAAAGGCTACAGCTATGACTGACTTAAAACGCACTCCTCTCTACGATCTCCATGTTGAGTTGGGAGGCAAGCTGGTTGATTTTGCGGGTTGGGAGATGCCTGTTCAGTATCCGCTGGGGATTATGGGTGAGCATAAGCAGTGTCGTGAGAAGGCGGCGGTGTTT